>OZ252287.1:0-1368807 GCA_965250085.1 Candidatus Altimarinota bacterium
TATTTCGGAAGTCAAAGACAATACAGTAGATTTTTTTAAAAACATCATTCCATAAAAAAAGTTTTGAGAATTTGAAGATTTTTGGAGTAGAAGAAAGGCAGGATGCTTGATTTAATATAAATTAAGTGTTATAATTATAGCATAAGCAAATACTTCTCTCTCGCAAAGGACTTCTATTTTTTCTTCGTGTATACGTATGGATAAACTCCTTCATGTTGTTCCGCTGTTTCATGCTTGCTTTGCAGAAAAGAAGAGAGAAAACATCTTTCCTTCTGCAATAGTATTTTTCCTTCCAAAAAAAGGGATTTCTCGAAAGAAGCTAGAGGAAAAAGTTTCTAAAGGACTCAATATAGCAATTTCATCCTCCGAATTTAAGGAAGTCTTGTACATGTGTTATACCCGAAAATGGATACACATAGACAAAAATTATATTACCTTGCTTGCAAAAGGAAGAGATCAACAGGGACAGATACAAATGTTTTATAAAAGACGCCGGAAAGAAATCTCTGAATTTCTCAAAAATGTTCAAAAAGACATGAATTTTCTTATTCCAAAAGAAAAACTACAAGAAAGAATGGAAGAGTTCTTTTTTCCTGAAGAAACTGACATACATCAAATGACACATCGCATTTACAGCACCAAAACATCTCCAGATGACGAAGTAAATGCCCATATCCTTACATACATTCAAGATTCGAAAAAAACGAATCTTGAACGCTATAAAATGTTTGAAAAACTGGCACAGATAGCGTATCTCTATATGGCTCTTCGATGTCATGAAATTTCAGTTTTTCATATAGAGAAGGAGGCACCTCTTGATATTTACGTAGACACCAATATTGTATTTAGCCTTCTGGGATTTCATGATGAAGTTTTGAATGCTCCAGTTCAAAAATTATTTGAAGTTCTCAAAGCCCATAAGGAATATAATCTTAAGATTTTTGATTTTACCCTGGATGAGATCAAGCGTGTTTTAGCAGGATATCATCATGCTTATGATGGATATAAAACTCACATCCCAGTTGCATCTATTTATCATCAATTCAAGAAACAAAAGATAGATCCTTATCGAATGCAGAAAGATATATTGCCACATCTCGAAGAAAGACTCTTGAGTGATTTTGGAATTAAAATCATCTCATTAGGTGTGGACTTACTTGAAAAAAATATTCCGCTCACCAAAATACAAAGACTACGTGAAATAAAAGGGAAAATTTCAGATGAAGAAAGAGATGCTGTCGAAGACATCTCTTCTCGGCATGATCTTTTTGCTATCAGCACTATCAAAAAATTTAGAGATAATCGTAAAAAATATTCTCTGGAGGAGAGCAAAGCTCTTTTTCTCACCGCAGATGGGGCACTGAGTTTCTTTAATTTTCACGAGCACCATCATGCTCATCTCAATTCATTTCCCGAAGTAGTGCACTATGCTACATTTTCTCCACTTATATGGGCACATCATTTTATAGAATCCACAGAACTGCCTCTCCTAAATATTTTGGCAGGAGTACGCCACGGGTTTTTTATAGATGTGAATGTTTGGGAGACACTCTGTAGTCAAATGCAGAGAATGCTTCAGGAAGGGAGATATACAGAAAAAGAATTGTCGCAGGTGTTACAAAATGAAGTATTACAACAAAATATACGATTGGTGCATCCCAGTGAAATCACCCTCTCGTTTTTTAAAGAAATGAAAGAATATGAAGAAAAAAATTCTGAAAAAACAAAGAGTTCTCATTATAAAAAACTTCTTTCTACTTCCGAAAAGGGAGCGACTTTGTGTATACAGATGATTTCTCTGGGGCTTCTTTTTGCTGTTTCCTATCTGTGTTATAGAGCTATGTCCTTTTTGGACAAGTGGTGGACATATCTTGAGGCCGATTTTGCCGTCATAACATTTTGGATCTTTGCACTGAGTTTTATACTTCACTTCGGTTTTGGTATAACTTGGCACCCCATTCATTTTCGAAAGAAAATGCATCAATTTTTTTCTCACTATTTGTATCGGGTGTTTAAGTCATTTTTTCCACCAGAATCAAAAGACACGACAGAACTCGATATTGCTTCAAAATGGAGCTAACATGATGCATGTATGAAGCAAAAAAAATCCACTGCGTAATTTGGGAAAAATTTCTACCAAATGGCGAGTAGCAAATAGAAAAGTTGATAAACCTTGTTATTTCTGTAATAATCATAGAGGTTTTGATTATTTTCTTATGACATCAAAAGAACAGAGGGATCCAGAAGGACTTTTTGAATCACCAGCAATAGAAGCATCAGGGGGGGATGGACTTGAGGCAAGTGATCACAGAGACCCTACATTAGAAGAGAGATCTTCAGGATGGAGTCATGCCGTTCCTCCTCAGAGACGTACTCATACTGAACTACAAAAAATTGCGGCAGCTTCAAGAGAAATTACAGAAAAAACCATTGAGACTTAGTACTCCAGCATTTTTAGTGTTGCTTCTAGGTCTTTTGGAAGTGGAGCAATATATTCTTTTTGTTCACCATTCGGAAGAGTCATTATGAGTTTTTTGGCATGGAGAAATACTCTTTGTAAGGGGAAGCTTTTCTGAAATGATGTATTTTGCTTCTCATTTCCATAGAGTGGATCACAGACTACTGGGTGTCCAACAGATGAAAGATGTACTCGGATTTGATGCGTGCGTCCGGTGATGATCTGCACATCGAGTAAGATACAGAGAGGATCGGTATATATTTCTTTTAATTTTATGTGAGTGAGTGCTTCCCGAGCATGTTTGGCGCTAGATATTGCCATTTTTTTCCGATTATTCGGATCACGAGCAATGGGGGAGTCTACGCTAAATGTTTCATGTTTTCCTTTGCCAAACACGAGTGCGGTGTAAAATTTTTGCACTTTCCGCTCTGCAATCTGCTCAGAAAGATATCGATGGGCCATATTATTTTTTGCCACCATGATGACTCCAGAAGTATCTTTATCAAGCCGATGCACAATGCCAGGGCGGCGCACACCACCAATGCCCGAGAGGTTCTGAGGTCCAAAATGTCCAAGGAGAGCATTCACTAACGTGCCAGATGTATAGGTATTATCTGGATGTACTACCATGCCAGCAGGCTTGTTGACTACGATCATATCGTTATCTTCGTACAGAATATCCAGCGAGATACCTTCTGGTGCAATCTCTAGATTTTTGGGCTCGGGAATGAGTACTTCTACTGTAACGTCTTCTTTTAACTCATAGGCCGGCTTGGTAATGACTTTTTCGCCTACATATACTTGATTTTCTTTGATGAGTTTCTGGCAAAAAGTACGAGAAAGGTCAGTGCTTTCTGCTAAAAATTGATCCAAACGCTTCTCATCATCTTCCTCAGCAGTGAGAAAGATCTTTTTGTTACTACCATTATCTTTTAAAGACACTTGTTTTGTGCAAAAATTCTAAACGAAGTGTAAATTTAAAATTCAAAATTTAACATTCAAAATTTTTTCTATGTCCAAAGATCAGGAAATCGCCGAATTGCTCAATAGAGGGGTCGCTGAAATAAATATTCGAGAAGATCTCGAAAAAAAACTACGTTCTGGAAAAAAACTTCGCATAAAATTTGGAATTGATCCGACAGGAAGTGAATTGCACATTGGTCATGCAGTTCCGCTTCAAAAACTGGCACAGTTCCAAAAACTGGGACACACAGTGATTCTCCTCATAGGAGATTACACGGCTAAAGTTGGTGATCCCACTGGAAAATCAGAGACAAGACCGATGCTTACAGATGAACAGATTCAAGAGAACATGAAGGATTACGTGGATCAAGCAGGAAAAATCCTGGATATTTCAAAGGCAGAGATCAGATATAATTCCGAATGGTTTAATGAAATATCAATGACAGAGATCATAAAAATTGCGAGTACAAGAACTGTATCTCAAATCTTACATCGAAAAGATTTTCGAAATAGGATGGAACAAGACGTTGATATTGCTCTGAGCGAGCTGATGTATCCTATTATGCAAGGATATGATTCAGTAGCATTGAAAGCAGATGTCGAAATAGGAGGAACAGATCAACTCTTTAATCTCATGGTAGGAAGAGCAGTGCAGAAACAATATGATCAGGTTCCTCAAGATGTCCTTACGGTTCCAATTCTTGAAGGACTCGATGGAGTCGAAAAAATGTCAAAATCACTTGATAATTACATCGGGGTTACAGAGTCTTCAAAGGAAATGTTTGGAAAGACAATGTCGATTCCGGACGATATGATCATTCGTTACTTTGAATTGGCGACCACCGTGTCCATGGAAGAGATTGCAGAGATCAAGAAGCAACTGGAATCTGGAGAGAATCCTCGCAATCTCAAAGTTAGGCTCGCAAAAGAAATTGTGACGTTTTATCACGACGCAAAAGCCGCTGATCAGGCGGAAGAAGAGTTTACTCGCATGTTTGCGGACAAAGGAAAACCGGATGATATGCCGCAGGTTTCAATTCCTAAAGGGGAGTATTCTGTGCTTGATTTGGTGATCAAAAGCAAGCTGTGTGCTTCCAATTCTGATGCTCGCCGGATGATTCAATCTGGCGCGGTGAAGGTTGATGATGTGAAGAAGGAAGATATGGAAGAGATGATTTCAGTTCACAAAAATATAGTCCTGCAGGTAGGGAAGAGGAAGTTTTGTGAGCTTGTTGTTTCATAAGTGCCATGACAAATGAAGAACTCATTACACTCGCGGCATCCGTCGTGAATTCAAAAAAGATGGGAGATAATACATCTGGAGATGTTGGATGTGGTCTATTGTCAGACAAAGGTAATGTGTACACTGGTGTGTGTATTGATACCATTTCAGGAATGGGTTTTTGTGCTGAACACACTGCTATTGCGACCATGGTGACAGCTGGCGAATACACTATTCAAAAGATTGTTGCTGTTTGGAAAAACGAGGATGGTGATGTGCATATACTCCATCCATGTGGGAGATGTCGTGAATTTATGCGTCAAATAGATAAAAATAATATGGAAGCAGAGATTATTCTTGGAAAAGATCGAACTTCAAAACTCAAAGATCTTTTGCCCTACGAAGATGATTTTAGTGAAGTGTGATTTTAAACTTCTATACGCATGAGCAATCGAATTCCAATTTGTTGGTTCAGATTTGTAATCTGAACCTTCATGTTTCAATACAATGAGTCTTCGTTCACGCAAAGAATTTTTTTCAAAGCTATGGTTCAAGTTTGCAAACTTGAACCAACGAGATTTACTTTGTTGGAGCAACTGTGTCCCAAAGGGACGACTTGGTCGGACGGATTGCTCCAACTACTGTTAGCAATTTTTTTTTAACATTCAGATTTCAAGTTTATTTTTACATTTTACATTTTATATTTTACATTGGAGACGTCTGTGAAGATATAAATCCCCTTTATCCCCTTTATCAAGGGGACTTATAAACATGAAAATAGCTTGGCTTCCCAAAACTCATCGGCATGAAAAAATATTTGGTCTCGATGCGTTTCGTGGCATAGCCGCGATGCTGGTACTCCTCTTTCATTTTTGGACTATTTATTGGAATGAGAAACCTATTTCTCTGTTTGGATTTGATGTCACGACTCCATTTGCTGCCGGGCATATAGGGGTGGATATGTTTTTTGTGATTTCAGGCTTCTTGGTATTTCTTTCTCTCATTCGTAGCTCTTCCATCGCCTCTTATATTCACAAACGGTTCTGGCGCATTGTGCCGTTGGCGGTGTTTTTTACGGTGAGTATATTCCTCATCAATCAAGATTTTTCTTCACTGGGGATCAAAAATCTGATTACTCATCTCTCCTTCACGCAATCCTTCTTTTTTGACACGGCAAAGGGTCTCAATCCCGTGATGTGGACTCTTACGGTAGAAATGCTGTTTTATGCTTTGCTTCCGATTCTTTTGTGGCTGGGGAGGCGCAAGCTCTGGCATTTTTGGTTTTTTCTTCTCGCCCTTACGGCGGCTAACTTCTTCTATCGATACTGGCTTATAGATTTTTTTGCGCATTGGAACGCGATGGAGAGAATTTTTTATTCCGAACAGCTCTGGGGACGATTTGATCAGTTTGTTTTGGGTATTGGGCTTGGAAATATATGGATATTTCGAGATAAAATACGACTTACTCTACAAAAATGTAGTTCAATATATATACTTCTGGGTCTTGTCGGATTTTTTGTGAGCGTCACTCTGTTTGCAGAACTGGGAAGCAGCTTTCGTGACTCGACTTTTCTTCAGGTCTTTCTTCATTTTTTTGTAGGACTGAGTTTCGCTCTTTTTCTCCTGGGATACCTCTTTACTTCGCGCAAAATTCAACAGATCTTTGCTCCCAAATTCATTCTTTTTCTCGGTCTCATCTCCTATAGCATCTACCTCTGGCACT
The DNA here is from genome assembly GCA_965250085.1 of Candidatus Altimarinota bacterium. Taxonomy (GTDB): domain Bacteria; phylum Patescibacteriota; class Gracilibacteria; order CAIRYL01; family CAIRYL01. The sequence goes on from OZ252287.1 coordinate 6,367, forward strand.
TCCCCGTGATACTTCAGCTTCACAAACACTATCCTGATCCTATATGGGGAGCAGTGTTTTCCATCGGTGGTACCATTGCCCTCTCTACACTTTCATTCTTCCTGATCGAGAAACCGTTTCTCAAGAAGAAACATGCGGGGAAGATTGGGTTTTAACCTTCTTTTGATTTTGCATCTCTATAGCCAATAACGTTTCCAGTATCATCTTTTACGAGACCTATCTCACTTCTCATTAACGCCAGATTGACCATTTGCATTACCCGTCCAAAGCAATTGTCCCTTGTTGATTCTCCACAAATATCCAGATAATTATGTGGATCATCCAGAGAGTCAAAAAATTCTAAGATTCTTTCCTTGAGAGGCAAACGTTTACAGTCAATTATATAAAGAGCTTCAAACATTTTCCTGAGTCTTTCTTCAAGCTCTTCTCGACTAACTGTCATTGGCTCAGATGACAAAGACAAGCTATCGAGAAGTTCTTGAGCAGTATTCCTAGCCACTTCATCTATAGTTTTCTCCGGCAAATCATTCCATTTTACAAGTATTTCGTATCCTTCTTGACCGCTGTTGATTTTTTCAGGAACAATATTCATAAGAATTATTAATTTGGCAAAACATCATACTCTCCAAGTGCAGCGAGTTTTTCACTTCGAGAAGTTTCTGGATTATAGATCTGATAAAAGAGTTCTACCAATTGCTGAGTATCCAGTTGCTGGACTTGCAGACCACAATTTTCCAGACCTACTTTGACCACACTTACTCTTTGAGAAAGACCTTTTCTCAGACTCTCAAATTCACGATGGCGTTGTCTGATTTTGGGTAATGAGTCTGCTGGAGTGATGAAGTTTATAAATTTTTGAAAAATATTTCTACTCTGAGCTCTCAGCGGATCATACGGCACAATGACATAAAAGTTTTTTTCCATGATGTCGGCGTATTCTACAAGCTTTTTAATATAATCATGATATTCTAAGGTTTGCTTTTGGAGCAGATGATTTTCCTGTTTTTCAGCAATTGTTTCCAGGTTTTCTAAATATCCATCAATATCCAGTTTGCGTGATCGAATCACAATTTGAACCGGAAACTCGAGTGTGTTAAGAAATCCCTGATAGGCATAAATGATGGAGTTTTGCTCTGTTTCGGACTTCAGATTAAAATTTACACTTGATGTTTGCAACACCGCTCTTACTCCACTATTTTTGAGAACAAGTGCGCTATCTTTGATTTCTGCAATAGGCAAATAGAGCTGAGTGCTCCCTTTTGTATTTCCTTTTTTTTGTTTTACGCTTTTGTCGTTCATGGGAGGAAAGTAAATAAGTTGTAAGTGAGAAAGCTTTTAGCTGTTAGCCATTAGCTTGTAGCAATTTTTTTAAAATTAATATTTAGAATTTATTTGAAAATTAAAAATTGAAAATTTCATTCTCGCTACGAGAATGACACCTGTCCTCCTCCGGTCATATCAGAAAAGTCGACTTCTCCAGTATCTTGAAGAGAATTGGGTATTGGGGGAACGGTATCAGAAGAAGGAGCTTTGGTATCAGGTGGAAGTGATGGTCTTGATGGCGATGCTTTTCTGTCAGCAGATACTTCTGGTTTTTTCTGAAGAACTTCTTTTTTTTGAGCTATTTTTTGCAAAGTTTTCTCGAGTCTTTTTTCATGACGCTCTTTTTCTTCTGCAGTCAGATGTAGAGAATCATCTGCAGTATGATCGCTCGGAAGACTTTTGTCTCCTTCTTCAAATGGACTGCTATGATCAAGTACTTGGGTGAGCTCTTCGAGAGAGGAATATTTCTTTTTTCCAGGGACATCTTTTTGTCCTGCTTTTTTAATTCCTTTCTTTTTTTTCTTATCACTTCCTCCAGTTTTGGCAGTCACAAATGAATAGTGCAATCGTGCAGTTTCATTCTTGTCCCACCGGCGTTTTCGGGCATTATGATTAAACTCATAAATAAGCAATATCCATTTCAAAAAACTTACATCGTTGATTTTCAAAAAGGCAAAAGCCAGTGAACAAAAAAGAGGAATGCAAATCCAAAAATAATCAAACATGCTCAGAAAATAGCTTTCACTGGTAAGAAGAAAAATTACATATGAAATTCCACCTCCAGCAGCTACTATAAGCAGTTGTTTGAGTGTAAGCGGACCAATGATCTTGTCCGCAATTTGTACATCCTGTGGAATCTTGTACTGAAGCACGAGGCGAGTTATAAAGTTCAAAAGTTTGCAAAGTTCATAAAGTCAGGAGTTTTTTGTCCTCCCCTTTGTAAAAGGGGAGCTAGAGGAGATTTTTTTACGCCTCCCTTGGAAAGGGAGGTTAGGTGGGTTTATATTCCACAAATTCTCCTCATTATACGCGAAAATGGCTTTTTTTTCAACAAAAAAGCACTATCTTCTCTTTTTCACAGTTCCTCAATCCTACTTTTCAGAATCATGATGAAACATCTCTTCAACCATTCTAAACAAAGAGGCGACTTTCCTATGAATAGATGCAGAAAGATTATGTCGCAATGAGCCAAAGTTTGCTAAAGGACCAGGGTGGTCAATATAGCGCTGCTGATACAAACTTCGACCAGTTTCATTAGGCTCGTTCACCATTTCTATTGAGTAATATTTGTGTACAGAGTCTTCTTCATCGGAAAAGATGTCAAGAGATTTTTGAATAGAAACATTACTGAATCTATTCAAACTCAAAAATCCCCTCATTCGAGCCTGAGCATGAGAACTCATCCCTCAGAGTTGAAGACCAACTCACTTTCTCAAGGGGGCAATATATACTACAATCCACTCGTTCAATTTTACCGTATGACAAAAGGACGAGTACTTGTTGGCCTTTCTGGAGGACTGGACTCTACCGTCGCAGCATTGCTCCTCCAGAGAGAGGGATATGATGTGATCGGGGTGCATCTCAAGCTCTGGAGTGATAACAAAGCACCGGATATGCAGAAGAATCTACCAGAAAATAAATGCTGCAGTGTGCGAGATCTCATGTTGGCTCGAACAGCAGCAAAAAAAATGAATATTCCGTTCTATGTGTTTGATTTTCGCGATTGCTTCAAACGTGAAGTCGTGGATGAATTTTTGGAACGGTTCAAAATGGGGATTACTCCCAATCCTTGTGTAGAGTGCAACCGCAATATCAAATTTGGATATTTCCTGAAGAAAATGAAGGAACTGGGTGCTGATTACGTAGCCACTGGTCACTATTGCCAAAATACGTGGAATGCAAAAACCAAAAAATGGGAATTCAGACGAGGCAATGATGGATGGAAAGACCAGAGCTATTTTCTCTATACACTGACTCAGGACAAGCTCGCTCATGCCCTTTTTCCCGTAGGACATCTGGATAAAGACAAAGTACGGACAATTGCTCTGGAAAACGGATTTGAAGAGTTTGCAGTAAAAAAAGAATCTCAAGGAGTATGTTTTTTCCCTGAAGCAAATCACATTCCATTTCTTATGCGTCATTTGCCGGAAACACTCTTTCAAAAAGGTCCACTTATTATCAAAAAAACAAACGAGAAGGTGGGGGAGCATGAAGGTTTGCTCAAATATACGATTGGGCAAAGGGCACGTGTAGGAGGTTTCGAACATCCGATGTATGTGCTGAGTAATGACCTGAATACCAATACGGTTTTTATTGGGGACGATGCCGAACTGCTCACCAGCACACTGAGTCTCAAACAAGTGACCTGGACCATGGATGACCCTGGAAATAATGCCGAGATTGAAATCCGTGTGCGCCATGGTGGCAAGCCACAAAAAGTGCGTGTTTTGGGAAAAGGAGATGAGCGTAGGGTGGAATTTTTTGAGCCTATTCGCGCCATTACCCCCGGTCAATCAGCGGTGTTTTCTGATGGAGATTTATGTCTGGGAGGAGGGATAATAGTCAATTAAAACCTAGAATAACATGATAGCTCTTTAATAAGAGGTTTTCTTATTAAAGAAAATAGATTATTATCTTAATAACAAATGTCTTTATTAAAATGGATCCATTTATTCCTCCAGAACTACCCCCAAAAATAACTTTTTCCACAAATCTCTTAAGACAACTAGAAAAGGCTTCAATGGCGATAGGTAATTTAAAAAGCTTTGCAAGTGTATTACCTAATCCAAGGCTTCTTGTTGCTCCACTATTAAAGAAAGAGGTTGTAGCAAGCTCAAAAATAGAAGGAACTCAAGCGACAATATCTGACCTTGTAGAATTTGAAGTCGAACAGAAGATAACAGGAAAAATGCCTGAAGACGTCATAGAAAATCATAATTATTATCTCTCAGTATTAATTGGAATAGAAAAACTCAAAAAACTTCCAATATCTACTCGTCTTATATGCGAACTTCACAGAGTGCTATTAAAAAATACCTCTCGTCATCGAGGTAGCAACAAGGACTCCGGAAGTATTAGAAAATTCCAAAATTATATTGGATCCCAAGGTGCCAGCATAGAAGAAGCTACATATGTGCCTCCGCCCCCTGGAAATGTCCCAAGTCTTCTTTCTGATCTAGAAAAATATATAAATAATGAATCTAATGAAGAAACATTACTTATACAAGCAGCACTTTTACATGCTCAATTCGAAATGATACATCCGTTTGGAGATGGAAATGGAAGGATTGGGAGAGTTCTCATTACCTTGTTTCTAGTTGAAAGAAAAATTTTACCCTTTCCAATACTTTATCTTTCTGATTTTTTTGAAAGACACAGAACAGAATACTATTCAAAACTTTTAGTTATCAGCAAAGAAAATGACTGGGAAGGATGGATATCGTTTTTTCTCCAATCAATCATAGAGCAATCAAAAGCGGCAGAAATATTGTCAAAAAAAATATTAGAACTCTTTGAACAGTTTTCAGAAACTGTAAGATTGAATATGAACTCCATCCATACTCCTAAATTACTTGAGCTTATATTTATCAATCCAGTTGTGAACAGAAAAAAAGTTAGCGAAGAATTAAATATAACGTTTCCAACAGCAAGCAGCTTGTTAAGCCGACTTGTTCAAGAGGGTATTCTATATACTAATCCTGAAGAGAAGCGAAATAAAGATTATGCAAATACCAAACTAATTGAGCTATTACTATAATCTAATGCTTGCCAATCAATCCACTCGGCTGAAATATGACACATCAGAAAAGTTTATCTGGGATAAAGAAAAAATTCTGAAGGTATTTACTACTGCTGCAAAAAAGTTTGTGCACAAAAAGGACAACAAATATGTCATTCATGCGGCGAGTAGAGATTGGTTTCTCGAGCCATGGGGGCGAGATACATTTATTTCCCTCCCCGGACTTCTTCTTGCCATTGGTCGATTCAAAGAGGCAAAGGGGGTAATTACATCTTTTGCTGAATATGAAAAAAATGGAATTATTCCCAATCGAATTGTGAGTGTAGATGAAATTTTGTATAACACGGCAGATGCTTCGCTCTGGTTTGTACAAGCGGTGAAAAAATATATGGAATACACACAGGATGCAGATTTTCTCAAAGAAATACTTCCCACAATCAAAAAAATTGTAGATTCCTACAAAGAGGGGACTGGATATGAGCGGGATGGAATTTGGTATGACATTAAGATGGATGATGATGGGCTTATTTTGAGTCCTGCACAGGCAACGTGGATGGATGCAGACCCTTCATTTCAAGGCACATATCCCATTACTCCACGTCATGGGAAAGCAGTAGAGATAAATGCTCTTTGGTATGCGACACTTACATTTCTTATCAGTGTAATGCCAACTTCTGAAGTGAAAAAATATCGCGCATTGGCAAAAAAAGTAAAAACATCATTCCGAAAAAAGTTTTGGAATGCTCAAAAAAAATCCCTCTATGATGTGATAGAAGGAGATGTGCATGGAGATGAAATTCGCCCCAATATGGTCTTTGCAGTAAGCCATGGTGAAGATCTGCTGTTGCACAGTCAGCAAAAATCAGTTTTCCAAATCGCAACTCAACATCTTCTGACTCCCGGAGGACTTCGCACTCTGTCGCCAAAAGATAAGCACTATCATGGAGTATATGACACTGCGCTTCCTCCAGAACAAAAAGATCTCGCCTATCACCAGGGTACAGTGTGGCCATGGCTGATGGGATCGTACATGGATGCTCTTATTCGTATCCGCGGATATGAAAAAAAGAGCAAACGCTCTGCTCAAAATGAAATCAAAAAACTCCTCACTCCACTGGTGAGATTTTGTCTGGAGAGCAGATACAAATCTCTTCCTGAAGTTTTTTCTGGGGATGAGCCATATGAACCTGGAGGGACTACTTCACAAGCGTGGAGTGTGGGAGAGGTTTTGAGAGCACTTGTAGAACACAAGCTTCTTTAAAATCCATAAGCCCTAAAAGGTCATTTTTTTTCTGATAAATCTAATATTCTTGAAATCTTTTCGAGATCTTCAGTTTTTAAGGCATCTTTTTTGATTTTTTTAAATTCTGAACTTTTTATCTTAATGCCATGTATAGTATTTTCTTCAGAGCAAGTTGGGCACGCCATCCAATATTCCCAATTCCAAGGAAAAATAGGAATAAAGAAAAAAGTTAACCAAGTTGTAACAGATATTAGTGTAAAAAAAGTATCGCATTCGTTACATTTATGATTTATCAAATATCCGAAGTTTTTGATTACAGGTTTTGACCCATGTATTATGAACATAAACGTATTTTAAAGATAATTTTGTGAGAATGAAATAATTCCAATATCTGTAATTTTTTATCAACTAGACATGAAACTTATTTTCCAACTTACCCTCAACGCTCTTGCAGTGCTTCTCACTTCGTATATTCTTCCCGGAGTGTATGTGGAGAGTCTTTTTGCGGCACTTATTGTCTCTCTTGTGCTTGGCGTTCTCAATGTATACGTACGGCCGATTTTGGTAGCTTTTACTCTGCCACTTACGGCAATGACGATGGGAATCTTCCTCTTGGTCATCAATGCGGTCATTGCACTTTTAGCTTCATGGCTGGTGCCAGGGTTTTTGATAAAAGGATTTCTGTGGGCAGTCGTCTTTAGTATTGTCCTCACGATTTTTGGATTTGTTCTGAGTTCGTTTTCGTATACCAAAAGAGAAGGTTCGAATATCTCTGAATAAATAAACCCTCTCAATCCCCCTTTTCAAGGGGGAAGTTTGTTTGTTCCTCCCTTCGTACCATGCCTAGCGGCAGACAGGAGGGAGGTTAGGTGGGTTTATTAAAAATTCCATACAGGAAAAAAACCGACCTCAAAAAAGAGGTACGGTTTTTTCCTATCCTTTTCCCCCTTTTTTATTAACACCCACAATGTAGAAGAGGACCAATCTCGGATTTTGAAAGGCTTTCGCCTTTTACTCCGTAAAAGGAGGTAATCCATCCGCAGATTCCCCTACGGATACCTTGTTACGACTTAGTCCCAATCACTGGTTTTACCTTAGGGAGGCGTCCAAAGGACTAACCCCACTTCGGGTACCCCCAGATTTCGTGACTTGACGGGCGGTGAGTACAAGATCCAGGAACATATTCAACGCCGCGTGGCTGATCGGCGTTTACTAGCGATTCCAACTTCATGAGGTCGAGTTGCAGACCTCAATCCGAACTGAGACCAGTTTTGATGCGATTGGCTCCACCTTACGGTTTGGCTACGCATTGTACTGGCCATTGTAGCGCGTTTGTCGCCCAGGACATAAGGGCCATGCTGATTTGACGTCATCCTCACCTTCCTCCCGCTTGAAGCGGGCAGTCTCGCATGAAAAAACAACATACGACGAGGGTTGCGCTCGTTAACGGACTTAACCGAACACCTCAAGGCACGAGCTGACGACAACCATGCAGCACCTGTCATTCGATTCCCGAAGGCACTTTTCTATTTCTAGAAAATTCCGAAGATGTCAAGTCCTGGTAAGGTTCCTCGCTTATTGTCGAATTAAACAACACGCTCCACCGCTTGTGTGGATCCCCGTCTATTCCTTTGAGTTTTAACCTTGCGGTCGTACTCCCCAGGCGGGATACTTAACGCGTTAGCTTAGGCACTCAGCGGGATTGGACCGCCGAACACCGAGTATCCATCGTTTACGGCGTGGACTACAGGGGTATCTAATCCCTTTCGCTCCCCACGCTTTCGATCGCACAGCGTCAGAAAAGACCCAGCAAGCTGCCTTCGCTTTTGGTGTTCCTTCCATTATCTACGGATTTAACCCCTACAATGGAAATTCCACTTGCCTCTGTCTCTCTCTAGATGCACGGTTTCCAATGCAGCACCCCGGTTGAGCCGTGGGTATTTAACATCAGACCTGTACATCCGCCTTCGATCGCTTTACGCCCAATAATTCCGGATAACGCTTGCACCCTACGTATTACCGCGGCTGCTGGCACGTAGTTAGCCGGTGCTTATTCCTGAGGTACCGTCAGAATTTCTTCCCTCAGAAAAGGAGTTTACGCCCCGAAAGGTGTCATCCTCCACGCGGGATTGCTCCGTCAGGCTTTCGCCCATTGCGGAAAATTCCTCACTGCTGCCTCCCGTAGGAGTATGGGCCGTGTCTCAGTCCCATTCTGCCTGGTCGCGCTCTCACGCCAGGTACCCGTCATCGCCTTGGTGAGCCATTACCTCACCAACAAGCTGATAGGCCGCAGGCCCCTCCCGAACCGCCGTAGCTTTCCCATTACTGGGACATCCGGTATTAATCTGCCTTTCGGCAGGTTATCCCTGAGTTCGGGGTAGGTTCCAACGTGTTACTCAGCCGTCCGCCGCTTCTCGCAAGGAGAAGCTAGACTTGCATGTGTTATGCATCCCGCCAGCGTTAATCCTGAGCCAGGATCAAACTCTCTCGTTAAGAATAAAATCAGACTGCATACAGCAATCCAGACTTCACTATAAATACGAAAAAAGTTTTTTGCTGACAAATAAATTTGTAGCATTTTCCTTCTTGTCGCAGAGCGATAAGAAGGAATCTTTATCGTTATCAAAATCAAAGAAAAAAACGAGTTTTTAGGACCTATGTATATAGGTTGCTCGTTTGAAGAAATCTTTTTCTTTTTTTCGTCTGGAAAAAAGAAAAACCAGATTTCCTCTTCTACACCGTGGATGTTAAAGGTCAAGGAAGTAATGCATCCTGTCTTCGAAAAAACAGGAAGCCGCAGGATGGTACCGGATGAAACCAGAGTGCGTCAAGGATTTTTTTTATGATTTTTCTCTCATGAGAATCTTTTTATTTTTTCTGTATATATTCGCTGATTTTATCCATCACATCTTGAAAAGCAATGTTGCTTTTGACCAAAAAATCAATTGCTCCAATCTCTTTTGATTTCTGTATTTCCTTTTCTTCTCCAAGATTTGAAAGCATGATAACCGGAATATCTTTGAGATCATCATCATCCTTGAGATCTTTGAGTGTTTCGAGTCCATCTTTTTTGGGCATCATAATGTCCAGCAAGATAATATCTGGTTTTTTTGCTTGTACAAACTGGAAGAGAGCTTCTCCGTTGTCGACTATTTCAACTTCATACCCCTGGTCAATAAGTTTCCACTTATAAATTTCAGCGTAGGAAGTTTCATCCTCAGCAATAATAATAGAGCCTTTTGAATTTGTTGGAGAGGAATCCTCTGGCATAGGAAAATAAAAAAGATGTGGGAATTGTAAGTGAGAATCAATACATTTTCCAGTAATTTTACTCTGCCGGACTTAATTTTTACTTAATAAATTTATGCCAAGGGTACTTTTAGGGTAAATGTAGAACCCTTGTTTTCAATGCTTGTAAATGAGATGTCTCCTCCCCATTGGCGAGCATACAATCTTGCTACATATAATCCCAGTCCAGATCCAGTCGCATCACTTTGGACAACATTTTCTGCACGAAAAAATTTCCCAAACATTTTTTCTTGATCCTTCTTGGGGATGCCAATACCGGTATCAACAATATGAAATAATATATTTCCCCCTTTTGTTTCTACTGTTACTGCGACCTTTCCTTTTTCAGGAGTATATTTGACTGCATTAGAAAGAAGATTCTCTAGTATCTCATACAATTGCCCAGTATTCGCTTTCACAGAGGGAAGCTCTTGTTGAGGAGTGCTGATATTAAGTGCGATATTTCTTTCTTTTGCGAGAGCTTGTACTGCTTTTGTCACTTTTTCAACAATTTGCGCACTGTCTACCAGTTCAATTTCCTCTTGAGTTTTCTTTTCTTCAATGCGAGAAACGTTCAAAAGATCATTCACCAGTCGGATAAGCCGTTTGGTATTCTTTCCCATATCTTCTACGACAGATGCAACTCTCGGAGAATATTCCTTTATGTTTTCGGACAAAAATTCAAGATTCCAGCGAATGATACCCAAAGGGGTTCTGAGCTGATGAGAAGCAATAGACATAAATTCATTTTTCATCGTTTCCAACTCCCGTTCACTGGTCACATCACGAAAAACAACAACACATCCGATGATATCTCCCTCTTCATTTTTCAGAGGAGCAGAACTATCAGCTACCGGGATTTCGTGCCCATCTTTGTGAATGAGTACAGTGTGGTTTGCCATTTTTTGATTCTTTCCCAGGAGCATAGCATTCTGTACAAACTCCATATTTGGCTCCTTCGTATCTTCATGAATAAACTTCAAAATAGAATCATACCGCTTACCAATAGTTTCCTTTTGAGAAAAACCAGAAATGGTTTCAGCTGTTGTATTAAACAGAATGATCTCCCAATTTTTATTGATCACAAATACTCCATCTCCAATACTCTGGACGATGGCATCAATTTTTTCTGCTTCTGATCGTGCTTTTTGTCGTTCTTCCTCTACATCTTGTAGAATATTAAGTGTTGCCCGTTTGGTATTTTGAAGATCTTCATTTTGCAATTTTGTTTTCTCAAGAGTCGTGGCTACTTCTTGAGCTTGCTTTTTAAGTTGTCGATAGGACTTTTCGAGTTTTTGAGCCATAACATTAAAAGTCTTCGAAAGTACTCCCAATTCATCATTGGAAGTTATTTTTGTCCGTTTGCTGAGATTACCAGAGGAAAATGACTCTGCTGTTTTGGTTAGGTGTCGCAGAAAAGAGATGACAGAAGACACGATGGCATATGAAATCAGTGTTGCTAATACAATAGAAACAAAAATAGAAATAATACTGACGCGTGAACTTTTAGTAATAAAAACAACATTCTGCTGAAGAATATCTTCTATTTCTTTTTGTTTTTTTGTTCTGAGGTCCTGGAGAGCATTTATGATTTTTTGATAACTGGATATATAACTTCCATCAAAAAGTGCTTCTGCTTCCTGCAACTTTCCTTGACGTACTTTCAGCAATATAAGCAGCTCGGTTCCTTTTATGAGGTTAGCACTCTTTTTCACAGATTGTATTGTCGCTAGTGCGAGTTTATCTGTTTCAAAATCCTTATAGTCCTGCAATATGTGGTCAAAATTAAGTGAGATCTCATCGTAAGCTGTTTCCCATTTGTCTTCTTGTGTATGCAAAAATGAATCAGCAGCACTGGAGAGATCTTCTGCGTAGTTTTCAAGGAGGATAAGATTTTCCAGAAGAGTATATCTTTGAGAGATTTCAGTCGAAGAAGTTTCAATTTTCTGAAATGAGTATTCGAAATATACTATTGCGGTAACAAAAATAATAATGAGACAGAAAAACCCAGAGTAGAGCTTGAATTGCAGTGGCAGATCTCGAAACCAGTTTTTTTTCATGGACTGTATAAAAAATATTATTGCTCAATGATTTCTCTTTCTACAAAGGCACTGAGTGTACTTATTATTTCAAAAACTTTCTCTGACGTATGAGAATCAACTAGAGAGAATTTTCCGGTGTTGTCGAATGCATTCAGTATTGATTTCCCTTCGGCAGAAGTATGAATATCGGTCAGTATCTTTTTTATTTCCCCTTCCATATCATCCGGCATATCTTTTGCTACAATAACGATATGGCGAAAAATTTCGGGAGAAGTAAATATTATTCGATATTGATCACTCTCGTACTTCGAAAATTTCTGAAAATCTTCTTCATTGTCAGCACCAGCATCTGCAATGCCATTTTCTACATCAAGTATGGTCTGTGCACTTGTTTCTGAAAAGTAGTACCCAATTGTATTTGGTCCTTCTGTTTGAGGGATATTATCTGTATGGGTCATAGAAAGTCCATGCTGCAGAAGAGATGCTTTTGGAAGAAAGTATCCGGAAGTGGAATAATCTGTTTCAAATGCAATAGTTTTCCCAGCAAGATCGTCTATCGACTCAATATCACTCTCTGTTCGGACAAAAAGAACGCTTCGATAGGTTTCTTGACCATCCCTCCATTGATTTGCCAAAGGTTTTGCATCTGCAAGTTGTGAAACAACATATGCCGGAAAAGGACTATCAATATACAGATCTACCAGCCCCTGTCTCATCAATTTTGCTATTTCAACAGGAGATTCTGCAACGACTACTCCTCCCTGCTCAATACCCATGTTATGGAGCTCTTTGGCAAGATACTGGGTAAAACCTTGGAATTCTGAAAGCTCTTTTTCCCTATCGTTTCCTACCGTCCCAACGGTAAATATTTGGCGCTGAAAATCAATTTGCTGGTGACGTAATTGCTCTTTCTCTTCGGCAGTATGCTCATGGTTTGTTTCATTTTGAAAAGGCCAGAAGAGAGTACTCCAGATAACAAAGGCGCAGAAGAGAAGGAGAGCAATTTTTTTGGACATTTGTATTTGCAATAAAGGGGAAAAATTATTTTTTCTGCTCACGACCCTCTTCTTTGAGTTTTTGTATCTCTTCTTTCAGTTCAATCATTTTGAGCTCCCTGTTCACCATAACATCGTTGAGTGCTTTGAGTTCAGAGACCTTTCCTTCCAGTTCATTTTTTGTCACTTCCATGTTTTTAGTTCTTTCTGATATTTTTTGCTCCAGATTTTTTTGAGCATCTTGAAGGCCTACAGCCATTGCATTGAAATTCGTCTCTAATTGACCTATTTCATCATGAGAATGTATTTGAGCTCTTGCATTCATATCTCCATTCATAATTTTTTGAGTGATGTGAGAAAGTTTAATAACAGGCATCAAAATAAGCTTTTTCAGTAGGAAAAAAGCGCCAAAAATAAGGAAGAGCCCTAAGACAGTAACCACAAGATGCATAACATGTGAAAGAGCCACTGTTTTCTTGAGTTCAGAAGCAGTCTGTATAATTACTTTTTCATTCTCATGTACCAGTTCTTGCATTTTCTGAGTCATATTTTCTTTCAGACCCCCAATACTGGTAAGAGAAGAAGATATATTCTCTTCTATTTCGTTTTTCTCTTGAGGAGAAAGACCTTCTTGCACATCAAATCGTAGAAGTTTTTTTTTGGAGGTAAATGCAGAGTTTGCATTTTTAAGAAACGTTTGCAGATATGGACCCAACTCCTTGAGCACCTGTATTTGCTCAGAAGTGCCAGACGGAATTTGAAGTGCGTCATATCCTCGTTGTTGCCATTGATAGTACACAATACCACCCTGAGCTTGTTGAAACTCATCTGACCCAGCTCCATACAGAATTGCATTTGTAAACAAGTCATATTCGATCATCGCTCCTTTAAAATTTTGCTCAGATCTTCTGACCACTTCAATATCTTCAAATTCACTTGTGATCAAACCTGCATACACTGCAGTTGTTGCACTATCAAGAGCTAAAATGGCACGCTGAAGACTCTGAACAAGGGGAGTCTGGAATGAGACGATATTATTGGAAGCAGTAAAAAGACGTGAAGTATTATTCATCATAATTCCCCAGGCAATAAACATAACTATTCCCAGAAGAACACTGGTGATAATAAGTTTGCCTTGGAGAGAATGAAAAAACTTCATGTAATACAAAAAAGGTTTTTAGAGAAGAGTTTTTACTTCCAAAATATCAAGAACTGCTTTTACCACTCCAATGACTTCCCCAGAATCATCTCGAATAGAAAAATAGAGAGGGATACCTTCTGCTTTTGCACTTGCATCATATTCAATCTCACCATGAAATGAAGCATCACTGACAGTTTGTTGCCACCAATCTTCATCGCTCTGAAAGTAATCACTTGTTTTGTTCGTCTGTGCCACGTTGGAACCTCTTTTGTCAGTTATAAAGATTTCCATAAATTCAGGATGTTTTTCCTGAAACGCAATGAGCTCCTTTGCAAGACTATTGACCATGAGTGTTTTCATAAAAGGAGTAATTCCTTCTTGAGATTTCCAGGTTGTGTCCCTCTTATGTATTTCAGAGATATCAATAACGGAGTTTTCTTCATTCATTTTTTTGAGTTCTGTTACAAAAGAGGGACTTTTTACAAGTGTCGTGAGGAGCTGTATTTTCTTTTGTAAAATTTCTTGTACTGGAGGGGAAAAATGAAAATCTACTTCTTCAGCAGATATTTTTTCTTTTATTGTAAATGCTGGGGGGTCTACAAAAATTTTTTGATTGAATACATACCATGCTCCGGATAAGAGGAGGATCAGTATGACAAGAATCCCAGCAAAAAAAGAGAAAGAGATGTTTGTTTTTTGTGTTTGTTTCATAGAAAAGAAAAATAAATTTTGAAGTATATATGTCAGTCACATTCGATTACTACTTTACATTTTCCCAGATTTTTCCAACGTTCTGAAAAAAGCATCACGCTGGAAACAAATGTGGAATGACTCCATGTAAGGGGAGCGACTGAAAGAGGCTCTCCTGTTACTGGATGCATCTGTTCGGGAAGCATGCCAGCAGAACTGGCTTGATTGGTCACCCAGAGGAGTTTTTCCAGAGGCTTTTCCAGATCTTCTCTACTTTGGGCGGTAAGCATTTCATATTCTGCCAACCAAAGAGTAGTGATGATCCATGGATTTCCCGGGAGATCATTATGGCTCAGGTTTTTATAGTCGAATTGATAAAAATCTGTTTGATATCTGGCGATTCCTCCCACTTCTCCAGGAACAATAAGGTGCTTTTTTATGGCTTCCATTGTGTTTTGAATCCGTTCATCTTTTACTGGCAAGACTCCCATCTTCCACACAAATGCAAGACTCGCATCAACCGTTGAATCTTTTTCTATTATTTTTCCATTTTTTATCAAAACTCTTTTATAAAACCGTTTCTCTTTTTTGCAGTATAAATGTTCACAGATCGCTTTTTGCATTTTTTTTGCAGCTTTTGCAAATTTTTTTGCATCACTCACATGTCCTGTTTCAGTTGCGAGCAATTCCGCAGCCTTGAGTCCACCATAAGTGCATGATGCTGTATATGAAAAAACTCCACGGTGTTCTTCCCAGAGATCATATGAGTACAAAGGAAGTCCTGTTTTCTTATCCACAAATTCCATCAACCAGTTTCCGATTCTGAGGACCATGCCATCAAATAATTTTTTTACCACTTCAATATTATGAAAATGTTCATAGTATTTTTGTAATGCCACGAGAATAAGAGCTGATTCATCTTCCTGAATGGGAAGATGAATTTCTCCATCTTTTATTTTTGGATGCCACGAAGATCCTACTGATCCATCAGGATTATATTTGTGAAGGACATACCCTTCTTTTGTAATTATGTTTTCACAGAAAAAAAGAAAATCTCGAACCATAGCCTCGTATCCTGTTTCACTCAGCGCCATAGAGACGAGTGCTCCATCTCTCGGCCACATATAGGTGTAGGTGTCTTTATTGAATTTCATGATATCTGAATCATTAGCAGCAATAATAGCTCCCCCATCGTCTGCCTGAGTACGAATGGTGAGCAAGCTCCTTGTGAAAAGCTTCAAAACTTCTTCAGGAAGTCCTTTGAAATCAAAATGCTCTTTCTGTGACCACTTCTGCCAATAATCTCTTGTATGATCCAAAATTACCTTGGGCGTAAGCTCAGAAACACGATCTACCATAAGGTGAATTTCTTCATATTTTTTTGCTGCAATAAGCCACATATACAGAACTTTTTGTTCTTTTTTTTCAAATGTATTGGTAAATCCTACAGTAGAATCGACTGATCCTTGCTCAATCGGATTTTCATGCAAGTGTCCATCTTCTGCATCGCGCCAGGTTCCTTCTTTATCTTGAAATTCACTTTTTCCTACAGTGTATTCATCGACTCCTGCTCCATTTTTCTCATCCCACTCACCGCTCACAAGGAAATAACGATTTTTTCGATAGTGTAAAACCCCGTTCCACTTTGGCTCGTACTGGGCGGTATCTTGCATTTTGTCTCCATAAAGGTGCAAATCGTGAGAGAAAAAAACTTTTATCTCTCTCTTCCGATCCGCTTGATTCAAAATACTGAGCTTGCGAAACAGAACATTGGAAGTGGTGTATACAAAATCTTCAAAAGTGACAGTAATCTGGAGGTCATTGTTGATAGCAGTGCAATATCCCACGAGTGAATTTTCAATGTAATCTATAGAAATCTCCCAACTGCCATCATCCATCCAATGGAATGCGCCTTCTATAAAAAATCCTACTCGGTGCAAGTGTCCATATGTTGTTTGGTCTTCCATGCCCACATACGGATAATAGAGATCTCGCATTTGAAGATGTTCATCAAATGTGGCAAGCATGTGGCCGTTACCGAGGACAAGAGAGCGAGGCATGGGGTCAATTACGAATGATGAATTATGAATAAAGGAAAGATGTTTGTTTAATCAAATATTCTAACATGACAAATAAATTTTAACTTAACTAATAGAGGCTTTTTGGAAATAGTAATGACTTGATGGAGTAGCAGTGAAAGGGTTTCCCTCTTCATCTTCTGCATATACCCATCCATTTAAAGCAGCCATTATAGTTGCGTGTGTTTTTTCTCCTTGAATAGTTACTGAGTCACCGGCTTCAAAATCATTATTGGAATGATTTGGTACAGCACTCTTGGCTTTCTCCAGTATTTTCAAGCTACTAATGAGATAAAGATCTTCCGGTACAGAATAAAGTAATAGGCATTGATCTATTGCAAAATCAGTTGTAAAAAAAGATCGTGTATTTTTGTTTGATCTTTCTACTGCAACAACAAAGCTATATCCATTATTCAGGTGTCGAAGCGATATTTCTGCTGTATCACCAACTTCTAGTGATTTAAACGTTTTTTTAATAGTATTCTCTGTGGGTGTTTCTTTAGTATCCATTTTTTTACTAAATAAATAGAAAATTATTCATCTATTTCACTTCCTCAAATCTCTGCTTGAGAAGTCTGAGCGTATTCATAAAATTTATATACGCTTCATAGGGAGATTCATAGGCAGAAAAATACTTGTGCACATCACCATCACTCCAATATTTGGTACACATATAGTACAGATGATCTGAAGTTTGCATTTTACGAAAATCATGAAGGAGCTCCTGGACTGGCTTCTTTCTAGATTTTTTGTGCGGATGGAGAAGTTGTTCCATTTGTGAAATCTCCTGAAGTGCTGATTTTTGAATGTCATTTTCAAGCCATGCGGAAATATCACGTTCTGTATCCGCCCAAGAGAGGTGGTCATGGACATCGTATTCTCCTACAGATTCCAGTTTTTCAATCGCTTCTGATGGGGTATGGAATCCAATATTTCGCTCGAGAAGTGCTGCCGGCAAGTGCGCAAAAAATTCAAAAATACCAGTATCTTCCCACTGGTGTTCGCCAATGGTTTCATAGTCCATAAACAGATTCACCGTTTCACCTTCTGCTTCATCTACCCATGAGGCATATTTAGTCGTATCAAGAGGAAACTCTTCCCATCCCTGATTCCCAAAACGAAATGCCACATCGTCGGACAGTTTATAATTTTTGAGAAGCAAGGGGAGAGGGGAGACCTCTTGCTTTGAGATAGCAAAATTCTTCGAAATCTCAAAGTCATCTTCATTGAGATACAGCGGCTTGGCATGACGAAGATGATTTGGACTTTCACCCTTGAGGTGTGCATCCCATCCTTCAGCGAGCATCCCCTCAAACCCCATATTGCGGATAAACTCTCCCAGTTCGTTGTTATAAATCAGCTCTGTATTGCGAAAAACCCTTGGTGTCACTCCAAAGAGTCTTTTGATCTTGTTAAAATGCATGACAATCTGTTCTGCATATTCTTCTTTCGAGTAGAGAAACGAAAGTGAATGAAAGTATGTTTCTGCCAAAAATTCTGCTTGTCCTGTTTTGGCAATTTTTTTTAGGAGATCCAAAATCTTTTTTCCATATTTCGGATATTCTTCACATTGTTCGAGGAATACACCAGAGAGCGAGTATGACACTCGAAATTCTTTGTGTTTTTTGAGCAAGTCCAAAAAAAGCTGTGTCGCCGGCAAATAGCATTTCTTTGCCACCTTTTCAAAAACATCTTTGTTTCGAAATTTTGGTGGCCCCGCAAAATGATCTATGTCTCCATGTGTATTAAAAAACGAACACTCATCGATTCTATACGGTTGATGAATCTGGAAATAGATGCAGACGGACTTGGAGAATGTATTTTTAGGAGTCATATGATTTTTATTTAAAATGAAATCTATGAGAATTCTAAATTTTAAGTTTTAAATAGCAAGAGGAGAAATGTACTTAACAAATTAAAGATTTTGTTTTTAGCTTAGCGAAGTCCCTTATTTTTACGATTCTTCTCTGTTCTTTCCAGAATATCTAGTATGTTTCTTATTTCTTCAACGATTTTTCTTCTATAGTTTTTTCCAGATATAATAATTTTAAATTCCTTAGCACTCACAAGAGCTTCTGCCAGTATGTCAACTGAAATAATTCCTCCCAACATTTCTCGCCCTCGTTCACCCATACTTATTTCTATCTGGAGGTCGGGATTGCTTTTTATGACGTATCTCATCTCATCTAGAAAATAAGAAGTTGGGCGCATATGAAATCCTTTTTGCCCAGTTACAATAGTAATTCGAACTTCATCTACAACCCTTTCAACATTTTTTATACGAGCAATTAGGAGTTCGTCTAGAGGTTTTTCTACAGCATCTGTGGGTCCATTGGATAGTGGCATATGTCCTTATTATAACTATGTGGAAAGTGACTGATAGAGTTTAATAATTCCCTTTACCTGTTCATGCCAACTGAGCTGGTTTACTTGTTCTTCTGC
Source organism: Candidatus Altimarinota bacterium (assembly GCA_965250085.1). GTDB lineage: Bacteria > Patescibacteriota > Gracilibacteria > CAIRYL01 > CAIRYL01. Next base: position 25,348 of record OZ252287.1, read on the forward strand.
TTTTTCGGAAAGCATTTTTTGCAGTGGCGAGTATTCAAGCACTGCGAGAATATGATTTGCCATTTTATCCGTATCCCAAAAATCTGCTGCCAGAGAGTGAGACAGGACCTCTTTCGCTCCAGATTGATGACTCAGCACCACCGGCACACCACGTTGTGCGGCTTCTACGGCTGTCAGACCAAATGGCTCTGAGACGGAAGGCATCACATAGACATCGGCTGATGCAAAGGCATATTCTTTGTCTTTGCCTCCCAGGAATCCAAGGCAAAACACATTGTTCGAAAGTCCATCCTGCAAAATTTCACTCATGAGCCGAGGCATCATATCTCCGGTACCGCCAATGATAAACTGTACATCGGGGCTGTGATCCAGGACTCTCTTTGCAATGCGAAGGAACCAATCGGGCCCCTTTTGAATAGTCAGACGGCCCAAAAAGAGAACTGTTTTTTTATCATGACTCAGTACTGGCGGTTTTTCATACTCGAGTGCTTCCACTCCATTGTGTACCACCTCTATCTTATCTGCTGGCAGTCCATAGTGCTCTATCAATACATTTTTGGTGTGATTGCTCACGGCAATAATATGATCGGCTGCATGTAGACTTTCTCGTTCTCGCTCGTAGATATCTTGATTTGGATTGCTTCCGGTGCGATCCATTTCAGTAGCATGGACATGCGCCACAAAAGGAATATTCAAATGTTGTTTGATTCGTAAAGCTGCATGAAAGGTAATCCAGTCATGTGCGTGGAGGATGTCAAAATGTTTCCCTTGAACAAACTGCTCCATTTCCTGAGCATATCGCTCAATTTCCATAAAGAGGGACGCACCATACACTCCAAATCCAGAAGAAATACCAGCGTCAGTAAACATCGACTCGTACTCTGCGCGATATTGCTCTTCAGAAATATAGGGAGAAGAAATAGCTGTAGGGATTTGCTTCACATCATATGAAAAAGACCCCAGTCGCGTAGAAGTCAGTTCAAATGGGAGGTCATGAACTCCATCTTGTACGTTTTTGTAGATAAAAAATGGAATTGCAAACGTAATATCGCCTCCATGGTTTGCAAGAGCTTCGGCGATATTTTTTGTCGCCACTCCAAGGCCTCCAGAATAGAATGGGGGAAACTCCCATCCGAGCATTAAAACTTTCATATTTGTATCTATTTATATCTGCTTATTATATCATTTTTTCAAGATTTGCGCAAATATAGCAGGGGGAAAAGACAATCGTTTCTCGAAAAAATGTATCCTGATATATTAGCAGAAATACATGCGAAATAACAGCAAAAGAACTTGCTATGAACATCAAATTATAGCTGAAAATTATTTTTTTAATAAAAGCTTAGCTTTTTTTCTTTTTTGCTCTTGCAGAAGCTTTTTTTCTCTTGGTTGATGCAGTTGATTTCTTTTTTGGAGAAGAAACCATCTTTTTCATATGTTTTACCTTTTTTTCCGCAGCATCTGTCAGTTCTTTAAGCTCTTTTTTTGCTTTTGCAGAGAGCTTTTTCCCTTTTTTTTCTGCAGTCTTGTAGAGATCTTCCAACTCTGCTTTTCCAGAAGAAATCAAATCTTGAACATCTTTTCTTTTTAGAATTTTTTGTACTTCCTGACTGGCATCTTCTGCTGCCGAGAGCAGTTCTTTCCCAAAAGCGCCGAGCTTATCAGAACTCTTGGCCAGTTTATTTCGAAGGGTTTTTCCTTTTTCTGGAGCAAAGAGGATGCCAAGAGAAACTCCCGCGAGAACGCTTGCAATAAATGTAATGCCTTTTTTCATAGAGGAGAGGTATTAGAGAGAAGAAGAAAGAGTATCAGCCATGTGAGAGATCTCACTTTTGAGATCTGAACCCTGGGTGGAAATACGAAAATGAGAATCTTGATCCCGTGGCAACACTATTTCCGTGTCAGATTCTATGCGCTGGGGTTTTTCCCCGTCAAGGACTTCTACTCTGATCAATACATTTTCACCCGTCACCGGTTCGTCAGAAAAAGCGAGTGTCGCTATCGTTCCATTCACTTTTCCCAGACTTGCGTAATAATAATTTTTGGGATATTCCAGTGAAAATGCATGATGAGTGCTCTCATAAAATCGATAGCCCTCACTCACATCTGTTTTTTTCTCTCCTTCTGCATCATACAGCTCCAAAGAGTTTCCCGCCTGCAAATTTTCACCACTTTCCAGTTTCCAGTCAGCAATTTGATCGGGAATAAAATACGCTTTCTGAGTGAGTCCAATTTTTCCATTTTCTTCTAATATTTCAAACAACAGCTTCCGTTTTGTACTCACATCTACGGGATCATAGTACTCTACTGAAACCAAATCTCCTTCTGAAAAACCAAAGGAAGCAATCTTCCATTGAAGAGATGAAGGAGCTTTTTCAGGAGAAAGTGACTCCAGATCTGCAGTGATGGATTGTATAGTTTTTTGCTTGTCAGGAGAGACCTCATTCTCAGAGGGTGTCTCTTCCGCATCGGGAAGAGGAGTCTCCTGAGTATCTGCTGCTGCTTTTTCTCGTGCTGGTTGCAGGGTTCCTTTTTGTGATACTTCAGGGTTTTCTGCCAAGACGCATACTCCAGACGCATCTGGATGTACCCCCTCCAGTTCACATCGATATCCAATCGGACAGCTAAATCCTGCAATTCCTCCACATATTTGTACCTCCTGTTCAAAAATTTCTTCTGGAGGAGCAGAAAATTCAACCGAAAGGAGAATATCATACAGATCGACTTTTTCTTCTTCCGTACCATCAAAAGAGAAGATGAGTATATCTTTTTCCAGAGGAGTAAAAATCTCAGTTGTTCCTCTCTCTGTGTTCAGACGATACGATACTGCGTTGCCAAGAGTGATTTGAGTAGCACTTTCTTTTTGAGAGAGGAGAGAGACTCCTGCTTCTGAATCTGGAGAAACACTTGTGAGAGTGAAAGCGCGCGTATCTACTGCTTGATCGGAAAAAAACGTAACTCCATTTTCTGCATTGGCATACACCCACTTGGGAGGAAGAATGAATGAAATTCCTAAATCTGAAGAAGTAAATACGGTAGATGTTTCGGAAAGAGGTGTTTCTAAAAAGTGGACAGTATGTACTTGAAGAAGCGGAAGTGACTCATCATCTGGTATGTCTCGTTCTCCTTTGACTTCCACTTTGCCTTCATCGATGTACTGGGAGAGATCTTCAAACTTACTCGAGAGGAAGTACTCGGAAGATCCTCCTTCATTTGTCAAAAGGTGAGTGCCTTTTTCAAAAAGAGATCGATCGGCGTTTCTCTGGATATACCCGCTGATTACAACGATTTCTGGAAGGGGCAGAGCTTCATTTTCTGATGCATCGAGGAGAGATGTTCCGTTTGGAGAGTCAACATCTTTTTTGTCAAAGAGACTCCATGAGCATCCAAAGAGAAAAAGAGGGATGAAAAAAAGTAGACATAAGAGTTTTTTCATACTGCAAAATAGGCAAAAAGCACAGTCGATTGTTCCATAAATGCCTTCTAGGGGCAATTGATGTTTTTCTCGCCTTCATTCACAATACGCCGGCACGTAAGCCTTTGCAAAAAATGAAAATAGCCCTGGTACATGAAATGCTGGTCAAAATGGGAGGAGCTGAGCGCGTTCTGGCGGTATTGCAGGATATGTTTCCAACTGCCCCTATTTACACCCTTTTGTATGATGAGAAAAAATGTGGAGAGACATTTCCCCAAGAAAAAATAGTATCTTCTCATTTGCAGAAATATCTCACATTCAAAGTTCCCAGACAGCTTCTGGCGCACTCCATGCCGCGGACAATAGAGGCATTTGATTTTTCTGGTTTTGATCTGGTGATATCTTCTTCTTCAGCATTTGCTCATGGCATTCTGACACCAGTAGACACCAAGCATATCTGCTATTGTCATGCGCCGATGCGATATGCATGGGACTATACGCATACATATTTTGAAAAAAAATCAGCGGGGATACTCTCAGTGCTCAAAAAACCAATTCTGAGGTCTGTTCTCCATAAGCTCAGAGTGTGGGACACGGCTACTGCTGGTCGTGCAGATATACTCCTGGCCAATTCGCAAACGACGAAGCAGAGAATTCAAAAATTTTGGAGGAAAGATTCTCAAATTGTGTTTCCTCCAGTAGATCTTTCTCGATTTGCAGTAGGGGATACGCATGAAGGATATTTTCTCATTATTTCAGCACTGACGGAGTTTAAGCGGATCGATTTGGCAGTACGGGCATTTGAGAATTTTCCGAAACACAAACTTCTTGTCATTGGAGAGGGTGCAGAACGAGCAAAACTTGAACGGATTGCTCCGAAAAATGTAGAATTTCTCGGTCGAAAAAATGATGCTGATACGGCTGAACTCCTCAAGCATTGCAGAGCACTTCTCTTCCCAGGATTGGAAGACTTTGGCATTGTACCCGTAGAGGCCATGGCTTCAGGAAAGCCAGTTATTGCCTATGGAAAAGGAGGTGTCACGGAAACTGTTGTAGACGAAAAAACAGGAGTGTTTTTTCCAGAACTGAGTTCCGAAAGCATGGAAACAGCAATCGTCAGATTTTTTGAGCTCGAGCGAAAAAAGGTATTTTCTCCCAAAACATGTCGACTCAGAGCAGAGCAATTTTCGGAGGAAAAATTTCGAGGAGCAATGCAAAAAATCGTGAATCAGGTAATAGGTGGATGAGTAATAAATTGTGAAGTGTATTTTAAAACAGAACTTTTAAAATTTGACACTCTTTTTAAATGGGAGGAAAATCAGCGTAGGGAATTTTCTGAAGAAACTATGGATCCAATACATATTCACAACTTACTGAGTCAGCTTTCCAGTGAAGTCAAATGTCCACACTGTAATTCACAGGTGCGACCCCATATGATATCGGTAGAAAACTCCAGCCATAATTATTGTCTTCTGAGCATTGAGTGTCATGGATGCGGAGAATTATTTTATGGTCATGCGCATGTAGGGGTTAAAGTAATGCCTTCGGGGGAGTTTTCCCCTGATATGATGCCAGAAGTTTCCAAAAAACTTCCCAAGACTCCTGCACGCATTTCACAAAAGGATATAGCACAATTGAAGGGGGCCTTCAAAAATTCAACATGTCAGATTTCAGATCTTTTTACCTCAAGGAAGTGAAAGATATTTTTAAAGGACTCATTCTTATTTTTAGTATTACACTGCTCTCGTCTTGTGGAGTGCAGGATAGATTGCAGGAAAAGGCAAATGAAATAGAAGAAGATGTCAAAAATAAAACACAACAAGTCACAGATGACATGACAGAAAAGGTGGATGAAATTAAAACAGAATTTACAGAAACGAAGGAAAAAGTGGAAAATAAAATAGAAGATGTTACCAATGCAATTGATGCGGTGAATAAGGTGTTTGAAGACGAAGAATCAATTACGAATGATTCGACAGAGCTCACCACAGGTGACGAATTACCAATGCCAAATGAAGGCGATGTGGAGGTGGAAAGTATTTAACCCGAAGAGTGGGGCGTGATTTATTGAATTCAAAAAAATCCGCCGTGGCGGATTCCTACGGGATTTATAACGACAGGCTTTCTTTATTTCTTTTGAGTCGTGGCTTTTTTAGAAATCGTTTTCTTTGCTGGAGTTTTTTTGATTGGCGTCTTTTTTTTTGCAACAAGTTTCGCAGACTCTTTTTTCTCAGATGCCACTTTTTTAGGAGCAGATTTTGCGCTTGATGCTCCGATTTTGGTGATTTCGACTTTGGTAAATGATTGACGATGTCCTTGAGTTTTTTGGTATCGCTTTTTGGCTTTCATTTTAAATACGCGTATTTTTTTTCCTCGTCCGTGCTCAAGTACTTTTGCTTCTACAGATGTGTCTAAAAATGGAGTCCCTATAGCTGTTTTACTTCCATCTGAAGTCAGCAGTACACGCTGAAAGACAACGTTTTTCCCTTCTTCTTCGAGCAGCTTCTCTACCAAAAGAACATCACCTACTGAAACGGTATATTGCTTTCCGCCGGTTTCAATCACTGCAAGCATTTCATCTCTCAAAAAAGCTGAGAGAGTTTAGCAGTGTGGTACTTTACCGGTCAAGCTTTTTGGGAAGTCAAAAGTGGAAAGTCCAAAGTCGAAAGGAAAATAGTTTTTCACTTTTTACCTTCAATTATTACCACAAATTCACCCTTAGTTTTTTCTGGGAATTTTTCTAACATATTCGAAAGTTCTTCAGCTGTGCCTCTGAGAAATTCTTCGTGGATTTTTGTGAGTTCTCGAGCCAAAACGATTTTCCTTTGAGGGAAATATTCACTCGCTTCTTTGAGAAATTTTTCTATACGATGTTTGGATTCATAGAGCACTACGGTATGTTCTCTTTGCGCAATATGCTTTAGAAGCTTCTGACGCCCTTTTTTATGTGGCAAAAATCCAAAAAATTCAAAATGATGAGTATGGAGACCGCTCCCAGAGAGTGCTGGGATCAGGGCAGTAGCACCGGAGAGGGGAATGACCGAAATGTTTTCTCCCACTACTTGTTTTATAAGCATTGCTCCTGGGTCTGATATGCCTGGTGTTCCGGCGTCAGAGACAAGTGCGACATCTTTTCCAGATTTCAAAATTTCCAATAGCTTGTCTGATTTTGCCTTCCCCGAATGAGAATGATAGGAAATGAGATTTTTACCTGCGATTTCAAAATGACTCAGAAGTTTCTGAGTATGTCGTGTATCCTCGCAGGCAATGGATTCGACTGCTTTGAGAGTATCCAAAGCTCTCAGAGTGATATCTTGCAGGTTGCCAATAGGAGTGGGGACGATGAAGAGAGTTCCAGAGTTCATAACTTGGTTTTAGCTTAAATGAGTATTAAATACAAAAGGATTTTAGATGACGCACAAAATTTCTCAGCATAAGATTAAATTGGAAAAAATAACTTTTATATTGTCTATGAATACAACAGGAAAGATTAAAAAGCTAATTGATAAATTAAGATATATTGATGAGTTGAAACCAAAAGGTAATATAGCTATTGAAAGGCAGAGCTTTATTACACCTGTTTATATCTTACCAATTGCTACGGCAATAAATAATAAAAAACTAAAAGTCAGTTTTACTGGAGATACGTCTTATTTAGAGACAATCTGCTTTCCGAAAGGAATTTCGGACTTAAATTCAAGTCGTTATTTAGGAGGAACATATTTTCCTATTGTAAACGTGTCTTTACATGATTTGTCCTATGAAAAAAGCGCAGAGTGTGTGGATGCACTCCATAGCAAATATTTGGATCTTTTACAGAATAATATTATTGCCAATAAAGAATTTTTAAAACTAATCAAAAAGAGTACATTCGGATTCTTACTGGGTGAGATGACCACGAATGTTGCTGAGCATGCAAGTGCAAGCAATATTTATGTTTTTGCTCAGTATTGGCTACAGTCGAATTCGTGTGAAATATGCTTGCTGGATAATGGACAGGGAGTTTTTGGATCATTAAGAGAAGCAGGAAGAGAAGTTAAAGATAGCCACGATGCATTGGACAAAGTTCTCAAAGAAGGATTATCAGCAAGCGATGAACATGGTGATATCAAAAGAGGAACAGGAATCAGAAATACTAGAAAAGCATTGGTAAACAAGGAGATAAATGGAGAATTTTTTATAATGTCTGGAAACTCCGCTTTTTTACATTCTTCTCAGGCTGGAGAGCGCTTCTTCACATTGCAAAATTACTCATGGCAAGGTACAATTATAATGCTCAGGATAAACAATCCACTACGATCATTTAACATGTACAAATATGTCCGATAGGATAATAAATGTAGCGAAGTTTTTTCGCCTCTCCAATATTGCAACGCGACATGCGGCAAATAATCTTGCGAAAGCTATTTCAAAAGATCATAAAAAACAAATAGTATTGGATTTTTATGATATTGAATCTGTTTCACGATCATTTTTTGATCAACTTAATGATTTAAAGAAAAATTCTTTAAAAACGAAAAAAATAAAATTTATTAATCTTAACAATGATTTGGAAAAATTACTTACTATTGTTACAGCAAACACAAGTAAAAAAATGAGTTATCCCAGCATGAAAAATGTGACATACGCAACGGTATAGATCTATTTTACTTCTACCTCCCTACAGCTCTCCTCAATTCCGTAAGAGTTGTTTTGCCATCTATTACCGCCAGGATTCCTTCTTCCCACATGGTACGGAATCCATTTTTTTCAGCGAGTTTTTTGAGTTCTGGAGCAGAGGCATTTTCGAAAATAGCACTCTCAAGTGTTTCATCTATAACAAGTATTTCACCAATTGCCATTTCTCCCCGAAAGCCACTTTGAGAACACGCGTCGCATCCTTTTGCTTCTTTTACGTGAGGAGTTACTTCTGGAATTTTATCACCACGATCAGTCATTTGCTTGAGCGTTGCAAAGATTTCTTCTTTTTCTGTTTTTCCCATTTCGCGCTCTTTCCTACACTTTTCACACACTTTTCGCACCAGTCTTTGTGCTACAACTGCCCTTATGGCTGGAGCAAGAATATAATTTTTTACTCCCATATTCAAAAGTCTCGGAAGAGCATCAATGGCAGAATTGGTATGAAGTGTCGAAAGAACAAGGTGTCCGGTAAGTGATGCTTGTACGGCAGTCTCTGCGGTTTCAAGGTCTCGTATTTCTCCAATCATCACCACATCAGGATCCTGACGCAAGAGAGCTCTGAGTCCACTGACAAATGTATATCCATTTTCTTCATTGACTTGTGATTGCAAAATCCCTTCCAAATGGTATTCCACAGGATCTTCCAAAGTAATTATTTTTTTACCGGGATCATTTATTTTTTGTAAAGCAGAGTAGAGAGAGGTTGTTTTTCCTGATCCAGTTGGTCCAGTCACCAGAACAAGTCCATTAGGAGATTCAAGAGCCGTTTCGAGTCGTGATTTGAGAAAGTCACTCAATCCCAAGTCACTGAGCTCTACAATCCCTTTTTTGGGATCTAAAAATCGCATCACAACACTTTCTCCCCGTTTGGTAGGAAGAACAGAAACACGCACGTCGATCAAACGATCTTTAGCGCGAAAAAAATACTGACCATCTTGTGGAACATTGACGATATTTAGTTTTAGCCGCGCGTTGTATTTGATTTGCCTGATGAGTGACTCTACTGAGTTTCCCTCAGAAGGAAGTGAAAAAAGAGTAGTGAGTACACCATCAATTCGTGCTCGTACTCGATATTCTTTTTGCTGAGGCTCCAAATGCATATCACTCATTCCCATTCTGAGTACTTGCTGGTGTAGCACATTGAGTGCTTCATCTCCTTTCATTTTTTCCAATATTTCAGGAATTTCTTCGAGCGAAGAGATGGCTGCTTCGATATTGGCTACATTTTCTTCTTTGACTTCCGTAATGATTTCTTTTTCTTGAGGATTGTGGCTTTTGTACATCTGATGAGCTCTGGAGAGGCTTTCTTCGGAGCAGAGATTGAGATTGAGAACAAAACCTGATTTTTTTAGGCTTTCTATTACGCGTTTGGTTTCATCATTCTCCACATCGGTAAGTGCGATGCGGAGTTTTTGTCCTACTCGAAAAAACGGCATAACCTTCGCTTTTAGAGCGTCTTCTTCCGAAACAACACTCAGAATATCTGGATTAATAGGAACTAAAGAAAGATCGATATAGGAAATTCCTAATTCACGGGATTTTTGTTGCACAGCACGCTCTTTAAACTCCTGGTTAATATCAGAAATAGCATGCGAAATGACTCCACTCTGAGAAGCAGGATCACTTTGGGAGTTTTTTGTATTTGCTTTGCCTGTTGTTTGAGGAGGTTTTGAAGGCATTCTATTTGTATTTCATGTCCCTCTATTATAGCACAGAAGAGAGTGTATATAAAGAGGAGGAGCTGTTTTGAGAGGAACTCTCAAAGTGCGTGTTCAGAAAATTTTGAATGTTGTCTTCGACTCTGAGGGATGAGCCCTCTCTTCTGAGCCTGAGGGCGGCTTTTCAGAGCCTCGAACGGCAGGCTCAGACTCGAATGAGAATGCTGAATTTTAAATGTAAAAATCTTTTTTATGCTGGGGGAGGGGGATGTCCAGAAGAAGGAGGGAGGGGAGTTTGTGGGGGATAGGGAGGGTATTGTGGGTAATAGGGTGGTGGTGGGAAAGGTGTACCATTTTGAGAAGTTTGTCCGCTTCCAGGAAGTGGCGGTGGGATATATCCCTGTCCTGTTTGTCCGGTTCCTTGCTGTCCCTGCCCATACTGAGGAGCTCCTGCGGGAGGTATATATCCGCTTCCTGTTTGTACCGGTACTTGCCCCGAAGGGAAGGAACTTCCAGGGTACTGCCCTCCCGATGGTGCTGGCGCAGGAGATACTTTTGGAGCTTGTGGAATGAGGTCTGGAGGAGGATTTGGATCAAGAATATTTGCTAATGGAGGCTCTGTATTTTCCGATTTTTGAGGAGTAGAAATTTCTGGTTTTACTTCTGTCTCTCCGGAAGAGGGAATAGCGAGCTCCTGAAGGTCATCCGAGGATTGTTTCTGAGCTTCTTTTTGATCGAAATTTTCTATAGTCTCTGCCTTTGGTACCTGCTGTTGTTTTTTCTTTCTGACGAGTGGTTCTTGTGAAGAGGATATTTTTGATGCCACTTCTTCATTTTTTTTCTGAGATGAGTTTTTTTCTAAAGAAACTTCAGGCACTTCTGAAAGCATAGGGGTGGAAGATTTTTGGGATTCTATACGGTTGAGTTCTTCCGCATCTTTTCCTTGTTGTTTTGCTTGATCGGCTTCTTCCAACCATTCAGGAATTTCTTCTTGATCAGAAGTAATCTCCTGGAAAGATGGCTTTTGAGCGAGCCATTCGGGAATGTCTGAATCAATATTTTTTTCCTGTGCTTTCTCGGGAATTACTTTTTCAAAGTCACTTATTTTTTCCAAGTGAACTTCGGATTTCTCGGGTACTGTTGGAAGAGTAGCGTCAGGACCAAAGTCACTCTTTTTTTCAAGCTCTGCATGTTTTTTGAGTTCTCTTAGAGTATCAGATCCACTTTTGTCTTCAGTAGAAATCCCAAGACGTTGTTCTTGGAACTTCTCCACTTTTGGCACAACTTCAGAGATAACGTGCTCAAAGCTTTTAGGATTTCGAATTTTAAATCCAGCAGCTTGGCGATGCCCTCCACCTCCAAACATTCCTGCAATTTGAGTAGCATCACACATAGGGGTCTTGGTTCTCAGCGAGCCAGACACAACTCCATCTTCCCGCTCCTTGAGGAGGAGTACGACCTCTGCTCCTGGAGCATTGGACATCAACTCATCTATGAGGCCTTCAGTCTCATCTGAAGATGCATTCTCATCGGAAAGATCTTCTCGAGTCACAGTACTCCACACCATTCGATGTACGGGATCATATTTGATTTTTGAAAGAACCCTTCCCCAGAGACGGAGAGTGGTGAGTTTTTTGGTCTTAAACAAATGACGAATAATCTCTTGCTGTCTTGCATGCATATCAATCAGTTCTGCCGCTACTTCAAAACTCTTAGGGGTGGTGTTTGGATGTTGAAAACTGCCGGTATCAGTAATGATTCCTGCGAGAAGTAGCGTGGCAATATCTTCATCAATGAATTTATATTTTTTTCCTGTAATCGTCGGAATCAAATCATACAATGTCTCGGTAGTGGAGGCATTGGTGGGGGCAATATAATTCACGGTGCCAAATCCTTCGTTGGAAGCATGATGATCGATCACAATCATTGGCAGGGAATGAAACATCTCCGCATTTTCTTCATAAAGAGCCCCCAACTGCTCTACGTCTCCGGCATCGCAAGAGATAATGAGGTCAAAATCTTTTCCAGATCCTCCTCGGAAAGAGAAATTTTTATGAGAAAAACGATCTTCTCCTTCTGGAGAGAGGATGATATTTACTTTATTCCCTTCCACATTCCACTTGAGCGAATCGAGCTTGGTTTTTGTGACATCCAGAGTGATGATAAAATCTGAAGTATCAGAAAATCCAGTATTCATCAGATCTGTATCGGGAAGAAACTTGAACGCTTCTGGAACGGGGTCCTGACATATGGCCGTCACATTCTTCCCCATCTTTTGGAGTATGAGATAGAGCGCTATCGTAGAAGAAAGCGCATCACAATCCATCTTGGCGTGTGTTACCAATAAGATGTTTTCTTTTTCATCAATAAGTTTTTTTATTTGCTGGGCAATATTTTTGAGAGACTCGTCCATAATTGTCTTTTGTAGGGGCGGAAGAAAAAATAAGAACAGAAAGAAATATGTTATTAGAATATTTTTACATAAAAATTAGAATATGTCAAATAAAAAGTAATAGAACATCCCTCCTCTCTTTTTCTTTGTGGAGGATAAAAATTCTTTGTTTGAGAAATTCAAGACCTGTTTTCTGAATTTAAAATTGAACACTCAAGATTTAAGACTCTAATTCTTCGCTCTTTCTTTATACTCTCCGAGTGTAGTATTGATCATTAGGGCATCTCCTTCACTGATAAAGAAGGGAACTTGCACTGTCAAACCGGTTTCAAGCTTTGCAGGCTTGGTACCACCAGATGCGGTATCTCCTTTGAGATTGGGTTCAGTTTCCATTACTTTGAGCTCTACAACAGATGGGAGTTCTATATTGATAGGATTGCCATCCCAGTTCATTACCGATACTTCCTGTCCTTCAGTGAGATATCCCGTTATATTCCCCAGTTTTTCTGTATCAAATTCAAATTGTTCGAAACTTTCATTTTCCATAAAGGTATAAGCATTTCCATTGGCGTAAAGAAATTGCGCTTGTTTCATCATAATGTCAGCATCAGGAATATTTTCTCCAGAGTTCCATGTCTTTTCAATAACCGCTCCAGTGAGCAAGTTTTTCATTTTGACCACTGCTTTTCCCACTGTGCGAGGAGCTTGTTTGTGTTGATAGCTCAATACAACATATGGCTCGTTATTAACGACTATTTTATGCCCTGTTCTCAGTTTTTGTGACTCCATATTTGAAGGAAAAATCAAGAAACAGGGTAGCGGAAACAAAAGGTTCAAGTCAAAACCTGTCCATATTTTATAGTTGGAACTACTTGAGGTCATCGTAGAGATTTTGGTATCCTTTTTTTGTAGATATAAAACGCTTCTGATATATGACTAATAAAACATTTTTCACAGCACTTTTCTCACTTGTACTCTTTTTTTCCTTCGCAGACAGCGTCCTTGCACTAACCTTTACGGCAAACGATATTACTGGAGATAACACCAATACCACATGGGACGCTGTTATGGGTGACGTCAATGGCGATACCTATCTTGATATTTATGTCGCTAATTTTGGTCAAAACAAACTCTGGATCAACGACGGTGCAGGAAATTTCACGGCAATGGACATTGCTGGAGATACAAAATCTGCACAAGATGCGGTGATGGGTGACGTCAATGGCGACACCTATCTTGATATTTATGTGGCAAACGATGATGGACAAAACAATCTTTGGATTAACGATGGCGCAGGCAACTTCACAGCAATGGACATCACTGGAGATGCGGTAAACTCAGCAACGGCAGTCATGGGGGACGTTGATAGTGATACATATCTCGATATCTATGTTGGAAATGAAGTCGGTGTACAGAACAAACTCTGGATCAACGACGGTGCGGGAAATTTCACGGCAATGGATATCACAGGTGACACAGCTTTAGCTGAAAATGCAGTGATGGGTGATGTCAATGGTGACACCTATCTTGATATTTACGCTGTGAATGGTGCCCAAAACAAACTCTGGATCAACGACGGTGCGGGAAATTTCACGGCAATGGATATCACGGGGGATACAGGATCTTCACAGGTTACTGTCATGGGTGATGTAGACGGTGACACCTATCTTGATATGTATGTCGCGAATTCAAGTGGACAAAACAATCTCTGGATTAACGACGGAGCAGGCAACTTCACTGCAATGGACATCACTGGGGATACAGGTGGTTCATGGGGAGCTTCTATGGGAGATATTGACGGAGATGGTGATCTTGATATTCATGTTGCAAACTTTGGTGCACAAAACAATCTCTGGATCAACGATGGATCAGGCAGCTTCACTGCAGATAATATTACAGGTGACACGGGTAACTCTCTTCGATCGACACTAAGTGATGTAGACGGTGATGGAGGCCCGGATGTGTATGTAGGTACTTTTAGTACTGCCCAAAACCACCTCTGGCTCAACAATTCACTCACCCTCACCCTCGAACAAGCAGGAGCACAAACCGACCCCACATCAACCGACAGTGCCACATACACTGTCACCTTTAGTGACCCAATAACAATAGCTTCCTTCATCGCAGGAGACATAACACTCTCTGGCACCACAGGTACCGTCACCAGTGGACCAACAGAGGTAGCACCTAACGATGGTACTACCTTCGAGTTTACCGTCACCGGCATGACTGATGGAGACACGGTCACTGCAACAATAGTTGCAGGAGGTGTAGACAACGCTGGTGCCACCGACACGAACCTTGATTCCGCCAGTACGGACAACGAAGTGACATATCAAGTACCGCTCAATGTCACTCTTGAACAAGAGGGAGGTCAAAGCGATCCGACACCAGTCGACAGTGCCACATACACCGTCACCTTTAGTGACCCAATCACGATAGCCTCCTTCATCGCAGGAGACATCACACTCAGCGGAACCACAGGTACCGTCACCAGTGGACCAACAGAGATAGCACCAAACGATGGTACTACCTTTGAGTTCGAAGTCACCGGTATGACCGACACAGACACAGTCACAGCAACAATAGCTGCAGGTACTGTCGATAATGCTGGAGCGACCACCACGAATCTTCAGTCCACTAGCGTCGATAATGAGATAACATATATTGTGCCACCACCTCCATCTCCACCCTCATCAGGGGGAGGAGGGAGCAACAAGCGAATTCGAGAAAGCTTTTCGAATTCTCAAGAAGAATTAATGGAAGAAGACCAGCAAAGTGTGCGAGAAAATACGGAACTCAAAGAACCAGAAAACTGTGATCTTTCCTTTATAGATATTGCAGATATTGAAGACGAAATATATATAAAAATACTCAACTGTCTGAATATTATCTCCGGAAAAAACGCAACAAATTCATCTTTTTCCCCACTTGAAAATATAACTCGTGGAGAAATTACAAAAATAGCGCTTCTTGTCGGAGGATATCTTCCTGATGCGAGTGCTACAGAAACTCCTTTTTCTGATGTCGATGGTGAAGGATGGCTGACGGCATATATTGCCCCTGCACAAAAAAAAGGAATTGTACAAGGATATGCAGATGGAACATTTGCTCCAGAACAAGAAGTTTCCCGAGCAGAAGCTCTTGCTATATTTATTCGTGTCTTAGAAAAAAGAGAGTTTTCTTTTTCTCAGGAAGAGCCAGCTTCTTCTGATATTCCTGATGTCAAAGAAGGAAACTGGTATTATGATATGGTCCATGCTGGAGTCTCTATGGGACTTCTCAACACAGAAGAAAGAAATAAGAGAGAACTCTTTCTCCCTCACAAATCTCTCAATCGAGGGGAAACAGCCCGTTTGGCAGTTTTAGTTCTCGAACTCCTTCGTACACAAGGTTCATATCCTGGGCCTTCTCAAGAACTTGAAGGAGCTCTTTTTATAGCGGGAGACACCAAAGAAGAGCCAACTCAGGATCCCAAAGAAGTTCTGCCAAGGTATTTCCCTCCTTTTCCTGAGGGGTGAGTAGTGGAGTACCTCAAACAAAAGGTTCAAGTCAAAAAAGATTTGAACCAACCTTGAGCCAACAAAGGAGAATAGAAAACTACCTAATCAACTTTCTGATTGTTTTTATATAATTTCCTAATTTCTTGAATTTTTTCCTAAAAGCCCTCATGTCAATTCTACTTTTCTTCTCTTTTCTTCAGTACAATATACACCTCTCCTGATCTAATATGCTTCAACGCAGGATATCAACACCGGTTCAAATTGGGAATCTTTTCCTTGGAGGCAATCACCCTGTCGTGATCCAGTCGATGACTGATACGGATACAGCAGACGCAGATATCACTTTTGAGCAAATCAAAGAACTGGCAGATGCGGGGAGTGAAATGGTACGAGTGACAGTGATGGATGCTGACGGAGCCAAGGCTATTCCACTGATTAAAGAACGAATGACCAAAGAAGGATATGATATCCCATTGATCGGGGATTTTCATTTTGTGGGGCACAGACTCCTGAGTGAGCATCCAGAATGTGCTGAGGCATTGGATAAGTATCGTATCAATCCAGGGAATGTGGGGGAGGGAGATCACCATGATGAAAATTTTTCTCAAATTCTCAAGATTGCACTCAAATATGATAAACCTGTTCGTATTGGTGTGAATGCTGGATCATTAGACGAAGAACTCTTTACCAGTATGACGGATGAGAACGCACAACAAAAAAATCCGAAGTCTGATAAAGAAATATTGCGCCATGCGCTCATAGCATCAGCATTAATCTCAGAACAATTTGCACTGAATTTGGGAGTATCAAAAAACAAAATAATTCTTTCTCTCAAAGTGTCTGATGTGCAGGATGTGGTGTGGTGTTATGAGCAGCTGGCTCAAAAGACAAGTGCCCCTCTGCATCTGGGGCTTACAGAAGCCGGAATGGGAGATAAAGGAATTGTTGCCAGTAGCGCCGCTCTCGCAATTCTCCTCCAGCAGGGGATAGGGGACACCATTCGTGTATCTCTGACTCCAGAACCAAATGTTTCTCGAGCACGAGAAGTGGAGATTTGTAAGGTGCTTCTTCAGACGATGGGAGTTCGCTCATTTCAACCATTGGTGACTTCATGCCCCGGATGCGGACGGACCAATTCCGATTTTTTTCGCACCCTTGCGGCTGGAATAAATGCTGATATCCAAAAAAATATTCAAAATTGGAAAGCAAGATATCCGGGAGTAGAAAATCTTACCATTGCGGTGATGGGATGCGTGGTCAATGGTCCTGGTGAGTCACGCCATGTTGATATTGGAATTAGCCTTCCTGGAAAAATGGAAGACCCTCAGGCACCAGTCTATATTGACGGCAAAAAACATTCAGTCCTCAAGGGAGATAATATTGCTCAGCAGTTTCTGAATGTATTGCATGAGTATGTGAGAAGAAGGTTTGGAACAAAGGAAAGATAATATCTGGAAACGTATGTAAAGAAGCTCTCTTTTTCTTTCTGAAGCCACAAAAAATGAACCCCCTCAATCCCCCTTTTCAAGGGGGAAGTTTTTTTTATTCCTCCCTTACCACCATGCCTGACGGCAGACAGGAGGGAGGTTAGGTGGGTTTATTCTGCACTTTGCAATGCCTCCAGGCTCTCAACAGCAGGAGCATCCTCATCAATTTCTCCTTCATATTCAGGAAGATCAAATGTTTCCCATTCCGCATGTCCAGATGGTGCAATACTGGTAGAAAATCCTTCAACAATGCCTTGCAGTGCTTCTTCAAGGGGCTGAGATTCGGTAGGAATTTCCACTTGTACAGAGTCTATTTCTTTGAATTGATATTCTGCTTGACCTTCAAATACCAGAGTGTCATTTTCGAGAATACTCAGTTCCAGATGGAGAGAATCATCTGAGTAGCTGAAATTGGGAACCAAAATTTTAGAATCTCCTTCTGGAGTGAGAATAGTACCGGTATAACTTCTTTCTCCTGTTTTCTCAAATTCAAAATTCATAACCTGAGCGCCACTGACGTCATGCAGGGTTCCTGATTTTTTTTGCTCTGCCCAAATTCCATTCAATACTGACGCATCTCCTACGGAGAGCGAGTATTCGACACCCTCTTTGGCAAATGCAATTGACTCTCTCTGACTGGCTCCTTTGGGATCGAAGAGCAGTTGCATCTTCTCTGCAGTGCGGCTCATAGTGATATCACCCATCTCATTATTTCCGGCGAGAGTTCCCACAAAGTCAAAGTACTGAAAATTCTGCATGTCTACAGAAAGCACCCCTTGCGCAATAACATCTTCAGAAAATTCCTCTTCTACTCGTACCTTGGTCTGTTCAAACTCTTCTCTTCGCACTGTTCCATCTGGATTGGTATAAAAGAACTCCGCAAGAGCGAGCACTCCATTTTTGAGAACTTCCTGGTTCAGCTCCACTTCATATTTATACATCCCATTTTCGACTGGGAGCACTTTTTTGAGTTTCCAAAGGTGAATCTTATTTATTGCATTCTGAAATCTCTTTTTTGTTTGCTGCAAAATAATATTTGGATTTTGGAAAGAATTTTGAATACGAAATCCCTCAGTCTTAGCAGAATCAGCTATGTAACCATTCAGTCCTTCAAAATCCAGGGAAAACCATTTCCCCAAGTATTCATTGGCAAAAAGTTCTACAGGAACTTGTTCTCCATTGGCATTAGCAACAAGTTTTTGGAGTGAGAGAAAAAACTGCTGATCAACTACTTTAAAAATTATTTCCGCAAATCCACTCCCAGGCTCATTACCAGTGACCTCTGCATTCAATTGCATAGTGGATTGTCCTTGAGGATTATTTTCATCTGTAAAATCATTGTTGCCATCCACGGTAATATTAAAGGTAAGTTGATCAAGCCCTACCACATCTTCTTGAGAAGGAGTAAGTGTTCCCGCCAAGAGAAAAGAAGTGTTGTTTTTGAGAGGGACTTCGTACTCAGGAAAGGAGGACACAATATCTTCAGTAAAAGACTTGTGCATTTTGGTCATGACTGCCTCAAAATTGGTAAATTCTTCCGCGGAAGGAGCATCGGGATCATCTTTTGAAAACCATGAGCATGCGCTCAGGAGAGAGAGTGAAAGAAGGAGAGAGAGTATTTTTTTCATTTCTATTGTATAAAAAGCCTGACTCAGACGGCATTTTCTCAAAAAAACAGAAACAGAGAAAGAAGAAAATGATTGCTGAAGGGGAATGGTTTCTTCTACAATCCCTTTGTTCTCGCCCCGGTAGCTTCCTCCTTCGGCGGACAGGCAGCACTGTCTAGGGCATTAACACATTAAAAACACTTCATTCACTTTTTGCCCCGGTAGCTCAGCTGGATAGAGCGGCACCCTTCTAAGGTGAAGGTCACAGGTTCGAATCCTGTCCGGGGTACCATTTCTAAAATCCGCAAAGCGGATTGCAGAAATGGTGTTTTGATATGATTGCAGAACCGTCTTTAGGTTCGTAACGAAAAACGAATCCCGTTTTACGGGATGAGTATTTAAGTCATCGACCTCGGAGTCCGCCTGAGGCGGACGAGAATGTAAGACCATCCTGTCCGGGGTACCATCATTGACAAGATAAATAAAATATACAATAATATTACAAGATTTGATCTTGAGTAGAATCTGTCAATAGGTTTTGGTACCTAGCCTACTTACCTATTCTCATCTACCCTAAAATTTGATATACTATGCAGAACGCTTATGAATATTCCAAAAAAATACAGGCAACGGCTTCCCGAGAGTTTCAACATTCTAATTCAAAAGAAAAGGGGTGGTGGACTATTTGGAATATGTCTTGATTTAGATATAGTTGCTGAATCTGAAGGAAATGATCCAGATGAGTTAGCTGCAGAAATTTTTATTATGTGCATGTCTCACGTACATAATGTGATTAAAAATAAGCTTTCACCAGATTTATTGGATAGAAAGGCAGAAAAAGAATATTGGGACATTCTGGAAAACTATCTTTCAGACAAAATTCAGGAAATTAAAAAGCCAAGGAATCAACCAAGGTCAGTTAAATCAAAGTGGGATATAGAGGTGTATGTTGATAAGCCACTTTCTCGTTCTAAAAACTTAGTGAATGGCTTTGAAAAATTGGTGCTTCAAGGAGTTTGAAAACTTCCTATTAGCTTGTGGATTCGAAAAATTTCCCGATGCACTGGGAAGTAGTTTTAATCATTACAACAGCCCTGACAAAAGGTGGACTACTCGGCTAGATTTTCATGGGAACAAAGAAGTAATTCGGAGTGCTAGAATTGTGAAAAATATAATTAATAACTCAGGAATACCGGAAGCACTTTGGACAAAAAGTAAAAAAGAACTGAGAAAAATCAAAAAGGACCAAAAGAGTTTTTGGAATGATGTTTATGAAATAAGAAAAAAGAAAGGCTTAGATTAATTCTTTTACATTTTTCTTTTCAAACTGGATTCGAATTCAGCTCGGTCATCGAACTGTATTCGAACAAAATCTTGTATTTTCTGGAAAAAATACTTATAAAGACATCAGTCACTATTCGATTATCCTCTTCCTTAAGCGATCCTTTAATTTGCCCATAAAAACAGTCAATAGCTGTAGCCATTCGTTTCGCATTGCGTACAGCCATGGGTACCACGTTCTGTGTTTTGACTCAAAAAAATATATTTCCTAGATAATAACATGACATCCAAGTGATTTCTTTCTTTGCAGTGCTGCTTTGGTGATTTCAGTCGCGACCAGAAGCAAGTTTTTCACTTCGGTTCCTTTGGGATGTAAATGGTGTAGCTTTTTAAGGGCCAATTTCATCCCGTTTTGATTTCGGACAACTCCCACAGATAATTGCATTGTACTCTGGATCTGTTGTCGAATTTCTTGATCTTTCTTCGTTTCAGAAACAAAGTTTATTTCCGCACTGTTCGCGCAAGAAGAAGTGGTCATCACTTCAGTCATGTTTTTTTTGCAGTATCTATAGATTTGATCGGCAAAAACCACGCCCTCAAGAAGTGAGTTACTGGCTAATCTATTTGCTCCATGTACTCCGGTACAAGCGGTTTCCCCAAGAGCAAAAAGATTCTGCAAGCTTGTTTTTCCGTGAAGGTCGGTGGCAACTCCACCACAGAGAAAGTGTGCTGCAAGGGAGATAGGAATGAGGTCGTGTGCCAGATTGAAGCCAAACGAAAGAAGATTTTCAAAAATCATAGGAAACTCTTTTTCCAATTTACGTTCGGCTCTCTGTCTAAAATCGAGAAATACTTTTTTCCCCTGAGAAAGATTTTCAAAAATACTTCTTGCCACGATATCTCGCGCGGCAAGTTCATCTACAAATTGGTTCTCGTCTTCATCCACAATCTTTGCCCCTGCTCCACGCAAGGCTTCGGATAAGAGAAACAGTGGGTCTCGCGGCATATCAAGTGTTGTGGGATGAAACTGCACAAACTCCATATCCTTCAGCTCAGCGCCGGCACGCGCGGCAATAGCCATCCCATCTCCAGTGATAATACTGGGATTGGTTGTTTTTTCATATGCCTGTCCGGCTCCACCAGTAGCAAGGATTGTACATTTGGCGAAACAGGAAGAATTTTTTCCATTTTGAAAAAAATATATTCCACAGACATGTCCATTTTCTGCTATAAGATCAGTAGCAAATGCGTTTTCCACGAGTTTTATTTTTTTGTTTTTTACAACTTCATCAGACAAAATTTCCTGTACTACACGTCCCGTCTCATCAGCTACGTGAAAAACACGAGCATAGGTATGACCGCCTTCTCGGTGGAGTGAAAAATCGAACTCTACTCCCCATTTTTGCAAATCCTTTAACGCTTTTTCTCCATTCTCAACAAGTAATTTTACAGCATTTTCATCATTATGATGTGCTCCAGCTTTCATTGTGTCGCGAAAATGATTTTCTGGAGAATCTTTCTCAGGGTTTGTCACCCCGGCGATTCCACCTTGAGCAAGTCCTGTAGATCCTGAAGTGACACCTTTTTTTGTCAGAATGACGACTTCCCCAAGTTCAGAAAGCTTCAGAGCGAGTGACAGGCCAGCAATGCCAGAGCCAATTATGAGAAAGTCCGTTTGCACATATGGATTGTGACGGAAAGAGGTTTTTTTTGCATTCAAAATTTAAAATTTATAATTCAAAATTTACAACGTATACTCTCGGAGGAGTTTCTACTTGGTTTTTATGAGTGTAAGACGCAAAATTATTTGGCTTGACCCCGCAGATTTTCTTGGCGGAGCAGAAATGTTTTCACTGGACGTATTACCATATCTTGCTGAGGATTTTGAAATTACGGTGCTTACTGGAGAAAAAAACATACACCAGTTTTCGGGTCATTACGCGGTGGAAACATTTTCTTTCTCACGCCTTAAGCCCATTACACCTGTACGTATTTTTCAATTTTTCCAAGCGACAAAAAAACTGAGGAAATATATTGAAAAAGCTGGTAAAAAATTTGATCTCGTACACACCAATTCCATTCGCGCTCACATCCTCGCATCCCAAGCGATCAAAAAAATACCACCACTGCGCAGACCAAAGCTCTCGTTCTTTGTTCATGACTTTACTTTTCCTGCATGGGCAGTTAAGCGATATGCTTCTAGTGCCAACCTCATTTGCGCTTGTTCTCAAGGGGTAAGAAATGATTTGATCCAAAAAGGCGCTTCTGAAAAAAAAATCAGTGTTATTCCAAATGGGGTCGATCTGAAAAAATTTCAAAACACCTCTCAGAAGAGTTTTGATGAGAAGCACCCCATACTTGGTATCATCGGACGACTTGATATTTGGAAAGGTCAAGATATTTTTTTGCAATCTGCAAAAATACTTCTGAATGAATACCCTGATGCTCAGTTAAAATTTTTTGGAGAAAGCTCATCTCATGATCCCAAAACAGTGCAGTTTGAAAAGAAGCTCAGGGCATTTGTCTCTGAAAATAATCTTTCAGAAAATGTAGAATTTTGCGGCTTTGTACCCGTAGAACACGCTCTGAGTCAGATAGATATTCTCATTCATTCCAGTACAGAGGCAGAGCCTTTTGGTCGGGTGATTATAGAAGCACTCGCCATTGGAGTACCTGTTGTTGCGAGCAATTTCGGAGGACCTTCTGAAATTCTTACCGATAGGAAAAATGGACTTCTCGTAACTCCTGGAGATCCTGATGCCTTGGTACAAGCCATAAAGAGCCTTCTCACGGATGCAGCACTCAGAGCACAGTTTGGAGAAAAGGGAAAAGAGCTTGTCCGCAAAAGATACACTGTAGAAACAACATGCCACCAAATCAAAGAAGGCTGGGAATCTGTTTTGCAATGCCTGTAATTGGACTATAATGCGTCCACTTTGTGTCACATATGAATAAGAAGATCACCCGCATCGGTATCGCCTGTCAGAAGAAGCTTGAAAATCCAAAAGTTCTTGAAAGCGTCATGCATTGCTTGATTGCGAGTAAAAAAGAAGTTTTTTTGCTGCCACATACAAAAGAAAACCTTCTCCACGAACATGATGAGCTTCCCTACGTTGAAGATCTTTCAAAAGAAGATCCTTTACACCTGATCATTGCGCTTGGCGGAGATGGTACCATTCTCAGAACGGTGCACAGACTTTCTTCTTTTGATACATATCTTTTTGGAATTAATGCTGGACACCTCGGGTTTCTTTCCGAAGTTCAACCCGACAATTTAGAAAATACATGTCTGAGAATTTGGGATTCTGTTTATACAATAGATGAGAGAATGCTTCTTGATATCAAAATTCAGAAAAAAGACGGAAAAACAATCTCATACCATGCTCTGAACGAAGTTGTTGTCTCTCAGTCAGCAGTGGCAAGACTCATTGAACTTCCGGTCACCATTGGCGATCAGCCTCTCACTGTGTTTCGTGCAGATGGACTCATTGTTGCCACACCAACCGGTTCTACCGCGTACAATCTTTCTGCTGGAGGTCCCATCTTGCATCCACGAATAGAGGCTATTATTTTGACACCCATTGCTCCGTTTTCACTCAGCCAAAAACCTCTTGTGATTCCTGCAGAAAAGACAATCACCTTTGAGGTGACCGATTGTAATCGTGAGAATATGGTACTTACGATTGATGGACAGGAGACAGAACCTCTCCATTGTGGAGACAAAGTCACTATTGCCGAGCATCCAAAAAAGGTAAAGTTTCTCCGTCTCCCCGAGGAAAGCTACTTCAATACCCTCAGAGAAAAACTAAAATGGGGAGAAAGACTCTAAATAAACTCATACTATGAACCTCCACCACCAACTTGACTTGGCTCGCACCGCATCGCATGAAACAGCGCTTCTCAGCACTGAGCAAAAAAACAAGGTGTTGCAGACTCTTGCTGCAATGTTGCGGAATGAAACAGATCAAATTATAGAAGAAAACACCAAAGATATGGAGAGGGGAAAAAAAAACAATCTGGGATCAATGCTCGATAGGCTCATGCTGAGCAATAAACGAATAGATGCTATCGCCTCTGACACAGAAAATGTAGCTGCTCTCCATGATTTTGTAGGAGAGACTATTCACGAAAAAAATCATGAAAATGGTATGAGAATCAAAAAAATACGTACTTCTATAGGAGTAATCGGCATGATTTATGAAGCCCGACCAAACGTAACGGTTGATGCTGCTGTACTCGCGCTTAAAAGCGGGAATACCATTGTTCTCAAAGGTGGAGAAGATGCGGCACATTCAAATCGTGTATTGGTAAAAATAATGAGAGAAGCACTCAAATCACACGATATCACTCCTGAGGCAATACAACTTCTTGATGGTGCGACAAGGGCAGACGCCGTAGAACTGATGAAAGCGAATGGAAAAATAGATATTTTAATCCCACGAGGAAGTAATCGACTTATCGCAGCAGTAAAAGAAAATGCAACAGTACCTGTTATTGAAACAGGAGCCAGCCCTGTTCATACCATAGTGGATGAATCAGCAGATCTTGATATGGCAGTTTCCATTTGTGTAAATGAAAAAGTGCGTCGTACCTCGGTATGCAATGCCCTTGATACTATATTAGTTCATGAAAAAATTTCTGATCACTTTTTAAAAAAACTTATTCTTGCTCTGCAAGAAAGTGCAGAGAAAAAAGGCCATCCATCAGTTGCAGTACATGCAGATCAAAAAAGTTTTGAAGCATTTTCTACAGCTGGGTATGAATCACTTCATAAGCACTCAGAGGGGGATTACGACATTGAATGGCTGAATTATGCGATGAATATACGAGTTGTAAAAAACTTTAATGAAGCCCTCCAGCACGTTCAAAAATACTCTCTTGGACACTCGGAAAGTGTTGTCACAAAAAATGATGACAATGCGCAAAGATTTTTGAACGAAATCGATGCAGCATGTGTATATCACAATGTCAGTACCTGCTTTACTGATGGAGCCGAGTTTGGACTTGGTGCAGAAATTGGTATCTCTACTCAAAAGCTTCACGCTCGAGGACCATTTGCTCTTGAAGCACTGACAACGGTTAAGTGGGTAGTTACTGGGGAAGGACAGACAAGAGAATAATTGCAGAGGTCTCCTTAGCCAAAAAAACCTCCTTCGATAAGAACTCTCAACACTTCACTTCCAACTTCTCTTGCTGCTTCTGGATCAGGTTTTTTCATAACGTCTCCAACTTCTCCTCGAGCACCTTCTGTTATCCCTTTAAATTCTATGGGAATACTTGTTTGGAATATCTCAGAGGGGTATTGTCGATTTTTTTCTGAACTCTCTCCTGAAAGAAAAGCAGCAGCACTCAATGTAAGAACAGGAAGAAGTCGTTTTTTCATGAGCGCATTATAAAAACTATCATAATAGTGTATAAAAAAATTATACTTGTCAACATTTTTTATACAATAAATTCCTTCAGCAATTTTTTCTTTCTGATATAATGGAGGCAGAAGTTCTGAATTTAGGATTTGTAACCTCATTCAAAATTTAAAATTTAACATTCAAAATTTCTTGTGAACACATTTGGACATCTTTTCCGGGTTACGACTTTTGGAGAATCGCATGGAGGTGCTGTGGGGTGCGTGATAGACGGATGTCCTTCTCAAATCGAAATCTCAAAGGAAGAGATAGAAGCAGAACTGAGCCGACGCGCAACCGGACAAAGCGAAGTAACTTCTGGTCGCAAAGAGCCAGATACAGTAGAGATTCTTTCTGGCATCTTTGAAGGCAAGACTCTCGGGACGCCTCTCTGCATGCTCACCAGAAATAAAGACGCAAGAAAAGAAGATTATGAATATTTAAAAGATAAATATCGTCCGAGCCACGCGGATTTTACGTATGAAAAAAAATATGGAATTCGAGCTTGGACCGGAGGAGGAAGAGCTAGTGCACGCGAAACGACCGCACGTGTTATGGCAGGAGCAATTGCAAAAAAAATACTGCAGTCTGAATGTGGTACAGAGGTCTTGGCGTATGTTTCCCAGGTTAAAGATATTACAGCGGAAGTGAATACAGAGACTTTAATTCTTAAGGATATTGAGTCTAGTGCGATGAGGTGTCCAGATCCGAATGTGGCAAAAAAAATGGAGCAATTAGTACTCCAAATGAAAGAAGAGGGGAATTCAGTAGGAGGTACGGTTTCTTGCGTGGTCAAAAACATGCTTCTGGGGCTCGGCGATCCAGTATTTGGAAAATTGGAAGCGTCGCTTGCGAGAGCGGTGATGTCACTTCCAGCAACAAAAGGGTTTGAAATTGGTTCTGGATTTGCAGGAACGCACCTTACGGGAAAAGATCACAATGATGAATTTTATGCCCAATCAGATGGCTCAATTGGCACTAAAACGAATAATTCTGGAGGAATCCAAGGAGGAATTTCAAATGGAGAAGATATTCTTTTGAATATTGCTTTTAAGCCCACATCGACTATTTCACAATCTCAAGAAACAGTAGACGCAAAGGGAAACAATGTGGAACTTAAAAATATTACGGGTCGGCACGACCCGTGTGTACTCCCCCGTGCGGTGCCGATTGTGGAAGCAATGGTAGCTCTTACGCTGGTAGATCACTTGCTTTTAGACAGAGCACAGAATGCAAGAGTGAACAACACATAGGACTCTCAAATTTCAAAGATGTCCAAAAATATTTGAAAACAAGGGATAAAAGTGATACAATGATCCGATCATTTTAATTACAGATATGTTTGGAAAGATAAAAAATCACATCAATTCTTTTTTTATTGTCCATGAGGACGAGCAAGGATTTGGAGTGGAAGTAACACTCGCGATACTGGCGCTCTTTTTTCTGGCAATCGCTCTGTTTATTTCATTTGAAAGCAATGCCCACGACTTTGATGCAAATATTGTATCAGGAGTGGAAGATCAAAATATGTCAGGAAGCATTCAGTAAAAACAGAGATTCCTTTCACGATAGAAATCCTAAAAGTGCACATTTGTGCGCTTTTTGTGTGCAAAAAATAGGTTCATAAACTCTTTGACAAAAAAGCAAATACTATTGTATAAAAGTTCTCCCTGCAGACATTTTTCCCGAGAGAAAACATCTGTGTATTTAGAGTCTCCGTTTTTTTCCAAAAAAACATTTGACAAATATTTTTTTTCTATGTAAAGTCGTCTCCTTTTTGGATTTTTCCCTTTAATCTCTTTTCCAATGGAAAGTACAACATTTTCTTTTTCGCGTGTATTTCGTGCGATTTTTTATTCACTTTTTGCAATCTTAAGCACTGCATTTCTTTTCCTCTATGGTGGAGCAAAACCATCTACAGACAACGCTCTTGCTGCAGGCACCTGCAGTTATGATGCAGTACTAGAAGTAGTAGGGGGAGGAGATCCTATGGATATAGAGAAAGGAGAAGCACTAGAATTTGTATCCTCAATTCAAAATAGAAGTGCAGATTGTAATACGAGTGACGTAGGGAATAACAGTAAGACATATCGGAAGCTAGAAGTAGATGCCGATGGGAACGGAGAATATGAATATACAAGTGACTGGACATCATGCTATTCGACAACGTGTAAAACAGACAGACATCCGCCAAGATTCACCTATAGCAAAGCAGGACAATATACAGCAAGAACAAGAATTACCTGGAGAGAAAACCCGAATGGGACAGTAATAGAAGAAGACACTGTTACCATAAACGTAAAAGCCCCACCAGTAATCATAGATCCTGCATGTAACCTGAATGATCCTGATGGAGCAGGAGACAAGTTTATTCTTGTAAACTTCCAGCCATTCTATCAAGGAGGGAAGAAGATATTTGGGAATTATGGACCTGCAGATGCAGTTATGGGACCTGTGGGAGTGAATGTTCCCTCAGGAGTGTATAAGATAGAAGCGACCTCATTTGATGACCATAGCCAACAGACGAGTGATAAAGTCACAAGCCAACAGAGAGAACAATGGGTACTGAGATTCCAGAATGGAGGAGGATCAGTGCTGGCCCAGACGAGAGCGACAAATGATGTACCGAACAACGCAGACCAGATAAGCCATGTACTGGAGACAGGTTTTGTGATACCAGCGAATGTAAGCAAAGTAGATGCGTATCATGCAGCCTATCCGGGAGCATCTACACCAGAGAGTGTGACACCGGTATGTGCTCTTCTGGAAAATATTACACCCCCAGAACCAACATGTAGCTTTAATGCTGATCCTTCTCAGATAGTAGTGGGCGACTCCAGTACTCTTTCATGGAGCACCACCAATGCAGGCAATGTTGTTATTTCCAATATTGGAAGTGTAAGTGCTAATGGAAATCAAAATGTGACCCCGGCAACAACTACAATTTATGAGCTTACAGCAACGGGTCTTGGAGGAGAGGCGATATGTTATGCAACAGTTACAGTGGAGCCCCTTCCAGACGAACCTAGTTGTTCTAATTTTACGGCCAATCCAGATTCAATATATGTTGGTGAGTCAACAACGCTCGATTGGACACAAGTCAACGGTGTCTCTGCTTCCATTGATAATGGAGTAGGAGCGGTACCATTAAATGGACCAAAATCGGTTTCACCAAATCAAACGACAACATATACCCTTACAATTACTGGTGCGCCTGGAACGACTCCAGACGAGTGTGAAGCCACGGTTACAGTAAATCCACTGCCACCACTGGATTGCGAACTGAATGTGATTCCCAATCCAGTTTTAGAAGGAAGTGGAGCTCAGGTATGCTGGACTCTTACGGGATCTCCCCTTGATGGGAATTTGATTTCTAACGATCCTGGTGTTTTCATCCCTGGTCCAAATAATTTTACTCAAGATGGATGCGCTTCCAATGTGGGACCATTCACGATTGATCCTACCAACTTTACCCTTAGTATTTCTGATGTCTTTGGACAGCAAGCTTCGTGTAATATTGCTGTAGAAGTCAATCCACCTACTCCAGATAAAGCAGATGTGTATATTGATAAAGTGGTCTTGTCTCCTCAGCCTCCTCAAGGAGAAATAGGAGATATCTTTACCTATCGACTCAATTTTGGAAACAATGGTCCTGATACAGCCGTCAATGTACGGGTGATAGATGTGTATGACGCGACCAGAGTTTCTATTGTACAGTTTATCGGCATGAGTGCAGGAGTCAGCTGTCAGGATATTCCCAATCCGCCAAATGGCAAT
This sequence comes from Candidatus Altimarinota bacterium, assembly GCA_965250085.1. Taxonomy (GTDB): domain Bacteria; phylum Patescibacteriota; class Gracilibacteria; order CAIRYL01; family CAIRYL01. Next base: position 54,550 of record OZ252287.1, read on the forward strand.
CCGCGTATTGTATGTACTGCAGGAGATTTATCTGCTGGCGAGAGTAGATTTGTAGAATACCAAGCTGTCGCCATTGCTCCTGGAGAAGCTGTCAATAGAGCTCGTGTGGCAACAGACACAGAGGATACAAATCCTGATAACAATCATGATGAAGAGAGGGTCTTTATTGATCTTCCCGAAGCTCCAACTTGTACTCTGAGTGCAGAGCCAAATCCAGTGACCGCTGAACAATCAATAGAGCTTTGCTGGACGGTGATCGGAGGATCAGGGAATGGAATTTTAGATTCAGAACCAGATGCTTCTATTCCCGGTCCAAATGATTTTTCTCAGGACGGATGTGTGTCTCCTGTAGGCCCTATTGTCCAAAATACTGATTTTACACTTACCGTTTTTGATCAATTCCAGCAATCAGGACAATGTGCAGTAGCTGTTGAAGTAGAAGAACCGCAGGACATAGATGTTACTGTCACCAAGGAAGCGAACCCTATCAGTTCTTTTTCAGAAGGAACGGTTACCTATACTCTCACCTACCAAAACTTGGGAACTGATCCTGCAATGAATGTCACCCTTGAAGATAGTATTGATCTTATAAACTCTACCGGATCAGCGAGCGATTTTATGATTACTGAGCAACCAACTACTGGAGGAGTATGTGTTCCAAAGGTAACTGATGACGGTATTATTTGTGTTCTTAACGATCTTGCTGCTAATGCATCCGGAACTATTACCTACACAGCAAAAGTCAGTGGGAACGCGGGAGATGTGATCCTTAATGACGTTGAAATCTCAGCAACCAATGAGCCACCTGCAAATCAAGGAAATAATACAGATGATGCTATGGTGACTATCATAGAAAGCCTTGAGCCAGATGTTTCGATTATGAAAGAAGTAAATCCGGCAGAAGTATTTCCTGGAGACATAGTGACCTATACACTCGACTATGCAAATGTCGGTCTGGAGGTAGCATACAATGTTACTGTTATTGATCAGGTACAAAATTCTTCTACTGGTACTATCCACACGCTGGAAGTACAACCCCCTGCAGATGGATTTTGTAATGTAGACGAACCAAATCTCAAAATTACGTGTTCTCTGGGAACTTTGAACCCTGGAGATACTGGAACTATTGTCTATACCGCTATCGCTGGTGAAAACCTTACCAATGGGAACCTTTTGGTTGATAATTTGGTAGTGATCAATACCACCAGCAATGATACCAATCCTGTAAACGACACAGACACAGCTCGACTTACCATTAAGCCTCCAGTTCCAGAACTTGAACTTGCGAAATCTGTCCTGAATGAAAACTCACAGGAAACTGGAGATGATGTGAAGGCTGATGCAGATGATGTCCTCACCTATACACTCAGCGCGTCAAATTCTGGCACGGCAGATGTACAGGATTATGTGTTTATCGATGATGTGAATGATATTCTGGAATATGCAGATATCGACAGTATCTCTGATGGAGGAGCAGAAAATGCAGGAGTCATTACCTGGCCTGCTATGACCATTCCTTTCGGTCAGACCGTAAGCGTTACATTTGAAGTTACTGTAAAAGCAGAAAACGACTGGCCACAATCAGACTTTACCCTTACCAATATCTTTGGAAACTTTGTCACCGTACGCCTCGAACAACCTGATCTGGCGATTACGATCAATGTAGATGACACCTCAGTGCCACCAACTATTGTGGGACCACCACGAGTACCCACCCTGCTCACCTATGATCTGATTTGGGAAAACCTGGGAAATATCGATATGGAACAAACAATTGTTACCGTTGATTGTGCTGATGATGCGATCAATATCTTGAGTGCCTCTGGAGCGCTGAGTATAGACAATGTAAACAATATCATTGTCTGGGACTTAGGAACGGTACTGGCTGGCAGCAGCGGACCACTTACCTTTGAGGCAGAACTGCAAGATGGATATGGAGAACTCACTCCAGAATCATTTGATTGTACTGCTCATATTGAAAGCGCTGTAATTCCCGTAGCAAGTGAAACCAACCAACTCAACAACGATGATGATGTCACTGTAGTCGTTGATGAAAACAATAGAGACTCAATAGCAAAACGTGTTACCAATCTTAGTACAGGGATTACTTCCACAGCCGTTCAAGCGCAACCTGGTGATGAAATTGAATACGTGCTTTCATATACTGCTGGAGATGTTGATATGAATGGATATGTCTTTAATGATGATGTAACAGATGTTCTGGAGCTTTCCAACCTGGTATACAATGATCCACCAGCAAATACTTCACTCTTTGGAGGAGGAGTTCTGAATGGCAATACTATCACTTGGGATAATGGAGGAGCAGGATTTGATGTTCCTGCTTTCCAAACACAGGAAGTCAAGTTTCGTATTGTGATCTTTGACGAGGAGACACTTTCTCAGCATCAAGGAGATTTTGTTCTGACAAATATTTTTGGAAACGTGACAACAACAGTTACTCTTCCGAGTTTACAGAAATCAAAAACAGTTGCAATCAATGGAGGGTCAGAAGTTATTGCGAGCAATGCAGAGGCAGGAGATATTCTCACTTACAATCTGTATGTAGAGAATATAGGAGCCGCTACGCACAACGCATTTGTTGTAGAAGATGACGTTAGCGATATCCTAGAATATGCCACTGTGATCGATTCTGGAGGAGGAATAATCGATACCAATGCATTTGGAGAGCAAATTATTTCATGGCCTCCAGCTGATATTGCTGCAGGAGACACTCTTGTGAAAACATTCCAAGTGCAAATTCTCAATCCACTTCCACAAGGAGGTGACTTCACCCTGAGAAATGCTTATGGAAACAGTGTGACTGTTGTTACTATTCCAGATTTGAATATCTCAAAATCAGTGCTTAATACTGATACTCAAGAGCAGGGAACGAATGTAAATGCTGATGAAAATCATGTTCTGGTATATACCCTGACAGCAAATAATACTGGAAGTGCCGATTTTCTCAACTTCGTCTTCTCAGATGATGTGAATGACATTCTGGAATATGCTGTTCTCGGATCTATTTCTGATGGAGGAGCTGAGGCAGGGGGAGCGATTACCTGGCCGGCAATGGATGTCCCCAATGGACAATCAGTCAGTGTGACTTTTGAAGTAACCGTCAATGCTACAGCAAATTGGCCAGCAAATTCTGATTTCCGAATGGAAAATATCTTTGGAAATACTGTTGTGGTGGAACTCCCAGGAGTCGTAGAAGTGGATACTCACATTGAAAAAACAGTTGATACCGTCGTAGCGATCCCTGGACAAGTGCTCACCTATACTCTGACGTACTTTAATGAAGGCAACGATATAGCAACCAATGTGACCATAGAAGATGATATTGATGAATCCAAACTTGATATTGATCTCAATTCTCTTCCTGCCAACTGTGCATACGTTGATCTGGGTGATCCACTTAAGATAAATGGTGGACCCATGGGGATCAGATGCAGCTCCATCGATCTGGAAAAAACAACTCCTGCACAGGTCATAACCTATATGGCAACCGTCAAAGATGACGCCACAGGAGACATTATCAACACTGCTGAGATTAATCAGGATGAAGTAGATATTGATCCTTCAGACAATCAATCATCAGCAACAGTTCCAGTAGAAACAGATGTCAATCTTTCTATTGTTAAGATCGCAAATCCAGTGAGCTTGGTGACCGGACAACAAACTCAATATGCTATTACGGTCACGAATGATTCGTCAATTGCACAAAGCTTTACCGTAACCGATGTTCTGGGTGCTGGAAACAATGGAGGATCACTCACCTTTCTCCCTTCAACAGTTTCATTTGTATTTAGTGCAGGAGGCAGTGCTTCAGGAAACTCACCCTTTATCATTACCGATCTGGAAGGGAGTGGAAACACTGTGACCATTACGTACAACGCTACGGCTAGTAACTCTGGTATTCCTACAAACCAAAGTTCACTCTTTACCAATATTGCGACAATTGTCGAGACTGGTGATACTGCTACAGAAGACGTCTTTGTTGTCGGGCCACGAAGCGGCGGAAGTGGAGGCGGAGGTGGTGGAGGCGGTTCTCGAATTATTCGAGGATCACTCAATGTCTTTCTCCAAAAAGAGGTATTTGATACCAATATTGATACTTGGAAAGATGCTGACACTGTAGATCTTGCAGCTTTTGTTGATCCAGGTTCTCAGCAGGAAATTCGATATCGAATTTTGGTGCGAAACGAAGGAAGTATCAAAGGAGATATCACTGTAGAAGACATCTTTAGTAGCCAAAGCTTGAATAGAGTTGATGTGCAAAATGTTACAGGAGCTACTTGGGATCCACACACACAAGAATTCTTGGTAGAAGATGTCGGAGCGGGGAGCACTAAAACGATTGCTTACACTGCTGTAGTTTCTCGTCTTGCTGGCACGTCAAATCCTGTAGCGGTCAATACTGCCACGGTAACTGAAGCAGAACTTTCTTCAGACCTTCCGAGCAATCGATACATCTTGCAAAGCGTAGAAGGAATTGGTACGAGTGATGATGCGTATGTCAAAACCTTTGGGGGTGATGTAGAACTCAAAAAACGAGTTGATAAGATCATAGCCAACAGAGGAGAGGAAATACGATATACCCTCACGGTTCGTAATGTAGGATCTGAAAATTTTACAAATGTTCGACTTGTGGATGAATTCCCATATGAATTCGTAGATATCATTTCTATGAGTCCTGAAGGAGTTCGTCAAGGAAATGCTCTCGTGTTTACCAAAAGTTCACTTGCGCCCAGCAAACTCTGGATTGTACGAATAACTGCCCGTATCAAAGATGATGTCAAATCCGGAACAGTGATTCCAAACCTCGTCAACGTAGAAGCTGATGGACAAGACTTTTCTGACAAATGGGTACGAGTAAAGACTTTGGTAGACTTTCCCAAAGCACCGAGGACGCCTGATGTAGGACCCGCTGGAATCTTCTTTGGACTCTTCCTCTTCAGCACTTCACTCCTCTATATTAGACTTCGAAAAAGAGGCATTCTGAAAATATAGAGTTGCAACATACATCGAAACAAACCTTGTAGAGGCTCAATATATCGAGCCTCTACTTTGTGTTTCGAGGATTTGGCTTCCCTTTCCATTTCCAAAAATATTTGAAAGCACTCATGGCGTGTATTTGGACTGTCTTTTTTCGAAAAAAATCAAAGATACCCTTTGTTTCCGAAAGTCGTTCATGATTGTGAAGTGCAGAGTATTGAGGATGAAACACAACCTGCCAGCCATGTGACCAAAGTGATCTACAAATATCAGTGTCTTCCAAAAAGAGAAAATATCTTGGATCAAATCCTCCGACTTTTTTCCAGGCATCTTTTCGGGCAATAAAAAAAGCTCCCACCACCCAATCAACAGCTGTAGGAACAGTAAGATTGATATTCCACATGAGGAAACGAGCAATGCGTTTTGGAAATACCTTTCGTAAAAAACCAATTCGTTTTATCACCATGTCCGGCAAAGAGGGAAATCGGCGAAATGAATCTTGCATTTTTTTATTGGGCAAGATCAATTTGGGTGCTACCAGCCCCACTTTTTCATTCTCTTTCAAGTATCTGAGCAGTCCGTCAAAAGTTCCGGCATGGACCTCAATATCTGGATTCATCACAGCAATATACCTTCCTTTTGCAAGAGTAATTCCTGCTTCGTTTCCCTGACCGTATCCTAAGTTTTTTACAAGTTCCACAAATCTCAGGGGCAGTTTTTCCTTCCATTTATTTCTCAGATTCATAAGGCTTCCATCCCTGGATGCATTATCTACAAGAATGATTTCATATTCTGCAGATGGGGTATTTTTCGCAATAGACTCAAGGCATTTGTGACAAAATGCTTCAGATTTGTAATTGAGAATAATAATAGAAAGCTCTGGAGTATTCATGACTTTCAAAGTGTAGCAAATTCTTATTTATGAAGATACGGACCAAATGACATCAAATAGAGACTCCATGGTCTTGTAGAAGGTTTCACTTTCAATGATAAGTCCATGTACATGTTTATGAAAATCAATAATAGCAACTTCTTTGGACTTACAAAGAATAATTTCGGAATGGAGCTTGAAAGGGAATTTTTTTATAATTCTTGTTTCTCTGTTAGATATCATATCAAGCGATTGATACCTTGTACTGAGTTTGCTTTTTTCTACTAATACCTTACTAAAGGTATTCTTTTGAATCTTTTTGGCAATAAAATCTCTTTTTAAAAACTTCTTCAACCCTTTTGGCATAATATCTACTGTGAGAAATGATTTTTGAATATCACTTTTTTGGAGAGTAGAAAGGTACAGATTCATAACAGCTTCATTGCCTTCAAAAATTCGAACTGTCGGTTTTTCGAAAAATTGTTTTTCTAGTTTCAACACTTCTTCTATAAAATCTTGCGCCATCTTTTTTCTTCCTTTTAGATCAGCAATATCCCGTTCTATAATGTCCACAAAAATTTCAGGCGATACAGACATATACGCATTTACTTCATTTACTTCTGTCTGAGCAATGATGCCTTTTTGCAAAAGTCTTTTTAAGACTGAGTACACAGTGGTTCTATCAATTTTTGTTCTTGTCGCAATAGAACTCGCATAAGAAATGCCATGAGTGTAAATATCCAAATAAATTTCTCTATCTTTCTTGTTAAATCCCTGATGAGCAAGAAAGGAGGCAATAGTTTCATGCATGAGTGTTGATAATATTTCAACACATGCATTATATTATGCTCTTTTGCTCTCCAGCAAGAGAAAACGAATCAAAATCAAAGAATACTCTTTTTTATAATCTTATAATCTGCTTGTACTGTCAGTGCATAAGTTTATGAATTTATTTTTGACGTATGCAATATCCAGTTCGAGTGTATGCAGATGCAGAAAGCACATTGCTCCAACAGGAAAGTCTTGTGGAGATCGCAAGAAGATCTGGAAAAACAGAGGATGTAGAGTCTAAAGATGTTATGAATGGATACAATGTTTGGACTCCAGAGCTCCAAGCTCGATCTTTACAAACTCGCTGTAATATATTGAATATGAGTCATGACATGCTCTTGAAGCAAGCAGGGCTCATGACACCAACACCTGGTTCTCAGGATTTTGTAGAGCATTGTCGCTCACATCGCATTCCTCTCACGGTTGTGAGTGGTGGTATAAACACGGTTATTTGGCCAATTCTGAAAAAAATGGGAATACATCGCAAGTATTTGTATTCACCACAGGCAGGAGATTGTGAAGATGGATTTAGAATTCTTGAACATCCTCGAAATCTCCCTCCTAAAGTAAATGTTTTTTCTAAAAAAGATGTCATTAACTACTGTAAGAGAAGATATGGAGAGCATATCGCTGTAGTGATTGGAGATGGAGCAAATGATGTAAGTGCAGGTGATATCAACATCGCTTTTACAGGAGTTGTACAACGTCCAAAAGTAGTAGAAAAAGCAGATACTGAGGGAGAAGATTTCCCAAAGGTTCAGGAGATTATATCTGGCATTATAGAAAACAGAGCTACTCTACGTCTACCACTAGGAGCTATCTTAAATAGAGAGACCGTAGAGCAACTTATTCAAGACGTATAGCAGTATTCAAGAATACAGAAAATTTATTTCATACTATGTATAATTTTTGAGCCAACTGCGAATCACATGCTTAGATGTGCCAAGAGATTCGAGAATGCTGTCAGGAACAGGATTACGGAAGCGGTACACCCCTACTCCTGAATAGAGATCATTTCCGAATCGACCAAGTGTTGCTAACTTTGACTGTGTAATATTTAGTTTGTGCTCACCCAAGAGAGAAGTAATTTCACCTTCCGCACCTCGTTTATTTTTATGGATCACAAAGAGATCATGGAGTTCTCCAGCCGAAAACGCGTCAACTCCCGGCAGTTTAATAGTGGGAGACACATTCACCCCATTTGTGACTTCTAATCTTTCAAAAAAATTTCGAATTACTTCCACAGCATCCAAAGCAACTCTTTCTTGTGACTCAGGAGTGTTTCCTCCAAGATGTGAAGTGAGGTGCAATTTGTCTTCTGGAATTCCTTGCAAAGGACTCTGGAAGTTTTGTCCTTCATGGACAAAGACATCAACAGCAGATCTCCCTATTCGATTTTCCTCTAGGGCTTTTGCGAGTGATCCTTCATCGACAACGCCTCCACGACCCGCATGAAGAAATACTCCATTTTTTTTCATCCATCGAAACTGATCTTCTCCCACCATATTTTCGGTAACATCCTTTATAAGGGGCATATGGACGCTTATCGCATCGGATTCTCGAAAAAGAGTCTCCATATCAACTTTTTCGACCTCAGGGATATCAGCTTTTGGATGAGGATCACTAAAAATAACGCTCAACCCCATTAATTTCATCATTTGGGCGACTTCTGTTCCAATTCTTCCTCCACCCAGAACGCCAAATACTTTCTCAGAAATCTCACGTCGTACTCCTTGCTTAAGCCATTCTCCCTGAGATTCTTTTCTATTGGAAGTTGTGTGTGGACGCATTCTTCTGGAAATATCTTGAGTATTTTCAAATGCCCAAAGCAAGGAGTACAAAACCCATTGCTTTACAGCAGGGATATTTGCAAAAGGTGTGTTAGCAACAACTATTCCACGCTCTGCAGTAAGCTCCGAATCTATATTATCAGTTCCAACTCCTCCTCGTATAACAAGAGAACCACCCAGAGCTTCGATGGCCTCAACGCCAGCTTCGTCATTCTTTAAATTGGTACCCGATCTGAGAACAGTAGCATCTGCCCATGCCAAAAGTTCTAAGAGTCTCGCTCTGTCAGGTGCATCATCTTTCGTAAATCTTTTTACATTTCCATTTTCCACCCCTAATTCATGCAATCTTTGCTCTCCGGCATGATGCACGCCGTCAAGAAACAAAACCTTTAGATCACGAACACTTTTATCACTTAGATCAACAGGAGGGGCAGCTTTCATAATGAGAAGTTTTTAATAGGATTCCTTTATAATCATTTTTTATACCTTTGTCAAGTACAGTATTTCCCTCAAGAAGTGACCTTATAAAAACAAAAAGAGAGTTTTTGACTCCTCATAAAAAATACTTCCGTCTAGTGATTTTTTTTATTTGTCAAAAAATTGCTCTATATCTTTTGGAGATGCTTTCTTTTTAAGTGATTTTTTCTTTTTTGCAATATCACCAGAGAGTTTTTTGAGTTTTTTTCGTGTATACCAAAACACTTTTGGCTCACAAAAGAAGGTAAAAAAATAGGTACAAAGTTGATACCACCATGTTTTGAGTTTTGTTTTGAAGGAAAATTGAGAAGAAAAGTTTTTCTGAAGGAGTATTTGATGGTCTAGAAATGACCATTTTTTTACGACCAGTGACTTGTTTTTTCGATTTGTAATAATACCAGTACTTGCTTTTTCTACAGTGCGATCATGATAGGCGATTGCCTTGGGGGTATACAGACATTTCCACCCAGCCCATCTCAAACGATAGGCGAGATCGATATCTTCTTTGTACAGAAACATCAGCTGGTCAAAATATTCGGTCAGATGGGAATCCCGTAGGGGCTCAAAATTTTGAGCCCCTACAAATGCAATGTCATCCAATGCTTCCTTGCGATACATTACTGCGGCTCCGGAAGCTCCAAATATTTCTCGCTGGGCATCATATTGTCCTGTGTCTTCTTGTCCTTGCCCTTCGTCTTCAAACCGGTGTGATGTATATGCTTTGAGTCCCACGGTATCAATGATATGCGTCTTTCCGTCAGTACCTTTTTCCGCATTCCACTGGTACAGCTTTCCGGTAACTGATCCAATGCGATTGTCACTCTGCATGACTGTCACCAGTTCAGAGACAAAATTTGGCTCCGCAAACATATCCTGATTAAAACAGAGATAGTACTGCCCTTTCATTTCTCTGATAATCCTATTATGCCCTCCACCAAAACCAAGATTTTTTTCACTTCGATGGACGATAATATCATCGTTCCATCTTTTCTGAATATACTCTGCATTGTTTTCTGGAGAAGCATTATCAAGTACTCGTACTTCAATATTTGAATACTCTTGTTGGAGAAGAGAAGAAAACAAAGCGTCAAAGTACTTTTTGCCATTGTAGGCAAGAATGCCGATGGTGACCATTGGAGTATCAGTCAAAGCATGTGTGCTACGATTTCCCTGTTTTCAGCTCCCGAACTTTTTGATTTGCCTGAAAAAGACTCTCAAATGTTCCAGCATCAATCCACTGTTTTTGGAGCTTTTGTGCGACGAGTTTTTTTTCTTCAAGATACTTCTTGTTTACATCAGTAATTTCATATTCTCCACGAGCAGAAGGTTTTAAATTTTGAATCTTTTCGAAAACGGTGTTGTCATAGAAATACATGCCGGTTTGAGCCCAGTTTGACTTTGGATTTTGAGGTTTTTCTTCCAGAGAAAGCACCGTATCTCCTTCCAGTTCCACAACACCTAATCTCTCAGGATCTGAGACTTCGGTGACAAAAATTTGAGCACCTTCTGTAAAATTTTGAGAAACACTTTTATCAAATTTCTCAAAATAAATATTGTCTCCCAGAATGAGAGCTACATTATCTCCATTTACAAAATTTTCCGCGATAGAAAGCCCCTGAGCAATTCCAGCAGGTTTTTCTTGAAGAACGTACTCAAACTGAACTCCAAATTCTTTTCCCGCTTGCAAAAGATCCAAAAAATCCTCCATATGATCGGGTCCACAAACAATCAAAATATTTGTAATCCCTATACTTTTTAGTGTACGAATAGGAAAATAAATCAGTGGTTCATCATATATTGGTAACAGATGCTTTGAAGTCACTTTTGTGAGTGGACTGAGTCTTGTAGCGCTTCCGCCGGCAAGGATAATTCCTTTTTGGATCATATACAATCGCTATCATTCCAGAGCTGGAATCTATCTACAGTTATTCTAATTCATTATAGAGGTCCATCCAACTAGGATTCTTTTCTTCAATTCAGTTGGGTTTCTATTTTTCTTCTCCGGCAGGTAAGTTTTGGGTCGCAATGAGAAGAATTATTGACAAAAATATATTTTATTTGTATAATAATCAACCTCCCTTTGCAATAATTTATGACAGAAAAGATACCTCACAATACTGTATCACCTCTGGAAGCAGACGAGTTTTTAAAAAAACATGATCTTCATAGAGATTTTTCTCGCCTCAGGCGGGTTGTCCGTTCAAAGTATTTAGCACTTTTGGCTATCGCCTTAATAGAAACAGGAGCTTGCTCTGACAGAAAAGTTGAAGCAATACAACAGAATGTTGCTTCTGAAACGTTGGTTGCTTCGGAAGAAGTGAATGACAACTCTTCTCTGTGGCGAGAATATCCGGATGCAGGACCAGAGAGAGATGCATACATCATTGCCCAAATAAAGCAGGGGAATTTTGAGAATATTGAAGATCTCACGATTCTTGACGTATCGACAGCAGAGTTACTTGCTGCTTCTGGAGAAAAGATCCTTCGCCTTAATAGAGTTAAAAGCCCTGAAGTAGCGCCAATAAAAGCACTGGTTGCTTTTAAAGGAGATTACATTTTTCTTGAGGGCATTGAAAAACCTGAAGCGGCGCTAATAAAAGAAATGACTGCTTTTCAGGGAAAATGGATTTATCTTAACCCCAAAAACCTTGATACAGCGGCAGTGAAAGCATACGTTGCCCTTCGGAACGCTATAGTTACCGATGACCGGATCGATTGGATAGAAGCGATGCTAAACAATAGTCTTCACTTGGAGTTTGAAAAAGGCTTTGATTTTGATGTAGAAAAAGCAGAAGCAGCAGGTGCTTTTCAGGGAGAGAACCTTTCCCTTGGTTTTACAAGCATTGATGCAGCAACAGCAAAAGAGTTGGCCGCTTTTCAGGGAGAGAACCTTTCCCTTGGTTTTACAAGCATTGATGCAGCAACAGCAAAAGAGTTGGCCGCTTTTCAGGGAAGTTACTTTTCCCTTAATGGTCTTACAAGTATTGATGCAGCAACAGCGAAAGAACTAGCTGCTTTTGGAGGTGATTCTCTTTTGCTTAACGGTCTTACAAGTATTAGAGCGGACATAGCCGAAGAATCAGCTGTTTTTCAGGAAAGTCACTTTTTCCTTGATGGTCTTGAAAGCATTGATGCAGCAACAGCAAAAGAGTTGGCCGCTTTTCAGGGAGAGAACCTTTCCCTTGGTTTTACAAGCATTGATGCAGCAATAGCGAAAGAATTAGCTACTTGTAGAGGAGATCCCCTTTTCTTTGCGGAAGCAGCAATAGCGAAAGAACTAGCTGCTTTTGGAGGTGATTACCTTTCCCTTGGTCTTACAAGCATTGGTGCAGCAATAGCGAAAGAACTAGCTGCTTTTGGAGGTGATTCTCTTTTGCTTAATGATCTTATAAGTATTAAAGCGGACGTAGCGGAAAAGTTGGCTGCTTTTAAAGGAAGTCACCTTTCCCTTAGTAGCCTCGATGAGAAAAGCAAAGCAAAACTAAGGTACGAACAAAGAAAAATAAAAAAAAATAAGAATCATTCCTAAAAACTACTTTTATCGCAACAAAGTTGTTGTAGTGATTGTTTCTTTATTTATCCAAGCTGTAATTTCCCAATCTTATTCGTGAAGAGCTAGAACAAGCTTCGCAACGACATTAATTTTTTAGAAATTCTTGCAGCATATCCTGCCAGCTTGGGAGCTGAGGCAGTTTTGTATTTAGAAGCACTGATGAAAGAGGGCGCTCAGCCGCTTGTTCAAATTTATTTGAAGGAACAGGATTCATGGTGATGCTTTGCCCAGTTATTCGAAAAATTTGATCTGCAAAATCATGCCATGATGGAGGAATGTCTCCTACTTCAGAAACAGCGTGATATATTCCTGGAGCCTGTGGTGTATGTATGAAATCAGCAATGACCTTTGCTACATATTTACTCCAGGTAGGATTACCAAACTGATCATTCACTATCTTCAATGCTTCCCTTTTTTTTGCCAGTTGCAGTACACGGATAACAAAATTGGGACCATAGGGTCCATAGAGCCAGGCAGTGCGAATGATATATGTTTTTTCCCATGCACTCAGTGCAGCATCTTCTCCATCACTTTTGGTTTTTCCATAAAAATTAATGGGATGTTTTACATCATCTTCCAAAAATTTTGCCTCTTTGCTCTGCCCACTGAAGACAAAGTCTGTAGAGACGTGAAAAAAGGGAATATCAAGCTTCTTACATCCTCTTGCCATTGCCCTAGGGGCATCAATATTTATCTTCTGTATCGATTCTTGAAATTTTGAATTTTCTGCTTTATCTACTGCAGTCCATGCGGCGGCATTGATCACTGCATGAGGAGTATATTTTTCTATCTCTGGAATAATGAAGCTTGTGTGTTCCAGATCCAGATGCCCTTGGTCCAGTGGAATGATTTCGAATGTGTCTTCATAGTCATATACAAACTGCATTCCCAGCATTCCCTGTGCACCAAAGAGGAGGATTTTTTTCATTCTCTTGATTCGAAAAACGTTTTGATAATAACAGTGGAGAGAATGATCATACCACCCAAAAAGACCCGAGAAGGAGGAATTTCCTGGAGAAGGAAGACAGCAAATAGGATTCCATAAATCGGTTGTACACTTGCCAGGATTCCAACGGTTCCTGCCTTGAGTTCTTTCAAACTTTTGACATAACAAGTGTGAGCGATAGCAGTGGTAAAGATCACCATAAACAGCAGATACCAGATATTATTTCCAGAAATGTCGAGTGGGGCAGACCATGGCAACAGGACGAGAGCAACCACCACAATCTGGTACCACATGACGGTGCTGCTGGGATACTGGCGCACATATTTTCTGCTGAGCACATTTCTGAGCGCAAAACAGAGCGCGGAAAGCAGCCCAAACAGAGCTCCTTGAGTCATATTATTCCCCAAATCAAACTCCGGAACGATCAAAATAATACCGACAAGTGCCGCACAAGCTGCAATGACATCTGAGACATGTACTTTTTCCTTCAAAAATACTGCTTCCAGAAATACGCTCATAAGTGGATAGGTAAAAAGCGAAATCCATCCCACGGCAACGGTAGAGATTTGCACGGCGTGAAATACGGTGACCCAGTGTGCGCAGAGCAATGCTCCGATCGCAAACATCATCACGTAGTCTTGTTTTTTGTTGAGGAGCAGTTTTTGCTTTTTTATCGCAAAATATCCCAAAAGGAGTATCGCTGCAAAGACCGATCGCCAGAACATAATCAGAAATGCTGGCATAGTGATGAGCTTTACCAGTATGGGGTTACAAGCAAAGAGGAGGCTAGCGGTATTGAGTTCGACAAGAGCTCTGGTTTTTGGTTTCATATAGTCATTATGGCATGGTCTATTAAATATTGACAAAATTTGTTTATTTTGTAAAAATAAATTTCTATATTTAACAATATGCAAGCGGTTCCGGAAGCATCTCGTGGCATAGATCATACTCAGCATCCGTACACAGATGAATTTTTGCCATATGCAAGAAAATATGGATGCAAGATTGGTGGATTAAAATTTATTCAGGAACGTATTCCTGAATTGGCACATCATGTATTACCCATGGATGTGTTACAACCTCATGAAGAATGGGGAGAGAGAAAACCGTCTCCTCATCCCCATGCAAAGGGGCATATTATTCGCGCATCACATTTTAATGATGGATTTGGACTCGTGGATGTACTTCCAACTTATACGACCGAATATGATGAAGATGAGAAAGAAGGGGCGATTTCTGAGAAAATTGCTAGGACTGTAGAATTCACACAAGTCAAATGTGCGGCTCAGAAGATAACAGCCTATGCAGAATATGAAAATCCAGAATATGACGGAGAAGTAGTAATAGGAATACAACCATTTATGCCTCATTATGTGGCATCGCGACTCTCCATTGTGGAGCATCCTAATCAACCAGATGTGTTTATAGCCTCTGAAAGACAAAGTAGGATGATGATAGAAACTGCAGAGTACGATGCAAATGGAGATCGCATAAGACGATTAGGATCAGATGATATTGAGTTACTAAGCTCTCTCAAACAAGAGCTCAAAGCTTTCGATTTGCTGAGGAGTAGAATGTTTCAAGGTGATATAGCAATTGAGGTAGAGCAATTGCGCTCTCAAGATTCTTTTAGGGATTATTTAGAAGATTTTTACATTGCTCAAGTGCGAGCATTTGCTCGAAAACAAGTTGCAAATTTTTGTCTTCTGCCCCAAGAAAACAACAGAAAGTTTCCTCTTGTTTTTGGAGTGACTCCCCCAGAGGGAATCGTGACCCCAGTATATTGTTCAGAAAGCGTATCAGAGTGTATTCCGGAAAATATGCCAAGAGATTGGGCATTGATACGTTTAAATCATAGGGATCCGTCAAAATTTTGTTTTCAGCCTCAAGGAATACAGGCATATATAGTGGACAGATCCTTTGGAAGTGGTAATAGGATAACCATTGAACATAACCACACTGAGTTTATCCAAAAAAGTGGCATCACTATATTTGACAATAAGGGATACACAATGAGACCCTTTTATATGAGAGAAAGCATATCTGGTGACGTTCTTGAAAGGGGACTTACCGGGAAAAAAATGAGAATTATTTGCGATGGAAGAGACGCTGTTGTCGAACTTTTCGAGGAACCACGGAAGAAAGAATTTGGTGACGTGATAATAGAAAAATTTCTCAGATGGTTAAAACAATGGAGGAGAAAAGTGACTCAAAAATAGTTTTCTGACACAATAGGAGAGTTCATAGTAAAAAGTTCATACGGTGAAAAAGATAGCTCTGAGTACATCACTTTCAACCTCCAATCTCCACACCACGCGGAAGTATTTGGATTTACTAGCAGAGATCGGAGTTATGACAGGAGAAGATCTCCTCACGTATTTTCCTCGAGAATATGAGGATCACACAAAAGTAACAGAATTTGCAGATCTCAGAGCGGATCAAAAGAATGTGCTGAAGGGGACATTCTCTATGGTTCGAAGACAAAAAACGCGGAATCGGATGGTGCTGGTCAAAGCACTGCTGACGGATGAAGAGGGGAATGGTCTGGAATGTGTGTGGTTTAACCAGCCCTATCTGCATACGATGATACCCGTCGGGAAACCAATGATTGTGGTCGGAAAGGCAAAATTGAGCTATGGAAAAATTTCACTTCAAAGCCCTACATTTGAAGAAGTCGGGGAAGACACCGTGCATACCGGGCGTATAGTTCCTATTTATCGAGAACACGGAAAGCTCACGAGTCTCTGGTTTCGAAAAAAAATATACCCACTTTTAGACACAGTGCAAACAGTCCCCAATGTACTTCCAGAAGACGTAATCGAATCTGAAAAATTTTTATCAAAACACGAAGCAGTGCTAGAAATACACTTCCCCACTTCTTCAGACAAACTCGAACAGGCAAAACAAACACTGGCATTTGAAGAGCTTTTCTTACTTCAGTTGGCATCTCTGGAACGAAAAAGGATATGGAAAGAAAGCGCGTCTGAGTCTCATCATCCCATAAAACTTAATGCAGAATTGCAAAAACGATTTTTCGCTCATCTTTCGTTTACTCCTACAGACTCTCAAAAGATTTCCATTTTTGAGATTCTCAAAGATATGGAAGCATCTACCCCTATGCTGCGGCTTCTGGAAGGAGATGTGGGGAGTGGCAAGACAGTAGTCGCAATCGCTGCAGCACTGGCGGCAATACAAACTGGATATCAAGTGGCCCTTATGGCACCCACAGAAATACTCGCACAGCAACATGCAGAAAGTATTGCCCAAATGCTCAAGGGATTTGAAATCACAAAAGAAGGAAAAAACTCTTTATTGAATAAAAATAGTGATCAAGAACAAGAAATTTATACAAACTTATTGACGGGTTCAGTAAAAGGAAAAAAAAGAGAGCAAATCTTACAAGATCTCAGGTTTGGAAATATTGATCTTCTCGTTGGCACGCATGCTCTTATTGAAGAGAAGGTTGTCTTTCAAAATCTCGGACTTGCGATTATTGATGAACAACATCGCTTTGGTGTAAAACAGAGAGAAAAGCTTGTAAAACACGGCTCGCCACACCTGCTCCAAATGACCGCTACGCCCATTCCTCGAACCCTTGCTATTGTGGCGTTTGGAGATCAGGACCTCTCAGTGCTTACCGAAATGCCCCCTGGGAGAAAGCCAGTACACACCAAAGTTGTTCCCCCAAGCGGTCGCAGCCAAATAGAACGATTTATCGAATCTGAAGTTCAGAAAAAAAGACAGTGTTTTGTAATCTGTCCGCTTGTTTCTGAATCAGAAAAAATAGAAGTAAAAGCGGCAGAAGAAGAATTTATCCGCCTTCAGAAAGAAGTATTTCCTCATCTCAAACTCGCCCTTATTCATGGGCGAATGAAATCATCTGAAAAAGATGCCATCATGGTGGCATTCAAGAACCAAGAGTATGATGTATTGGTATCTACTTCGGTCATCGAAGTAGGAATTGACATTCCGAATGCTACTATTATTTTGATTGAAGGAGCAGAACGATTTGGACTTTCTCAGCTCCATCAGTTTCGTGGTCGAGTGGGGAGGGGAGAGGCACAGTCCTATTGTTTCCTGTTTCCCACGAATCAACCTACCGAAAGACTCAGGGCAATGGAAAAGGTCATCGATGGATTCAAACTGGCGGAAATAGATCTCAAGCTCCGCGGACCCGGAGCTATTTTTGGCATTCGCCAGAGCGGTCTTCCAGATCTCAAAATGGCTAATTTTTCTGATGGGAGGCTCGTGGTTCGCGCTCGCAAAGAAGCTGAAAATTTTTTAGAAGAGAAAGGCGGATTTGGCGCCTTTCCATTATTGGAAAAAAAGGTGCAAAAGATGAATGCAGGAATGGCACAAGGAGGGTAATTTTATTCCTCCCTTAGTAAGGGAGGCTAGGTGGGTTTTAACCCCTTTAATCCCCCTTTTCAAAAGGGGGAAGGAAATTACAAATAGCGCTGGAAGGTGAGGCACTTGAGTCCTCCTCCGAATTTGAGAAATTCACTGATATCGGTGTAGTGAATTGTAAAACCTCTTTTTTTCAGTATGTTTCCAAAATCTCTGGCTCCGGTATGCATAATAATGTCATTTTCCAGAGCAACAGAATTAAGACCAAAACTCATCACATCTTTTTCTGACACAACCAGTATCTCTGCATCCAGATGCGTCAATTTCTCTTGAGACTCCTCAGTCATAGCGTCTGGATATACCGCTATCAGATCAGTGCTAATAGGAAACAATACAGTATCGAGATGATACAATCGAGGATCAATAAGCTTAAATCCAATAGTTTCCATATCAAAATATTCACGGAGATAGGGGACTATGCTTGGAGATGATCTTTGTCCATATCCCACCAGGATTTTGTCTTTCCAGACCATAGTTTCTCCCGATCCTTCATAGACCATTCCTTCTGGAACTCGCATTCCCTGTATTCCCTGCTGAGCACAATACTCCATCACATATTCGGTTTCTGCATATCTCTGTTTCATGGCAAGACGTGAAAATACCGCTTTGCCTTTGTATGCAAACACGCTATCTCCAAAATAGCAGAGCTCAGTGAGTCCTTCTTGAGGAGGAATAATATGTACACTTTCAGGAGCCAATTTTTTATAAATATTTACCAGATCTTTCCACTGCTGCAGTGCTTTCCCTTGAGAAAAATCTGCGTGCACATCCATCCATGGATTGATTTCATATTTCAGTTCCAAAAAATCTGGAGAACAGAGGTAGAGTTTACGCTGAGGGTTGAGATTCATTGCTGGGATAAAAAGAATTGAAATTCCTCCCTTAACAAGGGAGGCTAGGTGGGATTAAACCCCCTCAATCCCCCTTTTCAAGGGGGAAGTTTTATTTATGATACTTCTCATGCACATCCTTAAGGTGTTGATCGGTAAGGTGTGTATAGATTTGAGTTGTGGTGATAGATGAGTGTCCCAGCATCATTTGCACAGACCTGATATCAGCACCATTTTGGAGAAGAGTGGTAGCAAATGAATGCCTCAGCGTATGAGGTGTTGCTTTTTTTATAATCCCCGCAAGGCGCGCATATTTACGGACGATGTTTTCTATCACATTACGTGAAAGCCTGCGGTCATTCTCATCGATTCCAATGCTTTTTTCTGACTTCTTTGCATGAGAGATAAATGCTGCTTTGCAGTTATCATTGCGTGCCTTGAAGTACGTTTCAATTTTTTCCGCGGCTTTTTGGGTGAGAAATACAATGCGTACCTTTTGCCCTTTTCCACGAACACTAAATTCTTTTGTCTGTGTATTGATTGCTTCACAATTGAGATTGCAGAGCTCTGAAACACGGAGACCGGTAGAATAGAGTGTTTCGAGTATTGCTGCATCACGTTTTCCGATAGAAGTGCTGTCATCTACCTGAGCAAAGATCTGACCTACTTCTTCTCGAGAGAGAAATTCAATATGTCTTTCTGGAATTTTTGGGAGTTCAATTTTTTCCGGTGAAAGCGTTTTGACATCTCGTTTGTGCAAAAATTTCAAAAAAGCTCTGAGAGCAATCAGATAATATGTCTGTGTTTTCACTGATATTCGTTCGCCAGATTTGGTTTTTTGCCTCGCTAAAAACAAACGATAGTCTTCGACATCCTGCAGAATGATTTTTTCCGGATTTTTATCCGCTCCATAAAACTCCTCAAATCGTTTGAGATACCTTTTGTAGTTCTGCAAAGTATGATCACTCTGATTTTTTCCTATCTCACAAAAAATGAGAAAGTCTTCTATCCATTGAGAAAGGGAAGTGCTTTGAGACACGAATGGTGGGCAAGTTCAGCTTCATTGTAGGAGAGAACAGGAACTGTGCACAATACCAAGAAACTTGACAATCGCTATAAAAAACATAAAATAAATATCTATTTACTCTTTTTCTACTCCCATGTCTGAAGTGTATCCAACAGAAGAGGCGGTAAAAAATCTAGAAATGCAGGTATTTGATTCCCTTGGGGATCTTTTTGAGGCGGTAATCAGAGAAGGGTGTCTGAATATAGGGGTAGGAAATTTTGAGCTTTCTCATTCTGGAGGAAGAGGAGATGGAGATAATGAACTTCAAATTGACGGAACCTTATTTGCCTACAAAGGTATAAATGAAAAATGGATTATTAGTTCCGAAGGATGGGAGGGAGTGGTGGATTACTCTCAACATGACTTTAAGCCAGAAGGCAAAAAAATAGAACCGTTGATTAAAAATGCGAGAAACAAAATACAAGCATTGCAAAGGCAATAAGATCACATACTGAATGTATGAATCCAATGTTTCCCCTGTAGAAAAAATATAGGCCGAAGTACATGGATTGCAGTACAGAAAACTGCTATTTATAATTTCACGTTTTCCACTTTTTTCATCTTTTTTCCCAGAAAAATTTCTCCCAGTTTTTGAAATTTCTCAGGGCAATCCGTGGTAAAGAATTGTAAATCCCCCCTAGCCCCCCTTTGCAAGGGGGAGGAGGAAGACGAGGATTGAGAGAGGGAGGAGCTAATTTTTGGATGATTTTTTAAGTATTCTGCAAACGCTTTTGCTTGAGATGCGCCAGAGTTGATGATCACACAATTTTTTCCCATTTTTCTTTCAAATTCTTTTTGAAGCAGGGGATAGTGAGTACAACCAAGAATTAGAGTATCCACATTTGCATGTTTCAAGGATATCAAATATTTCTTCAGGATACTGCGAGTTTCTGGTTTTTTGATCCATCCCTCTTCAACCAGTGGTACGAGAAGTGGAGCGGATACGGAAGTGAGGATCGGTTTTGTAAGTGCCTTTTTTTCCGTTGGCTTATAATGGGTTTTCCAGAGTTTTTGGAGTTCCTTTTCATAATTGCCCGTCTCTACAGTGCTTCGGGTTGCAATAAGACCAACACGTCCATATCGAGTTTTTTGGAGCGCTTCTTCCATGGCGGGAATGAGGGCTCCCAGGACTTTTTTTTGTGAGCCATATTTTGCCTGCAAGTTCCTCAGGGCATCAGCACTTGCCGTATTACACGCGAGGAGCACTATTTTTGCCCCTTTTGTAAAAAGGAACTCCACGCCCTGCTCGGTATACTCAGTTACTCGTTCTTGACCATGAATTCCATAGGGAGATCTCGCCTGATCTCCCAGAAAGAGAAAGTCTCTCTCTGGTATTATTTTGAGGAGTTCTTTGAGAGTTGTAAGGCCGCCAAATCCAGAGTCAAATATTCCAATCATAGTCAATTACGAATAAACGTTTTTCATTTTGCATTTTTCATTTTGAATTATCAAAGGTATTCAGCAAAGAAAACCTTTGCTAGGTTCTCCCAATCTTGAGTATTCAAATTTTGTGGTCTGAGATCTCCAGAGATACCAACACTTTCTAATATCTGATCTATTTCTTCACCAGGCATTTGAAATTTTCTACTGAGGACATTCCTGAGTTTCTTGCGAGGCTCTGCAAACCCTGCAAAGAGCATTTCTTCAAATATTTTTGCAGGAATATGTATCCTTGGGCGGACATACATTTCGATAAACAAGATAGCGGAATCTACTTTTGGTATCGGATAAAAACTGCTTGCGGGAACTTTTGACACTATTTGAGGGTCACCATACGCTTTTATTATTTGCGAAAGCGCTGATTCCTTCCCTTTTTTGGCGCAGATCTTTTCTCCTACTTCTTTTTGCACAAGCAGTACAATGTGCCCAGGTCTGTGCTCTGTCTCCGTGAGGAATTTTCTCAGTATAGGAGAGGTAAGGTGATAGGGGATATTAGCGATGAGTTTATAGGGCTCATCAGGAGGATCAAAATCCAAGACATGCATTTGGTGGATTACAAGGTGTTTTTTAAAGCTCCGAGTTGCTTCTTTGAGCACTGGGAGAATCTCTGCATCTATCTCTACTGCTTCTACATTTGCTCCGGCTTCAAGCAGCGCTCTGCTCAGCACGCCGGGTCCAGGTCCGATTTCCACTATGTATTCTCCTTTTTGGATTTCAGCAATTTTCACAATGCGCTCCAAAACACTTTTGTCTACTAGGAAATTTTGTCCCAGGCGCTTTTTTGCCCAGACATTATATTTTTTGAGCAAATTTTTGAGTGTTGGAAAATGAGTAAGATCCACAAGCAAAGTTTTAAATTATGAATTATAAATTTTGAATTCCAAAATCCGAGGTTATACTATCAGTAATTCTGGTTTTTCAAAGAATGAAAGTTTCAGAGCTTACTGGCAAAAACATACTTATTCTGGGCTTTGGTCAGGAGGGGAGAGCTACGTATGAGTTCCTTCACAAGTGTCTTCCGGGCGAGCTCTTCTCAGTTGCAGATAAAAACAAACACATAGAGGTTTCCGCGGAGGTTCAAAATTCACACCTTGGGGATACATATCTCGATCATCTGGAAGAGTACGATGTCATTATCAAAACACCTGGAATTTCTCCTTTTGTTTCGCAGATTCAGACAGCGCTTCAGAAAGGAATACGATTCACAAGTGCAACAGAGATTTTTTTCTCTGAAGTAAAAGGGAGAGTCATCGGTATTACTGGCACGAAAGGAAAAAGCACCACGTCCGCACTCCTCTACGATATTCTCAGAACTGCTCAAAAAGATGCTCATCTTATCGGAAATATTGGATCTCCTGCATTGAGTTTTTTGAAAAATGACACTTCAGAAACAATTTATATTTTTGAGCTTTCGAGTTATCAACTCCAGAATTTGAGGGTTTCACCTCAGATTGGTATTTTCACCAGTTTTTTCCCGGCACATCTCACGTATCACAAAGATCTCAAGGAATATTTTGATTCCAAGATGAACCTTTTCGTCCATATGAAAAAGACTGGTAAAGCCTTCTGGAACTCAAACTTTTCAGAAATAACAGATGCTTTTATCTCTCTCTCATGTCAAAAGTATCCATATAATGATGGGAAACAAACGACAGTTGTGCATGGAGATTTGGTCTATAAAGGACGAACAATTGTTCTCGAAAAAGAATTTCCACTTATCGGAAAGCATAATGCCGAGAATGCTCTTGGAGCCATTGCGGTTGCAAAAGAATTTGATATTTCTGATGAAGTTATTTCAGAGGCTGTTTCTGAATTCACACCTCTTGAACATCGGCTAGAGCCAGTGGGGGAGTATAAAGGTATTCGGTTTTACAATGATAGTCAGTCCTCTACACCGAGTTCTACTATTGCCGCTATTCAGGCATTTGGAAATAAAATTGAGACTATTATTTTGGGTGGTCTCGACAATAAAGTGGGTTTTGAAAAACTTGGAGAAGTCATTGCAGACTCATCTCTTCAAAATCTTGTACTCTTTCCAGATACAGGTAAAAAGATCTGGCAAGAAGTGAAAAAATCATGTGAAGCAAAAGGAAAAAATATTCCACAGCATATCTTTGTTCACAATATGAAAGAAGCGGTGTGGAAATGCTATGAAATAACGTCTGCAGGAAAAATATGCATCCTCTCTCCGGCGTGCCAGAGCTTTAATATGTTCTCAAGACTCGAAGAGAGAGGGAAACAATTCAAAGAATTCGTAAAAGAACTGGGCAAATGATCCCGAAAAATTTTCTTGATTCGGCTTATAGAGAACTCACAAATAATGAGTTAGAAAGCTTTCAAAATTTGTATACAAATTTTGTTCAAAAAAATAAGATAATAAATCTTTCTGCTATTCGGGACGAACAGGGGATTTGGGAAAAACATTTTTATGATTCGCTCCTTGGAGCGGAATTTTTAGAAGATGCTGACGAAAAAATACTCGATCTTGGATCAGGTGGAGGATTTCCTGCATTGCCACTGGCTCTTATGTTCCCAGGCAAACAATTTTTTCCATTCGATTCTGTTGAGAAAAAGATGAAAGCAGTGCAAGAAATAGTAAATACATCAAAGATAGACAATGTCACGCCTCTTATCGGTCGTGCAGAAGAGCTCGGTCAAGATGCTCTTCATCGGGAGCAGTATGATGTCGTGACAGTACGCGCCTTTGCTCCTTTTTCTGTATGCTTAGAGCTGGCTCTTCCATTCGTCACTGTAGGAGGAAAAGTAATTCTCTATCGTGGTCCTGAAAATGAGCGAGATGCAAATTTGCTCGCAGGCGCTTTTGGAGCCATTATTAAAACTCAAAAAAAAGATCAATTACCGAGTAAGGATAAGCGAGAGATCTGGGAAATTATCAAAATAGCACCTACAGAAGATATGTTTCCTCGAGCAAATGGCATTCCTAAAAAAGAACCAATGACATTGAAGAGCATGAATTACGAATGATCGATTACCAATTATGAATAAAAAATTCTTTATAAACTTTATAACTTTTTACTTTTAACTCGTCTGTGCCAAAAGCATTTTCTCCACAGGACCATTATTTTCACCTCGCGAAAAAGAGAAAATTGCGCGCACGCTCTGCATTCAAACTTGAAGAAATACTAAAAAAATACCCGCACCTACTCCCGAAACATGGACGGATTTTGGACCTAGGATCTGCTCCTGGAAGTTTTTTGCAGATTTTGCAAGAACACGCATCTCCTCGCTCGTTAGTGATAGGTGTTGATCTTCAAAAGATAGAAAAATTTTCAAATTTTCAGCACTCGTTCCACTTGATTCAAGGAGATGTTTTTTCCAAGAAAGTCTCAGATAAAATCCAGGATATTCTCAAAGAAGAAAAAATTGACCTTATTACCGCAGATCTTGCTCCAAAAACATCTGGCATTAAAGATATAGACCAATGGAAAAGTGTGGAACTCAATCAGCAAGTGTTCCAAATATGTAAGAAATTTCTTACACTAGGAGGCAATCTTATTACCAAAATTTTTGTCGGTGAAGATTTTCAAGAATTTTGGAAGGATGAGTTCCAGTTGCTGTTTCAAAAATCGAAAATACACAAGCCAAAAGCATGTCGTGACAGGAGTTTTGAAACCTATCTGATTGGAGAGAAATTTTTGAAACAATAGTCAACAGTCAGTGGTCAGCTATCAGCACTTGGTGTCTTATTTTCATGGTCTATGTTCCATGGCTGTTCCTGCTTGAAAAAAACTACAAAAAATGATACAATACTTAGATTTTTAAAAATTTAAATACATACAAAATGTCATTTGTTCACAAGAAAACTGCATCGGCAGTTGCCAAGACAAATCCTCTTATAGGGCTTCTTGTATTGAGCACGCTCCTTCTCATGGGAGGTTTGTACCTTTTCCTTGCTGGAAATGATAGCACTTTTTCACCAGTTCAAGCACAGAGTGGCACCTGCAGTTATGATGCAGTACTAGAAGTAGTAGGGGGAGGAGATCCTATGGATATAGAGAAAGGAGAGATGCTAGAATTTGTGTCCTCAATACAGAACGAGAGTTCTGATTGTAATGAGAGTGATCAAGGCAATAGCGAGACATATCGGAAGCTAGAAGTAGATGCCGATGGGAATGGAGAATATGAATACACAAGTGACTGGACATCATGTTCGAGTACCACCTGTAAGACAGACAGACATCCGCCAAGATTCACCTATAGCAAAGCAGGACAATATATAGCGAGAACAAGAATTACTTGGAGAGAAAACCCGAATGGGACAGTAATAGAAGAAGACACTGTTACCATAAACGTAAAAGCCCCACCAGTAATCATAGATCCTGCATGTAACCTGAATGATCCTGATGGAGCAGGAGACAAGTTTATTCTTGTAAACTTCCAGCCATTCTATCAAGGAGGGAAGAAGATATTTGGGAATTATGGACCTGCAGATGCAGTTATGGGACCTGTGGGAGTGAATGTTCCCTCAGGAGTGTATAAGATAGAAGCGACCTCATTTGATGACCATAGCCAACAGACGAGTGATAAAGTCACAAGCCAACAGAGAGAACAATGGGTACTGAGATTCCAGAATGGAGGAGGATCAGTGCTGGCCCAGACGAGAGCGACAAATGATGTACCGAACAACGCAGACCAGATAAGCCATGTACTGGAGACAGGTTTTGTGATACCAGCGAATGTAAGCAAAGTAGATGCGTATCATGCAGCCTATCCGGGAGCATCTACACCAGAGAGTGTTGCACCGGTATGTGCTCTCCTGGAAAATGTGACACCACTGCCAACCTGTAATTTAACATCAACACCAAGTGTTATTAACGCTGGAGATTCAGCAACCCTCACTTGGACAACAACAAATGCAACTTCTGCTTCAATTGACCCAGGAGTTGGAGTTGTTACCCCCGTAGAAAGCGGTTCGGTCGTTGTTTCTCCTGTATCTACTATCACATACACTATGACAGTAGACGGGAGCGGAGGACAGAGTATGTGTACAACTACAGTAACAGTAGAAGATACACCACCACCAACCTGTAATTTAACATCAACACCAAGTGTTATTAACGCTGGAGATTCAGCAACCCTCACTTGGACAACAACAAATGCAACTTCTGTTTCAATCGATCCAGGAGTTGGAGCTGTTACTCCTGTAGCTGGTGGCTCAGTCATTGTTTCTCCTTCATCTACTACCACCTATACTATGACAGTAGACGGGAGTGGAGGGCAGAAGAGTATGTGTACGACTACAGTAACAGTAGAAACTATTGTTCCAGCCAATTTTACCCTCGACAAATCAGCAGACAAGACAGTACTCATTCCTGGTGATACCGTTGTTTACACCGTAATAGTAAAAAACACAGGAGGGACAGCTCAAACAGTTCGCCTGACAGATACCATGGCATCTGGCACTGCTGGAGGCAGTATGGGACCTATATTTGATGAAAATATTAGTTTTGCTGGTGGGACTTGTACTCCTAGTGGAAGCCTTGCAGTTGATGGAATTGTTTTTCCTGACTTTCCCCCTGGAGGAGTGGCAACTGTAACGTACAAGCGAACGGTAGACGCCACTGGAGTTGTTTTTGATGCTCCATCTTCGTTTACAAACACTGCAAAACTCTATACATGTACTGAATAATTTTTTGAATGTCTTTCTTCTTGAAACCTTTCATATATAAATACAATGAAAAAAATAGCTTCTCCTAAGGGATTTTCCACTGTTTCACTCCTCATCATAGGATTGGTGATCCTTGGAATTATAGTCCTCCTTTTTGCAGGACTGGATAACATTCTGTTTCGAGGTGATATTACAGCACCGGACCCAGAGCCCATAGGCCCCCCTCCTTCTGCTACGGTTCAATGTAGCACCTCATGTCAAAATCAACAGCTCGTTGCACAAGACACAGAGGTAGTAACTGTAAATGTCCCTCAGGGACCAGTATGTACTGGTGCGCGACCAGAAAGCCTCACGACTACCAACATGTCTGGAGAATTTATGGTGTTTGCCGATGGAGTACAGAATACGGACAGAGTATATTTTGCGGTCTTTTCTCTGGCAGATGAACAGGGAAGTGGCAGTAATACAGATGACAGACTTGTATACGAAGGAGAAGATCAGGGAAATGGAACATGGAAAGCTACTATTTTGTTAGAAAACCATCCAACAACACCTGACAATCGTATCATTTTTGTACGAGCCTGGATGGACTATCCAGGAAATCAAAATGTAGAGTGTGGACGAGCAGATTTTGGAATAATCATTCTAGGAACGGGACCAACTTGTGTGCTCACCGCAAATCCGGCAACTATTAATGCTGGTGAAATAAGCACACTGAGCTGGGAAGTCTTCGGAAATGCAACTTCTGCAGTCATGAACCCAGATATTGGAACAATCGCTCTGCCAACCGGTTCTGCAGATGTATCTCCTACTGATACAACCAATTACACACTTACAGTCAGCAACGTCGACGGAAGTGGTTCTTGTTCAGTGCCAGTAACAGTTGGATCTCCACCAGGAGTTACTCTCTCTCTCACCAAAACGGTAGATCCTACATCTGCAAATCCTGGAGAAACACTGACCTATACCCTTGAATATAGTAATCAGGGTCCTGGAGACGCGACTGGTGTAATCTTAGAAGATGATTTTGATGAGACAAAAATAACGAATATTGATGCTCCAGCAGAATGTTTGGAAGCTGGAGGAATCCTCACCTGTACTATTGGAGATCTTGCCAATGGAGAAACTGGTCAAATTGTCTATACAGCTGAAATTAAGTCAGATAATGCAATTTTCTTTGAAGGACCACCTGGTGGTGAATTTATTGACAATACGGCAACACTTGATTCAGATCAGACAGATCCTATCTCTGACACGGCAAGGGTCACAGTACAGCCTGGCGGTTTGACTCTCGATAAGAGTGCTAACCCCGTGCGACTGGTGACCGGACAGCAGACAACCTATACCGTGGAAGTAATGAATCACTTTAATTCTTCACAGACCTTTACACTCCAAGATGTCCTTTCTAGTGGAAATAATGGTGGAACAATTACCATTAACGCCTCTAGCTATCAAGCAGTGTTTGATCCAATAAGTTCAGGAATATTTTCGGGAAATAATCCATTTACTATTACGGATTTACAGCCTGGAGCAAAAGTAACGATCACATACACGGGAACTGCCAGTAACGCGGGAATTCCCGTTAATCAAGAATCGCTCTTTCCCAACACGGTTACCCTGGTAGAAACTGGTGAACAGGATAGTGCTGAAGTTGTAGTCATTGGACCCACACAAGGGACTCCACCAAGCACAGGTGGAGGCGGAGGCGGAGGCAGTAGAATCATTACAGCTGGTGTGGAATTGGACGTTATAAAAGAGGTACAAGACCGAGATGGACAATGGAAGGATGCAAATGAGATTGATTTCGCCGCACTTGTTGCCAACACTCCTGAACAAGCAGTTCATTACCGAGTAAAGGTTACTAATTCTGGAAACATCAGCGGAGAAAATGTAGTGATCGAAGACGTATTTGAAAGTAGCACCTTAGAAAGACTTGAAATCGAAAATGTCAAAGGAGCTGAATATGATGATGAAGATGATACGTTCATGATTGATGAAATCAGATCGAATGAGACCAAGACCATCACCTATGATATGAAACTTGAAAAAACTGGCTCATCTCAGCTTTCTGCCAGCGCGGTTAATACTGCAACCGTTACTGAAGCAGAAAACAGAAAAGGTCTACCTTTCCGTTATCGCCTCAAACCAGTAGAAGGAATAGGCGAAGATGATCCAGCGTATATTAAAACTGATGACAAAGCTCCTCCTCTAGAAAGGATTGATGTCAATCTCGACAAAAGTGTGAACAAAGCAGTCGTAAAACCAACCGAAGAAGTAGAATACACTATTCGCGTGAAAAATGTTTCTACCACTGATTTGCTGGATGTTGTGGTGACAGACCTTTTTCCCTTCAATTCTCTCGAATTTATATCCGCTAGTTCACGAGGAATTCAAAAGGATAATAAAATTGAATATAACAAGAGAATCCTGAGAATTGGAGAAGAATGGATCATTAAGGTCAAAGCAAAGGTTAAAGCAGGAGTACCAGCAGGAACTCATATTAGAAATATTGTGGCCATCAAAGCAAGTAATGCTGATCTCTCTGACAAACGAGATGAAACAGAAATTGAAACTATTGGTGGAACGACTCCAAAAAGGCTCCAAAGCACAGGACCAGAAGAAATGGTAGCACTTATGCTCCTTGTTCTGGGATCACTGCTCTTTGTAACCGGAATACGCAAACGATACTGGTCATAAGACAAGGAGTAAGAATGAAACAGTAAGTAATAAAAAAGGGCGATCCGACGAGATCGTCCTTTTTGTCAAAAACCCGCCTGATGAGAACTTCTTTTTATGCGGCTATTTTGTCGAGAGTATTCAACGCTTGAGTACGACCCGTGTATTTTTTTCTTTGGTAGAATTGTCGTATTCCCTTTTGAATCTCGCTTTCTTCTCCATTTTTTGCAGAAGTAGAATTCTCAAGAGCTGCGCGTGTTTTCAAAATAGTACGCTCTAACGCTCTGGGAAATGAAAGTACTCTTCCAGATTCTTCAATTTTGGTTACCTTTTGATCAGCCACGTTTTTCTTGGCATCCCTTGCTTCTCTTTTGATCTCTTGGGACCTGATATAACTAGCTCTGTTATCCAGAGAAATTACTTCAGCTGATTCGGGGTCTCCCTTTGAAGAAGAGAGGGGAGTTTCAATTGCTTCCGGTTCGGATATATGGAGCTGTATTTCTTGTTTTCCTGTTTTTGTTTCTGTAATGGCTTCTTGCTCACTTTTTTCAATTTCTTCATATCCCAAGGGACCGATTTGTTCAGGAGTGTCGTCATAATGTCTTTTGATTTCCTGTACCGTCATATCTCTTCTGGTTTCTTTTCCTGCATCAAACTCATTTTGCCACGTCAAACTTGCCAGAAGAAAAGGGACCACGTACTCTCCTGCTTCTTGTAAAATCAAATCTTCTATCATTTCTTGTTTGTTTTTTTGCTCTGATCCGCCTCCAGAGTCAGAATTAATATTTTTTTGGCACTTTGTAATGTTTGCTTCTATCAATTCTTGTTCCTTCGTGATTCCTTTTGTTGGTGAAGGATATTGTTTTGCCATGCTCAAAAGTCCCTGATGGGTGACCAAAGATTCTTGCCACTTCAGATTTTTCTCTGCAAATTCTCTGCTTTTTAGGAGATGCACTTCAAATGGTTCTGCTTTGAGTTCCAAGGTGCATTTTTTTATGTTTTCTCCTGCTCTGCGCTGTACTTGCTGCAAATCAGGTGTCAGAAGTCCTCCTTTTTGGATTTGAGAGAGTTCAGAAAGAAGTTGTGTATGTTTCCTGACAGATTCATCCCATGCAAATCCATTTTTTGGATGAGACCATGCGTCCATATCTTTCATATACTCTTTTGCTCCTTCTTGTTGTGCAATCTTGAGATCTTTCTCAGTGACCTGAGCACACAATTCCGCATACTCGGCAGACGCACCCTTCCCGTGTCGTAAACTTTGTAATCCTTTGAGGGTTTTTCCAAATACGGTAATAGAAGCCCTATAACCAAGGTTTTTATATGCCCTTTGTGCTGGTCGAAACAGAGTCCGAGCTTGAGCATGCCTTTTGAGCTCCAATTTTTCTTCTTGGTGTATTTCTGCTTCTATTTGATCTAATTCTGCAAGAATGCGCTTCGATATATTTTTTTCAACAAGCTTATCGCTGAGATATAAGTCACTTTTTTCAAGAGCTTCCAAGGCCTTTCTTCTCTTGATGCTTTCCTCAGAAATAAGGGATATTTCAGCACTGCTAATGGTCTTTTCTAAAAGACCTTTCACAATTTCTCTTTTTTGAGAAACTTTTTCTTTTATTTTATGCTGCCTTTCGAGGTCTTCTGTGCTTTTTTTTATATCCTTTATGGAAACCGAGCTTGCACCCTCTCTCAAGATATTTGCTACTTTCCGAGTCATTGTTCCCGACTGCACCATATGATCGAGGAGGCGCACTTGATCTTGAATGGCTTGCTTTTTATCAGCATCGGACACATCTTTTGGTTCCTTAGTTTTCGATAATGGAGCTACTCCAATGGATGCCATGTGCAGAATATCTTTTTACAGGAGCTCAAGCATGCGTTTTTTTCACTCAAAAAACAAGGGAGGAAAATCAATTACGAATGACAAATTACGAATGCTCAATGCTAAAAAGCCAATACTCACAATTGACATCTCCTCTCGACAGAGGGAAATATTCCAGTATACTTCAAGGCACGAATATTCGTAATTTTTTGATTTTTTGTGGAAGAACCTCCGTCGCAGATACTCTTTGTTCTTGCCCTTCTCATTATTCTCTCCGGATTTTTTTCGGGCTCAGAAGCAGCGCTTTTGAGTATTGGGCGTGCCAAAGTACGGGCGCTTAGAGAACAAAAAAGGAGAGGGTCAAAAGCTCTTGAATGGCTCAAAAATCATCCCAAAAGACTCATTATCACTATCTTGGTGGGAAATAATATCGTCAATGTCCTGATATCTGTGTTGGCGACATTTTGGGCGACGAAAGCCTTTGGCAGTCATGTTTTGGGAATTGTTACCGGAATCCTCACGCTGCTCATTCTTGTTTTTGGAGAAATCATCCCCAAAAATATGGGACAACTTCATAATGAGAAGTTTTCTCTTTTCGTCGCTCCTATCCTCAGGATACTTTCCAAATGCCTTTTCCCCATCGTGTGGACACTTGAAAAATTCTCAGACTCTATGGTGTCCAAAAAAAAACAAGACCCTATTACAGAAGATGAAGTTCTCGCCATGGTTTCTCTTGGCGCTGAAGGAGGAGCTATTGAAGACGAGGAGAAAGAACTCATCGAAAATGTACTCGAATTTACCGATACCATCACTGAAGAAGTCATGACCCCCAGAACAACGATGGAAGTGATGGAATCAGACACGACTCTCGCAGAAGCCATAGACTTCTTTATTACATACTCTCACTCTCGCATACCCATTTATGAAGACACTATAGACAATATCATTGGCATCCTTACCATGAAACAAGCTCTGAAAGCCTGGAAACAAAATGAAAAAAATAAAATACTCAAAAATTTAGATCTCAAAAAACCACTTTTTATTCCTACAACCAAAAAAATTGCAAATGTCTTTCGAAGTTTTCAACTCCAAAGAATTCACATGGGAATAGCGGTAGATGAACATGGTGGAACAGCTGGAATAATCACTATGGAAGATATTTTGGAGGAAGTCTTTGGAGAAATCATAGATGAAACTGATATAGACGATGTGCCTATTAAAAAAATAGCAGAAAATGCATGGATCGTATTGGCAGACATTCATTTACATGATTTGGAAGACAGAATTGGGATTGTGCTAGACACACAGGATTCAGAAAAGACAATATCCAGGTTTTTATTAGAGAAACACCAAGATATTCCAGAGAGAGGGGAAATAATAGAACTGGCCAATGTTCGCCTGGTAGTTGAAAAAATGGATGGTCATAAAATAGAAAAAGTGAGAATTCTCAAAAAATAGTTTTGTATTTCTAATTCAAAATTTAGAATTTATACTGGGGACATGAGACGTTCTTCTGAACCACAAAATTTTACAGCGTCACTTCTTCTGATTGCAGGAATTGTAGCAACTGTGTATTTGCTATTTATTTTTTCTAACGCTCTCTGGAAATCTCAAAAACAAGAGAGACTTTTTGCCGAATTCCAAGCAGAAATAGAGAGATTAGAAAAAGAGAATAGACAACTGGCAGAGAGATATGCCTTACAGCAAACGAAACAATTTATTGACCGGTATGCAAAAGCAAATTTAGGAAAAGTAAACACTGGGGAACAAGTCATTGTGCTTCCAGAAGAACAGGAAGAAAAAAAACTCAATTTTGAGGGACTTACTTCTGAAGAAATAGAACTCGAAATCCTGAAAAATCGTCCTATACGTGAGCAATGGTGGCATGTGTTTTTTGAGAAAGCATAGATATGTTCAATGAAATCATAGTTTGCTCAATCATTTAGTAAATACTTGACAAAAAGATTATTATATACAATAGTATATTTACTATATTCTCTTAACATGCGTCCATTAATCAGACCCAGCACTCCGTTGCTCTATCAAGAATTGCAAACAGGCAGCGACCCGAGTAGTTCAAGGGGAGATCAGCAACCTGGTCAGGACTGGGAAGATCCCACTCTTCGAAGAATAGGAAATTCACCGGAGGATGAGATAAGATACTATGATCAAGAGAACCAGACAATGAGATACTATGGTCCAGAGCTCTTGCAACAACAAAAGGCTGAAACATTGATAATATTACACGAAGCTCTCGAAACTGCTTATAAAAAAGATGCTCATGAAGAATTTTCTGCAATAGATGAAAGCAATATTACGATAAAATCCTTCGTTCAAGAGGCACAAAATTACAGAAAAATGAGAAGAACACTAGAGGCATCACGGATACTCCAGAAAGCTTTCTTACAATTTCCAAATCATCACCTTGTTTTAGATGAGCTCGGTCACGTTGCATTGAAAATGAAAGAGTATCAGCTTGCAGAGAAATTTTTTATACGAGAGAGAGAGTTATATCCCCATCTCATATGTACGTATGTATCACTTGCACGTTGCTCTATACAGCAAGGAAAATTTCAAGAAACAATTCAGCAAATTGGAGACGGACTTAGAATTGATCATACAGATGAAGGACTGATGAACCTTCGCACACAATACAGAGAAGAACTGGAAAGATTCTCAAGAGTGGCTTAATACTTTTCTAAGTAAGACAGTCAGAGAACTTCCTCTAAATCCAGTGTTTTTATGAATAAAAAATTTATTCTTGAATAATTTTGTTGAACACAACATACATTGACAACAGGTGATAATAAATTTAAAGTAAACAACTTTTCTGTTATTTTCTTCATGAGAAAAAAAGAAATCATAACGTCAATAGTTCATCTGTTTGAAAAGCGGAACAATCCAACTGAAGTACAGATTCAAAAAAACACAAGAGCACTTCTCGAAGAACATTTGTTGGAAGGAAATATCCAATTGGGAAAAGAAAGAGAGATTCCTTTAGATGATTTTCATAGAAGACTTGCGAATATCCACGATCATGTTCGGAATCGTCAAGCAAGAGGAGAGGAACGTAGCACCAGACCAACAGTCTTCCCGCTTGATTTTCTGGAGAATGTACTCGAAGGTTCCTGTCGTCTTGATAAAGAGGATGTTCTCCAATATGAGTCTTCAGCACAAGTCATGGGATATATTGCAGATTTTTTTCACAAAAAACATAAAAAAGGCGTTAATAGAGAAGGTATTAATACTCTCCGAGTAAATGTGTTACGGATTCTTGAGCATAATAGAACGGGGAATACTGTACATGTACGAATATCAAAAGGGATACAATCTATGTTCTTGTGGAAATTGTATCTATTGCTTCAGAAGAAACATGAAAAACAAAACGGAGAATCTCTGAGTGTTGAGGCACTAAGGGGAAGTTTGCCTCCACGAGAGCAGATCGAACACCTTTTACAACAAACGGAGACTCTCCAGAAGAAATAATCGGGAGTCCTGATAATACGTAATGCATAAAAATATTTTAAAAACATATGCAGGCGGGTATACTCACCCCTGTACTTTTTCTTTTTTATTTCTCTTATGCTTCATAACCATGTTTACAACCTCATGATGCAGCTCATTGCAGAAAGTAAAAGTCTCAAACGTATTCAAGACGCGTATCAGACTGATGCTGGTGATTGTGATACGTGCAAGGATTTTTGGAAAAAATTGGCAGCAGAAAAAACTTCTAATATTGAAAAATTGACGAAGATGATTCAGGGACATCTCGAATAATATTCTTCTGTAATATAAAAGACAGAAAAATCTCTTGAGATAGAGTGATTTTTGTCTATAGTGCATATAGTGTACAGGATACTTAGAGAGGTCTTCCATTGCTCAGTTCTTTTATAAATTTATGATAGCTTCATTTTTGATCACATTTCGGGAAGGGCTAGAAGCTGCTGTCATCGTGGGTATTTTGCTCTCGACACTTCGTATGATGGGAGCTTATAAGAAGGAAATATTTATTTGGATTGGTGCTTTGAGTGGAGTCCTTATGAGCTTTATTTTTGCTGCCACTTTTGAAGCCTTTTT
The DNA here is from genome assembly GCA_965250085.1 of Candidatus Altimarinota bacterium. Classification (GTDB taxonomy): domain Bacteria; phylum Patescibacteriota; class Gracilibacteria; order CAIRYL01; family CAIRYL01. The sequence goes on from OZ252287.1 coordinate 89,960, forward strand.
TGGGGGTTTTACGGGAACTGCAGAAAAAATTTATGAAGGTGCCCTCATGTTTATTGGATTTGTGGTGATTACTCATGTCATTATTTGGCTTCGAAAATATGGAAGAACTTTTCGCAAGAAGATCGAAAAAGATGTTCAAAAAGCTCTCCAAAAAAAAGAAATTTGGATTATTGCAATACTGGCGTTTACCGCTGTGGTGAGAGAAGGAATAGAAACAGTTATTTTTCTCAAAGCACTGAGTATCCAAAGTGAAGGAACACTCTCTCTTTGGGGCGGATTTTTGGGTCTGGTAGCTGCGGTAAGCTTGGCGGGAATTATTTTTTTGAGTTCTCGCAACATTTCTCCCAAAAAGTTCTTTCAAGTAACCGGATATCTTTTACTCTTTATTGCCGGAGGCTTGCTTGCTCATAGTGTTGTAGAATTCCAAGGAGCGGGAATACTGCCGACTGTTATGAAGCCGGTTTATAATTTAGAATCAATCTTGAGCGAAAAAGAAGGCATCGGATCGTTTTTAAAAGCGCTGTTTGGGTATGATTCAAATCCATCATTATTCGCTGTTATTGCGTATATACTCTATTTTTCAATTCTTTTTTCCTTCTTTCACAGAGAGCAAAGAAGTGCTTGAGATATATATCTTACGCGGTCCTATTTTCTTGCTGTTTACTGCTTTTTTTGAGGAGAAAAAGTATCTATTCATGAAAATTCCGTATTTTGAAAATATATCAATTTTCGGTTTGATCTCCCCATCTCCATCTCAAATCTCCATCACACTTTTTTTCTGAAAAATAACTAAAGACTCCAATGAGAAGAAACAGGTCTAATAGAAATCTTAGAATATCTGATCGCGTCGAGAGTCCATTTAATACCTGATTGATATGCGCTGAAGAAAACACCAAAAGAAGAAGAGCGACAGTCATCAACCATCCTTCCCAACTGACCGGCATAAAGCCCCAGCCGTATCTTTTTGGTTTGAACCAATATTTTTGAGACATGACTTTAAGGAAAAATTAATTTTTCCCTCCTGCTTTGTGGTGCATATAATAAGCTGCTACCAAAACAAGCAGAGAAGGGAGATACTCTGTGCCAACTTTTGCGGTATTTCCATTATATTGCTGCCCAAAAACAAAAGAGAGATATATGAGAGCAATACCAAGATATGCTTTTTTTGCATGAAAGTTGAACAGCAGCATTACACCAAAAATAAATTCTGCGGCAGGAATGATATACCCATATGCATACAAAAGTGCATGAGGAATCTCTGCAGAGAGAAGGTCTTCAGCAGCGACAAGTCCCTCGGCAAAACCACCATATCCCATTCGGAATTTCTTGACTGCTACCAGAATAAAAAGCAGGGCAAAAGCAATACGAAGTATTGTTGCACCAAAGTATAAGGGATCTTTGAGAAGTTTCTTGATGTGTTTCATAAGAAAAGAGATAAAAGAGAAAAATATTTTTTTGTATAATTTTCGAAAAACAAATCCCCCTAACCCCCTTTTTCAAAGGGGGAAGATATTTTTATTCCTCCTTCCATTTAATCGAACATCCCATGCTGGGCTTTTGATCTTCTTCAGGAACCTGTTCGTTATTGAGTGTTTTGGAAATAGCATCGGCCAAATCTCTTTTTCTCACATTTTCCGATTCTTTCCAATTATCATCAATACGTCCTCGATATATAAGCTCTTTATTCGCATCATATACAAAGATATCTGGAGTGCATACAGCTCCATACTCTCTCGCAACTTCCTGAGATTCATCATAGAGGTAGGGAAACTCTATCGAAAGTTTCTTCATGTTCTCAAAGGAATCTTCGGGATAACCAGTAGCATCATTTGCATTGATCCCTACAAATTGTACGTTTTGATCGTGAAATTCTTCAGAAAGCCTATTGAGTCTTTGTAGAACCGCCTGAACATACGGGCAGTGATTGCACATAAACACTATCACAAGTATCTTTGCCTCCTGAAAGGAATTGAGGCTATATGTGTTGCCATCTGTTCCCGGAAGTGAAAACTCATGTGCATGTATCCCGAGTGGAGTTTTGGAAGATTCGAGCGACACCATTTTGTGAAGATCAAAAAGAAAATTTTCCCAAAAAAGTCAGTGTCGATTGTACTTCAAACACGTACAAAGAGCAAGATGCAAGTAGCTTCCAAAGAGATATCCCTTGATCGTTTAGAAAGAATCTTTACAATATTGACAAGCTTTTGATCTTATAAAATATTATGAGAGGTTCAGTGTATGCATTTAGCAAGAGAGGAACGATATGTTCATCTCAAAGGTCAGTAGAAGAGATTACAGTGAAAGACATTTTTCCTCCTCTTCCAACGTTGTCATCACTAAGCCAGAAAATTTCTATTATCATGGACAGCGTTCGAAGACGAATACAATGAACAAGAACTGCAAAACAATAGGAACTCTTTAGATCTCTTCTTTTATGCTTACTTCTCATATTTTCCGTGCCTACGATATTCGCGGTATTTACAAAGCTGATTTTGACGCCACTGGAGCAGAACTTATTGGGAAAGGATATGGAACCTATCTCCGCAAGCTCTATGGAAATGGAAAACTCACTATTGTACTGGGTCGTGATGGAAGAAACGCTGGAGCAATATTGGAAGAAGGATTTATAGAAGGAGTGCTTTCTACGGGTATCAATGTGGTTCAGATTGGTATGATCCCTTCACCACTTCTTTATTTTGCTATCTGTGATGGTGGTTTTGATGGAGGAGTAGCGATAACAGCAAGTCATAATCCAAAAGAGTATAATGGGTTTAAGCTTCAAAAACGTGAGGCGCACGCTATTTGTGGCGATCAGATCCAGGAGATTTTGCAGATTATTGAGAAGGAAGACTTTTTTGTATCCTCAGAAGAGGGGGATGTGCGCAAACAGGACTTTGCAAATTCTTATTTTGAGAAGGTAGCTACTCTTGCCAATATTGATGTTTCAGGTGGTTCGCCGAAGATGGTGATTGATGCGGGAAATGGTATCATGGGGAACTATGCGCCTGAGTTTTTTCGCAATGTAGGATGTGAAGTCATAGAGCTTTTTTGTGATGTGGATGGGAGTTTTCCCAATCATGAAGCTGATCCTGAGCGAGAAGAAAATCTACAGGATCTTAAGCAGAAGGTTTTGGAGATAAAAGCAGACTTTGGGTTGGCTTTTGATGGAGATGGAGACCGAGTAGGCCTTTTGGATTCAGAGGGGAATCATTATTCGGCAGATTTACTACTACTACTTCTTTCTCGAGATTTGCTCTCCCGAAATCCAGGAGCATCTATTGTATTTGATCTCAAATCCACTGATGTGCTTCGAGAGGAAATTGAACGTCTGGGCGGCAAAGCCTTGATGTGTAAAACGGGACACTCATTTGTAGAAAAGATGATGGAAGAAAGCGGTTCTCTTCTTGGAGGAGAGGTCTCAGGACACCTCTTTTTTGCAGAAAATTATTACGGAGTAGATGATGCTCTTCTTGCTTCATATAAACTCATCAGTATTTTATGGAACTCTCAAAAATCTGTACGAGAGCACCTGTCAAATCTTCCGAAAACATTTGTAACACCAGAAATAAAAGTAAAAATTTCAGAAGAGAAAAAATTTGAAATTATGGATCAAATTATCGAACACTTTGTCGCAGAATATCCTGACGCGCTTACCATAGATGGAGTGCGAATCGATTTTGAAGAAGATGGAGCATGGGGAATAGTGAGAGCTTCCAATACTTCTCCCTATCTCACCACTCGATTTGAAGCTCGCTCTCAGGAAAAACTTGATGAAATCCAAAAAATCGTGTTTGATCATTTGAAAAAATATGAGGAAATTGAGGGAGTTCCTGAGGTATGATTATAAATGGTCAATTATGAATTACGAATGAATAAAGATTTTTCTAAACTTCATTGTGAACTTACTACTAATCGCTTGCTTCTCAGGCCGGTTGAAATTTTGGATGCTGAAAAAATATGGCCGTATGTTTCTGAGCCTGGATTTCCTAAATATATGAGTTGGGAAGCTCATAAAGATATTGGTGAAACGCGAAAATTTTGTAAAAACTGCGTGCAGAATTTTACAAAAGGGAAGGGGATTACGTGGTCAATTTTTCTCAGAGAAACGGAAGAATTTTGTGGTGTTATAGGACTCGATGGTGTGATTTGGAATATTAATGCGTTTCAAACGGGAGGGCGAGCAGAGATGGGATACTGGATTGGAGAAAAATTTTGGGGGCAGGAAATAGTTCTGGAAGCGGCAAGATCAGTACTGCAATTTGCATTTCACAAAATTGGATTTCGGAAAGTGACGGTGAGTCACATTACCGAAAATCATCAGTCTCAGAGAGTGATAGAAAAACTCAAGTTTCGATACATTGGCGAGCAAAAAGACGAATGCTTCAAAAACAATGCTTGGTACGATGATAAGGTCTATGAAATGCTGGAGAGGGAGTTTCAGTAAGTTTCTGTAATTCTCTTAGAAGTTTGATGTGGGTATGTCACTTGACACAGGGAAAATGACATAAGAAAATAAAAGTTGTATAAATGTCCCGCATTCTGGGGTGAAGTGCACCACAGAATGCGGGTATCACAAGTGAAAGAACTCTATACCACATATCAGATACTGACTTAAGAATGCTCGGGGGCTCTTTTTTTGGTGTTCCAATGATAAATGACGCAGGTGTTCAAGAGTATAAACATTTATTCTGGGAGAGCGATCTTTTTTCTTCTCCTTCATGGAACGATTTCACTTTCGAAGATTTTCTTGAAACAGTTAAATCGAATGAGTTGCTTCATTCTGTTCTTTATAAAGAATATGGATTCCCTAGCCTTGCAGAAAAAATCCCTTGGTCCGAAATTGATCTTTCTGACATAGACATAATAAACGATCAACAAGCAAATGAATTTTTATCAGATGTGGCAAGCCTCAATACGGATCCTCGTTATATTTTTGTTATTATCAGAAAGGTTTTATTTCGTCTTTCAGCTATGGAAGATGGTTCTTTAGAAATAACACATGATCAATATCGTTATTCTAATATGGCTTGTTTGAAAGAACTATCCACTATTTTTAGAGAATTAGGGAGAGATGAAGAACTCGGAAGGATTTTAATGAATGCCGCAACAACAGAGGAAGATTCGGAAGTTGATAAACACCTCAAGACCATTCTCGAAGTCTTAACTCCCGAGCATCTGGAGTTCATAAGAGATGCTTTTACCGTACGCGGAAAAAAACTTATGGAAGTGATGGATCGTCACAACATGATGAAGTCAAAAGATTTATGAAATACTGAAGAGTAAAAATAAACCCACCTATAGCCTCCCTTTACAAGGGAGGAATAATTTTCTCTCCCCTTGAAAAGGGGAGTTGGAGGGGTTTAAGTCTAAGATGATAAGATCACAAATACTGCTCTCCCCAAGCTTTCGGATCTTTTTGAAACTCCATAATCCTTTCCACATCATTCCGAGAAATATCTTCTCGCTCAACAGCGAGAGGTATGATCTCTGAAAATCCGGTAAGACTCACAGCATCAATATTGGCTTTCTCAAAATTTGCTTCGGCAAGTGGAAGATCCCAACTCATAATGGAAACAGCTCCCAATACTTCACTTTTTCCTTCGTTTTGCACTGCTTCTGCAGAAGCAATGACACTCCCTCCAGTAGAGAAGAGATCTTCTACAACTACTACTTTTGAGTTTTTTTCTAAAAATCCTTCAATTTGTTTTTTGGCACCATGCTCTTTTGGTTTTGGGCGGATATATACCATGGGGAGCTTCATTTTAGCAGCTACAAATGCTGCCCATGAAATGGCGGCAGTAGCAGTTCCAGCAATAGCATCAGGATGCCATTTATTTTGTTCAATTTTTTTGATCAATGCTGCAATAATTTGTTCTCTTTCTTCTACAAATCCAGTCATAAGACGATTGTCGCAATAGACCGGAGATACAATGCCACTGGTCCACTCAAATGGGGGATCGAGAGAGACTCGAACCGCATTTTTTTGGAGTAGAAGAGAGGCAATGCTCATACAGTATCTTACTTAAGGCTTACAATCCGATATTCAAATTCTCCTCCAGGAGCTTTCACATCAACAGTATCTCCTTTTTTTTGACCCAGCAGTGCTTTTCCAACTGGTGATTCATTAGAAATACGAGCGGACATCGGATCCGCTTCTGTCGAACCAACAATCGTATAGGTTTCTTTTTCTTTTGTTTTTTGATCGGCAATAACGACAGTGGATCCAATGCGAACAACACTCGCTTTTTTACCGGCGATAATTTTGGCGTGCTTTACCTTTTGTTCCAATTCTAAGACACGACCTTCCACAAAAGCTTGTTCGTTTTTTGCTTCTTCATATTCGGAGTTTTCAGAAAGATCTCCGTACGAAATAGCTTCTTTGAGCCTTTCTGCTACTTCTCTTCGCTTCACTGTTTTGAGTTCATCAAGCTCGAGCTTGAGTGCTTTGAGACCTTCGGAAGTTATCAAAACAACATCCTGATCCTCTTCTTTTACAAGTGGAGAAGAGGCAACTGCTTCTTTTGAAGGAACTTCCTTTTTCTTAGAAATTGGTTTTTTTGAAGGAGCTTCCTTTTTTTTAGAAGCAGGTTTTTTTTGAGCAGGTTTTTTTGTAGGCATACGAAGAGAAAAAATAAAAAAGTTTTATGATTTTTTTTGAGTCTTTTTCAATTCCAATTTTCCGAATTTCGAAAAATCACTTTTTTTAAAAGAAAGAGAGCGACCTTTTTTCTTAGCGGCTTCGCCATCTTTAATCTTTACACTGGTCGGATGGTCTCTGAGTTTTTGTAAAACTTTTGCTTCGATTTGACGAATTCGCTCACGGGTGACTCCAAATTCTTTCCCAACCTCTTCAAGGGTGTGGGCGACTCCATCATTGAGACCAAATCTCATCTCAATAATTTTTCTTTCACGCGGAGAGAGATACATAAGCATAGAGCGAATATTTTCTTTCAGTATTTGACGAGCGGTGGATTCTACTGGAGACAAGCTGTCACTGTCTTCAATAAAATCAGCAAGCTTGGAGTCTTCTTCTGCGCCAACAGGAGCTTCTAGAGAAACAATGTCTTGGGATATTTTGAGGATATGATGCACTTTTTTGACGTCGAGATCCATTTCCGCACCGAGTTCTTCAACAGTGGGATCACGTCCTAATTCCTGCATGAGGCGCCTCTTTGTATGAGTGAGTTTATTGATCGTTTCCACCATGTGCACAGGGATGCGAATAGTTCTTGCTTGATCAGCAATAGCACGAGTAATAGCTTGTCTGATCCACCAAGTAGCGTAGGTGGAAAACTTGAAACCTCTGGTATAGTCAAATTTTTCAACAGCTCGAAAGAGTCCGATATTGCCTTCCTGAATGAGATCTAAAAAAGAGAGTCCTCGTCCAATGTATTTTTTAGCAATAGATACCACGAGCCTGAGGTTTGCTTCTGCCAAGTGCTGCTTCGCAGAAGCATCTCCTTTTTCTATTCGCTTTGCGAGTTCGACCTCCTCCTGAGCGGTCAACAAAGGGACTCGTCCAATTTCAGAAAGATACATGCGGACTGAATCATTAGAAATTTCGGTAAGTTGAATTTTTTTTCGGATTTCAAAATCATCAAGAGATTCGGTTTCTTCTTCATTTTCATCCTTGTTTTTTTCTTTTTCTCCGGATTCTTCTTCATCTTTTTCATCTTCCTCCAGAGCTCCTGCAAAAAAGTCGTATTCACCATCTTTCTTTTTTTCTTCTTTCTTCTTTTCTTCTTTTGTTTCAAAACGATTGCCCATCATGAGAGCTTCTATAGGATCTGCTTTCTTCTTTCTTTTTTTCTTTTTCTTTCCTTTTTCTTGTTTTTCCTCCTTTTCAGATTCGTTTTCTGATTCCCAAATAAGGGTGTCCCGGACATCAATAACATCGATTCCTAAGTCCATAAACAGCGTATAGACTCTATCCAAAAGGTCCAAGTCGTCTTCTGCATTGGGAAGAGCTTTCATAAGCTCTTGTTGCGTTACAAATCCATGAGCACGTCCTTTTTTAACAAGCTCTCGTATTGCAACAGGGAATTTTTCAAGTTCTTCTTTGGTAGGCTGGCGGATAAAGGTTGTGTTTTTTGCCACAGAGGGTCAATTAAAATGTAAAATTCTGGATTTGAAAAAGGAGTTATATTTGTTGTAAAAGACGGATAAAATCAATTGATTGCTTTTTGAGTTCTTGCTCTTCAGTACTTTTGTTCTGTGCCGTTTTGAGGTTTTCAGAAATTTCCTGAAGTTTTCTTTTTATAAGCCATTTGTTGAGTTTTTGTACAAGATGCTTTACTTCTTCTCTTTTTCCTTGGTCAGAAAACCGATCCATCTTTTCTTCTGTATACAGCGTGAAGAGTTCCCATTTCTTTTTTTCTTCAGCAGAGAAGGCAGAAAGAACCTTTTGTGGGTCTATTTGACCCGAGGTATTGTACGCTTGGCAGAAACCGTTGTAAATTCTTTTTTCAAGCCCATCAGGGGCGATATCAAGGAGAAAATTTTTATGTGCGATTTCAAAAAGCTCTGGGAATGCGGAGAGAACTCCAATGAAGTATGAAAGCGAAGATATTTTGGAAAAAGAATCCTCATCTGCAGACTTTATTTCACGAGAAAAAGCATTCTTTTGTTGTTTAAAGCTCTTTTTTTCAAAATCTTGAAATTCTTTTTGTATAATACGTTCGTCAGCGCGAAGTTTTTCCGAAAGGAATTTTATGTAGTGATTCTTTTCGAGTTCACCGGGGAATAAGTGTATAAAAGGGAAAACATTTTTCAGAATATTTCGCTGATCAGAAACGTCTTCTGTATTACGATTTTCGAGAGATTCTTCAATCAAAAAATCCATCACTTGCTTCCGATCTGAGAGTGCTTTTGCAAAGTCAGATGGACTGTTTCTAATGACTTCATCAGGATCCTGCCCTTCTGGAAGGAGAATGACTGACACCGTCATTCCTTCAGCAATAGCGATTTCGATAGCTCTTTTGGTGGCATCTTTTCCAGCACCATCAGCGTCAAATGCAAAGACAATGTTGGAAGAAAACCTCTTGAGCAGTGATACATGTTCTATAGAAAGAGCTGTTCCACTTACTGCTACCGTATTTTTATATCCGGCATTACAGCATTGGAGTACATCAAAGTATCCTTCAACAACGAGACAAAAGTCTTCTTTTTGAATTGCTTGTTTGGCAATGCTCAATCCGTACAAAATCTGGCTCTTGTGGTACATGACTGTCTCGGGGGAATTTAAATATTTAGGATCGCCTTTTTCAGCGATTCTTCCACCAAACCCTCTCAAAGTTTTGTGCACATCATAAATAGGGAACATGATACGTCCTCGAAATCGATCGTATACTTTTTCTCCTTTTTTATCTTTGCTTCCTACCATACCGGCTTCCAGCATTTCTTTTCGCGAAAATCCTTTTGAGGAAAGATGTTTTTCTAATGCGTGAAAGTCATCAAAAGCATACCCGATACCAAAAGTTTCGAGGGTTTCTCGAGAAAGACACCTCTGTTTAACGATATCTTGTATTTTTTTTGTTTTTTTCAGGGTTTCCTCAAAATATTTTTTAGATTCTTCAAGGAGTTCAGAGAATCTGATCTTTTTTTCTTTTTTAAGATTAGTGTCTTTAAAATTGTGAGATTTGAGTTCTACACCTGCCATTTCTGCGAGAATTTTAAGAGCTTCTGGAAAATCTACATTTTCCACTTTTTGGAGGAATCCAAATACATCACCTCCACTTTGACATGAAAAACACCATGCCAATCCCTTCTCATTGCTCACCAAGAGAGATGGATTGTGATCATCATGAAAAGGACAGAGCCCCTTCATGTTCCGTCCTACTGGTTTCAGGGTGACATACTTGCTTACGACATCGCTGATAGAAAGCCGATTTTTAATCTCTTGTACTGTGTCCACAGAATCAATTACAAATTACGAATTACGAATGAAGAAAATGGGGGAGATATAGTAGCGCAAGAGGGGAAAAAGTGGAATTGAAACATATATTTTTATCAATTTTAGAAATTCATAAGTTTTTTTGTTTTGCAATGGCAAGTATTTGTGAGAAAAAGAAAACAGGTGATACAATTCTTACAAGCTTTTCAGTTTCTATGGGTCATAATTGTTCTGACAAGAGTCCGATTGAGTTACAAAAACATGAAACACATTCAGTGACTGTGGAAGAAGCTTTGGAAAACATGAGTTTACTTCAAAGAGAATGTAAGGCACTTGTATCTCGAGTAAATCAATGGTCACGAAACCAAATAGGAGGATGTCTCAAACACAACAATGTTATTACATGGCGAAAAGGTGATTTGAAGGAAAGAGAATGTGTTGATTGTGGTCAGCAGCAATCATTTGTGATGACTTATGATTTTGTTGGACATGGTCCAGATCGTTCATTTTGGATGAAGGGGCAATTTCACAGTACTGGATCTTCATCGTAATTGTATTGATTATCAATAAAAACATCCCTCTTCCAGAGAGAGATGTTTTTCATAAGAGACAAGGGGAAAAACTTATTTGAGCTCAACTTCTGCTCCAGTTTCTTCAAGCTTTTTCTTGAGTTCTTCGGCTTCTTCCTTTTTGACACCTTCTTTGATGGGTTTAGGAGCACCATCTACAAGGTCTTTTGCTTCTTTGAGGCCAAGACCAGTGACTTCACGGACTGCCTTGATCACACTGATCTTGGCTTGTCCGGCAGAGGTTAAGACAACGTCAAAGCTGTCTTTTTTTTCTCCACCACCAGCGTCACCTCCACCTCCACCAGGAGCGGCAACAGCCATAGGAGCGGCAGCAGAAACACCAAATGTATCTTCCATATGAGCTACCACAGCAGCGAGTTCGAGAACGGTAAGCTTTTCAACGAGTTCAAGAACCTTCTCTCCGTTTTTTGAAAGCTTTGGAAGATCTTTTTTTGCGTCTTCAGACATGAGAATAAAAAATTAAAGAATAAAAAAGTGAATAAGTAGTAAGTGAGTCAGTTGTCAGTAGTAAGTTACGCTTCTTCTTTGGACTCATTGGAGTCTTCAGTACCTTCTGTCGCATCTTCTGGTGGTCCTGAACTTTCTGGGTTTTCCGCAGCCTCAGAGGATTCTGAATCATCGGATGGGTCTGGGCTTCCTGAAGCATCAGTTGAAGTATTTGTTTCAACTTCTGGCTTTTTTTCTTTTGGCTGAAGATTTTCGGCCTCTACATTTGGTTCTTGTGTTTTTTCTCCTCCTGGCTCCTGACTCCCATCTCCTGACTCTTCAAGTTTTTCCTTCAGTCCATTGAGCGCCATAACCAGTCCACCGAGTAAACTATTGCTGATGCCAACAAATCCACTGAGTGGTGATTGGAGTGATCCCATAAATTTTGCCAAAAGCTCTTCTTTGGATGGGAGTTTGGCCAAAGCAATTACTTCATCCTGACCAATTACTTTGCCATCCATGATGGCGGCAATGAGGACAAGATTCTCATGATCTTTTGCAAATTTTGCCAAAAGCTTGGCATTTATAATTTCATCTTCATACGAAAAAGCAGCTCCTACTGCCCCATCAAGAAGGCCCTTCTCCATGCCTTCCACACTGCTGTCAGCACATGCCTTGAGAAGAAGAGTTTTTTTTGCCACCTGAAAGTCGACTCCAGATTCGTGAAGATTGCGTCTGAGTTCGGTAACTTCTGAAACACTAAGTCCTCTGTTGGCGGCAAAAACTACTGATTTTGAGCGACCAAATCGATCCACGAGGGTGGAGAGGATATCCTGTTTTTGTTTTTTAGAAACGGCCATATTACAAAAGTTGAAAGTTCAAAAGTTTATAAAGTGTAAAGTCAAAAAATATCCTTGACGCTCGATCAAAGATTTATGGAGGAGTCACCTTTCTGTCTCAGGATTTGGGAAATTAAATTCCTGCGAAATATTGTATGACTTCTCTGGGCTGGTCTTACTTCCACTCAAGGTGGATGCCAACTGTCTCTGAGGAGCGAGAGGTATTGTATGGATTTTGAAAAAAGATGCAAGGGAAAATGTGGGGGGAATTATAAATTTTGAATTATGAATTTTGAATTTGTTTGATACTATTTTTCTCGGATTTTTCTTTTCTTTTCAAAAAATCATGTCTTCAATTATAGGTGTCCTCACAGAAGTAAAGGACAACGAAAATCGTATTGCACTCACCCCTGAAGGGGTCGCTCAACTTGTACAAGCAGGCCATAAGGTATTGGTACAACGCCATGCCGGAAAAGGAAGCGGATATCATGACCATCAATATATTGATGCAGGAGCTGAAATACAGGCGACGCCAGAAGAGATTGCGAGTGAGGTTGATATTCTGATGAAGGTCAAAGAACCAATAGAAAGCGAATATCATCTTTTGGGCCTCCTCAAAGGAAAAACTCTTTTTACGTATCTTCATCTTTCAGGAGTACCCAAATCACTTACCAAAACCTTATTACAGTACAATATCACCGCCATTGCTTATGAAACCGTGGAAGATGCAGATGGAGGATTACCGCTTTTGGTCCCTATGAGTGAAGTGGCAGGGGTACTTGCGGTGCAATATGGAGCAGAGTATCTCCAGAAAAAATATGGAGGGCGAGCCAAGACACTTGGAGAAATACAAAATGTAAAACAATCAGAAGTAGTTATTTTTGGTGCAGGAATAGTCGGAAAAGCTTCGGCCAAAACTGCTGCAGGGATGGGGAGTCATGTTACGCTTTTTGATATCAATGAAGAATCTCTCAAAAGAGCTCGCCAGGAACTCAAAGCATATCTCGGCTCAAACCTTATACAAAATGTTGTGTTTGCAAAGCCAGATAAAGAGTCTGCAAGTGACGCTATTGCGAGAGCAGATGTTCTGATTAGTGGGGTACTTGTTCATGGAGCCCATGCCCCTCGGATTGTGAGTAAAGAGCAGGTACATTTGATGAAAGATGGAGCGGTCATCGTAGATGTCTCTATTGACCAGGGAGGATCTATTTGGGGAGCCAAGCCAACTACTCATAGCAATCCTATTTATGAACTGGATAGCAAGATTTATTGCTGTGTGACCAATATGCCGGGACAAGTAGCCTATCAATCTACGCAGGCTCTCACAGGAGCAACGTTGCCATATATCCTCAAATTGGGAGAAAAAGGCACAGAAAAGGCTTTACAATCTGACACAGGATTTCTCAAAGGGCTCAATACCTATAAAGGCTACATCACTTATCAATCAGTAGCAAAAGATCTTAAGATGGTAGGAAAATACATGGATCCCAATAAAGCACTTACAAAATAAAACTGTGATAAAACTCTATACAAAAGGAGGCGACAATGGAAATTCGGGATTCATTGGCGAACAGAACATTTCAAAAGATGACCCTATATTTGAGGTTCTCGGAACAATAGATGAACTCAATTCTCACATTGGACTGAGCCTTGTAGGAATTGAAGGTGACATACGAAAAGAACTCTTGAATTTGCAAGATATGCTCCTGAGCATAGGGTCTGAAATTGCAGGAGGAGATGGATTTCGAGTGTCCGAAGAGAATATTTTATTCCTTGAAAGCAGAATTGACGTGTACCAAAAGGGGACTCGAGCAGACTGGTATACCAAATTTTTATTTCCCGGAGGAACAAAACTTGCTGCACATCTCGATGTATCCAGAGCTGTGAGCAGAAGACTAGAACGCAGGATGGTAGCTTTTGTGCGTGAAAACAAAGGATTTGCATTGGTTCTTAAATATTTTAATCGTCTTTCAGACTATTTCTTTGCCCTCAGGTGTTTTGTCAACTCTGAAGCGGGATATGAGGAAAAAGAGTTTTGATTTGGAGCATCTAAAAAGGGAGATAAAATTAGAGAAAATATTGACATATTTCCTTTTTTACTTTATAATTAAGATCAGTATTTTGGGTTTTTATCTTATGTATTATGAAAGAGAAGGCAATCCTTATAGCTGAAGATACGGATTCTTACAGAGAAAGTTTTCAAAGACTTGTGAGCATGATGGGTGGTGACACTATTAATGTAATTGCTGTTACTACAGGGCAAGAAGCTATTGATGTAATTGAATCAGATCAAAAAATAGATGCTGCAGTTATTGATTACGAATATGATGAAGTATCGGGGTACGAGGGAGCAAATGGAGAAAAAGTAGTGGAAATAGCGAATGAAAAGGGGATTAATATTATAATCCTCAATACAGGGGTCAGAAGACATAGAGAGGAGCTTGTAAGAAGAATAAGAGACATAGGTGTAGAAATTTCCGATGAACCTCAAAAAATGGGTCCTGATGGGATGGAAGAGCTTCTTAGAAGATTAGATATTGAAATATAAAAAATACCGTTCGTCCAAAGTCTTTTTGACTTGGACGTTTTGAAATTATAAGGGTTTCAGTCCAGAATACAAAAACCAATTGAGAACTAACAAGAATTAAACCCACCTAGCTTGGGAGGAACTATTTTTCACAATGTTCACACCTCTCACCCTCAAAGGTGATTTCTTCGGGGTCGAGCATGTCTCCGCGCTCAGGAATTTCAATGGTCCAATTGTTCCTCATATTTCTCAGTCTCTTGGCAAAGGCACAGCTTTGTGAAATTTCTCCATGAACAATAAATACATGTGAAATGCGATCAATTGGTTTTATAAAATTCATAAGGTCATTGTAGTCTCCGTGGCCGGAATATCCGTTCAGGATTTCTACTTTTGCTCTGAGTTTGTGCATTTCACCAAATATTTTTACAAATGGTCTGCGCTCTACAATGCGTCTTCCCAGAGTGTGTTCTGCCTGGTATCCCACAATCATGACCGTGTTATTTGGATTTTCTACATTATTTCTTAAATGATGACGAATACGTCCAAATTCACACATACCAGAAGCAGAAATAACAATTGCTGGACCTTTCAGAGTATTGATGGCTTTAGACTCTTCAACTGATTCGGTATATTTCAAATTTCCAAAACAGCAGAACGGATCAAGTCCTTTTTCAGTAAACGTCTTTTTGGTGTCTTCATCATAGCATTCTGGATGCTTTTGAAAGACCTTTGTTGCCCTCGTAGCAAGAGGGGAGTCGACGAAAATGGGAATACGGGGGACCTTGCCTTCTTCATACAGAACATGAAGGTCGTAGACGAGTTCTTGTGTTCGTTCGAGAGAGAATGCCGGAATAATGACTTTTCCGCCTCGTGCGGCTGTTTCGGTGACAATACGCCCCATCTCTCCACGCATTTCTGAAAAAGGTTCATGCAGTCGATTCCCATAAGTGCTTTCCGTAATGAGATAATTACACCAGTCAGGAGATTCTGGATCACGAAGAATTATTTTGTCCACCCTCCCCACATCTCCAGTAAAAACGAGTCGTTTTTGTTCTCCATTTTCTTCAAATTCCAAGATCGTCACCGCGGATCCCAAAATATGCCCTGCATCGAGAAAGGTACAATAGATCCCAGGAAGCACCTCAAAACGATCATGATAATTCCTTCCCTGTAAGAGTGGAAAAGAAGATTCTGCGTCTTTTTGAGTGTAGAGGGGCTCTAGAGGGATTGCAGGTTTGTTTTTTGATTTTCTTTGACGAAAAAATTCAGAATCACGTTCTTGAATATGTGCAGAATCCATAAGCATGACTTGGGTCACATCTTTGGTGGCATGCGTGCAAAAAATATCTCCCCGAAAGCCAAATTTGACCAATCGAGGGATATTGCCACAATGATCAATATGGGCATGAGAAAGGATCATGGCATCTACTTTGCTCGGATCAAATCCAAAACGAATATTCTTTTCATAACTTTCCTTTCGTCTTCCCTGAAAAAGCCCACAATCCAGGAGAACAAACTTCCCATTGATCTCGAGAAGATGCTTGGAGCCAGTGACTTCATGAGCGGCTCCGTGAAAATGAATGCGCATATGTATTTGTTTAAATCCCCTCCATTATCTCATAAAACAGACCTTTTCTCAATTTGTATTTTTTGAAAAAATGCATGGAAGATTACAAATATCTGCTATACTTCCCGCGAATTTTTTTCTTTTCCCAAAAACACATATGAAGAAGGTTGCGATTAATGGATTTGGTCGTATTGGTCGTATAGTTGCTCAGGTTATTTTGGACAAATATTCAGAGACACTGGACTTGGTAGCAGTCAATGATTTGGCGGATAATCAGACGCTGGCACTGCTTTTTCAGTTTGATTCTACATATGGTCAGTATCACGAAGAAGTAACAGCGACGGATGATTGTATTCAAGTAGGGGATAAGGAGATAAAAGCTTTTGCAGAACGCGAGCCGGAAAAACTTCCCTGGAAAGAACTCGGGGTCGATATTGTGTTGGAATGCACCGGATTTTTTAGAACTCGTGAGGGGATGCAAAAGCATATAACTGCTGGCGCCAAAAAAGTGGTTGTTTCTGCTCCTGCAAAAGACGCAATTGATGGAACATTTGTCATAGGGGTGAATGAAGAGATATATGATCCCGAAAATCATCATCTGATTTCTAATGCATCATGTACGACCAATTGCCTTGCTCCAGTAGCAAAAGCGCTGGATGAGGCATTTGGCATTGAAAAAGGCCTTATGACCACTATTCATGCATACACTGGAGGACAAAAACTTCTCGATGCTCCTCATAAGGATATACGCAGAGGGAGGGCGGCTGCGCTCTCCATGGTGCCCACTACTACTGGTGCGGCAAAAGCGGTGGGAATGGTTCTCCCGCATCTGGAGGGAAAGCTCAATGGAATTTCTATACGAGTACCACTTCCCACTGTTTCTGTAGTGGATTTGACAGTGAGTGTTTCTAAAAAAACAACGAAAGAAGAAGTAAATGCTCTTTTTCAAAAAGCATCAGAAGGGAAGCTCAAAGGGATCCTTGCACTGGAAACAAGACCACTCGTATCTGTTGATTTCAAAAAAGACTGCAGATCATCCATTGTAGATGCCGCCATGACGGATGTTATGGGAGGGGATCTTGTCAAAGTACTCTCTTGGTATGATAATGAATGGGGGTATTCCTGTCGCCTCGCAGATTTGGCAGCAATGGCGTAATCAATTACGCATTCGACAAACTCGGGGCAAGCGAATTCAGAAACTACGGATTACGAATGCGAATTGTCGCAAGCGCTTGGCAGCGCATGCCTTCTCCTTTTCCAAAAGAAGAAAGTTTTTCACCAGTATGGACAGTGAGTCCGATATTTTCTTCAGCAATATTTAACAGTTTCGCCAGACGCTTTCGTATTTTGGGAAGATGTGATTCCAGTTTTGGCTGAGATCCTTCAAAGGAGAGAGAAATGTTTTGAATGCTTCCATTTTTCTCTTTCAATACGTTCAAAACTTCTTTGAGATACTCCGTTGAGTCAGTAATTCCTTGTGCGCACAAAAGGTCAGCGATGCGAGAAAAAGAAGTTCCTCCAACAGCAGAAAGCAATGCGTTGCACAGTGCATGCAACGCAACATCTCCATCAGAATTTGCTTCAAATCCAGGGCAATTTGGAATAACAACCCCACCAATCATGCATGTTTTTTGTTCTGAACTGAATTGATGACTGTCTTCTCCGAGTCCCATTCTGAGTTCAGAATCTCTGATGCACTCTAAAAATTTAAGATCTTCAAGGGTCGTGATTTTTCTATTTTTCCAACTTACTGGAACAATCTTTGGAAGAATACCTTGGACTTCTGCTAATGCTACATCATCAGTTGGTATTTTATTCTTCTCCTTCCAAATCTCAAATCCTTTTGTGCAAATATTTGCCTTGAGAGCTTGAGGGGTTTCCATTTTGTACAAAGAATTTCTCTCGATCACTTCTGATTTTTTTTCACTCATTCTTCGAACAGTAGAAGTTATTTTCTTTCCCACTCCCGCTACACCATTTTGTTGGGCCTTTTTGATCACTTCTAGAATTTCCGACGCTGTAATTCCTGGATTGGCAGCGTTATGAAAAAGAATAATGTCATTCTTACTGGATCCAATAGCTGTAAATCCATGGAGTGCACTCTCAAATCGTGTTTTCCCTCCCAGAATTATTTTGTGAATTTTTGAAAAGTTCTTTGCGATGACTTCACACTCATCTTTGTTTTCTTTTGAAGCAACGAGCACTATCTGATCAATTGTATCGTGGTCTTCAAAAGCTCTGAGGCTCCAAAAAAGAACAGGTTTTCCCCAAAGATTGAGAAAAATTTTCTCTTCTCCAAACCTCTCGGATCTGCCAGCAGCGAGTACAATAGCAATATTCATCAAATACTATTTTTTATGATTTTATGTGATTTCTCAATTTAATTTACATTTCTTATTGCTTCCAATTCTTGTCTCAAAAAATTTGTAATGAGTTTTTTCGCAAGAGGCCCTTCAGGATTGGTTCTTAATTCTTCAAGTGCTTTTGCTACAGAAAGATTAGGCATTCCGAGACAAGAGGAAATATATTCCGGCTGCACACCTCTGTACGGAAATAAGTTTGCCCTCTTCGGAGCTGCAATCCTGATCATTCATAGCAGGAGTAGCAACTGAATGTGGAGGTGATTTTTTTCCTAAAATATCTCCGATAGAAATGGATACAGAACTCAAAACATCTCCAATTTTCTGTAAAAAAGGATGAGGGGTGGCAAGTATATTTTCTTGCCCATATTGAACTTCAGGACCTTCTCTTACCACTTTATTTTTGAGAAATGATAATAAAATTATACAAATTAAGCATCTAATTTTTCAAACGCCTTCTCAAATCGCTGAATAATGTCATCCGGATCCTCAAGCCCTACAGAAAGCCGCAGCATATACGGCGAAATACCTTGTGTCTCTTCTATCTCTTCAGACGAGAATGCAGAAAATTGATAGTAAGGAGTGAGCATGCTCCAGTTCGTCCCAAAATTTGGACCCTTTGCAATCTCTATAGTATCGTAAAACGCAGGGGTATTCCCCCGAGGATGACAGAGGAGGAATGAGAGTACTCTTTTTTGTACCGTATCTTTTCTAGATTTTGTATGGAATGTGGGGATATGCACTCGGTATACCAGGGGATGATTTTCTAAAAATGCATATATTTTTTCTGCGCTTGCATCGATCTGTTGTATTCGTTTGAGAAAAGTCCTTGAGTTTTCTTCGAGAACTGTCGCATCTTCATACCAGAGCAGATCTTCAAAATTGTGATGAAAGACACGTGCCAACACGTTTAAGAACCGACTTTTGGAACGCATCATTAATGCCCCTCCAGTAACATTCCCTTCTCCAGAGAAAAACTTTGAAAGCCCAGAAATGATAACATCTGCAAAAGAAAATGCATTTCGATTTTGAAAAGTTCCCAGAGTGTCATCGACAATAATGGGAACATTATGTTTTCGAGAGAGCACTTCAAGTCTTTGAAGATTTACTTTTTGTAAAAGCGGATTTCCAGGAACTTCAAAAAAGATGCCTAACATTTTTTCTTTGGCAAGGAGTTCTTCAATTTTTTCCAAGTCACTTTCATCTCCTTGTTCAAAAAAATAAACACCATTTCCAAATTCCCTTTGCATTTGCAGGGTGTAATTGGTCGCAAATCCAATGTGAATACTTTTTCGTTCTGGAAATGATATTTGCAGAAACCGATGAATGGTAAAAGTGCTGACATTCCAGTAGGGAAGAGAACGATGTTTTGAGCCGGTTCTCCAGAAATTTCTGATATACGTGCTTGGAGTAGCTTCTTTGCTTTTCGACCCTCTTCACGAGCTTGATCACTGAGAGGTTCTTTATTGAGTGTGCTCTGGGCAAGTCGTGATGAGATTATCTCTCGGGTATACCACCAATATTTTTCTGCTTCTTGTAAGTACTCTTTTGGAAAACAAACGGCAAAGACATTGTTTTTTCTCATATCGTGAAGAGAAGACTTCTGTTCCAGTTTTTCCTTGAGAAACTCTTGAAATCTTATTGCGACCTTTTCAGAAGGGAACACCATGCATTCTTCTTTTTTCTTGGCAAATCGCTTTTTTGCTTCAGCAAATAGCTTTTGTACCGCCGGTTGAAAACCATATCCAGGAAAATTATTTTTCAGTTTTTTGATGAGTTTTGGGTCTTTTTGCTTATAGGCAATTACATCTTTCCATGTCGGCAAACACACCGATACCGCATGCGGGTCATCAGGAAGAGGGACTCCCAAATCTGACGCTTTGCAGGGTGGAGTGCTGAAAAAAGAATGAGAATAAGGATCCATACCAAAAATCATATGCACCTGAGCATATCATGTTTTTTGCGAAAGAGCGAATAATTTCTTCTTACTCCAAACCACAAAACCTCTCCTTCATATATTCTTTTACTTTTTCTCCCAAATTTTCGTGTTTCATTGCAAAATCAAGTGTCGCTTTTATAAATCCAAATTTATCTCCCGTATCATATCGAGTCCCCTCAATTTGCTTGGCATAAATCCGATCAGATTTCAAATGATGCCGAAATCCATCAATAAGTCGCTGTTCTCCATCATGACTTGTATTTCCAGATTCAATAGCGTCAAAAATTTCTGGAGTACAGATGTATTTTCCCACAATCGCTAAATCAGAAGGAGCATCTGCGGGATTTGGTTTTTCTACCATACCGGCCAGTTCAAAGGCATCTTCTAAATTTTCACCATTTTTTGGATCTACGACCCCATAACTAGAAACGCTTTCTTGTGGGACTTGCTGGACACCAATTATCATTTTTTCTGTCTGGATATACGCATCAATGAGCTGTTTCGTGGCCGGCACCTCAGAGTCAATCAGATCATCTCCAAAAAGGACCGCGAATGGTTCATCAGGCCCAATGAGTTCTTTGGCACATAAAATGGCATGCCCATCACCAAGGGGCATATTTTGACGAACATATACAAACTTCGCGAGGTTTTCTATTTTCTTCACTTCTTTCAAAATTTCAGTTTTTCCTTTGTTTTCCAGAGTATACTCGAGTTCAAATGAAGTATCAAAATGATCCTCGATGGCGCGCTTCCCTCGTCCGGTCACGATAATAATTTCTTCAATACCCGCGGCGACTGCTTCTTCTACCAAATATTGAATTACCGGTTTGTCCACTATAGGGAGCATTTCTTTGGGCATTGCTTTGGTCACCGGCAAAAACCTGGTCCCAAATCCAGCGGCAGGAAAAATAGCTTTTCGAACAGTTTTTAACATATGTTTTTATAATAATTTGTCAAATAATATTAGGAGACATTGGGAGTATATCCCAAAATAAGAAAAAAAACTTAATTAAATTTTTTTAATTTTTATAATATCGACGCAAAAAATCAGCAGTGATCACCATTCCAAGTATGCTTGCAAGCATCACAAACCTCAGTTCACCACTGATATATACAAACAAAGCCGCCAGAAGTGATCCAAGTGCACTACCGACGTCCCAGCCGGCTTCCGAAAAATACTGAAACCAGAGCGGACAGTGAGATTTTTTTGCAGTGTTGTAATATGCAGAAGTCATAATAGGATAATACAGTGCTGCCCCTGCCATCATAACCATATCAAAGAATATGATAAGTGGGATTGTGTATGCAAAAAATACACGCCCAATGGTACCGAGCACTATGAAAAAAATTCCAAGGGGATACACTCTCTTACCACTTCCGGTGTCAAATAAGTGTCCAGTGAGAAACGATCCCATAATCTGAAATAGCACAGCGAGACTCAGGAGTCCTCCAAAGGAGACGTAATCGTCCAAAAAAAGAAAGAGCACAAGTGTCCAAGTAAAGATGTGAGTGTAGTAAGAAAATCCATCACCCATATAGAGATAAAAACCTTGCTTACTCACGTTCTTCAGAGCATCTGCGACCCCCCTATTCCTCTCTATCGTGACTTCGGGTGTACTGAGAAGCGGAAGGGCAGAGAGGAGCATGAATACAGAGGCTATGAAAAATGCTGTCCAAAATCCATACGTATTTATAATAATTCCTCCAGTGACAGGAGTGAGAAGACCCGCAAGTAAAAGTGCTCCCTCTCGCATTCCAATCTGCTTTCCCCGATGCTCTGTGTCTCCCAAAACTGAGAAATAAGTGTGATAGGGAAGCCAATAGAGGATATCAATAATAGCCGAAGCCGCCATAAAGATGTAGAGCCACATGCCCACTCCCTCTATCTTTCCAAGAAAAAGAAAATACGTACTATACGTCAGAGTTCCCAAAATCACGCTTTTCCTCAGTCCTCTTTGAAAACAAAGACTGAGTGCAAATGGTCTCAGAAGGAGTCTTAATACAAAAATTCCAGCCCACACTACAAATATCATCCAGATCGGGATACCAATCTTGTACATGTAGATACCGCCAAAAATATCTCCGATATTACTCGCAAATACCTGCAACCCAAAGTGAAAATTGAGAAGATTGATTGATCGGTTAGAAAAAGCAGTGCGCATAAAGAGAAAAAATGAGGAAGTTTTTTTCTATTCGATCTCTTGTACAAGATGCTCCGCATTCTGCAATCCAGCGGATATTCGTGCAGAATCCAGCCAATTCATCTTGTAGCCGAGGGTGCGAAAGTGAAATTTCATTTCTTTCCTTGTGAATTTATTGCAATGGGTTCAAACATGAGCACATAGGATGGTTCCAGGGCCTTGGGACAATGCTGCATCCCTTTGGTTACCACGGTCACTTCTCCCGCACTCAGGGTAATATCTGCCTGATCTTTGAGCTGGATCAGTATTTTTCCCGAATACACGTAAAAAAGTTCATCCTCATTGTCATGCTGATGCCAATGGTACTCTCCTTCAAAGAGCGCTAATCGTACCGCCTGATCATTTACTCGAGCAACTTCCACCGGAAACCACGACCTTCCAGCAATCTCCTTTATCTTCTCTTCTATAACTATTAGAGAAATCATGCACATTGAAAAAATCCACAATATTGTGCCATAGAAGAGGATTCCTTAAAAAGAAAAACAGGGTTTAGTAGGGTTTTAATCGCAGGTGATGCCCCCTTTTTTTTGTGTGAATATCGTGTCCAATGCCTTCAAAACCTCTCTTTTGAGTTCTCGTCTGTAGAGCAAAAGCCGGATCTTCTAATTCCTTTTCCTCGAACCCTGTCATGCCATTTTCAGTAAGTATTTTTCTGAGACCATCAGACAGCCCAGGTTTATAGAGTGTTGAAACAAGCTCTTCAACTTGATCTCTATATGCTTTTCCATTCTGATGTATAAAGAGAGCTCTGATCAATTGCACCAAACGATAATCTCTTTTGGGAACAATCTTTTCACTCCTGATCACTCCCTGCATCATTTCAAAAAGAGCATCGGGGTCATTTCCCAACCCATCTCTTATTACTGATAAAACTTCCTCATTAATATGATAAACCTTATTTCTTCCCTGCTGATAACCACGAATAAGATCTTCATCTTTTAACGCTCTGAGATGTGAAAAAACACTCGTTTGATGAGTAAGAGCCATTTTTTTTGCAATTTCTTCTATTGTTCGTGGAGATTCAAGAATAAGGAGTAATACTTTTTTTCTTTTAAGGCTCATTCCAAGAATTGCTCTTTTTGTACGGTTATAATCTGACGAAACACTTTTACTGGAAATATTCGGCATAAAATCCGTTTCCAGCACATCTGTTATTATTGGCCGAATTTCTTCATTAATATCATAAACTGCATACTTTCCCTGTTTATAACGAAGAATAAGACTTGGCTCTAGAGTAGGAGATTTTAAAAATCTCTGATAATTTTGGACATTATAACAAAAATATCTTGATCTTTATAGTTCCATCGCCACTCACATTCTTTGAGGTGAAAGTTAAACTTGTGAGAAGCAATTCCGTTAAACTTAGAGAGTCTTCTTTTCGCAAAAGACCAAAAGGATTCAATACCATTTACATGACATTTTCCTCGTGCAAATTCATTTTCTGAGTGATGAATACGATAGTGATCATATCCATTGAGAATGAGTCCATCATAAGCTCTCCATCCATCAGTATGAATAGTTGATCCTTCTAGTATTTTTCCTTGAATAATAGGTAGGAGCTCTTTTCTGGAGCAATCTTTTACAATAGAAACAAATACCCTTCCTTCTCTTTGAAGGATTCCAAAGACAGGAGTCTTTCCTGCGGCTCCTCTTCCTCTCTTTCCTCTCATTCTCTTTGCTCCAAAGTAACTTTCATCAAGTTCAAATTCTCCAAAACTCTTTGACTGTGCTAAAGAGAACTTTGCAATCTTTTCTCTAAAAATATTAAAATATCGATCAACCGTTCTCCGATTGAGATCTAGAATATTTGCTGTTTTTGATGCATTGAGATCTTCACAAAAACACTTCAATATTTTTTTGATCTTATAATTCGATATTTTACTGTGTTTAAGCATGTTAAGAGAATAATTGAAGTAATTATTCTACTCAAGAGCCTAAGACTTTTATCTTGTAACGTTCTGAGATGTGGATAAACACTCGTTTGATGAGGAATAGAAAGTGCTTCTGCAATTTCTTCCACTGTGCAGGGAGATTCAAAAATGAGAAAAAGAATTTTTTTGCTTCTAGTGTTCACACTCAAAACCGCTTGCTCTACGCTATCGCGATCTGGCTGTATGCTTTCGTTGGAAACATCTGACAGAACTGGGAGATCGGGATCTTCTTCCAGGAGCTCTTTTAAGGTCGATCGAAAATGCTCATTGAGATAGTTCACAAAGCTTCTGCCTTCTCGGCGTCTGAAAATGAGGTTTTTGTTTTCTAGTCCAAGGATGTGCTGATAGACACCTGGTGGAGAGACAGATACCTGCTCTACAAGCTCCTTCATCGTCCGCGGAGCATTAAAAATCAAACGGAGTATTTCTTTTTTGGTATCCCTCATTTTCATCACCAATTGAGTTACGTGTTCACATCCGGCTTCGTCGCTACTCCTTCTTTCGATTTCTTCATGTTCCGGTGGAGCAGAGAAGGCAGAAGACAAAATCACTGATATTTCGGGCATTGGGGATGTTTAAATTTTTATTAACATGGTAATTAAAATCATTTTTAGCTCACTTGTCAAGACATTGCTCTTTATTTCAAAACATTTTCCTGTATCAATTACAACAACAGCAGCGTTTATGAGAATGAAAAACCAAAAAACAAAACCATTGATGTATTTGGAGCGTGGAGATCAAAAGACAGAAAACCTGGAATTCGTTTTCTTCATGTCTTTTTGAGAAAATATTCCCGAAATCACCAAAATCCCGTATTCTTTCCTCATAAGCTATAATTCTAAACAATATAAATAACATGGCCTACGACGAACATTTGGCGGACAGAATATACAGAGTTCTCACTCACAACCATGTGTCTTTTGAAGAAAAGAAAATGATGGGAGGTCTGTGCTTTATGGTAGATGGCAAAATGTGCATTGGTATTGCAAAAGACCAGCTCATGGCGAGAATAGATCCTGATATATATGAGCAATGTCTTGCCAAAGATGGCTGCAATGAAATGAAATTTACCGGGAGACCCATGAGAGGATTTGTGTTTCTGGATCCAGAGGCTATTGACGCAGATGAAGATCTGAACTCCTGGATACAGCTGTGCTTAGAATTTAATCCCAAAGCAAAGAGGAGTAAAAAGAAAAAATGACCCCTCGCTGTTTCAAGTTTTTCACACCCAAAGAAACCATTTTCAAACCCGTTAAAATCCCGTACTCTACGCCGGCTTTATTTTGAGAAAGACAATGGATATCCGCAATGTTGCGATCATCGCTCACGTTGACCACGGCAAGACCACACTCGTGGATGCTCTGCTCAAAGCAGGGGGCGCTTTTGCGGCGCATGAAGAGGTAGAAGATCGGGTAATGGACAGCAATGAACAAGAGAAAGAACGTGGCATTACCATCTATGCCAAAAACGCAGCGATTGAGTATCAGGGAAGCAAGATTAATATCGTAGATACTCCCGGCCATGCGGACTTTGGAAGTGAGGTAGAGCGTGTGCTGAGTACTGTGGATGCCACGATCCTTGTGGTAGATGCATATGAAGGACCCATGCCACAGACCAAGTTTGTCCTCCACAAATCCCTCGAACTCGGCAAAAAAGTGCTGGTGGTAGTGAATAAAATTGATAAGTCCACTGCACGACCCGACTGGGTGATAGACCATGTGTTTGATTTGTTTGGACAACTGGGGGCAAATGATGCGCAGCTGGATTTCCCCTATCTCTATACAGTGGCTCGTGATGGCGTGGCGGTGAAAAACTTGGACGATGAGCGTACAGACATCACCCCGCTTCTAGATTTCATCATCGAGCATGTGCCCGCTGCGGAACAAAATGTAGAGGAGGTTTTTCGTATGCAGCCCGCCACTCTGGCGTATGACAATTTCCTCGGGAGACTTGCGATCGGCCGTGTGCACGAAGGCGTGCTCACAACCAATCAAAGCGTTACCGTCCTCACACCCAGTGGAGCCAAACGGACTGCCCGCGTGAGCAAACTCTTTACCTTTGCAGGCCTCAAAAAAGTAGAAGTGCCAGAGGTCTTTGCCGGAGACATTGTGGCTATTGCGGGGATTGCCGATATCTTTGTGGGGGAAACCATCACAGACAATGAAAGTGCGGAGCCACTTCCGGCGATCAATGTGGATCCGCCATCACTCGCCATGTACTTTATGGTCAATGATTCACCCTTTGCGGGGACGGAAGGCAAATTTGTCACCAGTCGGCAGATCCGTGATCGACTGGAAAAAGAACTCGAGACCAATGTGGGACTCCGTATCGAATTTTCTGAAAATGCGGATCACTACAAAGTCCTTGGACGTGGGGAGATGCATCTGGCAGTCCTCATCGAGACCATGCGTCGTGAAGGATTTGAACTCCAGGTGTCACAGCCGGAGGTTGTGTTTCAACAAAAAGACGGACAGGTGCACGAACCCATGGAAGACACCGTGATCAATGTGCCAGAATCACTGGGAGGAAAGATCATAGAAATGATGGCACAGCGCAAAGGGGAGATGAGTACTATCAAAACCGAAAATGGACTCACCACTCTCGAGTTCCAAATTCCGGCACGGGGATTGCTCGGCATCCGTTCCAACTTTATTATCCTCACCAAAGGGGAGGGGACTATGTACAGCTCATTTTCACACTTTGCGCCGTATGTGGGTAAGATAGACAAGCGCCAAGTGGGATCTATGATATCTGGAGAAACTGGTGAGACCACCGCGTATTCTCTCTGGAAACTTCAAGAACGCGGTCCACTCTTTATCCATCCCGTGACAAAGGTGTATGAAGGCATGATTATCGGCGAACACAATCAAGGCAGTGATATCACTGTCAATGCCCTCAAGGGCAAAAAACTCACCAATATTCGTGCATCTGGCTCAGACGATGCCGTGACCCTTACTCCACCGCTGGATATGACGCTCGAAAAAGCGTTGGAATATATCAAAGAAGATGAATACGTGGAGGTGACTCCTCAAAACATTCGCCTGAGGAAGAAGTGGCTGAGTGAGGTGGAGAGGAAGAGGAATCGGGAGAAGAAATAACGTGATTTTGTCAGAATAAGCATGAAAAAAATTATTATTATTAATGGCTCGCGAAATGCAGGAAAAACTACTGTTGGAACGATTGTCTCTGAGTCACTTGAAAAAACTGCATTCATCGATATAGATGTTATGAGAGACTTTGTTCCATTTCTTTTGTTGAAAGAAAGTATCCCTCTTAATTTGGAAAATGCTGTTTCGGTCGCCAGAAATATTCTTCAGAAAAACATGAATATTGTTATGGTATACCCTTTGTATCAGCATGAAAGAGATTTTTTAGAAGAGAATCTTCAGCAATCCAGTGTGAAAATATTCTTTTTTACCTTAAGGCCAAGCTTGGCAACAGCTCTTTCAAATAGAGGGAGAGCAATAACTAAAGATGATAAAAAACGTATTCGTGAGATGTATGCTGAAGGTGGAGAATGCAATGGTAACCATTTGGGAATTGTAATTGATAATACAAAACTCTCTCCAAGAGAAACAGCAAGGGAAATCCTCCATCATATAGAACGGGAATAAATACTTAAGTTGTCTTTAATCTTTGCTCTTCTCTCATTTTCAGAGTAGATTTTTTACTATGCTCATATGAAATCTTCTTATGAAAAAATCATCTCATCTCCATCGAAAAAGAAATCGTTTACAGGGATACGATTATTCACAAAATGGATATTATTTTGTCACTACATGCACGAAAGGTCGCGTGCAATGGTTTGGTGAAATAAAAGATGATGAAATGCAATTGAGTCGATTTGGACAAATCGCCAAGAAACAATGGATGTGGCTACAAGATCAATATGATTCTGTGACATTGGATTCATTTGTAATTATGCCAAATCATGTACATGGAATTATCGTCATTGAAAATCAAGGTCATGGTAGGGACAACTCTAGAGTTGTCCCTACGCGAGCTGTTCGTGATATGCCTACAGGTCGTCATAATCTCTTATCCAAAACCATAAACGCTTTCAAAACCACATCATCAAAATTGATTCGTCAAAATGGTTGCCCTGAATTTATCTGGCAACGGTCGTTTCACGATCATATCATCCGAGATGAAACCGGACTCAATACTATTCGTGAATACATCGAGTTTAATCCTTTGAAATGGACTCTAGACAAAGAAAATCCAGAGAATTTTTAACGCCGGGGTTTCTCCATCCCTTCGTTGGTTTTAGTCTTTTTGACTGCAACCTTAACTCGACCAAGTCAAAAAAACTAGGTCGAATGGACAGTCCTACGAGGACACATCACCGCATTCCCCCCCCCACAATTTTTGACACCCAAAACAAAACGGAGCAACCGAGACGATTGCTCCAATAATGTAGTTAGAAGATGCTTAGAGAGTAGCTTATTCTTCGTCTCCAGCTTCTGAAGCTTCTTCAGAAGATTCAGCCTCTTCGGCTTTTTCCTCAGGCTCAGCTTCTTCTGCAGCTTCCTCATCGTCAGATGGAGCAGCGGCAGCAGGTGCGGCACCACCACCTGCGGTGACGTTACCGGCTTTCATACCTCCTCGATCTGATGGAACTTCCTCAAAGGTGACCGTGTCACCCTCTCTGAGGTCGTTAAATTCACCATTCATATCAGAAGCATGAAAGAACAGATCTTTGTCTGAACCTTCAACAGTAATGAAACCGAACCCATTTTTCAGGGTTTTAATAATTCCTTGCATAAAAAAAGAAATAAAAGAATAAAATCTGCAAAATCAGGCTTTGCAGTAATATTTTTTTATTCCTACCACGCATGCTTTCGCGGAGCGCAGTGTATAGAAAAAACAAAAATAGCGCAATCTATTTTTTTCCAAACTTTCTTCCTCCGCCACCAGTTGCTTTTTTCATCTCCACCGGTGTCCCCCAGAATTTTTGACGCTTGAAGCAACTCAGGAGTGCTGATGCGTATCGTTCATCTGCATCAAATGCAGTAGAACTCTTTCCTACGCTGATCTTGCCGATCTCCACACCGCGAAGTTTGGATTGTTTGTTGATGAGCATAAAAAGATTCTTGGCATTAAAGCCTTTTTCAGAGCCAAAATTAATTTCAAAATGAGCAAAGTTTACATCCTGATTTCTGCGTCCTCCACCATCTCTTCTTTTGCCACCCCGATCTCGATGGCGATCTTGACTCTTCCCGCGCCCGTGTGATTTATATCCACCACCGCCACCGCGTAACTCCACATTGAGATCCGGTGCATTTTTGTACATTTCCAAAAAGCGATGAAACTCGATAGAAACCATGTGTTCTATGAGTTCTTCGCGACTGAGGGATTCGAGTTTTTTGTAGACCATTGGGAGAAAAGGAGCGATGCGCGCTTCATCCACTTTGCTCTTGCCCACTTTATCAA
The DNA here is from genome assembly GCA_965250085.1 of Candidatus Altimarinota bacterium. Taxonomy (GTDB): domain Bacteria; phylum Patescibacteriota; class Gracilibacteria; order CAIRYL01; family CAIRYL01. The sequence continues at coordinate 119,665 of OZ252287.1, forward strand.
TCAGGTGCAAAAGTTGCATTTCACAAATCTCTTTTCCGGTGGGAACCTTGACTTGCTGGAAGGGCCGGCCGATCTTTCGTTCCAATTGATGAATCTTGCCCACTTCTTTCATATGGATGATGGTGAGGGCAATTCCTTTTTTATTGGCCCGACCGGTACGTCCACTGCGGTGCAGATAGGATTCCAGCTGATCAGGGAGATTGTAGTTGATGACATGGGTGAGATCATTCACATCGATTCCACGAGCGGCTACGTCGGTGGCGACAAGGATCTGAATCTGCTTTCTACGAAAGCGATTCATGACGTGTTCTCTTTGTTTTTGTTCAATGTCACCATGGAGGGCATCGGCAGAGTAGTGATCACCCATGAGCTTGGTGGCGACCTCTTGGGTCTCACGACGTGTCCGGCAAAAGACGATGCCGTAAATATCAGGTGTCATATCGGCGATTCTTCGAAGGGCTTCATAGCGATCTTTTGCGTGCACCATGTAGTATTTGTGCTCCACATTTTCAGTACCAGTATTCCGTTTGCTCGCACTTATTTGCTGGGTATCTCGCATATATTTTTTGGCAATCTGCTCCACGCTTGGGAGCATGGTGGCAGAAAAGAGCAGAGTTTGTTTCTTCTTTGGAGTCGTTCCCAAAATGGCATCCAGATCTTCTTTGAATCCCATATTGAGCATCTCATCGGCTTCATCAAGTACTAAGTATTGGATAGATTCGATGTTGAGTTTTTTCTTTCGGATGAAGTCATGCACGCGTCCAGGAGTTCCTACCACGATTTGACATCCTTTTTTGAGCGCCCTGAGCTGAATATCCATTCGCTCACCACCATAGACCGGTACTATTGAGATATCAGGAAGATGCTTGGAAAACGCTTTGATGTCCTTAGTAATTTGTAAGCACAACTCACGAGTAGGACAGAGAATGATGGACTGTACATGTCTTGCCTGAGGATCAATTTGCTCCAAGATCGGCAGACTAAACGCTGCGGTCTTTCCGGTCCCTGTTTGTGCAAGAGCTATCAAGTCCTTTTGTGAAGAAAGGAGATAGGGGATTGTTTTTTCTTGAATTGTGGTAGGCGTTTCAAATTCAAGCTCTTCAAGAGCCAAGAGTATTTCCGAACGAAGCCCAATTGTTTTGAATGCGGTCATGAAGAAAGAATGATCTAAAAGAATGGCGATTCAGGGTAGCGCGATATAAGATGCAGTGCAATGGGTTAGAGGCGATTGAAAGCATGCAGTAATAGAGTGCTCACTCTATTTGGTCTGTTTTCAGAGTTAAAAAAATAAAAATTTCCTTAAAAAATACAAAAATACAAAGAAAAAAGACTTTTTTCTTATGAGAAAATAATTCTTCCCTGTATTATGCCTTCTCCTAAGCCTACACTGAAAACGACAGCAAAAGTGCATTATTCTCTCCTCCTTGCTCCTTATATCTTCTTATTATGAATCAAGAGAGTGCTTTGCAAATACTTAAATCGGGGAAAAATGTGTTTTTGACGGGTTCAGCTGGAGCAGGGAAGACGTATTTACTCAATCAATATATTGAATATCTGCGTGATCGTGGAGTTCCTCTCGCGATCACGGCTTCTACGGGTATTGCGGCTACGCATTTGGATGGGCAGACCATTCACTCATGGTCAGGGCTGGGGATCAAAGACGTACTTACGGATGCAGATCTCCAAAAAATTGCAAAGAAAAAACCACTGCGCAACAGACTTGAGAAAGTACAAGTCCTTGTTATTGACGAAATCTCGATGCTCTCAGGCCAAACACTCAGCTGTATTGACCAGATTTTGAGGTATTTCAAGACAAGTTTTAAACCGTTTGGGGGTATTCAGGTGGTTTTCTCTGGAGACTTTTTTCAACTCCCCCCCGTTTCAAAAGAGCGCCTCAGCTCCCATGAAAAATTTGCTTTTATGGCTCCCATTTGGGTCAAAGCAGAATTACAAATCTGCTATCTGACGGATTCTTATCGTCACCAAAAAAATGCTTTGCTCGAACTCCTGAATGAAATCCGCAGTGGAGAAATAAGTGAAGCAAGCGCAGATATGCTCCAAGAAAAGCTCGTGTCTGCGCATGAAAACACAACAGAATCAGCTCTCAAACTCTTTACCCACAATGCGGATGTCGACAAAATCAATAAAGTGCATCTGGCAAAACTGGACTCTGATGTTCAGCGTTTTACTGCAAAAACTATGGGAAATCGAAATTTGGTAGAAGCGCTTAAAAAATCAACTCTTGCTCCCACAGATCTAGATCTCAAACAATATGCGCAGGTTATTTTTGTAAAAAACAATTATGAAATGGGATATCTCAATGGAACAATGGGAACCGTCACTGATTTTGATGATGAGGGGTGGCCAATTGTGGAAACATTCTCAGGTGCTACTCTTGTGGCAAAACCCGTAGAATGGAGTATTGTCGATGAATCTAATATCGCTGTAGCGTCTTTTTCTCAAGTTCCTTTACGTCTAGCGTGGGCGATCACGGTACACAAGAGCCAGGGAATGACGCTTGATAGTGCCGAGATAGACCTTTCTAAGACGTTCGAACAGGGGCAAGGATACGTGGCACTCTCGAGAGTAAAGACATGGGCAGATCTTACTTTGCTGGGATGTAACCAAAAAGCTTTGCAAATGGATCCTCTGGTGATGGTTGCGGACAAGCGATTTCAAGAACTCTCTTCTCATATTGATTCTGAGTTTCAGCAGAGCGATGCAAAAAAACTCCAAAAGAGTTTTGATGATTTTATTGAGCGCTCAGGAGGAACTTTGGATACGAAACTCATTGCTCAGAACCATAAGCGCAATGCACTCCCTCGAACAGTCGCCCCCAAGGCGCCCAAAGTTTCTACATATGAACAAACAAGGGTTTTGATTGTAGAAGGAAAAAATCTAGAGCAAATTGCTACGGCGCGGAATGTGACAACAAACACTATTGTCTCCCATTTGGAAAAACTCAAATCTGAAAATTCTGACCTGGATATCACGCGATTTAAACCGGATACAAAGCTTTTGGATATCGTTATCGCAGCGATACAAAAATGCAAAAAAAACTCAATCGCAAAAGACTTTGATCAAGATGGACATCTCAAACTGGGATTGATCCACCGAGAGCTCAAAGGGAAGGTTGGGTATGATACAATCAGACTCTGTAGAGTGTTTGCGAAAAAGAGTTGAAGTAGATTTACAAATCCAAGCTCTTCAAGAGCCAAGAGTATTTCCGAACGAAGTCCAATTGTTTTGAATGCGGTCATGAAGAAAGAATGATCTAAAAGAATGGCGATTCAGAGGAGTGCGGTATGGAGAGCAATACAACGCAGGAATATATTCCAAAACAATTTTTTCGAGAAATATTGACGTAATAAAAAGAATATACTACGCTACAATCTAATTTTATGCGTTCTCATTTCATGCATTCTTTGTATGTCCGAAAAAAGTCCATTAGTTCACACATCCAGCCGTACTCAACATCCAGAAATAGTTATCGCGGCTCATCCTGGAGCGATGACCTCTTTGGGAAATACTCAGGACACGGAAAAAGGACTCCTGGAGGGGAGAAGTGGTATACGTGAGTTTGACCCAACCGAAATTGCCAACATGCAACTTCAAGCTCAGGTTGCGGGTATGGAGGAGCAGACACTACTAGAAATAGCATGGAAATCAGGAGTAGGAGCTCTTGTTTCTCCTGAAGATGAAAATCTTTTTGAATATCCAAAATCCCTTCAACCTCCCAGAGGATCAAAACCAGCTCGGGCAGGGCGTTCTATTCGCTATGCTTATGCCGCTGCCAGGCAAGCATTGGCGATACTTCCGCCAGAATTATTTGATCCCGAAGGATATATTCATCCAGAGTATCAAGACAACACTATGATAGATGTGGGGATGGGAGCAGGAGTAGATATTGAAAACCTAGAGGGTGCGTATCTAGAGCTTCTAACCGGTGCTGATAAAGGAAAAGTACAAGGAAGATATGCAATTCCCACTTTTATGACAGGCACACTTGCAAACCTCGCCGCGGGACATATTGCAAATGAATTTGGAATACGAGGAGGGACACAATCAACAAATGCAGCATGCGCTTCTTCGGGGCATGCTATGAAAAATTTGCACAATTCTCTTCTCACAGGTGAGGCTCAGATAGGAGTGGTCGTTGGCTCTGATGCAGCAGCAAGAACTGTGACAGGTGTCGTTTCCTTCGATTCTCTTATGGGCCCCCGAAGACAGGGGGCGCTTTCTCGGAATTGGAGAGACCATGGTGGCGCCACAAAAGCTCTTCGAGCCTTTGATGAGAGCAGAGATGGTTTTGTCCCAGGAGATGGAGCAGCAGCATTTGTCATGATGAAACGTGAGCTTGCAGATACAGTACCGGTAGAATACCAAGCAATTGTACGTTCGATCGTACGAAACACTTGTAACCCACAGAGAGATGGAGGATCTCTCACGGGAGGGACTATTCAGGGACAAACAAATTGCCTTCGTCAGGCAGTAGAACAAGCTCGGCTTTCCGCTACGAACTTTACAGGGAGGCTCAATTTTATAGTTCATGGCACAGGGACACAGTTGGGGGCTGAAAATGAAATAGCGGGAATACGAGAAAATTTTGCAGACTTTCTAAATGATGAAAAGATAATAATCACAGGAAACAAAGAGCAACTTGGGCACACACTCGGAGGAGCATTTGCCCTCAACGTGTTTCAAGCACTCATGGCAATGAAGAAGGAGCAGTGCTCAGGGCTTCCGGCTACAAGAAATATTGATCCAAAGTTTGTAGATGTTGCACAGGCAATTGCTCAGCAGAGTTTTTGTGTCTCAGGCGAAGATATGTATGGAGTAGCCGCTTATGGTTTTGGAGGTGTAAACGCTGTAGCAATCCTCGAACCAGCTCACTAGAGATATTTCTTTTTTAAAAATCATCGCATAGTGCAGTCGACAGAAAAATCAGCAGCAGAAACAGTACCTTCAGAGCTCGAACAGGCTCGAAATCTCCCAACGGATAAATTTTTGCAAAGATATAGGAATGTTTTGAGTGATGTGTTTCAGGCTGGCGAACCTGATATTCATAACACATTCCTTTCAGCAGAAAATTGGAAAAAACTTGTGCAAGCCGGTGCACTTTTGCCAGCTATTGCTCAAGAAAGAGGAGGAAGAGCCGATAGCACATTAGAATTTCTGAGTATTCATACAGAAGCTTCCAGATACTCTTTGCCACTGAGCCTTTATCTCGGAATTGTAAATGCCTTGTTTTTAAGGAATCTGAGGAAATATGGAAGTGGAGAGACTCAAGATGAAATTTTTCCAAAGTTTCACCAAGGGGCTACTGGTGGCCTTGCAGTGAGTGAGCCGGGATATGGTACTGAAGCTTTTAATATGCAAACTTCGTATAGAGAGATTCCAAAAGGAGGATATCGTATTTCAGGGGAAAAACACTGGCAGGGATTGAGTGGTTCAGCAGATTATTGGCTTGTGGCGGCAAGAGAAAAAGATAAAAACGGAGACTTGTCACGACACCCCGACCTCTTTTTTTGTAGAGAAGGGCTTAGATTAGAAAGGAACTATGAAACAAGTGGCCTCAAAATGATCCCCTATGGGAGAAGTGCGATAGATGTGGTCACACGAGAAACACGGAGAGCTCTTCCAGATTCTACAAAAATTGCAATGTGGCAAGACATCTTCCTATCGAGTAGAGTCGGATTTCCGGCAATGACGCTTGGTTTTTTGGAGCAAAACTTTGATAAAGCACAAGAGCATTGCTCCCGAAGACCTATGGGGAACGATCATTTGATTAATTTTGATCAGGTTCAAAGTCGTTTGGCGAAAATGCAAGCATACGAAACAATTTGTAGAGCAATGGTCTCTCATACCGCAAAAAATATAAAATTAGATGATGTTTTAGACCAAGGAAACAGATTTGAAGTCGCAAAACAATCGATCAGAGCAAATGCTCATAAAGCACTCATTACTGAATATATGGCTGAATCCGCAAGGCACGGAAGAATTTTGCAGGGCGGAATGGGATTTGAAACAAGTAATTATTTTTCCAGAGCCATGGAAGACAGTTGGCCATTTCAGATATTTGAAGGCCCAAATGATACTCTGTACTCCCAAATTTCTACCTCACTTGCAACCCTGATAAAAACAAGAAAACACGAAAGTGTTGCTGATCTTTTGAAAAATTTTGATCTCACAAAAGAAGTCGCTGGTAAATTTACCAAACTTTTTGACTTCACATTTGACAGAAAAAGAACTCCTCAACGAAAGCTGGTGCTCCTCGGTCAAGCTATGGCAAGGATAATTGCTTTTCAATACTTAGAAGAAATGGGGTCACTAGATCCCAAACAACAACCATATGTTCACAATGCACAAATGCTTTTGTACATGGAAATAGAGGAAATTCTCGGAAATTATAAAAGCGAAAAATTTCTGGAGACCGTCGAAGGAGTTCGTGAGCAATGGCAAAATATTTTTCTCTAAAAAAAAGCAGAGAACTCTGTGCAGAGCTATTTTATTCTGTCACCACAAACGAGCCAACCATCCCCAGTTCGCGATGTGAACCGATACTGCAATAAAACTCATATGTTTTTCCGGCACTGTCTGTAGGTACTTCAAATTCGAGAATTTCTTCTTCTCCTGCCCGGAGTCGAGAACTTTCCACTCCCAGTTCATCGAGATCAAAATCATGAGTTCCTTCTACATTGACCAACTTGATGCGAATGGTCGATCCTGCTTTGGCTTCGATAATATTGGGTTCGTAATAAAAGTTTCCCAGCTCCAGAGTGTAGTCAACTCCTCCTTCTTCTTGCTGAGCATCTGTGGAGAGGTCTTTCACTCCTTGTTCTTGAGGAGTCTGTGACACATGCGAACATCCGGCTAAAAAAAGGGACAAGAGAAAAATTTTGAGTGATTTCATATTGAGAGTAAAAAAATAAGTACAAAAATTGTATTGTTTTTCTATAGAAAAAAGCAAATAAAGAAAAAAATACTAAAAACTGAAAGCGAGGAATTGAATCTTTTTTACGAAAATAGTTTTTTCTTTGCTACAATACACATGATTTTTTCTCAAAGAGTATGTACACCCTTGTTGTCGTTCGTCATGGAGAGAGCACATGGAATAAGCTCAATCAATTTACCGGATGGACAGATGTGCCGTTAAGTGAAAAAGGAGTGAAGGAAGCGAAAACTGGCGGAAGACTTCTTCAAGAAAAAGGATTTGAGTTTGATTTTTGCTACACTTCATATCTCAAGAGAGCCGTTCATACATTAGATTTGATTTTGGATGAGATGGATCTCAGTTGGCTCCCTGTAGAAAAAACATGGAGGCTCAATGAAAGATGCTATGGAGCGCTACAAGGACTCAATAAGGCAGAGATGGCAGAGAAGCACGGGAAAGAGCAGGTGCACATTTGGCGAAGGAGCTATGCCACTCCTCCTCCTGCGCTGACCGAAGATGACGAGAGATATCCAGGGAATGATAGGCGCTACGCGGATCTTTCCAAAGATCAAGTTCCATTTACAGAAAGTCTTGCAGACACCGTTGAGAGAATGCTCCCATTTATTGAAAACACTCTTTTTCCAATAATTCGATCTGGAAAGAGAGTTCTTGTTTCTGCTCATGGAAACAGCCTTCGGGCACTTGTGAAGTACTTGGAGAATATTTCTGACACAGATATTCCGGGGGTAGAAATTCCTACAGGTATTCCCCTTGTCTATGAATTGCACAAGAATCTTGAGCCAATCAATAAATACTATTTGAAAGAAGAATAACAAGCGGGAGAAAAAATTTCACAAAAGGACTCTTTGTCTCTACAATGGGACGACAAAATAATTCTTTTTTATGGAGCAAGCGTTTTCGGACATTCTTAGGAACATGAAATCATATAATGCTTTGCAGGATACAAAGCGTGTGAAAATGGCGTATACAACAGCCCTCAAACATCATGGCTCACAAAAAAGAATTTCAGGAGAGCCCTATATGTTTCATCCACTTGCAGTCGCTTCACTTTTGACAGAGTTAAAAGCAGACGAAGACGCTATTATCGCCGCACTTCTCCATGATTTACTTGAAGACACCTCTCTTTCTCTTTCCGAAATAGAGCATGAGTTTGGAAAAGATGTAGCACTTCTTGTAGACGGGGTGACCAAAATATCACGAGAAGAATATTCGACAGACGATCCTCAAAAATGGCGCCTCGCATCACTGAGAAAAATGTTTGAGATCATGGGACAGGATATCCGAGCGATTCTCATAAAAATTTGTGATCGTTTGCATAATATGAAAACTCTTTCTGCTCTTCCCAAAGAAAAACAACAAAGAATTGCCGAAGAAACCCTCCAAATATATGTTCCTCTTGCCAAAAAACTCAATCTAGAAAAACTCAGACAACAATTGATCACCGAATGCTATAAAACTCTTTTTCCCGATATTCATTCACAACTGATCACTACACAAAAACAAAATGCTCGAAAAGCCAAGAATGCAAAAGGAAGAATAGAAAAGCTCCTTCAAAAACCAGAAGGAGATTTTGGCGATATAGAAGTTCGTATTTTCCCCAAGATATATTTTTTTTCATCTGAAGAAACAGAAGAACATGTAGCTGCTTTGGAAATAGCCAAGACACATATTATCCAAATTGTTCCCTCTCAAATAGATCAGTGTTACCAAACTCTATTTCTCCTTCATAAAAAATATACAGTTCAACCACATGCATTCAAGGATTACATTAGCAACCCAAAAGAAAATGGATATCAAGCCCTTCATACCAGACTCGTTGACACCAAAGGGAATGTACTGAGTATTCAAATTTTGACGAAAGAAATGGCCTCTCTTGCCTGGAAAGGGATTGCTGTCTACTGGAATGGAAAAAAAGATGCTCTCAGATACAAAAACATAAGAAAATTTCCTCTGCGCATTCGCTGGCTGGAAGAACTCACTAAGTTTTCTGAAGAACAAAAAGAGCATGATCTGGACGAAATGGAAGAATATCTTCATGCAGACTTTCTTAAAAAACCAATTTTTGTAATTGATACATATGGCAAAGCAATTGACCTCCCAGAAGGATCTACTGTACTTGATTTTCTCTATCGCCATTCTCCCGATCAAGCCGGGCGAACAAAAGAGGTATTTCTTAATAAATTGCCAGTTGATCTGAGTCACACTCTCAAGGACGGAGACCGAATAGAATTTAAATATGATGATTTACTCAGGGCTGATGTCTCTTGGCTTAACTTTGTACAGACCTATTCTGCACGAAAAAGTATTCAAGCAGATCTCGCCAAAACACCAAAACAAAAGAAGATCTCTATAGGAAAGACTCTCCTGCAAAATGAATTTGATGCTGAGCATAAGGGAATGATCAGCACCTATCCACATAAAATGTGGAAGAGAGTATATGCATTTTTTCAAGTTGCTGATGGAGATGAACTTCTGGCACATATTGGATCTGGAAAAATACAAGCAAACAGGGTGTATGCGGAATTTTTTGAAAACAATGAAAAATCTACACACAGACATCAGAGATGTCGATATGTGATCGCCTTTGAATCATCAAAAAAGCTCACATCGTTTCTTTTCGAGAAAATACAAAAATATAAACTTACTTTGCACGAAATGCTTTTTCGCCATAGTAAAAATGGATCACAGGCAATACTAGAAATAGAAGAGCCTTCTTCTGGAAAGATACAAAAATTTCTGCGAGAAATAAGGACACATGAAGCAGTAAAAAATATTCAAATGGTGACACCAGCATATAAAAAAATGTTTTTGAGTGTACTGTGGGCATCAGTAGCACTGCTTCTCGGAGTGTTTTTTCTCTTCATCAAAGAATTCGAAATTATTCAATCGTCCACTACAGGATTTATGAAAAATATCATCACCTATGCTCCTTTTGTCATCTTGCTCATTGCCAATATGCTTAGTATTCGCACAATGCGTAATTACTTAAGCTGGATGCGAAAAGACAGGACGTATGTGATCTTGGGGGTAGCTATAGATGTCGTGAGTATGACGGCTTTGATTCTTTTATTTCGATATCACAACATCGAGTTCAGCATTCTTACGTTTTTGGGTTTGTTTTTGATTGGAATTTTTATAAATACCTATCAGTTCACAAGAGAAGAAAAATTTTCATAGAGAAAATATATTTGTCCTCTCCCTCTTTTTTGCTAGCATACTCTGCGAAAAGACACATGGTGCCCGGTCGCCAAGTGGTAAGGCAGAGGGCTTTGAACCCTCTATTCGCAGGTTCGATCCCTGCCCGGGCAGCCAAATATATAATTTATATTTGTCAAATAAACAACCTAAAAAGAACTACAAGATATAAAAAGTAACTTGACAAGGAATATACGAAAAGATACCATTGGGAATAGATTCACCACAAAGAGCGTCCTTTAAGGTCCCGTCCTTACTGGGCTCTTTTTATGTAATCTAATTTTTTCCTCGAACCTTCAATGGCTGTGATCTTCCCCTCCGCGGCCTTTGGAATCAAGGACGAATACTTTTTCAATCCTGGAACAAGAACCATTTCTAATTTATCTTTTTTATTCAAATATCTTATAAGGCATGCGAAATCACCATCTCCACTCACGATTACTGCTTTGTCGTATTCATTAAAATCTATCATAGCCTGCAAAACCATTTCTGCATCCGTGTTGCCCTTTCTTTTCCCGTTTTCATACTTCAGTGTTTCCTTATGTACTAGAACGAATTCAGCCTTTTGTAAAGATTGATACAAGGATTGATATCCTTCCACAAAGCCCATGAAAATATAAGCTACCTGAACTCCATATTTCTCTCTCAAATATACTCGGAATTTTTTATAATCCAATTTCCATCCTTGGTTTTTAATCGAGTAATATAAATTACTCTGATCTATAAATGCATAATTTGTAAGTGGCTTTTGCATTGTTTATTTTTACACATGCTCATTCTGATCTTTATCTTGAGAGAATAAAAGATTAAAAAGAGGTGCATAGTTTTCTTCTGGCATTTCTTCATCCGTCATATAAATGACGCAGTGGTCTGTTTCCACTAAGATGTCCTTTTTTGAGGTTTCCATAAAATGGCAAGGTTACCACTATTTTATTTTTTCTACGAAATCGATTCATAAACATTCAGCATCTGAATCCACTCGATTTGAAACAAATACAGTTGGGGAAACCAACGAAAAACTAATAACATCTCTCTTTGGTTTCTAGTTTATTCAATAGGCTGGAGTAATATTACTCCAGCCTATTCCTGTTACTTTTTATTAGCAGCTGCATCTTCTACTTCTCCATCGTCTGCCTTTCGGATCACAAATACTGTCCCCTTCATGAAAACCATAAGTCAACAATTCTCTTGGATCTTCATGAAAAATTTCTGGCAAAAATGAACGCATCCAATCGTCGAACATTTGTAACAATCGATCAGCGACATTTCCTATGTCGTAACGAGAATGTTTATCCACAATGCTGTTATAATCGCTCTTAGAAAAGAGCCCCGCATTCTGTGGTGAAGTGCACCACTTGGGATAAAAAGATATTAGAGATTGTTATAGAAGTCAAAGACATGGGTGGGAGTTCTAAAGCCGAGAACTTTCATGGGAGTGTTGTTAAGAGTATCAACAAAGGATTGTAACTGGTTTTGAGAGAAATTCTTGAGGTCAGCTTTCTTAGGGACAAATTTTCTAAGTTTTCCAATGGCGTTTTCTACAGAGCCTTTTTGCCAAGAAGAGTAGGGGTCACAAAAATAAATAGGGATTCTTAAGTCTTTATATCTTGTGTTTTCTACACCGTTGTCCAAGGTAAGTGAGTATGCAGGGAGTTGGTGCAGAATGTCTCCAAATCCCTGCATGGATTCTCTGAGCCGAGACACCTTCTTCACGAATATTTTACGAGAGAGTCGTTCTCTAACGATGACAAGAGTTTGTGGGGAAGCTTTCTTGGGTCTGCCCATGGTATCTCCTTCGTAGTGTCCAAATCTTTTCTTCTGGTTGATATGCTGAGGTCTTTGGGCAATAAACACTCTATCTTTGATGATTTCATGCTTTGATTTCTTCTTTCTCCGTTTACGCTTCCTATATCTCTTGCGATAAAGAAGAGGACATAGGTCTTGTCCGTGTGCACTGTAGAGATATGTATAGATGGCATCTTTCCCAATACGAACTCTCTTCTCCAAGTACAGTACTCCTGCAATCTTCTCTGGTGACCATTTTAACAACATCTTTTCTCGCATATACTTCTCTATCTCATCATCCTCACGTACCTTCATTCCTTGGTATTTACTAAATCTTCTTTTGTTCTGTGCTTTTTGATGAGCCTTACACGCATCGTATCCTCCTCTCTTCATCTTCCGCTTGAGCTCTCTGATGATTGTAGAGTGACTCCTGTTCATCGCTTTGGCTATCGATCTCATCGAATACCCTTTGGAGTGGAGTATTAAGAGTTCTTGTCTCTCGCTCTTACTGAAGTGTTCATAGTTGTTCATGCACCTAGAGTATTAAATTCTTCCGAGGTGGTGCACTTCAAACTCGAATTGAGGAGCGAAGCTTTTTCTATCACCTCTTCTAATGCTGCTTCAGGAATTATAAACCGTTGACTTGCTAATGCGTGCATTGCTTTCACCTCTGTTAGACTATTTAGAAATCCGTCTTTTATAAGATATATAAACTTTTTCTCCAGCAGTGCCTTTAGGGCAATCAAATCATTTGAAGATGGTGTCACCACTTCCTCAATAAATAGATTTGCCTGCCTTCTAAAATCTACATATATCATCTCAAGGGCTTCTGCGGTGATCCAAGGGAATTCTTTTTCCCAATTTTTTATTTCCCCTTGTATCTCATCGGGAAATGAAGAAGTCGCGACGCTGTGCTGAATTTGATTTACATCATTCATGATTATAAAAATAAAAGAATAAAAATATAAAACTTACTTTTTGGCCATTATCGTAATGACCTCTTGAGTAAAATATTTTTATCAACACAGATACATACTGGTGACCTGCTGGAGGAGAATAAAAAAAGGCAACATAAGTAAAAAATGATATACAAAAAAACCCCACGGGCGATGAGAGGTTTTACAAAGATACGATTTATAAAGATTATAGCGTAGTGACTTCCCCTCGTCGCACGGTAGGCGAAGAACAACGATCTGTCATCACGTCAGATGTTTTTACGTAGTCGGCAGAGGGAAGGTCTAAGAGCATCTAAGTAAATTTAAACTTTACGAGAGTCATTAGATATTATTTTTATAATAAAGTCAAGGAAATACTGCATCCAACTCTTCCTTTTTTTTCTCATGAGTTTTTGAGAAAATACACTACGAATGAAGAATAACTCATATATGTATCACTCCGGCAGCGCTTCACATGTCTCTCCCCTGTGGAAGAGAATGCTCCATTTGGTTTTTCGATTTGTATTTTCTAGGAAGGGAATCATTACCATTGTCGCTCTCTTGATCTTCCTACCACTTATTTGGATGTACCTTATTTTGGGAGCATTTCGAACGCTATACTGGGATATGGCAAAATTGGGAGGGGTATTTCAGGAAAAGATATATCTTCTCCTCTTGCAAAACGAAAATGAACTTCGTCCCACAGGAGGATTTCTCACAAGCTTTGCAGTCATAAAAGTCAAAAGAGGCATTCCTGATATTGCATTTTACAACACAGAGCAAGTTGCTATTCCACAACCAGAGATCCAAGCTCCAAGTGCAATAGAAACTGCATTCTCCAAAGATCCCAAATATGCAGGATGGGTCTTTCGTGATTCTAACTTTTCACTTGATTTTGAAGAAAATGCGAAGAAGGCAGTAGAATTTCTGCAAATCGACCCCCTCTTTAAAGAAGAGCAATTTCACGGTGTGATAGCAGTAGATATAAATTTTCTGGAGGATATTGTGAACCTTTTGGGGCCTTTTGAGTTTGAAGGGGAGAATCTGGCGGGGAGAGATCTCTTTGAAAATATTGAGTTTGTAGCAAAAAACTTTGATCACCATGATTTTAACCAGTGGCAGTCACGAAAGGAGAGCATTCTCCCTTTAGCGAAAGAAATAATACAATCCCTCAAGTCTTCTCCAAAAAAATGGGAATCGTTTTTTTCAATTTCAAAAGAAAATGCAAATCAAAAACATCTTCTCTTTTTCTTTCCCGACACTGGGCTCCAGAAAAAAATGCAAGAAAAGGGATGGACTGGCAATATTCCTTCATCATTTTGGAGCGTTAATTTTGCAAATCTGGGGGGGAGAAAAGGAGACAGATTTCTTCGAAAAAGGTTTGAAAGCTCCGTGCATATAGAAGCAGATGGAGACACAGAAGAACGTTTTTCAATATATCTTTCTCATGAAGGAACATATCATTTACAGTCAGATTTGTATCAAGCATTTGTGCGTATCGTACGGCCTCAAGGATATGAACTTAAAAATGTAGAAGGAGATTTTGATATTCTGCCAGATCATAATGAACAGAAATACGGGGAAGAATACTCTTTTTTTCTAAAGATCCTCCCAGGAGAGAAAAAGGTATTTACGTTTTTCTTCACACCTTCTGAAGAAAACCAATTTTCATCTTCAGAGACTGTTTCTATCATGCTAGTCAAACAACCGGGCACACTTTCTCCTCATTGGGATTTTACATTGCGAGGAGAAAATGACCCTCGATTCTCAGCAGAAGGATGTACTACAGCATCTTCACGAGAAAATATATTCTTTTGTGATGTGACACTTAATACGGATACAAGGCTTCTTTTTAAGAAGCACCCAGATACAACACCTCCCCTCCTACAATTTGCAGAATTTGTTTCTGCGGATCGAATAGAAGCAAGATTTTCAGAAGATATTTTTTCAGACATTCCTTTTGAAAACTTTGTACTGATTCGTGCTGATGGATCAGAGGAAAAGATTCCTATTACAGAGGTGCATATTGAAGGAGAAAGTGTTCTTCTCGATCTTGCGGACAATCCGCCCAGAAGTGAAGGAGAACGCTTTTTTCTGGAAATAAAGAATATCAGGGATATTTCAGAAAATATGTTTCAGGGGAAAGAGCCGGGAACTTTTTTCACGACTCTTGTTCAACAATAGAAGTTTGTATCACAAATGAAAAAATTAGTTAGGATTTGCAAAAATTTGCACATTATATGAATTATGGAAGAAATATTGGCTCCCACATCTCATGATTCTTGATTCTTGATTCATTATTCACCCCAGATGTCGCACAAAAACATCTTCCACATGAAAGTACCATCCTCTCATCGCAAACTTCTTATCACTCGATTCCCCCTTGAATCTGCTTGGGGAGGTGAAGAGGGGATTCACTTGAGAATGGCAGAAGTATTTCGAAAACACGATATTGAAACGGAACTTTTGAGCTCTTGCAAATATCTGACAGAAGCTTTTAATGAACAAAAATTTTATACAAAAAAAGAATTTCAAAAAGACATTACTTCAAAAGTGCAGCTTCTTTTGAGCATCATCATCGTCCCTTTCTTTTTTTTAAGAGGAATGATATGGCTTGGATATTTTCGATTATTTCGAAAAACCAAAACTGTTTTATTTCTTACCTTTATAGAAAAAATCACATGGACGCCGATTGCACAGTTTTTGGGAATGAAAGTTTTTTGGGGACATCATGCTCCCTTAGGATCCTGGTTCTTTTGTAACCCGTATTTGTTTTTTTGGAAGCTGTATAGTCGATTTGCGACCATTATTGTCACATCTGAAAGCATGAAAAGCAGCCTCACTCCCTATGTACAAAGAAAAAATAGTATTCAAGTAATTCCTAATATTTCTTTATTGAATAAAAAATTTGATCAAAAAAAGGAATCAAGAGATGATTTTTATACTCTTTTGTCTCAAAAAACAAAGAGAGATTTTTCAAAGAAAAACACCTTTTTTGTCGCCACTACCAGTAGACTTTCTCCAGAGAAGGGGATAGAAGACCTCGTTTTTGCAGCAGAGACGCTTCTTCAGAAAAATTCAGGCCTTGTTTTTCTTTCTGCAGGGACAGGATCTGAAGAAAAATCACTTCATCATCTGGTGCATCAAAAAAATCTCCAGAATTATTTTTTCTTTCTTGGCTTCTTGCAGCCAAAAGAACTTCCACTTTTTTTGCAGCACATAGGTCTTCTTGTGTGTCCATCTCACCAAGAACCATTCGGAATCAGTATTCTAGAGGCAATGAGTGCAAAAAAAGCAATTGTAGCATCTGAAGAAGGAGGAATCCCCGAGCTTCTGGGAGAAAAGAATATTGGTCTTTTTGAAACAAAAAATAGAGAAAGTCTAGTGCAAAAAATAAAATATTTTATTCAAAATTCTGAACAGCGAAAAACATGGGGTCGCAAAAATTATAAAAGATGGGAAAAGCACTTTTCTTCTGAGAAATTCGAAGGTCTTCTATTGAGCACATTTTTTGATCAATAGTTGTATACAAAAGTAATACAAAAAAAGGACTTTTGTTTTCTTGCAAGGCTATCTCTTTGACGAAACGAGAGAGAAAGAGGATATTTTGTCACAGTTCTTTTTACAAATTTCTGCGAGGTTTGATACCTCCTCCCTTCACCACTCTCTTCATTATTCAAGGGGGAAGCGCGTATTTTGGTTTTTCTGGAATCTTCCGGACCATGGACGCTCCCCACGTAGTTTCTCAGGGGGTATTGGTGATGAGGGAATGCTCGGCTTTCTTGCGGAATTTTTTCAAAAAATACAGGAGTTCTTCCTTACAGATTCTTGTATTTTTTGATTGCCTATGAGAAACTTCCTCCTGCTCTTTTTTGTATATGCGCAGACATGGCACATCGATCAAAGTATTGGTATCTCCAGCAATTTAACCTTTTTGAAGGCATTACAGATGAGGATCTTATGCAGATTCATGATGTTTCGATGGAACACTTTTATCGAAAAAAAGATCTTTTATTTGAGCCGGGGACCAAACTGGATACCGTGTATATTTTGAAAGAAGGGGAAGTCACTCTGTATCAAATGCACAAAGACAAAAGAGTTATTTTGGACATATTGAAACCAGGATCATTTTTTGGAAATATTTCTCTGAATCCAAATGAAGAAACGACATACTACGCTGAAGCGACAGATAAAGTCCTTATTTGCGCATTTTCTACAGATTCTTTTTTGGCTATTATTCGTAGTTATCCAGAGATAGTGCTTCGGCTCTTACAGATGTTTACTGAAAAAATACGTGAATATGAAGATCGCATCACATCAGGAGCACTGTACAATGCAAAACTCAAGGTACTAGAAGCCATAAAAACAATTCACAAAAAAGATAAGGGTAATTTTCTCCCACGTATTTTGCAGAAAAAAACAAAAATAACTCACGAGAAACTGGCTGCTATTACAGGACTGGCACGAGAAACAGTGACAAAAGCAATTGCGGAGCTTTCGGAAGAGGAAAAAATACTTGTTGAAGGGCGTAAAATCTCTATCACCTCTTAGGTTATGATACTTTGTATCAATACTGTATTGGGAGCGGGAAGTGTCACTGTTTTTGAGGAAAAATATGGCAAAGCACGCCAAAAAAAAATGATTCAAAAAAGAGATTTGGTTTCAGAAATTCATGAAATCCTTGTAAAAAATTCCCTCTCTCCACGCGAAATCACAAAGATTTATGCCCTGCAAGGACCAGGTCCATTTACTGCTGTTCGAAATCTTGCCACCATTATGAACGCTTGGAAACTCAGCTTTCCACAGATAGAACTCTTTCCTCTTCCTACCGGAGTATTTTTGCAGTGTCAGTTTCCTGACGCTGAGCATATATTTCTTTCTGCTGGGAAATCAGCATTTTTTCTTTTTAATGCTCAAAATCCAACACAATTTCAAAAGCTTCCCATTGCACAACTTTCCGGGTTTTCAGGAATATATGGGGGATATCTCCGTCCAGATGCGAAAATACCAGATCATTTGCAAAAAGCTTCACCCCTTTCAGACGAAGAAGTATTTGGACACATTTTAAAATCAGGAAAGCATGACGCAGAAGACTTTCTTTTCCCCATATATGGCGCAGAAGCACATATCAGCGCTCCTGTTTCAACTTCAGCTGTGGAAGCTTCTTTTCCACTGAAATAGAGAATACTGGCAATTGGTCCACATATTCACTGCTTTCTATTTTGTGAACCTCTTGACGTTTTTTAAAAATATGAAAATTACGTTTTGACTTTCTCAGTGATGAATCCTTCTTTTTTTCCAAAAACAGCTTTAATGAAACATTAAGATTTTATTAAAAAATCAAAGAAAATAATTGACGATTTTCTTCTTTTCAAAGAAGTATTATGCCTCAATAAGAATTATTTTGAGTAAATAGAATAAAATAAGGCTCTTGAGTAGAATAATTACTTCAATTATTCTCTTAACATGCTTAAACACAGTAAAATATCGAATTATAAGATCAAAAAAATATTGAAGTGTTTTTGTGAAGATCTCAATGCATCAAAAACAGCAAATATTCTAGATCTCAATCGGAGAACGGTTGATCGATATTTTAATATTTTTAGAGAAAAGATTGCAAAGTTCTCTTTAGCACAGTCAAAGAGTTTTGGAGAATTTGAACTTGATGAAAGTTACTTTGGAGCAAAGAGAATGAGAGGAAAGAGAGGAAGAGGAGCCGCAGGAAAGACTCCTGTCTTTGGAATCCTTCAAAGAGAAGGAAGGGTATTTGTTTCTATTGTAAAAGATTGCTCCAGAAAAGAGCTCCTACCTATTATTCAAGGAAAAATACTAGAAGGATCAACTATTCATACTGATGGATGGAGAGCTTATGATGGACTCATTCTCAATGGATATGATCACTATCGTATTCATCACTCAGAAAATGAATTTGCACGAGGAAAATGTCATGTAAATGGTATTGAATCCTTTTGGTCTTTTGCGAAAAGAAGACTCTCTAAGTTTAACGGAATTGCTTCTCACAAGTTTAACTTTCACCTCAAAGAATGTGAGTGGCGATGGAACTATAAAGATCAAGATATTTTTGTTATAATGTCCAAAATTATCAGAGATTTTTAAAATCTCCTACTCTAGAGCCTAAAATAATATGTGAAATATACTTTTTTATTTCTTTTTTCACTTTTTTATAAATATGACATCGTCTATAAAGATATTCTTTGGAACAGGAATTTTTCTTTTGGGTTTTTCTCTTGTATTTGCTGCTGTACAGATCTCGGGGCAATCGCAAATAGAAATTTTTTCAGGGGAATACCTCTCTGAAACATATAGCATCGATCCTGGAGCAGGAAATGCCGTGGATACCATTAGTTGGACGGGGTTGGAGCCAGGGCTTTTTGCGATAGAAAGTCAGGATAAAACAGAGATGTCTCTGCTGGGCTCACCAAAGATTGTTGGAAATCCATCTGTGTTGACTCTGGCGGCTACAAATAGCTTAGGAGAAAATCAGACTTTGGAAATTGCAATGCAAGAAAGAGCACTGCCTCCTATGTCTTGTGCCGATGTTTTAGCAGGTGATCCCGGGGCAACTGATGGACTCTATACCATACATGCCGATGATGAGGTGACTTCTTTTGAGGTCTATTGTGACATGACCTCTCCGGGAGGACCGTATACCCATATGGTAGAACACGTTGCTGCCGGATTTGGGCACACCTGTGCTCTCTTGGCAGACACCACGGTCAAATGCTGGGGATACAATAGATATGGGCAACTGGGTGATGGAACGACAACTGACCGCAGTACGCCTGTTGCGGTTTCTGGTCTTAATGATGTGGTCTCTCTTTCTGCTGGATGGATGCACACATGTGCACTCCTGAGTGATGGCAGTGTGCAGTGCTGGGGATATAATTATTACTATAATCTTGGAGATGGAACCCTCACGAACCGTACGACCCCTGTAGCAGTACAGAATGTTTCTAATGCTGTGCAAATTTCTAGTGATGGGCATCACTCCTGTACTCTTTTGACAGGTGGAACTATGAAATGCTGGGGAAGGAATAGTTATGGACAAATAGGAAACAATACTATTGGCACCAGAAGACATGTTACTGTTGTTCTGGGTATAAGTACTGCCACTTCTATTGGTGTTGGTGTCTACCACAGCTGTGCTGTCCTCAGTGATGGCACCGCTCTGTGCTGGGGGAGGAATAATATCGGACAGATCGGAATAGGAAGCACCAATAATTATATAAAAACTCCAAGAGCTGTTCTGAATCTTACAAATATCGTCGCGATTGATGGAGGAGAATATCATACCTGCGCTCTGCTCGATGACGGTACGGCTCAGTGTTGGGGAAATGGTTATAATGGTCAGTTAGGCGATGGAGCAACTACTTATAGAACTTCTCCGGTAGCGGTTCAAAATTTAAATACTATCGATACATTCAGTTTGGGAGCACGCCATTCTTGTGTTGTGCTCGATGATGATACAGCTCAGTGCTGGGGACAGAATATATATGGACAGCTCGGTGATGGTACGACGACAAACAGCAGTGTGCCTGTCTCTGTACAAGGTATTTCCAATGCACAAAGTATTGTTGGTGGTTCGTATCATACCTGCTCCGCACTCTCAAACAAAACTGCCAAATGCTGGGGAAGGGATACCTATGGTCAACTGGGAGGAGGGATTATTACCGGTTTTGAATCCCTGAGTTCTCCCAGCACACTTTCTCAGGAAACTACTTCTGTTTCCGTTCCGGATGACTTTTCTTTTGACCCCATTGAATACTGCGCCGATATATTGGACAAAGAAAAGAAGCTGGAGAAATGTATGGAAAAATGGGAGCAGGAGGTGGACAAATATTCTGGAATCGGTCCTAAAAGCCTGACTCCGCAGAGAGTGGAAGGGTTATAGTTCTTTGATTTTTTCTTTTTTATATTATGCGAAAATTATTTTCTGTTCTCTGTTGTTTAATATTTCTTTCCGGACAAATCACTTTCCTTCCTCAAGTATCTGCTGAGGAAGTACTCGAATCATCGACTTCAATTTTTGCGGAAACAACAGACGATCCCAATACAAAAGGAAAACCTGCTGGAAGTTCTGAAGAGCGTGATGTGATCCTTGATCCGGCACTATTAGGATCTCTGGAAAGCAAGGGGCAGGTCACAAAAGAAAAGGGTGAATCAGTGCTGATAGCTCCTTTGGAAGACGCTTTTCAAGAGAATACCGACACCTCTTCGCTTTCATCCGAATCCTTGTCGGCAAGTTCTTCCTCTTCTTCATCAGATCCGATGGATGCTGTTTCCAATGCTCCTTTGCCCGATGTAAATACTGATCCGCTCAAAAACATTGCAGGTGTGCAGGGAGAATATAGCGTCAGTGAATTTACGGGAGATGTGCAATATTCGTACCCCCTCTTTATGCCTCCTGGCAGGAATGGTAGCTCTCCTTCTGTTACGCTCAGTTACTCTGCTAGTAATAAAGAGGGCAATTCTGAACTGGGAACGGGATGGAATTTAGATCTTCCCAAAATCGAACGGTATTCTCGCACAGGAGTGGAAAATCTGTATGCCAATAATAATTTTCTTTCTCCCTTTGCCGGTGGTAATGGTGAGCTTTCCATTGACTCTATTGATGCCAATGGACACGGGACGTATATCCCCAAAATACAAACAGGAGCGGTCTATCATGAATTCAAAGCAGACAACACTTGGGAGATTACTGATGCCGCAGGGGTGGTGTATCGATTTGGAACGGTATCAGATGCACGAGAACAAAGTGATGATGGCGGTAGAATGTACACCTGGTATCTGACCGAAATAGAAGACACTAATGGCAACAAGATGATATATGAATATACCAAGAGCCAGGGGTCTGTATATCTGAAGCGTATACTCTATGGAAATGAAGCCCAGCCCTATGAAGTACGATTTGAACCCTATTTTTCCGGCACTCTTGAGCAGTTTGATGTACTTCCGTCTTATTCTCGTCTTTTCCCAGTGGTGGAGCAAAAAGACTTATTGGACTCTGTAGAGGTTTTTGATCCGTTTTCAGGAGACAAGATCGTGTATGAACTTACTTATGATACTCAAGGAACCTTTGGCTCTTCCGAAAGCCTTTCGGGCACTACTGACTATCTTATCAGCATCCAGCAAAAAGGAGTGGCGGCTTCTGGTGTGGAAACCAGTTTGCCGCCGACCGAATTTGAATACGAGAGCTATGATGGGTCCCGATCATTTGACATTGTCTATCCGGATTTGAGTGATGAAAATGGCTATGACAACACGTATTTCGATGGAACGGAGGACAGCCCCGTTCCCATGTGGATTTTTGCTGATGAAACCGGAGATGGATGGGAAGACCTGGTCAGCAATGTAGTGCGATATAAGAAAATTAATGGCAGTTATCATCATTTGCCGTATGAACGCTTATTTGTTTCACAGGGAAATGGCGAATGGGTGGAAGATCCTGATTTTATGGCTTCGGAATCATACTGGGCATGGGAGTATAGGCCCCATGATATCCGGGATTATTTTCCACCCGGATACAGAGACAATAACGGAGATGTGACCGATCATCTCTGTATTCGGAAATATCATGGAAATCTGGGTCAAAAAGATGGTTTGAGTTGCTATAACGGCGAGCATGGGAATGAGATGAAAGTGTACCCAAGAGATGAAGACTTCCAGTTTTTGGAACTCAACGCAGATGGGCATCCGGATGGATTTAAGTATGACCATAAACAAAATTATCACAACAACACCGATAATTCCCTGTATAGAAATACCGGAACGGCGTTTGAACCGGAAACAAGTGCTCAGTGGAATATTCCGGATGATATCTTTTATGATGAAGGCAGTACACTGTTTGGAGATATCAATGGAGACGGACTGGATGATATGGTGCACTGGTTTCAGAAAGTGGATGAATCTTCCGTTCTGGTGGAAGAAACCAAGAGAGCCTACCTCAACACCGGAGAAGGTTGGCAAGATATCACTGCAGATATTTCACTGCCTGTTCCTATTCGCCATCGCAAATGTCAGAACGGAGTCAGTACCTGTGAAGTGATTTCTGTGAAAAAAACCTTTACCTTTCTCGATGCCAACAGAGATGGACTGGTGGATCTCTTTCATCAAGGGAAAGTGCACCTGAATAATGGATACGGCTGGGAAAGCACTGTTTCGGAGCTGTACAACAGTTCATATGACTTTGATCCCAGTTTTCCCACGCTGAGCAGCTTTACAGATCTCAACAAAGACGGTGCTTTTGAACGCAAAAAGCCGGTTGGAAAAACATTTGCCAACAATAATGAGATCGTAGATCTTCCCGTGCTCACAAATGTTACAAGCCCTCAAGGAGGATTTGCCGAATTTGAATACACTCCTGCCTCGAGTTACACCAATGCCGATGGCAGTGCGGCGAATATTGAGCTCCCTATACCTCGTCTGACGTTATCTAAGCTTACAACCGATGACGGAATGGGAAATACAAGTGAAACCAATTATGAATATGCCGGTGGAAAGATGTATCGCAATCATGTTTCTGAGCAAGAGCTTTTGGGATTTCATATGGTCACCAAAGCATTGCCGGATAATTCAAAAATTATTACAGAATATGAGCAAGGGAGTGCCTCACAAAACTTTGCTGGGAAAGGGTCTCTTACAAATCAGAAAATATACACTTCTTCTGGAGATCTTTTGCAGGAAACACAGAATTTTTATGACATTGAACCCCGCGGAACCAATAGTTACGAATCCCTCCTGGAAACAAGTATCAATCTGACATATTCAGAACACAATCCTTCAAATTATAAAGCCACAGCCTCAGAATACACCTATGACCAGTATGGAAATATCATTCAGGCCATTGACTATGGAGAGGTGAATGTAGTGGACACAGCAGGCAACTTCACCGATATTGGCTCCGATACTCTCACCAGCAATATTGAATATGCAGAGAATGCGGCAGATCATATTCTCTCTCTTCCTCAGAGACAGGAACTCCTGGATAATTCCGGAACGGTTATTGGTGAAAGCAAAATCTATTATGACAATCTGCCACTGGGTCAAGTGAGCATCGGCAATCGCACCAAGACGGAAACACTCGCTTGTACTGGTCAGGCATGCCTGACCCCTACGGTGACAACTCTTACAGAGTACAACTCCTACGGTCTGCCGACAAAGGTGACCAATCCTCGAGGGTATGACACCAATATCACGTATGATTCTCAGAATCTCTTCCCAGAGACAATTACGAATGCCAAATTACAAATTACAAATTACGAATACGATTATCTGTTTGGAATACCCGTGGAAGTGACCGATCCAAATGGAGCGAAGTCAATTACCGTGCTGGATTCTCTCGGACGAGTCACAGAAATCAAAGTCACTGATCCGAATAATACTGATACAGAAATCATCGCGAGCACCATTAACTACGACACTACATCAGTACCGAATAGTGTCACGACGACGACATACACCCACACTCCTCCCCTCTTTCGCAAAGAGGGGCTGGGGGAGATTTCTGTAGAGGGAGTTATGTATCTCGATGGATTTGGAAGACTTATTCAATCGCGGACTGAAGCAGAAGGGAGTGCACAGTATACAGTGCACAGTATACAGTATGATGATCGGGGGAATATGGACAAACAAACTCTTCCTGTCTTCCAGAGTGGAATCTCATATACAGCTTCATCAGGATCTGAAGTAGGGAGTACGTATACGTATGATGCTCTGAGCAGAGTGCTGAGTGAAATAACTCCAGTGGGAACGACTTCTACTGCGTATGATCAGTGGTCACAAACGGTGACTGATGCCAATGGACATCCAAAGGACTTTACTTCTGACGCTCGAGGAAATCTGACTGAGGTGACCGAACACTTGGACGGAACTCCATATGACACGAACTATGCCTATGATCAGCTGAACAATCTCATCACAATCACAGATGCCAAGGGAAACATCAGAAACTTCACATATGACCTCCTGGGAAGACGTATCAGCATGGAAGATTTGCATACAGCAAACGATGCAACTTTCGGACTGTGGACTTTTGACTATGATGACAACAGCAATCTCATCACTCAAACCGATCCAAAGGATCAGGAAATTTCTTACACCTATGATGAACTCGATAGAGTCCTCACCGAATCAGCAAAAATTCCTCCGTCTTCCGTCTTCGAACTGCACACTTCATACGCCTATGACACCGGAACGTATGGCATTGGACGCCTTTCATCAATAGTGAGTCCCGCTGTGACCAAGAACTACACGTATGACATCCTCGGTAGAGTTATAAATGAACAAAAAAAGATTCTCGTACGGATTGATGGCAATCAATCCCTACAAACTTTCGACTCGTACTTCACGTACGATCTCGCCGGCAATCAGCTCAGTATCACCTATCCTGGTTCGACAGGCTCACCACAAGCGAACATGCTCGTGGAATACACCTACAACAACGCTGGCCTTCTGGAAGCTGTACAAAAGGATGGAGCAGACATCGTCACTAATCTCGACTACATCCCTGTGGGGCTGGTCGAGAAAATTGATTACGCCAATGGCGTCAGCACCACCAATACGTATGACATTGGCCAAATCTATCGATTGACCAATAAATCCACCCTCCTTCACCAAGGTTCCGGCGGGCAGGCCGTACATCAGGATATCAGCTACACTTTTGATCCTGTGGGAAACATCACCCAGATCACAGACACCTCAGAGACCAACGCTGCCAAGACTTCTACATTTACCTATGATGATCTGGACAGGCTTCTTTCTGCAACCGTGAGCAATGCGGCCAATGGCGATAATTATGCGCGCAACTATACCTATGATATCATTGGCAACATGCTGAGCCATTCAGAAGCCGGCAGTTATGAATACGCTGGAGGCGACTCTGGGACCAGCTCAGGAGCAAACTCCAATCCTCATGCCGTGACCGATGTGGCAGGAGTGGCGTATAGCTATGATGATAATGGTAATCTCATATCAAATAACACTTGGACCCATGGTTGGGATTATAAAGATCGCTTGCTGAGCTCTACAGATGGAACAGCTACGGTGAACTATACCTATGATGAAGGGGGAGCGAGGGTGAAGAAGGTGAATGCGACCAGTGGCAAAGAGACGGTGTATGTGAATGAATTTGTGGATATCGAGGATTCTGCTGTGAAGAATCATATCTACGCCGGAGGGATGAAAGTGGCCACCTATTCTGCTGGAATTGCCAGTGGCAGTGGGAGTACGTGTACGGTAGATCTGAGTACATGTACAGGGGAAGGAGCAAGATCGCCGTTATGGGAGAATGAGACTTCTCTCAATGGAGCTATAACTGAAGCGCATTATTTAGAAACATATGGACAGATGTGTGTGGTGATCTTGTCTGGTGGAGAACAGGTGGCATGGCCTGTAGCTCAGGAAGCAAGCTGGTGGTGTGGTGAAGTGAGTATCCCTGTCTATGAGAGTGATATAGTCTATCACCATGAAGATCACTTAACGGGATCAAATGTAGACACCGATGACACAGGAAACCTCATTCAGCTATTAGACTACTACCCCTATGGAGATACTAGACTCGATGAACAGTCATCATCGTACGCAAATGACTATAAGTTTACAGGGAAGGAGAAGGATGAGGATACAGGACTCTATTATTATGAGGCGAGGTATTATGATAGTGGGATTGGGAGGTTTATATCACTCGATCCCTGGTTTGGAGATATTTATGACCCGCAGAGTTTGAATAAGTATGCGTATGTGAGGAATAATCCATTGAAGTATGTGGATGAGACGGGGGAGGTCTATCAAAAAATAGTAGACTGGGCTCTAAAGTGGGCTGCAAAAAAAACACTTCGAAAGGAAATTGAAGAAATGATCTTTCCTGAGCAAACGGCAGGAGAACCTGATCCTCGTATTCCTGAATCATCTTATTCTCAGGTTCAAACTATATTTAACTCAAATGGATTACAGGCAAACTCCGTTCGAAGATTTTATGATGATGTTATTATCTCAGGGATCAGTGAAAACAATCAAAATTTCACAGTAAATGTTGGTCCAGAATCTATAAGCTTATATATATCCTTCGAAGACTCTACAATTAGCTCTGCGGTAACCATTGACCTTACGAGCTCATTCCCTACAAGTGTAATGGAGAAAATTGATGATGAGGGATCAGTTGCTAGACTGGAATTAGTTGTTCGTAGTAAACTTGAGAATCATTATAAAAGTATTAAGCCAAAAGAAGATGGAAAAGATGAAGAAAGTGAAACTGACAATGATTCAGGGGATTAATTTACTACCCTTTTTTTTATGGTGAAAAAAATATTTTCAAAACTTCCAATTCCAATAATATGGACCATTAATATTTTGCTGTTCCCTTTTTATTATTTGGTTGTCGCTTTCATTTTTGGAATTATTGACGGATATTTTTTTAATGGCAGTATTTTTACGGAAGAAAGAGAATCAGTTTGGGATTTATTAACATATATACTTTTTGGAATAGTTGGACTATTAAGTTATTTGTTTCATAGGTCTCTTTATTTTAAAATAAATTCTGAACAACGAAAAATATTTCAAGGGTTTCTAGTAGTGATAGGATACGTGCTTCTAATAGATTTTATATCCGTTTTTGGCTATACGATTTATGAACTTATTTTTATAGACTCTTTTTTAGTAGTATTAATTGACTTAACGCTTTCTGTTTTTTTATTCTCTGTCCTTTATCTCTTTTTTAAGAGGAAAAAAAATTACCGAATTATTCTTGTTATCTACTTGTGCATAGGTATTTTTGCGCCTTTCTTGCATGATTCCCTTTATGATTATTTAGAAATTGAAAAACCTTTCAGGTTTTTTGAAATAAGTGTTGAGTCTTTTTTATGGATTATTTACAGAATTGTGGCAATTATTTATCTCAAAAAAACTCCCTCCCCGATAGAGCCTGTTTGTCGTAGACCATGAGTATCAAATAGTAGTGATGCGTGCAATAATGTTTCCCCTGCCCCCCCCGCTTCCGCGGGAGCAAGTGTCTCGCAGAGCACCTGGTCCAAAGCAATTCATAAGCTACCAATTGGACTGACATACTTCAAAAACATCTCTTTCTCATCTTTCTGGTGCCGTCATCGTTGGCTGAAGTCTTCCACCACGGCGGACAGGTTTGGACTCGAACGCTAACAAATAATTTAACAATGCTGCCAAAGCAAAAGCAATAAAAAGAGTGAGTAAGTACAAAGTATGGCAAGATGGAAATAGACCAAAGGGATAAAAGGGGTCGGCCACCTTTAATCGGAGGAAAGATATATCACCATCATAAATCAGGTTTATATAGTGCCCATGCCAAAAAACAATATATCCAAAACCTCATCAACTTTTATTGCTCATTCTCAACGTGGTAACACATTGATACACGATGTACTGGAGTATCACCATGAGGATCACCTCACAGATTCGGCAAGCTCACTGCGGGCGGATTTTAATGTAGATACGGATGATATGGGCAATGTTCTTGTGGTACTGGACTACTATCCCTATGGGGACGTGAGGTTGGATGAACAGAGTAGTTCATATGAGAATGACTATAAGTTTACGGGGAAAGAGAAGGATGAGGATACGGGTTTGTATTATTATGAAGCGAGGTATTATGATTCTGGGATTGGGAGGTTTACTGCTATTGACCCGATGGCAAAACTTTCTCCAGAAACTTTCCTGAAGGATCCTCAGCAATTAAATTCGTACACTTATGTCCGTAATAATCCCTTGGGTGCAATTGATCCTGATGGGCTTCTCACTATCTTTATTCATGGAACTGTTTTGCCAGGAAAAAATACAAATCCATTTTCTGAGGGTTATATGAAACAAGTTGCTACGGATCTTGGAGATAATAGCTATACAAATTTCTCTTGGTCAGGAACGAGTAGTGAAAAGGCAAGAACAGAGGCCGCAAGAAACCTGGAGTCTTTGGTTAGAAACTACGAATTTTCTGAGGGGGAACAGTTAAATATCGTGGGGCATAGCCACGGTGGGAATGTTTCCATTGAAGCCATAAACACGAATAGAATGCTTCGCAATGTAGACAACCTTGTTCTTCTGGGTGCCCCAAATAGAGATGATTATACTTTAGATAATGATAATGTTGGGGCTGTGTACAATGTCTATTCATTGGAAGACAATATACAAAATAACTGGGGCGGAGAATTTACTACTAATCCCGCAGAGTCTACCTATGCTAATCATCCGTGGAGAGCTGGCGAAAACGTGAAGAATCTTCGCTTTAGAGACATGAATAAGGGTCCAATTGAAACTCACTCATGGCTAAGAACACAGGAAGCTTGGAGTTATATTCGTAAATTTATAGAAGACAAAGATGAGGAAAGTTCGGATGACAAAGATGCAAGTTAATCTAATTTTTTACTATGTCATTATTTTTTACACTGCCTTACTGTTTCGCGATTGTATCGCTCCATATAATTTCATTTTTTTTTGATTTATATGATACGGCCTGGGCATTTATTCCATTTTTTGTAATTTTCTTTTCCACATTATTTTTTATCTTGAGCTCATTTCTTGTTGTTAAACTGGTTTGTAATAAAAAAACAGAAAATAATTGGTACATCAAGTATTTAAAAGATCATAAACTACAATTCACCATTATTACGATTGTTCTCACAATTCCTGTTTATTGTATCTTCAATGTAATAGCTTATTATTTGCTTTCTTTTTGGGGGGTCGATAGCAATTTTTGGTTTTGATTTAAGTCCTATGATATTATAAGTCCACGCGGGAGCAGGTGTTCTGAGAGAAGCGAATGACACCTGCTCCTATAAATCCCTTCTTTTAGCTCATAAAAACATGAAAGTAGTCACCTCTTCAGCCGGCATCGCTAGTGGCAGTGGCAGTACGTGCACAGTTGATTTGAGTGGATGTAGCAGTCAGGACATGTCCCCGCTAGCGCGCGTTTGTAACGCGTGCAATAAATAAACACTTTCAAGAATCCATGTCAAAAAACTATACCTCTAACCCCCATGCAGTAACAGAAATAGCTGGTGTACCCTACTCCTACGATCCCAACGGCAATCTCACCTCCAATGATACCTGGAATCACTCTTGGGATTATAAAGACCGACTGCTGAGCAGTGCAGATGGAAGTACAACGGTGAACTATGAATATGATGAGGGAGGCAATAGAGTGAAGAAGGTGAATACCTCAAGTGGGAAAGAAACCGTGTATGTGAATGAATACGTAGATATTGAGGATTCTGACCCTTCGACCGGCTCAGGACCTGCGGCAGTGAAAAATCATATCTATGCTGGAGGAATGAAGATAGCAACGTATTCTGAGGGTATTGCCAGTGGCACAGGGAGCACCTGTACAGTTGACCTCAGTGGATGTGCTGGAGAAGGAGACACATCTCCACTCTGGGAGAATGAAACTTCACTCTCTGGAGTTTTGCAGGAAGAAGCTCATTATCTAGAAATCTCTGGAGATATGTGTGTGGTGTCTCTGGAGGGAGGAGAACAGGTTGCATGGCCAACAGAATCTGAACCCTCTTGGTGGTGTGGAGAAGTGAGTATTCCTGTCTTTGATAGTGATATTGTGTATCACCATGAAGATCACTTAACGGGATCAAATGTAGACACCGATGACACAGGAAACCTCATTCAGCTCTTAGACTATTATCCCTATGGAGATGTGAGGCTGGATGAACAGTCTTCTTCTTATGAAAATGACTATAAGTTTACGGGCAAGGAAAAGGATGAGGATACGGGGCTGTACTACTATGAAGCACGGTATTATGATAGTAGTATTGGGAGGTTTGTGAGTTTGGATCCTTTGGTAAAAGTGTCTCCAGAGGTTTTCTTAGTTGATCCACAGCAACTTAACGGTTACTCATATGTTTCAAACAATCCCTTAAATGCTATCGATCCTGATGGACTTCTTACTATTTTTATTCATGGGTGATGACACTGAAATACCTGACGGAGCACAAATCCTCTCAGAGCGAGGACTTCTTGATCTGGACACTGAGTATAAATATGTCAACAAAGGTCAATTTGAAAGATCTGAAAAAGATACATGGGTTGAAAGTGGAAAAAATCCTGATTTTGCTGGTTCAGCTCAATGGTTTAGAGATTGCGTTATATCTGATACGTTCTTCTTGAATGATAGATTTCCTAACACTCAGTATCCAAATCGGGGTTCGCGTCGCGTGCTCAGGGTCAACTTGAACTTTGAATCTTAAATTTTTCTTACACTTTAGCTTTATCCTTCTAGACCGCCTCATGGCGGTCTTTTTGTATGGCAAGCAAAATTTCTTCAGTACAAAAGCGAATGCCCCTGCATTACCTGCTTTATTTCAAGAGTGTTTTTTGGTATAATGATCGGAACACTGAACACAAAAAGACATGACGCTCAAAGCAGAGTTTTTCTTAAATCGGATTCTCAATGTTTCTCATAACGAATGGGGGAGAATAACAGCGTCCTGGATTCTTCGATTTCTTTTGCAGACTTCTACGGTATTAGGATTTATCCTCATGACCGCTTTTTTTGTAGAACAGCAGGGGATAGAGCGCCTTCCTCTTCTCTTTGTGCTTGAATCTCTTTTTGCAATCGGAGGCTCTTTTGCTCTTGGAAATTTTTTAAAAACAGTGTCTCTCAAAAAACTTTTTGTTTTTGGGACATGTTTTAGTGCTTTTTTTATTTTTCTAGCAGCTCTTTCTCCTCACACTTCTCCTCTTTTTTGGGGACTGCTTCTCTTTACCTATTCGGTCTGTATTGTCCAGCTCAACATCATCATGGTTCTCTTTATTGAAGAACTTTTTACCCCCCTGGAAAGCGATCATACCTTTCCTGTCGTTGAGTCGGCAGAACCATTTGGCACACTTCTTGCTGGGGCTGCAGCAGCTGGAGGAGTACTGCTTTTTAATATGCACGCCTATAGTTTTCTCTGGATGTGGATGGGAGTTATGCTTCTGATGCTGCCGGCAATGGGACTGCTCAAGGTGCAATTAGAACCAGTTCCAATGCCAAAATCCCGTGAAAGTGTTGCACAAAGAACTTCTCCTTGGGAGCAGATGCGCAATATGATAGAGCATATGACAACGATTCCTTTCTTAAAGGGACTTTTTTTGATCGTATTGTTTCATTATATCGCATTTCACCTTGTTGAATTTGAATTTACCAAGGCAATAGATATCGATTTTGCTTCGCGTAAGACGCACATGAGTGAAGCAGACGCGCTTACTCACGGGCTTGGGAAGTTTCATATTTTTATTTCTCTGATATTTCTCTTCTTCCAACTTATATTTGCAAGCCGAATTATAAAAACTATTGGAATCGTACGCACTATGGTTGTACACCCAATTCTTTCTTTTCTCGGATCTTTTTTCCTTTTTCTCAAATTTTCACTGGTGAGCTCCGTGGGGACAAAAACCATATTCGAGGTTTTTGGAGGAATTCAGAGAGATGCATATCATGCGTCCTTCTACGCACTTCGGCCAAAGATTCGCAATCAAGCAAAAGAATTTTTAGAGGGGATTGCTCGACCACTCGGAATGCTTCTGGGAACGATCTTACTTATTTTCCTCCAAAATGTATTTTCAGAAAGCTTTCAAAATGCTGCATTTTCCGCAGCACTTATGCTGATTTTTTCGTATATGGCATTTGAAAGCATACGGCTGATTCAAAAATACACATTTCTTGCTAAGAAAAACCTAGAAACAAAGGGGAATGCTCCTGAAAAAATAGATGCTATTGAGATTCTCGCTCAAATGGGTCACAAAAATGCTGCTCAGCATTTGATCAAGTCACTAGAATTTCGAAAGGATCAACCGGAGGTTCGAGCAAAAATCCTTCAGACGTTGGGAGCTCTTGCAGATCCATTGGCGCTTCCAGAGATTTTAAAATTTCTTCAAGATAAACACAGAGAAGTGCAATTTGCTGCAGTACAAGCCCTGTCTGGATACAAAAACCTTGGAAAATCTCATCTGACAAAATCTTTTTCACAGCATCGAGTAGTAGAGGTTTTGAAAGAACTTTTTGTACAGACAAAATCAAAGGAAACAAAAAGAACAATTATTGAGGTTTTTCGGAATCTTAATCAGAGAGACACTGTTCCTTTTCTCTTGGAAGCACTTGAAACCCAAGACATAGAACTCAAGGCAGATGTCATCTCGATTTGTGGACTTTTTCATGATGTTTCTACTGTGTATTATCTCGGAAAATTCTTAGACGACGAGCATCCTCGAGTGCGCTCTAATGCAATTATTGCACTCTGGAAATTCATGCCATACAGGCTCAAGCTTCTCATGAAGCTCAATACTATGTTTGAATCAACAGATATGGACAGTATTCTTTCGGCCATTTATGCAGCTGGAGAATTGAGGCTGATCCAAGAAGTCCCACGTCTTCAAAGATTCCTTTCTCATGAGCACCTGGATGCTCAGAAGCATGCGTCTATTGCTCTTCTTAAAATGGGACATCATATCGTAATAGAAAAAGTAGTATTCTTCCTTTTGCATCAAGATCAAGAACTTGCCGAAAGCACCAAAAAACTCCTTACGAAAGTACCGCAAAAGATGCAAGAAGCATTGCAAAGATCTCTGCGCCAAAAGATGTCAAAAAGAATATCTGCTATTCTTAAAAAATCTGATACGGAGATTCTGGAAGAGATGGAAAAGTCGGTATTGCGAGACCTGTTGGAAGCATATCAAATCCTTCAGGCTGAAAGGGAAATCCTTCAAATAGAGCAAATCTTAGAAGAAAAAGAAACAAAAACTTCAAAGGAAAAAACAACTTCGAAAGACGTACTTCATCACCAAGGAAGCGTTACGCTGGAAGATCTTTTGACTCCGATGTAAAAGATTTTTCTTTACAGAGAGAAAAAAAATCTGATATCGTAACTCCCCATTTTCTCTAATTGTAATGTCATCTACATTGAAAGCAAGCTGGGAGTCTATATTACAACAGCTTTCAAAAGATATTTCTCGGGCAAATCTGATTACCTGGTTTCAAAAAACCGCTCTTTTGGAGTTTGAAAATGGTATTCTTACAGTGGGAATTCCTCGTCAGTTTTTTTTAGCGTGGCATACTGCAAATTCGAAAGACAAAATTCAGGAAGTGGCAAAAGAGGTACTTGGAAATGTGCGATCTGTAGAATTTTCTGTTGATGGAAATTTAGATAATCCGGAGAACGAGAGTGCTATTGATGTTCTCAAGCTTTTTCCAAAAGGAGAAGTAAAAATGAGAAAACTTCCCAAGCGTGCAGAAGTGAAGATAGATGGGGAGATCATCAGCAAGATGATTTCACCCAAATATTCACTGCAAAATTTTGTGGTTGGATCAGAAAACAGACTTGCATATGCTTCGTGTAAAGCAGTAGGAGAACATCCTGGAGGCATGCAGGAAGATGGAGTATTTCCATATAATCCACTCTTTATTTACGGCGGAGTGGGGCTCGGAAAGACGCATCTTTTGCAGGCAACCGGAAATGAAATTCTGAGAAAAAATAATACGCTCGTAGTGCTCTACCTTACAGCAGAAAGTTTCGTATCTGAGATTGTCGAAGGTATACAGAAAAGAAAAATGGAAAAAGTGCGTGAAAAATATCGTAAGGTAGATGTCCTTATTCTTGATGATATTCAGTTTTTTGCTGGAAAAGATCGAAGTCAGGAAGTTTTTTTCCATATCTTTAATGATCTGTATGACGCTGGGAAACAAATCATTTTATCATCAGACAAACCTCCAGCAGAGCTAGAACTCACAGCAGATCGACTGAGGAGTAGATTTTCTATGGGGCTTGCTATTGATGTGCAGTTTCCTGATTACGAAACGAGACTTGCTATTGTGCGTATGAAAGCACAAGAAATCGGACTGGTGTTAGAAAATGAAATTTTAAATTTTATTGCCTTTAATGTTCACCATTCAATTCGAGAAATAGAGGGTGTTCTTCGTGAAATCCGTGCTCAGGAAGAATTTGAAGGTGTAAATCCTACTATAAAAGGCGCAGCACTTATTCTGAGAAAGCTCTATAAAGATCAAGATATTGTCGGATATGATGAAGAACGAAATGTCCCTGGTCCAGTGAGAAGTATGGATGACATTGTGGAACAGGTCGCTGACTTTTATTCAGTCACCAAGACTGACGTGCTGGGAAAGGCGCGTAATCGGGAGTTTGTTATTCCTCGGCAAGTCGCTATGTTTTTCTGTAAAAAATATCTCCGATTCTCACTGCAACGCATTGGCACTTTTTTTAGTGGACGTGATCATACTTCGGTGATTCATTCTCTCGATATGGTAAAAAAGAGAAAAAAAACGGATCCTCAGTTTTGGAGAGATACAAATACCCTTCGAAAAGAACTCGGATTTTAAGAAACTTCCTTTTATCAAGAGAGGTGAGACGAATCTAAGAACAAAGTCATCCCCCTCCAACTCCCCCTAAAAGGGGGAGGGGAATCATTAAGAATTTTTCCCTAATTCTTCATTCATATTCATCATCTGTGTCAGGCTACTGGAAAAGTCATAGCCTTTTTCCAGACGCTCAATTGCTTGTTCGGGATTATTTACGGCGAGAATACCATTGATAATGGGAATGGTTCCTTCTAAATTTAATTCCATGACGCCTCTGGCAGATTCATTTGTCACAATTTCAAAATGACGAGTTTCTCCTTGGATAACGACTCCGAGAGCAATAATTCCATCAAAATCTCCAGTGTCCATTATTCTTTTGACCGAAAACGGAATTTCCAGAGCTCCTGGAACGGTGAATACCTCCATTGCTTCTGCAGAGACAGAGCACTTCTTGAGTCCTTTGATGGTCACGTCAGCAAGTTTGTCGACCAATTCTTCATTAAATTCGGTGCGCACAATTGCTACGGAAAATGGCTGTAGGGCCTTTGGGAAATTAGAAAAAGAGAAGAGAGACATATGTTCAAATCAAAAGCTGCAGGCTATAAATTCAAAAGAATCCGACTAAAAGGTCAAGATTTCAGGAGCAAACATAAGGAGTAGTCCGAGCGCGAGCATCAACAACCCTCCGATGACATTAGAAGCCTTTGCATATTTATAAGTGAGACCTATCTTTTCAATGGAATATAAAGCAATACCAAAAACAATCAGGTCATCAATCATGTAGGCAAAAATATAAAGAACTATGTACCAGATTTTTTCCAAGAGGCTAAAGTTAGAGAGGTGCAAGATTTGTGTAAAAGTTTGAGGGATTCCAAAGCTACAGGCAAATTCAATAATATTGACCGAAAATGCGAGAAGAAGGATCGCAAAGAGTGTTGCGAGAGTAAGAGGAGAGTGTGATATGTCATGAATTTTTTGTGTTATACGTTTTTTTTGTTCCACATTGGTGACCTTGCAGGTGCCGTCTGAAAAAAGACCTTCGTGCAGAAAAAAGAATCCTGACCCCATTGCAACAAGCCCTACTATAGGCGTCACCCATTGCTCAAGCCCCACAAAGTTCCAGGTGGTGAACCAGAGCGTCAAAATAAGCCCATACATGATCGCTTCTGCGAATAAAAAGATCCCCACTGTGACAAACATGCGAAACCGATCACCTATTTGAATAAGGGCCAGAATAAAGACAATGAGTACCCACATGGCGCAGGGATTGAATCCATCAATAAATCCAAGAAGAAAAGAAAGCAGAGTGGGACTTTGGAAAGCAGAAATATCTACTTCTCCCCAAAATGGCACCGTTACCATGACAGGAGCAATAGCGCAGTCTGTTTCACCCTCATCGCAAGTAGAAGCTTCAAAAGAAAATGGTTCTAAGTCTTCTCGTTGTTCCCAGATTTTTGAAAAAGAAGGATGCGGGACATTCTCTTCATAATATTTTTGAAATCTGCTGCCCATGTTTTCTGGAGAATCAAACCCCACAAAGACTTCTTTTCCAATGATTGTTATGGGTGTGCTTTTGGCAAGAGAGAGTTCATCGGACAGAGTTTTGAACATCTCGGCAGCGGTGTTATCTTTTTCAATATCAAGGATTTGATATTCAAGACTTTGATCTTGTTCTTTCCACGCAGAGAGAAAAGATTTTTCATCTTGGCAGTGAGAGCATTTTTCTCTGGCAAATACAGTCAAAACAGCAGCGTCATTATATTCAGACTCAGAAACAGAAGATTCTTTTTGCACAAAAAAACTCAGAGCAGAAAACACAATGGTGGCAACTGCTACAAAAAAGAACAGACGAGATTTTTTATTTTGGAAAGAAAGAAAGGACATTGAATAGACGATAAGTTATAGATTTCAAGTTATAAATTTTCTATACTCCCAGAGAACATATATCGTACTAAAAATGCCAGATTTTGATCTTACTGTCACGCGAAAAAAAGTAAAAAATATGCGATTAAAGATCTCTGCCAGAAATACTGTAGAACTCATACTTCCATATTTTCTCCCTAGGAAATTTGGACTTCGCTTTGTGGAACAAAAAAAAAACTGGATTCAGAAGCATTTACAGAAAAAAAAGATTCATATTCGAGAGAAATTTCAATATGGAGGAATATCTTATATTCCTGAGCTTTTTCGTAGCACTGCGCCAGGAGATATTATCTTCAGGGAAAAAAAAGTATGGATTGGTGCCAAGAACAAAAATGAAGCACAGAAGTGCTTTCAAAATTTTATAAAAAATAAGGCAAAAGAAATTTTGCCTCTAGAACTTAAATACTTGAGTAAGACAACTCGTGTTCAGTTTGCAAAAGTAACAGTGCGATCTCAAAAATCCCGATGGGGGAGTTGCAATCCTAAAGGGAATATTTCACTCAATAGCACTCTTCTTCAACTCGATCCAGAGGTGAGAGAATACGTGATGATTCATGAACTCTGTCATATCAAGGAAATGAATCATTCTGCTGCATTTTGGGAATTGGTGGAAAAATACTGTCCAGATTTCAGAATCCATCGAAAGAAACTCAGGACATATGCACTCACAGTTTTTTGATTCCACTTCTCATGCGTTTGTATCTACTTCATATGAAGTTTATCCATCAAGAGTAGCTACCGGCACCACATCCCCTCCAGAGTGAAGAACGTAGTGAGTGCGTACCGATATCGAATGTCGTATAACTTTTTGAGCAAAATCCAGAAGGTCCTCTCCATTTTTTGGAAGTGAGAATTTGATTTTAATACCTGTGTCATCTCCAGAAACAAAAATGCCATCTTTTTCAGGAATCATATCTTTGTTTTTTGGGAAGTAGAGTTTTGACCGATCTGATTCTGGAATGCTAAAAGTAAAACTGGAAATGTCTCTCTCATCCCAAATGGTAGCAGCATCAATAGGAAGAAGTTCACGTAACTCACCTCTTGTTGCCCCTGCAACAATGAGTATTTGAGGAAAATTACACACAACAATTTCATCTTGATCCAAATGAAAATCTGAGTTGTAACAGCCTTGAATAAAACATATTTTTTCGAAACTCATTGGATCCCAGAAAAAGCTCATAGAGCCTATTTTTACCAATAATTAGTATATTTGTCAAATATCTGCTGATAAAAGTACTCCTTAGTATGTTTTTTAAATTGATTTTTTCGCTTATTTATGAGAGAATAATGGGAAATGTTTGTTTTTCAAAACACATATCAAATGCCAGACCAAGTACCTGTCCAACCAATGCCTGAAAATATGCCGCAAAATCCTGCTTCTCAGGGTGCTACAGAGCCTGTAATAGCATCAGAGGTTCCTCCAGCCCAAGCACCCTCAAACCAAACTCCGACAGCAATACCTCAGGGAGAGCCACTGATTTTGGAAGAAATACCAGAAAAACGAGGATTTTTTGCACGACTTTTAGGAAAGAAGACTCGTGCAGAAAAAGTGGCACAACAAGAAGCCAAAACTATTGAATCTGCTGGAAAAAAGCACTCCAAAGGACTTACAAAAGAAGAAGAGCGTCGTATTAAAGAAGCAGAAAAAATGTATCGAGAAGGCATGACGACGATCAAAGATCTCATTGCTCCAAGTGCAATGGAGGTAAATTTTGATCATGTCAAAATTGGAAATGTATATGCACGGAGTTTTTTTGTATATTCGTATCCACGATATATAGATGCGAACTGGCTTTCTCCCGTTATTAATTTGGACACAACACTTGATGTTTCTCTGTTTGTCTATCCAAGTAATTCGGCAGAAATCATGAAAACGCTTCGGAATAAAGTGGCACAAATGCAGTCGACCATGCATTTGAATCAGGAAAGGGGCATGGTGCGTGATCCGGCACTTGAAGCTTCACTGCAGGATGCAGAAGAACTCCGTGACAAACTCCAGCGCGGTCAGGAAAAATTCTTTCACTTTGCGTTGTATTTTACGATCTATTCTTCTGATTTAGAAAAACTCAAAAAAACACAAACACAGCTGG
The DNA here is from genome assembly GCA_965250085.1 of Candidatus Altimarinota bacterium. Classification (GTDB taxonomy): domain Bacteria; phylum Patescibacteriota; class Gracilibacteria; order CAIRYL01; family CAIRYL01. The sequence goes on from OZ252287.1 coordinate 158,890, forward strand.
AATCCATTTTGGGAGGAAAACTTATTCTCACAAAAAGTGCAAACCTTCAGCAAGAACACGGATTCAACTCATGCCTTCCGACCTGTACTGATGAAGTGGAAGTGCTGCGTAATATGAATACCTCACCTCTTTCCACGAGTTTTCCATTTACCAGTTCAGAACTCACTTCGAACGAAGGGATTCTCTATGGACTCAATCGCCATAATGATTCTCTGGTTATTTTTGATCGTTTCTCACTCGAAAATGCCAACTCAGTTATTTTTGCCAAATCTGGTGCGGGTAAATCATATGCAGTAAAACTTGAAATCCTTCGTTCACTTATGATGGGAACAGACGTGATTGTAATTGATCCGGAAAATGAATATGAAACACTCTGTGAAACAGTGGGAGGAAAAATTCTTAAGGTATCGCTCAATTCTGAACGACGTATCAACCCATTTGATCTTCCTATTCCTATTGAAGACCACGTCACCAAGCCGGGTGATCTGCTCCGTGCCAATATCATTACTCTTCATGGGTTGTTTAATCTCATGCTCGGGAAGCTGACGCCGACAGAGGAGGGGATTATGGACAAAGCGATGATCGACACCTACGCTCTCAAGGGAATTACTCTGGAAACTGAAGATCCGGGAGATATGGAGCCGCCCACCATGCAGGATTTGGCAGAAGTACTCGGCACTATGAAGGGAGCAGAAAGCCTGAAAGAACGTCTCCAGAAATTTACCACAGGAACATTTTCGGGTATTTTTAATCAGTCCACTAACATTGATCTTTCCGGAGGACTTGTTGTCTTTCAAATTCGTGACTTAGAAGAAGCACTGAGACCTATTGCAACATACATTATTCTCAATTTTATTTGGAATAGAGTACGCTCATCTCTCAAAAAGAGACTTTTGGTCGTAGATGAGGCATGGATCCTGATGCAATATGAAGATTCTGCGAGATTTCTCTACGGACTGGTGAAACGAGCACGAAAGTACTATCTCGGTGTTACGACCATCACGCAGGATGTGGAGGATTTCCTCAATAGTGATTTTGGGAAACCAATTATTACGAACTCCTCAATGCAACTCCTCCTTAAGCAGTCACCAACCGCTGCTGAAGCACTCACCAAGGTGTTTAACCTCACCGAAGGTGAAAAATATTTGCTCCTGAACTCTGGAATAGGACAGGGGATTTTCTTTGCTGGACTCAAACATGTGGCTCTTCAGGTGATTGCGAGTTATACGGAGGATAAAATTATCACTACTGATCCGGAAGAACTGTTGAAGCAAAAAGAAGAAGCTTAAGCCTTCATTTAGTGGAAAATGAGTCAAAAACTTTTTTATAATTTATAAGTCACAAGTGCCTAACACTATACGAGATCGCCTTCGGCATCATTGGGGCAATGTGTATGTACCGATAAAGAACGCATTGGAACAAGAGAATTCTGATAAAGTTCAAACTCTTAAAAAAGAAGCGATTGAGCGCCTTAAAGGGGTTCTTAAAGAAACAGATCTTGAAGAAACTCAAGATGTTACCCGAGAAGGATTTCAAGAATTTCTAGAGTGTTTAAAGCAAACAGAGTTATCCGATATTGACGCTCTTGAAGTCGTACATGACTCATACAATAGTCTCGTTGGTGACTATGAAAAAAAACTTACTCTCTTGAGAGATCAAATATTTGACAGGAAGGATTGAAGTACTTTTTCTTGAATCTTTAAAGGACTTCTGCCACAATTTGGCAGATTTTTTTTTGTGTTCCCAGACTATGAAGTTTTTTGATTACAGATCTCCGAAAGTGATTATTCTTTTCCTAGCAGTAGTCTTTATGGGGATTTTTATTATGCCCCAGAGTTGGAAACAGAATCTTCCATTTGAAGGGATGAGAGAAAATCTTTTGGCCAAAAAAGTAAGTTTTGGACTGGACCTTGTGGGCGGACGACAAATTGATTATCAAGTGGATCTTTCAGAAGTAGAAAAGCGAAATGCAGATGATGATCCAGAGAATGATCGTGATCCGGATAAAGTAGTGGAATCTATTGGACAAGTCCTCAGAGGGCGCATTGATCCTCAGGGAACCAGAGAGCTCAATATCTATCCGGCAGAGTTTAATGAAGAAAAACATGTGATTGTAGAAATTACTGATGATTTGGACAACGAAGAGACACTCCGGAGATTGCAGCAAATCATTGATTTAAAATTCAAGACACAAAATGCAGAAGTTTCTGAAGAAGAAGTAGCCGTACTCAAGGGTCAGGCAGAGGTGTTGCTTTCAGAGCTGAGTGTTGAAAATTTTGAAGAAAAGGCCAATGAAGAGCAGAACGGGAATGATATTCGGTTTAATGAGGATCGGGAATTTTGGAGAGACAGCCTTGATGCAGCATTTGATGAACCCATTGCCCGCGAGATATGGAATACAAAAGAAGGCACATTGATACCTCGCCTGATTGAAAGAACCAGTAATACCATTGCTCCTGGCGCTTCAGGACAATATGAAATTGTGCAGGTGCAGGAGTTCGTTTTTGTAAAAGTGGGAATAAAAGAGCTCAAAGAACGAGAAAATACGGAACCCGGAGAAGAATTTAGCACGGTGCAATCAGATGTTTCTGAAAAAAATGAAGAGGCAGAAAAGCTTTTGGATATTCCCGAAGAGTTTCAAGACCTCCTGTTAGCGCTGGATGAAGGAGAGAGATCTGAAGTACTGGAATCAGAGACGGAGTATGCATTTTTTGAAATTCTCCCAAAAGCAGAAGGAGAGGTCGCGACTTCTGTTTCTGGAGTGTACGTCGCCAAGGATACTCCAAATGCGAAAGAAGCAATCGATGCGGCGAGAGCTCGCCTTGAACCGGTTATCACCACGACTGAAGAGCAGAATATGAGTCTCTCAGAAATTGTGTATAGCATCGCTCCAGGAGGGTGGGCTGATACAGATTTGGGAGGAGCACAATTCAAAAGAGCACGAGTGAGCCAAGATCCTAATACAGGAGCACCACTTGTAGAGATTCTTTTTAACAACGAAGGAGCAAAAATGTTTGAAGAACTCACGGAAGCAAGTATTGGGAAGCCGATTGCTATTTTTGTGGGAGGAGTTCTTGTTTCTGCGCCTACTGTACAACAAAAGATTAGTGGAGGGTCTGCAGTAATCACCTTGGGATCTCAAAACTATCAACAAGCTCAGGAACAGGCTGTTGTATTGGCACGGGAGCTCAATGGAGGATCGACACCGGCACCATTTCAAGAAAAAGGACAATTTCGTATTGGAGCGGCTCTCGGGAAAGATTCACTCCAAAAATCGCTTCTGGCAGGCTTGATGGGGCTTGGTATCCTTTCTCTCTGGATGATATTTTTTTATAGATTCCTGGGATTCATAGCAGTTTTGGCTCTTACATTTTATGCTATTGCTATTGTATTCCTCTTACAAGCAGATCTTTCTTTTGGATTCGCCTCTCTTTTGGGAATACTGGTCTTTGCGATGAGCATGAAATCATTTTCTTCACTCGAAAGAAATGATCTTATTTCACTAATAATTGCTATGATTCTTGGCATGACTATTACGTTTGTGTCATTTAGCCCTATTGTACTTACTCTTGCAGGAGTCGCGGGAATAGTACTTTCTATTGGAATGGCAGTGGATGCCAATATTCTTATTTTCGAACGAGTGAAAGAAGAACTGCGAAAAGGAAAGAATTTTTCAGCGGCCTCTCAAACAGGATTTGAGCGTGCCTGGAGTTCCATTCGTGATTCAAATGTATCTTCTCTCATTACGTGTCTTATCCTCTGGATTTTTGGATCAGCAGTCATCAAAGGATTTGCCGTAGCACTTGCCATGGGAATCGTGATTTCTATGCTCACAGCTATTACAGTTACCAGAAGCCTTGTAGGAATCCTCGTACGAGGGAAGGTAGAAGAAAAAAAGAAGATGCTGATATATGGAGTAGAATAAAAAAGTATGAACCTTAGGGTATTTACTGACGGCGCTTCTCGAGGAAATCCTGGAGAAGCAGGTGCAGGGTTTCTCATTCAAGATGCTGATGGAGGAGATCTTTTCCATGGGAAAAAATATCTGGGCACCATGACCAACAATGTGTCCGAATGGAATGCATTGCTCCTTGGTCTTCAAAAAGCGAAAGAATTTGAAGCAAAAAATGTAGACTGTTTTCTCGATTCAGAACTCGTGGTGAAACAAATGAAAGGGGAGTATAAAGTCAAAAATCAAGATCTGAGACCTCTTTATGAAAGAGCAAAGATTCTTGTTTTAGAATTCAAGCATGTTACGTTTACTCACATTCCCCGAGAACAGAACACAGTTGCCGATCGACTTTCGAATGAAGCGATTGATCAGAAGGCATGACAACATAAAGATCCTCTTTCACTAAGAGACAGGAAAAGAATGTGAATCTATTCTTGCTTCATAGATTCGCTTCAATTTTTTCCTTCAGTTTATCAGCACCCATGGCACCCACCATGTCTTCCACTACTTCGCCATTCTTAAAAATTTTCAACGCAGGAATGCTCATGATCTGGTATTTCTCTGCTGTTTGAGGATTTTCTTCTACGTCCAATTTTCCGATTTTCATCTTCCCTTCATATTCTTTTGCCAATTCTTCTACAATGGGACTCATCATTTGGCATGGTCCACACCACGTTGCCCAAAAATCCACCAATACGGGAATTTCAGACTCTAATACTTCGCTTTGAAAAGTGTCATCGGTAAATGCAGTTGCCATAAAAGAAATGAAAGAATTGAAAAGCCCCGAAGGGAATCACTTTGTGATGTACAAAGTTTTGAGAATAAACTCGAAAAATATTGTAGAGATTTTTTATTTGAATACCAATTCAATTTTTTTTTGTTTTGAAACAAAGATTACAAATCAATGATCATCGAGCCTGTCCCGCTTTTGCAAGATTCTTTTTTGACTTTGAAACAGGATGTGTGCGATCTCCTACGATTTCGAGTTTTTCGCTTTTTTTCCCTCTCACGATCTTAATCGTATCACCTTCCGAAATATTTCCAGAAAGAAGGTTTTGAGTAATAAGATCTTCAATTTCCTCTCGAATGATTTTGTGCACTTTACGAGCACCACTTTTTTGGTCAAATGATTTTTTTGCGAGATAGTCGATAACTGAAGGAGAAATATTCAGCTTGAGCTCTCGTCCTTTTAACCTTTCTTCAAATTCTTCAATTTGAAGTTTCACAATACGTTTGATGTGCTTTTGAGAGAGAGGATTAAACACTAAAACTCTGTCCAATCTTCCCAAAAATTCAGGTCTAAAATGTTTTTTGACCTGATCCATAACGATCTCACTTTTTTCAGCAAAATCATGTTCTGCTTTTTTGAGATCATCTCCATGAGTAGAAAATCCGATTTTAACGGCTTCATTGGTGAGCACATCACCACCAATATTAGAAGTCATCACAAGTACTGTATTTCTGAAATCTACTTTTTTCCCTTTTCCATCAGTGAGACATCCTTCTTCCATAATTTGGAGAAGAATATTTTGAAACTCTGGATGAGCTTTTTCTATCTCATCAAAAAGGATTACGCTATATGGTTTTCTGCGAACCGACTCAGTAAGCTGCCCTCCTTCTTCATATCCCACATATCCAGGAGCGGATCCTGTAAGACGAGAAACACTGTGTCGTTCCATAAACTCAGACATATCTATCTTGATCAGAGCATCTTTTTTGGCAAAGAATTCTTCGGCCAAAACTCGAACAAGCTCTGTCTTTCCAACTCCTGTGGGACCTAAGAAAAGAAATGATCCAATAGGGCGATTCACCTCTCCTATTCCAACGCGAGATCTGCGAATAGATTTACTGATTTCGTTAAGAGCTGACTTTTGACCAATTATTTTTTTACCAAGAAGTTTTTCGAGGTCTAGAAGTTTACGAGCTTCGTCCTTGAGGAGCTTGGCAGTAGGAACTCCAGTGATTTGAGAAATAATATCTGCAATATCGTTTTCTGTAATGACAATGCGAATCGCTTTATTTGCTTTTTGCAATGCGTCTTGTTTTTTCTTTTCAATATCACTTTCAAGCTTTTCTTGCTCGTGCTTGAGATCTAAAGCTTTTTCAAAATTTTGATTTTTTACATGTTCTTCCTTCTTTTTCATAATACGTTGGACTCGCTCCATGAGTTTTCCAATTTCTTTCGTTTTCTGCTGACTTTTTCCGCCTCTTTTTGCGGCGGCTTCATCCATGAGATCAATAGCTTTGTCTGGGAGAAAACGATCTGTCAAAAACCGTTTTGAAAGTTTGACAGATTCTTCAATCGCCTCATCAGAAATTTTGAGATGATGATATTTTTCAAAATAAGGACGGATACCCTTGAGAATTTGCACGGCTTCTTCTTCGGATGGTTCCTCTACGTACACAGGTTGAAATCGACGTTCAAGAGCTTTATCTTTCTCTATTTGTTTACGATATTCATCATAGGTAGTAGCGCCAATGAGTTGTATTTTCCCCCGGGCAAGAGCTGGTTTCAAAATATTTGCCGCATCCAAGGACCCTTCCGCACTACCGGCTCCGACGACTGTATGCAGTTCGTCTATAAACATAATGACTTGTCCCTCACTTCCAATAGCTTCATCTACTACTTCTTTGATACGTTCCTCAAATTCACCCCTGTATTTGGTTCCCGCAATCAAGGCGCTCATATCTAAAATAAGAACTCGTTTTTGCAGGAGAGAGTCGGGAACATTCCCTTTGACAATTGCTTTTGCGAGTCCTTCTATAATGGCTGTCTTTCCGACACCCGGTTCTCCAATGAGAACGGGATTGTTCTTGGTTTTTCTGTTGAGAATATGTATGACACGCTCTATTTCCTGATTCCGTCCGATGATAGAATCTATTTTTCCGTTACGAGCTTCTTCGTTGAGATCGATAGAAAAATAATCAAGAGCAGGTGTAGTACTTTCTTCTTCCTCTGATCCAGGCTGAGAAGAAGATATCCCTTTGGGCTTCTTATGTTTAAATGCATCTCGGAAGTCAGTGTTTTTTTGCAAATTGACAAGTGCTCCGGTCAATCCCTGAAGAAAGTCTTCCAAAGAATGAGCGGGCATTCTCCCTTTTGGAGAATGGGACATTTGTACAAACAAATCTCGAATTTGTTTCTGAATTTCAGAAAAAGAAACATTCATTTTTTTCAAAATTCTTGCGGCAGCATTTTTTTTGTGTTTGAGGAGGGCAAAAAGCAAATGCTCAGTTCCCACAAAGTTGTGTTTCTGAGAAAAGGCAATTTTAAAAGATTCTTCAATGACTTCTTTGAGAATATGAGAAAGCGCGTTTTTAAGATTAGGGTCATGCGGTTCTGGAGGGCAGGAAGGGAGGATAATGCGAACATTTTCTTCGGTAATCCCCATATTTTGCAAGAGAGCACTTGCCAAGCTTTGAGGAGTGCTCAAAATCCCGAGGAGCAAGTGTTCTGTTCCAATATATGATGAGTTCATCTGCAGGGATTCCTGCTCTGCTTTTTCGAGTGCATTTTTTGCATCTGGTGTCATTTTTTCAAAGGGACCTGGCATGAGAGAAGATTATAGATTATAAATTTCAAGATTGTATTATAATGAACAAAATGTTCTTTTTATTTTATCAGATTTTGGAAGCAAACAGAAGGAAGAAACTAGCTTGATACACATATCCTCTTGCACTTTTTTGTTTGTATTGAGGAATATAAATAAGGATTATATTAGCACTCATAATTGTAGAGTGCTAATATATGCGAGTCAAGTATTATCGTTTTTTCAAAAATTTTTCTTGCTCATTATAGGATTCTTTCTCTACAATCTTCCCGATGCAATCAAAACAGGAAGCTCGGCTCATTTTACAAGACGGAACTGAATTTCAGGGAGAAATGTTTGGAGCAAAGCGTTCTGCCGATGGAGAAGTGGTTTTTAGCACCGGAATGATGGGATATGAACAGTCGCTTACAGATCCCAGTTTTCGTGGTCAAATTTTGACCTTTACCTATCCGATGATTGGCAATTATGGAATTCCAGATGAAAGAACCCAAGACAATCATGTTTCCCGAAACTTTGAAGGAGATGTTCATGTGAGAGGAGTTTTGGTCTCAGAAGATTCACTCAGCTTCTCACATTGGAAAGGAAAAAAATCACTTTCCGACTGGCTGGAAGAAAAAGGGATCCCTGGCGTTTCTGGCATAGATACAAGAGCGCTCACTGAGCACCTGAGAGAAAAAGGATCTCAGCTGGGACAAATCATTCCTGCAGGAGAAAAGCGGAAGCCATTTGCTCATATTACCGATCCCAATACCCAGAACTTGGTGGCGGAGGTTAGTTGCTCGCAGAAGAAGATATACACACCAGAACGTTCAAAAGGAAAAACAGTAGTGGTCTATGATATGGGGATTAAAAACAACACCCTTCGATGTTTCCTGAGAAGGGGAGTGAGAGTGATACGCCTCCCATGGGACTATGATATCCAAAACCTCAAAGAATCATACGATGGTGTGTTTTATTCCAACGGACCCGGAGATCCAGATGTAATCTCCAAAGTGAGCAATGCTAACATCCAGTATATTCTCGATCAGAAAATTCCATTTTTTGGAATCTGTTTTGGCAATCAACTCCTGGCACATGCCATTGGAGCCAAAACTAAAAAAATGAAATATGGGCATCGAGGGGTCAACCAACCTTGCAGAGAAGTCAAAACTGGCAGATGTGTAGTCACGAGTCAAAACCATGGATATGTAGTAGACAGCAAGAATCTTCCAAAAGATTGGAAGGTTTCCTGGGAAAATCTGAATGATGGCACTTGCGAAGGCATCAAGCACAAATCACTTCCGGCATTCTCCGTGCAGTTTCACCCAGAAGCCTGTCCAGGCCCGGAAGATAGTGAATATTTGTTTGATGAGTTTGTAAAGATGCTCTAATGGTTTAATTCTTTGTAAAGATGAAAGAAATAAAAAACATGATCCATATCTCAACACGAGAAGAATGGAGGCAGTGGCTCGAAAAAAACCATAAAAAGGAAGCAAAAGTTTTTTTAGTGAGTTATAAAAAACACACGGGCAAACCATCAATTACACATCGAGAATCTCTTGAAGAGGCAATTTGTTTCGGATGGATTGATACCACTATCAAGAGGTTGGATGATGAGCGATATGGGAGATATTTTGTCAGAAGAACAGATAGCAGTCGATGGAGTGAAAATACTTTGAAGTATGCCAAAGAGCTTATACGAGAAAAGAGAATGGCACCTGAGGGACTGAGGAGATATAAAGAAGGACTCAAAAAACCAACACATGATCACGGTATTCCCAAAAACCCATCTCCTCCTCCAGAATTAGAGAGAGCTCTCGCAGAAAATAAAAAAGCAGAAGAAAACTTTAAAAATCTGGCGCCTTCATACAAGAAGACGTATTTACGCTGGCTACTGGGTGCCAAAAGAGCAGAGACACGTGAAAAACGAATAACCAGAATCGTGACTCTGATGGAACAAAATAAGAAGCTTGAATTTTAGAGAATGATACTCAAAAGAGTGCTTTTGCAATTTGCTTTTTTAGTGTATCCAGGTTCACTTTTTTCTCTGCGGAAATAAAGACTGGATTGCGATCTTTGTATTTTTTGGCGAGTTTGATCTTGCCAAATCTTTTACCGGCAACATCAGTTTTATTAAACACCAATATTTGCTTTTTATTACCAATTCCCAGATTTCCCAAAATATAGTCCACCACTGCAATTTTCTTTTTCCTTTCTGGATCCGAAACATCTATTACATGAAGCAAGAGATCAGAATGGATGGTTTCTGAAAGGGTAGAGGTAAAAGCGGCAATAAGGCGTGGCGGGAGATCGGCAATAAAGCCAATAGTATCAGAAACCAACACATTTTTTTGTGCGTCAGGGAGATAGAGTTTTCCGACTTTTGTATCCAAGGTGACAAAGAGAGCATTATGAACTTTTACATTTGCTTTTTTCGTCAAAATTTTCATAAGACTTGATTTCCCAGCGTTCGTATATCCTACCAGAGACACAGTCTTAAAATTTTGCCGTTGCCGCCTTGTTCGTTGGAGATCTTTTGTTTTTTCCACTTTTTTTAATTTTTCGACAATTTTTCTCTCTTGGCGCCTGAGATGCCTTTTCATGATTTCAATATTCGTTTCTCCAATTCCACTCGTACCGATACCTCCTCCTTGCCTCGAAAGCTCCATGCCCATTCCAAATATGCGAGGACCCATATGTCGAATTTTTGCGAGATCAATCTGGAGCTTTGCTTCTGCACTTCCCGCGTGGTCAGAAAAGATTTGCAGAATAAGGTCCATGCGATCCCAGACAACAACCCCTTGCTCTTCAAAAATTTCAGTAAGTCGGAATATTTGCTGAGGTTTCAGAATATTATTCAAAATAATGAGATCTATTTTTTGTTTTTCTGCTGATTGAATCAACCCGTCAATTGTACTTGTACCAAGATACGTACCATAGTTGATTCGTGGAGGAAGTTGAAGTATTTGAGATCTGTGGATGCCTCCCAATGTGCGAATTAAGTGCATGAATTCTTCAAGGCGGATCTTTTTGAGAGAAGAAGTCACTTCATCTGGAAGTACATCTATGAGTATGGCATTTTTTTTGCGCATTGAATTCAAAACAGCGAAGAAAAAAATACACAAAAAAGGTCCTCTTGAACAGAAGAGAACCCTTTTATATTTCTTAAGAGATAGAAGTCTTATGTGTTGCGAACAGCATCTTTAAGACCCTTTCCTGCCTTGAATGTAGGAAGTTTCATAGCAGGGATACTAATTTTCTGACTTGGGTTTCGTGGGTTGACACCTTGTCGGGCGGCACGATGTGAAACTTTAAAAGTTCCAAAACCAGTAAGAGTAACATTGGTGCCTCTTTTGAGGGAACCGGTAATACCATCGAGGAGTGCGCCAAGTGCATCGCCAGCAGCACGCTTTGTGATACCAGACTTGCTGGCCATGTGAGCAATAAGATCTTGCTTCGTCATAAAAAAAGGGATAAAAGAGTAAAACTGCGGGAATTCTAGAGCGAAAAATGCAAAAAATCAAGTATGTCAGACGCGTTCGTAATGAGTCTTATTAAAGCCATTTTTCAGACCTGTTGTATACAAGTTTTTTCCAACGAATTTCGAGAAAAACCAGTTTTTTCATATAAAAACCAACAATTGAACTCTCTATAGGTTTCAAACCCATAAGTACAATAGATATTCCTCTTGCCTAGACACTGAGAAAGAAAATCGTCAAAATGCGCGAGATTGTGTTTTGAACATTAACTGTATCCACATGAATACTCCTCAGAAATTTTTTGGATTTATTTTGCTCCCAGTCCTCACGTTTATTTTGGGATTTTCTTTTGCATCTGAATATCAAAAAGCTTCAAAAGGGCCTTCTCTTTCTTCTCGTCCGGATAAGAGCATCCATAATACGGCAGAAGAGATAGATCTCAAAAGTTTCCAAATGGCTTTAGAGAGTTGGGAAGAACATGCAGAGCGATCTGAAGATGAAAATATAGAAAAATTTAAAGCTTCCCTCAAAAAAACAGAACGATTAGTACAAAGTCTTAAGAAATTGGATTTAGACATCCTGTGGGAAACGATAGGGGTACTCGAAGAAAAATATGTAGAACCAGAGAAAATAGATTTTCTCAAAATGGCAGAGGGAGCTATCAAAGGTGTTGTCTTTAGCGTTGGAGATCCTTACTCTACATACCTTACGGCGGAAGAAAGTAAAGACTTTAATGATGATCTTGCAGGGGAGCTAGAGGGAGTAGGGGCAGAACTCACCATGAAAAATGGATTTGTAACAGTTGTTTCACCTCTTAAAAACTCACCAGCTAGTAAAGGAGGGATCTTGCCAGAAGATGTGATTATTCAGGTAAATGATGAAGATATCACCAACAAAAGCTTGGGAGAGGTGGTTAAAAAAATAAGAGGACCCCGAGGGACCTCTGTTTCACTCACGCTCCTCAGGCGTAATGTCCCAGATCCCATAGTGGTAGAAATTGTCCGTCAGAAGATCATTGTAGAAAGTGTGAGCCTTGAAATGAATGATGACATTGCTGTGCTAGAGGTAAATCAATTTGGAGACCGTACTGAAAAAGAGTTTGAAAAACATGTTCGTGATCTCATCACCAAAAATCCAAAAGGAGTAGTCCTCGATCTCAGATTTAACCCAGGTGGATATTTGGAAACAGCCATTGCGCTGGTTTCTATATTTGTCAAAGAAGGAAAAGTTGTAGTGCAAAAAGAAAGGGCTCCAAGTGTCGTAAACAAATATGTATATGACGGCAAAGCTCTTACGGATCTTCCTTTGGTAGTGCTCATTAATAAGGGGAGTGCAAGCGCTGCAGAGATTGTCGCTGGAGCCTTACAGGATCATGAGAGAGCTCTTGTAGTGGGGGAGCAGAGTTTTGGGAAAGGCACAGTGCAGGAAATTATTCCACTCTCAGATGGTTCAAATGTCAGACTTACTGTTGCCAAATGGCTCACTCCTGAAGGAAGAGATATTTCTGAAGTTGGTATTACTCCAGATATTGTTATAGAACGAACTCCAGAAGACTTTGAAAATGATCTTGATCCACAAATGGAGACCGCCCTCAAAATTCTCAGGGAAGCGCAAACGTTAGAAGATTTGAAGGGAAATGAAAATTAGTATTTTTTCTTACTCATTTCGTACACACCTTCCAGCCACTTCTCAAGATATTCTGGAGTTCGTTTGCGTTTAAAAGAAAGAAGCCTAAATGATATGAGCTTGAGGCCACAAAATCCTAATCGTCCCAAATTCCAACTCGTTTTAAATGGCTTGCAAACACTATAAAACCAACTGGGGCCATCAGCAGTGATAAAAATACGGGCAATTTTTCCCTTGAGGAGTTGGCGGGGGAGAAATTTACTGTCTTTTGTGTATCGATATGCAAATCCAGAGGTAAAGTTCATATCTACCCAGTTTTTGAGAATTGCAGGAGCATCAAACCACCACAGAGGATGCACAATCACAATTTCATCAGCCCAAGTGATTTTCTCCTGCATTTTGGTACGAACCGGATCATCTGGCCAATTTCTCACATCTTCAAATTCCAGAAAATCTTGCCGATTTTCAGGTGCATAGAGATCTATAACTTCCACATTCTTCCCCGATTCTTCAGCGCCTTTTCTATATATATTTGCAATGCGATGAGTAAAGCCTTTGGAGCTTGGATGAGCGGTAACAATGAGTATATTCATAAGGAAGAAAAAAGAGAGTTTATACACCCGATTGTAGAAGAAAGAAGAATATTGTTCCAATAAGAAAGGCAAGAAAAATAACAAAAAAGAGAAATTTTCTTACCTGTAAAGAGTGAACTTTGCTTTGTAAATGTTGTATCTCATCTTCTTGCTCTCCAAGAATTGACTGCAAATCCTTTTGAGCATTACGAGATTCAAGAAGAGGAACTGAATGCCTGAGCTCTGACTCTAAAAATCCTAACTTTTGATGAAGTTGCATAAGGAGCACATCCTTCTTCTCGAGTTCTTTTTTTGTTTCTTTCAAAAGAATTTTATATTTTTGAGGAGACTCATAGATTTCTTCATCTGATGTTGCAGGCAGTACATGAAGATTATGAGCGTTACGCGATTTCTGAAAAGCTTGAACATCCCCCATGCGAAAAAATATGCGCCCTTTTTTTCGTACAGAGTTCAGTTTTTTCCCCTTTACATACCGATCAAGGGTGCGAGTCGATACTTCAAGGATTTCGGCCGCCTCATGTCTTCCGATCAAATTTTGGATCATATGCTGTACAGAGGAAACAAAGAAGATCTTTCTCTATTGTTGCCAAAACTCTATCAAAAAGACAAGAAAATCGTGCAAAAACCACAAGTTTTTTAGAAAATACTTGAAGAAAAGGTATAAAAACCGTCACAATGTAAACGGTAAAACTTCAAAAAAATATGCTGAGACGATTTTTGTTTTCTATCACGGCTCTTTTTTCCCTCTTTTTTTTCCTTGGAGCGAGCGATTCTTTTGCTGCTGTGCCAAGTGAATGGAAAATTAACATCACCCTCAAGCATGAATATTATCACTTTGTCCTACCCCTCAGATCCGCTCCTTCGGATCACTTTTTTCAACAGAAAAAAGTGATTTCTCCTCAGACAATTTCTCTCTCAGGAGAGAATCCATTTTTTTGCTCTGATGATGAATCAGAGCAAAGTGAAATAAATGAGTCAGAAATATTCGATGAATGGGAGGTAAATGGAGAAGAAATCTCCAATTTTCTTCAAAAAAAAGTCAGTCCAAAGATTGGAAGAGCTGCCAGCAATGTTACCATCTCTCGAGACGAACATGGAAACATCGCTTTTGATGGATATGCAGACTTTGGAGAAGAACTCGATATAGAAGCCTCTACCAAACTTATTGCTGAAGCTATTTATAATGGGGTTCCGCAAGTACACTTGGCCGTGATAAAAACAGATCCAGTAGTGACAGTATTGGACGAAGAACTCAGAGAGAAAGGGATTACAAGCCTCCTTTCCGTAGGAAGAAGTGATTTTACTGGGTCCCCTCGAAACAGGGTGCACAACATTGGAGTAGGGGCAAACAGATTTAACGGACTTCTCATTGAGCAAGGACAGGAGTTTTCATTTAATCAGCATCTCGGAAGAGTAGATGGATCTACTGGATATCTCAAAGAATTGGTAATCGTGGGTCCAAAAACTATTCCAGAATATGGTGGAGGGCTCTGCCAAGTGTCTTCTACCACATATAGAGGGGCAATGCTTGCCGGTTTTCCTATTGTAGAAAGAAAAAATCATTCATACTCAGTCGTGTATTATCATCCTGTCGGAAGCGATGCCACTATTTACCCAGGATCTGCAGATTTTAAATTCATGAATGACACGCCAGGAGCAATTCTTATTCAAACTCAGGCGAAAGGAGAGGAATTGTATTTTCACTATTATGGCACCAAAGATGAGAGACAAGTGAGCCTCATGGGGCCATATACATGGGGATATGTGAGTGCACCGGCACCAAAACACACCACTTCTAATGACATTCCTGTAGGAACGAGTCAGCAGTTGTCTGGATACCATCCAGGACTCAGCAGCTCTTGGTATCGAAAAGTTCAATATCAAGAAGAAGAGCAAATATCTTCTGATCAGGAAAAATCTGTAGAAATTGTGTTCTTAGAAGAAGAAACTCCTTCGGATGAGCCTGAACAGGAAGTGCCAAATGAGGGACTTGCTCCTAAAGACAACTGGGAAGCATATCACTCCAAGTATCAGGCGAGAGGCGTATGGGTCGTCACTGGCGTATCTGCAGAAGAATCTTCTGAAGAAAATAATTCTTCTTCTGATGGAAGTTGGATAGCTGAATAATGTTTTTGAATGAACAAAACCTGCGTCCACTGCTCGGCCGAGTTTAAAATCACAGATAAAGATTTAAAGTTTTATGACAGCGTTTCACCTATTTTTTCTGGGAAAAAATATCAAATTCCTGAGCCAACACATTGTCCCAAATGTAGGCAGCTGAGAAGAATGGCATTTCGAAATGAAAGAAATTTGTACAGAAGAAAACAGTCCCGAGAGGACAAAGAAATGATTTCTATTTATTCTCCCGACAAAAAGTATAATATTTTGCATCCAAATGCTTGGTGGAGCGATCAGTGGAATGCACTTGATTATGGTCAAGAATTTGATTTTTCATGTGGTTTTTTTGAACAATTTTCAAATCTTTTAAGAAAAACTCCTCTTTTGGGATTATGCGCGCTCGGATGTGAAAATGCAGAGTATGTAAATTATTGTGGATATTCAAGAAATGCTTATCTTTCCTATAATTCTGATTATTCAGAAAATCTTCTCTATAGTTCTGATTGCATCCAATGCAAAGATGTTATTGATTGCCTCAAATGCTCTCATTCAGAACTCTGCTATGAATGCGTAGACGTACATAATTCTTATAACACTTCATATTCTCAGTTATGTGAGAATTGTTCAAATTCTAAATTTTTATTTGACTGCCATAGTTGCCATGACTGTTTTGGATCAGCGGGCTTGAGAAATAAAAAACATATTTTCCTGAATACGCAATACTCGAAAGAAGAATATAATCATAAAATTCAAGAACTGGAACAATTTTCGCGAGAAAAAATAAAAAAAGATGTACAAAAATCGTGGAATGAAATTCCAAGAATTTGTGCTCAAATACGAAATTCTAAAAACGTAAGTGGAGATTATGTCTCTCATTCAAAAGGAATTGAACGTAGTTTTGACATACAGCAGTGTGAAGATATTAAATATTGCGGAACACTTAACACAGCAAAAAATTGCTATGATTGGGATTATACTGGATACAACTCTGAACTCTGCTATGAGCTCTCCAGTTGCGGAGATAGAATCTACAACTCTTCATTTTCGTGCAATATATGGTCAGGTGGGAAAGATACTTTTTATTGTTTTCTGGGTTCAGCAATGAAAAACTGCTTTGGCTGCGTTGGACTGAGACACAAGAAATACTGCATCTTGAACAAACAGTACAGCAAGGAAGAATATGAAGAACTGGTTCCAAAGATCATAGAACATATGAGAGAAACAGGAGAATGGGGAGAGTTTTTTCCAGTAGAGCTGTCACCCTTTGCCTATAACGAAACCGTAGCGCAAGAATACTATCCACTCACCAAAGAAGAAGTCCTTAAGAAAGGATGGAAATGGAAAGAAGAAGAGGAACCAGATTTTTCTGATGTGAGTAAAAAGATCCCAGCTGCCCAACTTCCAGAGAAGATAAAAGACATTCCTGACGATATTCTTTCTTGGGCACTAGAGTGTCAGGAAACCAAGAAGCTGTACAAGATCCAGAAAGCAGAGCTTGAATTCTATCGCAAGCAACATCTTCCGATTCCTCATTTACATCCAGACGTAAGACACCAGAAGCGGATGTCACTGAGGAATCCCAGAAAGCTCTACTCAAGGACTTGTGACAAGTGCAGCAAATCAATACAAACCACTTATTCACCAGAGAGACCGGAGACGGTATACTGCGAAGAGTGTTATTTGAAAGAGATTTATGAATAATGTGAATTTATGAAAAACGGAATCGATAAAGAGATACGATTACAGGCGTCACAAACATGTGTCATCGTTATTGATCCTCAGAAAGGTTTTACTTCTGAGGGATCATTTGGAAAAGCATTTTCCAAAAAAGATATAAAACCCATAGAAGAATCTTTTGAAAAATTAGAAAATTTTATAAATGCTCTTCCTCCAGAGGTTTATCGTATTTTTGTGAAATCTCAATACAGAAAAGGACAGTTCACAAGTGGTCAGCTCCATGAGCCACTCTCTTCACTTTGTGTTCCAGAAGCTCATAATAACGATATGGAATTTGCTATTACCAAGCCATCTGAAGAGACTCTTGTTTATAAATCTCAAAATAATTCCCTCGCTTCTCCAGAATTTCTTCAATAATATCCTCAGTGTAAGGAAAGAAGGGGTTGTAAGTTTTGTCCTCGGAGGATGTACTCTTACCACCTGTGTTTATGAGACGACTACGTCTCTCAGGAGGTTCCTGACTTCCTTGGATTCAGATACAGTGCGATCTGAAGTTATACTTCCTTTAAGTATCGCGGGAGCACGAAAAAGTCATTACGAGAGTGAAAAAGTAAATACGGTCATTGCGGAGCTTCGAGAAGTAGGAATTGAAGTGTTAGACCTCGCAAAGAAAATAGTGTTCACGGAGTAAAAATTTGACATAAAAATAAAAATATAGTACATATGTAACATGTTGCAAGTAATCATTCTTATATGCTGAGTTCAGAAAAAACGAAAGGTATGATAGCCGCTACTCAAAAAGGCAGGCATGATTTTCATGAATCACTTGTCATTGGGGCCGAAGGAACATCTCATATGACTTTCACAAGACGAGAGGGAGAAACGAACGATACTTTTCAGAAGAGGATAGATAAAGCAAGTAGTGCATATAGGGGACAAATAAATGCAAGAGTGGTGAGGATTCCTCGTGGTCTGGACGCTAAGTAATTTCCTAAAATCTTTATGGTAAGGGAATTTTCTCCATTTTCTCTTTTCAGATTTACCCCATTCCCGTACAATCTGCGGGAATTTTTTTGTTGTATCACACTTTTTTTTTATGGATATCACACTCGTTGTTTCTTTTGCAGTAGCGGTTGCTAGTCTTTTGTATGCCGGCTATAACACCTACCGAGTATTGCAGCACGAAGCTGGAAATGAAAAAATGCAAGACATTGCCGCCTCTATCCAGGAAGGAGCAATGGCATACATGAATCGTCAGTTCAAAACCGTAGCAGTGTTTGCACTGCTTATATTTGCCTTTATGTACTGGAGACTCGATCCCTATATTGCGTGGACATTTCTGGTGGGAGCGGTGTTTTCGGCCATTGCCGGATATGTGGGGATGCATGTGTCAGTACGGGCCAATGTGAGGACTGCAGCTGCGGCAAAAAAAGGCTTGAAAGAGGCACTTTCTGTCGCTTTTCGAGGAGGATCGGTAACCGGTCTTGCGGTCGTGGGCCTTGCCCTTCTTGGAATATCCGGACTCTATCTCCTCTATCTAGAACTCAATATTCCCGCAGAAGAGATTCCTCATCTGTTGATCGGATTTGGATTTGGAGCTTCTCTTATTTCACTCTTTGCTCGTCTCGGAGGAGGTATCTTTACCAAAGCGGCCGATGTGGGAGCGGATTTGGTAGGAAAAATAGAAGCGGGAATCCCAGAAGATGACCCCAGAAATCCGGCCACTATCGCGGATAATGTGGGAGATAACGTAGGAGATTGTGCGGGTATGGGAGCGGATCTTTTTGAAACCTATGCAGTAACTTTGATTGCTGCCATGATTTTAGCAGTGTCAGGAGGGGAGAGTATTGAATATCCACTGGCTCTGGGAGCAGTGGCCGTCGTGGCAACTATGATAAGTATCAATTTTGTAAAAACAAACAGTAAAAAGGGGATCATGAAGGCACTGTACAAAGGAATGGGAGTGGCGCAGGTACTCTCTCTTATTGGATTTTATTTTGTGACCGATTATCTTCTCGGACATGGTGCCATGTCACTCTTTTACACAACAGTCGTCGGAGCCGTGATCACAGTGCTTACTATTGTGATTACTGAATACTACACTTCCACGGAGTACAAACCGGTGAAAGAAGTAGCCAAGGCATCTGAAACAGGAGCGGGAACTAATCTGATCATTGGTCTTTCTGCCGGAATGGAGAGCACGATATTGATTGTTCTTCTCATTGTCGGTGGTATCATCGCGTCTTACAGTTTTGCGGGGCTGTATGGAATAGCTATTGCCGCTGTCTCCATGCTGAGCACCACAGGAATGGTGATCGCTATGGATACGTATGGACCTATTACTGATAATGCTGGAGGGATCGCAGAAATGGCAGAACTTCCTTCTGGAGTACGTGATGTGACCGATGCACTCGATGCAGTGGGAAATACCACAAAAGCCGTGACCAAAGGATATGCTATTGGTTCCGCAGCACTGGCGGCACTGGTGCTCTTCCAAGATTACAACCAAGCGCTCACAGATGCGACAGGAGTCCACACGACTTTTGATCTGACGGATTATCGAGTTATTGTTGGACTTTTCCTGGGAGGACTTGTTCCCTATGCATTCTCTTCTGTGGCAATGAAAGCCGTAGGAAAAGCAGCTCATTCAGTAGTAGAAGAAGTGCGTAGACAGTTTCGAGATATCAAAGGTATCATGGAAGGAACAGCGCGCCCAGACTACAAGCGATGTGTTGATATTGTGACCAAAGCTGCACTCAAAGAAATGATCATTCCCGCACTTATTGCGGTACTTTCACCAATTCTTGTTGGATTTGTTCTCGGTGCAGAAGCACTTGGAGGGCTTTTGATTGGAGTGATCGTCTCCGGACTTTTGATGGCCATATCTATGGCAAATGGGGGAGCAACGTGGGATAACGCTAAGAAGTATATCGAAGATGGTCATCATGGTGGAAAAGGATCTGAAGCACACAAAGCTGCCGTTGTGGGGGACACCGTGGGAGATCCATATAAAGACACCGCAGGACCAGCTCTCAATGCTCTGATTAAAGTGATCAATACGATTGCGCTTCTTATTGCTGCAGGCGTTGTGAGCTTTGGAGGACTCTTGTAAGTTTTTAAAGTTCGTAAAGTTTGTAAAGTAGAAAGATTCTTATAATTACTGACAACTGACAACTGACAACTGACTACTGACTACTTACTCACCGACTTACTGATCCACTTATTCACTTGCCGATGAACGAACTTCTTTTTCTCGGATTTACTCTATTTTTACTGGGAGTCAATCTCGCTGCATTTCGAGATGGAAAAACCTATGTATTTGTACTCATCGGACTGTATGCGGTGATAATGAATATCTTTGTCACGAAACAATTTGATCTGTTTGGATATGCTATCACTGGAGGAAATGCACTCTATGGAGCCAGTTTCCTCCTTACAGATCTCCTTTCTGAGCATTATGGAAAAAAAGAGGCATATAAAGCCGTATGGGTCGGATTTCTCTCTATGACAGTATTTGTGATAACAACGCAGGTATTGCTTGCATTTCAGGTGAATGAAATGGATTTTGTGCAAGGATCTCTCCAGACACTCTTTAGCGTGACGCCACGCATCCTTTTTGGGTCTTTCCTCGCATATGCCATTGCTCAAAGCTTTGACGTATGGATGTTTGCCAAAATTAAACAGTGGACAAGGGGAAAATGGCTCTTTCTGCGTAATAATGGATCTACTCTGATTTCGCAGTTTATCGATAGCGTGATCTTTACAGCCGTAGGACTTACGACTTTCGCCTTTGTCCCATGGGAGGGGATTATCAGCACGGATATCTTCTGGGAAGTCACCCTCGCTACCTATGTGATCAAGGTCATTGTAGCGCTCATTGATACGCCGTTTTTGTACTTGAGTTATAAGTTTTTACCAAAAGAAAAACTAGAAAATAGTTAAATGAATAAATAATTTATACTTGAACAAATATTTTATTCATCAGTAGTTACCGCATTAAGAATTACTCGAGATGTTATATCAGGAAGTGAAATTTCAATTACTTTTTTTGGATTAATATAGTCTCCATATTCTTCTCGTTCTTCATTCCAATCCCAGTGACCGCCTAATTCATAGCGAACAATAGATGTATTTTTATTATACTCACAATAAGAGTTGAATAATTCATCTTCACTACTTAGTTTTGTTGCAATATTAAAAATAATTTCAAAGTCCGGTACGCTATATATTAGTCCATAGAATTCTCCAGCGAATTCATTGCTGGCGCAAGTAATGAGAAATTTTTCATCAGGAGAAAAATCCATAAGATCTGGAAAATGGTTTTGCAAAACAACAGCATTACTTTTAATATTATAAATTCTTCCCCCACTGTATTCCCACCCCCATGCTGTGTAAACCAAATAATTCCCTTTTGGTGAAAATTGAGGATCAGAAAATCGTAATCCTCCTGTTACTATATTATCGTCCGCTTGTTCAATAATGACCTCTTGATCATTCTCCACGAGCATAACTAAGCTGAGGTCATTTTCAAGTTTTGCATATGCCTTACGATTTTCTAGATATGCAATTTCACCAAATATTCTTTCTGAAACAATAGGTTGTAAGAATTTATTATGCACAACCTCCGTAATAACTCTATAGTGAGACTCTCCTGAGTTTTCTTGTATACTGACAACAAACTCATACGTATTTAGATCCACTTGAGAAAAATTATATGGATGAGCTGCAGTAGTATCTTTATACCATTCACTGTAAACCTCAAAAGATGGGGATTTCGTCTGGTACATATCGTACGCTTCTAACAATTTTTGCTCTGAAAGGAGAGAATAATATTTTTGTATAGTGGTAATGTTTGGATCTTCTCCGGAGATTAATTCAAGTGGCTCAATTTGCTCCGATGGTAACTCAGGGGTCTCTGATTCAAATCCCTCAATTATCTCTGGCTCTATCTCTATAATTGATTCGGATTCTGGCATAAGTGCAGACTCTATTGGGCTTTGAGTTTCCAAATGTTGGCAACCGATCAAGAAAAACAGAAAACAAAGGAAGAAAAAGAGATGTTTCATATTCTTTGGATGAAATTTAGTCGTAGCAACGTAGCAGTACTACGCTATTACAGTACGGAATAATATGAAATTATTCAAATTGAATGCCTTTTGAGCTTACCGATATTTATCCTTTGTACAATATATATGATGTAATGCTATGCCGGAAGATACCGAATAAAAATTAATTGGGATAATTATGATCATGCATATTTCCAGGAAGTGTGATTAAAATTAAATCTATTAAAAAGCTTATATGTTGTATTTCAAGCCAATTAATACTTTGAGCAAATTCTAAAATATGCTTGAGATCAGAAATGTTTTCAATTCCTTCAATAAATTTTTGCCTATAACTTAGGATTTCATCTTTAATATTTCTCATATTTTTTACTTCTTCTACACGAGGAGGATGAGCAGAAGGATCAATTTTTAAGTAGAACTGATAAGGAGGATTTACTAAATTATTAAGCGTAACTCCTAAATCTTGAATAAGACATAAAAGAACTTCATCAGAAGACAGCCCTGATGATGTTTTTCTTTCATTCTCAGATCCAAAATCCAACGGGACTTCTAATTCATGTATTTGCATAAGAGTAATTATATTACAAAAATATATTAATATTTTTATAAAAAACCAATTGAAAATATTTCTCATAGATTTAGAATTCTGAGAAGGCCTTGAATCGAACGTAAATTTGCTCTGGCTGTAAAATGTCTATATGAATCATCGTATTGCTACAATTGATGAACACCTCCTAAATATTTTGCACAAGATACATTGTGCAAAGTTATATAAATAGTGAAGTGACTCCTCCCCTCTCTAAAACCTATTGAAAATATTATTTTTCTCCCACGGCAACTTTTGCAGGTCTCAAAATTTTTCCATGTAAGAGATATCCTTTTTGTAAAATTTTGGTCACAGTCCCCTTTTTCCCTTCTGCATCCATCACAACCGCCTCATGGCGCGCAGGGTCGAGTTCTCCGCCGGTTTCATTGATTTCCTGCAATCCTTCTTTTTTGAGCTCGGTAAAAAGCTGTTTTTCAAGAACAAGGACACCTTGCACCCATTCATTACTTTCCAGTTCTTCCGGGAGATTCTGAAGAGCCAGATCAAAATTATCAAATGTGGGAAGGAGAGGCTTCAGAATTGATCTTCCTGCCTCAAAAACAAGTCGAGAGCGATCTTCATCACCCCTACGGCGCATATTTTGCAAATCAGCATTGAGACGCAATATATTTGCTTTCGCTTCACTGAGTTTTTGTTCCAGCTCTTTTGTTTTTTGAGAAGTATCTTTATTGGCTTTCTTGGGCATTATTTTGGGAAAAAAAGTCAGCAAAATTATTGAGGATATCCTCGAGAGGTCGAGGTTCTTCTTTTTTTGGTGGTTCTAAATGAGCGAGTATATTTTGCGTAAAAAGGTCCTTAAAATCAATATTTTGCCATTCTTCACCAGAGATAGCAGTAAGGGCACTTTGAGAAAAAATTCCATTTTCAACTCCTAGCAAAAGTGGTGTCTCTCCAGTTCTGAGAAGGTGTTCTTTGGATTTTTGAGGAGAAAACGTCAGTATCTCTACGAGAGACCATGCAAATTCTGGGTGCTGTGTATCTTCAGATATTCCTAATCCCCAGATGGTTCCGTATGTTTGGGCGTTTTGTGTATTAAATTGTGGCAGAAGGTGCAGCTCAAAATCTCTTTCTTTGAGATCATTTGTTTTAGGATTTGTGTTATTTCTGAGTTTTTCTTTTACACGAGCAGCAGTGCGTTCATTCCCAAAGAGAACTCCTATCTTCCCCTCTAAAAAAGCAGTTTCCTCCCCTCTTTTTTGAATACTGGAGGGAATATCTTTTGCAAAACTCAAAAGAAATGAAAGTGCATCAAGCGCTGATTTTTGATGAAAATTCTGAGTACGTGATTGATGGAGAAGAGATAAAAAAACCTCAAATGTAAATGAAGAAAATTCTGCATCCCCCAAACTAATAGGCAAAATCTTTTTTGGATCTGAGAACTGTTTATATTTTTGAAAGTTTTGAAACAGTTCTGCCCATGTGTTTCCTGGCTTGTTGGCGACAAATATACGATCATCAGTGAGAAGTGCCGAATTAGACAGCATAACAACAAAATTTCCAAATAATGGAGCGGCAAAAACACTCTCCTCTTCAGTAAATCTGAGAGATACAGGATAAAAATCTTTTTTGATTTTTTTTACGGAAAAAATGTGATTTGGTGCAGGGAGTAAGTTTTTATTCTTCTTGAATTTTAGAAAATATTCTTCATTTACCAAAAAAATATCAGGCGAGGAGTTTCTCTGAAATGCCTTTTGAAGTTCATCAAAATAGACATCTTCAGATGCAAAAGTGGTCAAATGTAATGAAAGTTGAGGATATTTACCCTCAAGTCGCTGAAAATATTGCGTATATATTTCTGCAGTTTCTCCTAAAATCCAGATGCTAAGCTCCGTTTCCGTTTCAGGAAGGAGAAGCTCTATTTTTCTTTCTGAAACCCGGCCAAGCTCATATAATAGACGCTTGTACATATTGTCTGATGTTTTTATGAATGTAGTAAGATGGAAAAAATAAGAAGCAGGAAATGGAGCATGCGAAAAAATAAAACTCTGTAATGTGCTTTTGTACACAGCAGAGGGAAGTGAAGATTGAGGTGCTTGAGCGCTTATAGAAGATGTCCCCAGAAAGCAGAACGCAAAAAAAAGAAAGATACCTCTCTGGAAGACTGAAAAAGAATTTTTTATGATACAAGGCATTTCTGCTACAAAATAAGAAAAAAGATTAATTTTCCAGAAATTTCTCATTCAAAAATGTTCGAGTTGCTTCGAGTGCAATGATATTTCTTTTATAGGGCATTCTCATTGGTCCTAAAATCCCGATACTCCCCTTCTTTCCTAAAATATCAAACTCCGAAACCAGGAGAGAGCACGTTTCAAAGTCTTCCAAAAAATTCTCTGACCCGATAAATAAATTAATTTCTTCCCCTACTTCCATTTTCTCCAGAGCATCTGCAAAATCTTCTTCGAGTACTTTTACTATCTGGCTCGCCAAATCTGTATTTTTTTGAAACTCTGGCTCTCTCAAAATGTTAGAGATTCCCAAAAAAAATGTTTGATGCGCACTGGGAACAGTAGCAAAAGCAATATTGGGGGTAATTTTTGTCAAAATAGAAATCGCATCAAACACTCTTTGATCCGCAAGCTTTTCATTATAGTGTTCATCTCGTGCCAAAGAAAACTCTGTTTGCACCTTTTTTTTCTCAGCAGCACTTATTCCCAATTCATCTACATAAAATCGATATCCTCGAGCTGTAGGGACTCTTCCAGCAGAAGTATGAGGGTGTTCCAAAAATCCTTCTTTTTCCAGGAGTGCCATCTCATTACGAATCGTTGCTGGTGAAATATGAAAATGTTCTTTTTCCTGAATCACCTTACTTCCCACAGGACTGGCTGTAGTAATAAAGTTGCGAATAATCGCCTTTAAGATGCTTTGTCTCCTCTGTTTCATCATCTTTATTTTAGCAGAAACAAGGCAAGACTGCCAGTATAGTCATGTACCAAATGCGGCAAGTAGGAAGCAGTAAGGAATAAGAATTAAGGAGCAGGTAGCAAAGGTTTAAAATGAATTTTTGCTGATTCATGTTTCAAAGGAACTCTTTCAGGGTTCTATAATTCATGTTCCATGATTCTTCATTCGTAATTGATTACATTTGTATATGGAGTTTAATTTTAATAATTGTTAAAATAATATTAGTTTATAACTATTTATGACCTCAAATCTATCTGCCGTCTATCAAAAACGTATTCTTCTGGTAGAGGATGAAGCTCCTTTGAGAAGAATATTTTCCCAAAGGCTCCAAAAAAGAGGCTTTCAAGTATTGGAAGCTTCGGGTGGACTGGAAGGACTCGAGATAGCTCTTAAAAAGATTCCGGACCTTATTTTGCTGGATATCATCATGCCAGGTATGAACGGTTTAACGATGCTGAGGAAATTAAGAAAAGTCCATCAGGGAAAAAATATCCCCGTTATTATTCTCTCCAATGTTGAAAATCTAGAAATGGCTATCAGTCTTTTTGATCATGGATATTCTTATGCACAAAACATTTCTCCTGCAGAGAGTACGTCTGAACATATCAAAAAGTATTTAGACATTCATCTTGATGGTGGTATTGTGGACTACTTCGTCAAAATAGATACTGATTTTCAAAAACTCACTTCACGCATACGGGAAGTTTTATTTACTCCTTCCTAAAGTACTTAGAAGTGAAAAATGCAAAGAAAACCGAAAAACAATTTTAAATTTAAAAGGTAAAAAGAATTTTCAATTTCTAATCTTTAAACAATTCTCAATATTTTCAATTTTTTAAAGATTAGGACTTAGAATTTATTTTTACACTTGCTCGTTATCGTCCAGTGTTGTGGGACGGAGGTTGATTTAAAATTTTATATTTTGCACTATAAATCCAAGTTCTCTTTTGTTAGAAAACATTCTCATATTTAAGATGCTTCAGCACCTTTCTCTTTCTCAAAATCTTTATCTACTTCCCCTGCAAGGGCTCCTTGTTCGTGTACTTGAGACTCAAGATTCTGGAGAATTTTTTCAAAAAATCCATTTGTGAATCCACGGAGATTATCAATTGGGGGGACATCCATTTTTTTGAATACAAAAAATTGCTGAAGCACAGCGGCTGCAAGCTCTGGCAAATGAGTATCCATTTCCCAACTCTGATGATTTACCAATGTTTCTAGGGCTTTATGTGGCTCTGCAGTCATTACTGCGGCAATATTTTGTGTCCACCGAGATATATGAGCTTTGATTTCAGGAGGAAATGAAGATGTTTGCCCCTTGGTAAAGTCTTCCTTGGGAAGAGTTAGTTTTTTTTCTTCAATAGCCTTGGCAGACTCTTGATGAATTAAAGAGAGAACTGCCAAAATAATATCTGAGGGTACATTTTTTGCGACTATTCGTGAGATCAGAAGAAAAAATTGAGTAAATCGCTCATCGCTTAAAAACTGAACGATAATATGAGCCAGAGCGTTGTCTTGCTTCTTCTTTTTTCCCTCTTCTTTTTTTATTTTTTTAATGGCAGCTTGCGTTTTTTTGTACTGATCACGAAACCGCTCATATGCTTCCTGCGTCACTTCTTGCCCACTAGGAGCAGAGGCGTCACCACTTTCAAAAAGATCAAAATCTTCTGCCATAGTTTTTCTTATTCAAAAAAATCAATGCCATTGTATCGAAAATAAAAATCAATGCCACTGATAAATTTTGCTTTTCTTCCTCTTTTTTTGTTTTAATACGTCCATACACTCTCTCTCGTTTGCATGATCGATATTGGTACAAAGGCAGATGCTCTAATACAAGGACTGAAGAAGTACTTTGAAAAGCATAATTTCCAAAAGGGAGTTGTGGGTATTTCTGGCGGTGTGGATTCGGCAGTTACTGCAGCAATTGCTTCAAAAGCTTTGGGGAATGAAAATGTGCAAGGACTTATCCTTCCTCACTCCAAGTTTTCAAGTGTAAAAAATATGCGCGATGCCCATGAAGTGGCTGATTTTTTGAGTATTGAAAAAAAAGAAATTCAGATAGATGATTTCGCAAAAAACTTTCTCAATCTTCCCTGGACAGAGGAGGCTCTTACCAAAGCTAATATTTATGCACGTGTGCGTATGGTGATATTGTACTCATGGGCCAATGAGCACAATGCGTTGGTTTTTGGGACATGTAATAAAAGTGAGACACTGCTCGGATATGAAACCAAATTTGGAGACGGTGCATGCGATGTTTCGATCCTCGGAAGCCTTTGGAAAACAGAAGTATGGGAAATGGCTAACTATTTTGGATTTCCCGAAAAATTTATTACCAAGGCTCCTTCCGCAGAGCTCATGAAAGACCATAGTGACGAAGACGAACTCGGGTATACCTATGAGTACGCTGATACAATTTTACAAAAATGGGAAAAAGATGAGAGGCTTGATGAAAATGATCCCAAAGTTCGAGATATTCTCCATCGTATCAAAGTCAATGAGCATAAGAGGATGCATCCTCCTATACTATCTACTGATTAGACAGTATTAAATCTTACTCGAACTGTACAATTCTTACGGTCATTTTTGAGGACGAAGAAGGACTCTTTCCTATGGAAAATTTTATGCTGCGAGGGATGTCTGCCGTATTTTATTAATCTCTTTATTGTCCCCTCTTTGAAAAAGTCGAACGAGATTGTTTCTCGTAGTTCCTGCACGAGAGGCTATGGTGGATACCTTTGAAACTTCTGCAGCATAGGCACGGGTATTGCCCGTGGTTTCCGCAGTGGCAAGTTCGGTAAGTCCTTCATTAAATCCATTATCAGCAACAGCTACTCCATCTGAACGCTGCTGATTCGCCTTGTGCCATGCTTCGTGCACAGCCACATGAGCAAAAACATTTGGATCTCTATCGAGCAAAAGATCTTCTTCAAGCTCTATTTGTGTACTTCCCCTGTGAAAAAGCCCAGCAGTATAACCTGGCAATGCTTTGAGTGTAGCATTTCCCACATCAATACTGGTTGCTCTGCGGGCAGTGGTAATAGCTTCATGTATACGGTCAGATGCTTCCGGCGCATTTGGAACTTCAAGAGACTGATCCTGATCTTCAAGCCGCCGTGCTGCTTCCAAAAGTGTTGTCATACCTGAGGGATTATACACTACGCAAACATTCGATCCCAAAGGATGTATTTGAGGCGCTTGAATCCCCTTTTCTTTCGTTCTGGAGAAAGTGCGACCGCGCATGCTCCCCAAAACAAGAGAGACACTACAGAGCTTTCCCATGAATGGAGCTTGAGACACATAATAGAAATTCCAATCAAGCTACAAAAGAGTGCCTGAGCTCTCCAAGTTTGCTTTCTGAGCAACTCCTTTCCCAGGAAGAATACAATTCCAAAAAATAAAAATAATCCTGGCCAACCAGTATCAATACCTACTTGTAGATACCAGCTTTCCGGAATAAAACCAATGCGATTTTCATAAAATCGTGTAGAAGCAGGTCCAGAATCACCCAAGCCGGTTCCCAATGGATGCATTATAATATGTCTCAGGCCGTCACGACTGCGTTCAAAATGCCCTTGAGAAGATGAGGCCCGATATACTACTTGGCAAAAAGCACGAGTGAGAAGACCGTGCTCTTGTTGCTCATCGATTTGCTCAAAATTAGAAAAGACTCCACAGGTTTCGCTATATGGTCTGGGGACAGCAATAAACAGTGCTGCTATCATCAAAAAACCAAGAGCTCCTCCGCTCCATAAAAGATATCGAAACCACTTCTGATGTCTAAACAGGAACAGAAAGGCAAGCGCTAAAGCGACCAGCATGCCTCCCCATGCAGCTCGAGAGTATGCAAATATAAGACAAAAAATACCCAAACAAAAGAGGGTCATTCCAAAGGCTCTGAAAGATGCGTTTTTTCTGATTTCCTTTTTCCTTTTATATTGATGAAATGTGAGAAAAAAAGTGAGAGGTAATATCAAGAGGAGATATGCTCCAAATTGATTAGGACCACTCAAAAACGACTGCAATCGGCATGTGTCAGTAAAAGAGATCTTCTGGCAATAGGAAACCGGTGAACCAGGATCAAAAACACTAAATTCAGGGGTATATCCAAAATGCGTCAAAAAATCTTGTGGAAGAAATTTTTGAAATACTCCAAAAAGTACTACTCCCGCCCCTGTAAAAACCACGAGCCGGAAAATGCCAGATTTCTCACTTTTTGAAAAAGGAACATGCCGAAGAACTAGAAAAAAGACAAGGAATGATAGTGAATAGCGTGCTCCCCAAAGAATGCGCACAATGTCGTCTTGCCAACGGACAAGCCCTGTTATGAGTGACCAGCTCACATAAAGAATGATAAACAGGTCAAGAATATCTAACTTTGGAAAGGGAATCTTTTTTTGTAAAAATTGCATCCCAATAAAAACTATCAAAATACCTGCTAAAATCTCTTTCCATGCAGAGAGCAAAAGTGGCGGACTTGTAGCAATGTCAAAAAATATTGCATTTACGGTTGTTACCAAAAATGCATGGAAAGGGAGGAATGCAAAGATAATTGCCAAGAGAAGAAAAGGGATGTTTTTCGTATTCATACTTCGCACCACATTGTTTCAAAAAATATTTCAAGAGAAAAGAAAGAAAGCAGTTTTTGTTTTACATATTTCTATTTTCTTGTCGAGGGTGTTTGATTGCGAAAAAGTCATTTTTTCTGGTATAATGACGGGATACTTCAAAAAAATAAAAACACATACCACTATGAAGAAAACATTCTTTCTTTTTCTCCTCAGCATCATCGCGACCTGGAGCATGTCTCCTTCCACTCTTGGAGCGGAAGCCACTGATATAGCGTTTTCAGTAGATTGTACTGAAGAAAACATGTCCGAATGTAATCTGCTCACAGGAAATGAAACCAGAGTAGAGCTTCCCATGCCACTCAGCCAGGGAGATCGGTTTACACTCCAGTTATTTGTCCTGAATCCTGAACAGAAAGACATTGTTACTGTGAGATCATGGATTTCATATGATTCTGCTTTGATAAAGGCCATTGAGCTTTCTGACACTGGGTCCGATTTTCCACTTGCAGCTCCTGATGGAAATGAAATTGATGAAGAATTCGGACAGGTAAAAATTGGAAGAGGAGTTGCTGGAGGAGGAGTGAATCAAGAGAAGCTCTTTATCGCTCATGTGACATTTGAAATTGCTTCTGCACAAGCTCGAGATGCCAAGATATCATTTGTAAATTTCCAAAAAGAAGAACTCGGAGAAACAGGAGTGTTTATCCTTGATAAAGCCACATTTCAGCCAGAAAACATTCTTATAGAAGAACCGCGATATGTGAGACTGATTCTCAACGGAGGAGTGCAGAAACCAACAAATACTCCTAAACCTCCTCAAGAAAATAATGTTTCCGAGCAAAAACCACAAGATCAAGAGTCTAATATATTACTCCCAAAATTAGATCGCCCTGAGAACCTGAGAGTACAAGCAAAATCTGGGAGTACTCATCTCATTTGGCAACTTTCATCTGATCCAAATACAAAGGGATACTACGTATATTATTCTGAGAACTCTGGTTTTTACATTAGAAGAAGTGATGTAGGTTTCACCAATCACAAAGAATTTACAGATTTGAATCGAAACAGGACATACTATTTTGCCGTTACTGCATATGATTCAAATGGTCAGGAAAGTGACTATTCTGATGAAGTTTCTGCAATACACGGAGTTCCTGGAAGTGAAAGTCATCCTTTTACTCTTCAAGGAGGTGAAGTCAATCATGTTTTAACAGACACATCGCAAGCTCTCGACGAAAGCGGACCTGCTGAAGCGATGCAGATCGCCTTTGGAGTCCTTGGTATATCTGTACTTTTTGGAATGTTTTTACGACGCAAACTCTTCTTTCCCTTCTCATAATATTTTTATATGACCAACAGTAAATGGACTACTCTCGTAGAAGAGCGCACAGAAAAAGCAAATGAAGCGATTTCTGAAATTCTCGATGAAGCCGAGGATGGTATTAAAGCTCGAAATAATAAAGCGATTGCTATGGGAATGGCAGCTATAGGAGTTACCCTTATTGCCTTTGGGATTTCTCCACTTTTAGGCCTCAAGGCAAACATTAGTGAAGACAATATTTTCACGGAGCCAGAAGAAGTAGTAATAGTAGAACCTTCTGAAGACATAGAAGCATCAGAAGATTTGGATTCTATTTTTTCTCAACTAAAAGTAGATGAAAATATCCTTCCGGTAGACGAGAGTTTGAACGAAGAAGGGAACGTAAATGTAGAAAATATTTTTGCTCAAGAAGCTCAGCCACTTAAAATGAACACACCAGAAGAGTTTGTCTTTTTACAAGATCTTGATCCTGAACAAGATACTTCTCTCTTCCCACAAAACACTCATATTGGAGGGGTAGATAAAAATGTTATGGTGTTTGGAGAAAATGGAAAAACGACTATGATTCAAAATGAAAAATTGCACGCAGCAGCAGGACAAGACATGGCTGATGCTGGTCCGGAAATGTGGTTCGCCGGGATATTTGCAGTATTTGCAGCGTTTGCTTTGAGAAAAAGAAGGATCTTTGGATGAAGGTCATTTCCTCTTCAATTTTCTTTAAGAAAAAAGAAAGGTCTAGAGAGATAAAAAATTCTCTATGATTTTTTTTCCTTCAGGAGTTCCAATAGATTCTGGATGGAACTGCACTCCAAAAAATGGAAGGTTTGTATGAGATACAGCCATTATTTCCCCGTCTGATGTTTGAGCGCTCAATCGAAAGCACTTTGGCAAAGTAGCTTTTTCAGTGAGAAGAGAATGATATCTCATTGCCTTAAATGGATTTGACATATGGGCAAATATTTCTTGTCCATCATGAGATATATTGCATGTTTTTCCATGGAGTATGTTCTCGGCAGGTATAATATTGCCTCCAAATTCTAATATAATTCCCTGCATTCCAAGACAAACTCCCAAAAGTGGAATATCGTGAATATTTTTGATGATATCTCTGCAAACTCCAAAATACTTTTTATTGGCCGGATGCCCCGGACCAGGGGAAAGAATAATATGTGATGGTTTTAGTCGTTGCACTTCTAAAAGCGAAATCTCATTATTTCGAAAAACCTGAGGATTTCCGCCAAGCTCCCCTACGTATTGAACGAGATTGAAAGTAAAGGAGTCAAAATTGTCGATAAGAAGAGTTTTTTTCATTATGTTTTAAATATTTTTTGAACTTCCTCTTTGAGTTTTTCAAAATCTGCATCAAGAGCTTCTTTTTTTCCAAAAATCATGATGAGAACTTTTGGGAGATTCGTATCTTCCTTCAGGAGAATACGTACAGCTTCTGATATTCTTCTTTTTATTTGATTTCTGTGTACAGCTTTTGGTTCTCTTTTTAAAGTAACAGCAACAGAAGCAAGAGTCTTCTCTTCTTTGCTGGGAAGCACAAAAGCAAGAAAAAATGGAGAATGGACTTTTTTTCCTTTTTTTTTGATCATTTCAATCAGTCTTTTATTTTTCAGCCGCTGATTCTGAGGAAGAGCCATAAACGAGTCAAAAGTAAAAAGTCAGAAAGTAAAAAGTATCGCGTTCATTCTGATTCCAATGAGTTTCAAATAACATAAAAAAACAGGCATCAGAATGATACCTGTTTTCTGTTTTCTGCTCTATGTTTCATGACCTATGCTGCCAATTTATGGCGTCCTTTGCTGCGTCGAGAGCGAATGACTGCCCGACCCCCAGGCCTTCTCATACGCTTGAGAAATCCATGTCTTTTGGACCGTTTTCGCTTGTTTCCTTTAGAAAGCATTTTTTATAAACTCAAAATAAGCCGGCATATTGTGGTGGAAAGAGTTTGAGAAGTCAAGATTCTCTCTACTGCCCGATAACGACAAACTCCCATTCACAAACTTTTCCATTGTCTCTTGTAATAATCATGTTCAATATATGTTCTCCTTCGGGCAATGATTGTATGACTGCTTCTTTGTCGGTGAGGGTTATACCTGCATTTTGGAGTGTTTCATCCGGAGTCCATTCTACCTTGGCTCCATCAGGGGCAGCTGAGAGTATACGCGCACTTCCTCCTACTGGATATTCTTTTATGGATCGGAACCTACTTTTGTTTTCCTCTACTGCTGTTGATCCTGTCCTGTCATCATCTCCATAGGCAGTAGCGCCATGAAGTTGGTCGCCCAATGCACCCGTTAAGACCACTGCAGCGAGCAATGTGGTGCGAAAATGTTTTTTCAAATCTATTTGTCGCCCTCCTTCATTTTCAGGAGAAGCAGGCGGAAGTATTTCTTGTGTCATATAAAAATATTAAACTTATTGGAGATTATGCTATCCATAAATTCTTGTCAAATTTTAATAGGATCAAAGAATTACAAGATTTCTCCAATCATTTCTCTGAGTTCAAGTTCATCCATATAACCTTTTTGTTCTTTTTCTACTACTATCTTCCCATCTTTAAAAATCCTGATGTCAGGAATGGTACCTACATTGTATTCTTCGACTATTTTGGGGTTTTCTATAAAATCAAGCTTTCCAATTTTAATTTCCCCTGTATATTCCGCAGCAAGACGTTCTAGGAATGGTTCCATCCTTACACATGGCTTGCACCATGGTGAAGAAAAGCTTACTAAAACAGGAATTTCGGATGAAAGAACTTCATTTTGAAAATCGGTAAATTCCTGAATATGTATTTTAACATCAGAAAGCTCATGTGATTCTTGTATTTCAAGAGTAGGAAATTCATTCAAAGTTTGACCATCAACCGTTTTTTCCTCTTCGATGCATCCTGTTATTGCGAGGGAAACAGCAAGTATGATTGCTGGAAATGGATTTTTCTTATTAATCTGAGAAGGACTCTTTTCTCTTTCAAGAGGCAGGTATACTTCTTTCATATAAAAATATTAAACTTATTGGAGATTATGCCATCCATAAATCCTTGTCAAATTTTTAGTTTTCTATTCGATCCAAAAATAAAATTCCATCCAGATGATCGAGTTCATGTTGTACTACACGAGCGTCCATTTTGGAGAGATTGAGCTTTTGGACTCTTCCTTTTTCGTCCTCAAACTGCACTGTTATGTCCTTTGCTCTTTCTACATTCCCCCACTGTCCTGGAAGAGAAAGACACCCCTCTTCTCCTATTTCTGTTGCTTCAGAAAAATCAGTAATTTCCGGATTGATGAAAGTAAGGAAAGTATCAGAAATTTGAGCAATAAAGATACGAACATTTTGGCCCACCTGAGGCGCGGCTATTCCCACTCCTTTTGCTATTCGTACGGTTTCTTGCATTCGATCAACAAGCTTTTTGATATCTTTGGTCACTTTGTTCACAGGTTTTGATGTTGCTCTCAAAACGGGATTGTCTTTGCCAGTAATGATTTCTAGTGTTTTTGACACGGACACCAATGTAAAATATAAAATTTAAAATGTAAAAAGAAATCTTAAATCTTAATCTTAAAAAGAGACAGTTTTATTGTTTAGGATTTAAAAATTAGAATTTGTTTTAAAATTTTGAATTATAAATTTTAAATTTCTTAGGCTCCAGTCTAAAACAACGTTCCCTGCAATGCTTCTTCTATATGAAGTCCTGGTGATCTTTTGTCAAAGTTGACTTGATACCCCTGCAGATCTTTGGTATTTAAGAGAATCTTTTCGGTATCTGTTTCCAGCAAGAGGGATGCACCTTTGACACTGAGGACTGTGCCACTTACTGATTCCCCTTCCAAGAGCTTCAGCTCATGGAGGGGCTTTGGGGAATTGAGACCATTTTGAAGATGGTAGATCTGATCAAATTTTTCGAGGATGGGAGGATCGAGTATGAATTCTTTTGCTTCTGGAAGGTCGAAAACAAGAGAAGGGAGATATTTTTGGAATGCATTCTCTAAAATTTTCTGAGCCTGAACTTCTGTGATTGCTGGAGATAGAAAAAACTTTTTTTGAGAAATATGTATCTTATCAGGAATGCCGCATTTAGTGAGAAATTTTTCTATCTGCCGTGCCAATATTCCGCCAATGCCTTTTGCAATAACGAGGGCATAGTGACTCCCCTGCTCTATCTGTCTCAAGTATCCTCTGCTGGTCGATGAAACTCCGACTTTATAGACACTTGTGCCAAAAAAAGCCAGATACACATAGTGCGGCACATTTATCCGCTCAAGATCTTCTGGAGAAAATAATTCCAGATTATATCCATCACAAAATTGTTCTACCATGAGTCCTTCTTTTTGTTTGCAGTCTGCGCATCTCTTCGTTCCTTTTGTGCCATGAGGACATGCATGCCTCTCGCCGTTTTTATAATATCCAATGCAGTCCGGACCACTGATGATCTCTAGGGAAAGGTTTTTCCCAAAAAGAACGGGAAGAGACTCTATAGAATCGCTTTCCCGAATGTGAAATTCGGGACAGTGTTCGTCTTTCCATCGAAATTCTAAAACATGAGGCACTTGGAGTTCTTCTAAAAGAGGATCCCATTGTAATGACAAGCTTGTTGGTGAGCAAGGTGGCAAAAGAAACTCACCTCGTTTGAGCCTCATGCTCTCTGTTCCATACGACGAATAAATACTTCAGGATCTTCGATATTATTAAAAATGACATATCGCAAAACAAACTCGTCCGTATGACGGTATTTACTACGAAGTTCTCTTAAGAGAAATAGCTCTTTACCCTTAAGTATTTCAGGAACTAATGCTTTTTCTATAAACCTTTCTGGATCTCTAAGACTTTTGATAGCAGCGTGCCTTAGAATCCCTACTCCAATTCTAGGATAACGTCTTTTCAATTCTTTTAGTGTTTCCAATACTCTCTCGATAAAGCCTTCTGGATCTAAGGGATTGTTGACGGCTGCATACTTCAGAATCCATACATCGACTTTCGGATACTGTTCCTCCAATTCTTTTAATGTTTCCAATACTCTCTTGATAAAGCCTTCCGGGTCTGCGGAATTGTTGAGAGCTGCACGCTTCAAAATCGATACATCGACCTTAGGATACTTTACTTTTAGTTTTTCTATTTTTTCCATCACTCTCTCAATAAATTCTTCTGGGTTCTTAGGATGGTTGGCAGCTGCATGCTTCAAAATTTTTACATCGACCTTAGGATACTTTACTTTTAGTTTTTCTATTTTTTCCACCACTCTCTCGATAAAGCTTTCTGGGTCTGTGAGGTAATGAGTAGCTGCACGTTTCAAAATTCCTGCATCGACCTTAGGATACTTTACTTTTAGTTTTTCTATTTTTTCCACCACTCTCTCGATAAAGCTTTCTGGGTTTTTAGGAAAGCCGACAGCTGCATACTTTAGAATCGATGCATCGACCTGAGGATACTTTGCTTTTAGTTCTCCCATTTTTTCCACCAGTCTCTCGATAAACTTTTTTGGGTTTTTAGGATTGTTTGCAGCTGCATGCTTCAAAATCCCTACGTTAATTTCAGAGTATCTTTCTATAAACTCTTGCATACTTCCAGCGGTGAATGATTTTATGTATTTTTTGCTTGGAGAAAACCCCTGTGTTGCCAGTGCTCCTGTCTGCAAAACCGCCTGCTTGGTTACTTCTGTAATGAAAGTTTCCCAATTCTTTCGTGTTTCATACGCTTCTCCCTTATCTATGTATCCTTTGTTGCTTGCTCGTAAAAAAGCTTTGATCAGAGATCGCAGAGCACTTTGAATATGTTCAATATTTTCTTCTCCACCAATTAAATGTCTCAGAATATCACGACTATTCAGAAGTTGGTGAACCACTTCTTCTGCTGTATCAATATATTGTTGGTCGAGCGAAGAAAAAGGTCCTCCTACAGAAACATCCGGATAACGAAAATACTCCTGAAATTTTTGGAGCAGTGCAAATGATCTCTCTAAACGCTCATTAATGGCACCTTGTGCCTCTTCAATATGGTGCGCCGATGTCGGCACAGAAGAAAGCATTTTTTTAGAACATATAAAAGAACATTATTTAATAGAAAATAATGGAAGATGTCAATATCTTAATATCTCTTCTTATTCTTCCCCATCCGGAATATTGACTCCATGGCGATTGATCAGTTTCCGGAGAGCTTCTTTTTGTTTTTTGAGGAATTTGGTTTGTACGTCTACGATAATCGCGGTTTCTTGTACTTCATTTTTCCAGTATTCGGCAGTAGAAGTGCCCAAGACAGCAAACACTGAAGCATCAATATATTTTTCTCCTTTCAGAATCTCTTCAGTAATTTTTGATTGTTCTTCTTCCAGGCTCAAAAAGGCATCGTTGAGTTGGTCTTTTTTGAGAGCTGCATTTTCTCTCTTGGCTCTTGTCCCCTCTTTATCGTCTGTGAAGTAATCCTGCAAACCTCTTCTCGCACCTGCGTTCTCCTCTTGGCTTCCAAAATATCGCTCATAGTCCAAAAGCTTTGTGAGAGAATTATTTTTTATCCAGCTCGACGCTTGTTTTTTTGCCTGTTTTTGTATTCCCTTTCGAGTTTCCCCGGAAAAAGCATTCTTCCAGCCTTGCGTCTTCAAAATATCCTTCCATTTGGGTCCGGTTGTCAGTTGTTTAATTTTGTCTTTAAGCTCAGAGAACTTTTGAGCAATCAGTGATGTTTTTCCTTCTCCTCCTCCCTCGCAATTTGCTTTTATATATTTCTCATCAAAGTACACACTCTCTTCGTGTCTACTGCAGGATCGTAGTGTGGCGATTTCTTTTTGCAAATCATCAATTTCATCCAGATATGTAGGAGTTTTGAGGGCAATCAGGCGTATAGCACTGAGCATATCTTCCAAATCATTTACATCTTTGCGAATACAGGCAGATTTTCCGAGGAGCAAAAATGTTTCCTGAAAGTACAGTCGTGTCGAAAATGACCGCAGCCGAAACTCACTGCGCATGGAGATGTTGTCAGTACTTTGGTTCAGTACCAGGCTCTGCTCATGTTCGACAGTGATTTTTTTAAGAAGCTCTTTTGCTTTATATTCAATGGTCTGAAAAGCCGCTTTCTCAGAGCCAGCAAATTTTTCATCATATGTCTGCTGATAGGTTTCAGTAAATGCTTCGCACTTTTGCGGTATTTTGGCAGATGCTTCTCCCAGAAAAGAAAAACTTGCAAAAAAGAGAAAAGTGCCAAGGATGAAATATTTTTTAAGCATCATTTTTTGGAACAATGGGGAATATCATTTAGAATGGAAGTCATGTCAGGAATCTGGTTGGTGAAATCAAAAAAGTCATTTTTGAGCCTTTGCAGCTGAAACTCTATCTCCCGTGCAAATTCGAGATGTTCTTCCAGATACAAGTACCGCTCAATATCACTGGGATCTCCAGCAGTGGAAGAGAGTATCTTGTGTATGCTTTCTTCAGAGATTTCCTGGTCATATATGGTACAAAAATCAAAAATTTCTTCTTGCGTTTGTATACTTTCTGGCGAAAGTTTGGGGAGGATATTGCAGTCGGTTTCAAAGAGTATCTGTGCTAATTTGTAATTTGCAGATTCTCCTGTATCCGGGCTCTGAGTGGTGCTTTCGGTGATATCTTTTTCTTTGTCTTCCAGTGGTGTTTTACTGCGGTAGTTCAAGAATGGAACTTTCTTGGGAATGGCATTAAAGTCCATGCCTATTTTTCCAAACAATGAGTTATTATCCTTAATGACATAGTTTTCGTTACTGGCTTTTTTTGGCGTCTCTACGGTGTGGTCGAGGAGAGAAAGCACTTCATATCCTCTCTGTATCATGCACTCTATACAGGCTGGAGTTTCTATCGGTGCAAGTGAAAATCCCTGTCCAGGTCGTATTTCGGTATAGACACAAAACAAATCTTTACAAAACTCCGGAACACAATACATGCCATTAAACAGGGGGACAGCTCGTTCGTTTTCTCCGCAAGTGTCTTGAGGATCTTTTGCCTCATGCTGTGGATATGTACCTCTCAAAAAATCTGATCTTTCTCCGGCAAGGTCTGGAAGTTCTCCAGGAACATCAGAAATATTTCCCTGATCTGGAAGGAAAATATTATCTTCATCTGAGGAATGAGAGCCATCAAATGAAGTCAGAAAGAGGGCATCAGGATCTTCACAAATATTTCCAGAAAAATCTCCATCCCCATCACCGTCTCCATCTCCTCCTGATTCGGAAGGATCTTCTATGGTGCTTCCTTCAAAAGAATCTCCTCTTCTCAAGCCTGCAACAATGTCAGCATATCGACGTGATCTGCCATCATAATAGACTCCGGGGATGTATGCAGGCGGTACGGTCGCATTGGGTCCAAAGAGCAGGACATCCAGGACATTCAAATCCACGATGATATCAAAAGTACTATCGGAAAGCGTGCCATTACTCCATCTGTTTCGAGCGGCATTTTCTTCGGTGAGAATATATTCATACGATGCCAGGAGTTCTGCAGAGGCAAAGAGTTTCTGAAATCTTTGCCAGCATATAAAAGAGCTTCCCCTGTTTTTTTCTTCCAAATCACTGCAAAAACTGAGTTTCCCCAGATCTTTGAGTTTGGGTGCAGAGGTTCGCAGTGCCTGTATATCACTGATTTCTACACCGGTCTGCAGAGCCAGTCGTTCGGATGCCATTTGATCTGGTTTTATCTGAATATCTTCATAGATCCGTTGGTACAGATTTTCTTCTTCAAATGCTGTAGCAGTGCCTATTGCACTGAATGCAAAGAATGAAATGCCGAAAAGGAAGAGGAGTTTTTTCATAGATATTACTGGCTGGCGGCGTTAATAAACTTGGCGGGCATGCGGGCAATTTGCGTGATAAACTTTTCCCACATGTCCCGCAGATCTTTGGTTTCAGAAATAAGGTTTTCAAACTCTGCATGCAGTGGATACAGGAGCCGCATTTCTGCATAACTCGAGAGCGTGATGCGCAGGGCTTTTTCAGCAGTGATTTGCTCAAATGTAATCTGCTCCTTGAGGCCATACGCGCATTTGAGCGCTTCTTCCACGAGATCAGAAGAATTGGCGCAGAGCTGGTTACTCTTTTTGAGCGTTTCAAGTGCTGATGTATATGCTTTCAGTTCCAGTTGCCGGCTGACGTAAACACCAGCAAATTCTGTTTGTTCTGCAGTACGGTCTCTGTTCTGATCTGTCTGAAACGATGTTTTAGCGAGCTTTGTAAAAAGCGCATTAAATGCACTATTTGCTTCAGAATGATACGCGGTGCGTATGTTTTCAAATCTGGATTCAACACTTCCCTTCTTCTGAACGGTGTCACAATACTCATTATTTTCATCTTGTTTTTCATAATCTTCACAGGTATGAAACTCGGCAAGTGTGTTGAGTTGTTGTAGTGCATCTTCCGAGACGACTTCCTGAGCAGAGAAGGAAGGTCTGATGAGCAGAAGTCCAAAGACCAAGGCCAGAGATGTGAAGAGAAGTTTTTTCATAGTTATCGAGTGGTCGTTTTAGGGATAGTGCAGGAAACTTTTTGCAGGACGGACTTGAAGGTGGCAGAAAATTTTCTGGTGAGTTCTGTCAGCGGAAACTCTTCTTGAAACCCATTCATACGGGTATGAATTTCCTGAAGCTTCTGGCTGATATATCCAATCTGCTTATCCCGCACAGATTCCTTCATTTTTGATGCGAGCTTTGCCGACTGGATGCGCATCTTTACTTTTGCAAATTGGCGGCACTGAGCAATAATATTGAGCTTTGCTTCTCGTGGCTCGAGCAATGTGCACCCGACAAGACTCTGATCATCCATTTCGAATATTTCCATGGCGTTTTCGACGTTCAATTCTTTTTCCCCTCCGTCAGCTCCGGAAATGGTATCCCCACAAATCTCCATTGTTGTTTTCTTCCACTTCTCATATGTGCCAGTGGTGACTTGAGACTCTACAAAACCGCACACAATGCTCAGTTGACACTCATAAGTCCCAATGGCGCTGGAAAAAAGTAATGCCGGATCCACGATTGCCGGATCGGTCAAAATGGGATCTGTTCGAGAAGTGAAGATCTCATCCACCTGGTCAAAGACAGTGGTATATCCTCTCAGACATTGATCAGGATTCACTGCTACAGATTCTTCTTCTGTTTGTGCATTTGTCAGCATCAAGGATGGTGCAAAGATGCTTCCGAGTACAGTGGCCAAAAGGAAAAGAAAAAATCGTTTCATCGTTTTAAAAGGAAAGAGGAGTACTTTCAGAAAAAATAACAGTATTTTCTGTATTTAATATCGCGGCTTTGATGAGATCTCCCGCACGAATATCACTTACAAAATCCAGAAGCCCACACAGAGCCGGGTCACCGGGGAAGATATGAACTCCTGGAGATAGGAGTTCTGCTTCCGGAATGATCGGACATCCCCGTGCGTCATCCAGATCTGTGGGGAGAAATGGACACACATCCTTCTTTCCATCTGTATCTCCATCTCCATCGCCATTACTATCTCCTGAAAGATCTGAGTCCGTGCCAGTATCCGAAGTGTTGGTATCAGTATCTGTTTCATCCGTTGAAGAAGTATCGTCTGCATCGCCTTCAGATGAATCCCCATCTTGAGTATCATCATCTGCATCATCACCAAATGGATTGGTACCTGCCGCAATTTCATCTGCATTGGAAACTCCATCTGCGTCCGCATCTTCATCGGCATCATTGGGATCGGTCTCATCTAGTCCGACGTCTATCTCTTCAAAATCCATCAGTCCATCACCATCGGTGTCTTTTTCCCGGCAGTCGGCGACATCTAGAATCTTTTTGGCCATAAAGGCAAATTCGGCGCGAGTGATCGGTTGCTCGGGCAGGACAAACCCTCCGTCTCGTACGGGAATAAGTCCCAGATTGATACCCGTCAGCACATATGGGGAGTACCAGGCATCATCAGGCACATCTCTGAGAGTGTCAGAAACATCAGATGTTTCTTCGAGCGATACTTCTGCAGATCTGAGGAGAATAGCTACTGCTTCTGCCCTGGAAATATTATTCACGGGTTTGAACTGCCCGTCACCATATCCTTCTATCATTCCCAGCTTTTTGGCCTTTGAAACGCAGAACGCATACCACTGTTCAAATGAGACATCGGGGAATGGGAATGGTTCAAAAAATCGATCGATTTCTGCTGTACTGGGGTTGGTACAATCCGCGCAAGCAGTTGCGCCCAGAACTATTTTGACAAATTCTGCACGGGTGATCTGCTGATCCGGACGAAAGGTGCTATCGGCATATCCTTCCAGGATATTTCGTGTGTACAGTTCAAAAATAGCATCGGCATAGGGATGCTCTGCATTGAGATCCGAGAAAGGAAATTCCAGAGTGGTGGTAATAATTTCTGCAGGATCTTGGTGAGAAGAAGCAAATTTGGAAACGTCTTGTTTTACTGCAAGTCGAGAAGATTTGGCAGTAAGATCTTCTCCCTGATGCAGAACGATGTCTTGAAAGTTTGTTGTGATGAAGATATCGAAGACAACATCATTATTTCTCAGAACCTCCAAAACAAGTGGTTCGGATGCAGGATCCTGAACTGTTTTGAGTCTGAGGTTCATATCATTTTGAGTGAATCTGATATCGCCTTCTTTGGAAATCATGGCCAAGGTCTTTTGCTCGTTTGCATCAAAAATGATTCCGCCTCCGGCAAATACACTTGCATCAGCCGGAAGATTTCCGAACTCAATTTGATCTTGAATATCGCGATCAAAGACACTGACTCCAGAAAGACGTCCCACTGATCCCTTCGTAAACTCGAATAGAGAAAGATACACATCACTTCTGTCATTAGCGATCAGGAAGACGCTACTGGCGATACGCCCATCCGAAGAGACGATAGCGACTCTGGGGAAATAGGTTCCATCCCCAGGAAATACCTCCAGGCGATACCCAGGAGCTTCCAAAATGATCTGACCAGTACTGGCAGAAACTCTGCCGATTATTTTTCCTGCAGTATCTTTGATCACCGCATCTGAAGAAAGGGAAAGATCTGGAACCGTAAATGTCCCCTTCTGATCTGTCATATATCTTCCACTCTGATCTGCGGAAGAGGTTTTGATCATTTTCCAGGTATCAAACCGGTTTCTCAGGAGCGAGATCGGAATATCTTTCAGCGGTGGAGATACTCTCCCCGTTATTTTCTTTTGTGCAAGATCTGCTTCTGTAAGGATTACATCAGGTGCAAATACTTCGAGAAGAAGAGGTACTTCTGTTGCATTCCCCCCTTCATCTGTCGCTGTCAGCAATATTCCCTTTGTTTGAGGCTCATCAAATGGTCCCACTTGCACTTCATATCCCTGAGCATCTGTCACCCCATCTCTATCGAGATCCCATGCAAATGAGAGACTACTTTCAAAATCAAAGATAC
Organism: Candidatus Altimarinota bacterium; assembly: GCA_965250085.1. Taxonomy (GTDB): domain Bacteria; phylum Patescibacteriota; class Gracilibacteria; order CAIRYL01; family CAIRYL01. Next base: position 202,701 of record OZ252287.1, read on the forward strand.
CCTCGGCAGAAATATTTTCTGTTGTAAAGATGGGAATCCTCTTGGTACTCTCGCCGACAAACAGCGGACTCGAATCATCATTTTGAGCAATAGATGCCGCCAAGTGTCCTTCCGAGAGAGTTCCTGTCTTTCCATCAGCCATCAGATATCGCATCTTTATGGTCCAAAATCCTTCTTCGAGATCAAATTCGGTAAACGGTACTATAAGTTCTGAAATCATTATTTCTTCATCGCGTTCAATATTCATTTCTTCTTTCAAGACATATTGAGACCTTGGGCCGGAGAGAAAGACATCACGCTCCGCACCAGTAGGAAGGTGTTCTTCCTTGAGAAGCAGTACATACTTTGTTTTACTCCCAGTATCTCGTACATGACCAGTGAGAGCGTTTGTAAGAATAATTTCTACTCCAGCAATGCGAGGAGCATCTCTCTCTGCAAAAGAAAGAGATACTTGAGATCCGTTCATTTGGAGAGAAATGTTTTTCACTGCATCTATCTCAGGAGTAAAGCTTGAGAGTGACCCTATTTCCGGATCAAATGGAACTGGAAGTTTTGGTTTTTCAAACGTTCTGTTTTCTTTGACCAGCACTCTCTCCGCTGTGAGCAGTAGAAGGTCTTCATCACCATCTCTATCAATATCAACAAATCTCATATCTCGGACAGAATTAGCAAAATCATCATAGGCGACTACTTTCTGAGCACTTTTTCGTTCGTGATCATAGACAAAAACCCCTCTTCTCTGATACTCACCTGCCGGAGCGCTATTGTGAACACTTTGTGAAGAAGAATTTGAAGAAAGAGAGGGTGTTTGTGGTGGAGGTACTAACTGGGCGACATGCTTTTTTGGTATTTCACTCAGAGATGCAATACGCTCTGATTTTGTTTTCCTTGATCTCTCTTCCTCAAAAAGAATAGAAATATCGTCTCGTGCGAGGAGATTTCTACTTCTTTCTCTATATTGTTCTTCACGATCCAGAAGTGCCGTACGCAGATTTTGTAAATATACATACGACGGAGTTGTCCGAAAAGGAACAAACCGTGAAGGCTCCGCAATACCAAAATGTTCAGCGGCTTCTTCCACAGAGATTTCTCCGGTTTGCTGGGAAAGCTTTTGGAGCAGAGCAAACTGCTTTATCATTTCTTGTGAAATAGGTTCAATGCTCTGATTTGGCTTTTCCAAAGAATCTACTGGGTCAGAAGGAAGTGGTGTTCGAGGAGGTAAATCATCTCCTCCCCTCTCTCCTGGAAGTGGCTGGATGCGGATATCTTCGGGAAGAGTGTGTCTGAAATCGAGAATATCTCCAAAATCAAAATGTTCATTCATGACCTTCAGGAGTTCTTTTCTTTTTTCAAATACCAATCCATTCCATTTATCCACTTGTGTTCCCACGACCTCTAAGACAGACTCAAAACTCAAAGTAAAATTGACCTGTGTGTGGACGCGGATTTCATCGATACCAGGAATATTGACACTTGGGAAAGAAAGATTAAGAAAATCCATGTCTAGTAGAACGGAAGCAGGGCGATTGGTCAGAGTCTCAATAATTGGTTTGAGTCCTTGTTCCGGATAGATAAAAAGTCCTTTTTTTACAAAGAGACAGTACAGTTCTAAGAGCTTACTGGTAACTCTCATGATTTTACTAATGTCTGCAGTAACTTTTGGAAGTTTTGGTGGTGGTGGCACCGTTGGGAGCTCTGGAATGGATACATCCGGAAATGGTGGAAGTTCCGGAAGTGGAGGAAGCTGTGGTAGTAATGGAACCTCAGGAAGGACAAGAGTGACGGTTGGAACTCGAGGGAGTTTAAGCCGTGGAAGCTTTGGGAAAGGCACCTCTACAGGAAAGAATCTGAGCCGTGGAACACTTACTTCTATAGATGCTTTGATCTGAGAGATATCTAATACAATATCTGGCAAGCTGGGGAAAGTCAGTACCGGTGGAGTCGGAAGAAGTCCCAGCACACCTTCAAACACACTATTGGCGGTCGTAAATTTTTCTGCTTTGCAGGCACTACAGTTTTTGGTGGGATTATCAATTGCTTTGATCAGATCTTCCCATTGTTTCTTTATTTCTTTTGCTGTTTCAAAAAAGAGAATCCAAGATTTTACCCGGTTCAAATTGGTCTGGAACCACCCACTCATCAAATCTGTAATGGCATCCACGTAGCAAATAAGACCATTTATATATTTGGCGAGTTCTTCATCAAAATGAGATACAATATTGCGGAAATTGGTGTACTCTTCGAGGATTTCCAGATTTCGATCAATAGAGTTTAGAGTGCCCTGATACGCTGTATCAACTCGTTCTTGCATTTTTTGCCATGCCTGCTTTGCTTTGGAGCATTCTTCTTCAGAAATCCCCTCTTCACATTCCCAGTGAGCTATAAACTCTTTCCAATCTGCAATTTCATTGATGGCATGCTCTTTCCAACTGCTCATATCATCCACAATACGACTCATTTCTGACCTCGGAATATGTGGCACTTGAATACTAAAGGTCTCTTCTTCAACATCCAGTAGAGGAATACTTTTCAAGAATGAATACATCTGCTCTACGCTTTCAATCTTCTGATTGATTTTTTCAGTTCCGTCTTGAATCAGATCCAATGTATCATAGGCTGATTGTGCTCCTTCTTCTTTTTGAGCTTCCGGAGGTTCTGCAGGAGGAACTCTTTCCTCCTGATCTTCTCTGAGAGATGCTCCCGTAAAATCTGGGTATACCAGAGTAAATGTTGGCATTTCAAATGCTTTTTTTATTTCACCTATCTGCGCACTGACCCAGCGATCAAAGAGTCCAGGTCCTGGCTGAGGAACGGCATTCCGTCCGGAAGAGGTATTAAATCGTACTGTGCCAATTTCATAGTCCACCCCTATTCGTCCGGAAGTCGGTATATTCCCCTGAGTGCTACCGTCTACGACAAACGCTACATTACCTCCTACTGATGAAATAGCCTTGTCGGCTTTGGAAAGGACATTTTGAATGCTCTCATTGATCTCTTTACATATATTGGTCACTGAATCGAGAATGGGTACTCCCGTTGCAAAACATTTCCCTACGCTATAAAGACCATTGCACAGAGCGATGCCAGTCCCTCCATTCAAAGTAGGGGAAATATAAAATCGAAAATAACTGGTTTTATCTTTAATACACTCAGGACCGAAACATACAAATTTTGGAGGGGTTTTAGTAAACCCAAACACAGGAGCCACAAATGGTTCATTTGGACCTTTTGCTCCTTCTCCGTTTGCCAGTTTTCCCAGAGTTTGATTCAACTGATTTTCCAAATTTCCAATTCGAGATGCCAAGCCAGCACCTCCAGTGGAATTTAAAATACTTTGAAAATCTTGAATAGGTTTGAGTCCTCCCTGTAAGGTTTGAGTTGCTGCATTTACCAGTGCCTGAGAGATATTTACCGGACCGGGGACAAGAAATGCATAGTTGATCGGCAATGCAAGACATCCTCCCCCTTGGCATGTCGCATTATTGACGACATCCAATGCCTTGCCGAGCTTTCTATCGAGTGTATCCAGGTGTTCACCAAATTCACTTCCATCGGTGCCAACAGTGAGTATCCCCTCTTGAAAGCTGATCCCATCATCAAAATAATCAGCAATGCCATTCTCATTCTCATCAGCACTCCATCCATCTTGAATTCCCTGAATGTGATCTGAAATGCCATCGGCATCACTATCGGTTTCAAAAGTATCGGGAATACCATTGTGATCAGCATCAGTGATATCAGGAAGGAAGTCAGGAGTCTCTGGTTCTTCTTGCTCTCTGATATGCTTGGTGTATGACCTCTTTCCGGTAGAGATAAAACTCAAGATTTCCTGATCTTCTGAATTGGGAAAAAAGAAGGAAATATCTACAATTTCATCATTTGGAAATCCCTCTTCGGAGATATGTTCCAAAATAAACTGCCCTTCTGGCACATCCGTCAATATCAGGTCATATGTAATTTGAATACTTGCCTCCGCAGGAATATTCCACACCTGCAGTACCAATCCTTCACGAGAAGATGGAGGAATGATAATCATCTCTTCTGTGCATCCCGTGCAAGCGAGACTCTGTGGATCATATTCCATACCCGCGAGGATCATATCTCTGAGGTGTAGCTCTGATGATTGAGAGGAAACAGTAAGCGTCACTTGCACACGATCATTTTTTTGCAGAGTGTTACCATTTACATCGTGAAGAGTTTTTTGTATTCCCCTTGCAGGAATATTTGAAAGAGCGGTAAACAAAGCAGTCTCTCCAATATTTGAATTGTGATAAGAAATACTTCCAGAATCAAAGGTGTTAGAATTTTGAATCCCATCAGTCAGTTCTGCTGCCCAAAGATTACTTCCACTTGGATTTCCTGCTGCTTGTGCTGAGAGGACTTCTGCTACTTCACTCTGAGAAGGTTTGGTATCACTTGGAATCAGAAATTCTTCTGTGAAAACTCCCTCTGGAATATCTAATCCAGAAATCAAGAGAGTATCAGATATTCCTTCGTCAGAAAGAGTTCCTCCCACAACATCTAGCCGGACAGGATCTTCCAATTCTCCGTTCCTGGTGCCATATCTGATCTGCAACTCACCACTCAGAGTATGTGCGACCAGGTCAGAATATCCGTCCCCGTCCAAATCTTCCAGCAGTGCACTATGGACCTTGTCTTCCAGCGTTTCCTGTATAGAGAGAACACCTTTTTCATTGTGTACCACAATATGATCATCATTGGTTTCGACCAGAAGATCTGAAAAATTATCATTCGAATCACTACTGAGAATTTGATCTATCCCCTTTGTCAGTTCCAACCCTTCTCCCCAATTTCGAAAAGCTCCTTCTGTGCTCGCGAGAAGAAATTCAGCAGTTTCAGATCCTTTTTGAAGAACAATGTCAGAAAGCTCATCTCCGTCTATCTCAGCATCATCCAAACTTTGAAAATCAAAAAATGGAGAGAAATGAACTTCTGTTCCCACTGTATTATCAAATCCAGTACTTCCTACTGCAGGAGGTTTGAGCGAAAGAGTAGGATCCCCCCATGTCATCAGAAGCGGTGTCGTCATATGCTTCATGGCATTCCCTATATTCTGACCACCAGCAATCAAAAGATTTGCAATTGCCTCCTGTTCCCATCCCACACCACCTACGTCTTGCGACACTGCATCTGAAGCACCTTCATACAGCAGGACTTCTTCTGTTTCATCAAAAAATATATGCCCAGCAGAAGATTCTCCGTTTTGAGGAAGAATCTTTGCTCCCTTGATGACAAACTGTCCGACATGCTTGGTGTGGTCAAGCATCAGACCTAGTTGTAAGTTTTTATTTTCATCTTGTAAAACTTTAAGAGAAAATCGATTGTCAAAGATTTGAAAAGAAAGATGTGCGTCAACACTCATAATTTTTCTTCCATCCAAAAAAATCTCAATGTTTTTATTATCTCCTGATGTGGTGAGTACATCTGCTGTATCAAGTGAAGAAAACAAAACACCATTTTCTCCTGGAGCGAAACCTTTTGTGGTCAGAACTCCATTTGCTGGGGGCAAGAGTTCAAATTCAGAAAGAGTTTTAAAAGTAATTCCGTCGAGAAGAGTAATACTCAGAGGGTCCAGTGATGAGAGAGTTGCTACTACTGTTTCATCAATTATATGCACATCGCCATTCTCCCCAATAGAAGCTCTTTGAGCAGAGCTTGTAGCACTTTGCGTAAGTCCGGTAAAAGATAATGTTTTTCCAGAAAAAATCATGTCTTGAGCCAAATTACTATGGAGTGGATGAGCAGTAGGAGTTCCGAAAAATTGTGTCATCAAAGCATTTGGCCGTATGACAGCAAATCCTTCTGCAGTAATGGCAGATCCGAAAGAGAGTTCCAGTGGAGTCGTGGTATTTTTATATTCTGCAATAATTCTGAGTGTTCCAGTATCTCCAGAAGGCGTAATCACTACTTGGTTCCCTTCTTTTTGTGCTTGGGCAAGACTTTGGGTGCTGCTGTGAACTGTGACCGAAAGATCTTCGGGGAAATCTTCTGGGGCAGATACGACATCTCCTGAAGCAAGACGAAGAGCAAGATCGATACGAGTAGGGGAATTCAAAGAAAGAGTTTCTGGAGGGTTTAGAAAAAGAATTTCTGCAATTTCTGTGGCGCCTCCATTCTCTCCCAAGAGCAGTTTTGCTGATTGAGCATATGGCATAGTCGCCGAGAGAGTCACTGGGCCCCTGCGCACTCCCACGGGGAGAGTTGCTTTTCCTTCTTTCAAGGTATAGCGCGTATTTGAAAGAATTGCTTTGGTGGGATCAGAAATCGCAACAGTCACTTCTCCATTATTACCTATTTCGTTCCCCTCTTCTCCTTGAACTGAAATATCTACGGTAAAAAGTGTTACCCCTTTGTTTTGCTGAGGTTCTTCGTCAGAGAGTTCAAGGTTGAGCTTGAGCTCTGAAACCACTGAAACAGATATTTCTTGTGTTCCAACTACCTCAGAAGTAGCCGTGAGAGTGATTTTTCCTGTCTGGGTTGCTTGAAATGGAACCTCAAAACTTCCGGAAACGACAAAAATTTGAATTCCCGCTGCATCTGGATTGATATCCGCTACGAGAAGTTCACCTGCTCCATGAAGAGAGACAGTAATCTCAATACCTCCTGCAGCCGTTTTGACACCGTTCGCGTCAACAATATCTCCCGAAAGGTGAGACTTCATTCCCGGAGAAAGTACGAGATCTGAAGTGGTGAGACGAATTCCCACTGGATCTTCCCGAGAGAGTGGCTCTACCAGATCTCCAGTGCGTCGATCTCTAAATGGCTGAGCACTGAGTGCATCATATTCTGCATCTACGCTACAGACTCGTTTTTCAAATATGCCAAGCTCTTCAAAACTCTGTATCCAACACACGACAGAAGGGATCCATTCCCAGATATCCACTCCATCCAATGGTGCACACTCCCCTCTTAAAGGAGGACTCTGTTCTTCATTTTCTCTCGCATCAGTTACAGAATTCTGAATCGAATCCAGCACTATTTGATTCCATTCCAAATCACTCTCAGTTTTATCCGGCCCTTTCCAAGAGAGTGTGTTTTCTTCTCCATCAGATCGGAAGTATGCCAAAGCGTATCCTTTCTCCTTTGCTCCTGGGAGGAATTGATTTTCTGCATCAAAGAACAAACGCACCACCTCTGTATGCTTTTCATGTATATTTAATGTTTTCCAATTGAGCAAGGTTCTCAGGAGATCTGAATCAATTGAAACTATTTTTTTCTGCAAAAATCCATTTTCCGGAAGCTCTAACGCTGGGAATAGCATCACCTCTACTTCTGCTCCGAGTGGGATAAAAAGCTCTATTTCTCGTTCAAAAAAGTCAAAAACATTCTTTTCCATTGGCCAGTAATGCCATTAGAAACTGGTGTGAAGTGGCGATTAAATATCGCTTCTGCTTGGCCTTTAACACTTTCTGAAGCGCTTCGTACGGCTTGTATCCATGTAGCAGAGATTTCGTCTTGTTCTGGATATTCTTCTCTCAAGACGTGCTCAATATCAGTAATATATGAGCTAAAAATGTTCAAAAATTCTTCCGGCAGAAGATTTACATCTATTGGTCGACTCAAGTCATGTTGTCCGGTTCTGACAAATAAATACTGCGCAAAATTTAAAAGTGCATCAGTGATCATTTTTTTCTCCAGCACACTCTCTTTTGATTCTATAAATGAAAGAAATGTAGAAAAAATATCCTCGGGAGTTTTTGGATCAAAATCAAAAGAACTGAGGAAATCAACTTTTTCCAATTGTCCTGACATATTCATAAAGTTCACAAATCGCTGAGCATCACTGGGGATGTGTCCTCCAGAGATGTTCTCCAGCGCATTCTGAATATGCTCTGCGCGAGGAGCATCGTGTATCACCATGCTTGAAATTGCTGTATACCTTATATCTTTCCAATCGCTCTGAGAACTGTTTGCCAGCAAGAATCCTTCAGAGTTGCAATTCAGAAAACTAGATCCCCTCCTTTTTATTTGAGGAGTATTCCCTCCCCAGGAAAATACGCTCTCCTCCGCTTCACCAGGAACACATTGATTGGGAGCAGAAAGGTTTTGAATACAACATTCTCCATACGGATCGCATTGCTCGGATGCGGTTCCAGCAGTATTGGGATCATAAAGTCTATTATATTCCACCATTTGAGAAGCGGGATATTCTTCTGTAGGATTGGAGCCTTTCAAAAGAGAACAGTCTTCCGCCGTTTCAAAAGAACTCACAAGTCTTCCATTGATTTTGTTAAGAAGAAGCGTGTCAGTAGGAAAATCTGAAAGAGTAACGCTTTCGATGACATCTACCGGTTTCTGCCACGAACGTACTACCTGAAGAGTTTGTTCTTCCAAAATTGTATTTATTTCTTTGAACGCTTCTCTCGTCAGAATATCCAGAGTGGTTATCAGTTTTGGCACGGTGTCCACTTGGCTTTCACTCCATCTCCCAGAGTTTGTAACTCGCTCTTGCAATTCACTGGAAGTAGAAGGAATCGCTTGCAGATATTCTGGCAGTATTTGACGAATCTGTTGGCGCGTATGAATATCTGGAATGAAGAATTCATCATTCTCCTGACTCTCCAGTCCTTCCGGCAAGCCATCATCTTCATCAATCAGTCCATCACCATCATTATCTTCTAAATCAAAAAGGTCTTCATCGATTTTTCCATCATTGTCATCATCAATTCCTTCAGAGTCATTAATACTTGAATGTAATTCCTCTTGAAGCTTTTTGAGCAAATTTTTGTTATATCTCTTGTAAGCTATATCCTCTGCATACTCTTGAGTGAGCTCATACTGGTCGAGTGAAAAAGAAGAAATACTTCCTTGCTCATCTGTAAAATCCGCATAGAGAACTTCATCATTGTAGGGCGCTTCTCCGTTTTTAAGCGCCTGATGATAGGTATGATTACGATCGAAGTATGCAGAAATATCTTCTTCGCTTCCTCTTATGACCCCATGCCATACTTCTGCGGTTATGGAAGACGACTCTTCATTTGGAGTGAATACCTGCGATTCTTCATTCCAAAGAAATGCTGGGTCTTCAAAGTCAATGTAGGGGAACACAGAAACGAAAGGCAAATTCCCCTGTATTGTAGGAAGTGGAATATCTCCTATGAGGACAATGCCTTTGAGAAAAGAAACAGTGGCATCTTTTTGATATCCTTCCAGATACATCTTCTCGAGTACTTTGTAGAGATTGAGCGAATTTTCTTCAGAAGACACGGGGAGCACGAGTGTTTTTGTATTCCCAAGTGCATCTTGTACATCTCGGGCGTACCGATACACTTTTCCCGTAATGCTTTCTTCACTGTCTTCCTTTCCTGCTGTATACCACTGGGCATCCGCAAATATTACTACGAGGTCATACTCTGCATCAGCCCCCTGACTCTTCACATTGTCAAACTGCCATGAGTGAGGAAAAATCAGCACGGTAATCAGCAGAGCCGCCACAAATTTCTTAAAAGCCGAAAATGCTGTTTGTTTCTGTATCAATGTATATTTTTATGCATCCGTACAGTATACCAAAAATAATACCCTTGAAGAAGGGTTTTACCTCTTTTTAGAGCCAAAAATCACAATTTTTAATTGATAAAACACTTAAAAATGTCAAAATATCCATAATTTAAAAAAATTTAGAAGAAATTTGGCAGAAGAAGCTTGCATTTTCCTTTCTCTCCATCTACTGATTTTTCAATTTTATTTCTCACAGAAGCTGTTTTCTTCTTGAGAGACCTATATTTTTTACGAAGATTTGTGTCTGTTATTTTGTTATGAAATAAACAATCTGAGAGATTTGCACTCTGCAGAAAATCAGAAATTTTGGGACGTGATGCAAATGCCAAAAACGGTGTTGCAGAGAGCATACTCAGGATCGCTCCGTGAAGGCGATTGGTTACTACAAATTTTGCAGAAGTGATGCTTTTGCGCACTTCATCTAAATCCTTGGCTGTTAACAGGGGTATTCCCCACTCTTCTGCCAAAAAAGCGTCTTTTGTTTGCTCTGTTTGTAACGGAAGAAGCGAAACTTGTTCTCCATTTTTTTGTAAATATCTTGCAAATTTTCTTATTTCTGCAAGCTCCCGGGGAGCAAAATCTTCTTTTCTGAGTATAAAGAAGATGCCTTTTTTCTGAACATATGGTTTCTTTTTTTCCGGCAATAAAAAACTAAAGTCTGTGGAGAGATTGATTCTTTGTTCTGAGACACCCATTTTTTTGAGAATTTTATATGAAGCTTCATCTCTCAGAGAAAAAAATGACACATGGGCAAAGAGTTTTTGCGTTCTCTTCTTCGCATGTTCAGAAACAAATGGTCCTAATGAATTACCGGCAAGGAGTATCTTTTTATCCTCTCGAATACATTTTGTGAGATAAGAATTCCAAATTTTGAGAGCCTTTTTGGGTTGCTCTTGGAAAAGCCCTCCTCCTCCAAAAATCACATAATTGGCTTTTTCTAAAGCTCTATATGCTTTTTTAGAGTCCCCAGTATATGCTCTCCATATCTTCGAACACACACCTGAGTGCAAATGAGGTGCAGAAGAGACTTTATGATGACTCCTAGTAAATGCAGGCTGGTGAGACATTACTGTCACCTTCCATTTCTTTTGGTCAATGCGTTTGAGTAAACCAGCCAAAATGGCCTCATCCCCCCAATTAGGAACCCCATAGTGCCCGATGATAAGGATATTATTATGAGAGCTATGTTTCATCAAAACAGAGTCTTTCACACTTCTTCTCTTGGTTCAACGCCTTCAATATGAACTATTTTTTCTCTTCTGGCTTCTCCTTCTCTTCTTTTACTTCTGTTTTTTCTTTTGGCGTTTCTGGCTTTTTTTCGGTCTCTTCCTTTTTCACTGCTGCTTTCTTGTCTGTCGAAGCTTCAGCGGAGGCGGATTCTTCTTTTGATTCCGTCTTTTCTTCAGACTTGTCAGTTTTCTTGTCCTCTGTAGCCTTAGCAGAGGAAGATGCTTCTTCTTTTTGATTTTTTGAAGGTGTTTCTTGTTCGGCTTTTCCCTCTTCCCCTGATTCTTCAGCTTTCTTTGCTTCCTCTTCTTTTTTATGTTCTACAGCCTCTTCCACCTCTTCCTCCGTGACCTCATGTGGAGCCAGAGCAGTGAGCTCAGATTCAGAGAAAAATCTCTCTTGTAAACGAGCGGATTTCCCACTTCTATCTCTCATAAAAAAGATACGCGAACGACGAACTTTTGCTTCTTTAATGAGCTCTATCTTTTGAATAAATGGAGAATGCACAGGAAACACTTTCTCTACTCCAGTTCCATCTACAATCCTGCGCACTGTGACAGATCCAGTGATACCTGCTCCTCCACTTACCTCAATAATGAGTCCCTCAAATATTTGAATACGCTCTTTTCCTCCTTCTTTAATGCGCTGATGTACTCGAACGGTTTGTCCAGTTCTAAACTGAGGAAGGTTCTTTTTGACTCCGACTTCCTTTTGGAGATCATGAAGAGTAACGGTTCCCATTGTGTTTACAAATAAAATTTATTATTTTTGTGTCTTTTGGATATCTTTGGAAAGCTTGTTGATAGCGATCACATTTCCTTCATCTTGGAGGAGATGCGTTACAAATTTATCATTGCATTCCAGTCGATATAAAAAGTCACTTTTACTCAGCACTGTAAACCGAACTGGCTTGTCGTGCTTAAGATCTTGCGAAGTGTAATGGCTGAGTTTTTCCTTGTCAACATCTCCTACCACAAAGAGGTCTATGGGAGCAGATTCGTCTCCAATAAAGATTCCTGAAAGAACCAGAAGATCTATTTTACCCATTTTAGAGACTTTTTTGACGACTTCTCCCCCAGATGCATCGTCTTTTTGAAAAATGGAAGTAAGTTCTGAATAGATTAAAAAAGTGGGGTCGAGGTAAAAATACTTCTTTCGATCTCGATTTCGTGCTTTGAGCAGTCCAATACGCTTGAGATTATTGAGTTCCCTTCGTACTGAATTAATTTGCTCATCCAGCATTCGTGTTAACTCACGAATAAAATACTCCTGATCAGGATTTAAGAGAAAGGTTTTTAAGAGCTTTATTCGAGTGGTGGAGGAAAAGAGAGATTTGAGTATTCCGTTTGCGGCCATAATAGAGAATGGTAAAGATTTAGGAAATATCATCAAAATTTATCGTGCACATATTTTATGCATATTTAAATTTTGAATGCAATACTTTTTTTCAAAAAATATTATATATTGGCTTTCTTTCATTATATTTGATGTGTATTTTTTTGATTCATGATCACTTTCTCAGATCAAAATGATGTTCATTCTTGTATACATTTTTTATTCATATAGAAAAAGAATGCTCTAATTGCCTTCTCTTATTTTCTCCTCTATTCTAATAATATGCGTATTATTACAAATATATCACAGATTCAAGACACACTACAAAGATTCCCTCGTTCTTGTTTGTTAGTAGTAACCAAAGGAAGAAGTGCCTCAGAAATACAAAGTGTTCTCGATGCCGGATGCTATCAAATTGGAGAAAATAGAATACAAGAAATAGAAAAAAAGCAGAGTCCCCTCCTCGCTTCAGCAGATATTCACCTTATTGGTCATCTTCAAACAAATAAAGTGAAAAAGGCAGTGCAATACTGTGATATCATTCAAAGCATTGACTCCTTTCGCCTTGCAAAAAAGGTGAATGATGAGTCGGGCAAGCAAAAAAAAGTGACCTCTGTTTTTCTGCAAATAAATATTTCTCGAGAAGAACAGAAGTACGGATTTTTACCAGAAGAAATCTTAGAGATGTATACAAAAATTGATCAATTAAAGCATCTCAAAATAAAAGGGCTCATGTGTCTCCCTAAATATAGTTTAAAAGCCGAAAAATCAAGAAAATATTTTAAAAAAATGTACGGAATGTATACAAAAATTATTCAAAAATTTAATCTCGATATTCTTTCTTTTGAGCTCTCCATGGGAACGAGTCATGACTATCGTATTGCTCTTGAGGAGGGTTCTACTTTGATTCGAGTGGGAAGAGGAATCTTTGAAGAATAAAATGACTCTCACAATATGTTTGTATGGAAAAATATTACTTTTTCCAGTATAATGACAGGAAATAAAAACAAAAAAACATGTCTCGATTTTTGGCCATACTTGCCTTTTTGTGCACCGCATTCCTTCTTTTTCAATTCTTCGGAGAAGAAAATGCTTCTTATTTTGAAGCTTCTTCTCTCTCTCAAGAAAGAGTCATTGTGGCTTTTGGAGATAGTTTGACCGAAGGATATGGACTCCCTGTAGATCAGAGTTACCCATCTCAGCTCGAGCGAAAACTCATACGAACAGGTTTTTTAAGAACTCATCTTCTCAATCTTGGTGTCAGTGGGGATACGACAAAAGGAGGGCTCAAAAGAATTAAAAGTGTCTTAAGAGCAAATCCAGATATTGTAATCCTTGCCTTAGGGGCCAATGATGGACTCAGAAATATGAACATGCGAGAGACTGAGCAAAACCTCCGTGAAGCAATCCGAGTATTTCAAAAAGAAGGCATTGAGGTTCTTCTCGTCGGTATTGACTTTCCGTTTCTTATGGGAATATTGGGATATACAGGTGATTTTGAACAAATGTATGCAGATATTTCAGAAGAATTTGATGTTCCTCTTGTCCCCAACATTCTAGAAGGTGTCATGGAGAAAGAAGAGCTCAATCTTATTGACGGAAAACACCCGAATGAAAAAGGGTATCAGATAGTGGCGGAAACCATATGGCAAGAGCTTAAAAAAATGCTCTAAATGACTATGTTGCGTTCTCCCAATACTTCTTCAGATTTTCTTCAATCCTCTCCGCTCCCCCCATTTCTGGTACAAATTCTTCTCCAGTAATGGTTTCAAACGCCTGCATATAACGCTTGCTGAGCTCTATCACGAGCTCTGGAGGAGCATCGGGGAGTATTGTATCGTTGTATGGATCTGAGTGGTTTACAAACCACAATCGTAAAAACTCTTTATCAAATGCATCTGGTTCTTCTCCAGTACTGAATCGTTCCTGATAAGTAGATGCCTTCCAATAACGTGAAGAGTCGGGCGTGTGCACTTCATCTATGAGCATGATGCCCCCTTCTTCATCTTTCCCAAATTCATATTTTGTGTCCACCAAAATAAACCCATTTTTTGCCGCAATCTCTGTTCCTCGATGAAATATTTTCAATGCTTTGCTGGAGACATAGTCCCATTCTTCTTGAGTCATTAGTCCTCTTTCCACAATTTCTGCCGGTGATATTTTTTCATCATGACCTTCTGCTTTTGTCGTGGGAGTTACGATGGGAGTTTCAAATTTTTGATTTTTTATGAGTCCTTCTGGCAGTTGTACTCCGCAAAAATCTCGCACTCCTTCTTTATAGTTCATCCAGGCCGAAGTGTCTGTCGTCCCCGTAATATACCCTCTCACCACAAATTCAACTGGAAACACCGTTGCTGATTTGACCACTGATACATTCGGATCCGGCATAGCCACAATATGATTGGGAATAATGTCAGCTGTTTGCTGAAACCAGAAATTAGAAATACGATTGAGCACTTGGCCTTTAAACGGAATGGCAGCCAAAATACGATCAAACGCACTCTGACGATCAGTGGTGACAATTACTCGTTTCCCCTCTATTTCATAAGTATCTCGTACTTTTCCTTGATGGAGTTTGGTTCCGAGAGAAAAATTAGTTTTTTCGATCACATCATCAATGTGATCAGTAATAAAATCAGATGAAACGGTCATTTAAAAAATATTAAATTTTGAATTTTAAATTCGGAAGAGATTTTTACGGTTTTAGAGAGAGAAGTCAAAATTTAGGTTTTTATCTTTTGAGCAGCATCCCTGAGAGCATCTCTGAGTCCTTCTTCTACGGTCGGATGATAAAATGGCATATCCAGCATTTCCGAAAGAATCATCTCATTTTGATGTGCCCACGCGAGAAGATGAGAAATATTTTCAGCTTTTGGTCCCATCATTTCTGCTCCGAGAAGTCGTCCTGTTTTTTTATCTGCATAGAGATGAAGCAAGCCTTTGTTTTTTGCCATAACCTGACTCCTTCCTTGTTTTTCAAAATTGACTTCTCCAGTGACAAAGCTTCTCTCTTGGAGATCTTTGTAACTTGATCCCAGCGTCGCAATTTGTGGATCGGTGAAGACGACTGCGAGCTTTGATCTTCTTTGTCCCGACTGTACATCTGGAAATCTACCAGCGTTATCTCCGGCAATAATTCCCTCATCTGCGGCTTCATGGAGGAGTTGAAGCTCTCCATTGGCATCTCCAGCCAGAAATATATGACTCTCGCCGCACTGCATGGTTTGAGGACTATAGAGCGGTACACCTTTGTCGTTCAACTGGAGTCCTGATTTTTCTATATCTAAATTCTTTACATTTGCAAAACGCCCAGTTGCTGCCAGAACATATTCATAGACGGCTGTTTTTTCCTCATTCGTTTTTTTGTTTCTATAATGCATCTGCACTCCATCTTTTACCTCTGTGACGTCCAAAACTTCCGCTTGTGATGTCAGGTCGAGCTCCTCAGAAAATATCTTGGTGGCGTATTCTTGCAGATCTGGATCACTGAGAGTGGTGATGCGCCCACTTCTGCCAAAAAGAGTGACTCTTACTCCAAGGCGATGAAGAGCTTGTCCGAGCTCCATAGCAATAATACCTGTTCCAAAGACAGCAACAGATACCGGTAGATCTTCCCAATAAAACACGTCATCATTGGTAATGACTCTCTTTTTTTTCCTCCCTTGTAAAGGGAGGCTAGGTGGGTTTATATCTTTTAAAAATCCAGGAATGATCGAATCCGATCCAGTGGCAATTACAATACGATCCGCTTGAACAGTTGTGTGATCATCCACTTGGAGTGTGTGTGGATCCAGAAATTTTGCATATCCAGTAATCCGATGCTCAGCAGGAATGTCTTCTACGGCTTTCAGCACAAAACTCACAAAAAAATCCCTCATCTCTCGTACACGCTTCATCACTTCCTTTCCGTTTATATGGATTTTGCCATCCAAGTGCACGCCAAATTGATCTGAAGTTTGCATTTCATGCACCTTTTCTGCCGCCGCAATCAGCAATTTACTCGGCATGCATCCCACTCTGGCACACGTCGTCCCATAAGAACCTCCATTAATAATCACTATTTTATCGGTATGTTGAATCGCAGAGTGATATGCTCGTGATCCAGCAGTCCCATGACCAATAATTGCTACATCTACCAAAAGTTCTTTCATGCAAAAGAAGATAGTGATCCCATGCTACAATTATTTTTGTCCCTTGGTAAGGTCTTTGATGGTGAATTTAGACGAACCAGAGGTGGGAGTAAATTGTTGGCGAACATTAGTTTGTAGGTGCAGGGGCAGAAAATTTTGAACGCCTATGTTTTCCAAACTTTAAAGGACAGAGCAATCCTTTTTAAAGGGGAGGTTTTCTTTATTTGACATATGAATTTCTTAAAGCATAGAATGCAGATGCTTTGATTCCTGAAAAATGATGAATGAAAATGAAGTAGGACTTGGCTCCGCTCAAGAAGCATCAGAGAGATCAGCACAAACTCCAGAAGATATAGGAGAAGCTATTTCGGGAAATCGAAGCGATGTGAACTTAATAACGGAAGGATCAGAGGAAAGTTCAGATAATTCACCATCCTTGTTACCTATTGCAGATGCTCTAAGAGCCCGCAGGCAAAATGTCCCACCAGAAAGAGAAGCTGTCATAGATCGGATAATGTGTAGGCTGGGATATGATTCACTCTTAAGATTTGGCGAAATAAGTATTTATGAGTACGAGAGAATAAGGAAAGAGGTCGAATGGAATACTCCTTGGCCTCACTTAAAATTTTAAGGAGAACTTCTTGTAGACTATGTCAGGACTTTAGTACAC
Organism: Candidatus Altimarinota bacterium; assembly: GCA_965250085.1. GTDB lineage: Bacteria > Patescibacteriota > Gracilibacteria > CAIRYL01 > CAIRYL01. The sequence continues at coordinate 219,582 of OZ252287.1, forward strand.
TCTGCTATGAGTATTTTTTTGAATGCACATGCCAACTATTCGAATATCTGAATTTCAAGATTATGTGGATACAGAGATCACTATTCAAGGTTGGATGTTTAATAAGCGTGGAAGTGGCAAAATCGCGTTTTTGCAGCTCAGAGATGGAAGTAGTCTTACTCAGGGCATTGTGGTCAAAAATGAAGTTTCGGATGATGTATTCAAAAGAGTGGAAAAGCTTACCATTGAGTCTTCTGTCCGAGTTACGGGAATTGTTACTCAACATCCCAAGCAACAAGACACTTTTGAATTGCAGGTCAGTGACATTGAAATCATTGATCTTGTGGAAGAAGAATATCCAATAGGAAAAAAAGAACACGGTCCTGATTTTCTTCTCAGCCATCGACATTTATGGCTGAGATCTCAAAAACAATGGGCTCTTCAGCGTATTCGAAACACTCTTATCTATGGCATATACGAATATTTGGAAAAAGAAGGATTTCTCAAGATCGACTCCCCTATTTTAACTCCTAATGCCTGTGAAGGCACTACAACACTCTTTGAAGTGGAGTATTTTGATGAAGGAACGGCCTATCTTTCGCAATCGGGACAACTGTACCTGGAAGCTGCTATTATGAGTCATGGAAGATGCTTTGATTTTGGACCTGTATTCCGTGCCGAAAAATCAAAAACTCGCCGACACCTCACGGAGTTCTGGATGATGGATGCGGAAGCGGCATTTGTGGAGCATGAAGAAAACATGAGAATTCAAGAAGAGCTGATTGTGTTTGTGATACAAAAAGTACTGGAAAAAAACACAAAAGAACTAGATATTTTGGAAAGAGATATCTCAAAGTTAAAAAATATAAAAGCTCCATTCCTTCGGAAGACACACGCCCAAGCAGTAGAAGAACTTCAAAAAATGGGATCCAAGATTGGGGATCATGATGACTTGGGAGCTGAAGATGAAGCCATGCTCACGCAAAAATATGACCTTCCTCTTTTTGTAGAAAAGTATCCAGCTACAGTCAAAGCATTTTATATGAAACGAGATCCCAAAAACTCTGATGTTGTGCTCTGTGCCGATCTTCTGGCTCCGGAAGGATATGGAGAAATTATTGGCGGATCTGAGCGTGAAGACAACTATGAGACGCTTCTCAAGAGAATACGAGAGCACAAGCTTCCCGAGAAAGAATTTGAATGGTATTTAGACCTCAGAAAATATGGATCTGTGCCTCATAGTGGATTTGGTATCGGCCTCGAACGAGTGGTAGCCTGGATTTCAGGTGTTCGCCATATACGAGAAACTATCCCCTTTCCTCGTATGATTACCAGAATATATCCGTAAGAAAATTCTTAAACAATATTTAATATTCTTTTGGACTTGGCAAAATATACAATATAGGAACTAATATAAGCAGAAAAATACTCGCCTTCGTGCTGAAGAGGGCTGCAAAAATGGTAATGATGTATATCAGAATGCCAGTGAGGACTTTGAGTTTTCCTCGCTGAATAATACCATAGGAAAGATTTTTTCGGACCAGGCGATGACCTGTGGTCGCATGGTTCCATTTGGCATAGAGCAAAAAAGCCGCGAGCATCATGTTGATCGAATAAATCACGACGGGCATGATGCGTTCTGGATATGCACCCAGCAATTTTGTCGAAAAGGGAATCAGAGAAATAAACATCAGAAACAAAATATTGAGCCAGAGCATCGTTCGATCTGATCCCTGGATGTAATGAAACTGTTTATGATGTCCTATCCAGTAGACTCCTAAGATAATAAAACTGATAGTATAGTCAAAAAATACTGGCCATATGTTCCCCAGTGCTTGAAGAAACTCCAACCTTGTGGCTGATTCTGGAACTCCTGGAACATGTATTTCCAGGACCAAGAGAGTCATGACAATGGCAAATACAGCATCACTGAGTCCCTCAATACGAGTAGTGGGAAGAATGTACTCTCCGTCATGGTGATGTGGGCCGGGATGTTGTCCTGAATCCATTATAGAAATTTAAGAATTATAAAATTTTACATATCCCAAATCTTCTCTTCGTATTGCTTTATGCATCGATGAGTATTAAAGAACCCCGCGAGTGAGACAGCAGATTTCATTCGTTTTGCCCACTCTTTTGGTCTTTGATAATAACAATCTATAGCGTCTTTGAGCTTATCATAGAGTTCTTCGGCATCTATATCATCACGAGTGTTTTCATCAAATTGATCAGATGTATCGCCAAATCCCCAACCAGCATCTGGATTCATCTTGATCCCTTCTATCCACCATCCATCCAACACTGAAAGATTGAGCACTCCATTCAGCGCTGCTTTCATGCCACTCGTCCCACTGGCTTCACGAGGTTTGATAGGATTGTTGAGCCAAATGTCGGATCCAGAAATAAGTTTATGAGCAATGTCTAAGTTATAGTCAGAAACTACTGCGACACGGATCTGCCCCCTGAGCCTTCGTGCACATGTCTGCAGATCACCTTTTTTCCAATTGCAATAATTATCATCCGGATGGCACTTGCCCGCAAAGATAAACTGTAATTTTCGGTACCCTAACTCTCTGAGTTTTTCCAAATTTCGAAAGACAAGACCTGGTCTCTTATACGGAACAAAGCGCCTGGCAAAAGCAATGGTCAGTGTTTTTTCATCAAATTTGTCTTCTGGATACATTTCCGAATGACCAGTAAAAAATTCAGAATGACTGTTGACCCATGTGATAAGTGCTTTTTTATTTTTTTTATGAGCGAATTGTAATTTTTCTACTGGAAGTGACTTCAGCGCTGATTCCAATTTTTTTGGATTTTCCCTCCATCCTTTTATTTTTTCATCAAAAAGTTTTGCCATCGGCTCAGACGCCCAAGTGAGATGATGGATTCCGTTGGTTACATTCTCAAATTCGTACCCGGGAAACATTTCTCTACAGACTTCCTGATGCTTTGTGGAAACACTATTGGTTACTTTACTCATATTCATGGCCAAGTGCGTCATGCTCAAATCTTTTTCCGTGGCGATACGGTCAATGTGCCATGGCATCATCTTTCCGAGCACTTGATTTGCCAGTGTATAGTCAAAATGATCGTGACCAGCTTTGATAGGTGTGTGTGTTGTAAATGTGCATCCGGTACGAACTTCAGCATCTTTGTATCCTTGTTCCTTCAGACTTTCAAAAGTCAAAAAAGCAGAATGCCCTTCATTCATATGAAGATTTTGTATTTCCTCATACCCAAGTGCTCTGAGCATTCTTAGCCCTCCTATCCCTAAAATAGCCTCCTGTGCGATGCGAGTGTATTGATCAGAAGCGTAGAGCCACTTGGTCAAATCACGATCCCATCGTTTATTTTCTGGAAAATTAGTAGTCAAAAAATAGAGAAGAGCTGCGTTTCCATTTTCACTTTTGACGCTGTATTCGAAGGCTCCAACCTTTACTATCCTGTCCTCAATTTGCACCTCGACCGTTGGCTTCAGTCGTTTCATAAATTTTTCCGGTTTGAATGCTTTTTTGGGATCATCATCTTGGTGATATATGAGAGAAACCCCTATCATTGGGAATTTCATATCCGCAGCAGAGTGCATCATGTCTGCTGCCAAGACACCAAGACCGCCCGCATAATTTGGGATTCTGGAATCCAGAGCAAATTCCATAGAGAAATAAGCGACTTTTATGGGAGTTTTTATTGACATAGTATATATTTATTTACTATAGTATTTTACCAAAGATTTACATATTTTGCAACAATATGACCTCTTCCAAATCACTCAGCAAAATTGATCGCGGTGGATACCCCACTTCTCAGGAAGTTTTGAAAACTGCATTAGAAGACATCATGAAAAACTCTCCTTTTCTGGAAATAGCCAGAGAGGATCCTCAGGAAGTCATTTCTCATCTGGCTCAGATGCTCTTTGATGCTGATATAACTCTCAATCAAGTGCGATCAGGAACTCATCGCGTGGGTATATATATTCGGAAAATTGTAAATAGAAGAAGGAGAAGAAGGAATAGAGAAATGGATTTTCTAATAAACGATGCTGCTGTATTTCAAGAGCTTCTCAGAAGTTTAAAGGGAACATCAGACAATGAAGGTATTTCTTCAAAAACTACTGAAACACGGGAGAATATTGGAGGCATTACAGAGTCGTGAGTCGCTGCAAAAGCTCAACGCTTTGCTCAATGTTTTCTTGTTCGGATAATTCTGCATCTGCGTATTTTTGAAACAAATCTTTCCTTTCATTCCATATTTCCTCTACTTCCTGAAAAAGTGGTTTTTCAGACTTTAAAACTGGTCTCTTCTTTGAAGTATTTTGAAGCCTTTGTATCAGTTCCTGTATCGGAACATTGAGAAAAATAACCTCTCCATTTTTTTTCAGATACTCCATGTTTTTGGAATTGAGCACAACTCCCCCACCAGTAGCAATCACCGTATTTTGGACATTTGCAAGACTTTTGCAGATTTCTTTTTCCAACTCTCGAAATGCATCCCACCCGCCTTGTTCCACAATTTTAGAAATTGTTTTCCCAGATATTTTTTCTATTTCTTGATCTGTATCCACAAAATCATGTCCGTACTTCTCTGCAAACGCTTTTCCTAAAGTCGTTTTGCCGCTTCCTCGCATGCCAATAAGTACAATATTCTTTTGGATCTTCCTCGGAATATCCACCCTGAGCGGAGTCGAAGGGTCTTGCCACTCCTCATACTCCTCCCAATATGTTGGATATGTTTTTCTGACACATTCTGGATTTTGAATAACGACATCAGAAACAACTGCTCCGAGCACAGAAAAACACATAGCCACTCGATGATCATCATAGGTTTCTATCTCTGCTCCATGAAGCAGACTTGGATCACCATGGATTTCAATTGCATCATTCCCAGACTCTATATTTGCCCCCATTTTTTTGAGGTTTTTAGTAAGTGCATGAATACGATCACATTCCTTGTATTTGAGGGTAGAAAGCCCTGTAATGCGAGACCGTCCCTCTGCACATGCAGAGAGTACTACTGCGGTCATTGCTGCATCTGGCATTAATTCCAAATTGATTTCTCCCAGTGGTTGTAATTTCTTAGGACCGATCACAGATATCCCTCTTTGTCCTCCTTCCTTCGACCATGAGCTCAGGACCAAATGGTTATTAGGGGGATGCAGGGGGGGGCGCTCCCCGCTCTCCGCTCCTGACTCCCAACTCACATCACATCCCATTTTTTTGAGAACAATCTCTGCAAATTGAGCATCACCTTGGAGAGAGTTATGAGGAATATTCTTCATCACAACTTTGCCTCCCGTTATAGCAGCCAGAGCCATCGGATACGTTGCGGAGGTGGCATCTGCTTCTACGGTATATTCCGAAGCAACAAAATTCTTGAGTATCTGAAAGGTCATCTCTACATATGGCTGAGAAACGAGGTTTCCTCGCACATCAATATTTATGTCAGGCAAGTGTGTTGCCAGTAGTAATAAGGCACTTACAAATTGCGATGAAATATTTCCAGAAATAGGAACTGTTTTGGAAGATATATTCAAATTTCCTTGAATTCCAATAGGTGGAAATCCTTGTTTTTCTAAATATTCAACCTCTATGCCAAGATTCTGAAGAGCGTCTCCCAAATCTCTTATAGGTCTCTCTTGCATGCGATCATTACCACCAAGAAGAGTATTCCCCTTCCGAAGAATGCAAAGTGCTGTCAAAAATCGCAAAGTTGTTCCGGAGTTTTTACAGTCGAGTGTTATATCTCCAGTTTGCGCAAATCTCCCTTTTTCTCCGTGTATTTCAATATAATCATAATTCGCTCCCCCTGAATATTTTTCCTCTATAGAAACTCCGAGCTTTTTTAAAGCTTCTATCATGGCATCAGTATCTTCACTCTTCAAAGCTCCAAAAATCTGTATCTTTTTACCAGAAAGCGCAGCAAGTGGGAGCACTCGATTCGTGATTGACTTTGATCCAGGAACGGTAAAACTTCCTTTCAATGGTTTTGAGAAAGGGCTAAGTTTGAGTTTCATGACTGAGCATTTAAATTTCCAATTTCTAATTTCTAATTTCTAAATAAATCTTAATTCCTCATGTCTGAAAAAATGATTGAGAATTCAGTGTTCAAAATTCAATATTGTTTTTCTCTACTTCTTTTTTCCAAAAAATATCTTATTCAGAGTGTGCCAAACACCTTTCTTTTTATGCTTTTTGCTCTGTTCTTTAATGGTCTCTCCTAGCAAAATACGGCTTTTTTCCCATGTTTCGAGTGTTTTTTTCTTTACCAGGTCTCTATTTTCCTTATCAGAAAGAGTCACTCCCAAAACCGAACCTATTGCACCACCAATAATCACTCCTGTGAGCAATTTTGAAGCCTTGCCTTCTCTCTTCTTTTTGTCATCTTTGTTTGCCATATTCGAGCAAAGTAAAAACCGAGCGCATTGTCGCGAAAAACAAAGAAAAAAACAAAGGAAAAACTCTTTTCTGTTCCATGAGATATGGTTCATGTTTTATACTCACTCTGCATCATTTTTCGCGAAAAAATGGATCAGCAGAAAATTATTGAAGCGACCAAAATAATTCTTCAGGCAATTGGAGAAAATCCTTCTCGAGAGGGACTTCGAGATACTCCAGAACGAGTTGCTCGATTTTGGCAAAAAGCCACAGAAGGATACCAAGTAAATCCTAAAGATTTTATCACCGCATTTGATGGAGAAAATTATGACGAAATGATTCTCTGTCGGGATATTGAATTTCATTCACTCTGCGAGCATCACCTCCTGCCTATCATGGGCAAAGCGCATATTGCTTATGTACCCCATAAAAAAATAATAGGACTTTCCAAACTTCCCCGTATTGTGGAAATGTTTGCTCGCCGATTACAAAATCAAGAACGCATGACCTCTCAAATAGCAGATACTATTCAAGATCTCTTAAAGCCAAAAGGAGTCGCAGTGGTGCTTTCCGCCAAGCACCTGTGCATGAGTGCGCGAGGAGTAGAGAAACAAAATGCAATAATGGAAACCTCAGCGGTGCGTGGACTCTTCAAAAAAGACGCTCGTACCAGAGCAGAATTTTTTCAGATGATACGGTAAACGCCTTCATATCGTTTGCTCTCCCCGCAGTATTCTTCCAACGATATCTATCACAAAAGCAAGTTCTGTACTGACGGTAAGGAAGTCCGCTCTTTCTTCCCTTGAGATGATTCCTTTCTTCTTTGCCAGGCGCTCCATGACTAGCCGAGAGATCTCTTGTCGAACCTTCCATGCCCTGTCTTCTTCTTTTTTTTGTTCCTTTGAAAGCTCGTTCTGATTGGTGCTAAAATAACCTGTGAACTTTTGGTCAGGCAATTTTCCAAGAATTTCCCCTATTGAGCTCCTGCATTTTTCAAAACATTCTGCTACTTGATTGCTTTGATCCTCTTGCAAACCCCGTGATTGTGAACCAGGTTTTTGACGAGATGTTTCTATGCAAGAATCAACAAAGGATTGTTTCCAGTGGGATACTTCTTGCTGAGTTGTCATGAAAAGTATAAAAGGGTAAGTTTTATAATAAATTTTTAAGCATTTGTCAACATTTAGTGAACGTGTCATTCGCCATTTGGCGATCATTACAGACCCTGTAATCCGAAGATAGGTGGACTGGCAGGCAATTCACTGGAGAAAGTATTGACAAAAAAACTTATAAGATGTAAAAAGATCCCCTTTTATATTTTTCATTTACAAATGACAGAAAAAAAAACTTCTGCTTCGAAAGAGAGTAAAAAAACCGCAGAAAGTGCGGACAATCTTGCTGTTGAAGAACATCTTCTCAGAGATCTGATAGCAGCAGGACCGTTACCAAACGATATTGCATCTGCTGTTTATAAAAAATTCCAGGGTGTTTTTGACGAACACATAAAGCGGGATCCCAACAGTGCTAGTGCCCATGAATACTTAGGATATGTTCTTTCTCAACAAGGAAACTATGAAGAGGCAGAGGCTTCTTTCAGAAAGGCGATAGAGCTGGATCCGAACAATGCTAGTTCCCATAACAACTTAGGATATGCTCTTAATAGACAAGGAAAACATGAAGAGGCAGAGGCTTCTTACAGAAAGGCGATAGAGCTGGATCCGAACAATGCTAGTGCCCATAACAACTTAGGATATGCTCTTAATAGACAAGGAAACTATGAAGAGGCAGAGGCTTCTTGCAGAAAGGCGATAGAGCTGGATCCCAACTATGCTATTGCCCATAACAACTTAGGAGATGCTCTTAATAGACAAGGAAACTATGAAGAGTCAGAGGCTTCTTTCAGAAAGGCGATAGAGCTGGATCCCAACTATGCTAGTGCCCATGAATACTTAGGATATGCTCTTAATAGACAAGGAAAACATGAAGAGGCAGAGGCTTCTTTCAGAAAGGCGATAGAGCTGGATCCGAACAATGCTAGTGCCCATAACAACTTAGGATATGCTCTTAATAGACAAGGAAACTATGAAGAGGCAGAGGCTTCTTGCAGAAAGGCGATAGAGCTGGATCCGAACAATGCTAGTGCCCATAACAACTTAGGATATGCTCTTAATAGACAAGGAAACTATGAAGAGGCAGAGGCTTCTTACAGAAAGGCGATAGAGCTGTATCCCAACTATGCTAGTGCCCATAACAACTTAGGAGATGCTCTTAATAGACAAGGAAACTATGAAGAGGCAGAGGTTTCTTGCAGAAAGGCGATAGAGCTGGATCCGAACAATGCTAGTGCCCATAACAACTTAGGATATGCTCTTAATAGACAAGGAAACTATGAAGAGGCAGAGGCTTCTTGCAGAAAGGCGATAGAGCTGGATCCGAACAATGCTATTGCCCATAACAACTTAGGATATGTTCTTTCTCAACAAGGAAAACATGAAGAGGCAGAGGTTTCTTACAGAAAGGCGATAGAGCTGGATCCGAACAATGCTATTGCCTATCGCGGACTGGCAAATGTCCTTGAAAAACAACAGAATGCGTCATAAGGAATCTTCTTTTGTTTTTCCTCTTTCACCTAAATACGGAAAGTGACTGGCACAGAATCTTTATCTTTATTTGGTGATTTAGATCTAGGTGTATAACTCCTTCAATAAGAATTCAGGTCCTTCACTTTTTTTTAAAAAATGACTATGATATCTGCTGAAGTTTTTTGAAGTAATATGCCCATTTTGCACAACAGAAAAAATAAAGAAATTCTTAAGAAAAAGCTCCAAGAAGAGTCTTTTAAACGCATAACACTTTCCTTTTATCGATATGTACATATTGATGATGTGCAAACGTTTCGCGATAGTCTCTATCTGAAATGGTCAGATCTCAAAATTTTTGGCCGTACATATGTCGCCAGTGAAGGAATCAATGCTCAAATCAGTGTTCCAGAACACAATTGGCAGGCATTTCTGAACCACATGAAGTCTCACAAGGAACTCCATGATATTCCTCTTAAAATTGCCATAGAAGACGATGGGAAGTCATTTTATAAGCTTATCGTACGCGTGAAAAAACAAATAGTTGCTGATGGTTTGCATGAAAATGAATATGATGTAACAAAGGTGGGGAATCACCTGACAGCCGAGAAATGGAATGAAGCTATGGATGATCCGGATACGATTATTGTAGACATGCGCAATCATTATGAGAGTGAAGTGGGACACTTTGAAAACGCTATTTGCCCGGATGCCGATACCTTCAAAGATGAACTTCCAATGGTAAAGGAAACATTGAAGGGTAAAAAAGAGAAAAAAGTACTTCTCTACTGCACAGGAGGTATACGATGTGAGAAAACGAGTGCGTACCTCAAGCACCATGGATTCAAAGATGTGAACCAGTTACATGGGGGTATTATTGACTATAAGAGACAAATTGAAAGATCCAATCTCCCCTGTCGATTTCAGGGAAAAAATTTCGTTTTTGATGAACGCCGAGGCGAGCGCATTACTGACGATATTGTCAGTGAATGCCATCAATGCGGGGGTCCATGTGATGAACATGTAAACTGCGAAAATGATGCTTGTCACCTGCTCTTTATTCAATGTAATGATTGTAAGAAAAAATATGATGGATGCTGTACTTCCAAATGTCAGAAGACCATTCATCTCTCACCCGAAGAACAAAAAAAACTCAGAAAAGGAACGTCAAATGCCCCAGGCGTTTATAAAAGCCGGCTCAGACCAAAGCTAAAAGATATCATCTACAGCAAGGGTCACACGGAGTAGTGCAACTTTTAAAATATATTCAATATTCGCTTTACATCACCCTCTATCTGTTTTGTTATTTCATCGTCAAAAGATCCATTTTCTGATGATGAAAAAGTGAGAAGTGGTCTTTTGGACTTCCCAAACCCCTCTCTGTTTGGGACAAGCTTCAACTTAAATTTTACATCTCCTTCCAAAGAATCCACAATTCCTTTTAATGCCTCTTCATTTTCTTGCACGGTATCAATCAATCTTTCATCAAGATAGAGCGTATGTGTATACTCTGTGTTCTCGCCTGTATTATCTGAGGAGGTAACTGAAATTATCTCGGGCTTCATAACGCTTTTTGTAATATTAAAACTTTATTATATTATTAAATAAAAACTCATTATTTACAAGAGCTCTTGAGGGAAAAACTTAAAAAATGTAACAAAATTATCCCAAATCAGGAGCTTTACTTCTCTTTTTTTTAATTTGAATCTTTCGATGCCCTTCTTCTCCAATACTTTCGGTTTCAAGGCCTTCATATGTATTGGCAATGTACAGGTGGATAATGCGACGAAGAAACGGATTCATTGGTGGGAGAACCTGCGACATTCCTGTAGACTGTACCGCCTCACATTTTTCACTCGCAGCAGTAATCATGCGATCTTCTTGTCTCTTGCGGTATCCATTGATATCAACACGAACACTACTTTTTTCTCCAAAATCCTGCTTCCAGAGCAAACTCTTGACTACCGATTGCAAGGCACTCAGTGATTGTCCAAAGGTGCCAATCATCAAGGGAGCATCTTCTTCTTCTACTTCTACTTCTGCTCGAATAATCCCATATTGATCCTCTGCAACATGAATTTTTGTAAACGTTAATTCCATAACTCTCAGGAGTGCGCTGACGGTGTCTTTGACGACAACAGTTTTTTCCATACAGAAAAAATAAGATTATTAAAAAAAAGAGGAAAGAAGAGGTGAAAATAAAGTTAAGATCTCGTTTTTTACTTTAATTTATGACAAAATATGATTCCAGTGCGGACGGCATTGTACCAAGTTTTTGTAAAATTTAAAGGAAAAAATGTCCTTTTGTGACAAGACCAACATCACCGTGCTCTCTGGAAGCGGAGGAGACGGATGCGCTTCATTTCGCCGAGAAAAGTATGTCGCCAAAGGAGGGCCTCATGGTGGAAATGGAGGAAAAGGAGGTGATGTGATCATTATGGTAAATCCACACTTAAATTCTCTCATTGACCTGCATACCAAAAAATATTTTAAAGCCAATCCGGGAAAAATGGGATCGTCATATTTGAAAAATGGAGAATCTGCTGAAGATTTTATCATTGAAGTACCGGTAGGAACTCTCCTAAGTGATCCGGACACAGAGGAAGTAATAGCTGATTTGAATACAGACAACATGTCTGTCATCGTGGCACATGGAGGACGAGGTGGCTACGGAAATGCGCATTTTACATCATCAACCAGACAGGCTCCCCGATTTGCAGAGCTTGGAGAGCCGGGAGAAGAAATATCTCTTACCTTGGAACTCCAGCTCGTTGCTGATATTGGAATTATTGGCCTTCCAAGCGTGGGGAAATCTACTCTTATTTCAAGAATTTCGGCAGCGAAACCAAAAATTGCGGAATATCATTTTACAACTCTTGTTCCGAATCTAGGAGTCGTACGGCTTTCCTCTGGGAGATCTCTTGTCGTGTGCGATATCCCAGGACTTATCAAAGGAGCTCATGAGGGAAAAGGATTGGGCGATCAGTTTTTACGACATATATCACGAAGTCGAGTACTCGTGCATCTTGTGGACGTCTCACAAAAAGATCTTGCTCAGGACTACGCAACTATTCGCACGGAACTCAAAAAATATTCAAAAGAGTTGTTTCAAAAAAAAGAAATTGTAGCATTTAATAAAATTGATACTTTGCAAAATGACAAAGATCTTCTCAAAATGATCACGAAGGAGTTTTGTCAAAAAACTCGCATTGCTCAAAAAAATATATTTTCCATCTCAGCAATCACAGGAGTTGGTATTCCTGAACTTTTGGAAGAGATGTGGAAAGGAAGTGCATTAGAAAAAAAATCACTCCAAAAACCACAACCGTCACTCAAAAAACAAGTAGTATTAAAACCGCACCTAAAAGACGCAGAATCAGCAAAAAAATGGCATATCGAGCCGGAAAAAAATGGATTTCGTATATACGGAACTCGTATAGAGCAAATTGCGGTCATGACGAATTATGAAAACCCAGAAGCGGTGATGAGACTGAGAGATGTGTTTAAAAAACTCGGAATTGAAAAAGCGCTCCTCAGACTCGGTGCTCAGATGGGAGCAAAACTTTTTTTGAAAGATAAGGAACTTGAATTTGTGCCCAGTGTGCTCAAGAAATAATCAAATTATGATACACTTTCCCTGCATATGAAACTTCTTGTTTTCCTCGGAAACATCGGCAAAAAGTATGAAAAAACACGGCACAATGCCGGATTTTTGTGCGGAGATTCTCTTCAAAAAAAATGGGATTTTGAAGAGTGGAAAGAATCCTCCAGGTTTTTTGGAGAAACAACTCAAGGAATATATTTGAAAGAAAAATTATTGTTTCTAAAACCCTCTACACTCATGAATCGATCAGGAAAATCCGTGCGATCTGTGGTTGATTTTTATAAAATACCACTTCAAGACATTGTGCTTATCTATGACGACAAGGATATTGAATTTGGAAAAGTAAAATATCGAAAAAGCGGCTCTTCTGGGGGGCACAAAGGAGTGAAAGATATTCTAAGAGTTTTGGGAACAGAGGATATTCAAAGAATCAAAATTGGGGTAGATAGTGAAAAAAGGGAGCAATACAACGAAACTTCAGATTTTGTGCTCGCAAAATTTTTACCAGAAGAGCGAGATGCCCTGCCAGAAATTTTTGAAAAAGCGTTAGAAAAAATAGAAGAAATAATACAAGAATCGAGTGATGCATCATCCTGATTCTCGTATTCCCTTTTGGTACTTCTCAAAAATCACTTCCACCTCCTGAGAGTTTGTCACTTGCATGAGCTGAGTTCTGAGATCTTTGGCTCCATAAAATCCTTTTGCATACCATCCTAAATGCTTTCGCATATTCCAAAAATTTCTATCTCCTAATAATCTCTCAAATGCTTGGCTGTGAACTATAGCTGCTTCAATGCGTTCCGCTTGATTTGGAATATGACCTGAAAAGAACCATGGATTCCCATACGTTGCTCTTCCCACCAGGACTCCATCCACTCCGTACATCTGTATTTTATCTTTTGCGTCTTTGAGTGAAGTCACATCACCATTTCCCAAAAATGTGATCCCGCTCTGCTGACACACCTTCGCCGCTTTTTCCAGCACTTCCCAATGAGCCTCTCCGGAATACATTTGCTTCAGTGTCCTCCCATGTACCGTAATATTTGCAGGACGCTCTTCCAGTAAATGCGCGACCCACTCCTCTGCTACAATTTCATCATAGCCGATTCGTGTTTTGACGGATACGGGCAAGAGCTTTCGGAGTGGCTCCTGAGGGTTCATTTTGGTGATAGCAGTAATCATTCGTGGACGAACTTTTGCTTCTTCTAGGGTAATACCATTGGACCAATCAAGAGCTGCTTTTTTACAAATACGAATGAGTTTTTTCGCTTTTTCTGGTGTACGAATAAGACCTGCTCCAGAGCCTCTCCTCGCTACCTTATTCGCCGGACATCCCATATTGATATCAATACCATCAAACCCGAGTCGGCAGAGCATAAGGACTGATACATAGAAAGATTCCTCTTCTACTCCATAGATTTGACCCACAATGGGTCTTTCTTCTGCACTATATCCAAATGCGTTCAACATTTTTGCCGCGCCACGAGCCAGCCCTTCTACATTTGTAAATTCAGTAATAATCACACCTGGCTTACTGGTCACTGCCGTGATATATCGAAAGGCAGCATCTGTCACGCCATCCATAGGAGATAAGCCAATAATAGGGCGCTTTATGGTGTCCCAGAATCCTCGATCTGTCATGCACACATCTTATATTATTTCATGAAAAAACATGAATCATAAAAGAGAAAGAATTCTTTTTCTCTTCCTGCCCTTGGTTCTTTTCTCACAACTGGCTCTTGATTTCTTGATCTCGCCTATCTCTTTCTTTTTATATTAATCATCCTGAGCTTTGTGGAGTAAAGCAATATTGTACGCCGCCAATAAAAGAACTAACAAAAGAGGAATCCAAAAATAACTATCCCTTATTGGGGCAAAGGAGTTTGATACTTTTTTTACCTTTCTGGCCGTAACTGATGCCAGCAGAGAATCACGAGTCACCACATCTCCGTTTTCTTCAAAGAGAGAAAATTCATCCGGATCTCCATCCAAATTCTTATCAATAGCCTCCATTTCCAGTTCCAAATTTTCATCATATCGTCTCCATTTTTCATATATTTTATCTTCATTCGTGTCATGAATGGTCAAAATGAGCTTGCCATCCCTATAATAGGCTCTCTGATCGTTCGCACCGTCTTCATTGGTATCGGTCTCTATCATAACGTCATAATCCACTTCAATATCTTTGGCGACCTCAATCAACTTCGCCGAAGCAAACGCTGGAAAAAGAAAAAATACCAGAGCGGACAGAAACACTTTTTTCATAGGGAAAGGGGGAAATGCGAATGGATTATAAACTGCATTTTTTTATATTGCAATATTGTGTTAAAAAACAAATACCCTCTCCCTTTTGAAGGGGGAGTTGGAGGGGGTTTTAAATCTTGGTACAATAGAGCACAAGTGAAAAAACGAAAAACTCTTCTGGTCACTTGTGCGTGTGGGCAAAAGCTCGCCAAATACGCAAAAGGCGGCAAGGGACGTCTTGTGAAAATGTTTTTGGAGCGAATTAAAGAAGATCAGCAGCAGCTTTTTCTCACTTCGCCTCCTCAAAAACTCCATGAAAATATTGTGTGTCCTTCATGTCACAAACGGGTCGCTACTATTCAAATTATAAATGGGAGATATGCTGCAAAGCTTAATCAAGGGGCCATTAGTTCTTAGAAATAATAAGAAAAAAGCCTTCTGGGAAGTCCCGGAAGGCTTTTTAAGAAACAAAGGAAACGAAAAGTTTATGCCTTTGCAACCTTTGCGGCTTTCATACCGCCTCGATCTGAAGGAGCTTCTTCAAAAGTGACGGCGTCACCTTCGCTGAGCTCATTAAACATGATTCCTTCCAAGTCAGAGACGTGGAAGAAGAGATCCTTGCTCCCATCTTCAGGAGTAATGAATCCGAATCCGTTTTTCAGAACCTTAATGGTTCCATTCATATGGAAAAAAATAAAAAAATAGAAATCTGCAATAAGTTTCGACTGTGCAGAAATAAAATATTCTTGTATTTTCTCCAGCAAGTAAACCTTTGCGGCGGGGATGATAGCAGAAACAAAGAGAAAGGCAATACTTTTTTCACTTTTTCTTTAAGAAACCAAGTAAGAGGCTTTTTGACAAAAAAGAGGTATATCTTTACCATGCTCCGTGATTTTATCACTTATCTCCTTTTTTATGACATTTGCAAAGCTCAGACGAAGTAAAAACTTTCGTCTCATTCTTATCTTGGCACTCCTCATTATTGTGGGAATCCTTTGGTTTACTTGGGAAAAATTTCGCCTCATACTCGCCGGATTGTTCCTCACTCTTCTGATCGCATTGGGGATGGAAGTCTCTGGAAATGACTGGGATATTGGCAAGCTCATTGAAACCGGATCACTCGATGAATCCAAGGTCCAACAAACCGAAAATGGCACATGGCTTATTGGAGATGAGTGTGATGAAAACAATTTGAACTGTGGCAATTTTAAGTACCAGGAAGAAGCACAGACACTCTTTGAAGGCTGTGGAGGCATGGAAAATGATGTGCATAGACTCGATGGAGATGGTAACGGAGTTGTATGTGAGGCACTCCCCTCTCGTGCGAACGCCAGCTAGATATTTCCTCTTTATAAAGAAATTTTAAAAAGCAGGTGATGAAAAATCCCCTGCTTTTTGGTGTGCTATGAAGGCTCTGGCGGTGTTTGGCTTCGCGGAAATGCTGAAGAATGAAGGAGCGAGGAAGATGAAGAGTATTTTTAAGAAGCGGTTTACGGGCAAGACTTTTTCTCGGCAGTTTGAAAAGATCGAGAGTTTTGATCTTCCGATTTCAGTTGAGTTTGAGCCGTTTGTGAAAATTGAGAAGGATTTGAAAGAGATAAAACCGCTTCGATTAGAGAATTTTAAGGATTTTTTAATTTCTGATGTCGTTAAAAATGGAGTATGATTTTGACAACTTTTAAAGTTACAATGAAAAAATGTTTTGAAAAATTTGTTCAAGAATTAAGAAAACTTTCCGATGGTGATCGGGAAGAAAGTTTCTATCCTGCTCTCAAGAGTTTTCTTGAAGAATTTGCCAGCAGTCTTCCTGCAACAAAAAATTTT
The DNA here is from genome assembly GCA_965250085.1 of Candidatus Altimarinota bacterium. Taxonomy (GTDB): domain Bacteria; phylum Patescibacteriota; class Gracilibacteria; order CAIRYL01; family CAIRYL01. The sequence continues at coordinate 236,183 of OZ252287.1, forward strand.
GCAGTTGAGGCAATTCAAAATCCATCAAAAAGAAGGTTATTCGAAGCTGGAATTGATGGAGATGTCGGGTTTCCTGATTTTCAAGTCGAAAAAAAGGGAGAAATTACAATTGGACAAATAGAGGTAAAGAAACCAAACAAACACTTGGACGATAAAGAGTTTCAGGAGCAATTTAATCGCTATAAAACTGAACTTGATAACATTATTTTTACAAATTTTAAAAAATGGGAATTGTGGCAGAATATTGATGGCAAGATGCGAAATATCGCTAATGCTGACTTTGATTTTTATGAAAAGTCCTTTGATACTGACGCATTACAAGATTTGTTAGAAAAATTCTTTCTTGAAGAAATCCGCTATGCCAAAAACACAAAAGAACTCTCTGTTTTGCTAGCACGAAAAACAAAGACATTGCGAAAAACTGTACAAGTTTCATTGAAAAATGATAATGCTCCTTCCGAACTGATAGAAACCTTTCAGACTGTAAAAACAAATCTTGTGAGGAAGATTTCAATTGAAGATTTTGCTGATGTATATGCCCAAACTATTGCATACGCTCTCTTTTTTGCAAAAATTGAAAGTGAAAAAGAAAACAAAGGAAAGATTACTCGCTTTAATGCACTTGAATTCTTGCCAACGGAAAGTGTTCCCCTCTTATCAAAACTCTATTCAATTATTGCGATCAATCAAAAAAAGGAAAGTGAAATTGAGATTGTGACACAAATATTAGTGGAACAACTGAATCAGGCAAATTTTGAAATGATAAATGCTCAGCTCGAAAAGGAAAAAGGAGATCCTGTGATTTATTTTTATGAACCGTTTTTGAATGAATATGATAAGGAAACAAAAAAGGATCGCGGAGTTTTTTATACACCAAAAGAAATTACTGATTTTATTATCCGAGGTACAGATGAGATTTTACGAAAACACTTTGACTGTGAGGAATTGGGGATTGCTGATTCAAAAGTAAAACTCCTTGATCCCGCCACAGGATCAGCAACATTTCTGGTAAGTGCTATTGAAAAAGCACATGATAATGTTTTTAAAAAGTTCGGAAAGAATCAAGAAAGTTTGGCGAAGGAAAGTTTTTTAAAAAATCTGGAAAATCATATTCTCGAAAATTTCTTTGGTTTTGAGTTGATGATGGCTCCATATGCCGTTGCTCACCTAAAATTACATCTTCTGCTCAAAAGGCTTGGTATCAAAAACGAAGCGAAAAAGCATTTTCAGGTACTCCTTGCAAATACTCTGGAAAAACCGAGCATGCCGCAACAGCAGATCGACGCCTTTGAGGATGAAATTACCAAAGAGTCCAGAAGAGCAAAGGAAGTAAAATCAAAAGAAGAAATTATTGCAATTATTGGCAATCCTCCATATAAAGGTGAATCTGAGAATAAGGGGGAAGGGTTTGAATGGATTGCGGATCAATTAAAAGTCTATAAGGATTTTTCAAAGACGGATGGGGAAAATATTCACAGAGAACAAAATCCGAAGCTATTGAATGACGATTATGTGAAGTTTTTTCGATTTTCGCAGTGGAAAATTGCAAAAGAAAAACAAGGAATGGTGGCGATGATTACTAATCACGGATATTTAGATAATTCAACTTTTAGAGCAATGAGAAAAAGTTTGATGGATGATTTTGACGAAATTTATATTTTAGATTTACATGGGAATTTATTAAAGAAAGAAAAAACACCTGATGGAGGGAAAGATGAAAGTGTTTTTACAATTCGCCTAGGAGCAGCAATTTGTTTTTTAATCAAGAAAAGAAATAAGAACACCCAACAAAAGAAAGTTTTTCATGCTGATATGTATGGACTAAGAAAAGAAAAATTAGAAAAATTGAAAAAATTAGATTTTGAAAAAATAGAGTGGAAAGAAATATTTCCCAAGCCTCCAGAGTTTTTCCTTTTACCAAAAAAAGAAAAAACAAAGGAGTGGAAGGGTGCCATAACCTTATTAGATATTTTCCCTCTTAATTTAAATGGTATAAAAACTTCTCGTGATAGCTTTGTAATTGATTTTGAAACTGAAACCCTATCAGAAAAAATTCAGATATTTTATGATGAAACGCTTAGTAGTTCCGAAATTGCTAGAAAATTTAATATAAAAACTGAATTTATCACTAAAGTTAAGAAAAAAAATAATAAGTTCTCCCAAAAAAAGTTACAAACCATTCATTATCGTCCATTTGATTTACGAGTAATATATTTTGATAAAGACTTAATTGATAGACCGCGTACAAAGGTAATGCAACATCTTGTGGAAAGAAATAATATTGGTCTTTCTTTTGGTCGTGCTGGTGCCGTTGTTGGAGGAAAAGAATGGAATTTAGTCTTTTGTTCAAAGAAAATCGTTGATTTGAATCTTTTTTATCGAGGAGGAAACAACTTTGCCCCGCTCTTTCTTTATCTTGAAAAAAACAAAATTCCCAATTTTTCCAAGTCATTCATTTCTCAGCTTGAAAACATACTTCAAATTTCCTTCTCTGACCCAAACCTCCAAGACTGGATACTCCACGAAAACGAACGCTTACCAGAAAATTCTAAAATTCAAATTGGAAAGCTAAAATCAAACAAATCATTTACAGCAGAAGATATTTTTGACTATATCTATGCCCAGCTCCACGCTCCCAAATACCGCCAACATTTCGCCGAAGAACTCAAATCAGACTTTCCACGAGTAGTTCTGCCAAAAAACAGCACACAATTTTTTCAAATGACAGAACTCGGAAAAGAACTGAGGCTTTTTCATACACTTGAACATCCGAATCTCTCCACACCCTCCAATTGGAATTTTGGCACTCAGGAAATCAAAGGAGAAACAATTGAAGCAGTAGAATACGATGAAACAACTAAAGAAATCAAAGTCAACGATCAAACTGCTTTTACCAATATTTCCAAAGAAATATGGAATTTTCAAATCGGCGGCTATCAAGTTTTAAAAAAATATCTCAAAGAACGCACCGGAACAAAAAAGAAAAAAGGAATGTCTCTTGAAAAATTTGATACACTGCACTTTCTTAAAATTTGTGCCGTTCTTTCTGAAACTTTACGATTACAAAAAGAAATTGATATAATTTTTAAATTCTAAAAATGCCAAAATTCAACCCCAAAAACCCATTTAACGACTTGCCCTTACTCCCTCCAAACTTCAACTTCAACGAAGTCGACATCCTCAAAACCTGCAATACCGCCAATATTGCCCTTGCCGAACTCAAAGGACAAAACCTCGTCATCCCTCTGATTCCTCAATACTCATGCATCCCCTGCTCATCAGTAAGTCAGTAGAAAGCTCTGAAATAGAAAATATCCATACGATCATAAAAAGAGTGTTCCAACTGGCGCGCGTTTTCAACGCGTGCCTTCTTCCCCCCTTCCCAAACCCCAAAAAATAAGTACAATATCCCGGTCATTTTTGAAACCGTATGAAAGTCTGGGTTTTGACTCGCCGGAGCAATTTTGAGAAGTATTCCAACCAGCGATTTTTGGAGGAAGGAAAAAAAATGAAAATGAACGTAGAGCTCATGTGTCCGCAAGAATTTGAGCTCATCGTCACCAAAGAAGGAAAAAAGAGTATCCTCCATCAAGGGAAAGTAGAATCTATGCCAGATGTGCTTATTCCTCGTATGGGCGCGAGTACTACCTATTTTGCCCTCGCCGTCATCCGGCATTTAGAAAAACTGGGAGTCTATGTGCTCAATACCAGTGAATCTATTGAAAAGGCAAAGGACAAACTCGCCAGTCTGCAGATCTTGGCCACGGAAAATCTTCCTTTTCCCAAAACCATGCTTGCCAAACTACCACTCAATAGCGAAATGGTCGAAAAAGAATTTGGCTTTCCCGTCGTGCTCAAAACTATTTCCGGCATGCAGGGCAAAGGAGTCATGCTGTGTGAAAATAAAGAAAACCTTGAAGACATTATCAACCTCCTTGGAAAGTCGCGAAACGGAAACCTGAACCTTATTTTTCAGGAATATATTGCTGCCAGTCGCGGAAAAGACCTTCGCGTGTTTGTGGTGGGAGGCAAAGCCTTAGGTGCTATGCAGCGCACTGCCCCTGAAGGGAAGTTCAAAACTAATTTTTCCGCTGGAGGAAGCGTAGAATCATTTACACTGCTTCCAGAAGTGGAATGGCTTGCCATTGAATCCGCCAAACTTTTGAATCTGGAAATTGCCGGTGTGGATATCCTGTTTGATGAAAGCGGTTACAAAGTGTGTGAAATCAACTCTTCTCCTGGTTTTGAAGGTTTTGAATACGCGACAAAAATCAACATCCCCGAAGAAATCTACCACTTCCTGCAAGTGAGACTTCAAGGAGAGATGAGCTAAAATGAGATAGCATATAGAGAAGAAGCCTAAATGGTTTCAGCTTCAGTTTCAAATCGTTCTCTGTTTTCAACCATCCATTTCTTTTTGTCTTCTTCCCCTTTGCTCGGATCATTCATTACATCAGCATGGGCCTGCATATAATGGGGCATAAGTGCCTGCATCCACTCTTCGAATGTTTCGGCTTCAGCCACATGATCGCAAAGATCGCATTTGAGAGACCTCATAAAGTGTATATATAAAAGATGAGGTCAGTGTAACACATGCAAAAAAATTCCCAATTCGTGAGATGCTCAAAGTGGCTTTTTAGACAAAAAGAACACCTTCTCCATAAGCAATTGTGGCGTCTTGGTCGTGTGCGATGAACTGCCTCTCTAGTTGCACCATACTCTTCCGCCAGATCCCGGGTCGTCAACTCTGCGATCCTTGGAAGCAATACCCCTCCTTATTCTCTTAGGAGAAGCCATTGATTCAGGGATGGGAATATATGGGTACCTAAATTTAACTCGTGTTCTGGGCTGTTCCCCCTTCCTTGGATCGTGAGATCCTAATATTCCTGAGGTATTCCTGCTAACCTCGTTTCTCACTGGTTCTATTTCAGAGGAATCAGATGTCACCACCTCTTTCTGTTCTGTCGGTTCTGTACGAGGAGAAACTCGGTTTGGATTTTTCATATAGAATAAAAAAGAAGAAAAAGATCCGAATACAACTGCTCATATGGAAATTGCTATGGTTTTACCTGAATACAGAGGAAATAATCTTCAGAGTTTTTTTATTCGGGAACGTTTAGAAATGGCAAGAAAAAAAGGGATGAAACATGTCGCTTCAACCGTTTCTGTAGAGAACATTCATAGTCTTGTAAACTTAAAAGATGAAGGTTTTTCTATCAAAAAAACGACGGAGAAATATGGAGGACGAATGAGACATCTTCTCTTAAAAAATTTATAAAATTCCGCAAATCAGTATTAGAAAAATTCTTTCTTGTGCCCTTATCAAATGTAAAAAGTTGCCTCTTATACTCCATTACTCCCTGCCTACGGTGCTCATTTGTACGAAGATCAACTTGAGAAATATTTTACTTGCAAAGTACTTCGAGTTGTCCAGTGCCAGCACAGGGTTTGCATCTCTCTTTTTTTTCACTGCTTTTTTCAAAACAAATAGGGCAGATAACAAAAAAATCACGTGGTGGATGTGAGTTTGCTTCGAGTGTCTCGATGCGTTTAAGAATTGATTTTATCATAGGGATACGACTGAGTGACCTCAAGTGTATCACATAAATCGTACGACCCCCTAGACTGGATGCCCCTCCCCGAGAGGTTCTTCCTTGTTCGTTCATTTTTTTGAAAACTTTGTTTTCTCAAAAGAATTCACTCGTCGTTATCAAATCATGGTTCTCTGTCCAGCCAAAATAAAGGGATCAAAAATAACCCCGTCACTTCGTGATGAGAACACTTTCGATTGGCTCGGCGTAAGGTTGGAGGTTTTAAAGATTTAAAGAAATAAAACAGAACAATTCATCATTCTTGATTTTGTTCGTATTTAGTACAGATGCGGTTTTAATCAACACACGGACACTTCTTTGCATCTTTAAAACTCCAAATACGATTGCACAGAATCCATGCTGCTGTCCCCCCTAGTATTCCAATAGTTAACTGACCACTAAAAACCAAAGCGAATATCATTATATAAATTATCGATTCCTTCACAAGTAACCCATTTCTGTAAAGATGCCATATCCCTCCGCCATCTACTGCCTTTAATCCTGCCTTCATTAAAACTCCTATAAAAACTGCGATAGGAACAAATGCCAAAATATTACTAAAAAAGAAAACTTCTATGAAGACCAGAATTCCGACCAGCATTCCTACAAATTGTGATTGAGCCTGACCGAGCTGGAGAAGTTTTGTACGAATAAAGCCAACACTGCTGGGAATTCCTCCAATAAATCCTATAGCTATATTTACGATACTTTGATTTTTTAATTCCCTATTCCCATCTTGTTTGGGAGAAAGTGCTCGCAAAGTTATGAGAGTAACGAGCAGTATTAAAAACGCCATATTTAACGACTGAAACACAACCAACCCCCAGGGTATATTTTGCAAGGTGATGTCAGGTATAAGTTCAAATAAACCCGCTAATTCAACATTCAGAGTTTTTGTTTGTATTTTAAAGAGAAAAACCACAACGCCTCCAAGAATCATACTCATAAGCGATCCTGAAAACATTCCAAACCAAGATGATTTTCCTTTGAGTTTTTTGAAAATTGGGAGCCATAAAAAAAGAAAACCCAATGTTCCCAGAGCGATCCATATCTCTGGAGATAAAAGTGCTTCAGATAATGTTTTTTCAGAGGGAAAGAGTTTTTTGATCTGCTTCCAAATAATCAGCGCTGCTACGCCATTTATAAATGCGGAAACAACAACATTTGGAACATATTTGAGAAAATTGCCCATTTTAAACTGCCCGGCCAAAAATAACCAAACAGCTCCCAATATGCAGGAAATCATCAGCGCACCTCTGTTCTCTCCAAAAACTGTGAGCATTCCCACAAAAAGTGCTGCTGTTGGCCCAATTGGCCCCGATGCTTTTACTTTCATACCCCCAAAAAAACTGTCGACAATAGAGGCTATTCCGTAAGACAAAATCCCAATAAGTGCCCCTACTCCTGTCCACACTCCAAAAGCTGCTCCGGCAGCAACAGTCAAAAAACTTACACTAATCGCCGAACTGACGTCTTGGATTTTTATTTTCATAATGGATGTTTTGTAAGATTGCGACTCAAAGCAAGTGGATTCACAATCATCGACCACAACACAAGGAAAAACACCAAACAGAGAAACAAACTCTTCCATTCAAAACTTTGAGGAAGAAGAAATACCAGTGCCACACTCACTGCTCCGCGAAGTCCGGACCAGCTCAAGATACTCTTCCAGCGAGATTCGAATTTTGAACACATGCCGGCAATAATCGGACTGCTGCCGTAAATCAATAGGAAACGGGATATCAGCACTCCTGCAGCGACTCCCAGCAGTGGCAAGCTCCACGGAAAAGAATGATTTGTTAAGATTACTCCTAATAACAAAAATAGTGTGCTATTTGCCAGGATTTCAAGCATTTCCCAAAAAGTATTCACAAAAGAAGATGGACCAAGCCTGGAACAGGTTTCTTTTTGGCAAAAAACAAAAACCATCCCTGCCACGAGTGTGGTAATAATGCCCGAAGCATGAAAAATCTCCTCACCAAGAAAAAAACTGCCATATGCGACCAACAGTGAAAAAAGTGCCTGCACAATTTCTGTTTCCCGCCAGCGAGTGTAGAGCAACTTGGCTCCCCATCCTATCACGCAGCCAATCGGCACCGCTCCTAGTACTTTCCAGCTCAGGACTCCTAATGCTTCAAGTGTAGTTACTTCATTAGTTCCAAAGAGAAGTCCTGAAAGAATTGTAAAGAGTACAATACTGGTTGCATCATTAAAAAGTGCTTCACCTTCAATCATGGTGTGCAGTTTCTCCGGCAGGCCAAACCTTCCGAGCAAGCCGCCTACTGCAACAGGGTCTGTACCGGCGATAATCGCACCAAACAGCATTCCTGTAAGCCAGCTCACTGGAAGTAAGAGCCAAGCAAGTGTGCCGATAAAGAGTGCTGAGAGAATAACTCCGACAATTGAGAGGTATAGTATGGGTCCCAGATCATCTCTGAGCTCATGCCAATGGAGTTTTCGTGCGGCGTTAAACGTATAAATAGGGAGGAAAACAGACAAAATAACATGCGGATCGAGAGTATGAATCTGAAGTTCTCTAGGCAAATACCCTTGCAGAAGACCAAAAATCACTCCAATTCCAAGGATCCAGGTAGGAAATGGAATCACGGATTTTTTACTGTAGTGGAAAACGACAACACTGATTGAAATTATAAAAAGGGCAAGAACAATGATTTCAGTTATCAGTGAATGGGACATGAGCAAGTCGGAAAAGATTAGAGTTCAATGATTTTTAAAATTCTAAGATATATATCACACTTTCGTTTACCAGGTAGTTCATATATATTTTTTCTTAGTGTATCATCATTTTTGAACCTTAACCCAATCTTTCTATGATGCAGAATCTGAATCCTGTACCAGAAAACGGGCGTGTACCAGTTTGGTACAATGGGAAGCTTGTTGCTTTTGAGGATGCCACTATTCATGTCATCACCCATGCCGTTAACTACGGCACTGCAGTTTTTGAAGGTATACGCGTGTATGATACAGAAAAGGGCGTCAGTATTTTTCATTTGCATGCTCATCTGAAGCGTTTGATGAAGAGTGCAGAAAAATTTGGCATCAAAACACCTTATAGCTACGAAGAGATTGTCCAGGCCTGCATTGATACTGTTAAAGCCAGCGGGCACAAGGTCGGTTATATTCGTCCACAAATTCAATTTGGTCTGAGCAAACCAGGCCTCGGCAGTATTACCGAAGTCGAGATGTATATATTCTTTTGGCCGTTGGGCAAATACCGAGAGAATGAATTTCTACGCGTGGTATTAAGTGATATAGAACGTATCTCACCGAAGGCCGGTGATATCGAGGCAAAAGTAATGGGCTATTACACCAATAGCCATTTTAATCATCAATTTGCTCACCATCATGACGCGGATGACGCGCTCATGCTGGATGTGAATGGAAATGTAGCCGAAGCTAGTTCCAGTAATGTGTTTATCGTGAAAGATGGCGTATTGATTACCCCAAAAACAGGATATATTTTAAAAGGAATAACCCGTGCTAGTGTGCTTGAACTCGCCGAAAAAGAACTCACAATGGAAACACAAGAACGAGTTGTCACTCCCGAAAATCTCGAATCAGCTGACGAGATATTTTTAACTGGAACAGCAGCTCAAATTGATCCAGTTACGAAATACAATGGCAAGCCGGTTGGCACTGGAGAACTTGGAAAGTTCACTGGAAAACTTCGTGAATCATATGTAAATGTCGCAAATGGGAAAGTCGATGGCTATGAAGATTGGCACACACCAGTTTCTTAATATCTAACTTTTTTCTATTTTCTTGTTTATGAATTTCAAAATCATTAAATCCCTTGCCCAAAAAACCAGTACTGCCACTGTCACCGATGTGCTGACGAAAGAAATTGGTGCTGGTACTCACGGGCATGAATCCCAGTACTTTATGCGCGGGCTCAAAACTGACACACCCTACAATAAATTCATTGGAGAGGCCGTCACTGTTCGTTCACTGCCCATGCGCCCTGATCTGGCACGCGATGTGCAGGCAAAGCATAAGGATCGTGTTAAAAATGGAGATCCCATGATGCTTGCTTTTGAAGAATGTGGTCCGGGAAAGGTGTTGATTATTGACAGCGGTGAGATGAGTGATTCTGCTGTTGGGGGAGATACAAAAATGGCATATCTTGACTCAAAGGGCACCGAAGGACTTGTTACTGATGGCGGATTACGCGACCGCAGAGATTTTGCCGAAGTATTTAAAATGACAACGTGGTGTGGCGGCTATACGCCGCTTGTGGGCACCAAAGCCAAACTCTTTCCCTATGAATACAATGTGTCAATCAACTGCGCTGGCGTCTTGGTGCGACCAGGGGATTATGTTTATGGTGATGAAAATGGTGTCATCTCAATTCCTGCTGAAAATATTGAAGATCTTCTAAACGCCGCAGTGGCCCGTGAGGCTTTTAACACTTTTCTCCGCGAAAAATCAGTTAAAGAAAACATTTCACCAGGTGATCTCTTTGCCTCAAAAAAGATAATACTTCCCGAATTTTTAGAAAATGCTGATTTAACAGATGAGCAAAAGACCACACTTGAACCGAAGGGAGACAGTGATTGAAGATTACAATTTTCTGCTTATATACATTTCGAACTTTGGTAAATATGGCATTTTTTGGCGACCCCTCAATAATACCTTGAAGAAAGCAAAAACTAATGGTGGCTCCCCGGACTGGATTCGAACCAGTGACCTAACGGTTAACAGCCGTACGCTCTACCGCTGAGCTACCGGGGATTACATGCGGTGTATGATGATTTTATTTGATAGTATAATCGTCCTCCTGACCTATCGAGATGAGTTTTACCAGAGATTACGTGCGGTGAAACCGAAAAATCTCTCTTCCTACTATTTGCCCCTTTCTCATAAACTCTAAGCTTCCCCTCTCTGTTCCATTCCCAAAAGCAGAGGCAATATATCCAAAAGACTTGGCACTTTCAAGAACTTTTTGCAGATACCAATACCCACCGCCTGTTTTTCTCCAAAAAGGAAGGCTTATGATAATGGTCTCCGCTGTTGCATGTTCAAAAAAACCTTGATATATGGAGGTAATTTTTGTTCCCAGTTTTTGAAATTCTGACTCAGACAGAGGTTTTGAGCAAATAGGTCCGAGGTATCCTTCCGTCACTACTGCGTGTGACTCTTTTTTTCCGGAAAAGGGCTTGGTCGCATCATGCTGAATAATATTCTGAGTATTAAAATCAGGAAAAAAATGTTTTATGTTTTCTTTCGTAGCTACCACCATTTTAGATGCAAGATCACTTCCAAAACAATCGACCACTAGGCGTGCCGCTTCGATCACAATAGATCCGGTTCCACAAAAGGGGTCCCAGATCTCGTGGGGCAAGTCTCCTGCTGTATTCCGTGAAAGATTGACCATAATAAGAGCAAGTTTGGGAGGAAGCATCCCCACATGCATATCTCTCACTGGCTTTCCAAAATCTCTTTTTGCAAAAGCCTCCACGTCTTGCGCTGCAAGTGTTTCGGCAAGTACAAATCCTTTTTTTTCTGAAAAAATACAGAATTCCACATTATTCTCCTTTCCCAATTGCTCTTTGTGATATGTCCCTGCATCAAGATTTTGAAAATTACGATTTACAAACCGAATGGGAATATTATTTTTCTGGCACTCTTTCTTAACACCAATCAGGAGCGTCTTGAGAAAGTTTCTCCTGGCATCAGGAGGAAAAGAAGAAATGCCAAAAAGAATTTTTTGATGTGATTTCTCATATTTTTTATATATTTGCTTATATATTTCATCCTGAATATCCAAAACTCGAGCAAATTCTCCCAAAATACGTCCGCATCGAATGGATGATCCGAGTTCATTATAGGTTTGTTGAGTTTCTTTTTTGGAAAGACTTAAAAGATCCTTAAATTTTATGACCAAAACATTTGACACCAAAAGGGACTTTGCAGAAGACTTGGGAAACCGACAAACGATTTCCTCAAAGGAAATTTTAGGGAATCTGCCACATTGAAAAAAAAAGAGTTCCGAAGTCAATTTACAACTTTTAAACAGTTTCTGATTTTATTCTGTCACAAAGATGAAAAAAATGCTCATTCAGTTCTGGAAACGTCATGCAGATATCACTTTGCTCGGTACAATAGGGGTACTTCTTTTTTCTATTGGATTCTTGGGAGGAACCATTTGGCAAAAGCGTTTTGTTTCTTTGCAAATTCCTGATTTGGTGTGGGCGGAAGAATCTTCTTCAGAGGTCTCTGTGCTTTTTCTCAAAAAAATTGAGAACGGTGTTCTCTCTGGAAATAATGAGGGGAAGCAAGTGCGCTTTGTGATTGGAGAGAAGCAAGAAGAGATTGTACCTCTTCAGAGTGGTGAATTTTCTTTTGATGTCACAACCATTCTTCCTAATTTGAAGCAAATACCTGCACCAACAGGCATGCTCTTTGTTGCATCAAAGAGAGGGAAAAAATTCTGGCCTCTGGATGCTCCAGAAGCCAATATGCTCTCTCCAAAAAATCGTATTTTTTTCAAAAATACAGAAGAAGCAACATCGCAAGGCTTTGAGAGAGGTCGATAATGCTTTTTTTGATAGTAAGAACCAAGTATACACAAAAACTGGTTTTTAGTTTTAAAGTAAAATATATAATTATTCTGTCAACAGATTTTTTTGCGCGCATGAAAAATGGGAGAAAAAAGGCTTGCTTTTAACGATATCTCCTTCTAAAATTCCCTGGCTTTTTTGAGCTTCATGACAAAAGAAGATGTAATTGAGGTGGAGGGAATCGTTGAAGAATGTCTCCCTGGTGCAAAATTTCGAGTTCGAATTACTACAGAAGGATTTGTCGATAAAGAAGGAGCTCCTATGACTGTGCTTGCTCATGTAGGAGGGAAAATGAGAAAGTTTTCCATTCGAGTAATCCCTGGGGATTCAGTCACCGTAGAACTTTCGCCCTATGACCTAACAAAAGGTCGCATTACCTATAGAGCAAAATAATTTTTCCATACTTATGAAAGTACGTCCGTCTGTAAAAAAAATGTGTCAGCATTGCAGAATTATCCTTCGGAAAAAGGTAGTGCGTGTCATATGTAAAACCAAAAAACATAAACAGAGACAAGGGTAAAAGGATAAATGAATATCAGGATTATAAGCTTTTAGAACTTTCTATTTTTCACTTTTTAATTTGCGAATGGCCCGTATTGCAGGAGTAAACTTACCAAACAAACGAATTGAAATTGCCTTGACCTATGTTTTTGGAGTTGGGCTTTCACGAGCTCAGTTTATTCTTAAAAAGGCGGGTGTAGACCCTGAAAAGCGCGCGAATGAGTTAACGGAAAGTGAAGAGAATAAAGTTCGTACAGAAGTTCAAAAATTCCCTGTAGAAGGAGATTTGCGACAAAAAATCTCTCTTGATATCAAGCGTTTGGAAGAAACGGGATCATACAAAGGATATCGTCACAGGCGCCGTTTGCCCGTGAGAGGACAAAGGACTAAAACCAATGCGCGTACTCGCAAAGGAAAAGCTCGAGTCCAAATCACAAACAAAAAGAAGGTATAGGAATCCATTTTTTATCTCTTTGAAATTTTTATGACAACCCCAAAAAAATCAGCACCAAAAAAGAAAGTAAAACGAGTGGTTCCCGAGGCAAAAGCATATATTACCGCAGGTTTTAATAACACCCTTGTGACCATTGCTGATCTGAATGGAGCTGTATTATCGTGGAGTTCTGCTGGTGCGGCTGGGTTTAAAGGTTCAAGAAAATCAACTCCATACGCTGCTCAGATGGCTGCTGAAAAAGCAGCAGGAAATGCGAAGGCATATGGGGTAGAAAAAGTTGCTGTTACGATAAAAGGAATTGGTCCCGGTCGAGAACAAGCTCTCCGAGGGCTTCATTTGGCTGGTTTTTCTATCTCCTCTATCGTCGATAGAACCCCTGTTCCTCACAATGGATGTCGTCCTAAGAAAAAACGAAAAATTTAAAGCGACACATTATTTTTTCATCTTTCATTATTTTTTTACTTTCAATTTAATTTCATGCGTTACACAGGACCCAAGGTACGGCTTGCACGACGAGAAGGACAAAATCTTTTCTTAAAGAGCACATATAAAGGTGATTTTGGTAAAGTGCCAGGAGCTCAAAAAAAACGATTTGGAAAATTGTCAGAATATGGGAAGCAGCTCAGAGAAAAGCAGAAAGCGAAACGTATCTTTGGCATTACTGAACGCGTATGCCGAAAATACTATGCAGAAGCAGTCCGGAGAAAAGGTGTTACCGGTGTGAATTTTCTCCGACTCTTAGAAATGCGATTTGATAACGTAGTGTATCGCGCAGGATTTGCTCTCACAAGAGCTCAGGCGCGCCAAATGGTGAATCATCGCGTATTTGAAGTAAATAAAAAAAGGGCTGATATTCCTTCTCAAGAACTTAAAGAGGGAGATGTTATCACTGTGAGAGAAAAATTTATAAATCATCCAGTACTCATACAAATGGAAGAAGAAAATCAGCTCTCTCCTAAATGGATTGACTCTGACTTAAAGAAAAGAACAATCACCGTTACTCGAGTTCCAGAAGAAGACGAAATGGAGCAATCTATTGCCTTACATCTTATTGTAGAGTTTTACTCTCGATAGTTCACATTTTTAGGATTCAATACTTCAAGAATTCTTCCTTTATTATTTTTTTCACTCTTTTCTTATGCACATTATTCAAGAGGAAATCGGACCTCCAAAGATGACGGTTCAAACACAAGATACAAACACCGGAGTCTTTACACTGTCTCCTCTGCCTTCTGGTTTTGGTCATACTCTTGGGAATTCAATGAGAAGAGTTCTTTTGTCTTCTCTTCCGGGGGCTACCATTACCGCAATAAAGGTGAAGGGAGCTACTCATGAATATGCGACTCTTTCGGGCATAAAGGATTCTGTGTTAGATATTATTTTAAACCTTAAAAAAGTACGATTCAAAAAGCATTCTTCTGAAATGGAAATTATTTCTCTTGAAAAAAAAGGAAATGGACCTGTATTAGCAAAGGACATCAAATCTTCAAGTGACATTGAAATCTTGAATCCTGACGAAGTCATTACTATGATTGATGGAAAAAAAAGCTCTCTTTCTCTTCAGCTTAGGATCGAAAAGGGGGTTGGGTATTTGCCAGTAAAAGATCGCGCAAAGAAAGAAGACGACGCCGAATGGATATTAGTTGACGCCGCATTTTCACCAGTACTGCTGTGTCGGTATGAAGTCATTCCTACTCGTGTAGGAGAAATGACAAATCTTGATAAACTCGAAATAGAAGTTAAAACGAATGGATCTCTTTCTCCTGAGGAATGTATTAAATTTTGCTCAGAGCTTTTGCAAAGATACTTCAATATCTTCAAAGCTGGAAGCGAAGAGATAGTAGAGCCAGACTACGTCACTGACTTTTCCCGAGCTTCACAGGCTGAAGAGCGGGTAGAGCCAGAGGAAAAAGAAAGTTACACTCCTATTGAGATTCTCAACCTTTCTCCCCGCACGCTCAATGCTCTTATTAATGGAGATATTGGGTCCATAGAAGAGCTTACAAAATGTACTCTCGCAAAACTTTCAACTTTGAGAGGATTTGGGAAAAAAGCACAAGACGAGGTGTCCAGCGCACTTCAGGGCAGGGGTCTTTCTCTTTCAGAAGAATAAACACTTTTATTTAAACTTTTTATCAATCCATGAGACATCGCGTTCGATCTGTAAAGCTTGGCAGAAAAAAAGATCACCTCAAATCTCTTTTGAGAAACTTGGTAACATCTCTTGTTCTCCATGGGCACATTCAGACTACTGAAAAAAAAGCCAAAGCAATTCAGGGCATGGTCGATAAGTTGATCACAACTGTAAAAAAGAAAGAAGAACGAGAAGCAATACGAGAACTGAGAAAAGTCCTGTTTACAAAAGAGTCTTCTGAGAAAATGGTCCAAGATCTCAAGAAGAGATATAAAGATAGGAATTCGGGGTTTACCCGTATTATACCTCTTGGAGTCAGAGAGGGAGATGGGGCATCAAAGGTCCAGATAGAACTTATTTTGTAACACGCCATAGATTTCTTTTATCCTTCACTCATGAAAACAGTTCTTCCAAAAAAATCAGATATTACTCGCACGTGGCATATAGTAGATGCCAAGGGGAAAGTCTTGGGAAAGGTGGCAACAAAAGTAGCTGAAATTCTCAGGGGAAAACATAAAGCAATATTTACTCCTCATCTTGATACTGGCGATGCGGTTATCGTTATTAACGCTAAAGATGTAGTCTTGACTGGTTCAAAACTTTCTCAAAAAAAATACTATCGTTCAAGTGGATACAGTGGAAGTGTGAAAGAAATAAGTGCAGAAAAACTTCTTGCAAAAGATCCAAAGCAAGTTTTGGAAAAAGCAATCTCAGGCATGATACCCCATAATCGACTCAAAAAAGGGATTTTGCAGCGCCTCAAAATCTATAAAGGTGATGAACATGCTCATGCTGCTCAAAGCCCAAAAATTCTTGAAATTTCTTAATTTTTCTTCTTCTGTATGCCAACTGCTCAATCAAAAAGTACCAGTCCAAAAAAACCTTCTGTTAAAAAAGAGAGTTCTCGAACATATTTTTACGCTGTTGGAAAACGAAAAACTTCTATAGCGAAGGTGAAGCTTTATCCTAAGGGCAGTGGCTCTGTTTTGATTAATGAAAAGAAAGCAGAGGAGTATTTTTCTGGAACCTCTTTGGAAAAAATCCTTCTTCCTTTTAGTATTTTGGGTGATAAGAAAGGATATGACGTAGAAGCCAGTGTGCTTGGCGGAGGAAAAATGGGTCAATCAGATGCAGTATGCCATGGTATTTCAAGGGCATTGACGATTTGTGATGATGGACTGAGGATTGTTTTAAAAAGAGCTGGACTGCTCACTCGTGATTCTCGTACGAAAGAACGAAAGAAGTATGGCCTCAAAAAGGCACGAAGGTCGCCACAATGGTCTAAGAGATAGAGCTTTCTCTCGTGTTTTAATTTAATGGTCTCCTTCTTTAAAAAAGTTACGATGAAATCTCAAGTACTTTTGCTATTACGTTTGGTAATATATCCAGAAAAAATTTCTCTTCATGCCAAAAAAAAAGAAAAAGAAGGCGTTTTATCGATGGAGAAAAAAGTATAAAAAGCTTCGTCACAGCTGGAAAAAATATTTCTCCTGGTCACGATGGAAATGGTGGATGGGAGCCCTTGTATTGATAATATTTCTGACCAAGACATTTTTTGCGTTTCATTCCTTCCAAAAAGAACTTTCTGACATTCAGACTCTTCAAGAAATAGAGCTCAATGATGTCTTGCAACTCAAAACTGCTCTGCGGCAAGAGTGCGATTCCGCAAATACCCTCAGAAACTATCTCCTCCTTCCTCCCAAAGATTGTGTGTTTCTGGACGAGAATGAAGGAGAAGACAGCACAACAGAGACGGCAGAAGATGCTCTGTATTTTTATGTCACCCTGCTCAAAACAAAGCAGGAGAATCAATCCTTGCACGAGGACTTCAAAGCCTTTGTGGAGAATTGGAACGGAGTAAATATCTCTGCGGAATCACAAAGCCCCTTTGAAATATCTCTGAACACCGCCAGTGGTGGTTCTGATGAATTTTTGGAGCTGACATTTGCGCACAAGGATGAAGACCTCGCTCATATCACTGCTTCTCATCTGGAGCATCGATACGAAGTGGAGTTTGGTGACGAAAAACAAATATTTGGAGATATGGAAGAAGTAAAAAAATTCCTGGATTCTTTGTTCCAAAAAGCCCAACAAGCATCTGAAAAACCTCAAAATGACTCTCCTCCTTCTCCGGAACAAAATCCGCCCCCCATTTCTGCCACAGACACATCTTCGACTCAAATTCAGGTCTCCCCTCCCCCACCATCAGAACATGGAGAATCTCTTGCAAATATCACTCAAAACAAAACATTCCAGAAATATCTCACCGCTCTGGGATTTACGGCAGAGGAAATCCCAGATGAAAACGGTGGTTCAGTACGTATTGCCCTCAAACAAGGAGGACAAGTGGTGCGATACATCTCTCAAGAAAGTGAAACGGGTGAACTGCTCGGTTCACTTCCCGATGGTTCTGCTCCCGTCAAACTGCAAGGGCTCAAAAGCCTGATAGCAGAGAACAAGCGACTTAAAGAAGAAGCGGTGGATATTTCTGAATTTCAAAAAATACAATTTGGAAATCCTGTGGGAAGAGAAAACTATCTTCTTTTGGGACACAATGGAGGCAATATTGATACCATCATTCTGGCGAATATAGATCATGCCAAAAAGCGAGTGACGCTCATCAGTATTCCCCGAGACTTGCTCGTGGGAGAAAATAAGATCAATGCTCTGTATGCAAAATATGGAATGCACGCATTTGTTTCACAGATCCAGTCCATTACTGGGCAAAAGATCTCATACTATGGCTTGATTGATTTTTGGATTTTTATGGACGGCATTGATGCCCTGGGAGGCATCAGTCTCTATCTTCCACGAGCTATTGCCGATCCTACCTATAAGACATTTGATAACGAAGAATGGGGCACCATGTTCTTTGAAAAAGGAACGCATCATCTCTCTGGAGTCCAGGCACTCAGACTCGCCAGAAGCCGCGCAACCTCGAGTGATTTTGAACGCGCACGCAGACAACATCAGATCCTCTCCGCCGCTCATCAAAAAGCCAAAGGACTCAGTCTGCGTGATGCCAATACTTTGATCAATATTATTCGTGGAGTCCTCAAACGAGTGGAGACAAATATGTCTGCTCGCATAGCTATTGCACAATTTTTTAAGCTCAAAGATTATGAAATCCGATCAGGAAATGTCATGAGCACCTCGAATATACTCGTTTCTGAGCAAAGAGAAACCGCTTACAATGGAGCAAAGCAATATATTTTGATCCCAAGAGATGATGACTGGGGATTGATTAAGAAGTATATTTGGGGAGAAATTTTGAAGGACTAAGCATCGAAAGGAATAATTTGTTTGTATAAAATATATTTTTCACTTTGAAAATTTTTAATTTATAATTCTTAATTTTTAAATAAATTCTAATTTTATAATTTTTAAAAATTGGAATTTAAAAAATTATTCACAAAAATTAAAAATTAAAAAATTGCACATCTCAGCCATGGATTCTCTCGACACACATTACCACCAGCTTGGCTTTGAATTGATCTGCGGTATTGATGAAGCCGGTCGAGGCCCTTTGGCAGGTCCTGTATATTGCGGTGCGGTGATCCTTCCTCAAAATCATGGTATTGCCGACCTTGATGATTCCAAACTCCTCTCAGAAAAGGTACGCGAAGAGCTTTTTGAACAAATTATTTATACAGCTGTTTCGTACGGAGTAGTGGCTATATCCCCTCTTCAGATTGATAAAATAAATATTCTGAAAGCCACGAAGCGTGGCATGCAGAAAGCCGTGAAGAAACTCCAGACTTCACCTGATATTCTGCTTCTGGATGCAGTGAATATCAATTTTCCGGAAATTCCTCAGGTAAATCTGATAAAAGGTGACAATAGAAGCGAATCCATTGCCGCCGCCTCTATTCTCGCCAAAGTAAGCCGCGATCGGTATATGCACAAGATGCATATGAAGTATCCACACTATAATTTTGCGAGGAATAAAGGCTATGGCACCAAAGAGCATCTCGAGGCTCTTAAAAAACATGGACCTTGTCCCATTCATCGAACTTCTTTTGCTCCTGTCAAAGATCTCAGTATATGAAAAATCAAATAGCACATGTGCTATTTGATTTTTTTTACATACCAAACTCACAAAAAAATATATATACTCCTCCCAAGCCAAATGGTGAAATACATCTCCTTTTTAAGGTCGTATAATGGCACGATGGGACAGAATTAAAAGCAGAGGCCACGTTGAGGATCGTCGAGGAATGGGTCCCGCTATGGTTGGAGGGATTGGAGCCGCTGGGATTCTCCTCTTTTTGGCTGTTAGCCTTTTTGGTGGAGGAGAGCAGGCGATGGAGATCATGGAGCAGTTTCAGGAATTTCAGTATCAAACGCCGCAGCAAACAGGTGGTGAAGACATCTTTTCCGGAAAGGATGAGTACGAAGTATTCGCATCCACTGTTCTGGGATCGAATAATGATCTCTGGGAGCAGATATTTTCTGCCAATAATCTGCAGTATCAGGAGCCCACTATGGTGCTGTTTCGCGGAGCAACAAACTCCTCGTGTGGGGCCGCTACTTCTCAAGTAGGACCTCACTACTGTCCTCTGGACAATACTATTTATGTGGACGAAACTTTTTTTGATGAACTGCAGAGTCGTTTTGGAGCCGCTGGAGGAGATGTGGCGGAAGCCTATGTGATGTCTCATGAGGTGGGACATCATGTGCAAAATCTCTTGGGCATCAGCAATGATGTCCGACAGGCACAACAAAGATATCGTTCCAGTGCCAATGAACTCTCGGTACAACTGGAACTCCAGGCCGATTGCTTTGCTGGTATGTGGGTCTATTCTATTGGCGGGCAAGGTGTACTGGAGCGAGGCGAAATCTTGGAAGCAATTGATGCTGCTGAGGCCGTGGGAGATGATCGCATTCAAGAAAAAACTATTGGCAGAACTCATCCTGAATCATGGACTCATGGTTCATCAGAAGATCGGAAAAAATGGTTTCTCATGGGATATGAACACGGGTCATTTAATAGGTGTAATACATTTGATCAGAGATAAATTGAAGTTATTTTTGAACACTTCATAATATTACAAATATTGCCTCAGTACGCATTTAGAACGCGTGCAATTCTCAAAAAAACTGGTATACTTTTTCCGTTTTTTAAAAAAATTATGCTATGAAAAAAAATCTCAACCTCTCCCTCCTCTGCGTTTTTTTGCTGAGTGGTGTTTTTGGAGTAGCAAAATATGTTGTTGCTTTCACCGATGTAGATGATTCACATCCATATAGTGAGGCTATTCTTGACTTTAAAGATGAGGGAAAAATTCAAGGGTATGAAGATGGAACATTTCGACCCGATACTACTATTGCCCGAGGTGAGTTTCTCAAGGTTTTATTTGAAGCGAATCCAAGTTTGGAAGCTGAAGAAAATACAAACTGTTTTCCGGATGTGAAGGATGAATGGTTTGCGAAGTATGTGTGTACGGCAAAAGAAATGGGAATTGTGAATGGCGGCGGTGATGGACTGTTTCATCCTGAGGACGAGATTATTTTTGCTGAAGCGGCGAAGATTATTTTAGCCTTCCAGTATGATTATTTTTCCAAAGACAGTTTACAGGATGATCCATGGTATAAAGATTACTTAAGTAACCTCAGTGGAAGGAAGGTTGTACCCCCTAGCATTAGAGATGCTCACCATAAAGTTACTAGGGGCGAAATGGTAGAAATAATCTGGAGAAAAGATAATTATGACCGCTTTAGAAAATCTAGCCTTTTTGTTCTTTGGAATGATGCCACATATACTTTAATGATTGACCTTGGTAATCCATATCACTGGAAAGATGGAATTGTGCGATATTACTCAATTGATATGCCAGAAGCTGATTTAGATTCCTTCATTTATCTGGGAGAAGGTTATGCTCGGGATAAAAACTATGTGTATTATCGAGGTGAGACATTTGAACTGCCTGGGGTAGAGATGGATTCATTTGAAGTGCTGGGCAACCATTATTTCAGAGATGCCGATACAGTCTACTATAAAGACAAAAAAACACTTATAAATCCCACAACTGTTGAAGTGTTCAAATCGAATCTACCAAATGCAAGTCTGTTATGTTCATTGTGTCCATTTGCACGTGATAAAGAGAGTTTGTATTTTGCAGGTAAATTTATTCCGATTGATCTAGTTTCTTTTGAGTTTCTGGAATATAAGTATATAAGAGATAAAAATGGCGTGTACTATCAAAAATTTGACCATGAAGACAATATAACCATTGAAAAAATTGAAACTGCAGATATAAATACATTTCAGCTTCTGAACGCTGGATATGCAAAAGGTAAAGACGCTGTATATTATTACGGGGAAGAATTAACGGATGCAGATTCTGATACCTTCATTGTTTTTTCATGGTCTCACGGAAAAGATGCGAATGCTGTGTATTTTCAAGAACACAAAATTTCTGAAGATGTAGACTTCTTTAAACTTATAGGAATAGGGCAGGATAGTTTCTCAAAAGATTCACAATTTGTATACTATGGGGCAAATATTATTTCTGACGCAGATCCAGAAACATTTGAATTGATCGAGATCGAAGGAATCTCTCCTCAACTGTACACAAAAGATAAGAATCATGTTTACTTTCTATCTGGCTATGATGAACGGCAAGGAGATATCGGAACTATCACTATACTTCCGGAATTAGATTCAGAAACATTTGAAGTGTTAGGTCATGGGTATACGAAAGATACGAACGCTGTATATTACATTAACGAGAGAATTATTGGCGTAGATTCAGAAACATTTGAAGTGTTGGGTTATGGGTATACGAAAGATACGAACGCTGTATATTACACTAACGAGAGAATTATTGGCGTAGATTCAGAAACATTTGAAGTGTTGGGTTATGGGTACATAAAAGATGCAAATGCTGTGTATTACAATCTCTACACCAATGAAATTAAAGAAGTTATCGGTGCCGATCCCACAACATTTGAGCCTCTTGATTGGGAATTGGCGAAAGACAAAAATTATGAATATAAAAGAGGCGAAAGAATTTCTCAATAATGCAATCTACTTTTTTTTCTATCTATTTCTTCATTTCCTATGAAAAAAATTATCAACCTCTCCCTCCTCTGCGTTTTTTTGTTGGGAAATTCGCTCTCTGCTTCAGCACTCAGTGATATTGGCAACCATAGATACCAGAGAGCCATCAGTCATATGGCAAATGAAGGAATTATCAATGGATATCCAGATGATACATTTCAGCCGGAAAAAACGGTCAACCGTGCGGAAATGGTAAAAATCATGGTGGGAGCCAAAGGTGTCACCCCTGCTGTTTCAGAATATCATGATTGCTTTCCCGATGTGCGCAGAGAGTGGTTTGCTCCCTACATCTGTTATGCAAAAGCTCAAGGATGGATCATAGGATATTACGATGCAACATTTCGTCCGGACCAAACCATAAATTTTGCAGAGGCTTCCAAGATTTTTTCCGAGGTATTTGAGCTTCCCGATGTTTCGTATACGACACACACTTCAGAAGCATGGTACATCTCTTATGTTCTTCGACTCATAGAGCAAAATGCTGTCCCGCCCACTATACAAGGTTTCCAGGGTTCTCTTCGCAGAGGAGAAACGGCAGAAACCATGTATCGACTCATGGAGAACATACTCTCTTCAGATTCTCTGAGTTATTCAGATTTGGAGATACGATCTGGTATAGGGCTCGAATACCTCAGACTTCAGGAACTCTTGCAAGAAACGCAACAGCTTTCTCAAGAACACAGTTCTCGAAATCCTATTTTACAAACCCAGGAAACCATGCTCCTTCATAAACTTGGTATGCTCGAATCACGATATTCCAGAACACTTGCGGATAATGGTCTTTCTGTAGAGCTCTCAGGAGGATTTTCATCCGATTCACGCGGTTTTAGTGATATGCGACTCCTGACCGGTGAGCGAGCGATTGATGAGAGCTTGCAGTTGGGGTCTATTGGATCAGATAGGTCTGACGGAAGTGATCAAACATCTGCAGATATTCCGATTTCAGATATTACCTCGGTATCAATCCCCTCTCATCCTTGGGATGAAATGTTGCAGGGAAAAACATTCTCCGTTCCTGCCATTGCAAAGCTCGCACCAAAAGACATGCTGTTTGTGCATATACAAAATGCTCAAGATTTCCTGGAGCTGGAAGATACCATGATCTCTCTTTCCAAAGCATTTGGAGATCTGTACACCTTTGGACACATGGCTGAGCTGCGGCCAAAGATGCTACGGCGGCTGGGAATACCAAATATGGATACATTTGTGAGTCAGATAGATGAAGGAGGGTTTGTCAGTGCCGATCTTTCTTTTACGCCCCGCACCGACTATGCCTTGATATTAAAATTCAAAAGTACAACCGCTCAATCAGCATTTACAGCACTCTTGGGAAGTAGCACTCTTTCTGAAACCATTCAGGGATACACCGTCGTTGCTACCAATGCATCAGTGCTGGAAGAAATACAAAATGCAACCAAGAGCACCTCACTTTCCCTCTCTACGCAAAAAGATTTTCACTTTGCCCTTTCCTCGGTTGAGCCTAATAGAGATGGCATGGTGTATCTTTCTGATGCATTTATCCGCAAACTCACTGGACCCGAATATCGCATCAATGCCCGACGGAGAAATACTGCTCTGAGCACTCTGAAGATGCTTCAATATGCTTCCTTTGCCTATCATCGCATTACCGGATCATGGCCAGATTCATTAGAGCACATGCGGAATGAACGATATATATCTCTGGATACCGTTTCTGAAGTTGCCAAGTACTCTGTTGATGCTCAGGGCAGAGTGCATCACTTGGATTGGGGAACTGTTTGGGAGGTCACGCCTGTGGGTCAGGTAGAGATTCCTACTGTCTCAGAAACGGAAAAAGATCTTTATGAGCGATTTTTGAATGAATATCAGGGATACTTTCAGGAATTCTTTGATCCCGTTGTCATTGCCTTTGATATTGACGAAGAGATTACCTTTCATACCGTTATCCTTCCGCTTATCGAAAATAGTCAGTACAACTGGCTCAAAATATTTACCGGGGGCATGACTTCCGAGCTTTCATTTATCAGTGACCCAGATAGAGCAGGAGATGTGTATTTTGCCTCCCACTTTGCCATTGATGATCTGCTGGCAGAATTGGGAGAACAATTTCTCTTTTCCCAGCCTAAAGAGGACAGCACACTTTCGGAGGAAGAATTTATTGAAATAGTGGAACAGGAAATCGCTGAGGAATTTGATATTGATCTTCAGCCCGGAGAACGGCTTCTGGACTTTATAGGAGATGAGATTTTGGTGGGAATCAATGCCGAGAGTTTTCAATCTAATGATGCAGAAAATATCGATGCATGGCTGGGGATCAAAGTAACGGATCAGGAAAAAGCGCACATGTTTTTTGGGAAAATTCACGAGACTTTGTCTTCATCTCCTCAAAGCTCACAAGATGCTGTGCGAATATCTGACATCTCTACCCTACGCCTCGCTACTCAAATCTACTATGCCGATACTGCCACATATCCCGCAGATTTCTCCCCACTGGAAGGAGCATATATTGCCTCCATACCCACTGATCCCGAAACAAATGAGCCGTATCTCTATGAGCTTCCTTCTGCTGACTGCTTCCGCATTACAACCCACCTGACCGCTCAAAACAATGCACAGCGGATGAAGGACGATGGAGGAGTGGATCCCAATCTGTATGAAGTGGGAACTCTTACGGACACCTGCAATCCCCTCTTTTCTGTTACCGATCCGGCGCAATATGAGGCAGAAGCTCCTACTCCGCCTGAAATCCCAAAAAACGAATACAAAGGCACAGAATACTTTGTCCTCTCCTTCTACGAAGATGTGTACTATACATTTTTAGACGACACGCTCTATATGACCCTCTCCAAACAAGCTCTTTTGAAAGTTATTGATGGATATCTGTCCCCCGAAAGCTCTTTCTCCGCCCATGTGCAAACACATATAGATAATATTGGATCTGGGCAGAGTATTGCTTTTCTTTTTGATTTGATAGCTCTTTCCAATACTCGATCAAGTTCGGGAGAATATATATTCGCTCCCAGCAAATGGAAATCTTTTCGTGATATTGAAAATAAAACAACATACCTGAGTGAAGCACTGACCCTTGCGGAAAATCTGCCCAATTTTGATGGAACCCTCTCCAATAGCACCTCATATTATCGCTATGCTCCCAAAACTGTCTTTGGTGCAGAATTTGCAGTGCGCGATGGCAACATATTCCTCAGTGGCAATGGACAAGAAGTAAATCTTTCCTCTTTAGGAATATCATTTTTTAGTGAAGAAGCAGATCTGATATATGAGACGATACTAGATCTTGAAAGCATTTCTGAGAATATGAAGGCTCAGTTGCAGGCTCTCAAAGGATTTGCTGTTGGACTTATGTTCACAGAAGAAGGAGTAGATATCAAAATATCTTTTGGAAGCCCAAAACAGTAATTTGAGAAACATTATATCAACAAAAAAGACTTTCCAAAATTCTTGATTTCTCTATACGAAATCGATACTATTTCCAGCGCTTTTGAGCGAGTATAGTACAGTGGCTAGTACACGACCTTGTCCCGCACTGCGGGATTGAGACATGGGTTTGATGATTTGTTTCTAGTTTAATATGAGTTATTCGGTATACATACTCCAGAGCAAGACAATCGGAAGAAGATATATAGGATATACTGAGGATGTAGAGAAGCGATTAGAACAACACAATTTAGGACTCAATACTTCAACCAGAAATTACGGACCATGGAAAATAATCTATTTAGAAAAAGGATTTGAAACAAGGCAGAAAGCACTAAAAAGAGAAAAAGAAATCAAAAAGATGAAAGGTGGTATTCAATTAAAAGATCTTTTACATCAATACTCTTCGAAGATAAAAAACTCACGATGATATGCGAGTATAGTACAGTGGCTAGTACACGACCTTGCCATGGTTGAGACACGGGTTCGATTCCCGTTACTCGCTCCAGATAGGAATAACCTTCGAAAGGTTTGCCTTTTTCATTTTATATAAGCCATTTTTAAGAGGTTCGAGCGAGCCGAGAGCTTTTTCTGTGTCTTTCATCCCTTTTTGAATGGAAACGAATGGTTTATTCAGTTCCATAAACAATTTCTTGTCTTGGAGTAAAAAGTTCGAGCCAAGAGCAGAAAAAATTCTTCGTTTTGTTTGAAGGTCTCCTTTTTCAAATTCTACGCGGGCGTGTTGGGCAAAATTGAATATCTTTTCTATTTTGTTAAGCCAATTATTTTTCTCTGTGTTGTATGAGTTAATCCGTTGATTTAATTTTCTTTGTTCCTTTTCAAAGTTCTTCTTATGTTGCTTGTAAGTTTCGTCTGAAATAACTCCTTTAAGAAGTTTTTGAAGAAGTGTCTCAATCATTACTTCATTCTCGTTGTATCGCTTTTGTAATTGAGTACGCTTTACGACGAACTCTTTTGTCTCTTGCTTTGACCGTTTACGCAACTCCTTTGCAAACCATTCAGCAAATGCTTTTGGAATTTGAATAGCATTCAGCACTTTCTCTATTTGTTTCTCAAGATCTTTTACCTGAAGATATTTTTGACCGCACTTAATAGTAGGATTTTTTTTGGTACAACGAAGATAATGGTAAATACGCACTCTACCATCTCCCTTATTTACTTTTCGTTTTGGTGGTTCTTCCGTAACCATACATCCACATTCAGCACACCTAATTAGACCATTGAAAGCGTGTTCATACTTATTTTTTCTAGCTTTTCCTTTTCTTCCGAGAATTATTTGTGCCTGATCAAAATCTTCCAGACTTATTATTGAAGTATGGTTTCCGTGCTTTATTTCTCCGTGCCAGTCATAAAATCCTGTATAGAAGAGATTATTGAATATCGCATACCAGGTACTCAAAGAAACTGGTGCGGATCTTCGAGTTCTTAATCCTTCTTCGTGTGCTAGTTCTTTTATCTTGGATACTGAAAAATTACCTGTTAATAGCCTTTGCCAGGCAGTTCGAAGGTGAGGGAGTCTTTCAGGATTATCCTTTACTTCCTTTATCTTATTTCTACGAGCTCTTTCTTTTTGAAATTTCTTCCAGGGAATCAGCGGCTTCTTGTCTTCACCAATAGGGATTACGGAGTATCCTGATTTTTCATAATTTAAAGCAGCTTTGAGTACTTCATTTACGTTTTTGTGATGATTGTTCATTTACTTCATGATTAAAGATGTATTGGAATAGGCTGAGAATTCTTTCGGCACTAGCTTCTGCTTCCCTTTCGGTAATTTCTTCACCGAACTCAGCAAAATGTATTTGTTGATACTCCCTAATTGATTCTGGTGACAGTTTCATAAGGGATAATTAGTTATGTCTTTAACTTTCCTAAAAACAACCTCTTCAATCTCTTTCGACAAATCCTTATTCAGCGGATGAAAGAAGTTGATATGATGTTCTCCAATTTTCTTAGTCGGATATGTCAGCCTTAATCCTTCTCCATCTAAGCGCGTATGCACTCCAATCGATCCAAGATAGAGCTTGTTATCAAATACCAAGCTGGCAAAAGCTATGAGACCGTTCTTTGGTTTTATAGGTACTATTTCAACTTCGGTTATTACGTTGCTCATAAATTTTGTTTAAATAAAAAAGCCCGCCGACGAGCTGACGCTCTCAGCGTATCAATAAGTAACCGTGTGATTAAAGGTGTTTAAAAGCGGATTTTTGTGTGATTCACAGGGTGTTTTTGAGGATTATTTGTTCAGTTATCTCTACCAATCCACCATTTAACCGAATTAGAAAAGAATCTGTTAGCTCTTTTGGGGCTTTTGCTTTTTTAAGTTTTACACGTAATCTATTCCTTAATCCTTTAATTTGATCTGCATAGAATACTCTTTTTGTTCCAGTTTTTCCATGTGGTAACTGATGTTGAACTTTCTCTCCTCCAAATGCATTATTAAAAACTTCGCACGGTGTTGTTCCCTCATTAATTCTATGAATAGACTTCCCTCCAAAATAAAATTGTAGCTTCAAAGGATCATATTCAACCTTTAATGAACGGTGTCGTCGCACATTATTTTTTATTGTTTCTGATTCAGTATTCTTTTTACTTTTTAGTCCTGTTTTAAGATATTCAAAGTCAAATTCAAAAGTTAGACCTTTCATTTTTTCTTTGAAATCGTCATAAAACTTTTTGTATATATTAATGCGAAATGCCCAAAGATATTTATTTTTTTCTGTAAAAGATAAATGATCTTCGACAGCTCCTATATGCACAATTTTAATATCACCAATTTTCTCTAAAAACATCATAACCGCAACAAAATCTAAGTCATCATGGTGACTCTCCTGATTTACAATTAAATTCTTATCAGGATGATCTTTGAGTAAGGAATATATTTCTTTAACTATTTTTTCTGTCTGTTTTTCAGCTTTCAAGAAATTCTTTTCTTTCATAAACAATTCATCATTCTTCCATTGTCTTAAATATGACTCTATAAAGCGCCACACTGCCGAAGGATCAAGATTGATTGAATACATATGACTTTCACTTCCTTTTGGTTTTGGCGTGAAAATAGCAAAAGGATCATAATCGTCATTATTATCATCAAATTTGTATCGAAGAGATTTTAGCAGGTCACTGAACGCTTCTTCCTTAAAGTGGTCTATGTAGAGCTCTTTTATTACTCCATATTGCTTACACAGCGATACTAAGTAATCATAGAAGTCTTTATCAGGAATCATTTCACATATAGCATCACTCTCATAGAATCCAGGATAATCAAAAAAGCCTTTACCATGATTGCTTTCATTTCCTCGTTCCATGGCATGACTATATTCAGCCATCAAATAATAAACGATGAATAGTAATCTGCTGTCACAATATGTAAAAGAAAACCTCTTCATTATTGGTTCATTACTTTTTTAGTATCTTTTGACAAAACAAATTTTAGCCGTTTTATCTAAGGAAATAAAGTGAAGAGTCGATGAAACACTACATAATATATTTATTCTCCTTTACCGTAATGATCCTCAATTATTCTATGAGACATTTCAACCAGTTCATCATAACCGCGTTTAGCTCTTGGATCTTCCCCCATATCTTTAATATGACGATCATCAAATCCAAGCAATTGTCCTTCTGTTTCTGAAACATCAGCTTTGCCGATATTGTGTTCTTGCTGAAAACTATGGATTGCAGTAGTAGGATCCCCATCATAAAAAACTATATGATTTGGTCTTTGTTCAGGATGTTGTTCAAAATATTTTTCCCAATACTCTCTTGCAGGAATTGTGTTCTGAGCTCGCTTCCAATTTGCACTAGCTGATCGTAATTGGCTTAGTGCAGCATCTTTCTTGGTGTCTCCAAAACCAATAGAACCATTGTATTGATATTGATTTATGCCATCAACACTACTAAATAAATTACGTGTAATCCCCATAGCAGCTTCTTCAGAAAATCCAAGTTTCATAATTTCACTTCTAAATACGTCAAAACAGGTTCTCTCTCTATCTTCTCTGTTAGTCCAATAATCGTTTCTTTTTGCATCATATTCTTTGTAGGCTTGAATGACTGGTGATTCATCGGTCAAATTTTCTGCCCACTCAACAAAAGCCGCAATAAGTTTTTCATCTTCTACCATTACTCTTTTTTCTTCGCCATCGACAGTTTGTAGTTCAGAAGCATATTTTGATCCAGTTTCAGGATCTACAGGAGTATTTTCTGGTAGAAATACTATCCCAGCATCAACAGGAATACCAGAATTATCTAAAGTTGAAGGCCAAACAAATATATCGTTCCATTTAGTTTCACTTTGAGGTCTTGTAAAATCTTTTTCTGATCCATTGAAAGCGTAATCGTATTGTGAAGCTAAAACATCAGAAGGGTACAGAAAGAAAACTTCGTTATTCCTTTCTCCGCCATAATAACCATCTGCTACAAGTTGAGCAGCAAAGTGAACAGCAGTTTTATCAGGATAATTTGGTGCAGTTGCAAGAGAATGGTTTAGTTGAGCATTAAGTCTGGCTTTCGCCTCTTCTTCATTTTCAGCTTTTAGAGCCCAATCCTCAAGAAATCTTCTTACAGACACCTCATCTCTTGAACGTAATCCATCACGAACAGCCATAGGTGAACGAAGTATTTTTTTATCTTGCAATACGCCAACTAGTCCATCGTGAAATTCTTCCAAACCACCTGAATGGTAAATCATAGCATTATGGTCGCGGAAACCTTGGCGTGTAACATGTGATAAATAATGAGGATTTAATCTGCGCCATAGTGCAATATATTCATCTGTAGTTAACCCAACAAGAATTTCTGGTCTTAATAATTCTCTTTTTTCTTCATTCGAAAGCGGAACAGTTTCCATTTTTTCATAATATGCATCAAGTAGACTCCTAGGACTTGGGATTTCTGCTTGTTTTTGACTTAATTCTTCCAATTCACCTCTTATTCTTACTGCTTGAGTAGATAGTTCTGTTATTTCCACTTCTATTGAAGTAACTTCTTTTTGCAAGTTGACAGCAGCTTTGTCTCTTATTCTTAATAGCTTTTTTAGTCGTACAAATAAAGTTTCTAATTTTTGTTCTAAGGCTAAGACTTTCTTTGCTTTAGATGTCTCTAGCAATGCTGCTGCTTGTTCCCTTCGCTTTAAATCTTCTTCCTTTTCTGTAATACTAGCTAATACAGCTTTTTGTCGTCTACGAGCTTCTGAAACTTCTGATTCGACTCTTTCTCCACCCTCTTGATCATATTTTTCCGAAATAGCACGAGGATCAAATAACGTACGCTTGATCTGATCAAACGTTCTGTTAGCTACATCCATCAATTCAGGCATTGCACTACTTTCAAGTGCAGGCTCTTGCGATGAACCACTTTCTAGAGGAGTATCTTTTGCTTTTTGTTGTTCCTGATCATTCATTTTTGTTTGTTAAATCATACAATTATACCTTATTTAGGGAACATTTTCAATGATAGCACGACTGTAATGTGTATTCCTTTAATCATTGTGCAAACTGCAATCGAGACAAGAACTGCTTATTCAAAAGAAGTTCACAGGTTCGATTAGCTTCCAGTAAGGAGCTCCAAGAGTATGAACCTGAGTGAAACGACGAAGTAAATACTTTGGTGGTTAATTTTTTATTCTTCAGTTTTTTTATCATTCTCTACAAGTTTTAATACTCCTGCTTTTGTAGCATCAGAAATCTCAGCAATATATATAAAAATTTCAAGACCTTGAGATCCTTCTCCTACGTCGAGCTCGATCTGATCTCCATCAAAAATATCAAATTCTCGATCAGGTTGCAGTCCAAAAACATATCGGCATCCATTTCTGACATTTTCTGCCAATTCTCCGATTCCACTATCTTCTATCATAATTGCATACTCCTCAGATTCTCCAGAGGTATTGGTTATGGCAAATCTGTTTTTACCATCTTTTATTATAAGCGAAGGTTCAAAATCCTGTGACATTTGAGTGTTTAAATAATTGTATATAACTTTATAGTATATTAGTCAATTTTGCAAATGGTTATAACATCAGCAAGAGAGATTATGACAGAAAAGTCATTTATAAGTATAAAAACAATAACCTCTTGCATTTCTCTTAGGATTTTGAAAGAATTTCCCCGCTATTTTTTTAAAAAGAAAAATTGTATGGCTATCTACGCAGTAAAGAAAAAAGATGAAACCAATGAGCGCCTTATCAAGCGTTTTAAGAAGCAATTTCAAAAAGCTCGTATTTTACAAGAAAAACGTGCCCGAAAGTACTGGTCCCAAACACCAAAAAAGCGAGTTATTCGAAAAAAAGCCATTATGAGAGAGATGTATCGAGAAAAAAGAGCTCGAGAGCAATTCTATGCATAAATTCAAACAGGTTCGTATATTTTGCTGAAATATTGGCTCAGTTGCTCTTTCGAACTGACTTGTGTTTTATCCTTCTGATAAAATTTCTTTTCTTCGATCCTTTCATCTCCATAATAATTGGAGTTCCTGCAAAACCAAATGCATCACGAAGTCTGTTTTCGAGATACCTTTGAGAAGAAAAATGAAGCTTTTGTAAATGCCTCCCGTGAAATATAAAGTGTGGAGGGAGTATTCCCACTTGGGATCCGTATTTAATTTTGGGAAATGTATTTTTGATACCAGCAAGTGGATGAAGTTGTTGCACTTCCGACAAAAAAGCATTGAGTTCTGCCGTAGAAACTCTCTTTTTTCGTTCTATAACTATTTGTTCTGAAAGGTCAAAAATCTTATAAATATTTTTTCGCTCCAAGGCCGAGAGAAATAAAACTGGTGCCCATGGAAGAAATGGAAGTTCTTTTTGAAGATGTGCGTGAAACATTTTTTGCTCTTCTTCTCCTTTTCCCTGAAGATCCCATTTATTTATTCCCAATATAACTCCAGTTTTTGCTTCTATAACATGCTCTAAAATTCTTTTATCTTGATGAGTGACTCCTTCTTCAGCACTGATAAGAAAAAGAGTTATATCTGCCCTGTGCAATGCTACCAAGCTTCGCAACACAGAATATTCTTCTAATTCTTCTACAATTTTACTCTTTCGGCGAATACCAGCGGTATCAATAAATCGAAATTTTCTCTTTTCCCACGCAACATCCATGTCTACCGAATCTCGTGTTGTTCCTGCTATTTCAGAAACAATAAGTTTCTCTGAATCGCTCAGTGCATTGATCAGTGATGACTTTCCAACGTTTGGTCTTCCCAGTACTGCAATAGAGAGCCTATCTTGTTCTGATTGAGCATCTTTTTGAAATCCCCTCTTCCAGAGGATATTTTCTACTTTATGTACCAACTTTGAAGTGCCAATTCCTTGAAGAGCTGAGATAAAAATCGGTGCATTCTCTCCAAGTCCAAGTGAATACAGATCTCCTTCATCAAGAATTGTAGATTTTCCTTCTTTCATGGTTCCGACAACAAGAATGGGCTTTGTGCCCGATCTTTTCCTCAAAAGCCTGGCAACTTGATGATCAGCAGATGTGAGCTCGTTTTTTGTGGAAATACAAAACACGACCATGTCAGATTCTTGCAGAGCAATTTCTGCCTGTTTTTGAACATTTTCTTCTATTTCCCCTTCTCGTTTTCCAAATTCAAGTCCTCCGGTGTCCACAAAAAGCATGTCAATTTTCTCACCTTCATAAAGTCCACTTACCGGATCTCGAGTTGTTCCAGATATCGGGCTTTCTATAGCGATTCTTCTCCCTAAAATACGATTAAAGAGTGTGGATTTTCCAACATTTGGCCGACCAATAATTGCAACAACTGCTGGCATAAAAAAAAGGAAATATCAAAGAAAGTATAGGGCATGAATCAGGAAGCGTGAAGCATGAAATATGTTTCAAAATCTACGGCTCATAATTTTTAATATATCAATTCTGAAATAATTGTTTTGCTGTTTCCTCTCTTCCTTTTTACAATATTTCGTCAAGAAAGAAGCATTGAAAAAAAACTTGTTTTCCGGTAAAATGATAGGATTTATAAATATTAAAAATGCATATGCTTCACAAAGCAGGACTTGCTCTTTTCCTTCTTATTGCTACTCTCGGCATTGTTGTCGGTTTGAACAATATAAGCAAAGGTGAGACTGGTCTTCTCAAAGGACAAATAACAACGGGTGATCTTACTTGCCCGCAATCGGTGTGTAATATCTGGCATGACGGATCTACCGATTCTACTTGTAAGGCGAAAAAATTTACAATTGCTAGTGGAGAGCGTTGCACGTACACAGGGTTTGTAGAGAATGCAGGACTTGTTTGGAAAACAGGTGACCCCAATCATTCAAATCCAGACAGAAGGGATGTCGCTACCCTCTCAATTATTGGAAATAACTGTACTGAGCAAACAATCGATTTCCCCGGATGTGGTCAGCAAGCACTGAGCATTACGTGTGATACCGGTGAGGTTGTCTTTGCCACTGATGATAGTTCTTTTGCTCAGATCAGTGAGTCGTGCATTCCGTATTCTGGAGGAGATGGAGATGGAGATGGAGACGGTGATCCTACCGATCCCTTGGCAATATCGATCCCTTCTCAAACTATTTCTCTGGGAGAAACTCCTCAGAATATTGTTATCTCCGGTGGAACTCCTGGATATGCTGTTATAAACATAACGGACAATGGAACGGGGCTTACTGCTGTATTTGATGGGAATAATACTCTCACATTCTCTAATGCTACTACTGGGGTCGGTACCCTTCAGGGAACTGTAACTGACGCTGGTAGTCAATCGGTAAATTTTTCCATTCTTGTTTCAGAACAGGTTGATTCTTTTTCTATAGATTCCTCTTGTGCCGAACAAACTGTGTTTGTTGGTGATACATGCGTACTGGTAGCCACAGCACCTCTTTCTGACGGAAGTACTCGAGATATTTCTGCTGAAGTCACTTGGCAAGGATTTGAAGGCATTGGAGAGGTTACTAATAATGTACTTGAAATAACAAAGAGAGATGCTGTACCTCGTACAACAGCTGTTATTTCAGCAAGTAAGGAAACAGTAGCTTCAGATAATACTTTTAATATTTTTGTAGAAGAAAGAGTTCCCATTATCGAATCTGTAGAAACCCTTGGAAACTTTGGGGTTGAGCGGGCTACGACCGAAACACTCTATATCAGAGTATCGAGTGAGCAAGGTCAAGCCTCATTACAGGATGTTGAAGTATGGTTTGTAGAAGGCGCTTTTTCTTCTCCGGAAAGTATTCCTCAAAGTGCTCAAAGATTTGCAGTATCTGACTCAAGCGTTCCGCCAGATATTACTGAAGAAAGTACCGTGCCTATTACGGTGTTGTTAAAACTTCCTATTTTTATTCCCGATTTCGCAGAAATGGATGATGGTCCATTTACTTTTCTCATAAACATCCATACGAGTTCTGGCAATGTAATATCTGCTGTAGAGCCAAGTTTTTTGGGAAGAGTGGCTTCAGGCGATGCCAATGGGGATGGAGATTTGACACTTGTCGATGCGATTCTCATTCTGAAGATGGCGAATCGTGAAATCGTTCCTACTTCGGCTCAACTTTTAGAAGTAGACTTTAACAAAGACTCGGTAGTGACTGTACTAGATGCTATTTATGCACTTCGTCTTTATTTTAGCAGTTAAATATTTTTTCTATGAAAAAAGCTGTTTTTCTTTCAATGCTCTTACTCGGCGCCTTTGGGATTTACATCATAAATCTTGAGGTAGATTTCTTTAATGCCATGCTCCAGTATCAAACAAAAATTACAGCTTCGCTTTTTGGTGGTGGCGATGAAGCAGCAAATGAAGTTCCGACAGATGTATATATTCCAGGTGATTTTGTGGCCATTGCAGGAGAAAATGGTGAAGTATCCCTCAGGAGCGCTGGAAATTGGGAAAATGTCCTTGGACTCTCTTTTTCTATTTCTTGGGATGCGAGCAAGGCAACCTTTACTGATGTGCTTACTCTTGGGACCGTCTTTGAATCAGAAGGGTTTTTTGTTGATAAAAATGTAAATCAAAGTGAAGGAACACTCAATGTTGCTCTCGTAAAAGGAAGTAACGGTGTTCAGGTTCAAGAAAACAATGACCTTCTGAGCATTGGGTTTGCTCTTTCAGCAGATCTTATTGTAAATGATGTTGTTGATATAAGTATTCATACTGCAGAAATTGCCTATGAAGACACGGCAACCCAAACGCTTCTTTCTGAAAATATTTCAAGTGAAGGAGGAGCTATCACTGTGCAAAATGTAAGTATTTCTGCTATGCCACTGGCTTTACCACAAGTCACTGCAACCATCAGTAGCAGTGCTCAGAAAGCAAACAGTGTTGCGCTCAAGGCACCTCAAGCACTCTCTGAAATTGTAGGAATGAGCTTTGTGATGGAATGGAATAAAAATGAAGCAACTTTTTTGAATGTTTCCCTTGATGGGACAGCCCTGGAAGGATCTAACTTCTTGGTAGAGCACTTTTTGGAAAACCCTGGAGTCTTGAGAGGAGCACTTGCCAGCAGTGGGAGTGGAGTAAATACTGAAAATAACCAATCACTCATAAATATAGCAGTGGAAATCTCAGATACACTTGCAGTTGGAAGTATTGTAGACTTTCTCTTTAGAGACGTTGAAGTGATTTTGAGTGATTTGAGTGTGCAAACACTTGAAAACCAATCGGTGTCGCTGACAGTAAGCACCAGAGGCACCTTGCAACTCCTGCAAACCAGAACTCTTTCTCCTACTTCTCTGGAACTTGAGTTTTCCGATTTTATACGTACTGCAAGTATTGGTGATGTAATTATTTCTCCAAACATTGTGAATGCGAGTTCCACTCTTGTAAGAGATAATAAAAAGATAATTCTTGAAAATCTTGATCCCCAGACCTCGCAAAGACTTTATAGAGTCGATGTGTTGCCGACACTTCGCAGCAATTCTGAAGGAACTATTGACCCTGAATTTTCCACTGGATTTATGAGTGGCTTCCCAAATGGAAGTTTTGACCCTTGGGACTTTTCTGTAGAAAGTGCACAAGTACTTTCTGGAGATACTGTCGAGGTTATGTTTTCTGAAAGTATTGCCGATGAAATCACTCCATTGAATGTTGATATGCTTTATGATGCAGATGGCGTAACTCGCAGATTGACGGTTGTGAACACGAAGACTCAAGGGAGAAAACTTACGCTTCACACTGCACTTCAAGACGAAGGAGAACAATATGTATTTTTAGCTCGCAGAAATCAGTTTAAAAATATTTCTGAGACCCCTCTTAATAAGATGAATAATATTGCTTTTTTTGGATTTGAAGAAATGCTCCCACAGATCACTTCGCTGACTCCAACAAGTGTCATGAATGATGTGGATACAGACGTAACGATCTCTGGCGTGTATCTCCCTCTCGATATCTCTGAAATTAAAGTAGGAGGCACTTCAGTAAACATTGTAGGATCTTCAACAAACACGGAGATCATATTTACCCTTCCTGCGCAATTTATAAGTGGCAGCCATGAAGTTCAAATATTTACATTACATGGAGATATTATTACTGCATCTCAAAATCTTGTGGTTTCAGATCCTGCTTTGGCAATCCGGGTTCTCTCTAAAGAAAGCTATGCCAGTCCTGAACAAGTTGAGCCAAATCAAACGACAACACTTTGGACAGTTGTTGAAGATCCACGAGGGGTTTCTGATATCGAAAAGGTTACTGCTGATCTCAGAGAATTTGAAGGGTCTCCTACTGCAGAATTCACGCCTGACAAAATTGTAAACCTTCAGAGATGGTATTCACTTGATCTTACCATCCCCAGTAGTATCCGAATTAAAGAAGGTGTTCCCTATATCATTCCCGTTACAGCAGAAAATAAGAGTGGTGAAACTGCAAAAGGAACAGTATCTCTCTTCGTTGTGAGAGATGCTACCGGAAACAACCCTCCAGAGATCATCAGTGCAGCATCCAGTAAACCAAATGTTGCTCCTGGATCGGATACCACTTTCCGATTCACTGTACAAGTACGAGACGCAGACGGAGCGAATGATATTAGGCGGGTAGTAATAGATGCGACACAAATTGGTCTTCATCCTCTTTCTTTAACTCCTCTCGAAAGTGGTGATGGGGGACCGTTCCCAACCAAAATCTGTACTGAAAGTGATTATGTTCTTGGTGAATATGGTGAATGTGTGAATGGAGAACAAATTCGAAGTGTTCAGAAAAAGTCTGGTGTCGACTGTCGAGACGATGCGATCATCCACGAGGCGCTTGAACGACGATCATGTACTACTGCTTTTCTTGAGAACTTTCAGAATATGCTCTTTTCAAAGGCATACGCTCAAACAGTACCTGGAGTGAGTACTCGGTTTTTCCTTAGTGATGAACTTACCCTTCCGGTGGACGTCGTCCAAGGAACATATGACCTTCCCGTAATTGTTACTGACCGTCAGGGAAGTGAAGTTACTGGCATTCTTTCCTTTGCGGCAGTTCGTACGAGCGGTGGTGGTGGTGGTTCTCCTCGTATAGACGATAAAGATATTACCTTCTCTCCGAGTAAAAGTATGAAACGTGACGGAAAAACAGTATATACCATTACTATAAAAGTTACTGATGCTAATGGAGGAGATAATGTAGAGAGCGTTGTAGCAGATCTTTCGCCCCTCAAGCTTCCTCCAACACCAATGGGAAAAGTAGCAACCGTGGGAGATACTGTTTTCTTTAGTACAGAGTTTGTCGTTCCCGAAACAGCATTC
The DNA here is from genome assembly GCA_965250085.1 of Candidatus Altimarinota bacterium. Classification (GTDB taxonomy): domain Bacteria; phylum Patescibacteriota; class Gracilibacteria; order CAIRYL01; family CAIRYL01. The sequence continues at coordinate 274,619 of OZ252287.1, forward strand.
ATTGGTTTTAATACTATGGAGTTTGTTGCTAGTGATGCACAAGGAAATACCACTTCAGAAAATGTAACCATTGAAGTTGTCAAAGCGAATGAAGATCCTAACGGTCGTGACCCAGAAGTGTATTCTGAAAGAGGCTATATGACTCCAAAATTTGCGATGAATGATGGACTTACTCGTTTTAGCACTTTTGTATTTGTACAAGACAGAGATGGATTCGATGACATTTCCCATGTGACATTGGAGCTCGGGAACATCGCTCATTTTTTCGGAAAAACATCATATCAGTTTAATCCTTACGAGAATGTTAATGGAGAAGGTGAAGACGATAATCCTCCAAAAGTCTTTTCACTTATTCCTCAAGCAATTGCACAAGAGGAAAGCGAAAGTATTTCTGAAAAATGTGTCACGACTCCAACTCTTGTATGTATGTTTCCGTCGATAACCGAGGGAGATGCTGGACGATGGTGGTATGTTCCGGATCTTGTTATCCCTCCTACGACTCCTGTGCCTCCGAGTGGAGAACCATATTTGCTAAGAGTTGTGGCTACTGACCACTCTGGCAGATCTGGAGAAGGTATTGTAAAAATTGCTGTCACAGAGCCTAGATCATTTGTTTCTACTCAACACGAACCATTTCTTACCTCTGCTGTTGCTACCGATACACGTGAGGTACAAGCACTTTTTTCCACTCCAATAGAACGAAAAAAAATCGTCAGCAGTGCCTTTAAAATTGTTGGCAAAAACAATGTTCTCGAAGTACTTCCCATACAGGGAGTCAGTATGTCTTCTGATGGAAAATCGGTAACCCTCAGGACAAATTTTATGCTTCCAGTGCCCTATACCCTTATTGTTGATACCGAAAAGCTGGGAGTAGAACGCATAAGCTTCAGTGGAGACAGAATAGATTTTGAAGGATATTCCCGAGAGATTGCAGAGAATGCAGATGAGCCCAGTGCGCTTGTCGCGAAATCGAGAAATGGGAATACTGTGGAAATCTCTTTTGACAACCCTCTTCTTCCTTCTGAACTCCATGCTGCAGAATTCAAAGTATATGAAAGAGCCAATACCAATAAGTCCCTAGAAATAAAAAAAGTCTCTCTGGGATCAAATGGAACACTTGTGACTCTGCTTACTTCAGCTCAAAAAACAGGAATCGAATATACGGTTCATATCCAAAATGTAAAAAGTGTTTATAAAAAGGTTTTGAAGAGCAAAAAACTCAATTTCATCGGAAGTAAAATGAGTTCGGATCAATTTGTTCGTCTCTGGAATCAAGCAGATCTTGATCGAAATGGAAAAATTGATTTTTCCGACTTTACCCTCTTTTCAGCTGTATATGGCAGTGAGCAAGAAAACTCTCCTGGAGATCTCAATGGAGATGGACTGATCAACTTTTCTGACTTCACAGCTTTTGCCGGACTGTATGGCACTTTGCCTCCCCCACCCCCAGTGTCAGAAAAAACTCAAGAATCTGGCAAAATTATTGGAAGCTAGAAGCGTTGAAGCACAAGGAAAAAAGAGTGTCATCTTTCATTTAAAATTTATAATTTCCATGCTCATGAACAAAAGAAGCATCATCATCAGCTTTGCAATTGTCACTTTTATTTTTTCCGCTTGCTCATGGCAGACAAAAGAAAAAAAAGAGGTATCTCGTTCATCAGAGAGCTTACTTATTCAAAAAGTAGAAACAGAACAAACTTTGGAAAAAAATGTGTTTCTGAGTATGAATGTCATGGAAAAAAATGAGAACACGGTCAAAGTGCAGCTTTTCCTAGAAAACCCATCAAAGAGAAAACTGGAAAGTGTTCGCTCTTGGATCAGTTTTCCTTCGGACATCTTAGAAGGAACCAAAATTGAATTTCCCACAAATGCTCCCTATACACTCACGGCTCCTGGAGAAGAACAGTTTGATAATAAGGATGGACTCGCAAAGATTGGAGTGTCTTTTGATTCAGATTTTGTGCCAGAAGGTATTGTGCCTCTCGCAACGCTTCATTTTGACAAATTGCAAAATGAATCTGCTGCTCTGAGTTTCTTTGATGCTCGAGATGAAGGACATACTCAGGCACTTATGTTTCACAAGAGAGGTCTGAGAAATGTATTGGATGAGGGCAAGTTAGAGGTATTGATGGTAGAGACAGAGAAATAAAAACCAATTCCGTCATTCTGATTCCGCCGAAGGTGGATGAAGAATCTCAGAGCAAGCGGCATAAGAGGTCCTGAGTTTTTTTCGTCTGTGGCGAATCAGTATCCCCGAAAGAAAATTGGGGAAGAATATGGATAACTCCAATTGTTTTGAGGCTTAAAAAGTGGTACAATGGAGCTAACTTTTCCTTCAATACAAATGCTTAAAAAAATCATGAAACTCCTCGGTACAAAGCGCAAAAAAGCTTTTGTACTCTGGTTCAAAGAATTGGGAATTAAAGATGTTCCTTTGGTGGGAGGAAAAAATGCTTCCCTTGGTGAAATGTATCAGCGCTTGACCGAAAAGGGGGTCAAAATCCCAAATGGATTTGCCATTACTGCATATTCATATCACTACATACTCGAAGAGGCAGAAGTAAAAGATAATTTGAAAGAGATCTTAAAAGGACTCGATCCTAAAAATATTCGGCAGCTCCAAAAAGCAGGAAAAGCAGCCCGAAGGCTTATTCGTGAAACTGCATTTCCAGAGGACCTGACCGAGGAAATTCTTGCTTCATACAAAGAAATGGAAAAGATGTATGGCAAGAACTGTGATGTTGCCGTGCGTTCATCCGCTACAGCAGAGGATCTTCCAGATGCATCATTTGCCGGACAGCAAGAAACCTATCTCAATATTCGAGGAAATAATAATTTATTGAAATCATGTCATGATTGCTTCGCTTCCCTTTTTACCGATCGCGCTATTGCTTATCGAGAAGAAAAAGGATTCGATCACTTTAGCATCGGACTTTCTATTACTGTTCAAAAAATGGTGAGATCTGATATTGGTACTTCTGGTGTCATGTTTAGTATCGATACCGAGACAGGATTCCAAAATGCTGTATTTATCACTGCTGCCTATGGTCTTGGTGAAAATGTAGTGCAAGGAGCGGTAAACCCTGATGAGTTTTATGTGTTTAAACCTACACTCGATCAAAAAGGATGCGTGCCAATTCTTAGTCGAAAAATTGGAGAAAAACAAATTAAAATGATCTATCAAAAATCAAAAAAAGGAGGTTCTCCTGTAAAGAACATACCTGTTCCAAAAAATCAAAGAGAGATGTTTTGCATTTCTGATACAGATGTCATTGTCCTCGCAAAATGGGCCAAGATTATTGAAGATCACTATTCGAAAGAAGCAAAATATTTCAAACCTATGGATATGGAATGGGCAAAAGATGGAAAAACAGGTGAGCTCTTTATTGTACAAGCACGTCCAGAGACGGTGCATTCTCAAAAAGACGGCTCAGTTTTGGAGGAGTACAAGCTACAAGAAAAAGGAAAGATTTTGGCAACAGGAGCGCCTGTTGGTGCAAAAGTAGCCAGCGGAAAGGCCAGTGTGATCTTGCGCCCCAGTCAAATTCTTAAGTTTAAAAAAGGAGATGTGCTCATTACTGATATGACTGACCCCGACTGGGTGCCAATTATGAAAATTGCCTCTGCCATTGTCACTAATCGCGGAGGGCGCACTTGTCATGCTGCCATCGTCTCCCGTGAATTGGGGATTCCGTGTGTCGTGGGGACCAATAATGCGACCAAGGTGATAAAAAATGGAAAGTCGGTAACTGTTGCATGTGAAGGCAATGGAGGACATGTGTACGAGGGGCTTCTCAAATATAACGTTAAAAGAACAAGTCTCAAAAATCTTCAAAAGCCAAAAACAAAAATTATGATGAATATTGGAAATCCTGAAATTGCTTTTGAAAGTTCGTTTCTCCCAAATGATGGAGTGGGACTCGCGAGACTGGAATTTATTATCAATTCTCATATTCAAATTCACCCTCTGGCACTTCTAAACTATAAAAAACTGACCAACAAAAAACTCAAAGCGCAGATCGAAAAACTCACTCATGGATACAAAGATAAAACAGAATTTTTTATCGATCGCCTAGCGGAAGGAGTAGCAACCATTGCTGCGGCCTTTTACCCCAACGACGTTATCGTTCGCATGAGTGATTTTAAGAGTAATGAATACGCAAATCTGATTGGAGGAGAACTGTACGAACCTGAAGAAGAAAACCCTATGCTCGGGTGGAGAGGTGCCAGTAGATATTATGATCCAAAATATTCTGATGCTTTTGCTTTGGAGTGCAAAGCGTTAAAAAAAGTGCGAAACAAAATGGGACTTACAAACGTAAAAGTGATGATTCCTTTCTGTCGCACAGTTGAAGAAGGCAAAAAAGTAATGACTCAGCTGAGAAAAAACGGTCTTAAACAAGGGGATAACAATCTTGAAATATACGTAATGTGTGAGATTCCTAGTAATGTGATTTTGGCTGATCAGTTTGCAGAAATTTTTGATGGATTTTCCATTGGATCAAACGACCTCACTCAGCTGGCTTTGGGAGTCGACCGTGATTCATCCTTAGTAAGCCATGTCTACAACGAGCGAAATGATGCGGTTAAAGCCCTGATTCGCCAAGTGATCAAAGTGGCAAAACGAAAGAAAAAGAAAATCGGGATTTGTGGTCAAGCGCCAAGTGATTATCCAGAATTTGCCCGATTCCTTGCTGACGCTGGTATAGATAGTATGTCACTCAATCCTGACACTATCGTCAAAACAATTATTGATCTGACAAAAAAGAAATAGTGACACATGTGCAAAACGTAGTGCATTTTCCTTGTCGCTGTACACATTGCTGTTTCACGATCTGTGGCAGTCATGTATCTGGCAAGTGACGTGTAGTTACTTCGAGGGAGATGGCTCTCTTATCTGCAGAGTCAGTGGGCAGTTATTTCGCTTATCCTTGCTTTTTTTTCCTGTTTTTGATACAATTACCGGATGGCATAATATTCTCATAATGATTGCAGGATGCTTTCTCACTAATTCGTTCAGAAAATATGAATATCAAAAACAAATACTCTCGCTTATTTTCCCGGACAATTGCTTTGATAGCAGCATTTTCTATAATACAGGGAGAGATTGTGGCGATTCCCCTGGCGTATGCTCAGGAGGAACAGATAATAGAGGAACAGGAAACTAGAGAAGAACTGCAGGATACTCAGGATTTTGAGGAGGAAGAGGAGGAAGATGAAGAAGTATCAGAGGATGAGACTACAGAGGGTTCTGAAGAAACTAGTGTAGAAGAAAAAGAGGGTGAAAATGAAGATACAGTTGAAGAAGGAGAAATAGAAATAGAAGAGGAGGCAGAAGTTGGCGGTGAGGAGGAAGATCAGAGTGAACAGGGAAATGAATCAGAATCAGAAAATAAAGAAGTGTCAGAAGAAAATACTGAGGACACAGTGAACGACGAGGAAGATGAGAGTGAAAAAAAGGAGAATGGAGATGATGAAATTTTAGAGGATAAGACTATAGGAGATTCTGAAGAGGAAGAGGTTGGCGATGAAAAGGACGGTGAGGATGAGAGTGAGAAAAATGATCAGAGTGCAAATGATGAAGATGAGAGTGAGGAGAATGGTGAGGAAGAGGAAGAAGAGACAGATGCTGTGTCGGAAGGAAATGATCAGAGTGCAAATGATGAAGATGAGAGTGAAGAGAATGGTGAGGAAGAGGATGGAGATGATAAAGTGTCAGAAAAAACCAGTGAAGAGGAAGTCGAATCAGATGAAGAGACACAAGAAGACTTTCTTGGTATAGAAGGACTTTCCGGAGAATTGAGAATATTAGATGAGAATAAGTTTGCTTTTGTACTGACCGAGCGGGATGTACCTGAACATCGTGAAGGACAAGCGATCAATCAAACTGAAGTGCTTGAAACCTTGACCAAGGCACTCACCACCAGTGAGGAAGTGCTGGCTGAAAAAGAAGCTGATGAGGATAAAAATTTTATTACCAAAACCTTCACCTCTGATGTATCTGATCTCTCAGAAGTAGTTACCGATGATCCAGAAGAAATTATCGAAGAAGTGGTGGCTGAGATCGTAGAAGAAAATCAAGAATTTACCAATTTCTTTAGTGTGCAGATCACGCCAAAAGCTGGCGGGGAGACTATCACTCTTGACCCAGCAGAAGAGTATTCTTTTGTCTCTGGTTCGGTGGTGTTGGTGCTCGAGCCCAATCTAGTGCTGGACCCAGGCACCTACATCATCACGGTGGAGGTGGTGAACCCGATTACTGGAGAAACCGAAATCATTACCCAAGATCTCAATTGGGGTGTCTTGGCGATGAATACTAATCAAGATACGTACTTGGCGAACGACACTGCTACTATTGATTTTGGGATGATAGATGAGACGGGGGCTGTTGTGTGTGATGGAGCATTGGATCTGGATATAACTAAGCCAGATGGAAGCACCACTACACTTTCTACCGCTAGCGGCGATATCGTCGTGTCGGAAACTTGCGGAGAATTGACGAATGATATTCCGGCGGACTACACGACCACCTACGCTTTCACCCAAGAAGGCACCTACACTCTCGCTCTCGACGCAGTAAATGCAAATGGTGCGTATTCCGATGTTACTTTTGGCAGGCTGGAAAAAACGGTTGTGGTGGGGGCAGCCTCTTTTGATGCGGTGATTTCAAGAAATATGAACACCCGTCTTTTCCCAGGCAAAGATGCTGATGTGTCTATTACCCTTGATTTTTCCACCGATTTTGCTGGTGGGATCTATGATGTGGCACCGCTGGAGTTTGAGTTAAAAAATATTGGGCAGGGTGGAGTAGAAGACATTTCAGAATCGGGTGAACACAAAGTGATCGTCTGGAATGTAACGGCGAGTGCCGGAGAAAGCATTACCCTGAGCTACACCTACAACGCACCAGATGTGTCTCCGTACTTTTACACCGTGGGTCCACTGCAGAGTGCTGATGGGAGTATCGTGGAAGCGCAGGTGTGGCAGATTGCCAATGACGCGCTACCAGCTCCGGGAGCGGTGGACACTAATCTTGAACTATGGCTTAAGGCAGATGCGGGAGTAGAAGAAGCTGCCAGTGACCCAGCAGAAGATGCCGATGCGGTACTTAACTGGTTAGACCAATCAGGAAACAACAATGATGTTACGCAAGCTACCACAGCAAATAAACCTGCGTATGCTGCTTCTACTATTAATTTCAACCCGGGCGTGGATTTTGATGGAGTAAACGATATCCTGAAAGGGAGCAGTGCCCTCTTGGCAAACACGCCCGGTTTTGATGTGTACATGGTTACGCAAACAGACGCTACTCAAACTCAAAACTATGGAAGAGCCTTCTACGCAGGGGGGACAGTAAGTAATGGCCGTATTAATCTTATCCTTGGAGTCAATAATGCCAACCCTCGAATTATGAGAACTCTGGGACATCAAGGGGCAACAAATATCATTAATGTTGAAAATGTAAGCGCTGTTGGCATCCCAACACTCTATGAAGGACGTCTCGATGATGCCAACAACGATCGCCTTTTGATAGTCAATGGAACAGAACATGATAATGATGCCTTTACCACTAATACGAACAATGGCACAGATAACTTTATGTCTCTCGGAGCTGAAATAGGAGAACCGACCTTTAGTTATGAAGGAATGATTACCGAGATAATCGTATACAACCAGGACAACGCCACTGCCGCAGATCGACAAAAGATCCAATCCTACCTCGCCCTTAAATACGGTATTACCCTAGACCAAGGTACGGCCCAAGACTATCTCGCTAGTGATGGCACGGACAAAATCTGGGATAAAGACGCCACAGGAGCCAGCACTTATGACAATGACATAGTGGGAGTAGGTCGTGATGATGATAGTGCCTTGGGGCAGGTCCAATCAAAATCTGTCAACGACGATGCCATCGTCGAGGTCTTGGCAGAAAGCGAAGGTACCAACGCGGCCAACAGCTTTGTCGATATTGCAGATTTAGAATTTCTCACTTTTGGAAATGATGATGGTGCTGCTACATGGACTGCTACTGGCGCACCCACTGACTATGAGATCCTCACGCGACAGTGGAGTGTCCAAGAAACAGGCGATGTCGGTACCGTGCAGCTCGATATAGATGTGGCTGATGCTGACTTTGACCTTCCGAGTGTTCTTGATGATTACTATTTTATTTACGACGCTGACAATGATGGCGACCTCTCTGATGAAACCCCTGTCGTTATGACCGACCAAGGTGGCAACATCTGGCGGATTACAGGCATTAACTTTGATAGTGGAGAGGAGTTTACCCTGGCTCGGGCAGAGCCTCTTTCTCCAGGAGGGGTTGCTTCCAACTTACAACTTTGGTTCAAGGCCGATGCAGGAGTAACGGGCACTACAGCCGTAACCGCCTGGACAGACCAAAGTGGTGCAGGATACGACGCCACGGCTACCCAAGGTCCCGAACTTTCCACCAACAGCATCAACTTTAATCCTGCATTGGATTTTGTAAGTGCAGGCAGTGAATATTTACAAATTATCAACGGAATTTTAGGCACATCTACCCACAATGATGCTTGGGTATATACCGTTTCCAAAACAGATCTGGATCAGCAGCAAAACATTTTCTTTGAGAATGTTTCCGGAACAAGTGAATATTTTAATCTTATAACGCCTTGGAACAATGAACAGACCTATTTCGATTTTGGCAATATTACAGTGGCAGGAAGGATTCAGGTACTCTGGGGGAGTAATTATGGAGATTATAATATGTGGACTTATGGAACTTCTGACGGAACCGCAACCCCTAACAGTACCCGTAAGGTCATTCAACGCGATGGAGCCGTTATTGCCTCCAACAACAACAATGATAACGCTACCGGAAATAATTCCAACTTCAACATAGGAGGAGGCTATTCAGATGGTGTGGGCACAACCAACAGTTTTGACGGAAAGATAGCTGAAATGATCGTTTATTTAGGTGTGCCTTCTGCATTAGAGCAAGAGAAAGTGCAAAGTTATTTGGGCGTTAAATACGGTATCACCAAAAATAGTGCCGACAACGGTGGTACTGGCGGAGAAGATGAACGAGATTACTTTGCCAGCGATGGCACCGTAATCTGGGATTACTCTGCTAACTCCACCTACCACAATGATGTAACCGGTGTCGGTAGAGATGATGACAGCGGTCTCGGTCAAGTCGAGTCTCGCTCAATCAACGCTGATTCCATCATCCACATTACCGCTGATGGAGAAGGTACCAACGCCGCCAACAGCTTTGTCGATATTGCAGATTTAGAATTTCTCACTTTTGGAAATGATGATGGTTCAACATCCGTAGCCTCTTCGGAAGTTCCTTCGGGCATCGATGAGCGTCTCGCTCGCGAATGGCTCGCACAGGAAACAGGAGATGTCGGGAACATCACCATAGCCTTTGATCTTGATGATCAAACAGCGCTTACAAATACTGGAACCGCTTCGGATTATAGGCTTCTCGTAGATGCAGACGGCGACTTCTCCAACGCTACTATTTCATCAGCCACCGTAGCGTTTGTGGGGAATGAAATTACTTTTTCTGGAGTTTCTGAGCTGGATGATGGTGAGTATTTTACCGTCAGCATGGTGAACTCCGCCCCCACCGACCTTCAAATTGACGGTGGAAACACCGATAGTATTGATGAAAACACTTCCTCTGGAACAACCGTTGGAACCCTAACAACAACTGACGCTGATGGAGGAGACACTCACACATACACCTTTGTTGCTGGTACGGGAGATGAAGACAATGCCAAGTTCACTATCGGAGGTGCAGGGTCTGACGAAGTGAAGCTTGCCTTCTTGCCTGACTTTGAAACGCCCGTCGACGCCAACACCGACAACACCTACAACCTGCGGATTGAAACTAGTGACGGAGCCCAAACTTACGCCGAAGCCATCACGATCACAATCAACGACCTTAACGTCGCTCCAACCAACATTGATATTGATGGTGGCAATACTGACTCACAGTCAGAAGGAACAGCTGCAAACACTGTGATCTCTGCAATCACCTCAACTGATGATGGCGAAGACAATACGGAAAGCTACACATACTCGCTCACTTGTACCGTAGCTGGAGTTGATGACGCCCACTTTAATATCTTAGGTACTGATCTTCGCAACACAACAGTCTTTGACTTCCTGGTACCAGTTGATGACAATACCGACAATGACTACGAGATTTGTCTACGAGTTACGGAAACCAATGGAGGTCTCACCTATGATGAAAACTTCACCATCACCGTGACTGACACAAACTCTGCTCCAACTGATATCCAAATTGATGGAGGGAACACCGACAGTATTGATGAAAACACTTCCTCTGGAACAACAGTTGGAACCTTAACAACAACTGACGCTGATGGAGGAGATACTCACACATACACTTTTGTTGCTGGTACGGGAGATGAAGACAATGCACTCTTCACTATCGGAGGTGCAGGGTCTGACGAAGTGAAGCTTGCCTTCGTGCCTGACTTTGAAACTCCAGTGGATGACAATACCGACAATACATACAACCTGCGTATTCAAACGGATGATGGTAATGGTGGCACTTATGTAGAAGCTATTACTGTGACAGTTAATGACCTTAACACTGCTCCAACCAACATTGATATTGATGGTGGCAATACTGACTCACAGTCAGAAGGAACAGCTGCAAACACTGTGATCTCTGCTATTACTTCAACTGATGATGGCGAAGACAATACGGAAAGCTACACATACTCGCTCACTTGTACCGTAGCTGGAGTTGATGACGCCCACTTTAATATCTTAGGTACTGATCTTCGCAACACAACAGTCTTTGACTTCCTTATCCCCGTTGATGACAATACCGACAATGACTACGAGATTTGTCTACGAGTTACGGAAACCAATGGAGGTCTCACCTATGATGAAAACTTCACCATCACCGTGACTGACACAAACTCTGCTCCAACTGATATCCAAATTGATGGAGGGAACACCGACAGTATTGATGAAAACACTTCCTCTGGAACAACAGTTGGAACCTTAACAACAACTGACGCTGATGGAGGAGATACTCACACATACACTTTTGTTGCTGGTACGGGAGATGAAGACAATGCCAAGTTCACTATCGGAGGTGCAGGGTCTGACGAAGTGAAGCTTGCCTTCGTGCCTGACTTTGAAACTCCAGTGGATGACAATACCGACAATACATACAACCTGCGTATTCAAACGGATGATGGTAATGGTGGCACTTATGTAGAAGCTATTACTGTGACAGTTAATGACCTTAACACTGCTCCAACCAACATTGATATTGATGGTGGCAATACTGACTCACAGTCAGAAGGAACAGCTGCAAACACTGTGATCTCTGCTATTACTTCAACTGATGATGGCGAAGACAATACGGAAAGCTACACATACTCGCTCACTTGTACCGTAGCTGGAGTTGATGACGCCCACTTTAATATCTTAGGTACTGATCTTCGCAACACAACAGTCTTTGACTTCCTTATCCCCGTTGATGACAATACCGACAATGACTACGAGATTTGTCTACGAGTTACGGAAACCAATGGAGGTCTCACCTATGATGAAAACTTCACCATCACCGTGACTGACACAAACTCTGCTCCAACTGATATCCAAATTGATGGAGGGAACACCGACAGTATTGATGAAAACACTTCCTCTGGAACAACAGTTGGAACCTTAACAACAACTGACGCTGATGGAGGAGATACTCACACATACACTTTTGTTGCTGGTACGGGAGATGAAGACAATGCCAAGTTCACTATCGGAGGTGCAGGGTCTGACGAAGTGAAGCTTGCCTTCGTGCCTGACTTTGAAACTCCAGTGGATGACAATACCGACAATACATACAACCTGCGTATTCAAACGGATGATGGTAATGGTGGCACTTATGTAGAAGCTATTACTGTGACAGTTAATGACCTTAACACTGCTCCAACCAACATTGATATTGATGGTGGCAATACTGACTCACAGTCAGAAGGAACAGCTGCAAACACTGTGATCTCTGCTATTACTTCAACTGATGATGGCGAAGACAATACGGAAAGCTACACATACTCGCTCACTTGTACCGTAGCTGGAGTTGATGACGCCCACTTTAATATCTTAGGTACTGATCTTCGCAACACAACAGTCTTTGACTTCCTTATCCCCGTTGATGACAATACCGACAATGACTACGAGATTTGTCTACGAGTTACGGAAACCAATGGAGGTCTCACCTATGATGAAAACTTCACCATCACCGTGACTGACACAAACTCTGCTCCAACTGATATCCAAATTGATGGAGGGAACACCGACAGTATTGATGAAAACACTTCCTCTGGAACAACAGTTGGAACCTTAACAACAACTGACGCTGATGGAGGAGATACTCACACATACACTTTTGTTGCTGGTACGGGAGATGAAGACAATGCCAAGTTCACTATCGGAGGTGCAGGGTCTGACGAAGTGAAGCTTGCCTTCGTGCCTGACTTTGAAACTCCAGTGGATGACAATACCGACAATACATACAACCTGCGTATTCAAACGGATGATGGTAATGGTGGCACTTATGTAGAAGCTATTACTGTGACAGTTAATGACCTTAACACTGCTCCAACCAACATTGATATTGATGGTGGCAATACTGACTCACAGTCAGAAGGAACAGCTGCAAACACTGTGATCTCTGCAATCACCTCAACTGATGATGGCGAAGACAATACGGAAAGCTACACATACTCGCTCACTTGTACCGTAGCTGGAGTTGATGACGCCCACTTTAATATCTTAGGTACTGATCTTCGCAACACAACAGTCTTTGACTTCCTGGTACCAGTTGATGACAATACCGACAATGACTATGAGATTTGTCTACGAGTTACGGAAACCAATGGAGGTCTCACCTATGATGAAAACTTCACCATCACCGTGACTGACACAAACTCTGCTCCAACTGATATCCAAATTGATGGAGGGAACACCGACAGTATTGATGAAAACACTTCCTCTGGAACAACAGTTGGAACCTTAACAACAACTGACGCTGATGGAGGAGATACTCACACATACACTTTTGTTGCTGGTACGGGAGATGAAGACAATGCACTCTTCACTATCGGAGGTGCAGGGTCTGACGAAGTGAAGCTTGCCTTCGTGCCTGACTTTGAAACTCCAGTGGATGACAATACCGACAATACATACAACCTGCGTATTCAAACGGATGATGGTAATGGTGGCACTTATGTAGAAGCTATTACTGTGACAGTTAATGACCTTAACACTGCTCCAACCAACATTGATATTGATGGTGGCAATACTGACTCACAGTCAGAAGGAACAGCTGCAAACACTGTGATCTCTGCTATTACTTCAACTGATGATGGCGAAGACAATACGGAAAGCTACACATACTCGCTCACTTGTACCGTAGCTGGAGTTGATGACGCCCACTTTAATATCTTAGGTACTGATCTTCGCAACACAACAGTCTTTGACTTCCTTATCCCCGTTGATGACAATACCGACAATGACTACGAGATTTGTCTACGAGTTACGGAAACCAATGGAGGTCTCACCTATGATGAAAACTTCACCATCACCGTGACTGACACAAACTCTGCTCCAACTGATATCCAAATTGATGGAGGGAACACCGACAGTATTGATGAAAACACTTCCTCTGGAACAACAGTTGGAACCTTAACAACAACTGACGCTGATGGAGGAGATACTCACACATACACTTTTGTTGCTGGTACGGGAGATGAAGACAATGCACTCTTCACTATCGGAGGTGCAGGGTCTGACGAAGTGAAGCTTGCCTTCGTGCCTGACTTTGAAACTCCAGTGGATGACAATACCGACAATACATACAACCTGCGTATTCAAACGGATGATGGTAATGGTGGCACTTATGTAGAAGCTATTACTGTGACAGTTAATGACCTTAACACTGCTCCAACCAACATTGATATTGATGGTGGCAATACTGACTCACAGTCAGAAGGAACAGCTGCAAACACTGTGATCTCTGCTATTACTTCAACTGATGATGGCGAAGACAATACGGAAAGCTACACATACTCGCTCACTTGTACCGTAGCTGGAGTTGATGACGCCCACTTTAATATCTTAGGTACTGATCTTCGCAACACAACAGTCTTTGACTTCCTTATCCCCGTTGATGACAATACCGACAATGACTACGAGATTTGTCTACGAGTTACGGAAACCAATGGAGGTCTCACCTATGATGAAAACTTCACCATCACCGTGACTGACACAAACTCTGCTCCAACTGATATCCAAATTGATGGAGGGAACACCGACAGTATTGATGAAAACACTTCCTCTGGAACAACAGTTGGAACCTTAACAACAACTGACGCTGATGGAGGAGATACTCACACATACACTTTTGTTGCTGGTACGGGAGATGAAGACAATGCACTCTTCACTATCGGAGGTGCAGGGTCTGACGAAGTGAAGCTTGCCTTCGTGCCTGACTTTGAAACTCCAGTGGATGACAATACCGACAATACATACAACCTGCGTATTCAAACGGATGATGGTAATGGTGGCACTTATGTAGAAGCTATTACTGTGACAGTTAATGACCTTAACACTGCTCCAACCAACATTGATATTGATGGTGGCAATACTGACTCACAGTCAGAAGGAACAGCTGCAAACACTGTGATCTCTGCTATTACTTCAACTGATGATGGCGAAGACAATACGGAAAGCTACACATACTCGCTCACTTGTACCGTAGCTGGAGTTGATGACGCCCACTTTAATATCTTAGGTACTGATCTTCGCAACACAACAGTCTTTGACTTCCTTATCCCCGTTGATGACAATACCGACAATGACTACGAGATTTGTCTACGAGTTACGGAAACCAATGGAGGTCTCACCTATGATGAAAACTTCACCATCACCGTGACTGACACAAACTCTGCTCCAACTGATATCCAAATTGATGGAGGGAACACCGACAGTATTGATGAAAACACTTCCTCTGGAACAACAGTTGGAACCTTAACAACAACTGACGCTGATGGAGGAGATACTCACACATACACTTTTGTTGCTGGTACGGGAGATGAAGACAATGCACTCTTCACTATCGGAGGTGCAGGGTCTGACGAAGTGAAGCTTGCCTTCGTGCCTGACTTTGAAACTCCAGTGGATGACAATACCGACAATACATACAACCTGCGTATTCAAACGGATGATGGTAATGGTGGCACTTATGTAGAAGCTATTACTGTGACAGTTAATGACCTTAACACTGCTCCAACCAACATTGATATTGATGGTGGCAATACTGACTCACAGTCAGAAGGAACAGCTGCAAACACTGTGATCTCTGCTATTACTTCAACTGATGATGGCGAAGACAATACGGAAAGCTACACATACTCGCTCACTTGTACCGTAGCTGGAGTTGATGACGCCCACTTTAATATCTTAGGTACTGATCTTCGCAACACAACAGTCTTTGACTTCCTTATCCCCGTTGATGACAATACCGACAATGACTACGAGATTTGTCTACGAGTTACGGAAACCAATGGAGGTCTCACCTATGATGAAAACCTTACTGTGGGTATAAATAGTCTTGGTGATACAGTAGCTCCAAGAGGTAGTGGGAGTAACAGACGAATTCGTGAAAGTTTTGCACGGAAAGAAGAAGAGTTAAGGACCAGTGCTTCTGAAGAAGATACTTCAGAAGAAGACTCATGTACAACAAAGTTTCGAGATACACAAGAGCACTGGGGAGAAAGGTATATTACCAAACTCGAATGTCTGGATATTGTTCATGGAAGAAGTAATAATCTGGAGATCTTTGAACCAGATGATGAGATCATGAGAGCTGAGCTTGCTAAGATAGCTGTTCTTATTGCTGGTTACAGTCCTGATTTGAATGCTGTTGATGCATTTCCTGATGTGAGAAAGGATCATTGGGGACTCCCCTACATCTCTGTGGCAAGAGAAAAAGGAATTCTGCGGGGATACAAAGATGGATACTTCAGACCATCACAGTTTGTTACCAGAGCTGAAGCTCTCAAGATGCTTCTTCTTGCCGGAGGGTTTGATCTGGGTTCTTTGAGAAAAAGGATTTCTCAGTTCAGAGATGTGGAGGACTTTGCTTGGTACAGAGATATTATTGACTTTGGAATTGAGAAAGGGATTATTGAGGGATATTCTTCCAAAGTATTTAAGCCTAATGAGTACATCACAAGAACAGAAGCAGCAAGGATGGCAGTTTTGGTATTGGAGTTTATGGAAGCAAATCAGTAAGATGCGAGGGGGGAGGAGATGGTGAGGTTTTATTGGAACTGACGTAATAATACAACAGATCACATTGAACCTTACAGTTAGGTATTATAGAATTCCTTGGCTTCTGTGAGTTATATTTTTTTGCCCGTGTAGCTCAATTGGATAGAGTACCTGGCTTCGAACCAGTAGGTTGGGGGTTCGAGTCCCTCCACGGGCACCACACAGTTGAATTTACTACCAACGAGGAATGGAATGAGGAAGTGAGCAAGGAAAGATACTGAGTCAGGAGCAAAGCGAATGGCGAAGGATTAAAATTTTACCCTCAAAATGAAAAATTTTCTTCAAAAACCTCTTTCTGTCAGGAACGCTGGTTTCACTCTTGTAGGATTCTCTATTGTTTTTGTAGTTATCGGTCTTTTGATGACCACTACTTTTGTGACGTTCGTAAATATGAAAGAGCGATCTCGAGATGTGCGACGTGTTTCAGACATGGCAGGTATCAGTGGTGCTCTACACCTCTTTTTTAATGATAAAGGACATTATCCTGGCCCCACACGAATGAAGGAGTTTTAGATACAGGAGAAATGATCGGTGACGATAAAAATGGTGCCTTTGAGATATCTATTAGACAATACATAACCTACGTTCCCAGAGATCCCCGACATGGATGGTACGACATATTACTATGCATATGATCCAGAGCATCTGGTGGATAATCCACAAGAAAGTTGTAATAGCTCTGGAGGGTTCAAAGCAATATTGAGCTTCCAAACATCTTAATCTTCTAAAACAGAATTGGAAAAAGAGACTTGCAGTGACAGTGAGATGGGAATTGATGCTTCTGCCTATAACGTTGGATTTTATCCTCCAGGTTCGTAAAATAAGCCTATGAGAAAGAATGGTTTTACACTTATTGAGCTCTTGGTGGTCATTGCAATCATTGGAGTCCTCGCTGTTGGAGCAGTTTCTGTGTTTAATGAAATACAAAAAAAATCTCGCGATACACACCGCCTTGCTGACATGCAACACATCCGAAAGGCACTTCAGCTCTTCTTTACAGAAAATGAACACTATCCAGGACCCACTGGAGAAAGTGTTTCTACCAGTGCTGAAGAACTGGGAGATGATATGGGAAACATAGAGACGGTTCTCGCTCCTTACTTTCAGCGCATTCCAAAAGATCCTATCGATGATGCAGATCATTACTATAGTTATGATCCACAACATAATACTGATGATCCACAAGGAAGTTGCAATGCTGCTGGTGTGCAAGCGGTTGTATTTGGATTTAACCGCGCAGAAGCTTCGAGCACTACGCTTATAAAAGACACCTGCAGCGGGAGTGATCAAAATTTAGACGATGCCGACTATAACATAGCACTGAGGTCTATAGGGCCATAGGGATTATTCTTCTCTCTTGAGAATCGCGAGAAACGCTTCCTGCGGAAGTGCCACTTTTCCAATAGCCTTCATTCGTTTTTTCCCTGCTTTTTGCTTTTTGAGGAGCTTGTTTTTACGCGTAACGTCACCACCATAGAGTTTTGCGGTCACATCTTTTCGGTATGCAGGTATGGTCTCTCTGGCGATGATACGAGATCCAATAGCCGCTTGCAATGCTATGGGAAAGTTGGCTCTCGGGATAATATCTTTGAGCTTTTTGACAACTGCCGATCCGGCATTTTGCGCCTCATCTCTATGCAGGATTTGCGCCAGTGGTGGCACCGCATCCCCTGCGACAAGTATATCCATTTTGACCAATGCATCTGTCCGCATTTCCAAAAACTCATAACTGAGTGATGCATATCCAGAGCTTAGACTTTTGAGACGATCATAAAAGTCAACTACTAGGTTTGCCATGGGGACCTCGGCAGTGATCACAGCTCTTTCAGTATTCAAATACAAAATATTTTTAAATTTTCCTCTTTTTTTCTGAATGAGCTCCATCATCGCTCCAACATATTCTTTAGGAGTAATAATCTCTATTTTGGCGATAGGTTCTGCAAGAGATTCAATATGACTCGGATCTGGGAGTTCTGCTGCAGAAGAGATTTCCAAACACTCTTCTTTTTTTCCATGCACCGTATATCCGACACT
This sequence comes from Candidatus Altimarinota bacterium, assembly GCA_965250085.1. Lineage (GTDB taxonomy): Bacteria > Patescibacteriota > Gracilibacteria > CAIRYL01 > CAIRYL01. Next base: position 293,021 of record OZ252287.1, read on the forward strand.
TGGAGCCGTTACAATCAAATCCAAATTGTATTCTCTTTCCAGGCGTTCTTGAACGATATCTAAGTGTAAGAGTCCCAAAAATCCACATCGAAATCCATTTCCAAGTGCTACAGAGTTTTCTGGTTCAAATGAAAGAGCAGAATCTGAAAGTGAAAGTTTTTCAAGTGCATCCCTCAGGAGTGGATAATCCCCTCCTTCAGTACAAAAAATGCCAGAAAAAACCATTGGCTTGACCGATTCATATCCTGGTAGAGGACTTACTGTATCTGTATCTTTGCCTCCATAAATAGTATCCCCCACCCTTGCCTCTCGCGTTGATTTGAGTCCTGTCACGACATACCCCACTTCCCCAGCAGAAAGAGAACTAAGGGGTACATATTTTGGCGTAAATTTTCCGACCTCCAATATATCAATTTGCTTTTTAGTTTTCAGAAGCAAGACTTTGTCTTTTCTCTTGAGTTCTCCAGATACCACACGGACAAACGCCATTACTCCTTTGTATGAGTCATAGACAGAGTCAAATATAAGAGCTCTTGCTTCTTTGTCATCCGTAATATTTTCTTTTTTCCTCATTCCTGCATCTTCAGGATTTGGTATTTTTTCTACAATGCGATCTAAAACGCTCTCTATATTCGTTCCATCTTTGGCAGAAATAGCGATAATATCTTCTTTTGGAATGCCAATTGCGTTTTCAACTTCAGTACTCACGCGCTCTATATCCGCTGCTGGCAAATCTATTTTGTTAATAATAGGAATGATTTCAAGATCGTATGCAAGTGCGAGATAAAGATTGGAGAGCGTCTGTGCTTCAATTCCCTGTGTTGCATCAACTACCAATATGGCTCCTTCACACGCGGCAAGTGAGCGGGATACTTCATATTGGAAATCTACATGCCCAGGAGTATCAATGAGGTTGAGTTGATAGTTGTTCCATTCCATTCTCACTGGTTGCAACTTGATAGTGATCCCTCGTTCTTGCTCAAGCTCCATCGTATCCAAAAACTGTTTTTTCATATCCCGCTTTGCAACCGTATTTGTAAGTTCCAAAAATCGATCAGCAAGAGTTGATTTGCCATGATCAATATGCGCAATGATGCAAAAATTTCGGATGTTTTTCATGAGCAATGCTTTATCTTTCCCCCTTGAAAAGGGGGACCAAGGGGGTTAAAGCCCACCTAGCCTCCCTTTGCAAGGGAGGAACTAGAAATACTTCTTCGGAATATCCCTCCAATACGGTCGGGATGACGCGACCGATTGTAGACAAAAAAAGACCGTTTCACAATTTCTTCACGAATCATGTATCATAGAGCACACAACACTCACAATTTATAATCTATAATTTAAAATTTATAATTTCGTAAATGGCTTCCAAAAATATTCGCATCTTTGCCGCTAACTCTCATCCTCATCTCGCCGAAAGCATAGGGAAAAGCATGGGATGCAAGCTGTCATCAGTAGAGATCAAAAAATTCTCGTGTGGCGAGATGTATGTGCGATTTGGAGAAACAGTCAGAGGAAGAGATGTGTTTGTGGTGGGGACATGCAATGCTGGCAATGTGAATGAAGATCTTATGGAACTCTTTCTTCTCTGTGATGCTGCCAAGCAAAGTTTTGCAAGATCTATCCACGTCATACTCCCCTTCTATGGATACTGCCGTCAGGACAAAGTGCACGAGGCTCGAGAAGGGATCTCCGCACGACTTATGGCAAATCTTTTGGTCAAAAGCGGAGCAGATCACATTATCACCGTGCAACTCCATTCAGATCAGATCCAAGGATTTTTTGATGTACCGGTGGATAATCTGCATATCAGAAAAATGATTGCCAAGTATTTTATCGGTCAAAAGATAGAGGGTGATCTGGTCGTGGTGTCTCCAGATGCCGGTGGAGCGAAGCCGGCAAAAAAGGTGGCGGATATTCTCGGAGCCAGACTGGCCATCATGCACAAAACCAGACCAAGACACAATGAATCATCTGTTACACACGTAGTAGGAGATGTAGAGGGAAAGACAGCAATCCTTCTGGACGATATGGTAGACACTGCCGGAAGTGTGGCAGGAGCACGGCAGGCTCTGCTCGATGCCGGAGCAAATGAAAAAGTATATCTCTGCGCAACACATCCGGTCTTCTCCGGACCCGCAGTAGAAAGACTGAGCAAAGCAGGATTTCACAAAATAGTAGTGAGTAACTCCATACCGCTTTCAAAAGAGGCTCAAAAAAAATTGGATATCGATGTGATCGATATCGCTCCCCTTCTCGCACAAGTCATCAAAAGTGTTATGGAAGATACTTCCGCTTCAAAGTGGTTTTCTTAGTATAAGCCAAAAAATCTCCTCTACTCCCTCTTTTTTAAAGAGGGGAAGTAAAAATTCTCCCTCCCTTTGTAAAAGGGAGGCTAGGAGGGATTTTTTAATATCACTTTCAAAAGCTCTGGAAATTCCGTATATCCAAATTCTGTATTCAAATGTCCTCCCTTTGGAATGACTGTACACTCTGCCCTTAAATTATGAGCCAATTGCTGGGCACTTTGGAGTGAATTATAGGGATCGTTATCAGCGTGGAATATAAAGAATTTTTTGCAGTATTTTTGAATATTTTCAAAATTATATGGAGTATTCACAAATGTTTGGGGACTAAATTCCACCGGAGTCTCCTTTCCTGCTGGAGCGGTCAAAAAACAAGCAGAAATACTTTTTTTCGTATTCTCCAAAATCCTCAAAGAAAATGGACATCCCAAGCTATGGGCAACAAAAATCGAGTCCTTGTGAATATAAGATTCGTATTCTTCAAATATTGTGCACCAATTTTCAAAAGTTTGATGCTCAGGAGTTGGGAATCGAGGAATAAAAACCGTATGACCTTCAGGTTCCAATTTATCCCGAAGCCATGGAAACCAGTTTTCATCTGAATGTCCGTGAGCGCCGTGAAAAATAAATATATGTGCCATACAAGAAGCATACTCTTAACTCAAAAACTCCTCCATCATTTGAAGAAAAGTTGGAATGGGAAATCCCACAATATTCCAAAGGTTTCCTTTTATTTCTTTAATAAACACTGAGCTCTTGCCTTCTACGCAAATGGAGCCACTTCTCCCCTGCCACTCATTGCAGGAAAGCATATATTCCGCTTCATCATCACCAATATGTCCAAATACAATTTCCGCCTTCTCATACCGCACAAGACATTTTTCTGAACTCATGACACAGATACCAGATATGACTTGCTCCGTAGTATTCGATTTTTGCAAAATCATTCTTTTTGCATCTTCCTCATTCTCTGGCTTTCCAAGAATTTCTCCATCTTCAGAAACTACCAGTGTATCTACTCCCACAGAAACCATTCTGCCTCCCTGATCAAGAGGGTTAAGGGGGTTCTTAGAATTCAGTCGTGCAAACACCGCCTTCGTCTTCCCTTCCGCAAAATCTTTCGCGTTCTGTTCTGGTGAAAGATGAAGATTCACCATTTCTTCAAAATCACTCGTCACAACTCTGAATGGAACATTCATCATTTCCAAAATTCTCTTCCGCTGAGGGCTTGCGGAGGCGAGTATGAGAGGGGTTTTCTCAAAAAAACTATGAAGATTGTGTGTCATCAGCTATATCTTCTCCTGATTTTAATACTTCTTCAAGTATTGTTAAAAAATCTCCGCATCTTTCATAAGCAAAATCAATGTCTGCCCCCATCTTACTTTTATCAGGCAAAAGATCGGCTTCATACTCATCGGGTACTATTTCTTCGTAGCGATTGAGTACTCGAGAAAATACTAATCCACCTTCATCGTACACACAGGTGTTATCTGGCGTTGCAATTCCCTTTCCACGGAGAAAATAATGGTGGAATCCGATGTTTCCATTGTTTCCAATTAAAGCAAATATTTCTCCATAAACCCCTTTTTTTATCCCTTGTATTCCAATGCAATTGATAAGAACCTCAGTATTGCGGAAAAAATCTGGTGATGCTGAATGGCATTTTCCATCACTCTCTTCTAATGCAGCGATTTTCTTTATTTCCTCTCCAATTTTTATAAGTACAGGTTTTTGTTGTTCCCATTTTTTCACAACCTGAGTCCTTTCTGCCTCAAAGACTATCTCTTTATCAGGCTCTATTCCTTCTGTGCAAGCACTTAAAGCCGACGTGAGTGCAACAACTTGGGCACACCTTTTAAGTGATTCTTTGAGAGGCATAATAAAATAACCTCAATTCGAGTTTGAAGTGCACCACCTCGGAAGAATTTAATACTCTAGGTGCATGAACAACTATGAACACTTCAGTAAGAGCGAGAGACAAGAACTCTTAATACTCCACTCCAAAGGGTATTCGATGAGATCGATAGCCAAAGCGATGAACAGGAGTCACTCTACAATCATCAGAGAGCTCAAGCGGAAGATGAAGAGAGGAGGATACGATGCGTGTAAGGCTCATCAAAAAGCACAGAACAAAAGAAGATTTAGTAAATACCAAGGAATGAAGGTACGTGAGGATGATGAGATAGAGAAGTATATGCGAGAAAAGATGTTGTTAAAATGGTCACCAGAGAAGATTGCAGGAGTACTGTACTTGGAGAAGAGAGTTCGTATTGGGAAAGATGCCATCTATACATATCTCTACAGTGCACACGGACAAGACCTATGTCCTCTTCTTTATCGCAAGAGATATAGGAAGCGTAAACGGAGAAAGAAGAAATCAAAGCATGAAATCATCAAAGATAGAGTGTTTATTGCCCAAAGACCTCAGCATATCAACCAGAAGAAAAGATTTGGACACTACGAAGGAGATACCATGGGCAGACCCAAGAAAGCTTCCCCACAAACTCTTGTCATCGTTAGAGAACGACTCTCTCGTAAAATATTCGTGAAGAAGGTGTCTCGGCTCAGAGAATCCATGCAGGGATTTGGAGACATTCTGCACCAACTCCCTGCATACTCACTTACCTTGGACAACGGTGTAGAAAACACCAGATATAAAGACTTAAGAATCCCTATTTATTTTTGTGACCCCTACTCTTCTTGGCAAAAAGGCTCTGTAGAAAACGCCATTGGAAAACTTAGAAAATTTGTCCCTAAGAAAGCTGACCTCAAGAATTTCTCTCAAAACCAGTTACAATCCTTTGTTGATACTCTTAACAACACTCCCATGAAAGTTCTCGGCTTTAGAACTCCCACCCATGTCTTTGACTTCTATAACAATCTCTAATATCTTTTTATCCCAAGTGGTGCACTTCACCACAGAATGCGGGTAATAAAGTATATAATTTTTATATACTTTAATTTACTTTTTGTCAATATTTTTAAATACCGAGGATTTCTTTTACTATCTCTTTATCATTCCACGGCACTTCCATTCCACCAATGTTTCGTGATTCTTCAGCTCCCAATCCCGGAATGACCACGACGTCTCCCGGTTTTGCTCGCTGCAAAGCAAATTCTATCGCATTACGACGATCAGGGATTTCCCAGAAGTGCACGGAGTCATCACCATCGTTCCATACCTTTGTCTTTTGAATCCCCTCTCTCACCTGTTCACGAATCATATCTGCAGATTCTGTATAGGGTTCATCATCAGTAAGCACTACAAAATCAGCAATTTCTCCCGCAAGTTTTCCCATTTCTGGGCGCCTCTTTTTGTCCACATCTCCATAGCATCCAAACACCACCCAGAGGTGATTTTGAGTGAGCTCTTTGGCTGATTCTAGAAGATGTTTAAAGGCATTGCTCGTAACCGCAAAGTCTATATATACATCAAAATTTTGACCACAGTCTATTTTTTCCAGTCGCCCCTCTACTCCAACAAAATTCTTCAGTGCCTTTGCAATATCGATATTGGAAACTCCATATGACTCGGCTACTGCAGATGCAACAGCTGCATTTTCTTTGTTAAATTCTCCAGGAATACCAAGTTTTTCAATATATGGAGAAGAAATTGCTATCTTCTGAGCAGATATGTCTTCTTTCCAAGAGGAGACCACTGTATCATTCATATTCAGCACCGCAGCTCCACTTGTTTTAAGGTATTTGGTAAAGAGAAGTTTTTTAGCATTGGCATATTTCTCAAAACTTCCATGATCATCTACATGTCCTTCGCTCACATTGATAATACCCGCAATATCACATCTTATTCCAAAAATTCGTCTTTGTTCTGTCGCGTGAGATGAAATTTCCAATATCGCCACTTCTGATTTTTTTTGAACCGCTCTTCTCAAGAGTTTTTGCATCTGCCACGGAGAGAGTGTGGTGCGCTTGGTGGCATTCTTTGAGTGTTTTTCATTAAGAAAGATCGACACTGTGGAAATTTTCAAATGTAAAATTTTTGCTGTTTGAAAAATATGAGAAATCATTTCTACAGTAGTGGTTTTTCCATCAGTTCCGGTGATGCCAATGATTTGTATTTTTTTTGCAGGAAATCTGTACCAAAAAGCGGCGAGTACTGCTTTAAACATATACCATACTTTTCGCACTGGTGAATTTTTGGGAAATAAATTCCTGAGAAAGCCCATCATAAAGACAATTTTGTGAATCTTGCCAAGTAATTATAGATACCAATTTTATTCCCTCCAAGAGATATTTCCTACAGAAGAAAAAACATACGAAAAACCTTTGACATAGCGGCGGCGGATTGATAAAATCCCTCTGCTATTTTTTCAGATATTTTTTTATTTTTTTTATGGCTGATGCATTTCAGCGGACCAAACCGCACGTAAACGTAGGTACGATTGGACACGTCGATCACGGAAAAACAACTCTTACAGCTGCTATTACCACCGTTTTAGCGAAGAAAGGTGGAGCCGAAGCGAAAGCTTTTGATGCGATTGATAACGCTCCTGAGGAGAAGGCTCGTGGTATTACTATTGCCACTTCTCACGTAGAATATGAAACCGATAACAGGCACTACGCTCACGTAGATTGCCCAGGCCATGCCGATTATGTAAAAAACATGATCACTGGCGCTGCTCAAATGGATGGAGCCATCCTCGTTTGCTCTGCAGCCGATGGACCTATGCCTCAAACTCGAGAGCATATCGTCCTTGCTCGTCAGGTAGGAGTCCCTTCTATTGTTGTGTTTTTGAATAAGATAGATCAAGTAGATGATGCTGAACTTCTTGATCTCGTAGAAATGGAGCTTCGTGAGCTTCTTTCAAAATATGAATTTCCAGGAGATGATATTCCTTTTATTAAAGGATCAGCCCTCAAGGCTCTCGAAGGCGATGCTGAAGCAGAAAAAGCAATTGAAGAACTTGCTGCAGCACTTGATAGCTACATTCCTGAGCCAGTTCGCGAACTCGATAAACCATTCCTCATGCCGGTAGAAGATGTTTTCTCTATTAAGGGTCGTGGTACCGTTGCAACCGGTCGTATCGAACAAGGAATTGTAAAGGTAAACGATGATATTGAAATTGTGGGTATCCGTGAAACTCAAAAGATTACTGTGACCGGAGTGGAAATGTTTAAGAAGTTGCTCGATCAGGGACAGGCAGGAGACAATGTCGGTATCCTTCTCCGTGGTATTGAGCGTGAAGATATTGAACGCGGTCAGGTTTTGGCAAAGCCAGGATCTATCACTCCTCATACTGAGTTTGAGTCAGAGGTATATGTCCTCTCCAAAGAAGAAGGTGGACGACACACTCCGTTCTTCAAAGGATACAAGCCTCAGTTCTACATTCGTACAACTGATGTAACTGGTGAGATAGAACTTCCTGACGGAGTGGAGATGGTAATGCCGGGCGATAATATCAAGATGACCGTAAAACTCGGCTCTGAAATTGCTCTTGCAGACCAAACCAAATTCGCGATTCGTGAAGGAGGTCGTACCGTTGGAGCTGGAGTCGTTACTAAAATCTTAAAGTAGATTTCTCGGTCCCTCACTCTTGATATCAAAAGTGAGGGGTGGAAAGTTTATTTCACTCTTTGATCTTTAAAACGTATGGCAACCAAAAAAGCTGCATCACCTGCAGGTCAAAAAATTAGAATTACGCTCAAAAGCTTTGATCACACTGTGATCGACAAAGCGTGTAAAACTATTCTTGAAACTGCTGAACGAACAGGGGCTATAATTTCTGGACCGATCCCTCTTCCGGTAAAGATCAGAAAAATAACCCTCAATAAATCCACGTTCGTCCACAAAGACTCTCGAGAGCAATATGAAATTCGCATCCACAAAAGGCTTATTGATTTAGATGAAGCTACTCCTCAAACGGTAGAAGCCCTCTCCAATCTTCACTTACCAGCTGGGGTTGATGTTTCTATAAAAATGGTTGCTGAAAAGTGATAGACTTTGTAGTCAATGACTTTCAAAAGCCTCACTTTCTTGAGGCTTTTTTTGTGTTTTTAAAAAAGATACAATACTTCTCGGATTTTCTCAAAACATACCATGCCTTCAATAGATATCAAAAAATCTTCTGATGCACCCTTGCGGGTTATTCTCGAAAAATCTCGATCAGAAAAAATAATAGGAGGGATTTGGACTTTTGCAAAAATATTTTTCTTTTTTCTTATTCTCTCTACATTTTTTCAAGCTTCTCAATTTGAATATAACTTGAGTGGAGTTCAGAAAAACTATTTTGATAATTACTATGGACCATCTCAAAAAGATATTACTGCCAAAGAGGTGGCAGTGATTCCTCTCTTCGGAGAAATCGTCGATACTCCTCCAGCCTCTTCTCTTGCGTCCAGTAATACTATATTTGCTGATGACGTTATTCATTTGCTGAACAAAGCAATGAATGATGAAGAGGTCGCTGCTGTACTTCTCCGGATTGATTCCCCCGGAGGCACAGTGCTCGCCTCTGAAAAAATAGCTCATATGATCAATGTGGTCCGAGAAAAAAAACCTGTTTTTTCACTCCTTGAAGCAAGTGCTACAAGTGGAGGATATTATATCGCCAGTGCATCAAATAAAATCTACGCATATCGAAATACTCTTACTGGTAACATTGGCGTCATCATTTTGCTCCCTAAGGCCAAAGAGCTTTTTGAAAAAATTGGGATAGAGATGAGGACTCTCAAATCTGGTGAGTATAAAGACATGGGGAGTTCTTTTCGAGATTTGACATCAAAAGAGCAGCAGATTTTTGAAGATCTGATTACGGAAAGTTACGAAGGATTTGTAAGCGCCGTTGCTAAAGGAAGAGATATGCCTGTAGAAGAAATCAAAAAACTGGCAGATGGAAGAGTCTATTCTGGGACTGAAGCTGCAAAAAATGGGCTCATCGATAGCACTGTTTATTCATTTGCAGAAGTTATGGATGCTCTTTCTGCGGAACTCAGTGGTACAAAACTCCAAGCTGTTTCGTTCAAACTCCCCTTCACTCCTTGGTGGGAAGAGTTTTTGCTGGGAATAAAAACAGGAAACCTTGACCCTGAAAGCATTTCTCAATTTTTTAAAAGAAGCATTTTGGGAAGTGGTCCGCGACTTCTCTCAATATAAAGATTCTTTATCAATGCTCCCCAGTGGTCCGATAATTCCCATTACTTTTTCAATTGATTCTTCATATTCTCGTTCGGCAGTAGAATCTATCACAATCCCTCCTCCTGCTCTGACCTCTAATTTGGGGCCTATTTTCTGAAGCGTGCGTATCAAAATATTAAAATCCGCATTTCCATTGAACGAAATATATCCCGCACTTCCGCAATATACACCACGTGATGAGGGTTCAAGTTTCGAAATAATATCCATGGTTTCTACTTTGGGTGCACCAGTGATACTTCCTCCTGGGAAGAGTGCTTTCACAACATCCAATGCATCCTTTTCTGGTCGCAATTGAGCATACACATCAGATACTAAGTGGATAACTGTTACATATTTTTCAACTCGCAAAAAATTTCTGACCTCTACACTTCCAAACTCTGCAATCCGCCCAAAATCATTGCGAATCAAATCTACAATCATGGAATGTTCTGCTTTTTCCTTTGCATCATCCAAAAGGTCCTGAATAAGCTGTGTGTCCTCTCTTGAGTCTTCTCCTCTTCTTCTGGTTCCCTTGATAGGCTGTGCAAACAGAGTGTCTTTTTGCAACGAAAAAAGCCGCTCTGGGGTACAGGAAATAACAGCTCCATCATTGTGTTCACAAAAAAACATCATTGGAGCAGGATTTTTTTGTACGAGATGAGAAAAAAGCGTAAATGCGTCTTGATTCGTCTGAGTCGTCCATTTTTGCGAAAAGTTGACCTGATATGTATTTCCAGTCACAAGCTCATTCTTGATGTTCTCAATTGCTTTGGTGTATTCATCTTGAGAGATCTCAGGCAAAAACACATGGCGCTCTACTGACGTACTCGTATCAGTCATAAGTCCTTCCACTGTCAGAAAATTACTTTCAAAATGTGAGAAAAATATTTGCGCTTCTTGTGACGAATCAAACCAGCCTCCTACATATGCTTTTTTTTTATGATGATCAAAAGCGCAAAGAGTTTCAAATAACTCAAAAAATCCGAGTGGGATAGATTTTTTCTCCTTTTGTGACCAAGCAAATTGTTCAAATTCATGTCCAAACTCATATGAAAAAAATCCAGCTAGACCACCACAGAAGTGATGAAATGCTTCTGGAGCGTTCATTGGGATTTTTCTTTTTCTTCCAAGGTTCTTTCTCAAAAGTTTAAGAAAATCACTTCCCTCCCTATAAAGAAGAATTTTTTGAGGTTCAAATGGAAGAAATGAATACTTCCCTCCATTTTGCTCAGGATTAGTAACTCCTGAAAACAGAAGAATTGGCTTTTTTTTCTTTTCTCGAAGAAAACGATACAGGACAAGAGGTGAAACCCAAGGGATTTGATGCCAATAAAATGATTGTTGTTGCATCAAAGCTTATTCTGTTGATGTTTTTCCCATATCTTTCGAAGCGAAGGAATCGTAAGCGTTGAAAAAAGGAATGCAAGAGCGGGTACAAGAGATGAAAACAAAAGAACCCTCATGTCTGATGTAATTCCAGCTATCGAAAGGAAAGTAAATGCTGATAAAAATGTTATGGTCATAATAAAAATTCTGCGCACAAAAGATGTTTCCCATGCTTTGTGCATTTCTACCTCTTTATTTCGTTGGTGGAGCCTCCGTATTTCTTCTTCAAAGTTCATGCTTCTATTATACCCTTTCCCTTTTTTGATACTCAAGTTTTTGGCATTATTACATCTGTATGCTTTTCGATGATATACAAAATTTTCTGGCAAAAAAGTCTATAAAGCCGAAACTCGTAGCAGTGATTGGTCCAACTGCAAGTGGCAAGACGGACATCTCAGTGCAAATAGCAAAAAAGTATGATGGAGAGATTATCAATGCCGACTCTCGGCAAATGTACAAATATCTCAGTATCGGGACGGCAAGTCCTACGGAAAAGGAAAAAAGCGGTGTTCCACACCATCTTTTTGATTTTTTAGACCCAAAAGATGAATGTAACGTCGCCGAATGGAGAGAGTTTGCAGAAAAAAAAATATATGAAATTACACAAAAAGATAAATTGCCGATTTTGTGTGGAGGTACTGGGCTTTTTGTAAACGCTCTTACCCAAAATTTCTCCCTCCCCAGCATTCCTCCTAATGCTGAGTTCCGTAAAAAAATGGAGCAAAAAAATTCTGAAGAGCTTTGGAAAAATCTTAAAGAGAAAGATCCGGAAGAAGCCAGTCGCATCGATCCCCAGAATAAAAAATATATTATTCGTGCGCTTGAAATATATGAATTCTCTGGAGAAAAAAAGTCTCAAATAATGAATACAGGAGAAGCTCTCTATGACACCTTCGTTGTGGGAATAACACTTCCGAGAGATCTATTGTATAAAAAAATTGATCAAAGAACAGATACCATGGAAAACATGGGATTTTTGGACGAAGTAAAAGAACTTCTTCACAAAGGATATTCAAAAGAAGATCCTGCCATGATGAGCCATGGATATAGAGAAGCTCTTGAATATCTTGAAGGAGCCAGATCTTTAGAATCTCTGTTGGAAATAATGAAAAAAAATACCAGGAATTACGCCAAAAGACAGCTTACTTGGTGGAGACGAGATACAAGAGTACACTGGTATAATTCATATTCTCAAGAAGCAATTATCACTATGGATTCAGAATTTTAAAAAATCACTTGATTCTCAGTCTTAACTCCCAGTACAATCTTGACGGAGCCCCGAGAGAGGCTTTTTTTAAGCGTTATTTTTAGATACACATGAAAACCATCGCTGAGTATTTTAAGGGAGCCGTACATGAGATCAAAAATGTAACATGGCCCACACAAAGGCAAGCTATTCGTCTGAGTATCATCACCATAGGGTTTGTACTGGTTTCAGCTCTGGTTTTTGGAGCTTTTGATGCCCTTTTGAATCTCCTTCTCCTTTCATAAGAACTATGACCGACATTACCCCTTCTGACACACCAGAAGATCAAGCTCTTCAAGATCTTGAAGAAAAAAAATTAGACGCTGCTGACCTAGAATCTCTAGATAATAAAGAAACTCCTAAGAGCGAGTCTCCAGAGGATATAGTTCTCGATGAAGCCCTTTCTTCTCCTGAAGAAGAGTCTTCTGAGAATCAAAATAGTGAAACGACAGAACATATGGACAAAAGCTCTGAAACCCAAGAATCATCCGATGAAGCCGAACAGGTAGAAAATCCTCAGGAGAATGATCTTCCCGCTGAGCAAAAAGAGGAAAAGAAATCTCCATCTGAAAAAGAAGATGTTTCAATTGACGATGCTCCCTCAAAGGTAGCTGGAGTTTTTGAACTGGATGAAGAGGATCAAAAGAAAGAATTGGAAAAAATGGAAAAAGGCAGACAGCCAAAGCAAGGGCGTAATTGGTATGCTATTCACACCTACTCAGGGTACGAAGACTCTGTGGAAAAGGCCCTAAGGCAGAGAATTGAAACACTCAATATGCAAGACAAAATATTTGATGTTTTGGTGCCAAAAGAAACACAGATTGTGATGCGAAGAGGGAAACCTGTGGAAATAAAAAAGTGTTTGTTTCCTGGATATGCTTTGGTAGATATGACGGTAACCGATGACTCATGGTATGTGGTGCGAAACACTCCAAATGTCACTGGGTTTGTAGGATCAGGAAATATTCCCGTCGCGGTCACTCTTGAAGAATTTGGCGTGGTGCAATCACGAATGGGAACCGATGAGCCGAAGTTTAAATCTGACTTTAATAGTGGGGATATTGTCAAAATAATGAAGGGACCCTTTGCAACTTTTGAAGGGAAGGTAGATCAGGTAGATACGGGAAAAGGAAAGCTCACCGTTCTCGTGACCGTATTTGATCGTGAAACCCCGGTAGAACTGGACTTTGATCAAGTAATAAAGAAATAGACTTCCTGTTTTTTTGAATTTTTCAGATGAATAAAACCGTTATTGCTATTGTTCTCACGGTTATTATAGGAGTGATTATCTCTCTCGAATATTTTTTGCATCCAGAAAGATCCTTACCTGTCTCGGGATCAAAAAACATTTCCACTGAAGAACGCGTCACTCCATACCAGAAGAAAAAAACATATATGCTCCCCCCATCTCAAATAGATTTAGAAAGTGTGAGTATTGCTAGCATTCAGAATGTATATAAAAAAAGGTCAAACCCTATCTCACATATATTTGGCGCCGTTCAATTCGATGTAGAAGTAGATGGTGTGCAGATTCTCAAAACAGACATTGCCGACAAAGCATCTGATCGGGTTTTAATAAGTGTATATGAGATTTTCCCCATAGAAGACACTACTGTGTCACGGCTCTTTTCCTTTTTGGAACAAAAATTTGAGTCTCGTTTTGTGAATGATCCAGAAACAAGTGTCAATCGCACTGATGAATTTGGATTATATTCGTTCTATTTCAATCCTTCTCAATCACCTGAAAAGGCTTTTCTTTTAGTCGCGAAAGAACAAAGGGTCTTTGGTTTTGAATATATAAAGGCAAATCACAATCTTCTCGTTCCTTTCTTTGAAGATCTTTCTTAAAAAAAGCTGGTACTTTTGAGAGAAGCATTCTATACTCCATTGCCCGTTTTTTCGTTCATTATTTAATTACAGTAGAGATATGGTCAAAGAAATTTCACGCGTCATAACACTGCAAATCCCTGCAGGAAAAGCAAATCCAGCACCGCCAATTGGTACTGTTTTGGGGCCTACAGGAATTGATATGCAGCAGTTGTGCCAGCAGTTTAATGATCAAACCAAAGAGATGGGAGACACTATTATTCCTGCAGAAATTACGATTTATGAGGATCGCTCATTTACTTTTATACTCAAATCTTCTCCTGCAGCGATCCTTCTCAAAAAAGCGGCTGGAATCTCAAAAGGGTCTGGTGTCCCTCATACCGAAAAAGTAGCAAGTGTGAGTTGGGCTCAAATTGAAAAAATCGCTGAAGAGAAAATGAGAGATCTCAGTGCAAATGATTTGGAAGGAGCAAAAAAAATCATAGCAGGGACTGCCCGATCTATGGGGATTGAGGTCAAAGGATAGCGTCTAAAAATTCCAACCATCAAAGCAAAAAATCCTAAGTAATTTCAAAGTTTTCTTTTTTGAGTACTTGTTTTCTTATTTGAGCATTATAATTTTGGTATTGTTTGTTTTTTCGATATTTAAACTTAGAACTTTGGAAGTTTTCTAGGATAAAAAATATTTACAAAATATGCGTATGGATAAACGACAACTTCTTTCTCCAGCAAAAATAAATCTTTCCCTTACGATTGAGGAAGCACTCCCCTGCTCCATTCGGAGTAATGAGATGCTCCATACACTTCTCAGCACATTCATTTCCATTCCTATATATGATGAAATCGTAGTAGAAAAAATAGCTCGGAAAAAAATAGAAATGTTTTTCTCAGGACCATATTCAAAAGGAATTCCTAATAATGATCACAATAGTATTTATAGGGCCGCAAAGCTCTTTTTCACAGAAACTGGATTTTCAGAAGGAATACGAATTCACGTTGTCAAAAACATTCCCCTCGCATCAGGTCTTGGTGGTGCGAGTTCCAATGCCGCAACCATATTAATAGCGCTCATAAGAATTTTTCCAGAAAAGTCACAAAAGATTGGAATACAAAGGTGGAGAGAAATGTGTCTCTCGCTTGGAAGTGACGTTCCCTTTTTCTTTTCTGAAGAAAATGTCGCAGAAGTTTCCGGCTTTGGTGAAAAAATAAAAAAGATTTCATTCCCTTTTTCAAAGCCAATATACGGAGTCGTTGCGATGCTCCCAAAAATTGCAATAAAAACTCCATGGGCATATGAAACCCTTGATTCTTTTAGAAAAAAAGGAGAAAGAGAAGAAAAAGGAAAGAATGACTTTGAACCTTGCATATTTTTTCATTTTCCAAATTTGGAGAAATTACGAGATAATTTGCTTTCTTTTGGAGCGCTGCAAGCAGGGCTCACCGGTTCAGGAGGAGCTATTTTTGCACTTTTTGAGGAAAAAAAGAATTCCCTGCTAGCGGAGCAAAAAATACGGTCAAAATGTGAGTATTGGAAAACATTTGAAATCATTTGATTTGTCCAAATTTCAAAAATTCTCTATTCTCTGCTGTGCATGTATTTTTATGTAGTATATGAAAAAAATTGCTCTTTTCCTCAGTCTTGTTCTTTTTCTCTTTGGATGCACCTTCCCAAAATTTATACCTGGAGAAACTTCTGACGAGGAGCCATTGGAAGGTCCTTCAGATCAACTTGAGCTAAATCAGAGCCCAGATGATCTTTTGGAAAACATACATTTGGAAGAAATATCTGAAATTGAAGGAGTTTCTGCCTCTGAAAAAGAAAGTACCGATCAAGAAAACAGTTCTGAAATACTTCCGGAAGACCCCATTGCAGAAATTGATCTCAGTTTATTAGACGAATCAGAAAATCTTCTACCACCTTCGGAGCACATTGCCCTCGACGTAAACCCTCCTTTTGAGCAGCTCCAGCCTGGAGCAGAAGATGAAACAGAAGCAAGTTTCGAAGAGATTCCCCCTGAAGGAGCTCCTGCCCCTGAAACTGAGGGAACATTGACTGGCGAAATAGAGATTTTTGAAGACTATCAATGTCCATATTGCAAACAATTTGAAAAAGAAGCCCTTATTCCTCTCCGAAACAAACACCTTGGAGTAAGCATTGTTTTCCGGCATTTTCCTCTTTCTTCCATCCATCCGAATGCTTATGAATCTGCCAAGTTTTCTGTGTGTGCAGAAAATCAGGGAAAATTCGTAGAGGTGAGTGACGCACTCTTTTTAGCTTCTGATCTATCTACAGAAAATCTCTGGACCCTCGCTGGCAATTTGCAACTCGATACAGAACTCCTTACCACATGCTTGGACTCCTCAGATACCGTCAATAGAATCGAGGCTGATCGTACACGCGGACAATCTTTAGGCGTCACTGGCACTCCCACGTTTTTTATAAATGGCAACAAATTCAAAGGAGCGTACCCATTAGAAAATGTAGAAATGGAGCTAAGGAAATTTCAGAAAAATAAAAAATAAATCCCCCTTTGATAAAGGGGGAGATTTTATTTTTCCCCTCTTTGATAAAGAGGGGCTAGGGGAGATTTTAGGAAGATTTTTTCAAAAAACTTACATACAATCGTCATATCATGAACAACTTTGATATTATTCAAACGGCATTTACAGAATATCCCCGAGAAGCAATCGTAACAACTCTTCTGGTCCTCCTTCCCGTCATTGGATGGGGATTTGCCTTTACCAGACGAAAAACACCTGGGAAGAAGGTCATATTTCTCACGTTTGGAGCCGGTATTATTTCGGCGCTCATTATGTTTCTCTACCAATATTATTGGGAAACGAAGCTGGATTTTGGATTCTTTGAACTCACACCGGTAGATTTTCAAGAAAACATAGGTGGATGGGTGCAAAACAGGCTTCTTTCTATTTTTTTGGTCGCCATGTCTATCGGTCTTATAGAAGAATATTTGAAACATTGGGTCGTCAAAAAATCAGATCATAACTATTTTGATTCTGTAAATGATGTGATAGAGCTTTCCATCATCGCCGCCTTGGGGTTTGCATTTACAGAAAATATGATTTATCTCCTTCGAGAAATCATCACTCATGGCATGACTCAGAAATTTTTTTCTCTCTTTATTTTGAGATCGCTCTTTGTGGTCTTTGTGCATGTGCTGTGTTCCGGTATTTATGGATACTACTATGGGGTGGGATATTACGCGAGACCGATACTTGAAGAAGACGAACACGAAGGTCGTAAAAGGTGGATCCCTAATTTTCTTCATCGACTCATTCATTGGAAAAAAGCACGCATCTTTCATGATGAAATGATTGCCTTGGGACTCATTATCTCGGTAGTAATACATGGATTATTCGACTTTTTCATGTCTGTCAATTGGAGTGTGGGAAGTATGCTCGGCGTTGCGAGTCTCGAAAAAGTGGGGATCCATATCATCGTTCTGCCCGCATACCTTATCTTTGGACTCTTATACTTGGCAAAAATATTTCAAAAAAAGAGATATCATGAGCATTTTGGCCATCTCACAGTACAAAAAGTCTATGGCGAATACGATCTCAAACAAAATATTGAAAAACTCCGTGAAGTCGAAGAAGCAGTAGAAGAAAACTACCGCCACAAAAATGAGGGAAAATCTGAGGAAAACTTAGAAGAAAACCTCAAAAAAATGAGAGATATGGAAGAGACAATTGAAGATCATTATAAGAATCAGAGAAAAGATTCATAAGGCATGAAAAAGTCCCTAGAAGGGGGTGATAGGCTACTGGTTTAATTCCAGTATGGATCAAGTCTCCCATCTCTGAATTTATCTCTCTTCCATTGTTCTCGTGCATATTTCTCTGCTATGTCTTCATCTGTTAAGATATCCATGGAACCCTGAGTGAGCCGCGCCATCCTAGGTTTTTGCTCCAATCTTCAACGTTTCGTAAGCATACGTTAGTCCCCCCAGTCCCCATTAAAGCTCTATCACTCATTCTTATATTGATATCTGTATTGAGCCAACAAGAATCATTTTGATCAAGACGATTCCCACCAGAATGTGGATGAGAGCCTGCATCATACTTTGGTCCAAGAACATATAGGTAGTGATGTTCACTCATAAGTTTTACACCCATTGCCTCAGCTTGTTCTACAGCACCATTTTTATTGAGGCGTTTTGAAGCTAATTTCTTTTCTCGTTCGCTTAGTTTTCTTGACCTCCTGACATGCTCAAGTGCAGTATTGTCGAACACGCAAAAAGAAGAATCTATAGGAGTATCCAGGGAACAAGTACCAACATTAAACCCAAATTCATCTGAATGATAGATATTTGGCTCATGGCCTGCTTGTTCCATTTGACGAATGCTCCAGATAAACCTTGGGTCCTCCTCAATAGAACCTTTAACTTTGTACAATTGTAAATCTTCTTGACCTTTATGTAAGTTTTCACATCTTCTATATCTTTTAGATAGGATTCGAAAGGTCTCTTCTTTTTTTTCTGAAGTGAGTTCATATGATTGATCTTCATTTGACTCAGAGGTTTCTGAAGGAAGATGTTGTAAAGCTATCCTTAATGCTTCATTACTCACGTTTTTCTTTATTTTATTCACATCACTTTCCGATGAAAGGTTTATTCTACCTCCAATGTCATCAATAGTAGCATCTCCCAAAAGTGCCATTCTCTCTAGGAGGAATATGGTCCTTTCTTCAGATGATTCCTCTGGTTTTCTACTGTCTTTGTCCTCTTGAGTAGCGGTATGCACTATTGGAGTTTTGGTGGAAGATGAATCTGGTAGCTCTGACATTAGGATGTTGTAAAATAATTTAAGCTAAGAGCAGAAAAGGATTGTGGGGTATTTCTGACATCTTCATTTTAGTATACATTTTACTTTATGTCAATACCTAGTCTTGTCTAATACAAGATTGCCCTGAACAAAGGATCGATTTCTAACGCAGAATTGCCCTGAATGGTCTAAAATGGACAGCTTTATCACTCCATTTAATGACTTTCATGTTTAATGACCGTAAAATTCGACGGGTACAGGATCTACTTCCATTTCTGAATACTCTGTTGGTTCAGGTTTGCAACCTGAATCCCTCTGTTTCCATCGCTTTTTTATGCTGAAATGCCCTCCTTCGAAGGGGTCCCTTTGGGACAAGGGTTCTCTCATGGAGAACGGGAAGACAGAGACATCAGAAGTAAGTTACAAACTTGCTCCAACGGAAGATGAATATTTCAATCAAGTAGAGGACGGGTTGCGACCCGTCCCTTCCATAAGAGTGTCGTGAGCCTAAGGCTGGTTCAACTCTCGTGAGTTGAATCATGATGTTTCGGTTGCTCCAAATTCTTTCCCCCAAAGTAAGAAGCGCAATGGATCGTATCTCTTTTCTGTCCTCGAAATAAGGGGAGCAACTCAGAGAGATTGCTCCAGCTTAACTTTCGAGTAGTCCCTACAAAAACTGACAACTGACTTGACTACGAAGCGACCCCTTTGGGGCTTACTCCTTATTTCTTCTTTTTCTTCTTCTCTTCTTTTTTCTCTTTTTTATCCTCCTTTTTCTTATCATCATCTACCACTTCTGCATCTTCGACATCATCCTTTTTTTCGTCTGAAGCATCAGAGCTCTTCTTGTCTTCTTCTGCTTTTGCCTCTTCAGCGGCCTTCTGATAGATCTCAGCACCACCTTTTTGAAGCGCTTCCATAAGAGTGTCGTGAGCCTTTTTGAGTTCTTCTCCAGAGGCTTTTTCATTTTTGAGCACCTCTCCAGCTGATGTGAGCTCTTTTTGAATCGCTTCTACATTTTCTTTGGATATCTTATCTTCATCATCTTTTATCATTTTTTCTCCTTGAAACACAGCAGCATCCAAGTGATTGCGGGCTTCTATCAATTCTTTCTTCTGCTTGTCTTCATCAGCATGTGCTTCAGCATCTTTTTGCATCTTCTCGACTTCTTCTTCACTGAGACCAGATGATCCTTGGATCGTAATATGCTGCTCCTTTCCAGTGCCCTTATCCTTTGCTTTGACATTCAAGATACCATTAGCATCGATATCAAAGGTGACCTCAATTTGGGGTACGCCACGCGGAGCTGGAGGAATTCCATCCAAGATGAATCTTCCAAGTGATTTGTTATCTACGGCCATTTCGCGCTCTCCTTGAGACACATGCACCTCCACACTGCCCTGGTTATCAGCAGCAGTAGAAAAAATCTGAGATTTTGATGTGGGGATAGTGGTGTTTCGTTCAATGAGTTTGGTGGCAATTCCTCCCAGAGTTTCAATACCGAGAGAAAGCGGAGTCACATCCAGAAGTACGACATCCTTTACATCACCAGTAAGGACTCCTCCTTGGATAGCGGCCCCAATAGCAACCACTTCATCAGGATTGACTCCTTTGTGTGGATCTTTTCCAAAAAACTTCTTTACCGCCTCTTGCACTGCTGGCATACGCGTCATTCCTCCTACGAGAATCACCTCATCGATGTCACTTGCTTTGAGCTTGGCGTCTTTGAGGGCTTTTTCGCAGGGTGTGATTGACCTTTCGATCAGATCTGAAACCATGCTTTCGAGCTTGGCTCGTGAGAGTTTGTGCACAAAGTGCTTTGGCCCACTACTATCGGCGGTAATAAAGGGCAAATTAATCTCCGTCTCGGTATTAGAAGAAAGTTCTATTTTTGCCTTTTCTGCACCTTCTTTCAGTCTCTGGAGTGCCATTTGGTCCTTGGAGAGATCAATGCCTTCCGATTTTTTGAATTCTGCGAGGAGATGATCAATGATTGCCTGATCAAAGTCGTCACCTCCAAGATGAGTATCTCCATTCGTGGCGATTACTTCAAAAACTCCATCTCCGAGTTCAAGAAGAGAAATATCAAAAGTTCCTCCTCCCAGATCATAAACGGCGATTTTTTCATTTTTATGCTTTTTTTCCAGTCCATATGCGAGTGCAGCAGCGGTTGGTTCGTTGATAATACGCTCTACTTCGAGTCCAGCAATCTTTCCGGCATCCTTGGTGGCTTGGCGCTGTGAATCATTAAAATATGCTGGAACAGTGATCACTGCTTTTGTTACTGGCTGACCCAGAAAACTCTCTGCATCTACTTTGAGTTTTTGCAAAATCATAGCCGCAATTTCTGCTGGTTGTTTTTCTTTGCCATCAAACATAATGCGCACATCACCATCTTTTCCCTTTGTAATGTCATAGGGCATTTCTTTCATTTCTTGTTTTACTTCGTCGTACTTACGACCGACAAAACGTTTGGAAGAAAAAATAGTGTTTTTGGGGTTGGTGACTGCTTGGCGTTTTGCAGGGATCCCTACCAGACGCTCAGCATCTTTTTGTGCGACGACAGATGGAGTCGTTCTCCCTCCTTCTGCATTGGGGATAACCGTTGGCTCTCCACCTTCCATCACGGCAACGCATGAGTTGGTGGTCCCGAGATCGATTCCTATAATTTTTGACATTTTGAAATAAAATAAAAAATAAAAACTTAGCACTCTCCATTTTAGAGTGCTAAAGAAGATGCGTCAAGAACTTTTTTTTAGATTTTATATTTTTTGTCGTCTATTCCACAGAGATATTCGTTCCTGTTGATTCTTGGAATGCGGTTATTTTCCGATAAAAATTAGGATCAATTTTATTATGATTTTTAAGTGTTATTGTTGTAGAAATCCCATCTCTCACTATCTCTACAAGAGTAGCTGAGCTCTCTTCTAAAGCGACACAGAAGTGTGTATTTGAAAGGATGCTTTCAACATTCTGATGATCGGTTGTAATGGTGATCGTTTCCGTTTCTTGATTTTCAAATATTTCTGTTGGCATATGGACTAAAAAAAAATATGTTCCCCAAATTATTGCACCGTGACATACGCTCCCCTAGTATTTTGAAGTTTTCTTATCTGGGAATTAAAATCAGGATGAATTCCTGCACTGCTCCCAAATTGAACCTTAAATTGTCCAGAATCTGGATCTAAGGTCGCTGCTACTTCAGAATTTGAGTTCATTATGAGTCCAGTGATAATATCTTCCTCATGTTCCCCCGTCTCGTGCCTGCTTACAATAGTGACAGTATCCCATTCTTTTGGTACTTCTCTAGGCATATTAAATATAGGCTCTTGAGTAGAATAATTACTTCAATTATTCTCTTAACATGCTTAAACACAGTAAAATATCGAATTATAAGATCAAAAAAATATTGAAGTGTTTTTGTGAAGATCTCAATGCATCAAAAACAGCAAATATTCTAGATCTCAATCGGAGAACGGTTGATCGATATTTTAATATTTTTAGAGAAAAGATTGCAAAGTTCTCTTTAGCACAGTCAAAGAGTTTTGGAGAATTTGAACTTGATGAAAGTTACTTTGGAGCAAAGAGAATGAGAGGAAAGAGAGGAAGAGGAGCCGCAGGAAAGACTCCTGTCTTTGGAATCCTTCAAAGAGAAGGAAGGGTATTTGTTTCTATTGTAAAAGATTGCTCCAGAAAAGAGCTCCTACCTATTATTCAAGGAAAAATACTAGAAGGATCAACTATTCATACTGATGGATGGAGAGCTTATGATGGACTCATTCTCAATGGATATGATCACTATCGTATTCATCACTCAGAAAATGAATTTGCACGAGGAAAATGTCATGTAAATGGTATTGAATCCTTTTGGTCTTTTGCGAAAAGAAGACTCTCTAAGTTTAACGGAATTGCTTCTCACAAGTTTAACTTTCACCTCAAAGAATGTGAGTGGCGATGGAACTATAAAGATCAAGATATTTTTGTTATAATGTCCAAAATTATCAGAGATTTTTAAAATCTCCTACTCTAGAGCCTAAATATATTAAAGAATAATTTATTTTAGTATTAAACTTCTGCATATATTTGTCAAGAAAATTCCGTATTTATCACGCTTTTTACTAGATAATGTATTGTCAGATCTCCCCTTTTGAACTACTATTTCAGGGAATATATCCCCTTTTCTCTCATGGCAAAAAAACAAAGTTATTCCGCGGAAAGTATCCAGGTCCTCGAGGGTTTGGAAGCAGTTCGCAAAAGACCTGGTATGTATATTGGATCTACCGATGTGCGAGGACTTCATCATCTCCTGTGGGAGATCGTGGACAATTCTATCGATGAAGCAATGGCAGGACATTGTGACTCCATCTATATCGTCCTGCAAAAAGATGGAGGGATACTCGTACGAGATGATGGACGTGGCATACCGGTAGATACTCATAAAAAAACAGGGAAATCCGCATTAGAAACAGTCATGACCATTCTCCATGCTGGAGGAAAATTTGGTGACAGTAGTGGATATAAGGTATCTGGAGGCCTGCATGGAGTGGGAGCTTCGGTGGTAAATGCACTTGCGGAAAAGACGATTGCCCGTGTTTTTCGTGATGGAAAAATTTGGAAACAAGAATATTCTCGGGGAAAAGTGCTGACCAAAATTACAGAAGAAGGGAAAACAGATAAAACCGGTACAGAGATTTTGTTTTATCCAGATTCAAAAATATTTGAAACCACAGAAATGGAATTAGAGGCAATTTACACTCGCCTCAGACAACAAGCGTACCTCACAAAAGGGGTAGAAATATCTCTCATTAATGAGCAAGCTGATGAACCTTCTTCCTATCGATTTCATTTTGAAGGAGGGGTTTCATCATATGTGAGACATTTAACCGCCAATAAGCACGCTATTTCAGAAGTTATCGCTGTAGAAAAACAGACTGATGATGGTCATGTGGAGGTTGCATTGCAATATACCGAAAGTTTTGCCGAGCATGTTATTTCGTTTGCCAATAATATTCATACGCTGGAAGGAGGAACTCATCTCACTGGATTTAGAACGGCGCTTACCAGAACGATCAACAGCTATGCAAGAAATAAAGGACTTCTCAAAGACAAGGAAGATAATCTCACAGCAGAAGACGTACGCGAAGGACTGACTGCTATTGTTTCTGTCAAAATATCAGAACCACAATTTGAAGGTCAAACCAAGGGAAAACTAGGAAATTCGGAAATGAAATCAGCAGTCGAATCTGCATTTTCTGAGGAATTTGCTGAATATCTCGAACAAAATCCCAATAGTGCCAAGTCTATCATCGGCAAATGCGCCCTGGCCGCACGTGCCCGTGTGGCGGCTCGAGCCGCCAGAGATACCGTTATTAGAAAAGGAGCACTTGAAGGAATGACTCTTCCCGGAAAACTTGCTGATTGTTCTTCTCAAAACGCAGAAGAATCTGAGATTTTCATCGTAGAGGGAGATAGTGCTGGTGGATCTGCAAAACAAGGACGAGATAGGAATATTCAGGCGATTTTGCCACTGAGGGGAAAGATTCTCAACGTAGAGCAGGCTCGTATGGATAAAATGCTGGCAAATAATGAGGTAAAAAATCTTATAACTGCTCTTGGAACTGGTATTGGTGAGATCTTTGATATCGAAAAACTCAGGTATCACAAAGTTGTCATAATGACCGATGCCGATGTAGATGGAGCACATATTCGGACTCTGATTCTTACCCTATTTTATCGGTATTTTCGAGAAATTATTGAAAATGGAAATCTGTATATTGCTCAACCTCCGCTATACAAAATTGGAAAAGGAAAGAAGACACAGTACGCCTACAGTGATGCTCAAAAAGATGAAATCATAAAGGCTCTTGGTGGCGGTGAGGAAGAGTCTTCTCCTGCCGAAGGAAGTGAGGAAGAAGAAGCTGAAGAAGATTCAACAAAGAAAAAAATACCTCGCATTTCTATACAGCGATACAAAGGGTTGGGAGAAATGAATCCTGATCAACTTTGGGAAACCACTATGAACCCAGAAAATAGAACCCTTCTGAGGGTAGTTACCGAAGATGCTGAAAAAGCAGATATGGTGTTTGAAACCTTAATGGGATCAGAGGTACCACCTCGTAAAAAGTTTATTCAAAACAGAGCAAAGCACGTAAAGAATTTGGACATTTAAGAAAATATATTTTAAGTAATTTTTAATATTCTTTGCTTCAAGGGGAGTTTTTTTGTGTTTTAAAAATTATTTAATGAAAATCCTTTCAAAAACAATTTCCTTCCTTTTTCCTCCCGAATGTCTTGGGTGTTCACAGGAAGGAAATTTTGTCTGTCAGAAATGTGTAAACCTTATTCCCAGAAAAGTCTCTAAACGATCTTTTGACCTCAAGTATTTTGAAAAAATATGGGTACTCACCGATTACGAAAATCCAATTGTAGAAAAATCTATAGCGCAATTTAAATTCAAGCTTTCAAAAAAAATATTAGATGATTTGTCTCTGTTTTTTGAAAAATCACTCCCAAAGAAGAAAATTCCAGAAGGCGCTATATTTGTCCCTGTCCCACTTCATCCATTTCGCCAAAACAAGAGAGGATATAACCAAAGTTTACTGTTGGCAGAAACATTTTCCAATATTTGCTTTGGAGAAAATCGTGTACAGAATATCTTAAAACGCATCAGAAATACTCGCCAGCAAGTAAAACTTTCAAAGGCTGAAAGGAAAGAAAACGTAAAGAACGCTTTTCAGGTGGATACACAAAAAACAAAAATTCCACTCAAAACACCAATTATTTTGATAGATGATGTGGCAACAACCGGATCAACGCTCCTTGAATGTGCAAAAGCACTAAAGCAATATGGCTATGATTATGTCTGGGGACTCGTCATTGCCAGAGGAAGATAATGAGTTACGAATTACGAATGGGGAAGTTACGAATAAAAAAATTCGTAATTGTTACATTCGTAATTGATTAGTCTGCCCCTTTTTGTGACAGCACAACTCCAATAGTTCTCAGCAGAATTTTGAGATCCATCCAAAAACTCCAGTTCTTCATATAATACAAATCCAATTTTGCTTCTTCTTCAAAGGCAAGGTCGGACCTTCCAGAAACTTGGGCAAGTCCCGTTATACCCGGTTTCATCATGAGGACTCGTTTTTGCCAATTTTTATATTTTTTGATTTCTTCGGGAAGATGAGGTCTCGGGCCAATAAGAGACATCTCTCCCTTAAATACATTGATGAGATTGGGGAGCTCATCGAGAGAAAATCGGCGTAAAAATTTTCCAAATCGCGTGATACGGGGGTCATTTTTTACTTTAAAAAGTGGACCTTTCCGATGGTTCTTGTTCTGTAAGGTGCTTTTTTGAATTTCAGCATTTTGAACCATGGAGCGAAATTTCCAGAGGAGAAATGGTTTCCCTTCCCTTCCCAGACGAGGGCTTTTGAAAAACACAGGGCCTTCCGAATCAAGCCTAATACCCAACGCAAAAAGGAGAAAAGCGGGAGAAAGAATGAGAAGCAAAGCAAAAGACACAAAAATATCAAAGCCTCTTTTTATAATTCTCTGCCACGCGGTTAAGGTAGCCGGAAGAGCAAGAATAAGAGGAATCCCCGCAATAAGAGCAAATTCCATTCGTGCAGAAAAGAGACTCTGTTGACTTGCTGCAAAACGAAAGAGGAGATGTTTTTCATCACAAATAGATTGTAGTTTTTTGAGCACCAATTCTGAGATGCCTGTGTCGCAACACCAGAGCTCATCCATTTTTCTTTTTACATGTCGAATATGGCTCAATTCATTTTCTCCAAATGATCCATATACCAAAAATTGATCGTCATTTTTGAGCGCCTTTGAAAGTTCTTTTGTGTATTTCCTAGATCCAAAGAGGACAATTCGTTTTTGATTTTTTCCTGTTTTCCAATTGAGCATTTGGGTAAGTCTCAGGAGGAGTCGGGTACTAAAACTGAGAAAAAGTGTAAAAATCATTGCCTGCATGAGGATGATTCGTGAAAAAATAAGTTCATGACGAAAGAGAGCGTACCACGCTACAATGAGCATCCCCCAGATAAAGACTGAAAACATGAGAGTAAAAAATTCTCTTACTGGCTCAAAAGTATCGGAAAAATGATATTTGCCGAGGAATCCTTGTAAAAAAACAAAAGCAAGAGCAGAAAATACTGCAAATGGAACAAAAAATGACATAAGTGGCAGATTCTCTGCTGGGAAATATCGCTGTACCCAAGGAATAAGATCCGTAGAAGGCCTCAGGGCATACGCAAAAAACCAAGCCGAAGCAGCTGATACAAAATCAAATGGTATTCGCCAGAGGAGGAGGGCTATATCCCCTTTTTTCACTCCGAAAAAATAAAAAGTCTTCGCGGAGAATACCGGATGCACGCTGAAAAAGGAAGCAATAACAACGCCTTTTTGCCAAAAGAAGTTTTTCTTTTAAAAAACTCTTGACGATGAACAAAAAAAGAGTACACTGCTTCACAGTTTCATGTTCCCCCTCGTGAATAATACAATCTTTTGCAAGATTCTCTTCTAAACACTCCCTTTTGAGAAAGAGGCATGGGTTTTCTTGTGAATATCTATAAGCAAAACTTCTCGTCTCTTTTCTTCAGAAATGGTAGAAGGCTTTTCTCTCTAAAATCTCACAGAAAACACTTGACATTATGTTAATAAATATTTTATAATTATTATCTATTGTTCTTATTCCTATGAAAGCACCTTCTGATCGTTTTTCCCATGAAAGGCAGCTACCCAATGCTCATACAACAGATGGTGATGAACGCAATGGAATAAGTAATACAACGAGAATGGGGACAGGTAGAATTCTCAGTTGGAGACCAGAAGAAGGAGTCAACGTAGTAATATTTGATAAGAACGGAAACAGAACTACGAACACATGTCCATCATATTCTTCTCCTTCCAGAAGGTCTCGAAAGATACCACAAGGAGGTGGATTTCCCTACGGAACTCTCAGATAAAAACCATTTATTTCTTCTTTTTCTCTCTTTTACCCCTTTTCCCTATGGATCCAGAACAAAACAACCCTGCCGATCGCTCACCTAAATTAGAAATTATCTCCACCAATCAGCAAGGCTCAAGAGATCCTGTTGTAGATGCTTTTTTAGCTGGAGCTTCGCCCGATGCGCTCGACCAGATTTCAGCAATAGGTATAGATTTGACGAATACTTCTGGGTCGCAAACTCCTGTTACTGTTGACCAAAACCGAAGTTTCTTTCATCGAGCAAGTACGCAGCTTCTCAGATGGAATACATTAGAAGCTGCTTACAGAACGGCAGTTCAAGATAATCCTGATGATGAAGGTTTGGAAAGAGATGCAAATACTCTTAACGATGCAATCACAATGCTAAAATGCGCAATGAAGAGCGATGATCACAAAGCATCTCGAATGGCAATTTCAATGGTAAAAAGTGGTCAAATGCCTACACTCAATAGGGTTCGCAAATTTTTAAAGTTAAAGTCAGGAAAGCCAAATATAAGACCTACTAAGCACGATCTCCATGGAATGAGAGAAGAAGTTCCTTCTGATCTCGACTTATTACAAGAAGGCTATGGAGATAAGATGAGCCAATAAACAATGAGAGGAGTCACTTTCTCATTTAACTTGAATTTCTTTGTTAAAATTATACGTTGCTGACTGAAGCCGAGTACGAACACTTGGCTTCTTTATTTTTAATAGAAAAAAGGGAGATTTTATCCTCCAAATGCTTCCTGCAGTCTCTGAATTCTATTTTCCGGAAGTGGATGGGTAGAGAACCACTCACGAAAGAAGCTTCGATGTTTCTTTTCTGAAAATGGAGTACAAAAAAACAGGTGCGCTGTCGCAGTGCCCGCTCGTTTCATACGACTGTCATCAGCTGTTATTTTTTGAAGTGCCCCAATAAGTCCATCTGGATATCGAGTGATTTCTACCGCAGAAGCATCTGCCAGATATTCCCGCTGACGTGTCATAGCAAGCTGGATAAGTTTGGCAATTATTGGTGAGAGAAGCATAAATGCGATGCCCACAAAAATCAGTATCCCATTTTCTCGCGTGCCACCTCGACTATTTCGTTGCCTCCCTTGCCCATGCCACATGAGTCTCATAGCAGTATCTCCGAGCATGGCAATTATTCCTACAAATACCACGACAATAGTTCCGATGCGAATATCATAATTTTTGATATGACTGATTTCATGCGCTATCACGCCTTCAAGTTCACTTTTTTCTAGCATATCAAGGAGTCCTGTACTCACCGCGATAGCCGCATTTTCCGGATTTCTTCCCGTGGCAAATGCATTAGGTGATTGATCGTCTATTACACACACTTTTGGCTTGGGGATTCCTGCTGTAATGCAAATATTTTCTACAATGCGATGAAGCTCTCGAAATTGTCCTTCTTTTAATACCTCCTTCGCACCAGTAGAAAGAAGTGCTATTTGCATAGAAGAATAATATCCTACAAATGCACTGACAAATGACACCGCCCCTACTGTTCCGAGCAATGAAACCTGCTCCGCGCCCTGGAGTCCAAACATGTAGGAATACAGCCATCCTCCCAGAACAACAAAGCCAATAAAAAAGAGAATTATGAGCGCTGAGTTGCGTTTATTTCGCCGAATTTGCTGATACAAGAGCATAGTTCAATTACAAATTTGCGAATTACGCAATAGTCATTTTTGCAAAAAAATCTTTCTTCGATTGAGCTCCTACAGCTTCCTCTACGTTCGCTCCAATTGAAGTCCCACTTTTCAATATTTGTTTTGAAAGCACGAATTCTTTTTTTTTTCACTAAAAACTGATATAGCTTTACTATTCGTAAAGCAAATTCATAGCTTTTATCCCGAATAACATTGTCTTGGCTGCTCATGAAGAATTAATTGTACATTGCGCATTGCACATTAAAAATTGACTTTTACATTTTCTCGTTCTTCTTTATTCTCAAGTTCAAAAAACTCAAACTTTGGAAATGAAGGAAAAAATCGAACGATGATATTATTAGGAAATACCTCAATCTTGGTATTGAACTGCTCCACCATAGAATTGTAAAACCTGCGTGCCGCTTGAATCTTATCTTCTGTGTCCGTCAATTCTCTCTGAAGTTCTATAAAGTTTTCATTTGCTTTGAGATCTGGATAAGCTTCTGCCACAGCAAAGAGGCTTTTGAGCGCACCAGTCAGCATATTTTCTGCCTTGGCTTGCCCTTCCACGCTTCCAGCGCCCATGGCAGCTGTACGAGCTTTTGTGACATTTTCAAAAACCTCTTTTTCATGCCCCGCATATCCTTTTACTGCTTCAAGAAGATTGGGGATGAGGTCGTATCGACGTTTGAGCTGCACGTCAATATCGCTCCACGCTGCTTTCGTTTTATTCTTGAGGCGAATAAGACCGTTGTACACTCCCACCACAAAAAGCGCGATTACTCCAACGATGAGAAGAAGAATCCAAAAGAAATTCATAGTATTTTATAATGAAATAGAAAAACTACTTCCATTGTAGATGAAATTAAAAAATTAGGAAATTATCAATTTTTTAAGAAAATTTTTCCTTACTTTTCGTTATGTCGTGATTCGAGTTCCTCAAGAATACTATCAAGAGAGATCTCTTTTTCCGCTAAAAGCACAAAAAGATGAAAAAGAAGGTCAGAACTTTCCTCAATTATTCTTTTCTTGCTCTTATTTTTTGCTGCAATAACTACTTCCGTCGCTTCTTCGCCGACTTTTTGCACAATCCGATCGAGTCCTTCTTTGAAGAGACTGGTCGTATATGAACCTTCAGACGGTTCCTTTTTCCGTTTTTGAATCAATTTAAAGAGATACTGCAGGAAGTAGATACTTTCTTCCTCACCAAAGCAGGAAGTCTGACCAGTGTGACATGTCGCACCTTTTGGAATAACAGAAATAAGAATCGCATCATTGTCACAATCTAATTCCGCATCAATAAATTCCAAGGTATTACCACTGGTTTCACCTTTCATCCAAAGTCGCTTTTTAGATCTGCTGTAAAACCAAACCTTCTTTGCTTTAAGTGTTTTTTGGAGTGATTCTTTATTCATATAGCCCAGCATCAAAACCTGTTTTGTCTGGTTATTTTGAATAATTGCCGGAATTAAACCGTTACTTTTGGCAAAATCAGTATTGTTGAGAAGAGATTTCATAAACGAAGAGAAATATTTTGAGAAAAAAGATATTGTTTGAGTTCAGGAATCTGGAGTTCCTCAGAATGAAATATGCCAGCGGCAAGTGCTGCATCACATTTTCCTTCTGTAAAAGCCTGTAAGAAGTGCTCTTTTTTGCCTGCTCCGCTAGAAGCTATTACGGGAATATTTACTGCTTCTGAGATTGCCTTGAGGAGCTGAAGATCATAGCCACTTTTCATGCCATCTCGATCAAGTGAATTTATGAGAAGCTCCCCAGCCCCAAGTGTTTCCATCTGTTTGACAAACTTAATTGCATCAATGCCAGTATTTTTTTTACCACCATTAATATAGATTTCCCATTTGTCCCCTGATCTTTTTGGAGAAAGGGAGATCACAATACATTGAGAGCCAAAAGTTTGAGCAGCTTCCGCCACGAGATCAGGGGTATTTACGGCAGATGACTCAATGGCGACTTTATCAGCTCCATTGGCAAGTACTGTCCTGATATCATCAATGCTTCTAATTCCTCCACCAACAGTAAAAGGAATATTGATGTTTCGAGAGATTTTTTCCACAAGTTCAACCAGGGTTTTTCTTTTTTCTGTTGTTGCGGTGATATCAAGAAATACGAGCTCATCAATACCCATATCACTATACATTGTTCCCAGATCTACCGGATCACCAGCATCTTTTAGATTTTTATAATTCGTTCCTTTCACTACACGACCTTTATCAATATCCATACAAGCGATAATGCGCTTAGCGATACCAGAAGATTTTGTAGAGGAGGGTTTGAAACCCTCCCTTACGATCTCTGCAAGATCAATCTTTCCTTCATATATGGCTTTACCAATAATCACTCCATTAACATTCATCTTTCTCAATTTTTCTACATCTTGCTCAGAAGAAATTCCACCAGCGACAATTATACTCAATCCTGATTCTTGAACTTCGGAAACACTCTTAAAGCTTGGACCGCTCAGCATTCCATCTTGTGCAATATCAGTGAAGATAACTGTAGTAACGCCAAGTGTTTTCAATTCTGCGAAAAAATTAGAAATAAGGATTGTGCTTACCTCTTTCCAGCCATTAGTTGCCACCACGCCATCTCTGGCATCAACGGAGACAATAATTCGATCAGAGTTAAAATTCTTCACCAATTTCTTAATGAGTGCTGGATTTTTTACGGCAGAAGTACTGAGGATGATTCGCTCTATCCCATTCTCAAGAAGCATTTGAGCATCTTTGTATGTACGAATTCCTCCACCAGTTTGCACAGGGATATTCACTGTCCTTGCCACCTTTAGAATTATTTTTGAATTACAGAGTTGACCCTGCTTCGCTCCATCGAGGTCAATAACATGAATTACCGAAGCACCTTGTTTTTCAAATTTCTTTGCCATTTCGAGTGGATCAGTGTTGTATTCAGTTTTTCGTCTGTAATTTCCTTGGCTGAGTCGAACACACTTTCCATCGATAAGATCAATTGCTGGGATAATCTCCATAGGCTTTTGTTTTTTCGATACTGATTCATTCTCTAGTTTGCAAAAGTTCTCCAGGAACTGTAGGCCCATTTTTCCAGATTTCTCAGGGTGAAATTGAACTCCATAGAAATTATCTCTCCGAATAAGAGCAGCGAATGTATCACTATGTTTTCCCATTCCAAGTACATATTCGCTGCTCACTTGAACATAATATGAATTTGCAAAGTAAAAATAACTTTCAGATGGAACACCATTCAAAATAGGGTCATTTTGAGGAGAACATATACTATTCCAGCCCATTTGTGGCACCTTGAAACCCACCTTGCTGCTGAACCTTTTGACCCTTCCGGGGATAATGTTAAGCCCTTTGGTGTCATCTTCTTCGGACGCAATACAAAGGAGCTGCATCCCTAAACAGATGCCAAGAAATGGTACCTTGATTTGAGGAATTACATCCCAAACCCCGAGCTTTTGAAGCTCCTGCTTTGCTTGTGCAGCACGACCCTGTCCAGGGAAGATTACTTTGTCTGCACTGAGAATCTCCTCAGGATCGGAAGTCACAATAAATTTTACTCCAAGCGTGCCCAAGGCATTCGTTATGGAACAAATGTTGCCAGCGTTGTAGTTAATAATAGCAATCATAAGAGTCCTTTTGTGGAAGGTAAAATTTTGGTAGTTCTGGAATTTCTCTCAGCAGCCATTTTAAGAGCTCTGGCAAGTGCCTTAAATGAAGATTCGATCATATGGTGCTCATTTTTTCCTGTTATCCTGACGCTCAGTGTTGCTTTGAGACCGTCAGCGAAGGAACGAAAAAAGTGTTCGAGCATTTCTGTCGGCATATCACCGACTTTTTCTCTTTTAAACTTTGCGTTGAATGTCGTATAGCTCCTGCCTGAGAGATCGAGGGAAACTTCTGCTAACGATTCATCCATAGGCATGCGCACACCAAATCGCTCAATACCTTTTTTATCTCCAAGTGCTTTTGTAATCGCTTTACTCAGGGTAATGCCGGTATCTTCTATGGTGTGGTGCTCATCAATGTGCAGATCACCTTTGACTTTGATATTCATATCGATCAGAGAGTGTTTGGAAAGTTGTTCCAGCATGTGGTCAAAGAAGCTAAGACCCGTAGATATCTTGTATTTTCCGGTTCCATCAAGATTCACACTGACTGAAATATCAGTTTCTTTCGTCTTTCGTTCAAGTATTGCTTTTCGCTCCAAAATTTTGGCAGCAATCTTTATCCAACCATTCCGAGGACTGATCTTTATCCCCTTGCATCCAATATTTTTGCCAAGATCCATATCACTTCGCCTGTCTCCAATTACATATGAGCACTGCAGATCAATCTTATTCTCCCGAAGGTATTTTTTCAGAAGCCCTGTCTTTGGTTTTCGACAATCACAATTTTCTTTTGGTAGGTGCGGACAGATAAAAATCTCTTCAAACTCAATTCCCTCACCTCGCAGAGTATTCAGAATCAAATTTTGCGGTGCATCAAAATCCTTCTGTGGAAATATCTTTTGCCCAAGCCCGTCTTGATTAGAAATCATGACCAGTGTAAATCCGGCATCATAAAGCATCTTAAGCGAACTAATAGCGTACGGAATAAACTCCAGTTTTTCTAAGCAGTCGAGCTGATAATCGATCCATTTTGGGTCATTTGGACGAGATTCTGGTTCTTTGACGATGCAGCCATCTCGATCAATAAAGAGTATTTTTTTCATAGGAATGGAGAAAAAATGGTAATAAAATCTTCCATTTGTTTTTTTGTTCCAATACTCAGTCGTAGAGTGTTTCCTAAATACCCTTTTCGAGGTCTGAGCAAACACCCATCTTGTTTTAGCTTTTTAAAAAGTTTTTGAGGATTACTTTTTGGGAAAAAAAGAAGGAAGTTAGCAGTGCTTTCGAAGAATTGAATTCCATTTTCTGTAAAAAACTTTTCCATAAGTGGCTTTGCCCTGTTCATCACTTCCTCTACATATTTTTCCAAATCTTCAATGTCATCCAATGCTCCTGTGGCAGCATAATATGCGAGAGAATTTATATCATACGGTCCTCGAACTTTTAACATTTGCTCAATATTTTGCTGTCCGGAGAGCACATATCCAACTCGTAATGCCGCGAGTCCAAAGGCTTTTGAGAAGGTTCTGGTAATTATAAGATTTGGGTATTTTGAAATAAGTCCCGCAGCAGTAACGCCCGAAAACTCATAATAGGCTTCGTCCACATACACGATTGCATTTGGTGCTTTTTGAATAATTGCCTCAATTTGTTCAAGTGATATGGGTGTTCCCGTTGGATTATTTGGGCTGCATAAAACAATAAGTTTTGTTTTTGAGGTAATGGCACCCAATATTTCTTTACACGGAAATCGTAGAGGCTGAAAATTTTCAGCCCCTACAGCACAATATTCAGGTTTTATAATTTTATTCCCCATAATTCCAGCACATTGATAAAACATAGCAAAGCTCGGAGAAGGAATAATCACTTCATCATCTTTTTGGGTAAAGGTGCGAAAAATCAGATCAATACCCTGGTCTGAACCATTGGTCACCATTGCCTGCTCAGGAGAAACTTTGGCGTACGCAGCAATGCGTTCACAGAAGTCGAAATATTCGGGATAGAGATTGAGTTTTTTCCCTTCTATAAAATTTGTAATAGCATCGAGTGCTTTCTGACTTGGGGACACTGTCCGTTCATTAAAATCAAGTAGCATGCCTGGATAACCACTTCTTCCTTCGAGTGGAGGAGAATAGGGTGTAAGTGCCTGAATGTGAGGATTTGCAAAGTTCATAAAGTAAAGTTGAATATTTCGTAGGGGAGGGTTTGAAACCCTCCCTTACAATTTATAATCGTATTTTGACAGCATCAGCATGAGCTTGAAGTTCTTCCGCTTCAGCCATAGTGATTACTGTTTGAGAAATATTCTTGAGTCCTTCCTCAGTAAGTTCTTGAAAGGTAATTTTTCTCAGAAAGCTTTCGACCGATATGCCACTGTAGCTACGAGCGTAGCCAGAGGTTGGAAGAGTGTGATTTGTTCCAGAAGCGTAATCTCCAACTGACTCAGGACTATAGGGTCCAAGAAACACAGAACCCGCATTTCGAATAAGTGGGAGATACTTTCTTGAATTCTGGAGACTCAAGATCAAGTGTTCTGGAGCGTATTGATTGCTGAAGTCAAAAGACTCTTCAATGGTGTCAGTAATCAGGATAAGGCTGTTTTGAAGTGCTGCTTCTGCAATACTCCTTCGAGGCAATGCCTGCAGTTGTTTCTTCATTTCTGATTGTACTTGTGCTGCTAATTGCTCGTCCGTGAGCATTAAAACAACCTGGCTATCCTCTCCGTGTTCTGCTTGGGAAAGAAGATCAGCAGCAATAAAGGCAGGATTGGAATCTCCATCAGCAATAACAAGGACTTCAGAGGGTCCAGCTGGCATATCAATTGCTGATCCGTTTGGATCAATCGAGATAAGCATCTTGGCAGCAGTAACATATTGATTTCCAGGACCAAATATTTTATCTACTTTGGAAATACTTTCCGTCCCATATGCCATAGCAGCAATCGCCTGTGCCCCGCCTACTTTGTATATTTCAGTTACGCCATTTGCCTTTGTTGCAAAGAGAATTTCAGGAGCAATATTTCCTCTTTTATTTGGAGGAGTACAAAGAATAATATTTTTACATCCAGCAATCCGAGCTGGTATTGCCAGCATTAAGACCGTAGAAAAGAGCGGTGCGGTTCCTCCTGGTACATAGAGTCCCACTTTTTCAATTGCCCTACTTTCTCGGAAGCACATCACTCCTGGCATAATCTCAACAGGAGCTTCTTGCTGCAACTGAGCACTGTGAAACTTTTGAATGTTTTGTGCGGCAATCTGAATTGCGTTCTTTATTTCTGGTGTGAGGCTCTTTTCTGCATCAATAAATTCTTGCTCAGAAACTTTGAAATCATTCATTTTTACACCATCAAATCTCAGGGCGTATTCCTTGAGAGCAGTATCTTCATTTTCTTGTACCTTTTGAAGCACCGCTTTCACTATCTCAGAAACATCTTGCACATCAGAAGAGGGTCGTTTGACGAGGTTTTTGATTTCTTCAGCCGATAGATTGTTTAAAAAATAGGTTTTCATAGTTTTGAGAGAAATTCAGATTTAGCAGGATTGGAGAAGGGGCTTTCAATTAAGATAGCTTCTGATTCCATAATTGTTGTTAGTTCCACAAGGTTGTGAGCACTCAGCGTATTTCCTGTTTGTGTAATGTCACAAATAGCATCAGCCAGCCCAAGTTCTGGTGTTACTTCGACTGATCCAGCGATAGGCACAAGAGATGAGTGTATGCCCTTTTTACTCAGAAATTGAGAAAGTACACGAGAATAAGATGTAGCGATACGCTCTCCTTCCAAGTCTTGTAGTGTTTTGATTGGTGAATTTTTTGGCAAAGCAAGAACCAGTCGACACTGTGCAAATCCAAGTCGCTTTATGATCTTTGCCGGTGCATCTTTTTCTGCGAGTACATTTGCACCAGCGATTCCAAAATCAGCCACTCCTCCGCTCACATATTCAGGGATGTCATTACTGCGGAGGAGGAAGATATCAATATTCGCATTTGTGCAGGAAGTCATGAGATTCCTTCCATTTCGTTCAAATTCAAGTCCTACAGATTGGAGGAATTTACTACTTTCATCACTGAGACGACCTTTGCTTTGTATTGCAATGCGTAATGCACTCATGATTTTCCGAGATAAAGACCTTCAAAATATGGAATAAGCTGATTTCTTGGAATTTGCTTCTCTGTGCCATTCTTCATCATTTTCACCTTTACTTGGTTCTGTGTAATTTCCTCTTGTCCACAAAAAACAACAAAAGGAATTCCTTTCTTGTTGGCGTATTTCATCTGTTTTCCGAGTTTTACTGGATCAAAATAGATTTCAGCAGGAATTTGAGCTTCTCTAAGTTCCTCCACCACTTTTAATGAACTCTGAAGAGTGGAGTTATCAAAATAAGTCACCAGAACTTGAGTACTCAGACCAATATCTTGAAGTATTCCTTTCTCCTCTAGAGCCATGACAATACGGTAAAAGCCAAAGGCAATGCCTACGCCAGATATTTTCTTTTGAGCAAATCTACTGCAGAGATCGTCATATCTTCCTCCGCCACAAATAGACCCTATATCTACATCTGGCAGAATAATTTCATAAATTATCCCTGTATAATAATCGAGCCCTCTTGCAAGACCGAGATTAAATTGTAGATTTTTTTCGGGAATTTGGAGTCCATTGCAAAGATCAAAGAACTCTTTTACTTCATCTACTTTATATTTTTGAGCAGCTTTGATTTTTTCCGCATTAGACCCCTTCGTAAGAACAATCTCCAGAAGCTCTTCTGCTCTTTTTGAATCAACTATTTTTGCGAGTTCAACTGCTACAGTCTCCCGAGGAATCTTATCAAGTTTGTCGAGAACTCGAATGACAGGTATTTGATTTTTTGATGGTATTTCGAGTTTTTCAAGAATGGCATTAATGAGTCGACGGCTGTTGACCTTGATAATAAAATTATCAAATCCAAGTTCTTCGCAAACACTCCAAATAAGTTTTGCTATTTCTGCATCTGCAACAAGGCTTTCGGTGCCAATAACATCCGCATCGCATTGATAAAATTCTCGATAACGACCTTTGGCAGGTCTATCAGCACGCCAAACACGACTGATTTGGTATCGCTTAAAAGGCATTGGGAGCTCTTGATAGTTTTTAGCAACCACTCGAGCAGTGGGAACAGTTTGGTCATACCGAAGGGCAATTTTACGACCTCCATTATCTTCAAACTTATACATAAGCTTGTTGCCTTCGTCACCATATGAACCAGTCAGAGTTTTAAGATACTCAATGGCTGGAGTTTCAATGGTGTCATATCCAAAGCGAATAAAGATTTTTTTGATAATCTCCATGACATACTGGCGTTTTGCCATATCTTCAGGAAGGAAATCACGAGTGCCACGAAGGATCTCTGGTGTAATAATGTCGGTCATATAAAAATGTTTGAAAAAATAAAATACAAAAAAATCCCGAAGGGAATCGCGGGATTGAGGGATTGAGGGAAGATAGAAACGATGCTGAGGAAATTTATTTTCTTGTTTTCTCAAGCACACGCTTATATCCACCCTCTCCATGATGCAACCAATGGGCTACTCTGGATACAGTGGTTGTAGAGAGTCCAGTTGTTTCAGCAATACTACGATAAGGCATCTTTTTCTGAAGCATTCGTGCAGCCTGCCATCTTTTAGACATTATGGTTATTTCATCTATGGTAGCCACATCCCTCATAAACGCAGCTGCTTCAGAAGCATTTTTCAGTTTTGAAATAACCTGAAACAAATCTTTCATCGCCGATGTTTGCCAGTCACCTTTCATAAAAAGTAAAAAATATTCTCAGTGTCACGTATTAATGTGTTAACACATTAGCAAAAATATAAAAATGCGTCAAGAGAAAATCACGAATGAGAAGTGAGGAGTTAAAAATTCGTAATTTGTAATTGATTTATTCGTAATTGAGTATGTGCCCCATTTTTTCCTTCTTTGTTTTTAAGTACTTTTTATTTCCTTCGTGTGCAGGAATTTCAATAGGAATCCTTTTTACAATTTCTAATCCGTGTCCTGAAATTCCAGAGATTTTCTTAGGATTGTTGGTGAGGAGCTTGATTCTTTGAATACCCAAATAATTGAGTATCTGAGCTCCTATTCCATAGTCCCTGAGATCTCCCTTAAATCCTAGTTCTTTATTTGCTTCTACGGTATCGAGTCCTTTTTCCTGTTGGAGTGCATATGCTTTTATTTTGTTCCCCAAACCAATCCCTCTCCCCTCCTCTCGCATGTACAGAATGATTCCACTGCCTTCTTCTTCAATCATTTTCATGGCAGTTTGAAGTTGGGATCCACAATCACAGTGACGAGAGGCAAATACATCTCCTGTAATACATTCTGAATGAGCCCTAAGCAACATCGGATCTTTTGAAGAAATTTCACCTTTGACTAGAACAACATGCTCCTTATGAGCAATGAGGTCTTCAAATACATGAATTCGAAACATTCCATACTCTGTCTGAAGATCAGTTTCTGAAACATGAATAACCATTTTTTCTGTCTTTTTGCGATATGCAATAAGATCTGCAATGGTGAGAATATTCAAACTGTGTTTTTGAGCTATCTTTTTGAGATCTGGCATTCTTGCCATGGTTCCGTCTGCATTCATGATCTCACACACTACTCCTACTTCTTTCATCTCTGCGAGCCGGCAAAGGTCTGTAGCGGCTTCTGTATGTCCAGCGCGAACAAGGACTCCTCCTTCTTTGGCAACTAATGGAAATACATGCCCCGGACGTACAAAGTCCTGTGGAGTGCTGTATTCGCTGCAAATTTCCTGCACTGTGCGCGCTCTCTCTGCTGCAGAAATACCAGTGGTCATGCCTTTACGAAAATCAATAGAAACCGTGAAATTACACAAGTTGGAATCTGCATCTGGCACCATGGGATGAAATCCAAGCTTATCCGCAATATTTTTGATCACTGGTGCACAAATAAGCCCTTTTCCATGCGTTGCCATAAAATTAATTCCATCAGCTGTAATTTTTTCACCTGCAAGGAAAAAATCTCCCTCATTCTCACGATCTTCATCATCGACAAGGATAACAGGTTTCCCTTTTTTAATATCTGTAAGAGCAGCAGTGACTCGAGCGAAAGGCATTTTGAAAATAAAATACTAATGTTTTTTCCATCTCTCTAGCTTTGGAATACTGCGAGTGAATATCCAAGCTACAAATTTTGGCATATTGCTTTTGTTCATCATTTCCATACAGAATTTTTGCATTTTTTGAGGTGTATTAATTTCAGGATTCAAAAATTCGCCATTTTTATAGCAATAGGAACAGTATTTTTTGCTTCTTTCGCCTTCTTTCTCAGTTCCTCCATTTTCTGGATCTTTTTTGAATGGCATACCGCAACTTTGGCAAAATTTATATTTTTGAGACATGATTTGAGAAAAAGAATTATGGTGGACCTTGTAACGTCGCAGATAAACCCGGTAGCCGAGGAGTTGCGGCGATGGGAAATCGTGCTGCGAGGAGAGAAACCGGCCGCCTGAATCTGGTTTGTAGACCGGCAGCGGGAAGACCGAGGACGTTCTCCAGACTACGCTTGAGTACCATGGAAGTCCATGGAGAATGGTTACTCAGTGGTTACTTCACTCTTTCCTATCTTTTGGAGATATTTTATAAGATCTTGATTCTAAAGAAGAAAAATGGAGCCGACGAGCGGATTTGAACCGCTGACCTATTGATTACGAATCAGGTATTTCCCTATTCTTCTTTCTTCGATCTGATACGATGCGGTGCGATAACTCTTCATAAAACAGGGTGTTACCGGTCGTTAGTGAAATCACATGCTACGATGGAAAACGCTGTGAGATCATTCCTCGTGGTTACTCAGCGGTTACTTTTTGCCAGAACTCGGATCAAAGCGTGGAGAAGAGAGGAAGGAAATGAAGCTGACAAAGCGAGCCATTGATGCGGCGAAGTTTTCTTCCGCGTCTTCGTCTTCCTCGAACAACAACACACCGGATTACCGATGGGATGACGCTATGCCCGGTTTTGGTGTGAGGATTTATCGAAGCGGGAAGAAATCGTTTGTGGTGTCGTACCGGGTTCAGGGTCGCAAACGGATCATGGTGCTCGGCAAATACGGAGTTCTCACGCTGGACGAAGCCCGCAAAAAAGCCCGCAAGGTTCTGGGGAAAGTAACGGACGGAAGAGATCCGAGTCGTGAGCGAATGGATTTGCTGAAGTCTCCAACAATGTCGGATTTGGCGAAGCGGTATCTGTCCGATCATGCGCCGAAGAAAAAAGCGAGTAGTGCGAAAACAGATGAGCGAATGTGGGAACTACATATATTGCCGCGTCTCGGAAGCCGGAAAGTGTCTGCCATTACGCGAGAAGATATTGATCGTCTGCATACAGGCATGAAGGACACGCCCTACGCGGCCAACAGAACACTTGCCCTTCTCTCAAAATCTCTTCACTTGGCAGAGGTTTGGGGTTGGCGTCAGGACAGTACAAATCCGTGCCGGCATATCCAGAAATATACGGAAGAAAAGCGGGAACGATTTCTGAGCGTGGAGGAACTCAAACGATTGGGTGCCGTGCTGGATGAAGTGGAACGGGAAGCCACCGAGCTTCCTGGTGTTGTCCCCGCTCTGCGTCTCCTCCTTCTCACCGGCTGTCGTCTCAATGAGATTCTGCGTCTTCGTTGGGAAGATATCGAT
Source organism: Candidatus Altimarinota bacterium (assembly GCA_965250085.1). GTDB lineage: Bacteria > Patescibacteriota > Gracilibacteria > CAIRYL01 > CAIRYL01. The sequence continues at coordinate 334,635 of OZ252287.1, forward strand.
GAGGTCAATCGGTGTTTCTATTTACCGGACAGTAAAACAGGGAAACGAATAGTCGTGGTCAGTGAAGGAGTTTTCTCAGTTCTGGAGAAGATGGAATGTGTTAAAGGAAACCCGTATGTGATTGCGGGAGCCAGAGAAGGTCAGCATCTGGTGAATCTCTCGAAGCCCTGGGGGCGTATCCGGAAGAGAGCGAATCTCGCAGATGTCCGGCTGCATGATTTGCGGCATACCTATGCCAGCTTCGGAGCTGGTGCTGGATTATCACTTCCACTTATTGGAAAAATGCTGGGGCATACACAAGCATCAACCACGGCTCGATATGCACACTTGGCGAATGATCCGGTACGACGGGCGGTCGACCTGGTGGGTGATGAACTGCTCAGTGCCCTTCATCAGAAATGAGCACGAAGAAGGAGGATATCGGGATAGAGGACAGGAAGGATCGATCGATAGGGTGCGAAACTAATACTCCGCTCACCCACTGGCACAACCTGCCATTGTGCAAGGAGTTTCCGTCCTCCCGATCTTTGCAGTCGGGAGAACTCCAACTTTGCACGAATGCTTTGTTGTGCTCAGCGAGTCAAGTGACAGAACAAGAAATTCCTCCAACCTCCCCGCCACCAACCATCAGCCTCGGCTGACAGGTCTTCCACGGCTGACAGCTCTTCAACGACTCTTCCTACCGTTTCTTTTTTCTGTCATCTGTATGAAGTCTGTCTCTGGTGCACATTCAGAAGATACTGAAGAAGCCCTGGAAGTACTTGGAAGTTCTTTGTTTCCAGGAGTATGAGGATTCCTTGCGTACCCGTTGACTCTACCCGCTTCCTCTGCCCGAATGACGGGTACGGCAAACGGATACTGAATCCGGGTACGGCTTGCCGTGTGTCTTGGGACCCTACGGATTTTTGTCGAGCAGGCGTTCCAGTTCGTCGGCGAGATCCTGGTCAATCACAAGGTGGGTCACGCAGCATTTCTTCACAGCCGTAAGAGCAACCTTCGCTTTGAGCTTGCCATTGGCAACGGCAACGACTCCCATCCGTTCATTTAGTGCGATGCTCCTAAAACAACGGTAGCGGATTCCCAAGCAGGCCGTGTTAAATGGCTTAATCCATTCATCGAACTCGCTGTCGGATATGGATGGATGGGAAAGGATCACGCCACCGATGTCCCCCGCAATGTACCGAGAGAGATCTCGCTGTTGCCGGCGTGTTAATCGTGCTCGCAACGTTGGCGTGGGATTATCACCAAGAGCCCCCATGCCACAAATCAAACCCTCGGCTTGATGAATCAGAGCGTCGGGATCGTTCTTGTCTGATCCAAAGACGCGTCGATAACCAAAGCCTTCTTGGTAGAACTTCCGCAAGAGATCCATAACTTCGAGGCGATCGAGGCGAAGGGGCTTATTACCCCCCTCTATAGCTCTGTCCATGTCCTCTGTGAAGTCCAGGAAAGCGGGTACAGCCGCAAGACTGGGCGGAGAGTCACTCCCCCAGATGAGAGCAAGGCGCTTAGCAATAACCGAGGCGCTTTGACCGATATCTCTTGGGCGACCACGGAAAATGACTTCTCCAGCCGCCGGAAAGACAATCGGCGGATTTGAAGGTTTCCGATCTGTCAGCTGCGCGAGGCGTGCAGCGAGGTATTGTGGTGTCTCGCCCCAAGTGACTCCGACGACCTGAGGCTGGTTTCTCATCAGCCAAGCGACTACTTCAGCCGCTTTGAATGCCGTATCCTTCTTCCCCCCTCCATCCACAGGAGCAATATGAACGGCTCGAAGAGAACCTGGACGTCTTGATTTGGGCTCCTGCAATTCCTTCAGCTTGTCGACCAAAGAGATCTCACGCTCTCGATGGCGCAGGACTCCATCGCAGATCTCTCTGAGCTTCTCTTCGTGTTTTTCTGAAAACTCTCCTGTCCAGCGCTTCTGGAGACCAAACCGATCCACCAGCTTGGAGACCATGCGAGACACGGTGGCTTGGCTGACCCCTCTTGGATCATCGCCGGTCTGACCAGCAGCTTCCAGTCGCCTTGCCAACTCTGCCTGCGAAAGATCATCAAACAGAAGAAGCGCCAATAGCTGCAGCTCCTTTTCACTGAGTTCCGGGAACAACTCTTCGACCGGCTCTTGGTCTGTGTCTGTGTGCTCATCACTCATATGGCGGAGTTTATCCTACCGCCATGATGCAAATCTGTTTCGCCATTGAATTGACAATTCATCGCATTGTATCCTACGATGCCATCTACGGAGATAACCGATGCCGCAAAGCAACCAATTCCAGACCTGTTTTCTTGGAGAAACAACATGACAAAACTCGCAATTGTCGCCAGCGGACTCATCCTCACCCTGTTCTCAGGAGTGCTGAGCGCAAAGCCGGCCATGGAATGTGAGCCGAGGAAGTTGGAACTAGAGCCGGTTCTCGGCCACGAGATGACCGAGACGATTACATGCACGGCCACACGAGATCTTGGTCGTACTCATCCGTGGGTCAGCTCGGAGGGTCAGTCCTACATCACCCATATCGAGCCCAATAGCCCGATCGAGGTATTGAAGGGTGACGAGATCATCTACGAGATCTCGTTCTTCGTCCCTGAAGATGACATACATGCCACTGTCGATCTGACTTTCCATGTTCGTGAGTATCGCCCTGGAAGGAAAGGAAGGACGTACTCGGGACCGGTGCCGGCCAAGTTGAATTTGGTTGAAAAGAACTGGATTCCGTTAGAAGGAGATAGGTTCAGTTTTTTTTATCCTCCGGTCTTAGATTTCGACTTTCCTCTCGTGATTACCGAAGGTAGCCATGTCAATCAAACAAAGGTGAATATATCCGATGCGGTCGATAGCGTATCGCCTTATTTTTTCGTGTTGTCAATGCACTCAACGGAAGCTGAGACGATTATCGAGATTAATCCGAAATTAGATTTCCTCGCCAGACACCACGGAACAGAGGTACTCGCGAATGGGAATGAACTCCTGACCGTTGACCCCGCCAATCATGTGAGTGACGAGCGTTTCGGACCCTACCCTTCAACGTTTATTTTGGATAGAAGCAGAGAAATCGCCTTTACGGTAAACCTGTCTCAAGACCCCAACCCAGATCTATACGATGAGTTTGGAGATCACGAATTACATCGGATTCTGGTCGAAATCTCGAGAACCTTAGTAGCGGAATAAGAGGAGAAGCAAATGAACGGAAATCGTCAGGCAATAATCGTCATGATTCTTTCAACCGTTCCGGTCTTAGCCAGCGGTGAAACACCTGAGTGCCATGAAGAAATGGCTCGCCTCGATGGTGTGGCTGCCTATTCCAACGAAGTCATACCTTCGCCGGTGTCGTGTGGCGGTCGAGGGACGTATGGCAACCAATATCAATGCGTGGAATTCATCGACCGTTACTACGCCGAGGCTCTTGGAGTTTCTGGTACCGAAGGCTGGATTGCTAATGGTGGCGACTATTTTGGAAAGGCAAGCGAATTTGGCCTTGAAGCATACAAGAATGGAGATGCTGGAACGCCTCCCAGAAAGGGTGACATCTTAGATTTTGGCCGGCCAGGGACGGAAATCGGTCACGCTGCAATTGTGAGCGGTTTTGACCGGGACTCAATGCTTGTCCACATTATTGAGCAGAACTGGTCGTTTGATGGTGTCGCTAGACTTAGCATTGAGCAAAAAGCCGATGGGAAGTGGTACATGCCACCGAGGGGGAATAGCACTCCTTATGAGATTCTTGGGTGGCTCCGGCTCCCAGGCTCGACACCACCACCCGCCGACTGCACGCCAGCTTTACGGAGGGCGAAGCAATGCGTGGCAGCTGTAGAGGAGCGTCTGGCACTCCCCGAATTTGGTGTCAGGTCTTCTGAGGAAGCATGATGCCTGAATATCCATCCAGAATTTTGATAGAGCAGTCGATTCGATGCTGGGAAGCTCAAACAGAAATATCGGGAAAGCTTTCTTCTGAGTTAAGATCTCTTTGGATCGCTTCACTATCCGCGATCGCCGTTTGCGGAAATTTTCTCTCTTCTAGAGATCCTCTAAATTCAGAATGGCAGATAGGGAGACTATTGGTTGTTGGCGGGCTTTGTCTATTTGGGGTATGCCTCTTGACGTTGTCTTTTTGGAGACAAGGTAGCCGCGACTCCAACAAGGACGAACTACCGTTCTATAATCGCCAAGAAATAATGCTTCAGGATCAAGTGTGGAATGAGCTTGCACCCTTGGAGCAAATGGCGGTCCTTAAACAGTACACTATAGCCTTGAAATTGGCAGACGAAAATTGTTGGGTCGAAAGCGTAGTTCGACGAAGAGCGCGAGCTTTCTTTTCGGGAGGCATTTTCCTAGTCCTTATAAGTGTTGTTGGCGGGTTTCTCTACGCGTAAAAGGGGGTATCAATGAACACAGGCGGAGTAGATGGGTAGTTTGCATCAAATAAATGGTGGGGTTCGTGGAGGAGAGAGCCCTCAAGATGAAGTTGCCTTGACAACAAAGCTTATCATTGATAAGCTCTTTTCACATATTAAGCAACTTTTGGTCGAATACGAAAAACACAAACCGGCAGCGGAAGAGCTCAAAACGGAATCTCCGTCACAGGCACCGACTGTGCCCTTGGCCACGGGACACGAGACGATGATCAGGGAGGAAATTCAAGCAAGTATCAATAACCTGATCTTACAGGAAGAAGCAGGCAGGCGCAGACATAGGCAAATCGAGGAGCGAAAGAGCAACAGTCTTTTTTTTAGACTTTGGTGCCGGATCTAACGCGCTCCAAGCTACAGATAAATGCGGCGTTGGTGGAATAGGCACGATGCGTCTTCTTATTGTTTGTCGCTAGCGTCGACTGATCTTTGCGGACCGCTTCACTTTCAAAGGGAGCGTACATCGACTGACTGACCTCGCCATCTTGCACACATCTTCCCTGTACTACTCTCCAAGGAATTCGAAGAGGGCATACCCCTTCTTCACCGCCCCCGCCCCTGGCAGACCACACACCGGAGGCAGCCCGGCAATGCAGGGCTTCCAGAGCAATTGGGCAGAGCTGTGCTCGGGGCCGCCCAATTGCAATCTTGCTCCTCGGTGCCGCAGCGCGGCATCCCGAGCACACACCGCTCACACACACGCCCACCGGCGGCCATGCCGCCTCTTCCTGCTGTCCGGGTTCTGATTCCGGTGACGAGAATGAGAACAGATATCGGCTCTTCGGCTTCACGATCGGCAACTGAGAACCTGGACACGATGCCGTGTCATCGGAGAATGGAGGATACGCTTCCTCTTCTTTCCTTCTCGATCCTCTGATGGCAGTAACGGTCTCCGAAGCACGGCAGATCCTCGGTTCTGATGCAGACCCCTTGTCGGACGAAGACATCCGAGAAATGCTGGCGAGCTTGTACCTTCTTGCCGAAGAACTCCTTGATCTGCAGGAGAAGGGAGGATTACAGTGATCGCACTGCAGATATTAGAAATTGGAAAAATCTTTCTCCCCTTGTTCGAGTGCCATGCGCTGTGCTCTACTGCCGGGTCTCCAGTCAGAAACAAGTTCGTGAAGGACATGGGCTCAGTTCACAGGAAACCACCTGCCGGCAATACGCTCGGGAACAAGGGTTTACGGTTGCTCGTGTTTTTACCGATGATGCTTCGGGAGGAGGCGATTTCTGGAAACGGCCGGGGATCTGTCAGCTCCTTGCATTCCTCGAAGAACAGGAAGAGAAGAAATATGCCGTTATCTTTGACGACATCAAGAGATTTGCCCGCGACACGGTCTTTCACCTGAAACTTCGGCAGGAACTGGCGGTGAGAAATGCCTATCCCCTCTGTCCCACGTTCCGCTTTGATGATTCTCCAGAAGGGGCGTTTGTAGAAACGGTCATTGCGGCGACAGCAGAACTCGAACGCAAGCAGAACCGACGGCAGGTCATTCGTCGGATGAAGGCGCGCCTTCAAGCCGGGTACTGGGTTTTCGGTCCCCCACTCGGATATCGGTATGGGAAGAAACGAGGGCAGAAGATTCTTGTTCCAGATGTACCGGCGTCTGATGCCGTGACGGAGGCTTTGAAGCAATATGCTTCTGGAGAACTGCCCACGCAGCGGAGTGTCGGACGCTTTCTCCAACAACAAGGGCGCTTCCGGCGCTCGTCAACACACCGATCATTCCCGGCAGAAACCATACGGCGATTGCTCAGCAATGAGATCTATTCCGGCTGGTGTGTCTGCACCAAATGGAATCTGCGGGTGAAGGGAATTCATAGGGCTCTTATCAGCGAAGAAACGTATCGAAGGATTCTCAGCAGACTCGATCACCGGAAGAAAACGAAGGGAGTGAGATGTCTCAAGAAACGGGAAGAATTTCCCTTGCGAGGATTTCTGCGATGCACTCGATGTGATCGGCAGATCTCTTCCTATTGGGCCAAAGGACGAAGCAAACGATACGCCTACTACGGGTGCCCGAATCCCGGATGCTTCAATCTACGGAAAGAGAAGATGGAGGACCAGTTTCTTGATCGTCTCCACGATGCCGTGCCTTCTGCAAGTTCTGTAAGACTCCTCGAAGCCGTGCTGACCGATGCCTTTCAGAACAGACTGACCACACGGGAACAGATACGAACCGCACGGCGGAAAGCAAAACCTCAGATCCAGAAGAAGATCGATTCCTGTCTTGATGCCTTGCAGAGTGCTTCAGCTCCCGCTGTCCGACAGATCTATGAAGAACGAATCGAGACCCTGCAAGCCGAACTCGACCAGCTGGCAACAGCAAGAAGCGATGAAGCGCAATACACTCTTGAACCACTCCTCACCAGTGGCAGAGATATTCTGCAAAACCCGGTGCGAACCTGGAAAAACAGCGATCTGAGTCGTCGCCAGATTATCCAGAAACTCGTCTTCACTCCGCCTATTGCCTATCACAGAGATTCAGGACTTCGAACCGCTCGATTCTCGCTTCTCTACCGTCTCATCCGACAGTCGGAAAAGGGGAAATCCTGTTTGGTGGACCCGGCTGGATTTGAACCAGCGACCAATCGGTTATGAGCCGACTGCTCTAACCACTGAGCTACGGGTCCAATGCTCGGGAAATACTATAATGCAATGGAAGTAAATCGCAACTCATTTATGTTCACTCCAACGCTCAATCCCATTATGCGAAACTCCTCTCTTGCCCTTGAGTTACGGATTCATGGCTCAGAAAAGAGTATACGGCAGCAAATTGCTGAGAGAAAACACTTGTCTATTTTTTCTTCGCCACAACTTTTTTCGCCACCTTTTTCGCTTTTGTTTCTTTCTTTGGTTGTGCTTCTTCTCCTCGTACTTCCACCGCTATAGAAACGTCTACTTCTTCTCCAAGATTAAGTTGAACAGTATACGACCCTTCTTCCTTGATATGTTCTTTCATTTTCACCTGATCAACTGAAACTTCGATCTTTTGAGATTTTTTGAGTTCTGCAACGATGTCTTTTTCTGCTACAGATCCATACAGATGTCCTTTTGCGGTAAGTTTTTTAGAAAAAGACAGGGTGATCTTCTTGAGTTGTGACACCACCTCTCGTGCCTTTTGCAGTACTTCTTCTTGTGTTTTTATGCGCTCGGATTGTATTTTTCTCGCATGAGAAAGTGCTGGTGCATTCGCACTGGTGGCAAAACGTTTTGGAAAAAGGTAATTACGTGCATATCCAGGAGAGACGTCTACTACATCTCCTGAAAATCCGAGTTTTTTTACATCTGTAAGAAGAATAACTTGCATATGGAAAGACAAAAATTAGAAAAATGTATTTTTAAAAGAAGTAAAGAGCCAAGGAACAAAACTGAGCCAATTTTTTTTTGGTACAAACGTCCGACTCTCACGTATATGCCAATCCTCGACGTTAGAAAACTTGTCAGGAAAAAGTGCTATGTAATTAACTTCCAGGTTCTGCACCTTTGAGTTGACCGGCATCGTGTAATAAGGACTGAAGAGAAAAACTGCTGGTACATCTTTTTTAATGATTTCTCTGAGTTGAGAGAGTTTTTCATTTCTTTCTTCCTCATTGTGGGTCTGGCGGATCTCTTCCAAAAGAATCCCTGCTTCAAAGCTCTTATATTTTGAGAGATTGGACCCGCCCTCATCAGCCTGGCTGAAGTGCCAGAATGAAAAAGCGTCGGGATTGTAGCCTAGGTTTTGCCCGTAAAGCAAGAGATCATAGTCCTTTTGAATGATAGCCGCTTCAACAAATTTTTCTTGATCTAATATCTCTACTTCAATGTCTATTCCTACCTCAGCCCACTGAGATTTTAAGGCAGTAGCAACTTCAGGATAAAACGATGGAGATGAGATAGTAGTCATTCGAAGAGAGAGCCTTTCTCCTTCTTCATTTTGACGAACAACTGGAGCTTTATCTCCACCAGCAGCTGCAGCTGAAGGAAATATTTGAAAGAACGCAGATTTGGCATCTTCATCCACATACAACGTTACTACTTCTTCATCTAGTTTTTTTCCATTCTTATCAAAAAATTCTACAGTGTATGTGTTTTTCCCCTTTGTGATGGTTTCGATCTCAAAATTGAGTTTATATGAAAATCGTTGCTTTTCTGGAGTAAACAATTGGAGATTATATCCATTTACTCGAACCGTTTGAGTTCCCTCCGGAAATGATCCCAAAAGAAAATCGGCTTCTTGAGATTGAACATGTTGATTATTTTTTATGACCGGCTGGAATACATATTTCAAGTCTTCTGCATTTGCTTCCAAAGGTGTGTCTTCATTTGCGTCTTGAGATTCTTCATTCTCTAATTCTTCCAAATCTTCATCCTGATTATCTTGTTCATCCTGAATTTCATCAAGAGAATCATCATCGGGAAGATCTTCCTCTTCACTTAAGGAAGACTTTGGTATTTCAGGAAGAAGCCATCCAGAATCTTTTAAGGCGCCTGCTGCTTTTTCGGTGTCAAACTCAAAAAGCCACTCAGAAAGATCTGTTTCCAGGAGAGGGGTGTCTATTCGTTTTCCAGAAACAATTTTAAGGATTTCCTCTTTATCAGTTGCCAATTGCAAAGCCAACCGCACCTTCTGGTTTTCTTCTCCAGAAAGCTTTGGGGAATCCATATTGATAAATACAGCTGCGTATTGAGGAATAATAAAATTCAAAGGCTTAAAGTTTTTGTCGTCCTCCAAAAATTCATATTGAGACTTCAATTTGGGATGGAGGGCATCCAGCTTGGAAATATTGTTTACCATCAGGTCTACATTTGGAAACAGCTGAAACTCAAAAAATGAAATTTTTGGCTTTCCAGAAATATATTCCGGAAATGCTTCTAAAGAAATAGTTGTGATAGGAGATTCTTCCGAAAAACCAATTCCACGAAATCGGTATGGTCCGGCTCCAATGGGGTCCTGATTGAAAACGTCGTATTGCAGGCTTTCTACCGGAACTTCTTGGAGTAAATGCTGAGGAACAAGGCCAATTGTAAAGTTGGTGAGAAAAAATTTATAGGGAACAGGAAGAGTAAATGTAACTGTTTTATCATCTACTTTTTCTATTTCTACGCCTTTAAATGTATGATTCAGGAGCTTGTTGGGGAAATCTGGGTGCTGAATCAGAGATTTATAGGTAAATATCACATCGTCAGCAATGAGAGGCTCTCCATTATGCCATGTGAGGTTTTCTTTGAGAGTAAAGGTGTAGGTTTTTTTATCAGGAGAAAGAGTATGATCTGCGAGATGGTCTTCTATCGTACCGGTAGATGGGTCATACCGCATGAGGCCCGCAAATATGAGTCGCGCAATATCTGCCTCTACAGAAGTCGCTTTGTTATTTCCCGTAACCAGTAATGGGTTGAGAAAAAAGTTTTGATCTACAATCGCTACTGCTCCTTCTGTAAGGGTGCCTCCTTCTGCAGAGTATGCAACCGTATTTTCTTCATAAAATCGCCAAATAAGCCCTCCAAAAGAGATCAGAAAAATGAGCACAAAGAATGCCAGAAGTGCTTTTTGTGACTTTGAAAAATGCCAAAAAAGTCGTTTCATGATTTTGTTTTAAACAAACAAGATTTCTATCTGTGGCCAGAATGCAACGACAAGTGCATTGAGGCAAAAGAGCACCGTGAGCGTCACTGTTGCCCGAAAAAGAAGTTTTTCTGCTCCTCTGCGAACGGCAAAAAATTCACCGCCACCACTTCCACCAATAGCACCAGAGAGTCCCTCTCCTCTGTTTTGAAGCAAAATAGCAACGAGAAGCAATACAGAAATAATAAGCTGTGTAATAAGGAAAATAGTATTCATTTTTCTCAAAAAAAGCGTTGTGGATAATACGTTTTTTGTCTCATAGCGTCAATGAAGTCGCTAGAGAGTTTAATAAAGAAAAATATGCAAACTCCCCTGAAAAACCTGAGGAAAAAATAAACATTTTCTGTTCTCAAGAGAGAATGCTCTGTCGTACAATAGAACCAATTTATAAACTTGAAACATATGGAATCTGCAGAACTTATTGGTTTTCTCGCTGGGATATTGGTCGCAATATCACTCTTTCCACAAATTCTTAAATCTTGGCGAACAAAATCAACCAAAGATATCGCCCTTGCCTGGACCCTTATCAATCTCTCAGGACAGATCCTCTGGATTGTTTATGGTATCAAAATTGGAAGTCCGTCCTTAGTCGCTATGAGTAGTCTGACCTTGATGATGACGCTGTTTCTTATAGGCTTAAAGCTTAGATTTGGGTAAGTAAGAAAAGTAGCTTCAGTAAGCCATAAAATAAATAGTGAAGAGAAAAGAAAATACACATCCTCTGAAAACTATTTGCTAGTAATGGCCTATAGTTCCTCCGATTCCAGTGCCTGGGCGATCAGTGCCATAGAAAGTGAGACCCTTCCGCCTATCTTTGTTCTGAGGAAGTCCTCCTCCTCTCATAGTGAGATCCTCCTGCCTTTTTTCTTGCTGAGAAAGTCCTCCTCTCATAGGTCGAACAGGAGGTGGAATAGGTCGTTGCCTAGCCAGTTCACGCCTTACACTAGCCAGTTCACGCCTTACACCTCTCATTACATCTTCAGCGCCACCATTGACTCTTGAATCTTCACAATTCTGATCTTCTTCATCCACAGGAATGCTCTTCGTCTCGGTAGCAGGGGATTCTCTCGTCATAAGAAAGCTGGATAACTTTTTAGGAAACTGCCTTTAAAACTCAATCCCAAGTATAACAGTGTAATATTCGACTTGTCAAAAAAATATCCTATAATTGATCTGTTATACGTGAAAGTACAATACGCAGTGTATTTTGTATTTCCCGTATCTCTAAAATTTCTGTTACTTCCATATCTGCTTCTCCATCTACTTGTCTTGCATACTTCATATTGACTCTATTCCCCTCTACTCGCAATTGTTGAACATCGTAATGTAGTGTTGGGAGTCTTTCAAACGCGCTTTCCCACCATTCTCTGAGTTGGTCTTTTCCTTTGACCCAACCTTGTGTTTCTGGCTGATGCTTTTGTAATTTTGGACTATAATGCTCTGCATCATCAGCATAAAGGCTCAATAACGCTTCAATGTCATGCTTATTAAATGCCCGAAACCATTCTATGGCTACTGCCATTATTTCCTCCGCATCCAATTTGCCCGCTGTTGGGAGCTTGTCAGGTGTTCCCATAAAAATTTATAAAAGAAAGAAAGGGATACCTCTCATTTTAGACTTTAAGATTCTGGAAATATTTTACCTACTTCCTTCTTCTGCAATTTGTGCCTGATGCTCTTGCTCAGCAGTGCTTTCAATCCAGAGATAAAAGAGGTAGCCAATTATAAGGAGTAAGGATCCTAAAATAACGATAAGGAGTGTCATTATTCCCAATGCATGAGTAAAAAAAGCAAGAACAAGGAGTCCAGCTCCTATGAGTATTTTTAACATCTTTAAGAACGAAAAACTTTTTGGAGCGAGCATCAATTTTTGTGTTTCGTCAGTAAAAGAAGGTGCCATGAGCCCAATAGCGATCAAACTCACTCCAAGAGATCCCGGAAGCAGCCATAATCCGTGGAGAGTCTCTTCAGTCCCAACATGCTCAAGGATAATAATAAGTCCTGCTCCTGCCGCAGCGATTCCTGCAAAGACAAAGAGATGCATATACGTCCACAGCTGACGCCACCAAAGACTTGTCTTTACCGTTCGGCGAGCAACTGTGTCAAAATATATCCACCATACCGCAAAAGCTATGCTCACGCCTAACATGCCCAGCACAATATGCTGAGTACTCAGAATTTCTTGATCAGTCATTACTGTAATTACGCCAATCACGAGTTCCCCCAAAACAATGATGGACATAAGACCAAAGCGTTCTCTCATTTTTGCACTCGTTGAACCAAATGACGTTTCTCTCTTACTGATGATATGAGCAAAAACAATCGGGGTAAGAAGGTCAACAAATAATGCCACACCCCAAAGAACAAGACGTATCTGGAGTGGAACAAAAATAGAAATGATAAAGAGTGTCGTGGAGAGACCAAAACCTATCACAGGTATTTGTACAACACTCTTCATGTGTGGAATGTTCATATTATGTCTGCCAGCACGCAAGAACATAAGAGTACTAAATCCATGGTGCATGATGTAGGCAATAGCAAATGGGATACTGGTTTCATTCATAGCTCCACCAATAAATACCGCCATACCAGCAACAGCAATCATTTGGATATAGGTGAATACGCGAATGCTCAAATCATGAGTCTCAAAGGCATCAAAATAATACGCTCCTGTCAGCCATGCATACCAAACCGGTAGGAAAAGAAAAACGAAGACCAGAAGTCCCTTGAGATCTGGATGCATAACGAGGTGATGAGTAAGCTGCGCAATGAGAGCTACAAAAACAAGGTCATAAAACAGCTCAAGCCATGAAACCCTTCTTTCTACATCAGGATCACGAAAATCTGGTTTATGCCACCAAAGTCTTTTGTGATGTGTGTGTTCATGTTTTTTCATATACTTCCTGCCCAGAGTCAAAAAATAAAAAATCCTCGTAATGATATGCTATTACAAATGTAAATTCAAAAATATAAAAAAATATAGTAACCTCATTTTTTTGAAAGAAAAGATATAATAGATGCGTATCTAAAAATAATGACTATTCCTTCTTTTGCTTCCCTCACCGACGAACAAATTGCAGAAAAAGCTCAGCTTCAGGATATTGCTGCTTTTGAATGCCTCGTACAGAGATATGAAAACCCTCTTCTAAGATATATTCTTCGCATTTCTCATTTCTCTCCAGAAGAAGCAGAAGAAATATTACAAGAAGTATTTCTCAAAGCTTGGAAAAATCTGAATGATTTTGATATTACTGAAAAATTTAGCAGTTGGATCTATCGCATTACTCATAACCAGACAATCTCAGAATTTCGAAAAGCAAAATCTCGTGGACTTGAACAGCAAACAGCATGGAACGAAGAAATTTTTGGGAACTTGCCCGATAAGATTGATATTCCTGAAGAACTGAATCAAAAACTGAATTCAGAGAAAATTCACAAGATGCTTGATCTGATGCCAAAAAAATATAGCACAGTAATAATTTTAAATTTCTTAGAAGAAAAAAGTTATGACGAAATTTCTGATATATTGCACATTCCTCCCGGCACTGTCGCTACACTTTTAAATCGGGCAAAGAAAACTTTTTATGAACTCCTTACCCGTAACCATATTTCTTTTTAAGACATGACAAAACTCTCCAAATCCATCGCCGGCAAAATCAAAAAAGAAGAGATTCAACCAGATCCACATTGGAAATTCCTTTTAAAACACGGTTCATTCTGGGGTCTTTTTGCTGGCGCTCTTTTGATTGGAGCTGTCGCATTTTCTGTAATCCTGTTTGTATTCTCCGAGGCAGACTTTGAACTTTTGCAGCATGTCACACGAGGGAGATTCGGTGGTGCCATCACTCATCTTTTAGTGTTTTGGGGTATCTTCTTTGGCATCTTTTTGGGACTCGCTTTCTACGGGGCCCGCCACACCAAAAAAGGATATCGGTTTCCTCTCTGGAAACTAGTCAGTGCTAATGTACTGGGAAGCATCATTTTGGGGGGGATTGCTTATGGCTTTGGTGGAGCTGAGCACTTTGAACATTCAATCGGAAAACGTATACCGGGATATACAATGTTTGAACATCATCAAACAGAAATGTGGTCCCAGCCTGAAGATGGACTCCTGGCGGGCACTATTGTAGAAATTACAGAAGAGACCATTCTTATTTTAGAAGATTTGGGAGAAAAAAAATGGGAAGTTTCCCTCATTTTAAAGCGCCCCATGGATAGAGGAATCAGGACGGACAAAAAATTGATCGGACGAAAGATTAAACTGATAGGAACAAAAACCAGTGACAGTACTTTTGAAGCAAATCGTATTCTGCCATGGAAACGACATCGGCCTCCATTCCGAAAAAATGGAGAACGCCCTGAAGAACACTTGATGGAGATGATGAGGATTCAAGGAGGAGAAGAACCGATCATTCCTCTGCCTCCTCAGGAAAGAAAATAATTTTTTGAAAGGAATAAAATTCGTATGCGTATCAAGGGGTGGACTAGCCCACTTCATATATTTTTTTCTTTTAATTATTTTTACTATGAAAGCATTTACATTATTCCGAACTGGAATCGTTGCCATCATCATGATGGCAATTCTTATCACCGGCATGAGCGTGTCAGCTCAGGAGGAAATCATCCCTGAAAACTTTGGTCTTAATATCACAGCAGACCAGCTAAGCGAAATCAAAACCGCTATGCAAAATAGAGACAAAGAAACCGTACAAGCACTTTTTGAAGAATATGATATCAGCATGGGGGACCTTATGAAATTTCGCCAAGCTTATAAGAAAGGCCACCGTGGACCTTCTGAAGAAGTGAAAGCGGCTCTTGAATCTGGAGACTATGCCGCATTTCAAGAAGCAATAAGAGAAGATGGTCCTTTCGCAGAAGCCATCGATAGCGAAGATAAATTTGCTCAACTCATCGCTCTTCACGAAGCAAAACAAGATGGAGATCGAGAAACCGCTCAGCAAATTGCTGATGAGCTCGGACTCAAAAAGCCAGGACGCTCACACAAGGGTTTTGGATCTCAACTTTCTGAAGAAGAACGCGCTGCTGCTAAAGAAGCAGTTCAGAATGGAGATTACAACGCTTGGATCTCGATAGTGGGATCAGACAGTAAGATTGCAGAGAAGGTGACCACAGAAAATTTTAGTGATTTTCAGGCACTCCACGAAGCCAGAGAAAATGGAGACAAAGAAACAGCCCGGAAAATCGCTGATGAACTTGAACTCAAGCGCCATGGACATGGACACGGAGGAAAGGGTGGTCGCTTTAAAGGACCAAACGACCAAAGCGATACCAACTAAGCATACTTCTCTTTTGGGGAAAAGAGAAAAGGGATAAAAAAGAGGTCAGTAAATGACCTCTTTTTTGTAAAACACGGAAAATAGCTTACATAAACCATAAAACAAAACTGCCCTTCGACAAGCTCAGGACATTCGACTCGATAAAAACGATTCTATGGTTGGAAACCATGAGCGAATCCGCTTTAGCAGATGAGTCGAATGGTGGAGCAGTTGCACAAATCTTAGAACCGCTTATTGACCTATTCCGACTAGATAGAAAAGTGCTTACCTTAGTCAATGGGTTTACTGCCTACTGTCAGAATACCTTTGTGCTAAAAATCCCGCAACCCGTTGTATCGCCAATTGATGGGTATTATTATCCATAACCTCAGGGGGACTAGAACTTATAGTAATAGATAGTATAATAGAGATAGAAGACTACAATTATCAATTTCTATGACTAAACCAAAAAGATACACAACCGAACTTGCGCCAGAAGGTTTTCAATACAAGCCTGCCTGTGGAACTGTAAATGGTGACGGGAGTGTTACTGTTTCTGGATACAATATGCAGCAGAAGGATATTGATGAGTATGGAGCTTCATACAAGAATCTTGATGATGTATTCAAAGAGATTGAAGAAGGTATGGAAAGTGAAGGAAAAAAGTAATAAGTGTCGGAAGCCTAAAAATTTCCCAACATGGGGTTTGTGGCTAAAACAAAACAAAAACTCCTGTTTTTGAGAAAATGATAAGTGTTGGAAAAGACAGTTATTTGCACTTTTTCACCTATTTCAACAACCCAGAATAACTATGAATAAAACAAACCTATCCAGACGCCAAAAGTGACAAAAATCCATCTGCCAAAACTAACAAAAACGTGTTTTTTGCACAGCCGTTAGCCAAAAAAGCTTTACGTTCGAAGTTGCCGCCTGCTAAAGTTTACTTAGAACAACCAAAAACTACGCCTACGAAAGAGGGCGTCTTTTCAATGTAACCTAAGTTTTAACCTTCAAACCTATGAAATTTCAACTAAGAACCAAGAACGACTATCCGTTATTTGAAGTAACCTCTGCTTTCCAGAAGTCTGTTCGTAGAGGATTAGAAGAGGAAGCAATGTACTGGGCGATGGAGATGGAAGAAAAATACCATGCCTATCTTTGGAAGCGTGTCACAGTTATTGCTTCGGAAGATATTGGATTAGCTGATAACGGTATGGCAATCCTTATCAGTTCCCTTAAAGCCAATTATGAAGAAGCAAAGAAAAAGGATAGAGACGAACGTCTTCTCTTTGTATCGCATGCAATTCTTGCTCTTTGTCGGTCACGAAAGTCCAGAGAGGTAGATGAGTTCATTCATCATTACATCATCAATCACACCAGTCTTTACAAAACACCCGAGAAAATGTCCATTCCTGAGTTCGCATACGATAAGCACACAGCTAAGGGTAAACGCATGGGCAAAGGAATGGCTCACTTTTGGACTGAAGGTGCAACGCTTGCAAATGATATCGGAGGAAGCCAGTACAAAGATTTTGTTACAGAGTTTTACAAGACAGAGCCAAAGCCAAAAGAGAAAGTTGAATTAGAAGAAAAACAAAATAAATTGTTTGAATAACATTAACCTTTAATCCTATGAAAACCGCAATCTATGCACGTATTTCGACCACAGACAAAGGTCAGGATGTTGATACTCAGCTCATACCACTCAAAGAATATATAGAACGTAGAGGCTGGGAAACATTCAATATCTACGTTGATGAAATGAGTGGGAGTAAAGAAAATCGACCTTCCCTTAATGAATTGATGAAGGATGCACATAAGAAAAAGTTCGATGTTGTACTTTGTTTCCGCTTCGACCGTTTTGCACGGTCTACAAAGCAGTTAATCAATGCGCTCGATACTTTTAACAGTCTGGGAGTCGATTTCGTAAGCTATCAGGAAGCCATTGATACAACTACACCAGCCGGTCAGATGATGTTTACTATGATTGCTGGATTCGCAACTTTCGAGAGACAAATTATACAAGAGCGAGTCAAAGCAGGTCTTATTAAGGCAAGGGCTAAAGGTAAGCGTCTTGGTAGACCAAAATCAAATGTAGATGTTGATAAAATCAAGGAACTGAAAGCTAAAGGTTATTCAATCCGAAAAATTGCAGAGATCCTACAAATTCCAAAGAGTACGATACAAAATTACCTTTGATTTTTACAAAACCGCTGGAAAAACGTAAACTATGAATAGCCGAGCAGGTTATTTTTTATTAAAAGGAACAAGTTAAATATGCTCTCAAAATCCGATTATCTTAGGTTCTTACAATGCCCCAGACTCCTGTGGCTTTTTAAGAATCGAAAAGGTCAGGTTGAGCAAACCGAGAAATCAATAAGCAGTAAAAGGACTATAGAAGAAGGAAATGAGGTGGAGGGATATGCACGTAAGTTATTCCCCACAGGCAAGCTGGCAGAAGGATTTTATGAGGAAGCTCACAAGTCTACTAAAGCTCTGCTAGATGCAGATGAAAAAGTTATCTTTCAGGCTACTGCTATTGTAGAAGGTCTATTGGCTATGGCAGATATTTTTGAATATGACGAGTCCAATCAATACTGGGTTATCAACGAGGTTAAAAGTGCAACGGAAGTTGATGATGACCATATTGCAGATGCCTGTTTTCAAAAAATAGCGTTTGAAAAAGCTGGATTTAAGGTTGGAAAAGTTAATTTGATACATATCAATAACGAATATGTCAGAAATAGCGAAATCAATCCGAAAGAACTTTTTAAGATTGAAGACATCACCGAACAGGTCAAAAAGATTGAGCCAGAAACCAAAGATAATATCGAGATAGCTCTAAAGGTTGAATCACAAGAAAAAGAACCTACCCCTCAAATCGTCAAACAGTGTAAGAGGAGACAGGTTAAACAATGCCCCTACATTCCACATTGCTGGAAGAACATTCCAGATTACTCAATTTATGACCTTAGTCGCATTTCAGAAAAGAAACTCATTCAGCTTCTTGATGATGGTGGCTTGGATATTACAGACATACCTATTGAGGGCTTTCCCTTATCTGAAAAGCAGGAAAATCAAGTTACGGCAGCCCATGCAGGCAAGCCAATGATTGATAAAGAATCCATACGAGAGGAATTATCGAGTTTAGAATATCCACTCTACTTTCTGGATTACGAGTCATTCTTTCCAGCCATTCCACTTTTCGATGGATTCAAACCATATCAACAAATGTGCTTTCAGTACTCACTACATGTAGTTGAAGCGGAAGGAGAAAAAGCTAAGCATTATGAATTTTTGCAAAAAGATTTATCAGACCCAGTACCAGCCTTGCTCGAAAGTCTCAGGGTAAACATTGGTGATACTGGAGCAGTATTGGTTTGGCATAAAACATTTGAAACTCAACGGAATACAGAAATGGGGCTCATGCACCCAGAATATGCAAGCTTCTTAGAATCAGTTAATAGCCGAGTTTATGATTTAGAAGATATCTTTACCAAGCAATACTTCGTACACCCAGATTTTAAGGGTAGAACATCAATCAAAAAAGTTCTTCCTGTTCTTGTGCCAGAGCTGTCATACCAAGATTTAGAGATATCAGAAGGAGCTACTGCAAGTTGTAAGTGGTTTGAAATGGTATCACAGACAAAAGATGAGAAGCTCTACAAGGACTTACTGGCCTATTGTGAGATGGATACCTTAGCAATGGTGAGACTTTTTGAAGCCTTACTTTAATACCGGATTATCTTTTATCAGGAATAGCTCAAAGTAGTTATGCCCCTGTCGGTTTTTGAGTGTTCTGGTTTTCAGCTTGCCTTCCTTTACTAGCTTACGAGCGTCTTTCTTCTTCAATCCAAACTTAGATTCGAGACTCCAATATGAATACCAGCTATCCCTATTCTTAAATACGGATTTGGGAATTCTTTTCTTATTAAGATTATCTTGGCAGTCCAAGCATTTTTGCCCACATTCGTCATACCAAACTTCGGTATTGCACATCTGCTTACCGCAAATAGGACAAGAATAGATACCGTTATCATCATAATGAAATCCTTTTGGATTATCTTTGAGTTTGGCTTTACGTTTGCATTCCTTCGCGTGCATGTCATAGCACAGCTTCACATAATTCAATAAATTTTGAGCTGACTCTCTGGCTTCGGTATTGCTAATCTCTTTACCAAACTCTTTTTTGTAAATTTGTTTGAACTCTTCGATTCTTTCATCGGAAATTTGCATAGGATTGAGGTTAAAAGTTAATTACTCATATTGTATGAAAAAATGACTGTCCCAAAAACCCCTAAATTTTGAGGTCTGAAAAACGCCTTAAATAAAAGCTTTGATTAAGTCAAAACAACTGTCCCACAAACATTTCTTTTACGTCCATAGTGGGTAGGTTTCAGCACCTACCCTTTATTGATTTTATTCTCAAAATTGATATGATACCTATGAAAGACTTGTATAACTTTAATCGCCTACATAATTCTTTGAATATGCTAGAAGACAAGCCAGAAATCCTCACCATTCAGGAGGTTGCGGAGATACTCAATGTTTCAACGCAGACATTACGAAGATGGGACAATCAAGGTATTGTGAAGTCCTTTCGGGCAACTACTACCCACCCTCGCAGGTATCACAAAAAGGACATAATCGCATATCTGCAATCAAGCCCTCAAGACGAGGACTCATCTACATCAGATAACTAAGCAACCAATCCTATGAAAAATACTAAAATGGACGGCAAATCAATAAACCCACAAGAAGAACTCTTGGAGCTTCTCAAGCAGAAATTTCCTGAGATATTCGCAGAAGGTGAAGTTGATTGTCAAAAACTCAAGCAAACTCTTGGAGAAGAGGTTGATTTGGATAGCGAACGATACGGAATGACATGGGCTGGAAAAAGTAACTGCTTCCGTGTAATTCAAGAACCAACCACAGCCACTCTAAAGCCGGCGCAAGATGAGTCGGTAGATTTTAATGAGACTGAGAATCTTTTCATTGATGGAGACAACCTTGAAGTTCTCAAGGTTTTGCAAAAATCCTATTATGGGAAGGTGAAGATGATTTACATAGATCCTCCATACAATACTGGTAACGATTTTATCTACAATGATGATTTTAGGCAGAACCTAGAAAGGTATCAGCAGGAGGCTGGTATAAAAGATGACAATGGCAACTTACGTGACGATGGTTTAATGAAGAATACTAGAGATAGAGGTCACTATCATTCTGATTGGCTCAACATGATGTACCCTCGGTTGTTCTTGGCTCGCAACCTCTTGCGGAAAGACGGGGTGATTTTTGTGAGCATTGATGACAATGAGGTTCATAATCTAAGAATGATGATGAACGAGATATTTGGAGAAGAAAATTTTATAGCAAAATTTGTGTGGAAAAGAAGACAGAATGCTGACAATAGAAATCAAAGCAACGTTTCAATTGATCACGAGTACGTTTTAGTCTTTTCTCGGAATTTTGAAGCAACTTCGTTTTCAGGGGTTGCTATTGATACTTCAAAGTACAAAAATCCAGATAATGACCCCCGTGGCGATTGGGCAAGTATAGACTTATCAGGTTTAGCCACTCAAAACCAAAGACCAAATCTTCATTACGAAATAACAGACCCCAATACAGGCGTTTCATATCCACCAAATCCGAAACGTGGCTGGTCGAAGTCGAAAAATGTCGTATTAGAGATGATTAAAGATGGACGAATTTTATTCCCCAAAAAACCAACAGGACGACCAAGAGAAAAGAAGTTTATTGCTGATTTACGAAAGCAAATTACAGGTTTTTCTTCCGTGCTTAATTCTTCAATCGTTGGCTATACAACAAATGGAACAAGAGAGGTCTCTCAAATCTTTGATGAGAAGATTTTTGATTTTCCGAAACCAGTCAGTTTGTTAAAGCAACTCATTCAACAAGGAGTATCAAATAACGATATCGTTCTCGACTTCTTCGCAGGCTCAGGTACAACAGCACATGCCGTTATGGCTTTGAACGCAGAAGATGGAGGAAACCGTAAGTGTATATCAGTCCAGCTTCCAGAGCTATGCGATGAGAAGAGCGAAGCTTACGAGGCAGGTTACAAGACCATTGCAGATATATCAAAAGAACGTATCAGACGTGCTGGCAAGAAAATAACAGATGAAAAAGGCAGCCAATTGGACCTAGACGGCAATAAGCTAGATACGGGATTCAAAGTGTTCAAACTCGACCAGAGCAATTTCAAAATTTGGAGAACCGACGTGAAGAACGACAAGGAATTGATAGAGCAGATGAACATATTTGTTGATAATGTGAAGAAAGAGAGTACGCAAGACAATATCCTCTACGAGCTAATACTCAAGAGCGGGCTTGATTTGAATGTCAACGTAGAGAAAAAAAAGGCAGACAAAAAAGTCTACTACTCACTAGATGGGGGCAAGTTGGTTATTTGCCTTGAAGATAAGCTATCTCAAGATTTAGTCGATGCAATCCTTGCTGATAAGCCTGAGAAAGCTATCTGTCTCGATAAAGCGTTCGGAGGAAACGACCAACTCAAAACGAATACAGTCTTGCAAATGGAAGCTGGGAAGATAGATTTTAAGATAATTTAATACTATGAAATTACAATTCGACTCAACACAGGAATACCAGCTAGAAGCCATCAAGGCTACTACAGACCTATTCAAAGGACAACCCTTGAACAAGGGTGACTTTGAGATGAAACTAGCACTTCCAGAAGACCAGTTGCAAATAGGTAACGAATTTGTAGTTGGTAATAACCTCGTGCTTGCAGAAGAAACAATGCTCAAGAATCTTCAAGCAATTCAAGGTATAAACGAACTAGAAAAGTCTCAAGAGCTAGATGGAAAGCATTTCTCTGTTGAAATGGAAACTGGGACAGGAAAAACCTACGTCTACTTACGAACCATTCATGAGCTATACAAGCAATATGGTTTCAAAAAGTTTGTCATAGTAGTTCCAAGCATTGCTATCAAAGAAGGAGTAGTAAAAAACCTCAAAATTACACAGGAACACTTTGACATGCTCTACGAAAACCCAGAGATGGACTTCTACGTGTACGACACCAAGAAACGAGGACAGCTCAAGAATTTTGCTACTACCAATGCTTTGCAAGTCCTTGTCATCAACATCGACTCCTTTGCCAAGTTCAGCGAGGACAAAAAAGGTAAAAATATCATCTACAAGGATAGCGATTGGGGTATTCCTATTGAGTACATACAAGGCGTGAAACCTGTCGTGATTGTAGACGAACCACAGAATATGGAAACAGATATCAGGAAGAAGGCTATTGATAATCTTAACCCTCTCTGCACCCTTCGCTACTCTGCTACCCACAAATACCATTACAATCTTGTACACAAGCTCGACCCAGTAAGTGCCTATGATTTAGGTTTGGTAAAAAAGATTGAAGTGGATTCGGTCATTACCGAAGAAAGTCATAATGGAGCATACGTTCAACTCAAGTCGGTTGATGCCAAAAAGACCAAAGTCACAGCAAAAATGCAGATAGATGTAGCTGATAAAAGCGGTGTAAGCAAGAAAGTAGTTACTTTCAAGGTGGGTGATGACCTTTTCGAGGTCTCAGGTCAAAGAGACGTTTATCGAGACGGTTACATAATAAACGAGATTGATGTAGCAGGTCAGGCTGTGGCGTTTAGTAATGGCTCAATACTTTACGTCGGACAAACCAAAGGAGGATTAAATGACGATGTGATGAAATTTCAGATAAAAAAGACTGTTCAGAACCATTTCGAGAAAGAAAAACGGTTGAAGGAGCAAGGAATCAAAGTCCTGTCCCTCTTTTTCATAGACCGTGTAGCAAACTATCGGGACTATCAGGATGGAAAAGCCCTCAATGGTAAATTCGCCGACTGGTTTGAAGAAGCATTCAATGAGATGGTTCAAAATCCAATGTACAAAGACCTCATACCACATGATGTTGCTAAAGTTCACAATGGATATTTTTCTGCTGATAAAAAAGGGCTCATCAAAGATACCAAAGGAAATACAAAAGCTGATGATGATACGTATGCCCTTATCATGAGAGACAAAGAGAAATTACTCTCCATAGAAGAGCCTCTTCGGTTCATATTTTCTCATTCTGCCCTACGGGAGGGGTGGGACAATCCAAACGTTTTTCAAATCTGTACCCTAAACGAATCCCGTTCGGACATAAAGAAACGTCAAGAAATCGGACGCGGTTTACGTCTACCTGTGAATCAGGAGGGTGTACGAGTATTTGATGACAATGTAAATATCCTTACTGTGACAGCCAATGAAAGCTATGAAGATTTTGCCAGAAGTTTGCAGACTGAAATCGAGCAGGACTGTGGCGTAGATTTCAAAGGACGAGTGAAAAACAAAGCCAAAAGAACAACCGTGAAACTCAAGAAGGGATATCAGCTTGATGAGAATTTCAAAGACCTTTGGAGCAAAATCCAGCACAGAACACGGTATCAGGTTGAATATGAGACCACTGAATTGATTGAGAGAGCTTCAAAGGAGCTTGAGGCAATGAATATCACCGTTCCTAAGATAATGAGCCTAAAAGCACGGCTAGATATTACAAGAGAAGGAGTTGAGACAGGATTGACTAGCGTCCGTGAAAAGAGGGTCGAAGTTAAAATGACCAGCATCCCAGATATTTTAGGGTACATTCAGGGAAAAACACGACTTACAAAAGATACTATCCTCAAAATCATTGAAGAATCAGGAAGAGTGTCAGATATTTTCAAGAATCCACAGCAGTTCATGGATAATGCAGCCACTCTTATCAATACCGTTCTTCGTAAAATGATGATAGACGGTATCAAGTACGAGAAGATTGCTGGTGAGGTGTGGGAAATGCGTCAATTTGAAAACGAAGAGCTTGAGGGATATTTGGATAGCATGTTTGAGGTGAATAACTCAGATAAAACACTTTACGATTATGTTGTGTGTGATTCTAAGATCGAAAGCCAGTTCGCTAAAGACCTCGAGGTAAATGAGGACGTAAAGTTCTACATCAAGCTCCCATATTGGTTCAAAATTGAAACCCCTATTGGTTCGTACAATCCAGACTGGGCAGTAGTTTTTGAAGCTGACAAAAGGGTTTACTTTGTTGCTGAAAGTAAAGGAACAACTCACCTTGATGAGCTACGAGAAGCAGAGCGTATGAAAATCAAATGTGGTGAAAAACATTTCGACGAATTTGATGATGTTGAGTTCAAAGCACCTGTTAGCAAAGTAAGCGAAATGGTCACGAGCTAATTTGGCGGTCTATTTGATTAAAAATTTACAAATCTGCTAGAAAAGTTTATTACTTAAAAAATTAAGATGAGTGGTGAAAAGGGCTATTTCTCAGGCTATTTCCAAGCAAAGTCGAAAACAATAAGCGACTATGGAGCGATAGACATATCTTTAGTTTCAGATTTGCCATTGTTTATTGACCCATTTTTGCTTTTCAATAGCAAGAACAAGCAATATCAGCAATTGCACAAGGATATTATAAATTATCTGCAATTTTTACGACAAAAATCTCTCTTAGGTGGAATCGATAAGGGGCTGATTACAGCTTGGTACAAATTTTCAGAGGTTTCACAAAATTGGTTTGGCTATTCTCAATCAGGCAATCGTGGTAGCGGATTAGGAAATATGTTCGCTCAAGCCTTGAATAAGAATCTACATAGAATTTTTAGAGATTTTGGAACTGAAAAAATTACACAAGGCAGTCATTTAGAAAAGCTATGTTTAATTGAAAAGGGTGTTGGCAAAGACCATATCAGCGATTTTACAACAAATCTAATTAAAGAATTTTTATTAGAATACACTCAAGAATTTGCCAAGAAACATATTGATAAGAAGTTTTTAAAGAATTTTGCTGTTGCAAAGGTTTGCTTCAATTACAAAACCGAAACATGGGAAACAAAAACCTTTCTATTACCAGAATACAAAGGAGATTATGTGCTTCTTACTCCTAGAGATATTTTAACTCTAGATGATACGTGGATTAACAAATCTGATTTAGTTTCAGATTTTGAAATGATTCCAAATTGTGTAGAAAATGACCAGATGAGAGGGCAAATTAACAATTACTTTTTATCTCAACTACCTGAAAAGGCTACAAAAAAGGATAAATCAGAAGCTGCAATTAAGACTATCAGAAAATATCCAGAGCTTTTTGATTACTACATTAAGAGAAAAGAGGAGCAAGGTGATATAGCTGTCGGAGTTAGTGCGGAAAAGGTAAAGAAAGCAGAAGAGCTATTTATTGCAAGAATTAAAGAATTGGTCCCATTACTCCATTCTCAGAGTCAATTTTATGAGTTAATTGGAGACACTTATAAGGAATCATTGGATAGAGTCAGTTACTTAAAACGGTTTATTGAGAGTAATGATGGATACAGGTTTTTCTATCTTAAAGGTAGTCCGATTAAACGGGAAGAAGACCTGCAGTTGTTATACAAGCTAGTTTGGCATGGGAGTCCTTCTGATGTTAATCGCGAAGTAAATAACGGAAGGGGAGATGTTGATTTTAAAGTATCCAGAGGAAGTGCAGATAAAACGCTTGTAGAATTTAAGTTGGCGTCAAATACAAAATTAAGACAAAATCTTGCAAAGCAAGTTGAGATTTACGAAGAAGCAAATGACACAAAAAAGAGCTTAAAGGTGATAATGTTTTTCACCCAAGAAGAAGAGGTTAAAGTTAGAGATATATTGTCCGATTTAGGTCTTGCTGGTAGTCCGAATGTTATTTTAATTGACGCAAGGAACGACAATAAACCATCAGCTTCAAATGCATAAGGATAATTTGGGCTTCTAGCTGTTCTGCAAACCGAAAACACACAAATATACCTAATGAGGATGCAAGGTGCTGTAAATCGAATCCTAGCAGCATTCAGGAGCTTTTTATATCACCATTCAACATGGTTCTAATTTTAAACGTGACAAACCTTAACTAACTCAGGACAACATGTTAAAATTAGAACAGCTCTAAGTCATACCTCAATGAAATGTCGAACAATAAAGCAAAATTAGATTGGCGAGAACTCTTAGATGAGTATGAGAATGAAAAAGCAGAAGGTTATATTCTGTATCTTAGGCGTTCAATAAAAAGAAGAAAGAAAAATGGAATAGCTATTGATGAAGAGGAGGAGAAGCAAGAACGTATAGATAAAGTATCTATCGAACAGCAAAGAGAGGTGTGTGAACATATTGCTCAATCACGAAATCTTAAAATCGTTGCAACATACGAAGAAGAAGTCTCAGCAAAAAAGCCAGGTAAGCGTAGTGAGTTTAAGAAGATGCTCGAACATCTACAAACCAGTAAAAAATCTCTAGGAGTACTTGCATGGGCGCCAGACAGACTTAGTAGGAATGCAATCGAGGCTGGAATTCTTATCCAGCAATTTCTGGATAGAGATATAATGGATTTCCAATTTGCTACATATCACTTTAATCAAGATGATACAGGGGTTGAATATCTCATGATGGAGTTTGCACGTGCGATGGGTTATTCCCTTCGTCTTCGTAAAAATGTACTAAGAGGAATGTATAAGGGGTTTTTCGATGAAGGAGAGTGGTTGTTTGCTGATAAGTTTGGATACACTAGCTTACTTAAAACCTTTTCAGGTGGTGAGCGTAAAAGAGTAAAGTTCCCTATACCTCATGAAGGCGATGGAGAGCTTATGGGGGAATTTGAAGCAGTACAAATGGCTTTTGATTTGAGATTGAAAGGATATTCCTTAGAAAGAATTTCTTCAGAAATAAATAAAAAGGGATTTATAACCAAAAAGGGTAAGCGAGGGAAGATGACCAAACAGAAGCTTAGTGGGAACAAAAGTCGTAAAGGTTATCTTCACGATTCTTTTTATTATGGAATGATGGAAATGGAATGGGGCAATAAAGATATTTCAGACAGGACTATCTTCGATGACCATGGAACTGAGATTCTATTTACACCTGTTGTTCTAAAGGAGGTGTATGACCAAGTTCAGCTAATAAACGATAGTAAGGCGAATATCAAAGCTAAAACTCATGATGACCTACCATTTAGGGGGCAAATCTTTTGTGGGCATTGTGAAGGTCCATTAACTCCTCAAAATAAGAAGGGGTATGCATATTACTACTGTTATAACCCTACATGTGTAGCGAATAAGGCTCACAGCCAATCAAGTAAGAAGGCAAAAAATGAAGGAATAACCGGAACAGCTTTGTTTAATGAAATAGGTAAGATAATTAAAAAGGGATTCAAACTCACAAAAGTAGAGTTCACTTATTATCTCGCTAGCCTAGAGAAACAACACCAAATAAAGAAACAGGTACGAGCAACTGATTTAAAACGCATAGCAGCAAATAAGGGGCATATTAGAAGAGAGATGGACCAAAAGACATCTGAGTTCACTGCAGCACTTGGAAGGCTTAGAAGCCCAAATCAGAAGACCATCAAAGCTATGAATAAAGAACATGATAAGAAAATGGCACAATTACAAACTCGGTATGATTCAGAGAATGAAAAAGAGAATCATATTAACCAAGCAAATCATGCTTGGACTCAGGATTTGATTCATTGGTTAGAACACATGCAAAAAGCCCATACCTACTGGGAAAAAGCTACATTCGACCAAAAAAGGATAATTGCTGAAAATCTCTTCTTAGAACTGGCAATCAAAGATGGGAAATTGGCTAGCTTTACATACAAAAAACCCTACTCCGCTTTGGAGAAGGCTAATTTGTCATACAATGGTGGACCTGGGAAGACTTGAACTTCCGACCTCACGATTATCAGTCGTGCGCTCTAACCAGCTGAGCTACAGGTCCAGAAAAGTAGAAAGTGAAGAGTTATAAAGTTTTTAAAGTTCAAAATTTTTTATTCTATTACTGAGAATCAAGAGTTGGACTTTGTTCCTATAGGTCCATAGCCAAGGTATTTTTGTGATTTTTCCGAGGAAAATCAAGAGAAAAGTGAGAACCTCATCTGTGTTTTCTTTTTCTGGTGCAATGCTTTTGTACTGTTAGATTGCTTTTTTTCTCTAAAAATAAATTTATTCAATCTTAATAAAAATTGCTTTTGAATAAATATTTTATTCATGAACAAATTTGTAGAACACGAATATTTATTTTTCTCCGATCAAATATTTGCATCCTTCTGCTCCCATTTGAGCTGAATGAACCGTGTTTGCAGGCACGTCAACCCTCTCCCCTGCTGCGTATATGTGTGTGTTTCCTTCTGAAGTAAGTGTCATCTCTCCTTGCAGAATAACATGTGCTGTTTTTGTTTGGTGGGTATGGTCTGCGTACAATGTGTATGGCTCGTCTCTCCATACATACACATGTGCATATCCTTCATCTTGAAGTTGCTGCTCGAGTTGAGAAATATCCATACACAAAAACTAAGAAATTGCATTTTGCATTACTTTTTCTGGAGCATTTTTCCCTATCCAAATTTTGAATTGTTCCATGCCTTGATAGAGAAACATATTTTTTCCAGAAATAATACGTGATCCTGCCAATTCTGCATCTCGAAGAAACCGCGTTTTTTCTGGAGTATAAACAGCGTCAAAGGCTGTCAAATGTGATCGCCAAAAATCTTGAGGAAGCGGTGATATTTTTTCATACTTTCCCATCATTCCTAAAGGCGTGGTGTTGATGACGAGTTGATATTCTTCAGGTTGCAAGGCTTCAGGTTTTTTCCACTGTACTCCAAATTCATGTGCCAACCCTGCTGCGGAATTTTCAGTTTTACTCACAATAATGATTTGATCTGCTCTTTGTTCTCTCAGCGCAAAAATAATGCTTCTGGCTACTCCACCAGCACCAAGTATCAAAACTTTTTTTGCCTCTACATCATATTGCTCGGCGAGAGATTGAGAAAAACCAATCCAATCTGTATTCGTTCCACAAAGTCTCTTCTCTTTCCAATATACAGTATTTACTGCTCCAATTTTCTGAGCTGATTCATCTGTTTTATCCAAGAATTCTATGACCGTCTCTTTATAAGGAATACTCACTGCCAAACCTTCTATATTTCTTGCTTTTTTGAAGTTTTGATCAAAAAATGTATTCAATGACTCTGGAGAAATATCATATCGTTTAAACACTGCATCAACACCACGGTGTTTGAATGCAGCAGTATGCATTTGAGGAGATTGGGAATGGCTGACGGGGTGAGCAAGAATACCGTAATGGAGCATGTCAATCGGAGTCGAGAAAGACAAAGAATGGTCAATGATTTTTTAAAGCATTTCGAAAGCTCTTCATCTTTTTACTCTTCATTTTTTTTACACACTTCTCTATGTCTGGAAGAGATTTTAGTGAATCTTTGAGGGCGACCAAATCTCTCGGATTGGCTCTGCCACATGAAATCTTGGCAAGCAATCTTTCCAAATCATTCACTTGCCTCAGATGAGATTGAAGCTCTTTGAGATCTGCAGGATTTTCCAGCAAATCTTCTACTCCTTCAAGTCTCTGAGTAATTCGCTTAATATCTTGAAGGGGATGAAGGATTGATTGCCTGAGCATTCTGCCCCCCATAGCTGTTTTTGTTTCATCAATAGTGTGCACCAAACTCCCCTCTTTCCTTCCCTCTGCATCCATAAAGAGTTCCAGATGACGAATGGTTTCTACATCAAGATGTAAAGAATCTTTGCTCTTTTCACATCTTATTCCTGCTAGATGCGACACGTTCCCCTTTTGAGTATCTTGTAAAAATCTCAGCAAGAGCGAAGCAGCATGAACGCAAAGATTTTTTCCTTCAATTCCAAATCCTTTCAGATTTTTTGTTCTAAAATGTTCAACAAGGTGTGTGTAGGGATCTCGAGCAGGAAGCTGTGTAGAAATCACTGGAAAAAATGATTGAATATCGTTTCTTGAAAATAAATGCTCTGGAAGTACGAGTTCTTTAAGTTCAAGCCTACGGATCTCTCTTTTTGCCGTTTCGAAGTCGTCTATCTCTCTCACAAAAAAATCCCCTGTGGAAAGATCACTTGCAGCAAGGGCAAATTCTCCACTTTGCTCTGCCAGTGCTCCCAAAAACTGATGCTCCTTGGATTCGAGCACTTGTTCAGAAAAAGTTGTTCCAGGAGTAATCACCCTCACTACCTCTCGTTTTACAATCCCCGGAAGAGAGGGGTCAGACACTTGCTCAGCAATTGCTATTTTTTTTCCTACCTTGGTCAGCTTGGCCAGATAATTATCCGCTGCATGATAGGGTATCCCGCACATCGGCACTGGGTCAGGAGCGTCTTTGTGCCGTGCTGTAAGTGTGATTCCCAATATTTTGGAAGCCTCTTTGGCATCTTCTCCAAACATTTCATAAAAATCTCCCAGACGAAAAAATAAAATCGCATCTGGATATTCATCCTTCATTTTATTATATTGCCGTTGCATAGGAGTTATTTTTTTCAGATATATTCTACAAATCTAAAAAAGCCTATCTATTGTAGAGAGGAAATATCTTTTGCTCAATTCAATCATTTTTAAAATTTTGGCTTCATACAGAATCTTCGTTTACCGGCAAATCCTCCTGAGCCAGGCATGCAAAAAATGCCTTTTGTAAAGCATCGGAAAGAATACGAACTTTTTCTGTTGCAATAACAAAATCATGCAAATGAAAATCTACATGATGAGGATGGTCTCTTGAAACTTCACTCTTCAAAAAATCCACAAAAACTCCTCGTCTGTACTGCTCCGCCAATTGAGTAGCCATGTCTTCTGCGCTGTACCAATACGCTCCCTTAGGATTATCAGGAGATCCAAAAGTGCAGGGGATCCCCAGAGAATTGAGTCTTCCGTGAATTTCATTCGCAAGCTGATGGTGAGAAAGATGATTTTTATGAGAATCAATCGTAAAAACTACATTTGTTCTTTCGCTTTTTGGAGTCCAAAAGATTTTTTCGGTGTAATCTTGCTCATGAGCCTCAATCTTTCCTGGCTCCATGTGAACAAAATCAACTTCTTTTTTACCATGCTGATGGCCTTTTGGATGATATGGATTCATCATATGAAGATTGAAGTAGAGTCCTTCATTTTCCGTGACTTCTTGCAAAAAGTGATGGGTGATCTGCATATAGACATCGTGAAACTCTCTGATGAGACGTTCCACCAGTTGCCAGTGTTTTTCCAAATCAATAATTTCTTTTATCGGGAACATCCGATTGGAGTCTATGACACGAGGATACAAAGCTCGTATCACAACCGCTCTGACAGAATCTTTTTTTTCAGTAATGTCCGCGTTTCCAATTCCCTTTGCCAGTTCGTGTGCAATTGGAGTGCTTCCTCTGTCTCCTTCTATGAGGCAATATTTCAAAAGCGTATGAAAGTCATCACGACATGCCTGCAAATATCCAGTTGCTTCAACACGAAAAAAATGAAGCACATCATTGAGAGAAGCGGTGCCTCCGTGGGGATCCAAAATAGCGCAGGCAAGTGGCGCATTTGGGTCTCCATAGTATGTCACTTCTGCTATTCCGGGAAATATGAGGTTTTCCCGGCGTTGTTCTGAGTCTACAGAATAATGATCCATCAAAAATCCATTCCCATTGCTCCATGATTGGTGTGCTTTGGTTAAATGCCGGACTTGAAGCGGTGTTGGAGGAGTAATAGCAAGGTCACTGTTTCCAGTAGAATGAGTTTTTGTGGGAGTATTTGCAGATTCTCTCGTCATAAAAGTCCTAACAGTTTGATGACCTTCTACTTTAAAAAGTGTGTTTTGTCAATTTGCCATATGACTACACAACTGTTTTTACATAACACTTCTCACAAAGTATTTTTTGATACTTGAGATACTCTGGATAATATGTGACCGTTTGTGTCTTGCACAAATGACATGATACTTCCCGAGGGGTAAAGGTCATGAGTTGCCGGAATCGCTGAAGATTTCTTTCTTCCGGATAATACTGGGGGAGCGGCAGATTGTGCTGCCGATAAAAATCTAATTCCGGCTTGATAAAATTGTATATTTTTCCGGTTTGAGCACAGGCAATAATCTCTTTCAAATATTCATCTGTTATTTCCTGTGTGGTATCTGGAAGCTCTTTTCCGGAAATACCCTTCTCATCATTTTGAGGAATTTCTTCCCAAAATCCGCCTTTGCTTCGAACTGATTCTTGTGTTTCTGTATTGTAATAAAAGGCTCCCAGTGACAGATTAAAACCGTTATAAGCAAAACGATAGGGAAAGAACTCTCCATATTCTCCATATTGTTTCATATGCTCAATGATTTTTGGAACAAGCTTTTTATAGTCTTCCTCAGAATACTGCTTATTTAAAATGCAGCACCTTTGACGTTTCAAGCCAACACACCCAAAAAGATTCTCAGAACTATAACATTGGTCAATATACTCACTGTCATGACAGTCCATGCAATAATTGGCAAAGTTTACATTATTGAGGTCAACACTCTGACATGCTTGATAGCAGAGTTCGCAGGTAAGCAGTCCACTCACATCTTGGCAATTCTTGCTTTGCAATCCTCGCTGAAAATACGCACAATCTTCACTTTCTTCCAAGAAGTATGTTTCTGAGCAATTCTTACATTTGGTGATATGATTTCCCGTGCAATTCTGCGCCTGGATTCGGAAATGTGCCCGATGGAATGCTTCCGTTTGGAGATATTTTTGAAATTTTACTTTTTGATTTTCTAAAAATTTTCGGGAGTTGAGTTGAAAAGTTTTTAATTTGGAAGAATATTCTTCTTTTGAATATGGCTTATTGAAGATGTGGTATTGCTTGTTACGAAGATTTGAACACATGAAAGAGTCACGAGTGTTATGACAATCATAGAGAAAATATGAATCGCGACATTGTCTGCAATGAAGAGAAAAGTACAGATTATAACTCTCAAAACAATATGTGCATTCATAGCATTCATTCATGTCAAAACAGTATGTGAGATCGAGGGAATCTTTTGAACGAATAAGACGATACACATAGTAAACGTCTTCACAATGAACCATAGATCTACTCATGTATGCATTTTTTGAGAAATACACGTCATCAGCGTAATCACAATTCTGATTATTTTTTCCAAGCTGATGAAAATGCGGAGTTTTACACTGGAGTTCATACAACTGATCAAAAAATGAACAATCCCAGTCGATTTCTTGTTCTGGCGGTGTCCATTTATCTGAAAACCAGTATTCTCTTTTGTATACTGGAAAACGTGCCTGAGGAGGGAATGTAGAAATAATAGATTCTCCGGAAAAATCACATGTCCGTTTTTGGAGCATTCCAAATGGCCAATGTGCGAGGCGTTGTTGTCGACGACAATCTGGACAGAGAGATGGCTCTGGTACATTTATGGTTGTATAAAAAGCTCGATCCGAGTCAAGAATTTTGAATTTAGCCGCGCATTGGGAACAAGATGCCATAGATGTATACTACCTTTTGCACAAAAAAAAACACAAATTTTTCTTGAATTTGTAGCACCGTAAAAAAAACAAAGTTACAATCTTTGAGGATCTATTCATTGAAATTATGAGAGACACTTGGAGCGTCTTTGATGTCATTGGACCCGTCATGGTAGGTCCTTCCAGCTCACATACTGCTGGGGCATGCAAACTGGGGTATATGGCGCGTATTATCTTTGGACCGCAACCAAAAAAAGCGATTTTAAAACTCCATGGTTCTTTTGGTGAAGTTTATGCTGGTCATTGTACTGATATTGCAATCATCGGTGGACTTCTCGGAATGTTGCCATGGGATCCGGATATTCAAAATGCACGTGCAATTGCAAAAAAACAAGGAATGGAAGTACAAATCATCCCCTCTAATCTGGGAAATCAATATCACCCCAATACAGTACAGCTTGAGCTCTCTGATGACGAGCGATCTCAGGTTATCATCGGTGAATCCATTGGTGCCGGAAGAATACGAATTACTCAAATAGACAAGGTTCCTGTTTCTATCAATGGAGCTTATTCATGTCTTTTGGTGGAATATGATAATACCAAATTTGATATTTCCAAGCTTATGGATACCGCCAATAAGAGAAATGTTTCTTTCGTTAATATTGAAACAACACGATACAAAAATCGATCTATCGCTGACATTCAGATTAAGGAATGGTTTGAACGGGATGTTATTTTTGAAACAGAAGAGCTTCCTGGTGTGCATTGGGCTCGATTTATAAATCATACTTCTCACTATGGAGAAGGAAAAAAAATGTTGTGTAGTTTTTAGTCATTTGAAATTTAAAATTCATAATTTCCGCCACAGGCGGACAGGCTCCATTCATTATTTGTAATTACTCCCATGTCTTTTCAATTTTACTCAGCAGAAAAGCTCCTCAAACTTCTTGAAAAATCGAAGCACTCTCGTATTTCGGATATTGTCCTCAAAGCTGAAGAAGAACTCACGAGACATTCTGAAAAAGAAATTTTTGAAAATATGAGGAGCCGCCTTCATTTTATGAAAGAGTCTATTCAAAACACACTCAAGAACCCAAAAAAATCTTTGAGTGAAATGGTAGGAGGAGAGGCCGAAATTATGGCGGGAGCAACCACAGAAGATCTCTTTATGTCAGAAGTAATGCAAAAGGCGAGTGTGTATGCGCTTGCTACTATGGAAACCAATGCCTGCATGGGGCGAATTATTGCGGCTCCTACCGCTGGCTCTGCCGGTATCCTTCCGGGTGTGCTCTTGGCGATACAAGAGGTTTGGGGTGTAGACGAAGATACCATCATTAGAGGTCTTCTCACCTCTTCTGGAATAGGAATTGTTATTGCCAGTATTTCCACTTTTTCCGCCGCCGCCGCTGGATGTCAGGCGGAGATCGGTGCCTCCACTGCTATGGCCGCCGCTGGCATTTCGGAGATTCGCGGCATGAGTCCAGAGAAGTGCATTAATGCCGCTTCATTGGCACTCAAAAATATGTTGGGGCTCGCCTGTGATCCCATTGCTGGGCTTGTAGAGGTGCCTTGTATGAAACGAAATGTTATTGGAGTCGCCCATGCCATGACCGCCAGTGATATGAGCTTTGCTGGTATTAAGAGTGTGGTTCCCTTTGATCAGGTGGTGAACGCGATGAACAACGTGGCAAAAAATATGAACGAAAACATTCGTGAGACTTCAAGAGGAGGACTGGCAGTAAGTGAAACCGGACGAGCTATTGCAAAAAAAATTCTGGAACGGAGAAAATCTTCGCGAACAGGCTCCTAAAAATATTTTCGGCAAAAAGAGAAAGTGTCTCAACTTGTTTGACAAAAAATAAAAAGCATATAAAATAGACGATGTTTTTTTATTTCCTCCCAATACTTATGAGTGAAACAGTTGATGAACCGAAAGGAAGAAGCGATGTTGAACAAGGTCAGAGAAATGATGGATCTCACACAATCCCTGAAGGAAAAAGTTTGCACGACGAGTCTTTTCCGTTTCCTTTAACGAGTCCAATAGCAGCAGTGGCAATAAAGAATGATGATTACCTATCAGTCTTTGCCAGAATTGCTCTGGCACAAAGAGAAGCCCTTCTGAGACAAGAGGAAATAATTGCAGACAGACTCCTCCGGTAAAAGTAGGGTGAGTTTAAATTTGAGAAAATACAAAAAAATATAATAAAATGGACGATAGTTTTTTTATTTTCTCGTATCATGAGTAAAACAGTTGATGCTCCAGAGGGTATGATAGTAGAGAATCAAGAATCACTTGTTAAACATGATATAAGCACTACACAGGTTGTTTCTCAATCCATAAGGCAACATTTTAAAAAAGTAATTTCTCAATGTGATCGAAATGGTCTAGATCTTGTTACCCCTCCAACAGAGAAGCCTCAGAAGTCAGATTTTGAAAAAAAGTGTCGCAAACTAGATATTCTTTTATTTTCGAGTAGTATTGACACTGGTGATCCTTATTATACCCCTGCTCAATTTGCAGAATTTGCTGGCAGAGATACAGAGGAAGTAGAGACTGCTGTGGATGTTCTTCAGGAAAAAATTGATACAGCGCGATCAGAAGTAGATCAGAATCTTGAAGCGTTTTTGGCAAATATAGAAAATCCTGAGATGTTTCAGGATTTTTTGAAGAGCTTGGAAAAATTAACAGCACTCCATCTCCAAGACCCTCTACTGGATGGCTTTCGCGCATACCATAATCAAGAGGGACGATATGATCGTTCAAATCGTCCTCGTGTTTTTGGTCCACCAGATATATCCCTTTCTACCAGAGGAGCAGGTCCAAAATATCCTTAAAACTGATACGCTTTTTTACACATCTCCAAAAAATATTTATGGAGACAAATATCGGTCGTGAGTTCTGGATGAAAGGCACTGGCGAGCATGTTGTTTTGGCGAAGAAGAACCGGTGCTTCTTTGTATTTTGTCAAAATTTGAATATCATCTGAGTCCGCTTCCAGTCTTGGTGCACGAATAAAAACTGCTTCTATTGAACACTTTTTTTGTTCATTAAATTGAATGTCCACCATATCAATAAAACTCTCCTGTTGCGCTCCATACCAGTTTCGATGAGCCGTAATATCCATAACCTCAAGGGTTTTTGGATTGTTTTTTCCCTGTATCTTTTTGGCAAGAAGAATAGCCCCCGCACATGTTCCCCACACCGGAAGACCTTCCATTATCTTCTTTTTGAGAGGATCAAAAATACCGTACTGCTGTAGTAACTTTGACTGCGTAGTACTTTCTCCTCCCGGAAGAATAATTCCGGAAATATTTTCCAAATCTTCAGCCGATTTTACCAACTGAACATCAGCACCAAGACTTTCTAACGCCTTCTGGTGCTCCTCCACTGACCCTTGAATAGCAAGAATACCTATTTTCATTCATAATTCGTAATTGTTCATTCGTAATCTATTTTACCATCCCCTCTCTGCCATTTTCACCTTCAACTCATCAATTGCCTTTGAGTCCATTGGAGCTCCAAGATCTTCTGAAACACGAGCAAGAATATCTGGTGCATCATAATTCATCGTTGCCTCTACCACTGCTTTTGCCATTTTCTTTGGACTCTCGGATTTGAAGATCCCAGAACCGACAAATACACCATCACACCCCATTTGCATCATCATAGCGGCATCGGCAGGAGTTGCGATCCCTCCAGCAGCAAAATTGACTACCGGCAGTTTTCCCAATTGTTTTGTTTGTTTTGCCAAATCATATGACACTCTCATTTGCTCCGCTTGTTTTTTTACAACATCATCCTCCATATTTTTGAGTGCTTCAATTTCTGACAACATCTGCTTCCAGTGTCGTACCGCTTCAATGATATTTCCTGTTCCCGCTTCGCCCTTGGTGCGAATCATGACCGCTCCTTCTTCAATACGTCTGAGTGCTTCACCCAAATTGGTTGCTCCACAAACAAAAGGAGTCTTGAAGTTTTTTTTGACCACATGCTCTGCGGGATCCGCAGGAGTCAGCACTTCACTTTCATCAATATAATCCACTCCGAGTGCTTCTAAGATCTGTGCCTCTACAAAATGCCCGATACGGACCTTTGCCATAACAGGAATAGAGACCGTCCCAATGATTTCCTTAATCATTTTGGGATCACTCATACGAGAGACGCCGCCAGAAGCACGAATGTCAGACGGTACTCTTTCCAGTGCCATCACCGCCACAGCTCCCGCCTCTTCTGCAATCTTTGCCTGATCTGCGCTGACCACATCCATGATTACTCCGCCCTTGAGCATCTGTGCAAGACCTTTTCCAAGTTTTTCCTGATTCATTGAAGCTGTAAAAAATAGGGCAAAAGTATATGAAAAAACAGAAGAGAAATCTAGGCTCAGTGGTGTTGAGCAACAAACCTTTCGGCAGAAACATCTTTTTCTACTGCATCTGCTAAAAAAGTTTTTCCGTTCATACAGACAAAAATTCCTGGAGAAAGTACTGACAACTGAGAAAGTGCATAGCCAAGATTGAAATCAGCGTCAGAATACCGCTCATTAAGGGGCGTCATAGAACCTGTTAATACGATAGTCTTATCTGTTCCTTTTACATTTTTTTGCAAGTATCGAGCAGTATCTGACATCGTGTATGTTCCATGGGTGACAAGTATTTTTGAATATTCGTCCTTTTCAATTATTTGAATCATCTTTTGCAAGTCTTTTAAATTAATATCTCTACTGTCTTTCATGCAAATTTCAATAAACTCTAATTGCGTATAAAGTTTTAGTTTTTTTGAATAGTTTGGTATTGCAGATTCTGGCAGTGGAATGATATTTCCTGTTTTTTCATCGCGATGGGAATCAATAGTTCCGCCAGTGAGAAGAACAAGAATATCTTTCATCAATAAATATAAAAGTGGTGCCGAGGGCGGGACTTGAACCCGCACGAGATGTATATCCCAAAGGATTTTAAGTCCTTCGCGTCTACCAATTCCGCCACCTCGGCAAGAAGACACGTCCAAGTATATATGAATTATTCGAAGTGAAAAGTCCTCCTTCGTCCCGTCTTGCGGGACTACGGCCACAGTATCTTCGGATGAGCCCTTCGATTCATTCCATTCACTCAGGACAGCATTTCGCTATTTCTCGCTTTCGGCTTGCCAGCCGTAGCTTGAAAGAGCGAAGGCTGGAGGCGACGGGCGGAGTCGAACCGCCGATAAAGGCTTTGCAGGCCCCTGCCTTACCACTTGGCCACGTCGCCCCAAAAGGATTTTTTACTGTCCCCCTTCCTTCGACCATGAGCTCAGGACCGAATGGTGAAAAGGGGGATTGAGGGGGTTTACTCTTCAAGATTGAATGAAGTCACGATCTGCTTGAGAAGATCTTTTTGTGCATTAGAGGCATCTGGAGGAGTTGCACTGCTGACGACATATCCCATGTCCTCCGTTGCGAGAAAAAGATGTTGCCATTCCAGAGTTGGTTCTTCAAGGGATGATTTTCCAGAAAATCGAATGTATTTGGCGTTGTGATCCCCTATTTTCATATTCGCATTTTCAATTTCTTCATATTGGACAATAGAATCTTTTGTTTTTTTTGATGCTGCTCCCGTATAGCGCCGAGCAGATGTCCCACTTGGAACGGCTTCACGAGCTACAGAAACAGTAGCAAACATATCTCCTGCTCCCCAGGGCTCTACACTGCTAAACAGTAAAATAACACCTGGAGGAAGCTTGTCAGGAGAATCTTCTCTGGTGAGGATATCCCATTCCACCGGTTTTTCCAGCACGATACCACGAGTGCGTACTTCCTGGACTTCATCAGAAACATCTGTTGTCACTATTGACGTATCACCATCACCTGAATGAAAACATCCCGCCAAAACAAAGAGTGCTGAAAAGAGTATGTGTCTAAAGCGTTTCATAATTTCACAAAAAAAAGTAAGAAGATTCTGGCAAATTTTATGCGAAAGAGCAAGGAAAGGAGATTTTGGCATACAAAAATTTAAACCCCCTTCAATTCCCCCTTGTTAAGGGGGAAAGAAAAATATTCCTCCCTTGAAAAGGGAGGCTAGGTGGGTTTAGATTGGATTATTATAAAAGCTCCAAAAACGACTGCACGACACAATCTGCTCCTTCAAAACGGTGATGCATGTTGCGATCAATTGCCACTACTGTCATCCCCGCATTTTTTCCTGATTGAATTCCTGTAGGTGAATCCTCAAAAACAAGGCATTTTGAAGGAGGAATATTCACCATTTTAGATGCTTCCAGATACAAATCTCCTGCCGGTTTTCCACTGATATCAGGACCATTACAAAGAATATTTTGAAAGTACTGCTCCAGATCAAGCGCATTCGTTGTGAGCTCAAGCTCCCACGCATGGCAATTGGTTACCAGTGCTCGCGGAACAGAATCATAATGATTAATAAATTTGAGAGCATCGTCATGAAATGAAACAGGTCGATCTGTTCTGAGCATTCGCTGTTTATTCTTTTGATAGAAAAGGTCGATAAAATCATCACCCTCATGAGGAAAACTCTCTCGTACAAAATTCTTGAGTCCATGTCCAGGGGGAATATGAATATCATCTTTCCCAAACTCTTTGGCGGTCTCATGCACACACATCACAAAGTGTTTATCGCTCCCTTCTATGAAGGTGCCATCAAGATCAAAGAAAAAAGCATCAAAATCTTTGATTTGTACAAGGGTATCACTCACAAATAGTATCAAAATAAACGCCGCGATAGTGTAGCATCATGCGGCAACAAAATGTAAAATCTTTTCGCGGATAATAGTTTTTATTGTATGTCTCACAGAGATGATATCGTCTCCTTTGCAGAAAAACTTCTGAAGAATTCAGAAGTGGAAGATGCATGGTGTGAAAATGGACTTCAGGTAGAGGGGAAGGAGGACGTCAGGCGCATTGCTCTTGGCGTTTCGTCTTCTGCTTCCTTTTTAAACGAAGCGGCTAAGTGGAGTGCCGATATGTGCCTGGTTCATCATGGGCTCTTTTGGAAAAAAGGAGCGACAAAAGTGACAGGAATTATGAAAAAGCGACTGGAAGTGCTTCTCAAAAATAATATTTCTCTGGTAAATTTTCATATCCCACTCGATGCGCACGAAGAGATTGGCAACAATGCTGCGATTATTGAGCTTCTGGAGCTCCAAAATCCTGAAGTAGTGAGTTGTGGATTTGTAGCAGAACTCAAAAAAGAAATGCTTTTTGCAGAATTTGTAGAGCAGGTCAAGAAGGCTATTGGACAGGTAAATTTTGCAGAAAATTTTTCTTTAAAACCGGTAAAGAAAGTGGCTGTCATCTCTGGTGGAGCCGCGAGTTTTGCGCCTTCAGTACTCAAAACCGGAGCTGATACCTTCCTCTTTGGCGAACTTTCAGAACATGACTATCATGACCTCAAAGATATGGAACTGAGTTTCATTGCTGCCGGACACTTTGCCACCGAACGATACGGAGTCCAGAGGCTGGGAGAACGCATTGCAAAAAAATTCCCTGATGTAGAAGTACAGTTTTTTGATGAAGATTGCCCAGTGTAAACAATTACGAATTACGAATGATCAGTTACAAATTAAGATTTATATGCATTCGTAATTCGTAACTCGTAATTTGTAATTCAAATAAACTATGTCCCAAAAATCTTTTTACACCTTCGATCTTCCACAATTCGCAGATGAACGTGGACTCTTAGTACCTGCTGAGCTTGATGACACGTTTCCTTTTGAGGTCAAGCGTGTATATTTCCTCAAAGATGTACCACCAGATACCACCCGTGGAGCGCATTGCCACTGTATAGAACAAGAAGTTTTTGTCTGTGTACAGGGGTCATGCCGAGCTCTGATCGATGCTGATGGAAATGGGAAGAAGGAGTATGCATTAGATGATCCGACGAAGGCGATCTATGTGGGAACCAAAGTATGGCATGAGTTTGACTCTTTTTCCCAAGATGCTGTCCTCCTTGCTTTTTCTTCTACGCATTATATGCCGGGAAAGGAAAACTATGAGTCGGAGTATGAACGATTTTTAAGAACGATAAAAGACTCCATTTAGCCCTATCGTAATACCACGTTTTTCCGCATCCTTTTCTTGTTGATGATGATATTTTTCCATATCCTGTTTTCTTGAAAAATAATGAGTTGATGCCTCTTCAGCTATCCTTGTCAAACTATCATCCGATCCCTCCCGAACTTCAGCAAACAACTCTTTGTCACTTAGAGTCTTAAAAGGATCGATATACTTAAAGAGACATTCACGTCGTACCAATTCTTCAAATATAGCTGTCTCTTGTTCACCACTAAGCCTTGGATAAGTGAGGTCTTTAAGAGGTCCATCAGGATATACATGTCCATACTCTCCGAACTGAATGCATATCACAATATAGCTCAAAAAATTTTCATCAGCCAAGAGATCTTCAATCGGAGTTTTTAAATTGTACGGGTGCTCAATCTTCCGAGGTATTTTTTTACTGTAATGCCAAACATTCAGCCTGTGTCGGATCTTTCCCAGAACATCCGTAGGAGTAAAATCGTAAGTATTACGAACACCTTCAGGGTCATTAGCAGAGGAGAGCAAATCGCCTGTTTGAATAATAACACCTTCTTCCAAGAGAGCCTCCAGAGCTTCTTTAATTTTCTTAAAATGTATTTCAATGCCCTCAGAATCTATGTCCAGATCTTTTATCTCGCGCAAAATCGAAATACCCAGAACCTTGTGAGGAGATGGTCTATATGGATCATTTCTATCCCTTCTTTTTTTATCGTTTTTTATTCGTAATTTTGCAATAGAAGCGAGTACTAAATCTTTCATAGGTTCGAGATCCCCTCCATTTGAAGAAACTGATTCTGCGGATTGAGTATGAAGATCTGATCTATCGATCATACAATATGATTAATGGTAACTGTATTTTGATGTTTTTTTAATATTTGTCAATATAAACCCTTTTAAAATATGTATTTTCTGCTTATAATCCCGCAGATCATGAATCAGGAATTTATAATCCATTATTGATTCTATGAGCAAATACCTTTCTCCCAAACTCATCATTGCCGAAGCGTGGGAACTCACCAGAGAGCACAAAAAGCAGCTCTTCTGGTATGGATTCATTCCCGCTTTTTTAGGGATGATTGTGGGAACTGTGTACGTCATTTACCAAATTGTTGCCTTTCGTCATGCGGTTTTACAAGAAAGAGACACCATAGAGTATGGAGAACTCTTTCAAGTGGCGTGGAATTTTCTCACCGCTGAAGGGACTCCAACGGGCACACTCATTATTCTTGCTATCATTGTATGTCTGGGATATATCACTGTCCCTGTTTTTTGCAAATCATCACTCATATTTTTGATTAAAAAAATAAAAACAGGAGAAGATCTGGAAAAAGGAATACAGGTTGGATTTCTCCGATTTATGCCCATGTTTGAGTATGGAGCCCTTAAAAATTTCGCCTCACCCTTCAGTTTTTTTACTGAATCCTCTTTTGTTTTTCGAAGCTTAGGCCCCGGAATGTTTCGTCTTTTGCTACCAGTCTTTATAATTCTTGCTTTTTTTGGTCTCATTGCCCTGTTTTTCTTTGCCTATGTAGAACAAATCATAGTCCTCAAAAAAAAGGGAGTCATGGCCAGTATTGCCGATTCGAGCAAACTCGCCTTTAATTACTTTTCCGAAACCTTACGTCTGTTTCTTCTTATTCTGCTTATCGAACTGAGAGTATTTTTTAACATTGCCATTATTTTGCTCCTTCCTTTTACCGTATTTGGTATTATGAGCTTTTTTACTGCCATGAGTATTACCAAGGGAATTGGAGTAGCGGTGGCAGGAATTGTTGTCTTCGCCATGATTTCGGTCGCCTCCGCTATATATGGTACGTTAGAGATCTTCTCTACGGCTATCTGGACACTTGCTTTTGACAAATTTGCCACTCACGAAACAGAAGATACAGAACTATAGTCAATGTTCAATTACGAATTACAAATGAACAGTGTTGTAATAACTTTCAACTTTATGAACTGTATAAGCTTTTAACTCGCCTCGCCTACGGCGCAGGCTCTATTTGGTGTGAGCGATAAATCTTTCGATACGTAACCGTTCCAGGAGGCCAACAGGTCATCAGAGTTCCAATTTTTTGATCTGTTGGTTGATTGAGTACAGAAGTGTCTTCTGGTGGTACAATCCTCTCTTCAAAAATTTTATAGACATACTTTTTTTGATCGTAGTATACCGTGTACGTATCTCCCACCTCCAGTTTTCCGAGAAGTGCAAATACATCTTTATATTTTCCATTGTCCCAAAAGTAAAACGAGGAGTGACCTGTTAAGAAGAAATTGCCCACCTCTCCTGCCTCCGCCGTAGCCGGATAATGCACCACTCCATCTTTGAGTGCCAATTGAATCTTACTTTCAAGTCCTTCCCAATCTTCGTTCAGGAGTTCTTCATATCCTATTCCAGAAACAATAGGAACATTTCTTCCTATTTTTTCGATTATCAAGCGATTAT
Organism: Candidatus Altimarinota bacterium; assembly: GCA_965250085.1. Classification (GTDB taxonomy): domain Bacteria; phylum Patescibacteriota; class Gracilibacteria; order CAIRYL01; family CAIRYL01. Next base: position 378,750 of record OZ252287.1, read on the forward strand.
CGAGAGGAGCCACGCTCAAAAAAGATTTGAGTTTTGGAGGAGGATCCTGTCGTTCTATCCCCGCGACAGGCAGGAGTGCCACTCTGTCGAGTCGAGGTTTTTGCTCCAAAGTTTGTCTCAACTCCTCAGATCGTTCTGCATTTTTTTCTGGGTGGAGGTAATCATCAAGGAGTATTGAATACGATTCAAAATTGAGCCCTGCGAATACCAGAAGAAAAATTGATGCACTGGTAAGAGCAAATTTAAAAATCTCTCCTGCGATCGATTTCTTTGAAGAATTTTCTTGTGGGAGATCTTCACTCTTCTTTGGTTTTTTGTGGGGAGAAACAGGTATGTGCATTTCTTGCTCTCCATTTGTATTTTGCAACTCATTGGAAATTGGCAATTGGAAATTGGCCTGCCCTGTCTTCGACTCTGAGGACTGAGTCCTCAAGCTCAGACTCGAACGAGAGCTTGCTTGCAGTGAGCTTGTCGAATCTGTCGAATGGGAAATTCCTTTAGATTCTTGCTCTGCATCTATCTCTTGTGATTCATTAGAAACTGTTCTGTTCCGTTCTTTATCCAGCTTTTTCGACTCATTCGTAGTTCGTAATTCGTAATTCGTAATTCCCTGAATTTCTACTTCTGAAGTGACGGGTTGATCATTCAGAGATTCTATCTCTATCTGCTGTGCCTCTTCCTTTGGTGTCATTGGGATATGACCCATATCATACGTTTTTTCCTGATGCTCCAAAGCACTCTTTTCCTCAAAAACATGAGCCCTTCGAGAAAGTCTCCCTATTTCTGGAGAAACAACTGCTTCATCGCTTGGCAATCGTGTCGAGGCAGAAAGCTCAGTATCGCTGAGCCTGTTTTCACGAGCCCGAAGACTCAGTTCCATTTCATTGTTCTCCCTGTCTTGCATATCTTGATTTTTCACAAGTTTTAAAGTATAAAGTGTGTTATTTTAAAATATTTATTATGTATTAGTCAATCAATTTCTAAGAGGCTTTTTCCCTACATTATATCACATTGAAAGGAAAAAAAGAACTCTTTTCCCTCGCATTAATGAGAGTTTCATTGTACTTCGAAAACTGAAAGAGAAGCAATTTTTTTTCTCGTGAAAAAGGTTACTAAAAAAACATTTTTGAGATTTCACAGATTGGATAAACCGATCACAATATCGGCGGTACCTTATTTAAAGTCATGTCTTTCAAATCTCTTCTTCCGGTGTTTATAGGGGTGCTCTTTTCGGGAGGATTTTATATATTCCATTCTGCACGTATCTCCAGTACAGAAGAGACTTTGCACTGCTCTCTTGAAGAAAATGGAGAAGAATCTCCACACTGCTCTTTTGAAGAAAGAGAAGGAGAAACAACAACACAGGTTCAAACTCTTGGGAGAATTTCTCCCGAACTTCTTCTGAGTGGAGGTCCTCCAAAAGATGGAATTCCCGCTCTTGATAATCCTGCTTTTGACAATATTGAGCAGACACCGTTTTCTGATAAAGAGCTTGTTGTGGGAGTCTATCTGAATGATGAAGCCAGGGCGTATCCGTATGGGATTTTAAATTGGCATGAAATTGTAAATGACCGCATTGGTGATACTCCCATCAGTGTCACCCTTTGTCCGTTATGTGATACAACTCCTGTGTTCATCCGCAAGGTGAACGGACAAGAAACAACATTTGGAGTGTCTGGAAAACTCTTTCAGAGTTGTCTGGTCATGTATGACCGACTGACCGATAGTTTATGGAGCCAGCCTTGGGGGATGGGCATTATGGGACCACAAACCAATGAAGATCTCACCAGAATCCCCGCGGTCAAAACCACATTGGGAGCATGGAAGAAGCAATATCCAGAAACAAAAGTACTCTCTCTTGAAACGGGATACAATCGCGATTATTTCAGGTCTCCTTATGGCAGTTACGCCACTGATGAAACTCTGATTTTTCCGATCAGAAATCAAGAATCAAGATCTGGTCATCCCAAAAACATTGAATCATATATCTGGAGAGCAGATGACAGTCAGCATCCAAAAAACACCTTCTTTGGTGACTCTCAGCATGTTTTGCATACTGAAGCGAAAGAAAAAGGAGAAATCAAATTTATTTTTCAAGGACAAGAAACTTTCGCCCGATGGGATGATGAACTCCAAACCGTTCGATTTTTTCAAAATGAAGAAGAAATTCCTTCGAGTACTGCCTTTGCGTTTGTGTATCCTGCCTTTTTTGAATAGCAGTTCCTCTTCTCCCCTTATCAAGGGGAGAGATGTCTCCTTCCTCCTTTAAAAAAGGGGGCTAGTCTTCGACTCTGAATGTTTCCATAAGTTCTTTTGCAAACTGCCTCGCTTTTTTTCCTACAATAAAATCAAAGTGTTGAAAATGATCGTGATGCACTACTTCTAGTTGGAGAGGCGTTGTTATACTTGGTGTTTGATTGAGAGGAGGAACAACATTATCTTCTTCTGAAACATGGCAAGTAACAGAAACATCCTGCAAAAATATTTCATTTAGGCTTCGAAGGAATTCAGAGTCTGGAGATACCTGCTGCACCATTTCACCCATTCTCAAGAATGAGCCCACTCTTGCTTGTGGTGTCCCTCGGAAGGGGGTGGCAAGAGCTACAAGTCCGGCAACATCTTGTATATTTCGCTGTGTTTCAAGTCCGATAAGCCCTCCAGTGCTATGCCCTATAATTGTAAGGTCTTCATTTTTTTCATGATCCCTGAAGATTTGTTCAATTTTTTCTCGCAACTTCTCTGCAGAGACTCTTATATCATCCGTATTCCATCGAGAAAATATTGGAGCATAAGCAACATTGTGTTTGTCTCTTAAAAAATCTCCCAGTTCTTTCATGGTCCTTGGCAATGAACAAATTCCATGAACCATGAGAAGGGTTGATGCATTGTTACCGTGTTCAAAATTATCTTGAGGAGCTGGTCCAACTTCTCGTAATCTTTGCAGAGCATGCCCCTTTAAATATGAAGGGGTTACGAGAGCTTTGAGAGCTGTTGCCATTGGACTATCTTCGGAGTGAAGCTTCATATCAGAAAAATCTAGATTATATTTTTATCATAAAGCAATAAATACGTCAAATAATGCCTTTTTTATTCCTGCACCGCATCAAATGCAGTATAAACTCCAGCAAAAATTTAGTTTTAGAAAGCTAAGCTGGATTTCGAATCACTTCGACTTCGCTTAGTGCGGGCAAATTCGGGATGACGAATCGGATGGTGGGTGAGGTGGGGGTCGAACCCACGGCCAATGGCTTAAGAGGCCACTGCTCTACCACTGAGCTACTCACCCAAAAACGGAAAAAAGTCTAAAGTAAAATATTTAGCGACTCAATGTCTTTTTTCCCATTTATAATTTATCTCTCAGGATTTACAATCCTTGAGGATTTTGTAATTCTCTCTATTTTTCAAACTTGACTCCTCAGGTTCATATCGGCATTGATGCCCGCATGTACTCCAAAAGCTTCACTGGTATTGGAAGATATACTCATGAACTCACCAAACATTTGTTTGTGCTCAGGCCAGAATGGCACTTTACACTCTTTTTGGCACCTCAGGAATATGAAGCATTTGATCCCCCGTCACTCAATGTAGACAAGGTGTTATCTCCAGAAAAACATTACTCCTTTGCAGAACAAACTTCATTTTGGACAAAAATTTCTCGACAAAAGTTTGACCTCTTTCATTTTCCGCATTTCAATGCTCCCCTGCTCTATGCAGGCAAAACAATTGTCACTATTCATGATCTGACTATTTCATTTTTTCCCGGAAAAAAGAAGACATCTTGGCTGGATAAAGCGGGATACAAACTGGTGGTTTCTGACATCGTCAAAAAATCCAAAAAAGTAATTGCTGTCTCTGAAAATACTAAAAAAGACCTCCAAAATATCCTCAAAGCTCCAGAAGAAAAAATAGCAGTGGTTTGGAACGGCCTTGGAGCAGAGTTTTTGAGAGAGGAGCAAAACGTTGAGCAAGTTAAATCTCTCTTTGGGAAACTCAAAAAAAAGCATGAAATCGAATATCCATACTTCTTGTACACTGGAGTACATCGCGAGCATAAGAATGTAGTGGGAATGATTAAGGCATTTGAGAAATTTCTCAAAAAACGTCCAAACGTTCAATTGGTCATTACCGGAAAAGAAGATCCATATTACCCTGAAATTAGAGAAGAAATTGAGAAAAGCAGTCTCCAAAACAATGTCAAAACAGTGGGCCTTGTCTCTGAAAATGAGCTCAAGACACTGTTTTATCATGCTCATACATTTGTGTTTCCGAGCTTCTATGAAGGATTTGGCCTTCCTCCACTCGAAGCGATGGCGATGGAGATACCAGTTGTAGCGTCAAATGCCAGCTCCATACCAGAGATCTGCGCAGATGCAGCAGAATATTTTGACCCAAAAAATATTGATGATATTGCAGAAAAAATGACAAAAGTATTTAGTGATACAAAAAGAAGAAATGAACTCAGGGAAAAAGGAAAAAAGCGAATACAGTTCTTCTCATGGAAACGAATGGCAGAAGAAACCATAAAAGTATATGAAGAAGTACTTTTTCCAGAAGCAGATTGAAAGCAGAAAGTAAAAAATTTGCAAAAGCCCCCTTGATAAAATGGATTTTTTCTCCTCCCTTGAAAAGGGAGGCTGGGTGGATTTATTCTATGAGAAATGAGATACCTGCTTTCGCAAGTACAAACTTTACAAACTTTTGACTTAATTTATGCAACGTCTTAGTGATATATTGCCCAAAATAACAGCTCGCTATCAACTTGATGAGAGCGCTACTGCCAGTCAGATATTAGAAGTTGCGGAACAATATCTCAAAGAAATCTTTGACGAAGACAATGTTGGAAGAGAAAAAAATATATTTCCCCAAAAACTCAAAAATGGTGTCCTGTTTTGCGAGGTCTCTTCCTCCGGGTGGAATCATAGCCTCTTTCTTAAAAAAGAAGATGTGCTGAGTCATCTCAAATCACAGTTTCCAAGCTGTACCATTACTGATATTCGAGGAATTGTAAAAGGTGTTCATTAGAGGTATTTCTCTTTGAGATAAATAGTATTTTTTAATTTACAATTCTCTTTTTAACGATTACATCCCTCTCTCGGTTTTGATCTTCTCTGCTACATTGGTCGGTACTTTGTCATAGTGTCCAAACTCCATGCTATAACTCGCACGTCCCTGACTCATAGAGCGCAGATCGGTAGCATATCCAAACATTTCTGCAAGAGGCACCTGTGCTTTGATCACCTTGGCGGTTCCCCGATCAGTCATTTCATCTATTTTGCCACGCTTGGAGTTGAGATTGCCCATCACATCTCCCATGTAGTCTTCTGGAGTCACCACTTCTACCGCCATTATCGGCTCAAGAAGTACTGGACTTGCTGTTTTTGCACCGTTTTGAAATGCAATAGATCCAGCGGCTTTAAATGAAAATTCTGAAGAATCCACATCATGATATGACCCGTCATACAGTTCTACCTTGATATCCACCATGGGATATCCAGCAACCACACCTTTTTGCATCGCCTCTTTTACCCCTTTGTCCACTGGACTAATAAATTCATTCGGAATTTTTCCCCCTTTAATAGTGCTTTCAAATTCGTATCCTTTGCCCGCTTCATTTGGCATGAGCTTCATGAGTACATGGCCATATTGTCCACGACCACCGGTTTGCTTGGAATACTTTTCTTCAACGTTTACCTCTTTTTGAATCGTTTCTCTATAGGCTACTTGAGGCTTTCCAATATTTGCTTCGACTTTAAATTCACGCTTCATTCGATCCACGATGATGTCCAGATGCAATTCTCCCATTCCAGAAATAATGGTTTGAGCGGTTTCTTCATCAGTATACACACGAAAAGTGGGGTCTTCCTCAGAGAGCTTTTGGAGTGAAAGTCCCATTTTTTCCTGATCAGCTTTTGTCTTTGGTTCAACGGCAATAGAAATCACTGGCTCAGGAAAGGTCATCTCTTCTAAAGCGATTGGAGACCCTTCTACACAAAGCGTATCACCTGTACGAATATCTTTCATTCCGACAATAGCGCAAATTCCACCTGCTTGAACCTCTTTGACTTCTTCACGACTATTGGCATGCATGATCACGAGTCGCCCTACACGTTCTTTGTTTCCAGAACGTGTATTGGAGATATATGAGCCCGATTCGAGCTTTCCAGAATACACTCGAAAAAAAGTAAGCTTTCCAATGAATGGATCGGTTGCAATCTTGAATGCCACTCCCGCCATTGGGTCATTTGCATCTGGTTTTCGAGTTTCTTCTTCATCTGTTTTTGGATTTTTTCCCGTAATTCCTCCCACATCTACAGGAGAAGGAAGATATGCTATTACGGCGTCCAAGACGAGTTGCACTCCTTTGTTCTGCAAGGCTGTTCCGCACATGACAAGATATGCTTCATTGGCAATTACGCTTGCCCGAAGTCCTTTTTTAATATCTTCTACACTGAGCTCTTCACCTCCAAGGTACTTCTCCATAATAGATTCTTCATGACTGGCTGCTGCTTCGATCATTTTTTCACGATATTCCTCTACTTTGCCTTCCATATCGGCCGGAATATCTATCTCGACTATTTTTTCTCCCTGTGATCCTTCAAAGGTATAGGCTTTCTTTTCTACAAGGTCTACGACTCCTTTGAAGTCAGCCTCTGCTCCGATAGGCAACTGAATCGCTATTGCATTGGGTGACAGTCGCTCGTGGATAGAATTGAGTGACATATAAAAATCTGCCCCGGTCTTGTCCATCTTGTTTACAAATGCAATTCTCGGAACGCCATATTTATCGGCTTGTCTCCACACCGTCTCAGATTGAGGTTCTACTCCCTGTGATCCATCAAATACCGCAACCCCTCCATCGAGTACACGCAGAGAGCGCTCTACCTCTACGGTGAAGTCCACGTGACCAGGAGTATCAATAATATTGATATCAGTCCCCTTCCAGTTACAAAATGTTGCAGCAGAAGTAATGGTGATTCCTCTTTCTTTTTCCTGTTCCATCCAGTCCATCTGCGACTCTCCATCATGTGTTTCCCCAATTTTATGGGTTCGTCCTGTGTAAAACAAAATACGTTCGGTCACTGTTGTTTTTCCCGCATCAATATGTGCGATAATTCCAATGTTTCGAAGTTTGGTAAGGTCTGCGTCTGCCATAGAAAGAAAAAATGATCCTCAAAAAATTCCAGCAGATTGTACGCGAAAAGGGTTTTAGTGTCGAGAGAAATTTAAAGATTATTCCTCCCTTGCAAAGGGAGGTGAGGTGATCAATACGATGAGACAGGGGGGGATAAAAATTTGTATTTACAAAGTGACACACAGATAGTTTTTCTGACTTACTGGTTCACAGTTCCTTTTCAGTTTTCAGTCACAGGCCGCGCTCCCACTTATTCTTCCGAATCTTCTGTAAAACCTAAAAACTTCAAAAGATTTGCTTTAGTTTCATCATCCAATTTAATAGCCAGTATTTCATCTTTTGTTGGAAGTGAATCATTCTCTTTAAAGTGAGTTCTTAAAGCTTCCATACACAATATAATAAGTGATTTTTCAATTTTAGGTGTACCGAGTACAGGACCCGTATTATATCCCAATAGACACAAAAGGCTGTATTGATCACTCTCATTAAGCAGTGATGAGGTCAGTATGGCTTTCAACTCTGGCCAAGCATCGTTGTCCTCATACCAACCAACCAAGAAAGTCATTTCTCTTTCATCATTATGTTGATGTGACAAAAGCCTATAATTCAATGTTAAATAATGAAACAATGGATGCTCTCCTGAGAGCTTGCTCGGATCGACACGAGAATTGAGCAACAAATTGATTTTCCATCGGGGTATTTTTAAACTTGTGTTTTCAAATAAAAATTTGATCATTTCCGGATTTGTATCTCCTTCTTTGCAATCTAAAATAATTTGTAATTTTTGAAGCACTGGTTCCACTTTTTCTTCCACTTTTTGAGCAATACTACTACCCACTATCTCATGAGCATCTGAATCAGAAATACTATTTTCTCTCAATATCTCCTCTGCTATACGCCTTACCTCAGTATCTAATCCAGAAAAATCAACAGTTATTTCTCCTGTAGCATGTCTTATTTTTACTAATTTTGAGTCGGTTTCTTGTGGAGTTGCCATACTACCAGATGGTAAAGAATAAGATTGTATTATAATGGGGGGAAAATAAAAAGCAACTTTTTTAAAGCCCCCTTGATAAAGGGGGTTGAGGGATTTATATTGTCACAAAACTTTCAACTTTTCACTTTCAACTTTTTTATTCTGAGTAATATCGAAAAATGACTCACAGAATCTGTATTCCCATCCGCGCCAATACTCTTTCCAATTTTCTGAAGAAAATTGGAGAGGCTTCAAGAAAAGCAGATATTTTAGAGCTTTGGCTCGATGGAATTGAGCACGAGCTTGATTGGGAGAAAATTTTTGCTCTTAAAAAAACCGAGTATTTGCTCAATCTTAAAACAAAGAAGGAAAATGGGAGTTTTGTCGGCACACATGAGAAAAGATTTCAAATCGTATCGGAAGGAGTGCGATATGGAGCCAAATATGTGGATCTGGACTACGAATTTCCTGAATTATTGATCAAAAAATTTATTCAAGAAAAAGGCAGTACAGAACTTATATTATCAGTACATTTTTTTCAAAAAACTCCGGATTTTCATGAACTCCTGAGCCTCGCTTATAAAATGAAAAATCAGGGGGCGGATATTATAAAAATTGCCACCATGGCAAACGAAGAACAGGATGTGGACACTATTTTGAAACTCTCTGAGCAACTCAAGCATGATGATATCAGACATATCTCTCTTGCCATGGGAGAACTGGGCACGTCTTCACGCACTCAGACTCATTCAGAAATAGTCTTTGCAGCACTGAATGAAAAAGAAAAGACTGCGCCAGGACAAATCACTATAGAGGGGCTCCTTCATTTGAGAAATTAGCTCTCAAAAATTCCTTCACCTCACCCATCGCTTTCCCTCGATGAGAAATCTGGTTTTTTTCTTCGGTGCTGAGCGCAGCGTATACTTTGTTTGATCCGTCGGCACGAAAGACTGACGAAATAGGAATCCCAGGAAGGAGATCACACTCGGGTTCATCAAGAATCTCACCCCAAGTTTCTCCGCGAAACTGTTTTCTGCTTTCAAGACCTTCCCCCCAGATAATAGTCGGTACACATACAAATTTGGCACGCTTATTGCCTTCTTGTTTCATGCGCCTGAGAAAATAGGTCAACCACTCTTCATCACTCGCATCTTCTCCTGCTCCCCAGCGCCTGGTATGGACCCCGAGTTCATTTTGCAAGGCTTCTACTTCAATACCAGAGTCTTCTCCCATGGTGATCATTCCTGTTTTTTTGTAGAAGTGCTCAGCTTTGATCAGTGAATTTGCTTCATATGTTTCACCATTTTCTTCTGTATCATTTTTATATCCTAAATCTGAAAGGGACACAAAATCTATATCTTTGAGTTCTCCAAGTACCTCCATGATTTCGCGGTATTTCCCTTGATTGCCGGTAGCGATGAGGATGCGAGTTATAAAAAAGAAAGTAAAAAGTTTGTAAAGTGATTGCAAAGTAATCAGTTGTAAAGTTGTCAGTTGTCAGTAATTACAACTGACTACTGACTCACTTACTCCTGACAACTTCATTCTTATCCATATTGCTCCTTCCGAAACTCCTCTGACTTGTCCGCACATCCCTTCACCCAGTCTTGGTTTTGTTTATACCACTCTATCGTTCCATCTATCCACACTTCAAATGGATGTTCTGGTTCCCATCCCAGTTCATTGTGTATCTTATCTGGATTCATCGCGTATCGGCGATCATGTGCCAGACGATCTTCTACAAATGTAATAAGACTTTTTGGTTTTTTGAGTTTTTCGAGCAGTATTTCCGTAATCTCCAGGTTTGTTTTTTCATTATGTCCGCCAATGTTGTAGATCTCCCCCGGAGTCCCCTTGTGGAGTACGAGGTCAATTGCCCGACAGTGATCCTTGACATACAGCCAGTCTCGGACATTTTTGCCATCACCATAGAGCGGAAGTGACTCATCATTGATCGCTCGGAAGAGAAAAAATGGAATGAGCTTTTCCGGATATTGATACGGACCATAGTTGTTGGTGCACCGGGTGATCATCACCGGGATGTTATACGTCTCAAAATATGACCGGACAAAGATATCAGCCGCCGCCTTGGAGGCTGCATATGGGCAGTTGGGCTCCAACGCGGTGTTTTCCATAAAATACGTATCTACAGTATCTCCTAAGTCTCCATAGACCTCATCTGTAGATATCTGCAGATATCTTTTGACTTCATATTTTTTGACACATTCCAGCAGGTTATGAGTCCCCATGACATTGGTTTCCAAAAATATTCGTGGACCAATGATAGATCTGTCCACATGCGTCTCTGCCGCAAAATTGACCACCATATCTGGCTGGAAGTTCTCAAATACTTCTTCCAGTTTTTTTGCATCTGCAATATCTCCCTGGATAAATTCTATTTTGTCTTCGGCAGACTTCAAATTCTCCAAATTTCCCGCATATGTCAGCGCATCATAGACCAGAATTGTATAATCCGGATATTTCTCTACAATGTGATGCACAAAATTGGATCCGATAAATCCTGCACCGCCAGCGATAAGAAGTTTGTGGGACATAAGCTACTTTCTTCCCCCTTGAAAAGGGGGATAAGAGGGGGGGGTATTGTATTTGGTTTTTCTGAAGAAGAGACAAACAATTTCTGTATAATTCTAAACCCACCCAACCTCCCTTTTCAAGGGAGGAGTGAAGTGATGATACGGGTGTTTTTATTTACGGAAAAGAGGTTTTAACTCAACACTGGAAGTAGGTCCTGCCTCCTTTCTTGATTTGGAGTTTGTAATTGTTCGCCAAAGTACTCTTCTAGTGCCGTCAGTAGCAACTCTCTTAATCGTTCTACAGGTTCGGTAACGGCTTCTTGCATGGTACGTAAAAATGCTTTTTGTGCATAAGGATCAGATCGGAGTGTTTCGAGACCATTTTCATCACCAAAACGGGATATGTTACGCATTGCTCTTCTCGTCGCATTTGTCACCCAACTTCTACATAGTTCAGGGTCACGTACAAAGCGAGCAGTGTGGTCAGACCAGTATATTTGTTCTCTTGATTCCGCTAAATCACTCTTTCCCTTGTCCAGATCTGTTTCATCAATAATTCCCATTTTGTACAATATACAAGTGGCTTCTTGTAATACGTCAAGGCTAATGCCGTGGGTACAACCAATTCTCTTGTCCTGAATTTCTCGATTACACTGTGGAACATCTGGCGCTTCATGTGCATAAAGACAGGTACTGACGCGAATTTGCTCTATTGTTTGATAGAACTCACGAAGCGATACGTCTGCTAATTTTGGACATGATGTAAAAACGACCATCTTTTGAATAGGGTCTAATAATTCAAGTACAGGCGTATCTCGTGAAACATCGGTAGGACTTCTTTGAAGCATATGAAAATAGTTGATTTTCAATGTGAATAATAAACTTTACTTTATATTTGTCAAATAGAAACTCTTTTGCTTTTTCTTTACAATACAAAGGAAACACATGTTTATTGATGTTATTCCTCATCGGCCGCTTGGTTTTGGCACGGGGGTGCTCACATTTTCTGTGCCCAAAAAACTGGAACAAAAAATAGCAGTGGGGCAAGTGGTAGAAATTCCTCTTCGAGGACAACGAACAAAAGGAATAATAGTGCAAATCGTGAAACAAAAACCAGAGTTTGAAACGCTGGATATTGGTAAGATGCTCACTTCACCACTCCTTGATAAGCCGCATATAGATTTTGTTAAAAGTATGTCTGAATACAATTTTTGTTCATATTCAAAAACTCTTTCTCTTTTGATTCCTCAAAAGCTTTGGAAATCTGATGGACTGCCTCCAAAAGAGAGTTTTGTGGAGTTAATAAACCCCCCTCAATCCCCCCTTATTAAGGGGGGAAGTAAATTGCGTGGCAAAAAACAAAAGCTGGCACTTGAGATTCTTCAAAAAAATAAAGGGAAAATGAAAGAATCGGACCTAAGAGAGGAAGGAATCTCTCTTGCAGTGATCAAAGTACTTATTGAAAAAGGAATCTTAAAAAGAACTCTTCAAAAAACTGGAAATTGGCCTGCCCTGAGCTTGCCGAATGGGAAATTAGAAATTGGAAATTCAAAACTCCCCCCACTCACCTCTGGACAAACCTCTGCCTTCAAACAATTACAATCACCCAAAAAGTCCCTCCTTTTTGGTCCTGCCGGATCAGGAAAAACCTTCCTTGCACTCCATCATATTTTACAAACCGTTTCGCAGGGAAAAACAGCTCTTTTTCTTATGCCAGAGCAATTTGCCAGCACTGGATTTGCGAAAACATTTTTTAAATATTTTCCGAGAGAAATTGCAGATTGGTATCACTCTCGTCTCTCTGAAGGAGAAAAGGTGAAGATTTGGTGGCGTATCAGAGAAGGACACAGCAGGGTTGTTTTTGGGACACGCTCCTCACTTTTTCTTCCGTTTCAAAACTTGGGACTCATCGTCGTGGACGAAGAGCATGAGACCTCATACAAAAGTGATCAGATGCCCCGATATCACGCTCGAAAAGCATCGGAAATACTCGCTGATATCCACGGCTCAAAACTTATCCTTCAAAGCTCTACTCCAAGTTTTGAAAGCTATCATAGAGCGCAAAGTGGAGAAATCGACTTGGTTGAGTTAAAAAATATCTTTAACAAAATCAATCAGTCGTCAGGAGTTGGTAGTCGAAAAAAAAATCAAAATTCAAAATTCAAAATTCAAAATTTGCATATCGTTGATCTGAGAAGTGAGCTCGCCTCAAAAAATCTATCTCCATTTTCCCATCTTTTACAAAAAAAAATTGCAGAAAAACTCAAGAAAAAGAAACAGGTGCTCCTCTTCCTCAACCAACGAGGAAAACATTCAGGTTTGGTCTGTCGACAATGCGGAAAGGCTATCCTTTGCATGCATTGTTTGGTAAAAAACACTCTTCACGAAGACAGAAGTGGAAAAGAGTTTCTTTTGTGTCATCACTGTGGACGAATAGAGCGTCCTCCAGCGCATTGCCCCCATTGTGATTCGACGATGCTCAAAGGGTTTGGTGTTGGCACGCAAGAAATTGAACAAGAAGCAAAAAGGCTCTTTCCAGAAGCAAAAGTTCTCAGAGCTGACCGTGATGCCACCGCGAGAAAAACATCTGCTCAGGAAATTTTTGATACATTTGCTGATGGGAGTGCAGATATCCTTATTGGTACCCAGATCATCGGCAAAAGTATGCACCTTAAAAACGTAGAACTTGTCGGCATTATGCTTGCCGATACCTCTTTTCATCTTCCGGATTTTAGATCTTCTGAATATGCTTTTCAGCTCCTGCAACAAGTCTCTGGGCGCATTGCGAGCTCTGGAGGAGAAGTAGTGCTCCAGACATATCTTTCTGAACATCCTGCCGTGCGGTTTTGCGCCCAAAATGATTTTGAAGGATTTTATGCTTCTGAGATTGAAGAGCGAAAAGCATTACGACTTCCGCCATATATGCAGATGATACGACTAATCTTTGTCGACAGAATAGAAAAAAAAGCTGATCAAAAATCGAAAAAATACTACAAGATGTTCACACAAAAAGCTGAGAAACTTTTTTCCGATGAAAAAATACAAATTGCGCTTGCTCCGGCTCTGCACAAGAAAAAACATGGCAAATATCACTACCATGTCTTCATTACTGGAATGCATCCTGCCAAGCTCTTAGAAGGAGAGAACTTGAGTGGAATCAGGATAGACAGAAACCCCATTCAAAGCTTTTAGACCTTGTAAATTACAAAATTATTAAAGTAAGCTTGACAAAAGTGATATTTTTATGAAATATAAGAATAAATTTAAGGATGGCATGGCACTTCTGGAGGATTTGCAATCGGCTGTTCGCTATGATCAAGAGACACACGGTCCCGAATTTGATCGTGGGAGCAAGTTTGCCAAATTTAATCGCTGCACAAACCTTGAGAAATGGGTGGAGCACTATCTTGCCATATCACCGGAAAAGTCTCTTGAGGAAGCAGGATTAAAAATTACTTTTCACAACATTCATCATTTACAACCAGACTCAGAAGGCCTTTTGGTAGATGTTCTCAATGTTCTTTGGAATCTTTCTTCTCCAGATGAAATCAGGAAAGATGTTGCAAGAAAAATATGTCTTGTCATGAATCTTGTGAATTTTTCAAGTGCAGAGGAAATCATAAAACGCAAAACACAATCGAAAGACGATGATGGAGGACTTGTGGATCCTATACTACAAAGACTCTTTGCTATGCGAAATAAACTCACAAGACCAATTTTGAGAAGATTTGTAAGCGGGAGAAAAGATCTTGTCAACAGAGTGAGCGGTAACGAAATTATTAAACTGTTTGATTCTGCTTCAGAAATCAGACAGTTGAGATCGGATCTCAGAACATTTGCACAATTTTTACAAATCACAGATCTCGAAGATGTCCTCGCAAAGGTGGAGTTTCATGCTGGAGGTATTGGAGCAGAAAGCTTGAAAAAGATGCGAAAAATTGCAAATCAACATAAAAACGTATCGAGACGGCCGGAATATCGGAAACATAGAATCCAAGCCAGAACAATAGATTCTCTCGGACAAGAACAGATCAGAGAGCAATTAAAACAATTAGAAATTCCCATCACTCAAATGATTAACACGTTGACACCAGTAAGAGATGGTGGAGTGTCTCTCACACCACCTGAAACGGAAGAAATAGAAAGTATTCTTACAGCACTTAATCAAAATCTGACCCCATTTATTGAGGAACAAAGGAGCTCATGGAGCCGACAATTGAATCTCTTTGATGAGGAGCTCTCTGTAGCATAATTTTTATACTGTCAGTATTTCATATCCATTTTCTGTTACGAGCACGGTATGCTCCCATTGTGCAGAGAATGCGCTATCCTTGGTGCGCACCGTCCATGTGTCATGTGCGTCAACAATGACTTCAGAGCTTTGAGACGCGTTGATCATGGGCTCTATGGTAAATATCATGCCCGGCTCAAGCCGTGGGCCTGATGATCCCATATCGTAGTGGAGCACTTGAGGATCTTCGTGAAAACTCTTTCCAATGCCATGACCGGTATACTGCTGCACAATTCCGTACTCAAATTTGGATATATATTTTTGAATCGCCTTACCGATTTCATTGAGATACGCATAGGGCTTCACGACTTCTATACCCTTATAAAGAGCCTTTTGAGTACGTTCTACCAGAAGTTTTGCTTCTTCACTACATTTATCCACAAAAAACATACGCGAAGTATCTCCATGATATCCATCCCTGATCACGGTTACATCAATATTGAGAATATCTCCCTCTTTCAAAATATTGTTTTCTGACGGAATACCATGGCACACGACATCATTGAGAGAGGTGCAAATACTCTTGGGAAACCCTCTGTAATGAAGGGGCGCGGGAATCATGCCACAGGAAACAATGTGCTCATGACATTTGGCATTAAGTTCTTCTGTAGAAACCCCTACTTGAACGAATGGAGTGATAAAATCCAAAATTTCTGAAGCGGCTTTGCCCGCGGATCTCATTTTTTGAATTTCATCTTTAGTTTTGATGATAATGCTCATAGATTCTTTTTAAAATTTTTGGGATTATCCTCATCTGTGTCCCATTTGAATGGATTATACACAATGTATTCGCGAATTCGAGTGAGTTCTTCCTCATTGCGAATGATGCGGTCGTAAAAATTTCGTTGCCACATAAGAGCTTTGGGATTCTTTTTTCGCATAAGCTTTGTAACACCAATCTTATAGCCTCGAATAATGGACCCTAATGATCTTGGAATTATTTTTTGAAATTTATTTTTTCGTAGGGGTTCAAAATTTTGAACCCCTACAATCTCGATGATGCCGTGTACATGGTTTGGCATAATGATAAATTCATGTAGTCGAACATCTGAAAAATGCTCTGGGATCTGTTTCCAACATTTTTCTGCCATTTTTCCCCATTCATTCAATTGAACCACATCATTTTTTACTTCACCAAAAATACACTTTTTGCCCTTGGTACAAATCGTCACAAAACACCATCCTGCTGAACCATAATCATGATCCTGCAAACGAATAGATTTTCTCTGATGTTTCATTGCTATATTTTTGACACCAAATCTTTCAAAACTGCCTTCGGATCATCAGCTTTGGTCACTCCACTGGCGAGCAACACTCCTACAGATCCCAGCTCCATAGCGATGCGGACATCATCACCATTTTTGACTCCTGCTCCGACCAGCACTTTGCCTTTGCCTATTTTCTCAACGCTCTTTTGAATCAACTCTGGCTCTGAGGTAGAAACCGAAATGTCACCACCGATGAGATCTGGCGGTTCTACGGCAATCAGATCTGGAGCAAATTCATTCATGATATTCATGCCTTCATCATCCGTTTCGGCGCACACAATGACAAACAGTCCGGCTTTCTTCGCGCGAGCAATCTTTTTGCCGAGGAGTTCAAAGTCCCCTACGCGACACTCAGAATGATTGAGAAGGGTTCCATATGCTCCCAATTTTTTAACCTCTTCAGGAACTATCTTGCCCGTTGAAGAACCATACTCCGCTTCATCCACGTGCTGAGCAAACACTGGGATCTGATCTCCAAACTCCATGACCACGCTCCTGAGATCCAATGCTGAAACAGCAACGGCAAACTGCACGCCAGTTTCTTGTTGCGCCTGAATATGAAGCTGGGTGAGGTCGCGACACTTCTCCCCTATAGCAGAAGAATAATTCTTAAAATTGGTGAGAATGAGTGGAAATTGCATAAAAAGTACTCAAAGAGCGTCCTCAAGTGTGGAGGATTCCATGTTTTTTTTCAAGGAAAGAGGAGTTTCTTTTTATACCTCGCGATATCGAAAACAGTCAGTCGCGTGATCATTGACCATTCCTACCGCCTGCATAAATGCATAACAAATCGTAGATCCCACAAAAGAAAACCCTCGTTTCTTCAGATCCTTGCTCATCGCGTCTGATTCTGCTGTTTTTGCAGGAATTTCAGTGATTTTTTTCCAGGTATTGACCCTTGGTTTTCCCCCGACAAATTGCCAAATATAATCGCTAAATGAGCCAAATTCTTTTTGAATTTCCAGAAATACTTTCGCGTTTTTAATCGCGGCCGCAACCTTGAGACGATTGCGGATAATACCAGCATCATTCAGAAGCGCCTTCACTTTCTTCTGATCATATTTCGCAATCTTTTTGGCATCAAAGTGATCAAATACCTTTTGATAATGCTCCCTCTTCTTGAGCACCGTATTCCAACTCAGCCCCGCCTGTGCTCCCTCAAGGATGAGGTATTCAAACAGGAGTCGATCATCATATACCGGAACACCCCACTCGGTATCATGATATATGATGTAGAGTTCGTTATTTTCCGGAACCCAAGTACAACGATTCATAATATGGGATACAAATGGCATGTAAAACTAACTACTCTCTATTTACTTTATAAATACTGTAAGCAATATGCCCCATACTCAAACAAGAAAAGACCACCAGTAGAAAGAGTATGTATCCCCAATAAGTATTACTAGTTGAAAGTGGACTTGCTAAAAGGACCAGAGAGATAATAATTGGAGCAATGCCAAAGACTAGAGATTTTCGCAGAGAATGGAGTACAAGCCTTTTCTTTTCTAAAAGGTAGGAAAAGGTTTCAAGAGTTTCCTTGCCGGTATGAACATTACCCTGTTGCCAAGCCCCTCCTGTTAAATTGCTTCTATTCTTAAAAGCTTCTGAGGTTATTTCTAAAATATTTGAATCTGAAAAACGAGGATATGCTCCGCTTTCTTTTGACAACTTGTATTTACAACAAAATTTTCTATTCTCTTCATTTCCATGATTCGTAATAACATTAAAAGCTTCTATACATTGTTTCCTGATAGCATTAATTTCTCCTTGTAGTTTATCAAGACTAAAAACTACAAAAATCCCAAATAAAGCTACAAATGCAGCCATGACTTGTGCCAAAGTGCTGAGTGTATAAAACCAAATATTCGCCATAGTTTATTCTATTTTGAAGTGGTGGCCAGGGGCAGAATTGAACTGCCGACACGAGGATTTTCAGTCCACTGCTCTACCACTGAGCTACCTGGCCAAACCGGCAAGAAGTGTAGGAAAAAAATATTTGGGGAGCAAGAAGAAATCCCTCCTAGTCTCCCTTTATTAAAGGGAGGAATAAATTTCTCCCCTCTTTTGTAAAGAGGGGTAGGTCTTTCGACTCTGAGGGATGAGCCCTCTCTTCTAGAGCCTGAGAGCTTGTCAGAGCCGAACGGCAGGCTCAGACTCGAATGAGGGGAGATTTCTTATCTGAATTCATCAGAACTTGTCTGACGGATCTTCTCAACTCGTAAATTCTCTACTTGATTTCCAATCCCTTCTTTGAGTTCCACTTTAGGTGCATACCCGAGCTCTTTTTGAATCTTACTGATATCTGCACATTGTCCATGAATGTAGACTTCTTTTACCGGATTTTCAATATATTCAGGAGCGATTTTTTTCCCAAACGCTTCATTAAGGGCTGCAACAATTTCATTGAGAGTGGAGGTTTTGCCCGTACCAATATTAAACACCTCGGCACCAAGTTTTTGATCCGACTCCATGGCAAGTGTGATACCCGCGATGACATCGCTCACATGAGTAAAATCTCGAAATTGCTCTCCATCTCCATAGATCACAGGAGAAAGATCACGGGCAATATCCCAAGCAAACTGAGAAATAATATTGGCATATTTTCCCTTTGCTTCTTCATTGGGTCCATACACACTCATAAAACGAAATCCGATGATATCTATATCTGGATATATGGAGTTGTAGCAAGCGCTACAGTTTTCATAAAAATCCTTACTCACCGCGTAGTGGTTTTGTGGAGTAACTTCTTGTGTTTCAACCAGTGGCAACGGATTGTTGCCATAGAGAGATGAAGTGGAAGCATAGAGGAATTTTTTGGCACCGCACTTGCGCGCCCATTCAAGCGCTACCACAAATGATTTGACGGAATTGATATACGCTTCAGCAAGACCATCAGTAAACATGGGAGCAGAAGAGCTTCCTGCAAAATGCACGACAACGTCCACTGGTCCGACCTTTTCTAAGTCCTCCACATTACAAGCATCACCTCGAACAAAGACAACTCCTTCTTTCAAATTATCCTTATCTCCTAAAAGAAGGTTGTCCAAGGCAATCACCTCATAGGCGTCTTTGTGCAAATTGCAAAAATTGGAGCCGATAAATCCCGCTCCGCCAGTGACTAAAATTTTTTGTTTCATTGAATTTAGTATATAAATCCCCCTCCTTCTAGGAGAGGTTAGGGGTGATACCCCCTCCAGCTCCCCCTACAAGGGGGAGAGTTTTTTATTCCCCTCTTTTCAAAAGAGGGGGTAGGGGAGATTTTTTAATCCCCCTCAATCCCCCCTTATTAAGGGGGAAAGAAATATTATTTTTTCTGACTACTCAAATATTCAAATACCGAATTGGCCGCCACACTCCCCTCTCCTATTGCTGTAGCAATCTGATGAAAATGATTGGACTGATTGGTAATATCACCGGCTGCAAATAACCCTGGAACAGCGAGTGACTGATCTTCGGCTGCTACGAGAAACCCTTGAGCATCTTTTGGAAGATCAAATTCATCCGTAAGTTCTGTATTAGGGTTCGATCCGATTTCAATAAAGACACCTTGTATGTCATCCAGTTTTGTTCCATTCATGAGCTCCACTGCTTCTAATTTTTCTGTCCCATGAAACTCTTTGATGACTGATTCATAGAGAATTTCAATGTTTTTGCGTTCCTTCATCTGTTCCTGCCAGATGGGCTCTGCACGCATGCGATCCTTTCGTACGATCACATATACTTTGGGGCAAATATCTGAAAGGTACAGACTGGCTGTTGCTGCCGCATCTCCCCCACCAACAATGGCCACCGTCTTACTACGAAAAAAGAATCCGTCACATGTGGCACAATAGGTGATTCCTTTCCCATCGAGTTCTTCTTCACCAGGAATCCCCAGTTTTCGAGTTTCTGTCCCCACGGTCAAAATAACCGACCGCGTATGGACGTCGTCCTTCAGAGCGAGGGAAAGAACAAATGTTCCATCATCATTTTTCGTGATTTTGGTTACCTCATCTGCTTCTATTTCCGCTCCATATTTCACAGCATGTTCTTTAAATTTTGCCATGAGTTCTGGACCCTTTATTGATTCAAAGCCTGGGTAATTTTCGACATCGTGTGCAAAAGCTGTCTGACCTCCTTCCTGCTTTCCAATGATGAGCGTCTTGAGCTTGTATCTCACAGCATACAAAGCTGCTGCATATCCCGCTGCCCCAGAACCGATCACTGCTGTATCGTACATGCTTACTTCAGAAAGTGTGGACAGAGTATCAAAAAAAAGAAGGGAAAAATATATATTTCACTTCTTTCTCCCTATCGAATGGTAAAAATTATTACAATTATTTTTTGAAAAGCAATCTATGAACAATTTCGATCGATAATTTTGTAGGTTTTGGTATTGTTTCCAAAATATCAACCCTACTCTCCCCACAATCTTCCGATATCTCGAAAAGTAATAACAACAATGAAGACAAGCAACAAAATAAACCCTATTGAGTGAATCGGCATTTCCCATTTGGCTGGAATGCGATGAGTGACTTTGAGATTTGGGAAGATTTTTTTGATCGGCCAAAGGCAAATAAAAAAGATGAGTTCTAAAAGCTGAAAAAAGAGTCTTCCTCCATCAAGCGCCGGAAAGGGCACGAGATTGATCACCGCAAGTGACAAAGAGAGCACTGCTGTGAATTGTAAAATCTTGGAGATATCACCCACTTCCACCAAAGTCTTGGTATTGTCCCAAATGGCCACCGGACCTCCCACTCCTTGCGGAATCTCTGGTTTTTCAAATCGAAACATTCGTCCAAATGTGGAACGTACAATATCCGTCACCATTCCTACCGAGAGTCGAAGAAATCTGGAGCAGCTCCTCCATGATTCTTTCACCGATTCCACAAAGGAAAGCTGAATGGGTTTGATCTCATAATAGTATTCAGGCGCAAGAATGACACCCAGAAAAAACTGACCATCTTCCTCTTCAGGCATAAGATCATAAAATTCAAGCCGCGCTTCATCTGTTTCGAAGTCAGTTCTCTGTACTGCATAACGAAGGCTTTCTCCTGATACACTTTCCTGCTGAATATCGCGGACATCGGCTGGGGATATAATATTCACTCCATCAATCTGCAAGATTTGATCTCCCGATGCAATCCCTGCTTCTCCGGCAGGAGACTCTGGATCCACAAGAAGGACATACGCTCCCCCTTCACCTTTATAATAGAATCCGTCTTCTACCCATTCCTGCAGATGTCCATCGGCAAAATAGGATGCAAATTGTGGGTGAGCAGAAAGATTGGGATTGATAAGATCGGTAAATCCCATAAGTCCCACAGCGATAAACAGTGCGAATGCAAAGAGAATATTCATCGTTACTCCTGCAACAGTAATCGCCATTCGAGAAAGAAGTGGCTTATTGCAGAATGCTCGCGGATTGTTCGCGCATCTAGCAGTACTTTCTTCTCCTAACATCCGGACAAATCCACCAAATGGAATCGCATTTACTGTCCATTCCATCGTGTCCGTCTCTTCTTTTATTTTTCCTTTTTGATCACGAAACTGGACCTGACGAGAAGTTTTTTTGCCAAATAATTTGGGAGGGAGTCCAAATCCAAATTCCTCTACTTTGGTTCCTGTGAGCCTTGCCACCCAAAAGTGTCCCAATTCATGCAAAATAATAAGTGCTGAAAAAATCAGCAGGAATACGAGTGCCACGAGGAGGAAGTTACCAACAGTTCCTAAAATTTCCATAAAAAATAGAGTTACAAATTACGAATTACAAATTACGAATGACGAATATAAGAATTTGTAATTGTTCATTCGTAATTCGTAATTGATTACACCGTCATCACTTCAGTTTCCTTCTTTTTCATGTGTTCTTCTACACTTTTATTATATTCATCCACCTTATCCTGCAAATCTTTTTCCGCATGTTTTTCTTCATCTTCCGAAAGATCTTCACTTTTAATGGAACCTATTGCGTCATGTCGCGCGTTACGAATAGCTATCTTTGCTTCTTCTGCTAGCTTATGTACTACTTTTACCGTTTCTTTTCGCCTTTCTTCAGTCATCGGTGGCAAGTTCATATAAATAGCATGACCATCGTTATTGGGCATAATACCGAGATTGGAGTCGTTGATGGCTTTTTCTACATTTGCGAGCAGTCCTGCATCCCATGGAGTAATGGTAATGCTTCGTACATCAGGAATCGCAATCTGTGCCATATTTTTGATTGGTTGGAGTGTCCCATAAGCATCTACTTCTATCCCTTCCACAAGGCCTGCGGATGCACGCCCGATCTGTAGACCAGCGTATTCTTTGGAGAGATAGCTCAGCGCTTTTTCAAAGGCTTCTGTTGCGGTAGTAACGGCAGGATGCATAGAAACAAGTTAAAAGTAGAAAGTTTATAAAGTAAAAAGGAAAAAATCCCATTACCGCAGGGGAGATTATAATGAAAAAATTCGTAATTTGTAATTCGTAATTGTAAATTGTTAATTGCTAATTGACGACCGTTCCTATTTCCTCTCCCCTGACCACTTTCACTATATTCCCTTTTTTGAACCGAAAAACCACAATAGGGATATTGTTTTCCGCACAAAGTGAAAAAGCATCTTGATCCATCACCTTTAGCTCTTTTTCTGTTGCCTCTGTATAAGTGAGAGTTTCAAATCTGGTCGCATTCGGATCTTCTTCTGGATCAGCACTATAGACTCCATCCACCTTCGTTGCCTTGAGAAGAGCATCACACTCAAGCTCTGATGCTCTCATAGCTGCTGCTGTATCAGTCGTCACATATGGAGCGCCCGTTCCTCCGCCCAGAAGTACTACATTCCCCTCCTGAAGTGATGTGAGCGCCTGAGTAATTTTATACTGCGTCACTATTGATCCAATTCCAAATGCAGAAAAAGTATCTACAGGAATATCTGTATTTTTTAGGGTATCAGCAAGCACAAGAGCATTGAGGATTGTAGCCATCATACCCGTATAATCAGATGCCTCCCGTGTCAGATCTGCATTTTTGAAATCTCGATAACGCCAAAAATTGCCTCCTCCCATCACTATTGCTATTGCTATTCCCATTGTATGAAGTTCAGCTATTTCATCTACCAGCTCATTTACTCGGTCAAAATTAATTCCTCTTCCATTTGCATGAGCAAATGCTTCACCAGATATCTTGAGGAGTATGCGTTTGTATTTCATATAAAAGGAGGAACTTCTGGCACATTGTAGCATATAGAGAACTGTCTTTTTGTGGAAGGCATGAAGAAAATTTACGCAGCTTCTTCTCTAACAACTCAGAGTGTTCTTGAAGCAGTATTTCGTATCTCTCCCACGACTCCTCCAGGAGTTCCTTCTTGCCTCGCATGATGCTCTTTTCCTCCAGTATTTTCTGGTATTTTTGGTGACCTCACCATAGTTTCTGTGTCATAAGAAGGAATAAAATCGAGAAAGTATCTTAGACACTCAATTTTCAGGTATCAAGAAAGTTTCACTATAATATTTTTATGGTGCCTGGAGAACTGA
This sequence comes from Candidatus Altimarinota bacterium, assembly GCA_965250085.1. Classification (GTDB taxonomy): domain Bacteria; phylum Patescibacteriota; class Gracilibacteria; order CAIRYL01; family CAIRYL01. The sequence goes on from OZ252287.1 coordinate 402,448, forward strand.
TTCTGATGACTTTTATCTGCCTGAATTTTTATGCCACCTCTTTCAATTCTTCAAGGAACATATCCAAAAAGCTCTTTAGGATTGAAAGCTTTTTCTTTAAACATTCACACTCTTCCTCTTTTGCCCTGATATTATCCATTAAGAATACTCTTCCGGTTCCAATCGGAAGCGATTCTTCTGGAGAAATTATTAATGACTTGGCGAAACTATGATTTTTAAGTGCCTGCCTGGTTTTTGTTATTTGGTATTCAGGTACTTCTCCAAGTGTTTTTAAATATTCTTTTTTTGTTTCTATGCTTTTTGAGAGAAAAGAAATCTTTCTTTCTGTTTGATCTTGCATGGTTGAGAATTTTTTCAAAACGACCTCTCTCATCTTGGGAGCACTCTGCATTCTTTGATGTAAATCAGATTCCATTCCTTTTGTTTCTGCTCCTTCACAAGATGCTGTTACCAGTTGCATTACTTGTATTTCTATGGGCTTGGAACTCATCTCAAGGTACACATTCTCAAGTGATCGATTCTCTGGTTTTTGCTGTGGTCTATTCATAATATTTAATAATTAAACATTTTTTCTCAGGAAGAAAATTATACCACATTTAAAAATATTTCCAAAAAAAATTTGGGATTTTGCTCATAGCAAAAAAGGGCGACCATGACTGGTCGCCCACCCTGAATTCTTGATTATTACTTCTCTAATTTATTTTTCTTCACATCTGGAAAACACGCTCCCTACGTCACTACAAATCATCTCTTCATTGTCTTCATAGCATTCAGTAATATTTTCTTCTATCGCTCGGCAGTGGCTATACGAACGGCATTCATATTCATTCCAGACCTCGTTACATTGTTTTTGATCCAGGGTAATCCTGTTGGCCTTGGAGACATCCTCATAATTCCACGCAGTGATCACATTGGGTGAGATGGAATAAAAATAGTCACCAATATAGATCATGCGCTGAATATTCAGATCGTGATTATAAAACCACTCCTGATAGAGCTCCTCATCTTCTGGCGTAGGATTTGCCACATCGTCGTAATGAGTCGCTTTTCCCCGGAGTTCAAAACCATCACTCAAACTAATGTCGTAGACATATGCTCCTTGAAAAACTGGTTCACCATACGTTTCCGGAGGAGTAGATGATGTTTTGTTTGGTACTTCATGCACCGTAACAGGAAATGCAAGGAGGTTTTTTTCTGCGTCAAAGAGGAGCGCTTTGTGATTGTAGAGCACCTCACTATTGGTGCCTCTGTCTCCAATCAGCTCCGTATGCAATTGCTTTGGATTTTCGACGTCTGAGACATCAAAGATGGCAAGCTTCATCCCTTGATACCACGCAAAATCTGGTCTCCAGGCATTCAAATCTTCTGGATCTGGCTCGGCCGCATCTTTTCCGAAGCCAATGATATGATTTTCATCATATGGATGGAGATATTCACTAAATCCGGGAATTTTGAGCTCTCCCAATACTTCAGGATTCTTGGGATCACTCAGGTCTATTACAAACAGGGGGTCCACTTTTTTGAAAGTTACCAAGTATCCTCTGTCTCCCACGAATCGCGCGGAGTACATCTGCTCACCAGGAGCCAGTCCTTCCAGCCTTCCTTCCAAATCCATATCGGCATCAAACGTATAGACATTACTGGTAGATTTTACATCTCCCCAGAGGTTTCCCCTTTGAGTGGCGATGCGAAAATAATTATCATGCTCACTCATTGCAAATTGATTGATGGCCCGACCGGGAGCTTTGCCCTTGGCAACAAAGTCTATATCAGTTCCATCCAGTGAAAATTTAAAAACCTCAGTAAATTCTTCATTTCTCCAGCCGCTGTCATCCCCTCGTTCAAAAAAGATTTCATCATACTGATTTCGAGTGACATAGAGGTTGTCCTGAGATGCGTATACCTGCTGTCCGGACCCTAAAAGCATTTCCCGCTCTACCCTTTGAGAAGTATCACGCGTATCAATTGCTGCAAGGATCATATAGTTGGGATCTCGAAAGTTCGGGAAGTATCGCACTTGATCACAAGAGGCGATGTAGAGCTCTTCTTCATAAGCAGAATCCTTGAATACTGGCATATCTACATCCCCCAGCAGTGGTATGGGTTCTGGCCAGCCATAGTAGTTGGCATATTTGTTGGCAACCGTGTACACCACATCTCCAATCTTTCGGGAGCTGACATAGCTTCCATCAAAAGAAACACTTCTGATTTTTTCTGGCTGAGAAGCATCTGAAACATCAAAAGAAATCACCTTGAGTGCATTTTGTTGAGGATAATAGTCCGGAGCAATGAGAGACACTTCTGTTGTCTCTGCAGTAGCCGTCGTATTGCGAAGCGCATAAAAGTCTCCAGCTCCATTTCCAATCACCGTCAGCACGTCGTCATCTAAGTACAGCTCTCGAGGGTAAAACTTTCCTTCGTCCAGAGTAATAGTGGCTACTTGCTCCAAGTTGTCAGGTGTGTACGCACGGACGATACGCACAGTGTTGCCTTTTACCATATAGATATGCGATCCGTTGTTTTTGATAATATCCGCCTCATCGACACCAAATTCCTGAATATTTGTGCTGGAAAAATCGTCTGCGCTCCCGCCTCCGAGTCCGGCGGATGAGCTCTTTTGAAATGAAGTTTCTTCAGCGCTACTATCAGCAGACTCTGCGAAGGAAATACTCGGGAGTGCTCTGATTCCTCCGCCTTCAATAAATCCGCGAGAGTTTTCATACCCGATTCGCTTCCTATATTTCTGAAACTGTGTAGTGAGTTCTGCACAGGTCGCTACTTCCGGTACATCTCCCAAATCTTCATTTTCCACTTCATTCCCAGTTTTGATACCCCAAATAATCTCAGACATATCGCCTCGGGTAATGTTTTTGTCATTTCGATCAACCGTACCTGGGATCACTCGCTCTTTATGAAGAGCATCTACATATTCACGATACCATTCATCCCCTTCCTGCTGATCAGCATCCAATTCTTCTATTCGAGCAATAATTTTACTGGCTTCTGCAAAGTTGACGAGTGTATGAGGTCTAAAATCCCCATCCGGATATCCGTCTACAATTCCGCTTTTAAGCGCTGTGCATACGACGTCATAAAACCATTCTCCTTTCGCCACATCTGGAAAATCTTTTGGTGCACCAGAGCACTCGGCTTCGGTCATGTCTGAAGCTTCAAGTGCTATTTTGAGAAATTCTACCCGAGTGATCTGTTGTTCGGGGCGAAATGTGCCATCTTGATACCCTTCGACAACCTCTTCTCCTTTGAGGAATCTCACGGCATCTGATGAGCGCGTTCCAGAAACATCTGGAAAATTCTGATCTGTCTCCTCAGAAAAAGCAGAAAATGGAAGCAATAAAAATGCGAGAACGCATATGGCAAGTCGTTTCATATGAATAAGGAGTTAAAAAATCGGTAAAAGTATATCAAACTGAAAATGTGATATGTATGTCTAATGATATATACGAAGAAAAAAAGGAAGTGTGACAGTTTTTATGAATATGCTATTTCTTTTTTTTAAGTTCTTTTTCGAGTTCTTCTGCAAGTTCGTTGAGATCACTGAGCACCATGTTCAGCTCGTCTTCAGTAAATCCATGGCCCAAAATCCCTTGTTCCAGAGTTTCAAATTCTGCTACACCGCAACGAAAGCATCCTATTCCAAAGTCCATCAAGATTTCATCTGCCCCAGGATACTTCCGCACTACTTCGGCAATGATATTTTCACCAGAGACAAAGGAGAACTTTGTTTTTGTTTCTGTTTGAGTTTTTTTTGCCATAGGAATAGAAAAAAATAGCAGACAAATCGGTATACAATGTACAATGTGTGATATAAAAGTTCCACATTCATTTATGAGTTCAGGAGAAAGCGAAAATCGGATTCGACTGCAGAAGTATCTTGCCGATCAGGGTATTGCTTCTCGCAGAACAGCAGAAAAGCTTATTGCCGAGGGTGCAGTACAGGTAAACGGAAAATTGATTACGGAAATGGGAGTTAAAATTGATCCCAACAAAGACTCTGTAGAAGTTTCTGGAGATCTGCTCAAACAAAAGAAGGATGAACTCATCTATATTATGCTCCATAAGCCAAAAGGATATGTGACCACTACTCATCGCACCAAGGTGGAAAATAAGATTGTAATGGATCTTCTTCCGAAAGACCTCCCTCGTGTGTTTCCTGTGGGACGACTGGACAAGGACAGTACAGGGCTTTTACTCCTCACCAATGATGGAGATCTTGCCTACAGGCTCACTCACCCAAAATTTGAACACGAAAAAGAATATCTCGTGGAGGCAATGAATGACTTGAGTGGAGAGCAAGTGGAAAAACTTAAAAAAGGGCTCCCACTTTTTGGAAAAAAAACAAAGCCTCCAAAAATAAAAATGCTCTCTACAAGAAAGTTTCTCATCACTCTTACTGAAGGAAAAAATCGCCAAATACGCAGACTTCTAAGGAAAATCGGAACTGGTGTAAAAAGTTTGAAACGGGTAAGGATTGAAGACGTGCGGCTCGATTCTAAAATGCAGTCTGGAGAATGGAAATTTCTTTCTTTGGAAGAAGTCAAACAACACCTTCTCTCTTTATAACTCGCATTTTTTAGAACACTCTGCAAAAATAAAATAAGAAATAGTTTTGTATGCCTGAATTTTTTCAAACCACTGGGGGAAACATTATCACTCTTCTTGCAGGATTTTATGCACTGCTCAAAGGAGCTGATTATTTGGTACGTGGTGCGGGATCTCTGGCACGACGATGGGGTGTCTCTTCATTAGTAATTGGTCTGACTATTGTGGCATTTGGCACTTCGGCACCAGAATTTTTTGTGAATGTGGCATCTTCCATTAAGGGAACAAATGGTATAACCATCGGCAATATTATCGGCTCCAATCTTGCCAATACTCTTCTGGGTATTGGTATTATTGCTATTATCAGACCGCTGATCATTCAAAAAAATACCGCCTGGAAAGAGATCCCATTTCTTATCTTGGCAACTTTTATTTTTTGGGTGAGCGTCAGTGACCATATCCTGGATCCAAACAGTAGCCCTCTTCTTTCCCGAAGTGAGTCTGTGGTTTTTCTCTCCTTCTTCATTTTGTTCATGACATATATCTGGGAGATCGCAAAGCTTGGTGGGGAAAAGGGCGAAAAAATAGACAGGTTTTCTCTGGGAAGATCATTTTTTCTTTTTGTTTTGGGACTCATAGGTCTTGCTCTGGGGGGAGAACTCGTCGTTTCATCATCAGTCAGTATGGCGAGCAGATTTGGACTTTCAGAAACGTTGATTGGTGTCACTATTGTAGCTCTGGGAACGAGCATTCCCGATATTGTCACCACCATTGTGGCAGTGCTCAGAAAAAATACTGGACTCGCGGTAGGAAATATCATTGGATCAAATATCTTCAATATCCTCTGGGTACTCGGTGTTTCTGTTTTTATCCGTCCGATTTCTGTCTCTGCCGATATTCAGTTTGATATGATGTTTCTCCTCGCATCCGTGATGCTGTTTTTTATACTACAACTCACACATTTCAAAGAAATCTATCAAAAAAAATCATTTCTGGAAGTCTTTTCTCCAACCGTAAAAGGAAAATATATTATTGATCGATCTGAAGGCATTATTTTTGTTCTCGTGTACATAACATATATAATCCTTGTTATTGTAAAACAATGATCAACTCCTAATGACCAAAGATGATTCTCTTAATGGCCCGGACACACAAGAAAAGGAAGTAGTAAAAGAAATGCTTTCTCATGATTTGGAGTACAAAGCGGTGATCCTGCGCGTTCCTGATTCAGAGCAATTTGAAGTGGATGTCTATCGGTGGAAAGAGGAAAAAGAGAATAACTCACTGGAAACTATTGTTTGGAAACGCGCTGCCGGACCTTTTGTTGTAGATGATCAGAAACAAGCAGAAAGTGTGGCTTCAGAAAACTTGCATTTGCTCTCTGGAGAAGTAATTGATGTTAGCGTCGATGAAAAAATGCAACTTTGGCTCCGGGAATACTCTGATGATTATGCTGCCGAATTTTTGAGTCCCAGCGGTTTTACTGCAAGAACAGTGGTGAAAGAAACCGTTGAAGATACTGAGTATAAAGATCTCAAAATCACAAAGGTCGTAGTGGTGCATGATCTGTATGTGGTGCAGGTGGAGGATACAAACTGGATGAATGGGATTTCCGAAGGAGGCAATCTTCTCACCTGTTGGGGAAATTTTGATTCGCTTGCATCAGCACTTGATGAGATCAAACAGAGTTTTTTGGAAGAAGATAAAGAATAAAGGCTATATTTAGGTTTTTTTTTATTTGTAGAAGTAAACTTTACTTTGGGATAATTATTTGCAAAAACATAAAAATACTGATGTAATGTGAATGTCCGTTAATAACCTTATATGAAAAAACTCCACAGAGGAATTTTGGGACGTGAACGGTTCAAGCCTGAGCCTGGGGAAGCCCTTTCAAGGGATTGTTTTGCTGATGGACTACCTCTTCGAAATCTTATTACAAGTATCTTGAGAATGGATAGAGAACTTGATACATCTGATTTTTCGATGGATGAAGTGCTTCAATCTTTAGAAAATGGGATGGGTAGTGATGATGAATTTGCAACCTCGTCATGGCAAAGAATGCTTACGAAAGTACAAAAAATTCATAGTGGATCCCCAGAAGAAGCTCTGGAATTTGTACTGGCTCATGAAAAAATCGCAGAAGATTGTGCTGTGTCTATTGGTAAATTTAGAGGAGCGGGAGCTCCTGCTCCAATTGGCTATGCTTGTTCTCCTCCAAGACCCTCGGAAGAAGTGATCCCTGTTCTAGAATCGCTCGTAAAAATCGGTCGACTTCAGCGCATTATACGCATCCCGTTAAAAAACCTTCTTGACCTTAGGCTTTTTTGGACACACGCGGTTCAATATGAAGCCCTTTAAAAGACTCATTTTTTATCATAAGAATTAAAGCTGAATTCAAATTGAATGGAGTTTTTTTTTGGATGCAAGAGTATTGAATAAATAAATTATTCATGTATATATTATTTATTCATTAATAACACCTTTCACAGGGATTCTTCAAGTATTTTTTCTGTTGGTTCAGATTTGCAATCTGAATCCTTACGTTTCAATTGCATCTAACTTCGAAAGACCATAAAAATCTGTAGAAAATAAATCCCCCTAACCCCCTTTTTCAAAGGGGGGATAAAGACACCATCTTAGCGACAAGGCGTATGCAATACGCCCCTACTACTGACAACTGACCGCTTACTACTTACTACTTATTGCCTTCTCCACCACTTTTCTAATTTTTTGAAATTCCTCGAGGTTCACCTTTGCCCCCTGTGCAAATTGATCTCCTCCTCCTCCATTTCCTCCAGCAAAGGAGGTGATTTTTTGAAGAATATCTTTCGCAGAGATCCCTTTTTTGGTTGCTATTGCCACACTTCCATCACGAGTAAACATAGCAGCAACATCAATACCGCGGTTCAAAAGTTCTCGAGCAATGGCTCCTACCCTTTTAGCATCCCCTGTTGGAATCGGTTCACAGACCACTTTTTTCTTTTTGATTTCTTTTTGAAGCGCAAAAAATTCATCGGTCTCATATCTCACCAATTTTTGTTCGGCTTGAGATGCTTTATTTTCGAGTTCTTTTCTTTCTTTGAGAAGAGATCCAACTCGATCTTCCAGTTTGTCCGGATTTGTTTTGAGACGATCAGAAACTCTGTGCAGAGCATCATTCTGACCCCAGAGCATCTTTTGAGATGTTTCCGCACAGATGAGCTCCATGCGCCGAATCCCACTAGCAACGCTGGATTCACTCAAAATTGTAATCGCTCCTATTTCAGCAGTATTGTTCACATGAGTTCCTCCACAGAGTTCAAAACTTTCTCCCATATGAATCGTTCTCACCTTCTCCCCATACTTTTCTGAAAAGAGAGCAATAGCGCCCTTTTTCTTTGCCTGGGCAAGTGACATTTCTACTATCTCCACGTCATCTGCCGCCGTAACAGAGTCCATAATGCGCTGTTCAATATTACGAAGTTCTTCAGGTTTGACTGAACGAGGATGAGAAAAGTCAAAGCGAGTACGATCTTCTGTCACCAGTGATCCTTGCTGCTCCACATGATCACCAAGAATTTCTCTAAGAGCCAATTGTAACAGGTGTGCCAGAGAATGATGCCGCCTGATTTGTTCACGCCTTGAAGCATTGATTTCAACTTCAACAGTGTCTCCCTCTTTAAACTCAATACCTCCTTGAACTATGCCAGTGTGCACAAAAACCCCATTATCTAATTTTCTTACACCTGTCACTTCAATCCATCCTTCTTTGGATGTGATTCTATTTTTCACCAAACCTGTATCACTCACTTGTCCTCCTGATTCAGCATAGAATGGTGTCTTATCAAGAGCAAAATTTACAAAATCTGACTCTACTACAATTTTCCAAGAAATAATTTTGGCTTTTATTGGTTTTTTATAATTGTCATAGCCAACAAATTTGGTGGGCTTAAGAGATGAAAATTGTTCCCAGCCTAAGGCTCTTCGATCAAAGAATTCCCCCTTTGCTCCTCGCGAACGCTCTTTTTGTTTTTTCATTTCTGCTTCAAATCCTTTTTCGTCTACTTGTATCCCCTGTTCTCCAGCGATATCTTTGGTCAGATCAAGTGGAAATCCATAGGTGTCAAAGAGAGTGAAGGCATTTTCTCCAGAAATCTTTCTGGGATTTTTGGCAAGAATTTCTTCAAGAATTTTTTCTCCCCGATCAAGTGTCTCCAGAAATTTTTCTTCTTCAATTGTAAGGGTGGAAAGAATCACCTCTTGTCTCGATTTGAGCTCTGGATAAAATTCTGAAAATGCGATGATGTGAGCTTTGGCAATTTCGCTGAGAAATGGCTTCTCAATGCCGAGCTTGCGACCAAATCTCACCGCACGACGTACCAGTCGGCGCAAAACATATCCGCGTCCTTCATTGGATGGCACTCCCCCATCGGCAGTGATATGCGTGGCTGATTTGGTATGATCTGCAATGACTCTCATGGCTCTCGTGATCTCATTTGCCTCGTCTGTATTTCCTCCATATGGTGGATATTTTTTGCCGGAAATCTTTTCGGTTTCTTTGATGACGGATGCAAAGGCATCTGTTTCAAACACAGTGGGATGACCATTCATCACCATCACCATGCGCTCGAGTCCCATTCCTGTGTCTACATTGTTTTGAGAAAGTTTTGTGAGCTTTCCATCTTCGCTCTGGTGGTATTCCATAAAGACATCGTTCCAGACTTCGATGAAGTTTTGTTCATCTGTTGCAGGTGTTTGATTCCTTTTTGGCGGTTGTTTTCCAATATACACAAACATTTCAGAAGAAGGTCCGCATGGTCCGGTTGATCCCGCTGGACCCCAAAAATTGTCTCCACGGCTTTTTCTGTTTCCTTTTTTTGGGCCCACGGGGATAATTTTTTCTTTCGGAATACCAACAGATTGCCATATTTCTACGCTTTCACTATCAAGTTTAATATCTTTGTCTCCGCCAAAAACGGTGATCCAGATTTTTTTGGGATCAATCTTGAGATGTTTGGTAAGGAATTCATAACTCATCTCTATCGCTTCTTTTTTGAAATAATCCCCCAGTGACCAGTTTCCCAGCATTTCAAAATAGGTGAGATGTCTATTGTCTCCCACTTCCTCTATATCCACGGTACGTACACATTTCTGCACACTGCAGAGTTTTTTGCCATTTGGATGCTTCTTTCCCATCAGGTATGGCACAAACTGCTGCATCCCTGCGGTGGTAAACAGCACTGTAGGATCATCTTTTGGCACCAATGAGTCACTGGAAATTAATTTGTGCTTTCTCTCAACAAAAAAATCCAAGAACTGTTTCCGAATTTCACGCGTAGAAACCATGCGATATATAGCAAAAACTCGCTTGGTACTATAACTGATTCTGTAGTCCAGATGAAATATAAAAACTAATTTTCCAGTTCACCCCCACTTGGAACAAACTCTTTTCCTTCGCGATGAAATATATCAATTTGATTACAAGCTTTTTGAAACGTAGTACGTTGTAAAAGAATGTTGAGTGCTAGCGATGCCATAAGATTTTTTTCATCATTTGTAACATAATCTCTCAAGACGCTTACCAAAAGATACTTTCTTAGGTTGAAAAATTGGACCTTATAAGTAGTTTCAAGTTCATCACCAGTCATGCCTGAATCTATAAGTACTCGAAATGATTCAACTAGTCTCTCAATAACATCCGCTCTGTCTTGATCAGCTTCTAGTCTTGCTTGATCAGCTTCTAGCCTTGCAATTTCCGGATCAGTAATACTGAGGTCTTCCGTGAGATCTTCTGCATCTATCCCATTTGAAAATTCTTGAAGTCTCAACATAAAGCAAGAGGTTAAAAAATTAAGAATTCATTAAAGCAGTTTGTTTTTCTTAAGTCAATACAATTTTCTGGTACACTTTTCTTACATTTTCTTTCTCAAAAGCATGACACTCAAATCATTCCCCTCTTTCTCACTTCCTGGATACGATGAAGAGATATACACTAATAAAAGCTTCTTAAAAAAGAAGGTAGTATTTTACTTTTATCCCAAAGACGATACTTCAGGATGCACTATAGAAGCCAAGGAGTTCCGGGATCTGGCTCCAGAATTTAAAAAAGCGCAGATTCAGATTGTTGGTATTTCACCAGATGATGGAGCGTCTCACTGCAGGTTCGTGGACAAATATGATCTCGATTTTCTTCTGCTTTCAGATCCAGAAAAAGGGCTAATGAAGACACTTGGCATCTGGGTGGAAAAAAATATGTATGGCAAAAAGTACTGGGGAGTCTCTCGCACCACATATGCTGTGAGTGAAGAAGGAAAAATCTTAAAAACTTGGAAAAAAGTAAAACCGGCAGGACATGCTGAGGAGGTGTTGGAATTTTTTGTGTCATGAAAAATAAATCCCCCTTTTCAAGGGGGAAATTTTCTTTATTCCTCCCTTAATAAGGGAGGCTAGGTGGGTTTATTCATACCACCACTCTCCGAATACTCTCACTGATATTCACCAGAATCTCATACGAAATCGTATTGGCCGCCTTAGCCATGTACTCAATAGAATGCGGAGCATTTTTTTCGATACCAATAACTTCTACCTCATCTCCAATACTGAGATCTGTGTTTTTCATATCAAAACACACCAGGTTCATATGAATTCTTCCGACTATAGGGAGGTTTGTATCTTTTGCTTTTACAAAACCGATATTGGAAAGACTTCGAGGGAGACCTTCATAATATCCCACAGGAAGAACTCCTATTTTCATAGCTTTTGGAGCGGTAAATATGCAGTTATACCCCACCTTGTCTCCTTCTTGAAGATAATTGGTATTTACCACAGTAGACATCAGCCTGAGAGCTGGTTTTACATCTTGGAGTTTTTCAGAAAGCTCATCTGTCGTCTGCAGAGGATTGTATCCATACAGACCAATTCCCAGACGATATCCATTGATTCTTGGATCTTTGGTTTTGAGCGCTCCAGCGGTATTTGCCAGATGAATGTACTTGGGGAGAGATTTTCGCCCCTCCATGATGTCCAGGCACTCTGAAAACTTTTTCTCCTGCAAGGCAGTAAAGTCATTACTCTCCCCATCAGCATCGGCGAAGTGTGAGCACACTCCTTCCAAATGTAAGTTTCTATATTTTTTGAGAGCATCCAGATATACATGAAGCTCCCCTGGCTGTATGCCTTGCCTATTGAGCCCCGTATTAATTTTGAGATGCACACGAAATGGCTTTTTGGTTTTCCCTAACGCTTCAAAAGAGGCAAGGTCATACACCACAACAGATGTTTTATCAGTATCAAAGTATCTGTAGTTCTCTGAAGGATTGGGTCCGATCACGAGTACTTTTCTTTTTTTATCTCTTTTCCACACTTGAAGTGCCTCATAATAACTGTCAATAACAACAAATGGAGTCTCCGTGTCTTCTAAGATTGATATCATTTGAGCAATTCCATGACCGTATGCATTGGATTTGAGCACTGGAAAAAGGTGTTTCTGAGGAAGAAGGTTTTGAAATACTTTCACGTTGTGAAGAATGTTTTTTTGCAGTATCTCTATTCGATTGAGCGTTTTGAGCCGGCGACGAAAAAGAGAGAGCATAGAGTAAAAAAGTCTCTATCAGCTTACCATCCTATCCCCTGCAATCAAGATAGGGTTTATCTCTCAAGAATCTTTTTTAGAACATCTTCTACTTTTTCAGAAAGATTCTCTTCTGTTCCGCAGGAGATCCTTACGAGTCCGGAAGTAATGCCAACTTTTTGTCTTTCTTCTTCTGGCATCTCCGAATGAGTTGTTTCTGCTGGGATGGAATAATATGTCGTTGTCGCTCCCAGACTTACTGCTCCCTTTCCTACTCCTTCCCGAATCATAGTATTTATAAAACGATGCGCATCTTCTTGTGACGCGAAATAGAGAGAAACCATTCCATTCAGGAGTTCATCCTTTGGAAAAGGTGTGCGAACATCTCTCATCTCTGCAAAGGTTGTACTATCTTCTATAAATCTGGTGAGAATGCCATTCTCCATGGCTACACGTTTCACTTCTTTGGCGTTTTGGGTTGCCAGATATAGTCGTTCGGGCAAATCTTGCAGATTTTCAAGAAATCTTGATGCTGTGCGAGGCGCCATAACACCCCCTCCTACCATTCTTTCCCCTGTATGCAAATCACTAAATTGGTCAATAAGCTCTGATGTTCCAGAAACAGAACCTCCAAGATCTTCACTTCTTCCACCGATGTATTTGGTCATGGAGTGTATTGTAAAATTTATTCCCATTTCCGCAGGACAAATACTGATGGGGGTGAAGGTATTATCACAGATTGTTTTTGCTCCTACTCTTTGTGCTTCTTGCACAATGCTGGGAATATTCACAACCTTCAGGGTGGGATTATTGCAAGATTCAAAAAGAACCATACTTGTGTCATCTGGAAGACCGTCTTTTTCAAATGTGCTTATCGGCAAGTGTTCAAATCTTCTTCCTGTTTGTTCGCAAGTTTTCATAAGTGCTGCATATGTTCCTCCATATATACTTCCAACAACCACAATTTTGTCTCCGTCTATATATTTTTCATCGTCTCCTCCTCTTGAACCGTGTGTAAACTGGTAAATTGTGGCATTTATAGCTGCCATTCCGGATGCAAAAACTGCTGTTTTTTCAGTATGTTCCATTTGCGAAACAACCTTTTCCAAGAGCTGTATGGTTGGATTTGTCAGGCGACTGTATATCCATACTTTTTCTAAGAGCTCTTCCAGGTCCGAATCTGTAATCTCCGATTCATCGAGCACCTCTGAAAACTGAGACCTTATAGTGGCAATTTGTTCTTGAATCAACGCTGGGTCCATTTTTTCCAATTCACCTCGAAAAGCAAGCTCCAGGCTCTCGGCATCGCCAAAAGCTTGCGTAGTATGGGCTTCTCCCAAGACGACTGCTAGTGTATGATTTTTTCGAATAGCTTCTACAAGTTTTATTATCTCTAAATCGGTTGAGAGAGACTCGAAAGAAGAATTTGATGTTGCTGATTCAAGAGGCATAAACAATGGTAACCCGAACATAGACTATTTCATTAAAGGATTTTTTGTCAAATATTGTATTGCCCTTCATAATAAAAAGTTTGATTTTTCTGTGTGAAACCGTAAAAATTCTCCGGACTCCTTGTCTGGCAATATTTACAAACTTTATACCTTTCTACTTTTTACTTTTTATGCCGCCATCGTCTCGTCAGCCTTTGATGCTCTGAGCGCAGCCGAAGAGGAACAAAGTGCGATCCCGAAGAACGGGATGGTTAGGAAATAGAAGCAAGTGCACGTTAATATCATTGCAGTATGCCGCCATCGTCTAGTGGTTAGGACGCCAGGTTCTCATCCTGGTAACAGGGGTTCGATTCCCCTTGGCGGTACCAGAAGCAAATTACTTGCACAAAATTCAGAGGCCCTGTAGCATTCCTCGGTCTTACTTTTCCTTCCCATTGCGAAATATGAGAAGGTATCTATAACCCACAAAGGTATGAGCAAAGATCTCAAACAATATGAAATCATGCTTCTGATCAGTTCTGATCTTTCAGAAGCAGGTGCAAAAGAAGAAATTGATACTTTCAAATCTACTCTCGCTAAACAAAAAGGCGAAGTAAATTTTGAAGATTTTTGGGGGAAACGAAAGTTAGCGTATCTCATTCAAAAACAAGATATGGGATACTACCATGTGATGCTCTTTACCTACCCAAGCGATCAATTGAGTACCTTGAAAAATGATTTGGAACTCAACAAGTCTTTCTTGAGATATTTGATTACTATTCCTCCAAAAGAATATCAGCCCATTACCTCTGGAGAGATAGAAGCAAGCGAAGAAAAATACATGATAGAACTTGCTGCAAAGAAGGCGGGAAAGAAAAAGAAACCAACGGTAGCACCGACCTCTACGCCCGAAAAACCGAAGGTGCATAAAGAGATAGAAAAGACATCTACTGACAGTGCTGAGGAGAGGGCTAAAAAACTTGATAAGATCCTCAGTGAAGATTTGAATATTTAATTTAATATAATTTAATTTTTTTTCTCATGGCAAAAAAAAGGAGATCTCCCTTGGCATTAGATACAAAGTATGTCGATTACAAAAATATTACTTTGCTCAGAAACTTTACAACATACTTTTGGAAGATTAAACCTCGGTATTACACTGGCGCAACACTCAGGCAACAAAAAATGGTTTCTCGCGCCCTAAAAAGAGCCCGATTTATGGGGTTAATCCCGTATATAAGGGATTAACAAGTTCATAAAGTAAAAAGTTTTAAAGTTTGTAAAGTTGAAATGAAAATTGAGAGGTTTGAGGACATAATTGCATGGCAGAAAGCGAGAGAATTGACTGCTTTGATATATAAGATATTTAAAAATAATAAGGATTTTGGATTCCGTGACCAGATTCAAAGAGCCTCTGTTTCTATAATGAATAACATCGCAGAGGGTTTTGAAAGGGGAAGCAATCAGGATTTTAAAAGATTTCTTTTTATTGCAAAAAGCTCTTGTGGTGAAGTCAGATCGATGCTTCATATAGCACTTCCGATCGGATATGTCTCGCAGAAACAGTTTGAAAAGTTATATAATCTTACCTGTGAAATTTCTCGAACAATTTCAGGTCTCATAAAAACACTATAACTTTATAAACTTTTTAACTCACTCTTTTGTCTGGACATTCCAAGTGGCATTCCATCAAGCACAAAAAAGGAGCGGCGGATGCAGCGCGCGGGAAAATATTTACTCGTCACGCCAATTTGATCACTTTGGCTGCACGAGAAGGAGGAGGCGATGCGGAAATGAATCCTTCCCTTCGCTTAGCTATTGATAATGCAAAATCTGTCAATATGCCAAATTCAAATATAGATCGAGCTATCAAAAGAGGCACAGGGGAAGACAAGGAAGGAGCTCAGTTTTTTGAAGTACAGTATGAAGGATACGGATCTGATGGAGTGGCAGTCATCGTTAATGCTCTGACAGATAATAAAAACAGAACTGTCGCCAGTATCCGTAGTATTTTTACAAAAAATGGAGGAAGCCTTGGAGAAACTGGATGTGTGAGCTACATGTTTCATAAAAAAGGAGTTATTATACTCCAAGTCTCTTCCGAACAAACAGAAGAGGTTGAATTGCTTGCCATTGATCTGGGAGTAGAAGATGTTCAAGAAAGTGAAGAAGGTCTTGAAATTACAACCCCATCAGATACCTTTTTTACGGTAAAAGAAAAATTGGAGTCATCTGGGGCACATATTGTCAAAAGTGAACTTCTGCTTATCCTGAAAACACAGTACAAATTGAAAATGAAGAATCTGCTCGAAAAATACTTCACCTGATCGAAGCTCTCGAGGAAGACTCTGATGTCTCCTCTGTGTCTGCAAATTTTGATATTCCAGATGACATCTTAGGGCGCATTGCTGAGTAAATCAGTGACATAAAAATCAAAAAGGAGGGGTTTTTGCTTGCCTTGAATACGAAACGTGAGAAAATGAGCCTGTAATACTCTTGAGATATTTGTTTATGGACTCTCAGGTTCTACAAAAACCTAACACCAATACTCAAAAAACAGAGGATTCTTCCTCTCCTCTTTTCATCTCTCATAAAGATCCTTCCGAGGCAAAGCTTGCTTTGGATGTTTTTGAAACAGGCACAGACCTTATACTCTTAGCTCCTCTTTCAGGTATTTATGTGGAAGAAGTAGAAGTTCTCCTCACAGAAGATGTGCTTACTATTTCTGGGAAAAGAGTATTTCCAGATGATATTGTACCCGAAAAATCAAAAGCTTTTTTAGAAGAATGCTATTGGGGTGGTTTTTCTCGTAGCATCGTTCTCCCTGCAGCAGTGAATTCAGAAGATGCAACTGCAGAATTTATACGAGGAATTCTCACCATTCGTATACCAAAAGCCAAAAAAGTGAAGTCAAAAGTGATTCCTATTAAAATAGCATAACAGACTACTTTTCTCGAAAAGACAATTGGAACCTTTTGATTTTTAGGGCAAAAAGGAGTAGAATTATAAGATATGTACACATTCAGATTCTCACTCGTTTTTTAAAAAATATGACTTCAAAAAGCGCCAAATACTCTTCATCAGATGCACATTATTCTCAGAAGATAATGGACCAATTGGCAACTTCTGAAGAATATAAAATAGCTGGTGAACACGAAAAAGCAATTGATATTGCAGAGAAGATTCTTTTAGACGATCCTTTGTGCTTAGCTGCTATAGAAGAGCTCGCTGATAATTTTCTTTCACTTGAGAAGTATAGCAAAGCAGAAAAATCTTCTGACTTCGCTCTCACATTAGATCCAAAAAGTTATATTGCCAACTATACCAAAGGATTTTTGGAGCTCTCTCATGGAAACTGGAAAAAAGCTGTGGGATATCTTCAAATCGCCAATGAAGGACAAACAAATAACCCCGAAATTTTACGATGTCTTGGATGGGGACTTTTTCATTCTGAGAATCAGATAGAAGGTCTTTCTACCCTTGATAGAGCACTTAATTTGCGTTCAGATGATCCCATGATCCTCTGTGATTTGGGAGTGTGCTGTCTTCACTGTAATTCATTTAAAAAAGCTGTTTCTCTCTTTGAGAAAGCATTAGAAGTTTCTCCTGGAAATGTAAGAGCAGAAGAATGCCTTAAGGCCGCTCAAGATCTCAAAAACAAAATTGAAACTGCTCAAGAGGAGGAGGCATCACTTCCAAGTCTTTAAAGAAATAGACCCGTGGCATTTATTGTCCATAATGAAGGATTTATTTGCTCGTATTGTGGCAAAAAAAATCCTCCTGCTGTGCGTACTTGCAGAAATCACTGCTATACGTGTTTGTGCTCAAAGCACGTAGACGATGCAAGCCCTGGAGACAGAGCGTCCATGTGTAACGGAAAAATGGTTCCTATTAAAGTGATACCAGACTCAAAAAAAGATTGGATTATTCTTCATGAATGTCAAAAATGCGGAAAACAGATCCACAATAAAACAGCAGAAGATGATGATTTTGAACAGCTTTTGAAGATTGGAAAAAGTATATCGTAGGCATTTAATCATTGGGATATGTACTCACCTTGAGCCTTTAGTTCTTGGCTATTAGCTCTTAGGAGTAGGGATTGATTGCACAATCCCTACAACTGAATTCAACACGCATCGTATAGGGGCTCAAAATTTTGAGCCCTCTGTGTTTGCAACGCGCACTAGCGAAATGTAGAAGTAAAGCAATGTTCTGTCATTACTTTATGAACTTTCGACTTTTTTTATCCTGAATTTGTTGAAGGAATGGACTTTTGACTTTCAAGGGTAACCAAATGGATCGCTCCTATGACTACTCTTGTGTTTCTACCTGTGCCAGCAGTATATCTGCTTGTGACTTTATTTTTTGTCCAATGGTCTGAGTTGATGGATCGTCTTCATAGGCGAGTCCTGCGAGTTCTTTTGCTTCATCTGCATATTGTACTAGGAGATCATTATCTCCTTCCAGTCCTGCTTTGTATGCCAAACAGAGAATCTTGAATCCTCTTGCTATTTTGTGAGCGGCTTGCACAATTCCTTCTTCTGGAGCCATACTGAGAGCTTGCTCGGCATAAAACACAGCATCACTGGCATCGGTCAGTGCCTGCTGAATGTTATCTTCATTGAGATCCACGAGTACGTTTACGAGCTTTGATTCTGTAATGCTCAGCATCTTCTGAACATCTCCCCCTCTTTCTATGACGAGAAGTTTATAAATAATTTCCGCACATTCTGCACGAGTGAGGAATCTTTCCGGTTCGAGTCTATTATCAAGCGAGGGGATAATGAGTCCCAATGTCTTTGCGTAACTCAGATACGGGAGGAACCATTGGCCCTCGGCAGTATCTGCCGAAATTGCTCCTACATCTTGGTGATTAGAAATATCCTCTTCAAAGGCCTGGATGAGCATTTTGAGAAATTCTGCCTTGTTGACCTGTCTCGCTGGTGCCAGATTTCCAGTCTTTCCGTCTCCCTTTACAATTCCCAGTGCCCGTGCCGTGACCGCATATGGTGCAAACCAGTCATCAGCGCTCGCATCTGGAAATCCTGTTTCTGTTACTTCTGTTGAAACTTCTATCCCAGCACTAATCAGGATCATTTTGAGTGCCTCCACACGATTGACCGGTCCCTCGGGACCAAAATTGCCATCTGCATATCCATTGATGATTTCTAGATTTTTAAGAGACTCAATAGCCACATATTGTGGATGCGTTTCCGGTACATCTGGAAACGTTGCTGCTGTTGCGATGGAGAAATAAGAAGCAAACGCAAGGACGAATATAATGAGCCGTTTCATAATGTTTGTATAAAATAAGTATTCGGCAAAAAGATACGCCCTTTCAAAAAAAAAGTAAACAAAAATATCAGATCACTAAAATTTCACGAGCAAGCTCTTAAAAACATCTATCGAATACGCTTAAGAACTGTTGAACTCTGATTAGCGAGAGTAGTGATATTTCCATTAGTTCCAGTGCTAGAGCATTGAACTTCATAATAATCATTGGCAGCAAAATTGTAGAGAAATGTCGCTGAATTACTTTCAAAATCATCGGTATTATTTCGGGAATATGCATGAGTTGTTCCTACTGCAGGATTTACTGTTACTCCATTGACATAAAAGGCACAACTTGCAGTCCGTCTTGCATTTGCAGTCGTATCCCACGAAATATTATATGCTATTTCATAGAGACCAGCATTTGCCACAGTGACTCTACTGGGGTTCACTGCAGTAGAATGAGTATATGCTGCGTCTACTATTCGAGAAGTAGCACTCGCTCCATCCCAGTCAATTGGTGTCACAGCATTGAATGTGGTTGTCCCCGATTCATATACTTGGGCAACATCTGGCGCACTGGCAATGGATTGGAACGATCCACCATCATTGCTAAACTCCCACCTATTGGTTGTGGCGTTATAACGCAGAATACCATCATTATCAGTACCCTGTTCAGCAATAAGATCAACATCAACTCCTGTACTCACATTATCCTGATCCAGAGTGAAAGTAGTTTCATTCGTCCCCAACCCCACACTTCCGGGAAGACCCTGATCACCTTTGTCTCCTTTGAGCCCTTCCAGTTTTACCACCGAAAAGAATATATCTCCTTGTGTGTCATCAGCAACAGCATCTCTGGCAAGTTGAAGTGAAACAAAATCACCATCAGTAAGCTCTGCTAAGAAAGCTGAAGATGTTGTTGAATATTCACCTTGGAAGTTTTTATTATAAGAGGATGACTCTGTGAGAACTGTGGCGTCATTGATTCGCACCCGCCCAAGTGCTTCATGAGTAGATGTAGCAGTTGCACCGGCAATAAAACTATAAATAATTTGATACAGGCCTGTTTCTTTAATCAATATACGATCAGTATTGGTATTGTCATGCTCAATAATATCAGTATTGTTTTCTATATCTGTTGTATCCAATGTTATATCTGTAAATGTAGTGGTTAAAGTAAAACTCGTAGTCCTTCGTGACTGCACAGCCGGAAACTGAATAGTAGATCCGAGAACATTCTCCAGAGGGTTAAAGCTCGTCCCATCACAAATATATGTAAATGAATCTGTCGTATCATAGTATACTCGTCCTATAGATGTTCCATCGCATGTTGGAGCTGAAGTAAGATTTTCAATATAAAAATTTTGAAGTTCGTTTCCTTCAAGACTTAAATCATTACTGAGTTCAAATCGAATATCTCCAATAGAATCGAATATAAGAGTTTGCCAAATGTCATTGTTAACTCCTAGGTTGATGGTTCCATTACTATCGGTAGCGGCATGATCATCAGCTATATACATTTCACCGACTGTGGCTAAATTTCCTTCGATTCTCACATCATCGGTAAAGACAAATCGGGTATTGTCTACATCGTACTGCAGAAATTCTGACAAAGTACTTCCAAATTGTAAATCAATAGTGCCAGTGCTTACACTATCATCTTGGTCCAAAATAAATGTATCGGCTCCAGTAGCGTCATTTGTATACACGCTCTCGAAAATATCTGGTCCATTTTCCACTAATGGGAAACGATCCAAAATACTATTATTGATATAGGTATCCGTGTAGACAGTGTAGTTGGTATCCGGGTCTCCATCATCTTTATATTCTACCATCAAAAATTGGTTTTCATGGGTAGTCTGAGGAAAACCTGACAAAATACTCAAGGCTATTTTCAGTCGACCTAAACCATCTGGTGTGCGAGTAGTTTCCATATTATAATTCGCGTATTTTGAAGCACTGGTGTTAATAGCTCCTGCTCCAGTAATATCGCCACTTTCCAATCGGCCATCTGACCACAAGCTCAGACGAATATTCTGAACAGTAGTGATAGGACTCCCATCATTGAGCGTTAAAGACACCGAAGTAAGGTAATTTTTCGCAAAAACATTTTCAAATGACCCTCCTCCGATGAGCAGGAGGGCAAGAAAGCCGAGAAAAAGTGTTTTTACAAATTTCATGAATATAAAAAGAGTTAGAGTTTTTCACCCGTCGTCCAGAAAACTCCATTCATCTCAAATCCCACCATGATAGCATCAGAGCCATAGGTGTCGTCCGTGTCCGTCGGATCACGATAGAGCCGTAAAAAGATATTATCTCCTTCATATAACCCTGAAATATCAATATCGGTGGTAAATTCAGAGAAAATAACTTCCGAGGCTGGACTACTACTCCCGGTGGCGGTCGTTTGAACCGTAACCGCATCAATACTCGTAATAACATCTCCCGTACTCCGAGCTCCTGGGTCTACATTGGTTCCGTCTGCTACCAGAACATTTCTTGCTCCAGCTTTTACATAATCAAGTTTCCATTCTACATTTCCAGTATTGCCATTCAGCTTTTTCCAGTAGATACGTACTCTCAGGCCATTGGAGGTATCTATTCCTTTTGGGATGGTTACTGATCCGGTAATTTCTTCTAATGTTGAATTTCCATTGAATGCCGAACGAAAACGCTCATCACTCCAGGAGCCAGTGTTTCCGACCGTAAACGTCACATTATCCGGCGCATTGCTTCCCCGACCATAAAAAATGGTTTCCGGACTTACCACAAATGTCTTCCGTTCCCGGGCTTTTCCATGAAAGGTAATGGTACCATCAGAATTTATTTCGGTTCGATTACTATGCACTTTAAACTGCTCAAAAACTGGTGCCGTAGTAACAGCACTATCAATCCGTAAACGCACCCAATAACGATTAGTACCGGTACTCGGAGGGTCATTTTGAACCCAGTTATCGCCTATTCTGTCTTCAAAGCGAACATGTTCATCTGTACTGGGGCGAAGGAAACAATCGCCGTTGTACGGATAAAACAGACTCGCGTGGGTACACATCACCGAAAACTCCGTCCACGCAGATCCGTTCCAGTACTCATACACAATTCCACCGGACCCCAGAGTCACTCCCGTGCCCCCCATCCTGAGTTTGTGTCCGTAAAACTTTACCAAATTACTAGCGATATCGGTTCGGTTTGTAGAAATATAAATAGCGTTATCGGCTGCCGTTCCCGGAAAAGTAAAGGTAGAACTCAAGGCGCTCGCCGCTGCGGTACTAACGTCGGCAAATGATCCTCCGGAGGTCTCAGTGTAGACGAGCATTCCATAAGTATAGCTATCTCCTTCTCCAAAAATGGATTCACTCGGTTTTTCAGGAGATCCCACGCTGAGTTCTCCAAAGACAGAGAAGGATTCCTCATTCTCGGTATCATCATTAAAATTGAGCAAAAATATGGATGAAGGATTGATATTCCATTTATCTTTATTCGCACGCCAACCGGAAAAGTAGATTTCGGCAGTAGCGGAATCAACTCGGATATCATAAGTGTCATTATTAATGACCAATCCTCCCGGTCCCTGTGCTACCGGACTCCCAGTTGGCCCCAAATAAATACCGGTGGTAGCATTTTGAACATTGATCTGCTGAATGTTAGCCACTGCACTGTCATTCACGTAGAGTGCCGTAGTTACATTAGTTGCGGTAATCATGGCTCCTGGAAAAGTCCCAATGGTTCCACTTCCGGTAATCTCTATCCCCGTAGTTATGGTTCCTCCATTTATGGTAACGCCACTGAAAATCGTCTCTGCGCTGCTATTTACTGTTATGACTTTTCCAAACGTTCCTGTTTTAACCACTACTTCATCAGCCGTCAGGATAGTACTAGAACCTGTCACTTCTATGCCGGTATCACAGTTTTCCAGCGAAAGATTAAAAAGAGACGATTCATCAGCCGTGTAGTAGCACGTTCCACTGGTAGCTCCTTTTAAGGTAAATCCCTCTACCATCGAATACAGCCCCGATGTAAAAATCGTATCCGTGGTATTGGCGGCTTCAATAATGGTGTTTTCAAGCCCTCCCGCGGCTTTCACTCCCACATAATCTGGGATGATCATAGCATTTTCTGTATATGTTCCAGGGTAAACCAGTACTTGGTAACGCTTGGAAGCACTTGCATCCGTGATGCTATCAAGAGCTGACTTGACCGATGTATAGTCTCCTCCGGATTTTGCTACGGTAATAGTCTGCGCGTAAGTAGTACCAGAACCATTTGCATCAATCTGTTCCCAAACTGTCCCATCGCAAATATAGGAATTGCTATCAGTAGTATTATGATAAATTTTCCCAATCACCGTCCCGTCACAAGTAGGAGCTGAGATCAAATTTTCAATACGGGCACTCAGTAATTGATTATCACCAAAATTCACATCATCACTAAAGACAAAGTAATTATTCGTATCATCCCATAAAATAGACTCGTTTAAACTCTGTCCAAACTGAAGTTTGAGATCACCACTCGTGTCATCATTATCCAGAATAATAGTCCCAGAGTAGAGTTCTCTCACATCTCCTGAGTGAATAGCAATCTCTAGAGCCTGTGCACCAGAAAACATCCCTTCCAAAGAACATATGAGAATCGCCAGAAATATGCTTAAAAACTTGTGAAACATCAAAATAAAATCCTAGAGAAAAGTGCTGAAAAAGAATCCCTATATTGTATCATTTTCATCCCTAAAAACCAAGTACTTTACTAGTGCTTTAGCATATTTTTACTTTTTTACAATTTTTTTAAATTATACTTGTCAAAAGCCCCATCACTGAGATGAGGCTTTATGAGTTTTCCCAAAATGAAATGTGTAATTCCTAACTATTGAGTGCTATAACTGAGAACAAGTTCCCCGGCTCTCGCATCATCTCCATTCGTTGCATAGAGTTTGACGGTTACATAGATGTATTCTCCCGCAGCAGGATCAAAGCCAGCTCCGTCAAATTCATCGGTATACTCCGTCCAAGAAGTATTCACCAGTCCTTGTCCATCAGTGGCAGTAAATGCATCATCGCCATCATCATCTTCCACGAGGATATCAAGCTGGTTATCTGCTGCCAGAGCGGTGTCAGTCTGATAGAAAAAGTTCAAATCATTCGTTGCACTCCAGTCCACAAAATCTTCTGGAAGACGTACTTTAAATTTGAGTTCAATATCCTGCTGATCAACTTTATTGGTGCGTCCGATATAATACTCATGTCCTCCGGCAGTGGTTTCCGCATCCGTATATACATTCATGCTATTACTGGTTCCATCCGCATTGACCGTCATGGTATTGATACGAACATGGAAAGACTGTTCATCAGCAGGGAGTGCTACAAGAGCCTGATCTATGGCATCCAAAGAAGCGGTGAGAGCCTGTCCATCAGTAAGCACATTGTCGTCTGTATAGGTCCTGTCTCCAACAGCAGTATCAACTGCGTCCAAAGAAGAAGTAAAGCTCTCTCCATCCGTCACGACATTGTCGTTTGTATACGTCTGATTTCCAGACGCTACATTCAGGGCTTCGAGAGAAGCAGTAGTGGTTTGGTCATCTGTAAGCAGGAGAGAATCAGTATAGTCTTGATTTCCCAGTGCGGCATCCAGAGCATCTACTGATGCAGTGAGTGTTTCTCCATCTGTTACCACATTGTTATTGGTATACGTGGTATTCCCAATATCTCCCACAGACTGATCGAGGGCATCGATAGAAGCAGTGATAGACTCTCCATCTGTGACCACATTGTCATTTGTATAGGTTCGGTCTCCAAATGCAGTATCAACTGCTCCTAAATTTGTCTCAAGATCGGCAACAGTAGTAATATTTCCCGCTGTTTCAACATCAATTTCCGAAGCATCATGCTTGTTTGCAGTGCCATCAAGATGGTCTGTCACAGTTGTATCAAGAGTAGAGATATCCACTCCATCCACCGTACCACTTACGACGATGTTACCAGTGACATTGATGTCGTCAGAAAAATCAAACTCTCCATTGGTATTGTCCCAATTAATAGTTTCTCCAAGGGTTGTTCCAAATTGGAGAGAAACATCTCCACCAGTGTCATCCTGATCAAGGACAAAATTATTACTATCGGTTCCACCAATATTTGTTACGGTCGAATCAATCCTCTGCCATGCAGTTCCATCACACACATATGAAAATGTATCTGTTGTGTTGTGATATTGTCGACCAGCGGATCCCGCATCACATGTTGGCGCTGAAGCAAGGTTTTCAATACGGGCTTCTAGGAGTTCATTTAAGTTGAGGTCGACATTCCCCTGAACATTCAGATCGTCCGTAAAAACAAACTCATTATTGGTGTCATCCCAATACAGTTCTTCGGAAAGTGTATTTCCAAATCGGAGAATGATGTCCTCACCACCAGTGTCATCAAAGTCCAGAATGAGCAGGTTTGCATTTTCTTCCTGCTGCTCATTGCTAAAGATCTGAATTTCAGCCGCAAAAGCGGGGAGTACTTGCAAGCATAGAAGCACAAAAGCTGTGAAAGCTCCTGCAATTTTCCGCAAGGTATATACATGTGTATTCATTTTGTAAGGAATAAAAGGAAACGAAAGGGATAAAAAATTGAAGAAAAATCAGATCATTATACAGGAATTTTTAATAAAAATCAAATGTTTACTTTCCTATATAATTGAGTTGTGTTCTTCCCACTCGTATGACATTGCTCGAATGCGACTGCATTTTGAGCTGCAAGGTCAAAAATCCTCCTGGTGTAAACGTGGGAACCCCTCCAAAGGTAATCGCATACTCCGTCCATATACCTGCCAGAGCACTCGTAAGATCTGCTCCTCCCACAAGAGCAACCGCTGTGCCCACACTATCGTCTACAAAAACATCCACCTGATTCTCACTGCTGTCAGTGGTATCGGTGTAGACATATATCTGCAGTGGTGTTGCCTGAAAGGAAACAAAATCATCCGGAATGGGAACAATAATATGAAGATCCAGATCTTGCAGAGTAGCTTCTTGAGAAGTTAATGAATAGTATTGCTGATCACTAACAGTATCAACCCCTTGATACAGACTTGCCCTATTGTCAGAACCATCCTGGTGCAGAGTAATGTTGTTATATTCTGGAGCCAGGAGAATGGTTTTATCTCTGTCCTTAAGAGAAGAGATATCAATATCCGTAATCGTATTATCATCACCATCTATCGTTTTGTTGGTCAGCGTCTGGGTATTATCTTCTCCCACCACTGTTGTATCCGCATCATCAAAACTCACCGTGATATCTCCCGTCAATCCCGTGGTATCGAGAGTGGCTCCATTGCCATCGTCATTGATTTCAAATGTATCGGCATCCGTTCCCGTATCCGTATTTTGCGTATGCCCTCCGGGGAGACTGGTGATATCAACTCCATTGATCAGACCGGTCACCGTCAGATCTCCTGAAATGAGGACGTCGTCATTAAACCGAAAATATCCTCCCGTGATGTCATATTCCAAAAATTTTCCCAGAGTATCTCCAAACTGAAGCTGGATAACATCCCCTGAACCAGCACTATCATCCGCATCCAGAAGAAATGCATCCTGAGCAGTTTGATGCGCATCCTCTGCATGGATCGCATATGGGATCGATCCTATTGTTTTGCGATCGTCAGCATCTCCTCCGTCATCTCCAGTAGGATCCATCAATTGATAGTCTGTGTCTGCATCTCCCGAATTTTTTATCTCTACCTGCAAAAATTTGTGAATTGTAAAATCCACATTGGGCAAAGGCGTCACACTTCCCAGTTCTCTGGAAAACGTTCCGAGAGAAGTGGGGGTAAATGTATGCTCTTCCTGCCACCCGCTATAGCTGGGGGCAGTGATCTCAATCGCCCCTGCTCCGGTCAGATCTGCTCCTGTGAAATCCGAACTGCTCCAGAGAGAAAATCGAAACGTCATGGAACTGACGATAGGATCTCCAGCACTATCCAGGAGTCTTCCCTCATACAGGACCACATCTGGGATAGAGGCAAAAACAGCTCCAGAAGATGAGAGAAGCAAGGTGCAAGTGAGAGCAAACGTGCCGAGATATTTGGATATTTTTTGCATATATGTATTTCTTTCGAGAGTGTTCGAATCAGGTGAATATAGCCTATAATCTGAGCATTCTATCATAAAAGTATATATTTTGACAATGGGAGTATTTCTTTCAAAATATTAAAGAAAAATTAATTCTCTTCCTCTCTCTGTTCTCTTTTCCAAAAAAGAAAGAGAGGGAAACCCAAAAATACCAACCACAAAAAACAAGTTTTTTGTGGTGTGAGCTCAAAGAAATAGGTGGCATCCTTGGGCAGCAAGATGCCTGATACTTTTTCCCCTGCATGTATAAATTCTCGAAACTCTGAAAGATCTTCAGGAAGTATTTGAATAATATGTGCTTTGTGACGTCCCGGAGAAAGTTCACTTGGAATATCTATTTCAAATCTTCCTTCATTATCAGCTTGGACCTCCTGCAAAAAGAGTTCACTACTTTCAAAATACGCAAAGATAAAAGCAAAAGGAATGCCCTCTCCCACAATCTTTTGATTTCTTTGTTTTCTCATTTTTCCGAGATCCACATCTGCTTCAAAATCAGTAGTGACATCCTGGTGCTCTGCAAAAGAAATAATTTGAAATGCATCATACTGCTCCCATCGGATAACAAATGAATATGTGCGAATGTGCTGTTTCTCATGTTCGTGTAATTGAGAAATAACTTCTTTTGAAATTACAAAAGAATACTCTCCATCTTCCAAATCTTCTGAATGTTCATAGGAAAATATTCCATCATTATTTGTATAAATATTTTGTTCAACTAAATGATTCTGTCGTCCATCATACACATCGATAACATACTCGGTATGAGGCTCTAATTTTCCTCCTACAAAAGGAGTTCTGTCGATCGCATAGATGACCTGTCCACGATAGTGGTGAGTCAAATGCAATTCATATTTTTCCAAATCAATGCTTTCCAGAGGACTTGGATGCAATGCTTCTTGGATAAAAGAGAGAGGATACTCCTCTTCTCGTTTAGGAAATGTGGCATCAGGAATATAAAAATCATTAATATACACATTCATGCCTCCTCCAAAAGACAGATCCGATTCTTGTGATGTTTCTGATGGTTCAGATGTTTCTGGTGATTCTTCAATTTGCTTTTCTTCCTGCCCTTGCTCTTCATCATCACAAGTACCAGCCAATGTGCACCGCACATGATGGTTACTCCCTCCACCTCCTCCTTCATTGGCGCAACTGGTTGTACTCATTGTGGTACACTCCACGCAAGTGAGGTTTCCCTCAGAAAATCCAAGATTTATACAACTTTGTCCCCCAAACTCCGTTCCATCACACATTTCACCATCTTCGATAATCCCATTACCACACACACTTATCTCTGGAATAAGATTGATTGTTTCTACAGTAAAATCACTCGAAAGTGATCCTGTCTCGATGGGAGTAATGCCTGCATGAATGTAAAAATCTGATGATTCATATTGCTGAGCACCAGTAGTGACCGTATCAAAATCCAGATCAAAATCGGCACTCGTACTGGCAAAAACACTGCTTATCACCAGCAGAAAAAAAGAAGAGAAAAAGATGCCGCAATGAAAAAGAATTTTTGTGTTTATTTTTATGTACAATAAATCCTTCCATTATACCGAAAAATGGCTTAAAAATCAAATTTTTCATGATTCTTTACTTTTTATTAAGGCTGACTCATTCCCGGGAGATTTTTCCCTTCCAAAAATTCAAGCATAGCTCCCCCTCCAGTAGAAACATGCGTAAAATTATCTTCTTGCATGTGAAGCTTTGTAAGCGCCTTGATTGTATCTCCTCCACCAAGAAGTGTAACCGCATTTGCGGCTCGAATGGCATCAGCCACTCTTTTGGTTCCCTCCAAAAATGGAGTGTACTCAAAAAGTCCCATGGGTCCATTCCAAATAATCATTTTTGCCTCTAGGAGTATACTGGAGAATTTTTCTGCCGATACAGGTCCAATATCCAATATTTTTTCTGATGGCTGCACCTCTTTGATATTTTTATGAGTTATCAGAGCTTTTTCCGAAATCTCTTCTGCAACAACAATATCTTCAGGAATCAGAAGTTCTACATTTTTTTCTTGAGCTTCTTGTAATATTTGTCGAGCAGTCTCCATTTTATCTGCTTGATACAAGGATTTTCCTATTTCATATCCTTGGGCAGCCAAGAAAGTATTTGCCAGTCCCCCACCAATCAAAATCTGATCCGCAATGTCAAAAAAATTCCGAATAACCCCTATTTTTGTATCAATTTTTGCTCCTCCCATGACGACAGTGAGTGGATGATCAGGGGACTCCATAACTCTTCCAAGCATCTCTACTTCCTTGTCTATGAGAAACCCAATGTAAGACGGGAGAAATCGCATGATACCTTGAGTAGAAGCATGTGCCCTATGGGCTGTTCCAAATGCTTCCTGCACAAACAAGTCCACATGAGTAGCAAGCTCTTTAGCAAAACCATAATCATTTTCTACTTCTTCTGGATGGAATCTCGTGTTTTCCAAAAGGAGTATTTCTCCTGAAAATAATTTTTCCTTCTTTGCATTCACCTTTTCTCCAATGGTTTCATTTGTTTTTTGAACCTTTTTTTGCAGTAATTTTGAGAGTTTTTTTGCTACCGGATCAAGTCTGAGCTCTTCTACCACCTGTCCTTTCGGTCTCCCGAGATGTGACATCAGTATCACCGCTGCTCCTCGATCAAGGAGGTATTGAATTGTTGGAATCACCTTTTGAATACGAGAATCCTCTGTGATCTCCCCATCCTGCATTGGCACATTCAGGTCCACTCGCATGAGTACCTTCTTATTTGAAAGTTCTGCTGGATCAAGATCAGAAAGCTTTGGAAGCATGTATACAAAAAAACCCTTTAGAGTATAGAGAGATTCGTGAGTAGGATCAAAACAGAAAGCTAAGCAGGGTCTGCAACAGCTCTCATTCTCTTTCTTGAGTCACCTACCATTCCCATGACTTTTCCAAATGATCGCGTCAACTCCTGCATGGGCAAAGCGCCTGTAAGAAAATTATTAAAGTCCTTTATGTACGCAGGGTGAGTAAAGATTTGTTGTAATTTTTTTTCATCAAGCCCTATTGACGCTCCAGCAGAGAGATCTAAAGCAGGGAAATGCGATCCTAAGAAAAACTTAATCTGTCTTTCAACAAATTTTTCCATTTCTGGATCTTGCAAAAGAAGCTCTGCATTACTTCGGTCTACTACCTCTTGTGCAAGCTCAGTATAAATATTGCTCTGAGGATTTACCTCTGGGATTCGCGAGATTTCTGAAGGAAGAATCATATATTTATAAGGCTTGGACTCACCATGCTATCAAAATATTGACATACGTCAATGTAATATTGCATAAAAACTGTATTCACATAAAAACCTACCCCCAATAGAATATGTTTTCTTTTATTTCTTTGAAGGAGGTCCCGATGTAATAAGATTTTCTTTCTTTTTCTTTGTCCAACTTTTAATTTGGCTCTCCCGTTTCATAGCCTCTGATCTATTCAGAAATTCTTCGAAATAAACAATTTTAACCGGTCTTCTTTGTCGAGTATATTTTGCTCCTTCTCCGGAATTATGCTTCTGTTCTCGGACCGTAACATTTTTACAATATCCAGTATAAAGAGAATTATCTGCACAACGGGCTAAATAGGTAAAATACATAATCGAAAATATTAGAGTTTAGAGGGCTCTTCAGCTCAACACAAAATATCAATGGGCTCAGTCCATGAACAAGAAACTGCTGTAAACAGTAACGAGTCGAATGGTGGGGGTTCACACGCGTACATTGAACCAACTACACAAAGGGTTCAGGAGTACTTTTTGGAAAAACATGGTAGAAAGCCAACTTTGGAGGAAGTTATAAATTTTGAAGAACCTTTACAGGCACGAATTGAACCTGAAGCCAAATGGGTTGAATTTGAGAAAAACTTAATTGAACTGGTGGATAGAGAATATTTTGTGTTTTGTCGATGGTGTGATGGGAATCGGGAGGCTGTGGAGGAATTGGTTGAAATAATGAAATGAATTATTTTTGGCTCTAGAGTAGGAGATTTTAAAAATCTCTGATAATTTTGGACATTATAACAAAAATATCTTGATCTTTATAGTTCCATCGCCACTCACATTCTTTGAGGTGAAAGTTAAACTTGTGAGAAGCAATTCCGTTAAACTTAGAGAGTCTTCTTTTCGCAAAAGACCAAAAGGATTCAATACCATTTACATGACATTTTCCTCGTGCAAATTCATTTTCTGAGTGATGAATACGATAGTGATCATATCCATTGAGAATGAGTCCATCATAAGCTCTCCATCCATCAGTATGAATAGTTGATCCTTCTAGTATTTTTCCTTGAATAATAGGTAGGAGCTCTTTTCTGGAGCAATCTTTTACAATAGAAACAAATACCCTTCCTTCTCTTTGAAGGATTCCAAAGACAGGAGTCTTTCCTGCGGCTCCTCTTCCTCTCTTTCCTCTCACTCTCTTTGCTCCAAAGTAACTTTCATCAAGTTCAAATTCTCCAAAACTCTTTGACTGTGCTAAAGAGAACTTTGCAATCTTTTCTCTAAAAATATTAAAATATCGATCAACCGTTCTCCGATTGAGATCTAGAATATTTGCTGTTTTTGATGCATTGAGATCTTCACAAAAACACTTCAATATTTTTTTGATCTTATAATTCGATATTTTACTGTGTTTAAGCATGTTAAGAGAATAATTGAAGTAATTATTCTACTCAAGAGCCTAATTTTTTTAAATGCTGTCTTTCATATGCTTCAATAATTTTTTGTAATAATTCCGTTGGTTTAACTTCATATTTTTTAAACTCTTTTATATTTTCAGCTTTCAAATGCAATTGCCCTTCTCCCTTATTCCCTCGATGTTGTCCTTTCGAGTAATATTTATTTTTCGCTACTTCTTTTGAGGCTAAAACCCAGTATTTTATTGTATCTCTCCATACTCCAACCCATACAAAAACATCACAACATTTAGGTTTCACTTGTTGAAAATTCATATCGAATGGGAGTTTTGATTCCCATGCAAGCGCTTTTACATACAATGCTTCTCTACTGTTAAAATCAACCGCCCTTGAAGCCTTTACTTCAATTTTGATTTGCTCTCCATTTGTGAGATTGTGTAAAAAATCATACTGTCCAGAATAATTTTCATCTAACTTTTTTGTTGGTTTTATAAGTTCAGGAGCAATTTCTTTTAAATGCCCCTGTGCCCATTGTTCACCGAAAGTTCTTGGTGCAGAAATCTCAA
Source organism: Candidatus Altimarinota bacterium (assembly GCA_965250085.1). Taxonomy (GTDB): domain Bacteria; phylum Patescibacteriota; class Gracilibacteria; order CAIRYL01; family CAIRYL01. The sequence goes on from OZ252287.1 coordinate 434,574, forward strand.
AAATATGGAGATATAAGTTTCGTGCAATGTATTCATCGCGAATTTCTAAATAATCATCAATTGTTATTTTTCCAAGCCCGAGAAGAGTTGAAATAATATACTCATATTCATTGAATGGATATATTGAGATAAGATTTCCCAACCTATCTCTCAGTGATTTATTGTCTTTTTTAGACAATGAATTGATAAGTTCTTCGAGTTTTTTCTTTAGAATTTCCATAATGCTATTTTAAAAAGTTAGTAACATATTCAATCTCTTTTTCTGAAAAATTAAATTGTGCAAAAATGTATTTATCAAGTTTTTCAAAAGAAGATTGGTTATTGATAATTTCATCAACAAGAGAGACAATCTCTTTTAGTACTTCATCCTTCCAAAGAGGTATCGGCATTTGTTCAATATGATTTCGTAAAACTTTTATGCTTGAAAATTTTTTCTGAAAAATAAACTGATATAAAGAAGAATTAAACAATGCAGAAATAACTTTGATTGAATAATTTTCAAGTTTAGGAATAACAATATTAGCACTATTTAAAGTAAGTTGTTGCTTGTCATCATAGGCAAATACTAATTTTTTTGAAATAAATTTATAAATTAGTTTTTCTTTTGCACGATATTTTTCGATAGGGGCAACTTGTTGAAATTTATCAGGAGTAAATAATATATAATTTGACGGAGCTTTCAATTTAAATTTTTCAACATCTTTTCCTTTATAGATTGGCTCAAAATCTTTTTGATGCTCTGTGACAATATGTTTTTTATTGTCTCCTGTTACAATTCCAAGTGCCCAATCAGCATTGTTCAGTAAATTTGTGTGCTTGGTATTATAAACTTTTTCAATAATATCCATATCTATATCATTGGCGTGGATATTGAAAACAAAATCTTGATTACTTTCCCATTTTGATTGAGGGATATTATAATTTTCTTCATCTTTTATGATTTCAATTTCTTGTAAACTTTCTTCTTTTGTTATATCTAATCGTATTACAGGAGTGAAAACATTTTTAAAAACTCTGTTGAGGTAAAAAACTTTCTTGATTTGTGTATTTTTTAAAATTATCTCCCTTATATCTTTATGTGTTTTTACATTTAAAATTGATTCAGGAAGAACAAAAGAAATAATTCCTTTGTCATTTAATAAATCAATACTTTTCTTTAAAAAATAAGAAAATGACTCAAAGGATTGTATTTGTGGGTATAAAGTTTTTAATTTTTCATTATCATTTTTTGAAAAATGAACTCCCCAAGGTGGATTTGTTGCAATAACATCAAAATCTTTAATATTTTCATCATTTAAACTAAAGAGGTCGTAATTTCCAATTTCAAAAAGTGTATTTTTACAAACAATATTTGGTGCAAAATCTATATTCTTATATTTCACAAGTAAATTTAATCGAGCAATTCTAACGGCAATCTCGTCAATATCTACTCCATAAATATTTTTTGGGTCTTCAATTTTATCTGCAAAAGCAAGTAAAAATTGTCCAGTACCGCAACAAGGATCAAGCACCTTTGAATCCTCTTTTACATAATCTGAAATAATTTTGCTGACAATATTTTCTGGTGTGTAATATGATCCATTCTGTGATTTTTTCCCTTCTGATAAAAGTGATTGATAGATAAAGCCTAAAATATCTCTTTGCGTTGGTAGTTGATAACTAAGCAAAAAAGAATACTCTGGTGTAATTTTATTTACATCAATTTCGGATTGCCATGATTTTAACTCTTCATTGACTTGTTTATTATTTGAAATAATTACTTTTCCAAGAATAATATCTTGAATATCTATTGTTGTAATAATATTTTCTTTTTTTAGTAGATTAAGAGATAAAAGAAAAAGAGATGTTTTTATACTTGTCTTTCTTCCGTGAATAAAAGAAATTATTGGATCAATATTACTAGACTCAATATTTGAGTTGAAATATTCATCAGGAATAAACATTTTTTTAGATTTTGATTTATTTGCTCGTCCATTTAATTTATTTATTTCTCCATTTTTAATATTGTTTTTTACTTTCTGAATTTCTTGAAAATAAAAATTATATTTATTATTTGAAATAGGTCTTAAATCTCCACATTTAGTCCAATTACGAACAGTTGCAGTGGAAACACCAAGAAGAAGTGCAACATCTTCAATGTTTACAATTTCTTTTTCCCCCATAAGTGGTGTCATTGTGCTATTTTGCATAAAAAAAAGATATTTCTAATTGACTAATTATTCATTTTAAAGCATATCAATTGATTAAATTTTTTCAATACAAAAGGGTACATGCATTTTGCCACTACTCTTTTCTTGAACCGACAACCAAAAGGTCAAAAACCTCTCCAAATAGACATTTCTTGCCTAACAACCCCAACACGTTGCCAAATGGATACCCATTGTGTCAGGTTCGAACACAACAAAAAAATCCAATTCCGCTTAAAATAGAATTTCATGAGTTGAAATGGTGGGCGGTACTGGACTCGAACCAGTGACCTCCTGGGTGTAAACCAGATGCTCTAGCCAACTGAGCTAACCGCCCTTAAGCGCCAGAAGAGTGTAGCGGAGAGCTATTTTGAAGGCAATAATTTTTTTAAATCTTCTGGGAGTTCTGACTCAAACTCCATCTGCTCCTCTGTTTCCGGATGTTGAAAAGCAAGTTTGTGTGCATGAAGGAAGTGTCTTTTGAGGTCATATTGTTTCTGTAAAATTCTATTCCAAGCGAAGTCTCCATACGCATCATCTCCCGCTAATGGGTGGCCTATCGACGCAAAGTGTACACGAATTTGGTGCATGCGACCGGTGTCTAATGTAGCTTCCACAAGCGATGCATCAATATCTGAGAAGTATTTTTTGACGATATAGAGTGTGCGAGCGTCTTTTGCCTGATGAGACTGGGAAGTGCAAATTTTTGTGTACTTGCTTCCTTCAGTTCTGAGAAGTTTTGCCGTGATCTCTCCTTCGGACTTTTGAAGCCTTCCTTTGGAAAGTGCCAGATATGTTTTTTGAATTTCCCCCTCTCTAAAGAGTGCTGTGAGCTTTCGAAGCACAGCATCATTTTTTGCAATAAGAATAAGACCTGAAGTCTGTTTATCCAATCGATGTGCCAATTTTGGATCTGGAGCATCTGGATTTTTAGATTTTATTTTTGCAAGAAATAGGTCAATAAGAGACCTCCCCCATGGGGTCTTGCTCCCAGGATGTACAGAAATTCCGGATGGTTTTTCGGCAACAAAGAGATGCTCATCTTCATAATGAACATGAAAATTGTGATGAAAAAACTTGGATCGCAGAACAAAATTAAAATCGGGCTTCTTTTGAGGAGGAGGCTCTCCAAATGCAGTTGCATCAAAATAAAGAGAGAGAGCGTCTCCCTTTTGAAGCATCGTGTCTCGCTTGCCATAAAGTTTGTCTGAATCGCGAATAATTTTTACCTTTTTTTGTCGTAAAAACCGATAAATGGTCGAAAGAGGAATTTGTGAAAACTTCTTTCGGAGAAACTTATCAAGCCGCCGGCCATCATCATTGCCGGTGATCTGTATTTCTTCTGACATCAATACAAATGTTCTCATATGAAACAAAGGCGGACAATCTCTCTTACCAAGTATATGGAAGTAAGTCAGTAAATCAGTTGTAAGTTGTCAGTATGGAGTTGTTTTTAGAAAGTTGAAGAATGAGAAAGAGATGAAAATGTAAACTGCTGAAGATACGATTTTGCTAATTGCCAAGAGCGAACATCTAAGAGCTGTTTTCACACAAGAAAAAGGCCTCAGTTGCCTGAGACCTTTTCCCCCTTTTCCTTATTCAGGAAACAAAAATAAGAATTATCCTTCTCCTCCATCGCCCTCTTCTTCGCCTTCCCCATCACCTTCATCTGAACATCGACCATAGTGGTCGGAGTGCAGTTCACAGAGGCGATCTTTCCCCTTCTTTTTGAGTTCTCGCATGTCATGCCATACTCGTCCTGCTAGTCGTCTTTTTGCTTCCTCACACTCTTCTTCCGTCGCAAACTCGCAGTATCTGCGGAGATGATTTATCGCGGCACGAACATGCTGTTGTTGTTTTTCCAGCAGTGTTGCCTTTCGTGCTTTAAAGCGTCCGCAGAGGTTTGGATGATTTTCACACCACTGAGCTCTCCTTTCTTTTATTTTTTCTAATCTTTCCGTTACTTTTGCAAATCTTTCTGGATCATTTTCTTCCAGTCGATCCAAAAATTTGTCGCGAGGATGTTGAAACTGATCTTCTTCTTCATCACTAAGATCATCATCATCGTCATCATCGTCATCATCGTCATCGTCGTCATCGTCATCGTCATCATCATCATCGTCATCATCATCATCGTCATCGTCATCGTCGTCATCGTCATCGTCATCGTCATCGTCATCGTCATCGTCATCGTCATCATCATCATCACAATCATTATCTGGGTTATCATCTTCATCATTACACTCATCGGTAACTTCGCTTCCGTCACCAGCTGAACCATCTTCCTCAGCAGACGCGAGCACAAGAAATGAAAAACTCAGCATCAGCATCAATAAGAAGCTGAAGGAAATAGAAAGTACTTTTCTCATAAGGAATAAAAATTAAAGACTAAAAAAGCGGAGTGAATATACTCCCGCTTTTTTCTCTTGTACATTCCATGATTATATTTTTTGTTGCATAAGTAACAATTTATTCATTTTTCATTCAGGCAACAAAAAGACTCCTCAGTTGCTACCTTAAAATCATTCCATGGAATCATTCTATGCTGAACGTGTAATTTTAGTCTCAACGTCCTTTTTCAGAGCAAGTCGTCTTCCAATTAAAATCGACGCATTCGCTTTATCTACAAGCCTCTGATACAAAGAAACCGTTTTTTTCATGTCTTTAATTTCGTTTTGGATAGTGGTGCTTTCTAGCATTGATTGAAGTATGCCAATTTCAGCATTTGCTATTCTAATTTGGATTTCTATAAATTCGAGAATTTCTTTATCTGTTATTTTTGCACTATCAACAGCCATCTCTGCCATCGTCTTGTCAGCGATTCTTTCTGCAAAATCAGCCACCAGCTTTACAGCTCTTGGAACGTATTTTTCTTCAAGATACCCGCGCCATTTGAATCCCAAAGCTTCGTCGTGTTGATTATCTACAAGCTGTCTCATCAAGCCAATATCATCAGGCTCATATCTTGTTTCAGCATTTAGTAAAAGTATGAAGCGAATATTGTCTGAGTTTGAGTCTAGTTTCCGAAACAATAATCGAGCTTTCTCCCTGACGGTAGTCAATAACTGTTCCTCTTCCTCTTTTGCTACTTCTATTAACTGTTTATAATCTTGCAGGGGGCTCTCCTGAGCGCTTGGAGAATTATCTGGAGTTTCAGGCATAAGGCAATAGTTAAAATATATCGTGTCATTGTATCACATTTTATGAAATTATACAATCAGTTTTTCCTTATTTTATACCTTTTAGAAGGGTAAAAATATTAATGGAAACATTTGATATACATCAATACCGCAAAATACAAAAAAGCAGTACCTCTCTCTGGCTTTACTTATTTTTCTGCTTTAATTCTTACCGCTTATGATTTTGCTAATTGTTTTTGACAATATGGTCCACAAGACCATATGACTTGGCCTCTTCCGCTGTCATAAACTTGTCTCGCTCTGTGTCCTGTTGCACCTGATCCAATGGCTTCCCCGTGTGCTTTGCAATCAGTTCATTGAGGATATTTTTGGTTTGCAATATGTGCTCTGCTGCAATAGCGATCTCTGTAGCCTGTCCCTCTGCTCCACCTAGAGGTTGGTGAATCATGACTTCTGAATGTGGCAAAATAAATCGCTTCCCCTTTGCTCCTCCCATGAGAATAATAGCTCCTCCTGAGGCTGCGAGTCCTACACACACCGTTGCTACATCAGGTGCAACATAGTTCATAGTGTCGTACATCGCCAGAGTAGCCGTCACACTTCCTCCTGGAGAATTTACATAGAGTGTAATATCTTTTTTTGGATCTTGCTTTTCCAAAAATAGCAACTGTGCAATCACTGTATTGGCAACAGCATCATTTATTTGCGATCCCAAGAAAATAATTCGCTCTTCCAGGAGTCGAGAATAAATATCATACGCCCGCTCTCCTTGTGGTGTTTTGTCTATTACTGTCGGTACGAGGACATTGTTTTGTGGTGGGGTGAAATTTTTTGTCTGGGAGGTGATTTGGTGCATTTTGTTGAGAAAAAATCATAAAAGATGGTTGCATATTTTTTTGAGGTGGGCAATGAATTAGGCTGTAATTTTTTAATTTTATAGATAATTTTTAAGCATTAATTTTTAAAAATTAGAAATTAGAATTTATTTAAAAATTAAAAAATTAAAAACTAAAAATTGCTTTAAGATTCTTCATCTCCTTTTCTATCAGAAGAGAGTCCTAATTCCTGCAGAAAGTATTCTTCCGGCACATCCTCTGGCGGAAGTTCATCTAAAGGCAGGTAATCCAGAGGATTTTGGACCACTCCATTTTCCCAGACTTCAAAATGCAAATGGGGACCTGTGGTCATGACTCCAGCTCCTTTGGTACCGATGGTTCCTCCTGTTTTTCCGATACTCTCTCCCTCCTGTACCAAATCTCCTTCTGTGACATCAAATCCTGAAACGTGTCCGTAAACAGTCATGAGATTATTTCGATGAATGAGCACGATATAGGAATACCCTCTACCATTATCAATCGTTTTGTAGACATATCCCGCTGCTGGAGCACGGATTGAAGTCCCCTGAGGCGCTCGGATATCCAGTGCATTGTGCTCGACTCCAAATACTCTCTGGTAACTGGCATCCTTGAAATAAGAAGTAATTTTGAGTGGTTCTACTGACCATGAAAATGGCTTTTTTCCGATATCTTGAAGGATAAATTCTTCCCCTGCTTCATATGAACTCTCTTCATCCAAAAGGAGCTGCTCCACACGGTCACGTGTTACGGATTTTTCAATTCCTTGTCTATTCTCTAAGGTTTCAAGCTTCCTGTTGATCGTATTGAGATCTGCTTGTAAGTCAGTGATCTGCTCCGCACTCTCTCTGAGTTGTGCTTTTGATTCTCTGAGGAGAATTTCAAACTGTTCTTGTTCTCCCTGCGTCTGAGTAATGAGGTCCTGTTGAGCTTTGCGTTGCAAACTCAAAGTCTGTTCTTGTTGGGCAAGTTCGTTTTGTAAACTGGTGAGAGAAGATCTTTCTCGTGAAAGAAGTGAATCGACTTCTTCCAGATTGAGCAGGGCTCCCTCCAAATCATGAAAAATGCTTCGCGCTGATTTTTCAAGTGCGGTAAAATGCATTTCATCTCTAAGATTTTGAGTAAATGAATCATCAGAAAGCACTATGCTCAGTCCCGTTGTTACATCAAATGGTTGCAAACTTTCGGATTCTGTCTGGAGAAGTGAAAAGTAGGACATCACCACATCTTTTTGTACATCTGCTTCGGCATGAATCACCTCTTTTTCTTCCATTACCTTTGCCAGACCTGATTCTCTAACCGCAATCTGCTCTCCTGTCTTTTGTATTTTATATTCTGTTGTCTCCAGCTCATCTTGTAAGTATTCCAGTTGCCCATTGAGCGTAATAAGCCGTGAAGACAATATTCTGAGTGCTCGCTCTTTTTCTGCAATATCGTTTTGATGTGCATCAAACTCCTGTAGGTATTCTTCAAGTTCTTCTTTGAGTTCGAAAAGGCGAGTTTGATGAGTGCTAATACGATCTGAGTATTTGCCTTCTATCTGCTCATAATATCTCTGTACTTCCTCTTCAATACGATCAAGTTCTTCGGCTTTTCTTTTTTCAGCTGTTTGCTCGGATGCGAGCACCAAAAAGCTTCCCCCTACAAACATAAATAAGAAGCTGAGAATTCCGAATGCAACACATGTTTTATAAAGGTATTGAAGCATAGAGAGAGAAAGCATAAATATATCCCTCTAGTATAGCGATTTTTTAAGGTTTTTTCAATGAGAAATACATTTTTCATGAAACTGAATCATGGGAAGAAATATTAAGAAAATATTAAAATTTGCTCTAACTTATTTGACTCTCTCATCATCTCAAAGATAATGGGGACCTATTTTTTGAACCCTATTCTTATGAAAAGACTTTTTACTGGAATTTTCATTGGCATCTCTCTTTCAGCATCCCTCTCAGTTTTTGCTTTTTCAAAAAGCTTTCCTGATGTCAAAATTTCTGACTGGTTTTATAATGATGTCATGCAGATGGCTGAATGGGATGTCATTCGTGGAAATGGTGATGGGACATTCCGTCCAGAAAACAGTGTCAATCGTGCCGAATTGTCAGCAATGTGGAGTAGATATGAAGATCATTTGGAGCAGAAGTTCTATACAAAAGAACAAGTGGATCAGATGATCAATATATCATCAAGTACTGTAACTCCTTCTGATATAGAGTCTTCAAAAACGATATCAGTAGGGTCTACAGGAACTCTCAATGGTGTCTCTCTATCTGTTAAAAGTATAGAAGATTATCAAGATGACATTTTTGATCCAAAAGAAGGAAACAGGTTTGTTTCTATGGATCTGTTTATAGAAAACAACAGCGGACAAACAATTAAAATCAATGCTTATCAATTTATTTTACGAGATTCTGAAAGCTACGAATACAATTACTCAGTTTCAACAAAGGAGCCTCAAATAAGTGTTGGAAAATTAGAAGATTCAAAAAGTCTTCGTGGCTTTTTGGTGTTTGAAGTACCTCAAGATGCACTTCTTGATGAATTAAAGTATGAGGTTGATTATGGCAGTCTTGGACAATTCTATGTCGATATAGAGTAATAAATCTCACGATAGAGTCTCAAGATTTTGAGCCTCTCTGCCTTGAATCAATAGTGACAGATGTGATACGGTTGTCTCTAGGTTCATATAGCATTTTATCTTCTTTCCCATGTATACAAAAGTAGCAAAATACTTGGTGACAAGCTTCTGCTTATTGCTGTTCACATACTTTTCCATTCCTACCCTTGCCCAAGAAGACACCTGTGCAGGATTTTTGGATGTTCCGGCAGATCATGAGCTCTGCTCGGCTATTTCATATGTAAAAGAACATGGTGTATTTGAAGGCTATCCAGATGGAACATTTCATCCTGATGCAGAAATTAATAGAGCAGAAGTGTTAAAAGTTTTTCTCAATACATTCTATAACACGATGTTTGACCCTTATAAAAATAATTTTCAAGAATTTCTAGATGTAAAAGTAACAGATTGGTATTTCCCATTTGTTCAACGTGCAAAAAAATACAATTTTATAAGTGGATATATAGATGGAAGGTTCCATCCAGAAAGGAGTATCAATCGAGTTGAAATCCTTAAAATGCTCCTCAAAATAACAGGTGAGATTGTTCCTGAAGGCATTGAAGAGTCTCCCTATAGAGATGTTCCAGTTGATGAGATGACTGAGTGGTATATCGGGTATGTACAGTTTTCGAAAGAAAACGATCTTTTTGATATTCCACTGAGCAATAAGTTTTATCCAGATCAGGCGGTGACACGAGGAGAAGTAGCTGAGTTGCTCTATCGCTATTGCCAAATATCTCAGTGTGCATTCAAAACAGAAGACCTGGATGCAGATGATCATGTGTATGGGAATACAGACGCCACAGTCTTACTGGTTGAATATTCTGATTTTGAGTGTCCATATTGTCAGAGATTTCATACAACCGTAAAAGAAGTGGTCGATAACTCTGAGGGAGAAGTCGTATGGGTATATCGTCATTTTCCTCTCACTATTCATTTTGGAGCGCAAAAAAAAGCGGAAGGAAGTGAGTGCGCCGCAAAAATCGGCGGTGAGGAAGCTTTTTGGGAATACACTGAAACACTCTTTGCTGATGATGCGAATTATTCTGTCGAAGAATTAGGGGATCTCGCTTTTGAAATAGGACTGGATAAAAACGAATTCCAGGACTGTCTTGATTCCGGAGAAATGATGAGTGCGGTGCAGAATGATCTTGAGAGAGGGTATAACGCTGGTGTTAATGGCACCCCTGGAAGCTTTGTCATCAACACAAAAACAAGAAAAGCATTGTATGTCCCCGGAGCGGTCCCGATAGAATTTGTAGAACAAGCAATAGAGAGTGTTCGATAAATTTTTTCTCATCCTTTGCTTGCATCGCATGCGACAGATATACCCCCCGTTGGTTCAAGTTAAGCCTATCCGCCTCTGGCGGGTAACTTGAATCATTTGTTTGAGAAACAATTTTTTGCATGGGAAAGGATTCATCGTATTGAAAAATAAAAGTTCAGATTGTCCTCCAGAGGCGGATAAACGAAATCTGAACCAACGAATAACCGAAGAATACTACACCGAAATAGACATGGGTAAAAAATCATTTTCAGCAAGAGAAATGCTGACTCTTTCAAAGCAAGTTGGCATTGAGATGCCCTTTTGGAAGAAAAAATAGATCCCATTACTGAAGAAGGAGTGGCTCAAAATCTTGAGCCCCTACAAAAAATCTTACGATTCTTCTGTAGACTCCTCTTTTTTCGGTTTCTCTCTCCTTTTCCCCCCCGATCCGGCAAAAGATATCAATACGAGAAGAATGACAAAGACCCAAAAAATGCGATCCCATCTGCCCTGAGTGGAATTGACGGTAAGTATTTTGGTGCGGGGTTCTCCAGCAGAGTCGGTCACGATGAGCTCAATATGGCGGGTGCCGGAACGATTCATGAGGTACTCAACGCGTGATCCATTGCGCACGGTCCCATCGGGAAAATGCCATTCATACGTGAGCGGCCCTCCATCTGGATCATATGAAGAAGAAGCATCAAAATAGACCTTCTGCCCTTTTTCCACTTGCTCAGAACTGGCAGAAACGCTGAGTATCGGACCAGGATTGCTGTCATTTTTGTCCGCATTGTCTCCCAGTCCATCATGATCGGAATCCTTGTGCTCTGTGGGGTCAAGCGGCAGATCATCTTCCCCATCTTCAAATCCATCTCCATCACTATCGTTTTTGAGAGGATCAGTCCCTGCTACCACTTCTTCCTCATCAAAAAATCCATCATTATCATCGTCCGCATCTGCATTATCTCCGATGCCGTCATTATCCACATCACTTGTTTCTGAAGCATCTCTGGGGAATGAATCTGCAGAATCTACTGCTCCATCACCATCATCGTCTGGGTCATCTTCATCTGGGATACCATCTTTATCCGTATCAAATGTTTTGGTGATGTCCAGAGGGAAATCATCTTCAGCATCTCCTACAGAGTCTCCATCAGTATCAAATTTATAAGGATCAGTCCCTCGTACCCCCTCTGCATCATCACTCAAATCATCATTATCATCATCTGTGTCGGCATTATTTCCAATACCATCGTTATCAAAATCTTCTGTTTCTCCACTATCGAGCGGAAACGCATCGGCCACATCTGGGACGGTATCATTGTCATCATCTGTATCCGTATTATTCCCCGTGCCATCTCCATCGGTATCAGCCCACTCTGAGGGATCAAGTGGAAAGGTGTCCTTGTTATCAGCAGTTCCATCATTATCATCATCTGGATCCTTTTGATTTCCAATGCCATCACCATCTGTGTCTTCATCCACAAAAAGTGGTTTGAGAATTTTATTATTCTCTACCCCTTCCCCCTCTTCTTCCCAAGGGAGAATGCGCACAGCAATAGGATGTTCCCCTGACTGAGAAGGAGTGTATTGTACAAAAACCGTATCTTTGCCTCCTGCCAGCACGGATATGGTCTGATCTTGACCAATATGAGTCCCCTCTAATTCGTCAAAAAATTTTACAACTCCTCTTCTATCAACTTCCGAAAAATTAAAAACCGAAAGATAGATCGTTAAAGACTTTCCGACCACAGGGTCTCCTCCTTCAAATCGAATGGTATCTGTCGAAATTGCCAAATCCGCCCACACGGAAGGAAGGAATAAAAAAAAGGAAATGAAAAAAATACAGAATCGCATTATGTGCCTCAAACAAAACTCATATGAAGAATAAATTTTGTGAACAAGAAAAGCAAGGAAATTTTATATTCTCTTTTAATTTAAGATTATTAAGGCTTCTTGTTGCAAATGTGATCGTATTCTATCCACTGCCCATTCTTCAGATTCTTCAATTGGAGCTCCACCTACTACGGCTCCATTTCTTCCAAAATCTGGAGAATTCAGTCGTCCACGACAAACAAAATGCATACAGTGTAGCTTTGATTCTTCTTCATCGGGATCGTCAGTAATTCCAAAATACCAATCTGGAGGATAATCAAAAATATGTCCCATGTTATCCCTAATTAATTCCCCAGTTGCCCAATATCCTCCATCTCTTTCATGTACGATGTCCAGAAGCCCTTGTAGAGATGGAGCTTCAAGAGGCAACAGGGAGAAAGTTGGTTCATAGTTTGCAGCGGAAGAAGCGAGCCATTTTCCACTTAGCCCTTGTGTTACTAGATGGGTATGTCTTTCTACCCATTGCCCATTTTCTGCATCCGCCCCATAGTGCGGGTGCATTTTTAATTTCCACGGTCCTCTGTTGTCTGCAGACTCTATAAGAAAAGCTTTTTGAAATTTTTCTCGATGAAGTGTGGCAAGGTACCAAAGAGTGTAACTCGCTACCTCATCGCATAAGCCTTGTGAGTACATACGTAAATATTCATCAATCTTTCTATTTCCCGATAGTTTTTGTTCTTCAAGATCTCCATTTCCTTCTAATTCTAGTACCACTATTTTTGCAAGAGCTTCAATAGAAGCATCTTGCAGAGCCTTGCCTTCCTGCGATAAAGTTTTAGTGGACCTTGGCATTATTTCTCAACAAGAAAAGCATTATATTTATTTTTTGCAAAAAGTCAACCACATGCTTCACATCGCCCTCATCGACGATAAATCTTATGGACTCGAGCAAATCCACGAGCTTCATATGGGGACTCAATATGAGCTGGAATATTTTGAAAGTTTTAAAAAATTTCAAGAAGATAAAAAGATATATGATATTGTGTATCTTGATTACTATCTCGAAAAAGATGGAATCACTGGCGACATGGTGCTTCCTCAAGTACAACAAATGACACAGAAAGTGATTGGATTTTCTAGTGTGGAAAGATGTAATGAGATGCTAAAAAAACTCGGAGCGGATGACACGGTACTCAAATTATAAATTTTGAATGTTGAATTTTAAATTGGCGATCTTTTGCCCATGTTGTTATTCCTGCGAAGGCAGGAATCTGGTCTTCAAAAAATGAAGAAATCCTGAAGCATTTCGATCGAGCTTGTTCGTTACAAACAAGCCTGGGGTGACAGTTATCCTAAATTTCGATACACTTTTTCAGCTTTTTTAAAGAATCTCTTGGCTTCTCACCTCTTTACTTCCGAGTCAGTTACTGAAGGGCATCCAGATAAAATCTGTGACCAGATTTCTGACGCTATTCTGGATGAGGCGCTTGGGCAAGACCCTGATGCTCGGGTCGCAGTTGAATGTGCCGTAAAAACAGGGCTCGTTTTTATTTTTGGCGAACTTACCACAAGTGGATATATTGATTTTCAAAGCGTTGCCCGGAATGTAATTAAAGATATCGGGTATACTCGAGCGAAGTTTGGATTCGACTTTGAAACGTGCTCCGTGATCTCCTCTATTTCAGAGCAGAGCAAAGAGATTGCGCATGCAGTTGCGCAAAATCATGAGCTCGGCGCTGGAGATCAAGGTATGATGTTTGGCTTTGCCTGCAAAGAAACTCCAGAATGTATGCCATTACCCATTATGCTCTCTCATCAGCTGGCTCAGAAGTTGGCAGAAATAAGAAAAGATGAAAGTTTGACTGAGCTTCGTCCAGATGGAAAAACACAGGTGACCGTAGAATATCATGATGGTGCACCGCAGCGAGTCCATACTGTTGTCATATCCGCACAACATAGCGCAAAAATTTCCGAACAGGACCTGAAGAACAAAATTGAAAAAGTGGTGCTGAGACCGGTGCTTGGAAAGCTGTATGATAAGAAGACAATCTTCCATTGTAATCCGAGCGGCAGTTTTATTATTGGCGGACCCCAGGGTGACGCAGGACTGACTGGGAGAAAAATTATCGTAGATACGTATGGAGGATATGCACCACATGGAGGAGGTGCGTTTTCAGGAAAAGATCCATCCAAAGTAGATCGAAGTGGAGCATACGCTGCTCGATATATTGCCAAAAATATTGTTACTGCAGGGCTTGCCCAAAAGTGTCAGATAGAGGTGTCATATGCCATTGGTATTGCCGATCCAGTTTCTATTTGGGTAGAAACTTTTGGAACTGAAACCATTTCTCATGACAAGTTGGGGACAATTATTCAAGATCACTTCCCCCTTCGGCCTGGTGATATTATTGATCAACTGGATCTCAAAAAACCAATCTATCAAAAGACGGCTATCTACGGACATTTTGGACGAGATGATGTGCCGTGGGAGAAGGTAGATAAAGTGGAGGAACTAAAGAAATATCTCTAAAAATCCCCCTTGATCCCCCTTTTCCAAAGGGGGAAAATCTACTATGACTTTTGATTTTCAGTTTTTTGAATTTGAACTTTCGACTTTATGGACTTTTAACTTTCAACTCTTGTTATGTGGAAAAACATCCCTCTTTGGATACTCCTCTTCTGTACTTTTCTCTGCTGGTCAGCATGGGCACTCGTGCTGAATAAAATATCGCCTGTAGAGTCTCCGCGAATAGCAGTTCCTGCATTTTATTTCGCCACATTTTTTTCATTACTCACCACATTTACCGTCATTGGAAGCCTCCTCAGAAAATTTTCTGCACCCCATCGTAAGATTCTTTCCTGTATCAATATTTCTCTGCGCCAAGGCACCATTCTTGCTGTTATGTGTAGTGTGGCTCTGTTTTTTCAGCAGCAGCGTATTTTTACCTGGTGGATAGGAGCCTTGCTTTTGACTATTGCCGTCACTATGGAAGCCCTTTTTTGGCAAGACCAGGGGTAAAGTCATCTTTGATGGCTAATTTTTAATTTTAAAATCTTGTAATTTTTAAAGAATTTCTAAATCCCAATTCTTAAGCACTCAACATTATCTTTTTAGAAATTAAAAATTAGGATTTATTTATAAAATTAAAAATTGTCTTCGACCTTGAGTTCAGACCGAAAGGAGAATTAAAAATTCTCTCAGCTCTAATTTGCAAATTCCTTGCACGCGAGGTACCATTTTCTCAGAATATTATTGTCCCTATGGAAATAGATCTCTCCAATAGTAAAGACCTCCTCTTCGTTTCACTTGCCGTAGGATTTTTGATGATCAGCATTTCCCTTACTTTTGTACTGGTGCGAGTCTTTCGAGTCTTAGGCAGGGTCAATTCTATTAGCGAGACTGTGGACGAGATTACCCATTTGGTAAACCATTATCTCTGGCAACCAGCAAAGATCACCAAAAAAATTGTAGATAGGGTAAAAAAAGCCGCGAAGAAAAAAAAGTAAATCAAATATTTTTACACCGGTTCCGGAAGAGCATCTGGAAGCATATCTTCAAGCTCTTCTTCTTGGGGTTGCTTCATTCCAGGATGACTCACGATATATGTTCGTAATAAATTTAGTATAGTCATTCCACATATAATCTGTAGTTTAAGCATTGATTCAATATCATCTCCTTGCTCAAGAAAAATGCTATGTCCTATTCCAACTCCCCCTGTAATAAAACCTGACATAGTTACGAATATCGCGTTCATTCTCGTGGTTCTTGTAGTCACATCTATAGCACCTTGAGCCTCTCTTCCTTGCTGAATTTCGTCCTCAAGTGTGGGTATCGCCTTTTTATTTATCATATACATTAAGACTGCCAACGGAACTGATATAATTGCTATTTCTATGGAAATTTCTGGAATATGAAAGTCTACTCCCAAGGTTGCCGCAGTCACCATTGGCGAGTCTTTTATGAAAGTCCCACTTAAGAGCTTATGTACTTTTTTTGCCGTGATTTTTGTCTTTGCTTCAACCACACCCAATACCTTGTGCACCACCTGTTCTATTTCAATATCGGTTTCTACCAACTCTTCTTCCAGACTCATTATTTAAAAATTACAGGAGATATTTATACTAGAAAAATAGAAGAAAGACAATATGTTCTTGACACTTCTGTTTTTCTATATACAATAACCGACCGAACGGTCAGTCAGGCTTTATTCAAAACAATATGAAAAAACGTTCTCAAAACGCCAAGAGCAAAATCATCAAGACAGTTCTCAAAATGCTTTCTCAAGGCAATTCTCACTTTTCTATGTCTGAAATTGCGGCGTCATCAGGGGTATCCAAGTCTTCTCTCTATTATTTTTTTGAGAATAAAAAACATCTTTTTGAGGAAATCATATTTGCCATTTTTGGAACGTTGGGAGAGAGAGTGGAAACAATATCTCAGAAAAGTATATCTCCGGAAAAAAAGATGCTCCAAATGATGAAGGCGTGTACGCAATGCGCCGAAAAAGATGGAGCGGTGACACATTTTATTTTTCAGCAGGTATTTGAACATGATCAGAAGATTTTAGGAAAAATTCATGACATGAGAGAAAGTCTCAAACTCTCCTTTGCCAATGTTATACGAGAAGGCATCCAAACTGGTATTTTCCGAAAGCAAAACATTGACATATGCGCTGAAATTATGGTAGGATATTTAGATTTTATCGCGCTCAGATCTGCTTTTCGTGCGCACAAAATCGCAAAAACCTATTCATCTGAAAAGCTCTGCAAAAACTTTATTTCGCTTTTACAAGACAAAAAATGAGAAAAATCCCAATTGTCGGCGCTTTATGCTTGATAATGCTTTTTTCCAGTGGATGCACTGAAAAAGATTCAGAAGGAGATGTCGTTGAAGAAGAGATAAAGCCAATATCCGCCTACACCGTCCATCGGGAAAAACTTGTCTCAAACATAGAAATTTTTGGAACCCTGGAACCCCAATCTCAAACAACCCTGGCGGCTGAAGTTTCTGGGACCGTATCTTCTTCTCTTGTACAAGAGGGAGATCTCGTGTCTGTAGGACAGGAACTGGCTCGATTTGCCGCAAGAGAGAATTTTATTCAACTGAATTATCAAAATGCTCTTCAAAATTATGATAATGCACAAAAACTCTATGACCTTACATTTCGCTCTGTACAGCGAGACGAAGAAAATGCTCGCATTGCTATTGAACAATCAGAAATAAATCTCAGTAACGCCTCTGTCAGTGAGGAAAAAACAGATATTTCTCTTGAAAGCCAAATAGAAAGTGCTCAAAAAAGCGTTGAGATTGCCGAAACAAATGTCGAAATTGCAGAGCTTGCACTGAGTAATTTGATCGAAAGTAATCAGCAAATGGAAGATAATCTTGAACGAAGTTCTCGGACATCTGCACATTCTGCCCTGATTGCTTTTGAAGACATCATCCTCTTTACCGATACCGTTCTGGGAGTTACTCACGAAAATGATGCTCAAAGAAAGGTGTATGGCGCATACCTCTCTCTCTATGATCCCAATCTTCTGGTGAGAACAGCGCAAGACTGGAAAGTGAAAAACAATAGCGTCACGGGTTTGAGAAATACTTTTA
Source organism: Candidatus Altimarinota bacterium (assembly GCA_965250085.1). GTDB lineage: Bacteria > Patescibacteriota > Gracilibacteria > CAIRYL01 > CAIRYL01. The sequence goes on from OZ252287.1 coordinate 452,079, forward strand.
ATACCATTCCTGCAAATGATTGGGATGATTTGATAAAAAATAAACCTTTCTTTGATCAGGCAGAGCAAGTTGCTGAAGGGCTTCGAGAGTTCTTGATTCAATTTGAAGCAGTACTCACCAATAGTCGGATAGGCGGAGGGCTTACTTCTACAGAGCTTTCTCGTCTCAAGACAGAAACCAGTGCACACCAGTCATCATTAGAAGGACAGTTGTCATCTCTCATTTCTGTTCAGCAAAGTATTGACGACTTTTTACTATCCGCTCCGCAGAATGAAAAAAATAGTGAACTTTCACTGCTTTCTGCTGAGAATCAACTCGAGCAGGCCAAACAAAAACTTGTGGAGTTCAGTGCTTCATCTGATGTTCAGAGAACCAATACAAATTCTCAGAAAGAAAATGCCCAAAAGTCTCTCGAATCAGCAGAAAACAATCTCCAAAGCATTCGTGAAAAAAATGCGATTCAAGTTCAAAATGCCGAATCTGGGATCGATGCTGCTGGTAATCAGCTCGACCAAGCATCGCTAGAGCTCAGTAAAGCGACAGTAAAGAGTCCTGTATCAGGAGTTATCGTTTCCAAGTTTATAGAAATTGGCGATACTATTTCTGCTGGCAGTCCTCTCTTTGTCATCGCTGAGATCGATACCTTGACTCTAAAAGGCGAAGTTGACCCGAATGAATTGAATGATATCAAATCAACAAAGACCGGAATGGTTTTTATTGAGAATTTTGGGGAAGTGCCCGGCATCCTCACTCGATATAATCCGATTGCCGATATTAATACACGGCAAGTTGGTGTAGAAATTGACATTAAAAATTATGACCGAGCCATACCAGCAAATGTCTTTGCAACTGCAAAGTTTGATGTTCCTCAGAATAAAGAGTCATTGCTTATTCCTTTAAAAAGTTTGGTAAATCAAAATCCTGCTCAAATTTTTGTTCTTGTTCCAGAAAAAAATTCAGACGCTCTGAATACCCCTGTCTCTGATCAGACGTCTGGAACATTTAGAGTCGAGAGAAGGACTGTAGAATTGGGAGACAAACATGAAGAATTTATTGAAGTTCTCTCTGGTCTCGAAGTAAGAGAGAAAATCGTGGAAGAACGAGTGCTCGGTCTTCGTGAAGGAGATATCGTGTCTATCGCAGACGATTCCCTTCCTCTAGAGAAAGTTGAAGGTAGAGGCAATTCTGATGAAGAAAAAAAGAAAGAAGAAAATCCCGACCTTGAATTTGGAAAAGAGTTATCTCTGTAGTCTTAGGCGAGTTTTAAACTCGCCCCTACAAACTTTCATTCTGATTAAATGCCTCAAGAGAATCCACAACCATCAACAAGATCATCTTCAGATGACAATTCACAGGAAATCCCTGTCTTTCAGAATCCGGAACTGAATTTTAAAGTTATGTGTGCTTTAGAGAATATGGAAAATCCAAAGGAAGGTTCTCTTCAGTATTACTTTATAATGTTTAAAACGCTTCGATATTCTTTTTTAGACGATCTCCCTGCCCAAAGAATTACCCCCAGTGATCCTAATTATTATTTGTACAAGTGCAGAGGTAATTGGCTAGCCTGCTTGAGAGGGCACCTCGAAAATGCCATTGATTCAGATCGTATTTTTAATGACAGATCAATAGTAGAAAGGATTGAAAAATTTATAGAACGTTTTTTAGGTAAAGGTGCTGATAACACAGTTGTTACTCGGCAAGAAATAAATGAGGTCAATCAACTCTTAGATGAAGTAATTGCCTATCTTGAACCAAAACATAATCTGCTCCTACATAATTCGTAATTTTTCTATTCGTAATTGATTCCGTGTCTGATTCCAATTCCTCATCACTGGTCAAAAAAATACCAAAGGGATTTTGGAGCTATTTTATCAAAAATATAAAAGTTGCATTCCTTGTAGGAGGAATCCTTATGATTTGGGGTATCCTTTCTGCCATATCAATCCCCAAAGAAAGCGCACCATATATCCCCTTCGGGATTGTAAATATTACTACGGTCTATAGCGGAGTTTCTGCTCCGGAAATTGACACCCTCATTACCCAAAAAATTGAAAATAAAATCAAAGCAGTATCGAATGTCAGTAAAATTGACTCTGTTTCCCGAAATAGTGTTTCCAGCATCACTGTAGAATTTGAGCCGGATCATAATATGATCAAAGGAGTGAGTGATATTCGCAGTAAAGTGGATGAAGCGAAGCCAGAACTCCCAAGTGATATTGAATCAGATCCATCGGTCTTAGAGATAGACAGTGCTATTGAGCCATTCTTTTCAATAATCCTCTATGGACCATATGATGTTGTGTCCCTCAGGGATTATGCCGAAAGACTCAAGCTTTTTTTGGAATCCGTACCCGATGTCGCTTCTGTAAGTATTAGTGGAGGAGCGGAGCGTGAGATTGCAGTAGAAGTGGACCCTCTCAAACTTCAATCTTTTGGTCTCACTACAAATGATGTGGTTAATTCTATTAGAAGATCCCATATTGATACTCCTGTTGGCGGATTTGATATCGATGCTCTCGAATATAACATTAGATTTCAGGGCAAACATCGCTCTGCAGAAGATATCAAAAAAGTACATCTGAGAAATCTTGCTACCGGCGGTCGTGTATCAGTTGTACGAGTAGAAGATGTGGCAAACGTGATCGAGCAGGCAGATGAAGATACAGACTCCATAAGGCGCATTGGACTCCCCAAAGAAAATATATTTGAGAACTCTACAAATCTGCAGGTGAGCAAGGGAATTGGGAAAAATATTTTTGTGGTTGATGCGGCGGTAAGGGAAAAAGTAAATGAATATACGACCAAAAATTTTCCTTCAGATTTACATATTACCTATGAGCTTGAGATTTCAAAGATTGCAGAAGATGATTTTGCAAAAGTGTTTCAAAGTGGCTTACAGGCGGTTGTAATTGTCTTGATTATTCTTTTTATCTTTGTCGGATTCCGCGCTGGCATCATCGCTGCCCTCATCATCCCTCTCACATTTCTTACCACAATCGGACTCTTGTCCTATATGGGCAGTACTCTCAACTTCATGACCAATTTTTCTATGATTCTCGCTCTGGGAATATTGGTAGATACCGCCGTTGTGATAGTAGAAGGCATACAACACCATATCCATAAAGGATATAAACCGAGGCAAGCAGCGATGATGTCTCTTCATGAATTTAAGTCTCCTCTTATTTCTGGAACACTCACGACACTTGCCGTGTTTATTCCTCTCTTTAGTCTCCCAGGGGTCTTGGGGAAATATCTCAGCTTTATTCCCATCACTGTTTTCTTGGTACTGACTTCTTCTCTGTTTATTTCACTGCTTCTGATTACCGCTTATGGAGGAAAATTTATGCTTTCGCGCGGACAAATTGAACGTCGAAAACAAAGATGTACGCGCTTTGCTGAAATAGGACATCGATTTCGAGAAAAGTTTACCGCAAGAGAAAACACTGTTTTACAAAAATATGGAGACTTTGTTCAAAAGATTCTTTCTAAAAGGAGATATCGTATTGGAATATTTTACGGAGCTCTCATCCTATTTGTTCTCTCTATTTTTATTCCCGTAAAATTTGAACTGTTCCCTTCCGGAGATGCTTTTTCATTTAGCGTCACTCTTGAACGCCCAGAGGGGACATTGACCGAAGAAACCGATGCGCATATGCGTCCATTAGAAGAGGCGTTGATGAAAATACCAGAGGTGCGACACATCTCCACGACCGTAAATGGCAAACAAGCGAGCTCTTATGTAGAGCTCCTCCCCGTAAATGAGAGAAAAAAGTTGAAACTCAGACCCAGTAAAGAGATTGTAGATAACATTCAGATCGATTTTAAAAAACGATTTGCCGATCCTACCGGTTCTAATGTGCGTGTTGCCAATGCACAAAATGGGCCTCCTTCAGAATTTCCTGTTGCCTTTCGAGTGATTGCAACTGAGAGTGACAAAATCCAGTCAGCAGAAACAGTTGCTGAAGAACTCACAGAACTTCTGAGAGATATCCCCGGAACTTTTGGAGTCAAGAGTGATATTGAGCAGATCCCCGGAGAGTTTCTCTATCGAGTGAATAGAGAAAAAGCACTTGCTCTCTCCCTTGATCCTGACAATGTGGCAAATGTGGTGCGTACTGCCCTGAAAGGAAGTACTGCTGCTACCATCACGAGAGATGGGAGAGATATTGATATTGTAGTGAGATACCACAAAAAAAGTCGTGATGACATACGAGAAGTAGGAAATATCAAAATCTTAAATCAAAATGGTGAATATATTCTTTTGAAGCAAGTAGTAGATGAAACACTTACTTCAAGCCTCAGTAGTATTCGCCGTCGAGATACGCGTATTGCTTTTACCGTTTCCAGTCTTTTGACAGAAAATGGAAATGCTGCAGAAATTTCTACTGCTTTTTTACAAGAGTTAGAAAACTATCCACTCCCTGACGGAGTAGAGGTCCTCAATGCTGGAGAGAATGAGGAAAATGCTGCTTTATTTGCCGCTCTTCTCAGGGCATTTGTCCTCTCGGTATTGATCATGTTTTTGATTTTAGTAATTCAATTTAACTCATATCTGCAACCATTGATCATTCTCACTACTATTATCTTTGCTCAGATTGGGGTCAGTATCGGACTCTTTTTGACCGGCACTCCACGCTCACTTGCATACATTCTTGGTGCCATCAGTTTAGCGGGAATTGTAGTGAATGATGCGATCATTATGGTAGATCAGATGAATAAAAATCGAGACAGAGACAAAGGAAGCTCTTTGCCATTGAGCCAATCAATTGCAACCGCTGGAAGATCCCGATTTATTCCAGTGATCCTCACCACACTTACTACCAGTGCAGGGATTCTTCCCCTCGTTTTTGTAGATGTATTTTGGGCAGGCCTCAGCTATACCGTCATCTTTGGACTCATGATGGCAACACTTCTCACTCTTTTTGTGACTCCTGCTATGTACTACCAGATGGAACGGGAAAAGACCCTCACCTTTGTTCCTCTCCTCGCTCTTATAAGTCTGATCCTCACTCTCGTTGCACCCGGCTGGATAGCAAAAATCTTCTTCCTCGTGCTTACCATTTTCTTCGTGCGAGTAATTTGGAAGAAATATCAAACAAGTAAAGTTCTTGTGTAATGTGCGTATTTCTATATCTCAAAATCCCCTCTAAGATTTAGATATTTTCTCGTTACTTCATCTTCTTCCCGCCCTTTTTCCCACTCGGATTTGAGGAGTTCCATGTTGGAGAGATCATAGAGCTTGTTCTTTTTCTTGACCTCTTTCTTCGCTTCTCCCACTGTTTGAAATCCACATCGCTCATACATCCTGAGGGCTGCTATGTTCTCTTTGAAAACTTGGAGTGAGATTTTTTGAAATCCCAATATACCAAACCCAATAGAGAGAAGCTCTCGTACTATTTCAGTTCCATAGCCTTGTCCCCAGAGTTGTTTCTCTCCCAAACAAATAGCAAGATCCCCCACGTGAGAATGTACATCGCAAGATTTTGCTTTTACACTTGCGGTTCCAATAGGTTCTCTGGTATTCCTATCAGACACTGTAAAATACAGACCATCAAACGATGTTTTTCTTTTTTCAAAATAATTCTCAGCATCCTCGGAAGTATAGGGAGTCTCAAGGCACAAATACTGCACTATCTCTTCATCGTTAAACCATTGCATCCAGTGTTCCAAATCCGACTCTACATAGGTGCGAAGAAGTGTCATTCGTGATTTCCATGGTTTTGCAGGACTGAAGTATATTTCACGAATCAGAAATATTTCTTTCTCTCTATCGGTAAATCCGCGAAGGTGCTTTTTTCGCCACTTTTCAATCTCGGCATGATTCCCGGAAAGAAGTATTTTTGGTACTTTCATTCCTTCAAATTCTTCCGGACGAGTATATTGAGGATGCTCAAGCCGTCCTCCAAATTCGTCAGAAAAACTTTCTGTTTGGGTGCTTTCATCATTTCCCAGTGCACCTGGGAGAAGCCGTGTGATCGAATCGACAAAAGCCATTGCAGGAATTTCTCCTCCCGTAAGGACAAAATCCCCTAGGGAAATTTCTTCATCGACAAACATTTCACGTACTCGCTCATCTACTCCCTCATAGTGACCACAGAGAAGAATCAGTGGTGTTTTCTGCTCAGCAAATTCATGGCATTTTTTTTGGGTGAGTGGCTCACCTTGAGGAGTAAAAAATACAATTTTTGCTTCCGGCATCTGATCCTTTGCCCACCTGAGTGCATCAGCAAGGATATCTGGCTTCATTACCATGCCCGCACCTCCTCCATAAGGCACGTCGTCCACCTGCTTATGTTTTCCTGTTCCAAAATCACGAATATTCTTACTCTGTACAGAAATAATATCTTTTTCTTGTGCGCGCTGAAGAATACTCTCTGAGAGTGGTCCCTCAAACATTTCGGGAAAAAGAGTAAGCAAAAGGAATTTCATAAGAAAATTTTTGAATTTTTAATTTTATAATTTTTAAATAAATTCTAAATCTTAATTTTTAAACAACAATCATTAACTCGAATTTTTCTTTATTTTAGCAAAAATAAGGGTAAGTTCGTGTGCTTCTTTCCACAATTTTCTGCATTTCGTTCGCTTCTTTGGTGCAAATTGATATTTTATTCCGAAAATCCTTCTTAGAACTTGCTTGATTGGCTTCCATATAATTTGCTCTAATACTTGTTGCAGAGCGAATCAACTGTCGAATTATTGGTTTTGTAATCTCGTTTTGATCTAACTCTTTCAGAAATATAATTACTGATTCTCCAAATTTTTCCGTTCTTTCTTCCAAGTCATATTCCATTGAGAACATTAAAAATTATAATTTATTTATAAAATTAAAAATTAGAAATTTAAAATTACTCTGTAAGTACCATGACCACATACAAGGTACCATCTGGAGCTACAAAAAATCCAATCCCGATATTCGTATATTTTTCTCGGAACAAAGCTGATGTATCCTCTTTGTACGAAAGCGAATCAAGTAATCTTTGAAAAGAACTTTCCGTATATAAAATTGAATCGACTGAGGCATTTTTTCGTTCTTGAATGAGAATGGCTGTTTCAAAAAAATCCTGCCCATCAGGTGCTTCATATCCAAAAAATCCCTCATCTGCCATTTTTTGGGCCCACTCCTGTGAAGCTTCGCTTAAATGGGCATCCAAGTTGAGTGCACCCTCTCTCTGGCTATTCAGAACAGACACCATTTGATTCTGGTACTCAGCAATAGAATCGTTAGAAAGCGCGTCCTCTGCAAAAAGCTGTGTGACTAAAATTGATCCTGATTCATCTCTTGCAATTCCAAATCCAGCTCTTGTGACATCAGGGTTCAAAATATTCTGTCGGTGAATAGCACTTCTCATGAGTCCATGATGAGCCAAGGAGTAATTTATATCGGCTGCAATGTTTTCGAGCACGCTCGCGCCAATGTCAAAACGAGAGACAAAATCACTTGCCCCCTTCCCCTCTGGAGAAATGTGAGAAAAATATTTGTTTTCAGCCATATCATCGGATCTCAGCTGCGCAAGATCATTCATATTGTCGTGAAGCATAAGCTTTGAAAGACCTTGTTTTTCCCGAACAATATTTATGAGCCGAAGGAGTTTAAGCCGGTCACGCTTCAGATTAATTTCCGTCACATACTCCTGCTCATGGCGGGGATTGATGTCAAAATAATCCGGCAGCAGTGGTGCGAGTCCTTCGTAATATACCGGTGCATTGAGAAGTGCAAATCCTTCTTTGGAATTGATCTCCACAATATGTGTTCCTATTTGTTCGGGAGTGAAGCGAAAAGTAAATGTTTGCCCTTTCGTAATCAGTGGCACAGTAACAGCTTCTCCATTCGGAAGAATAATCGCACCATCTTCTCGTATTTCACCATTAAAATTTCCAGAAAAAACAATATCATTCCCAAGAGAAAATGTGGACGGCAATGTGTGGGATTTTATTTTTCCCTTATCTCCTTCAAAAAATTGATGTCCTGTGAGTAAAAGATCCAATTTGACTGGAGGAGAAAATGCTCGAGAAGGATCTATAGAAAAATTTGATGAAAGGTCCACAGCAGAAATCCTCACCTCTGCTTTTCCGGTATGAAAAACCTCAAAAACTTGAGGTGGAAGCGTAAATTCTTCAGTTCCGTTTATAAAAAACTCAAGACTCTTCTCTTCTTGTGAAAATAAAACCCGAAAGAGTTCTGCTCCCATTCCATTCCACTGCAAGACATATGCACCATCACGAAAAGTGCCTCGCAAATTTTGCACTGAAGAGGAAATTTCTGTATTCCCCAAAAGACACGGAGCATCAACAATTTCAATAGGATAGACGGTGCTTCTCCCGCTGCGACCAGTAACTATTCCTATTTCAAACGAACCTTCATTTAGAAACGGGAGAGAGAGCATAAAATTACCATTCACTACTGGCACAGAGAAAACCCTTTGCTTTTCCTCTTCACTCCAAAAAACTGTAACAATATCTGTATTCTGGGCAGTCCCTTCAAGAAAAAATATTTCATTTTTCCGAAACAAAGTAGGGAGTGACTCACTCAAAGTGATACCCTCAAATGCGGTAGCGGGTATTACTTTGCGTGCAGAAGGAAAAGAGCAAAGAGTCTCGAATGCTCCTGACTGAATACTGCTATCTATTTGCTGTATTTCACCTCTGAGGAGCCCTCGCGACGGAGGCTCAAGGACAGAAAATGCCGCTTTACTGAGATCCAGATTTCGATAAGCCACATATGGACCCCTGTCATTTACTTCCACTACGGTAGATTTTCCTGAAGAGAATGAAGTGACTAAGAGTTTGGTTCCAAATGGGAGTGTGCGATGCGCAGCGGTAAACTTGGCGTTATCAAATCTATCTCCGCTGGAAGTTGTGCGTCCATTAAAAGAATCTCCATAATAACTCATCACCCCTATCGGATAAGAATAGGTTTGTGCTCCATCTTGAAATCGATGCATGATCTCTACGAGTTCTCCTCTGCTGAGTGCTTTGCCAGGATTTACTTCAGAAGAAAACAGAATTGATTTCTTTTTTGCTTGATCATAATATGGCGCAAACCATTCATATCGAGAAACATTTTCGAATGGGCTAGAAGAAAGTGTGCTCTTTACTGGAATTTCATTGGTGAGAAACACCATTTTGAGTGCCTCAGCTTGATTGATGGTCCGCATCGGCTCAAATCTTCCTTCCGCAGTTCCATCAATGATCCCTCGATTTTTTCCCTCTCGTACAAATGTACTGAACCACTCTTGCGTAGGTACGTCTGGAAATATCTCTCTGAGCGGTGGCTCTGGTTCAGGAATATTTGATCCCAGCAGAATAATTTTGAGGCTTTCGGCCCGATTGACCGCTTTGTCTGCTTGAAATGTGTTATCCCCAAATCCATTGACCACTCCATGATTCCTGAGGGCTGTAACGGCTTCAAAATGCGGATGAGATGGCCCAATATCTAGGAAAAGATTGTCCTCTGCAAACGCAGTGGCAAGACTCAAAACAATACTGAGTACAAATATGAGGAAAAAATACCTCTTGATATGTTGAAAGTTTTTAAAGCTCATAAAGTTGTAAAGTTTTTTTCAAAATCCAAAACTTGCGAAATCCTAGCAAATTTACACAGTAAAATCGAGTGATCGTAGATCATAAAATGCGAAACATGTATCATATCTCTCGAACTTTGTCTCAATTCGTAATTCGTCATTTGTAATTCGCAATCTATGTCTCTTCCTCCAAACATTGAAACTCTTATCGAAGAATTTGCCCGTCTCCCAGGGGTTGGTCCTAAAACTGCTCAACGATTTGTGTTTTTTCTCCTGAAGAAAGAAGAGCATGAAAGAAGCCAAATGGCACATGCACTTTTTGATCTCACCAAAGGACTCAAACTCTGTAGCAAGTGCTACTATTTTGCTGACGATCTCCTCTGTGAAATCTGTAAAAATCAAAAAAGAGACATTCACACTCTTTGTGTCGTAGAAGACGCACTGGATGTCATCTCTATAGAAAAATCTGGTGCTTTTCGCGGAAAATACCATCTTTTGGGAGGACTTATCTCTCCTCTTGATGGTATTGGTCCGGAGAAACTCAAGATAGCGGAACTAAAAAAGAGGATTGATTCATCACATGGGGAAATAACAGAAGTCATTCTTGCAACAAACCCCACGATAGAAGGAGAGGCTACTGCTACATATATTTGGAAAATGTTTGAATCTATGAATATTAAAATATCACGTATTGCCCGAGGACTTCCCGTAGGAGGAGATCTGGAGTATACCGATGAAGTCACACTTGCCAGAGCCATTGAAAGCAGAATAGACTTTTAGGAAAATTTCTAATTCCTAATATCTAATAAAATCCTAATGACAAATGTATAAAACTTAAAATCTTTATATTTAGAAATTAGAGCAATGAGACATTAGAAATTTGAGAATGAAATCATGAAGATTGCAAAAAGATATTATAAAATATAAATTTAAGTATTGTAATTTCCTTTCTTCTTAATTTATGAGATAATAGACTTAGAAAAGGTCTTTAAAAAAAGAATAATTTTTTGAACCAAGAACTCAATATCTCTGAGAATATGAAACCAATTTTTGATACTTTCCACACCACCTTCTATTTTCCTTTGTTACTTGGACCTCCAGTAGGATCACTTGCTCTCGCAATATCCTCCGTGAGGGAATAAGAAACTTTTTTTCAAATATTTTTTCCAAGATTTTTACATTATTTTTAAGCAACACATTATATGAATAATCGGCTTGATAACTGGATATCCAAAGTGGTATCTGAAGATGCAAAGAAAAAACCTGCATCTCAAAACAATGAGAAGAAACAAAAATCTTTTCAGAAGCATAGAGCTCAGCAGAAAAAGCTATCTCCTCATTCAAAATCCAAAAAATCCTTTTCATCTCCCAAAGGAGGAAAAGGGAAGCTCAGGGCCATACCTCTAGGAGGGCTCAATGAAATTGGGCGCAACTGTATGTGCTTTGAATACGGCAATGACATCATCCTCGTGGATGCGGGGTTTGAGTTTCCAGAGGTAGATATGTATGGAGTGGATTATATCCTCCCTGATACACGATACGTGGAAGGGAAAAAACAAAATATTCGCGGTATTGTGATTACACATGCCCATTTGGATCACATTGGAGGACTGAGATATCTTTTGCCAAAACTCGGCTATCCACCAGTATATGCTCCCCCACTCTCAGTAGGGCTTATTGAGAAACAACTCAATGAATACCCTGAAGTGCGAAAGCGTGCAAAAATTCATCGTATTGATCCCCAGAAAGATGTTCTTAAACTTGGTGCGTTTCAAATAAAATATTTTCATGTGAACCACTCTATTCCAGATGCCAATGGACTCTATATCCAGACGCCGGCGGGGAATGTGGTGCACACTGGAGATTTTAAGTTTGATTTTACTCCTGCAGATGGAGTTCCCGCAGATTTTCACCGTATGACAGAAATTGCTAAATCTGGCGTAGATGTGGTCTTTTCTGATTCTACCAATGCTCAAAAGCCAGGATTCTGCACTTCTGAAAAAGTAGTAGCAGAAACCCTCGAACAGATTATTCGGGACACCAAACAAGGGCGACTTGTCATTACTTCTTTTTCTTCTGTACTCGGGAGATGGCAACAAATTATCGAACTCGCCGGAAAATATGATCGCAAGATCTATGTCACTGGACGCAGTCTGCTCGAAAACTTGAAAATTGCTGCAGACCGTGGATACATCAAGGTGCCCCAAGGACGAATTCACAAGGTGACCAAGCGCATGCACGATGTTCCCAGAAATAAGCAGCTTATTATTACTACCGGAGCACAGGGAGAAGAAAATGCAGGACTTTCCCGTATTTCTCGAGGAGAACATCACATGATCAAATTGGAAAAAGGTGATAGTGTGATTTTTTCATCTTCTCCTATCCCTGGTAATGAAAGACAAATGACCAAAGTCATAGATGCACTCTACAAACTCGGAGCAAAGGTCATTACCAATAGAACTCTTGATACTCATACCACCGGACACGCTTGTCAGGGGGATCTCAAGCTTATGTATGCACTTCTCAAACCAACCAACATTGTGCCCGTGCATGGGGAGTTTCACATGCGCGTAGATCACGCACGAATGGTTCGGGAAGATCTGGGATATGAATCCCAAAATGTCGCTGTCATTTCTAACGGAGATATATTGGAAATACTTCATGGAAAAATACAAAAATCTCGGGAAAAAGCCCCTGGAGAACGCATTTTTGTAGATGGAAAAATGGTAGGAGATATTGGCAACGATGTTCTGGAAGACAGAAAAGCAATGATGAAATCAGGAGTCGTTTCTTTTACTTTTGCTGTAGACAAAGCAAAACGAAGAGTCTACAAATCGCCCAATATCCAAAGCCTTGGCTTTACCTATCCTCATGAGCGGGAGCGATTGATGGAAACTCTGAAAAAGGAGTCCATCACACTTGTAAACCAAGTGCTCAGCAAATACCCAGATCCTCGACAAAAAGGAGGACTCATCCGTCGGGATATTGAAAAAAAACTTTCAGGAAAGATTGTAAAACTCACTGAACGTGAACCACGGGTTTTGATAACACTGGTGGTGAATTAAGGATTGATTGCAATCAATCCTTACCACTTAATACCACTTCGCTTTCAAAATGATACGCAAATGCGCCCAAGCTATCAAAGAATCAGTTGTAAGGTGTCAGTACATCAGTAGGGACGTATCACTAATACGTCCTTTTCTGGATGTACTGTAGAGACAGGTCGCGACCTAGTTTCTTACCACATTGGATGCACATCGGTAGGGGCTCAAAATTTTGAGCCCCTACTGGTCGTTCTGACAGGGCAGTTGAAAAACTCAAAAACTTGTCGGTTCAATTTTGCAAATTGAACTTTATTTTTCTAGTCGAGTTTTAAAGATTAGGACGAAACATTATGATTCAGGTTGTAAACCTGAACCAATTAAAAATACCGGAGCCTAGTTCGCAAAACCGAGGGGGTGATCGTTATCTTCAATAGTCACAGTGCCCTCTCCCAGAAGAGTATCGCCAGAAACATCTGTTATCTGGATAATAAATTCTTCATCTTCTTCTGTTTTGCTATCATCAACAAGAGAAATTTGCAAATATATAATCCAGCCAAAAGAACCATCAGATGTGTCATTAACAACTGTATCAACGGACAAATAATCATCTCCGGCCTTAGCGGATCCCTCTATCGTCTTGACCCTAAACCGAGAGTAGTGTGTTCCATCTTTCGTACCAAGCTCTCTCAAACGAACATTTGCTGTTTTATGTCCTTCTGTAACAGTAGGGCTTCCAACCTCGAAGGCAATATCACTTGTAAGAGGAGGAGAAGCCTGAGGCAGATCAGGTGTAGTGGGAAGTTTAATAGAAAGAATATCATTATAACATCCTTCAGCAGCAACTCCTGTCAGAGCGACCAATACTGGAAGCGCTAGTCGCTGGCGAAAGCCCTTTCGCAGTCGGGTAAGCGCTCCATCTGGAGGAGTAACGGATGCTTCATGTGGAGAAGGGAGAGAGTCAATGTGTTGAGGATTTTCTTTCATAGTGGAAAAGATAAAAAAACAAATGATCAGGTTATTCTGATCGAGAAATTTCCCTTTGTAGTTGATCTGTTACGGTTCTGGCATGTCTTAGCCTCGATTCGGAAAGGTCTATAGGATATGTCTCTCTGAATGCTCTTACTTGTTTTCCATCACCAGTTTGAAAAATATATTGATTCTCAGCTACGCTGTACCAGACCTGAGGATCAGGATACCCTCGACTGATCAAGTCCTTTCGTATTTCTGGGAGTATTCTCTCAGTCGCATATTTATCTGCCTCTTCTTCGGTACAGTTGTTCCAATTCTTCACTTTTTTTCTTCTTCCTTTTTTCTTGCCTTTTTCAAAAGGGCATACTTCCAACTCCCACCCTGACTGCTCCATAGCATACCAATCATCTATAGGAAAAGCAGGACGAGCGGCATAATCGCCATTTGTACCGAACTCTTGGGTTGTGGCTTTCCTTTGCAGCTCATCTGCTATGCTTTGGGCAGATCTCGTGACTGAGTCGTTGTCAAAGTCTGTAGGTCTCATATCTCTATAGGCTCTTACTTGCGCTCCATTCTTTGGCTCAAAAACGTATTGATTCTCAGGTTCACTATACCAGACGTTAGGATCGGGATACCCTCGACTGATCAAGTCCTTTTTCAGATCTGGGAGTACGCTCTCAGCCGCATACTGATCCGCCTCTGACTCATCACACTCCCGCCAACGTCTTGTTCTTTCATAAGACTTCACAGTAATATTATCAAGAAGATGATCGGCATAAAATTCACGAGAATACACAGAAAGACCATCACTATGATCACGCAAAAATTCATAAATACCACTATTAGAATCATCAACATAATCAATACGATATTGTTCGGATTCGGTCCTACAATTCTTCCTCTCATAATCATAATGCTCGTACCGTATGGGGAGAGATGAAGGAAGAGTATTCTCTTCACTGAATGCTTGATCCGCACCTGACATCATTATTGCGACCATGACAAATTGTAATCGATTTTTACGAAAGCTTGTTACAAGATTGACCAGCGCTTCTTTACCAGAAGATATTTTACTTGGACCTCCTTCTCGGGCAGAAGGTGCTTGAGATGTTTCATTGCTTTTCATAGAAATAATTATAAGAGAGAATATACTTTTACTACTTAAAACTTCCTAGTGTCAACTTTTATCTCTTTACAATATATATATATATTGCTTAATAAATATTAGGCCTGCGTCTTTCGGATTTGTGATTTCACATCTACAATACACACATGTTTGTCTTTCTCAACAACTCATTCCTTCCGGCTGATGATGCAAAAATATCCGTCTTTGATCACGGGTTCCTCTATGCCGATGGAATTTATGAAACCCTCAGAACAGTAGAAGGTGCAGTATTTGATGTGCAAAATCATTTGCAGAGACTGAGAGATGGAGCACGAAAACTGAAACTCACAATTCCTCTTTCTGATTCAGAAATTATGGAAGCGACTCAGGACCTTGTAGAAAAAAATAATATTTTCCCGGATGCTGAAGCCCGTATACGATGGACTCTTACTCGCGGTATCAATCATTTTGAATTTGATAAACCAAGCCAGCCCACATTTCTCATCACCGCAGTGCCCATGAAGGCGTATCCAGAAGAATATGTGACAGAAGGTATATCGGTGACGACGATCGATGTGCAGAGGGTTCTCCCGAGTGTCAAAAGCACTTCTCTGCTTCCTATGATCCTGGGAAAGCAAAAATGTAAAGAGGGGGATTTTTTTGAATGCTTATTTACCGAAAATGGCTTTATAACAGAAGGAACAGTGAGCAATTTTTTTGTACAAGCAGAAGATGGATTCTGGACTGCTCCCGAGCAAAAAGTCCTTCCTGGTACGGCAGCAAAAATATTTATGAAGCGAGTGGAGCATTTGGGGATGCGAGTACAAGAGAAGTTGTTTTCTGCAGAAGATGTGATGCAAAAAGCTTCCGCAGCATTTCTTACCAACTCCTTAATAGGAGTCCTGCCCGTTACAAAGTTGGAAGATAAGAATATTGGTGATGGAAAGGTGTCCGAAGTTTTTGGGGAGGTATATAAGGATTTTTGGAATGTATAAATCTCCCCTAACCCCTCTTTGCAAAAGAGGGGGAATAAAACATCTCCCTTAACACCATGCCTGGCGGCAGACAGGAGGGGGATTGAGGGGGTTTATTTTTTCACATTATTCCCCAGTCTCTGTAATCTGTAGAGACAGCTCGCGAGCTGTCCCTACGCTCCATTGTGAAAGACACAAAAAGCATGCTACATTTTCTGAGCTCAATAAAATATGCAGCGATGACCCCAGAAGAACTTACAAAAAAGGCATTGGAACTCCACAAAAACCTGAAAGGAAAAATAAGCTATGGACTCAAAGGAGAATTGGATTCAAAAGAAGATCTTTCACTCCTCTACACTCCCGGAGTGGCTGAGCCATGCAAAGAAATTTCAAAAAATAAGGAAGCTGTGTATGAATATACTGGCAAAGGAAATCTGGTCATGATTGTGACCGACGGCACTGCTGTGCTTGGATTGGGTGATATTGGCCCAGAAGCAGCGTTGCCAGTTATGGAAGGAAAAGCGGCACTCTTTAAACGATTTGCTGGTATAGACGCTGTTCCCATTTGTTTGAACACAAAAGACACCAATCAAATTATAGAAACCGTTGTTCGCCTTGCTCCTGGATTTGGAGGGGTAAATTTGGAGGATATTGCCGCTCCCCGATGCTTTGAGATTGAGGAAAGACTCAAAGAAAAGCTTGATATTCCCGTCTTTCATGATGATCAGCACGGGACTGCTATCGTAACGCTTGCGGCGCTTCAAAATGCTTTGAAGGTCGTGGGGAAAAAATTAGGAGAAGTAAAAATTGTGTTTTCTGGCGCTGGCGCCGCTGGCATTGCCATTGCCAAACTGCTAATAACTGCGGGAGCCAAAAATCTGATCCTCTGTGACTCCAAAGGGGCACTATGTTCTGAACGAGAAGATCCCAATATTGCAAAGAAGGAGTCTATGACATTTACCAATCCGCAGGATATATGTGGACCACTCAAGGGTATGATTGTAGGAGCCGATGTTTTTATCGGAGTTTCTGGTCCTGACCTCCTGACCGCAGAAGATATTTCCCATATGAATAATGACGCCATTGTCTTTGCCATGGCAAATCCTACTCCGGAGATTATGCCAGATGAGGCACTCAAAGGAGGTGCTGCAATCGTTGCCACTGGCAGAAGTGATTTTCCCAATCAGGTGAATAATGTCCTCGCGTTCCCGGGACTTTTTCGGGGAGTGTTCGACGCCGGAGCACGTGAAATTACAGAAAGCATGTACCTTGCCGCCGCAGAAGCTCTGGCTTCATATGTGGAAAATCCCACTTCAGAAAAAATCCTTCCAGACGTATTTGATGAAGACGCAGCAGAGCATGTAGCTCTGGCGGTAAAAAAAGTATGCACGTAAAGCAGCCAATGGTCAGAGGTAGGAACCGACTCTATGAGCTCCTTACCGCCTGCACAACTTTCACAATACTTGGATCAGCTGAGGATTCATCCTGAAGTTTCAATCTCTTCTCAAATTCCTCAGGAGAAATTTTTATAAAAAATTCGGAGAGAACATCACTTATCCCAAAGGTATAAGGGAGATTATTTCCATTGTCTTCAAAAGCCTTGATGAGTCTTTCACGCCTTCCCGAGTCATCCTGAGACGTCATTGCGTCATCAGGAGAATCTTGAGCAGCAATTCTATAGATTTTATCATCTTCGGATTTTGTAAAATGTATGTTCACAAAAGAAACCTTAAGATCTCCATCACCTGATTCCTGTACTTCCAAAAAAGCGAATGAAAAATTTTCTGGGAAAATTTCATCATTTGTTTGTTCATTAAGAGAACGAATAACAGATCTTGCCACTTTCTCAGCGTCTTCTGTTGAGGGCAGTTCCCGAGATTTCAGAGTGTCTGGAGAAGTCATATGAGAATTATTAAATTTTTCATAACTATATATATTTTTTAACATAAAAAATATATATTTGTCAAATATTTTACCTTTCCCGGTTTTCCCTATACACTTTTTGTATATGCAACAAACTGCTGTGCACATTGTAAAAATACTGCAAAAAGCAGGATATACTGCTTATTTTGCCGGTGGTGCTGTGCGCGATATTTTACTGGGAAATGATCCAGTAGATATTGATATTGCCACCAGTGCCAAGCCGGATGAAATAGAACACCTTTTTGAAAAAACATTTTCTATCGGCAAGCATTTTGGCGTGATTTTGGTTGAAGAAAATGGACACCATTTTGAAATCGCCACATTTCGCTCAGACGCTGGATATAGTGATGGGAGAAGACCTGATGCCGTGCTTTTTACAAATGCTGAAGAAGATGCGTTGAGGCGTGATTTTACCATCAACGGAATGTTTTTTGATCCCATTGAAAAAAAAATTTATGACTTTGTTGGGGGGCAGAAAGACTTGGATGGAGAAGTTTTACGATTTATCGGTGACGCAGAGCAAAGAATTCAGGAAGATCACCTGAGGATTTTGCGTGCCATACGATTTAAAAACAGGTTCCATCTCAGATTTGGGAAAAAAACGGAAGGAGCACTCAAAAGACATGCTTCTCTCATTGTAGGAGTCTCCGCCGAACGTGTGCGGGAAGAAATGACCAAGATGTTACTTCATTCATCCAGAAAAAATGCTTTTGAAGATCTCCTTTTTCTCACTATTTTGGAACACATCATTCCTACATTTGCAGAGCTGAATAAAATCCCTCAGCCCAAAAACTACCATTCAGAAGGAGATGTTCTCACTCACAGCCTCTTGGTCATCAGTCAACTTCCAAAAAAAATAAATGCAGAACTTGCATGGTCAGCACTACTCCATGACATTGGTAAAAAACAAGCATTTGTGAGAAAAAGCGACCGTATTCACTTCCCTCGTCATGCAGAGATGGGAGAAGAGATGGCAAAAAAGGTACTGAGAAAATTAAAGTTTAGCAAATTTTCCGAAAGCAAAATCCGATGGCTCATCCGATATCATCACTTGTTTGATAGTTTTGATGAAATGAAATGGGTCACCAAACTTCACTACTACGACCATCCGTTTTTTGAAGATTTGATGGAGCTCCATCGGGCTGACATGCTCGGATGCGTCCCTCTTGACCCCCATTTTCATGTTCGTGGACTCCAACATCTCAAACAAATCCGAGAAGAATATGAAAAAGCAGAGTTTGAAAACTTGCTTCCTTCGGCCCAAGAGGAATTCCTCACGGGAGAAGAAATCATGAAGATCTTGGACCTCAAGCCGGGAAAAAAAGTGGGAGAGATCAAATCTGCCCTGAGAGATGCACAACTCGATGGCGAGGTGAGGAGTAAAAAAGAGGCGGAGGAATGGATACGAGGAAAAAGTATGAAGAAAATACTTGACAAAAATATATTTTAGTATTATGGTGACATACTTCTTGTTTTTAACCCCTTCACAAGATGACAGAAAATACACCAGAAAATCCTTTATTATCTCAAAGAGAAGAAAGCTCTCCAAGTGACGGATCTCCAGAAGAACATGATTCTCATAGAAAGCTTTCCCGATTGAAGCAGTTTTTTCACTTGAAATCTTTCTTGCTCTTAGCTTTCTTATCAGCTGGAGCAGTAGATTACATTGAAAGAAGGACAGATAAGATCGCCATAACGACGGTCCTACCCCAGATACAAGATCTCCTAGACGAGAGACCAGATTTTCAATTCGATAATACAGTACCTATAAGTGGTCGAATTAATAATCTCCGACCAGGATACTTCGGTCCTTATGTATTATCTAATCCATCTCTCGAGTACAATTCTGGCACTAATGAATATGTTCTGGAATATGGGTTCGCACGTCCTAAGGATTTTAATTACCCTCATGATGATCCTAATTACTCTTATTATGATGATCTTAATCACCCTTATATTGGTAATGTTGATATTAAAACTATTCAAATTCGAAAAAAGCGAGATGTTAATACTGTTTTATCTACAATGAAAACCCCTGAGGCTGTGGTAGATGAGATTCTATCGGAAATGATGACGGAAGATGGCAATGGCACCTTTAAAAAGGGATATTTTATTGATCATGGGGCTTATTCAGAGATAGAAACAGAATACGATCAAATCGCCAATGAAAGAGTCTTACCACGAGTAAGAGATCTACTTCGACTAAATAATGAAGTACGTGGATCGATTTCCTATTATGATTCTGAGACTAATGAATATGCGCTATTCTATAGTGATTCTTCTGGATCTGATCTTAAGGTTCGAACTGGTCGGGATAATAATGACGATTCATTCCCAGAGATGAAAACCCCTGACGCTGTGGTAGATGAATTTCTATCGGAAACGATGAATCAAGGATCAGGCACTTAAAAAGGGGTATTTTATTAAGGCTCTAGAGTAGGAGATTTTAAAAATCTCTGATAATTTTGGACATTATAACAAAAATATCTTGATCTTTATAGTTCCATCGCCACTCACATTCTTTGAGGTGAAAGTTAAACTTGTGAGAAGCAATTCCGTTAAACTTAGAGAGTCTTCTTTTCGCAAAAGACCAAAAGGATTCAATACCATTTACATGACATTTTCCTCGTGCAAATTCATTTTCTGAGTGATGAATACGATAGTGATCATATCCATTGAGAATGAGTCCATCATAAGCTCTCCATCCATCAGTATGAATAGTTGATCCTTCTAGTATTTTTCCTTGAATAATAGGTAGGAGCTCTTTTCTGGAGCAATCTTTTACAATAGAAACAAATACCCTTCCTTCTCTTTGAAGGATTCCAAAGACAGGAGTCTTTCCTGCGGCTCCTCTTCCTCTCTTTCCTCTCATTCTCTTTGCTCCAAAGTAACTTTCATCAAGTTCAAATTCTCCAAAACTCTTTGACTGTGCTAAAGAGAACTTTGCAATCTTTTCTCTAAAAATATTAAAATATCGATCAACCGTTCTCCGATTGAGATCTAGAATATTTGCTGTTTTTGATGCATTGAGATCTTCACAAAAACACTTCAATATTTTTTTGATCTTATAATTCGATATTTTACTGTGTTTAAGCATGTTAAGAGAATAATTGAAGTAATTATTCTACTCAAGAGCCTTTATTAATTATGGGTTAGATCAAGAATAAAGAAGCAGATACAAGAAAATTACGAATTACGAGATAGGAATTCGATTCATAAAATTCTTTTTATAGTAGGAACGTAGCAGTGCTACGTTCGTACGAATTCCATACTAACATGACACCGCCTGCCCAGTATCTGCATCAATAATATTTCCCGCCGCGTCATACATAGAGTTCCCATCTGCATCGATCTTGTGAGTCCCGCTAATGCTTCCGCCTTCTGGACAAATGATTAAATAGGGAGGACCGATGCGGATCATCATAGCTCCCTCTCCTCCTTCGCACGGACATTTCTCCAGTTCTTTTTCAATGTCTGCCATTTCTTCTTGGAGTTCCTCGAGATCCTCTTTGAGCTTACGAATTTTTTCCCGCAATTTGGATGAAGACTCACGTGTCTTCCAAAACTCTTTGAGGGCGTCTGTCATTCGTTCTGCAGCAGCTTCATCTGGACAGAAAAACTCTCGGTCTTGACTGCTCACTTTTCCGGTAGATTGTCCGTCTTGCACATCTCCGCCAGGGTTTTGACCGGGATCACATCCGGCTTCGGCAATAAGTGCATCCAGATCAGTATTGAGCTCATCCTCACCACCTTCCGCATTTGCCAGCTCTTGTTCAGCGGCAGTAACCTCACCTTCCAATATCACTTCCTCAGCCTGAAGTTCAATAAATTTCTGCCCGAGTCCAAAGCAATCAGGACATTCATCTCCCGATACCTTCTCTTCCTTTTTCTCTTTTTTCTTTTCGTCATCATCACCATCTCCGTCTCCATCTCCATCCCCGTCCCCGTCACCTGATGGCGCCGGTTTGCACTCCATCTCTCGTATAAGCCGAAAATCCGTATCATCACCCACAAACATTCCGGTCTTTTTGGTAATTTTGATCGGCGCTTGATCTGGCTCTTCAAGACGAATACCTGAGCTCGGTCTATCAGTTGTCATTTCAGCTTTGACACCTATGATGATTTCATGAACAAATTTTACTTTCCCGGGTTTCACGCAGGTAAATTGCCCGACATAAACATGTTTGTTTTTTGCAGGATCAGATATCAACCCATTGGGTCCAAGTGGTGGAGCAGATACATCTGTCTTTTTGGGAGCTGATGCGATCTCATCGGGACTCACGATTCCGTTGGGAAAGGCAGTAAGCTCCCCCTTAATATTCCATGGATCAGGCCGTGAAATCGTGACACGAGTGGTTCCCTGTACATCGGGACCAAAGGTCACATTTGGTCCTCCTACTATTTCAATTATCTGAGTAGTTTGGGTTTTGGTGGTGGTGGTAGTTACGTCAAATTGCTCTCCTATAAGCGCTTCGGCTGGGTGGATCATTTCGGCTTCAAAGGTATCTTCTGTGATGATCAATCGACTAAAGTGTGACATCTCTCCTCGTATTACCACTTCTTTCCCTGATGCATCGGGTTCTACCGCCACACTCACTTTTTCCAACACCCCATTTGAGAGATGATATACCGCTGGAACCGCATTTGGATTAGGAAGTGTAGTAGTCACAGCAAATTCTGCCGGCTGAGAAAAAGTGAGTCCATTTGGCTCAAAATTATAAATGGCGAGAGCCGGTACGTCATTGAGTGTCACGGTGAGATCTTGATCTGCACGAGAAATAGAAACATCTTCCATTCTCACATCTTCCGGGAGAATCTTCTCCTCCATATTCAGTTTCACCTGATGGTCATCAGAGAGGATCGTATTTCCTGTTTTTCGCATCGACATCACTCCAAAAATAAGAGCGATAAGCACTACAAGACCAACAATAACAAGAAGTATTTTTTTCATAAGGGGAAATAAGAAGCCTATAATGCGCAATTGTCTCCTCTGTAAGAGAAAATTGCAAATTTTATTTCTCTTTTGGAGCCAATTACCAAGCCGATCCCTTTGTTAACACCGCTACAATAATCATAAGAGATATCAATGCATAGAGCGCATTAATCACGAACAGATACGAGAAGAATATGAAAAAGCAGAGTTTGAAAACTTGCTCCCTTCAGCCCAATAGGAATTCCTCACGGGAGAAGAAATTATGAACATTCTGGACTTAAAGCCGGGAAAAAAAGTAGGAGAAATAAAATCTGCTTTGAGAGATGCACAGCTGGGAGGTGAAGTAAAAACGAAGAAAGAAGCGAAAAAGTGGACACAGAAGAGCTTTGGATAAAAGCCTTAGTAGAATCTCTTGACATATATATATATATAGACTAGTGTAACTCCTCTACTTTCTATTATATTTTTATGAGAAATCCATCAGAATTACAAGCTGCAGCGACAGCTGCACACGATGCAGGGGATTATGACGTGGTAAGACTCCCAAGCGGACCATTGCAAGGAGGAGCAATATCAACGAGAGATTATATTACTCTAGTTGCAAGAGGAAAAGTAGATTGCGTTTTTGGTATGCCTCCCACTTACATTAAATTTCACGATACAGATCTTGGTGCAGGAATCAGAAAAATGTTTTTGAAAACCGTACGCTAAAAGGTAAATAGATTGTACTGAATGCAGTCGAAGTATACTTTCACTAGCGCGCGTTTGTAACCTTTGTTGGTCCAAGGTTGTACCTTGAACCTTAACGTTTTTTATTGTATCCATCTTAAAAAAAAGGTTTGGAGCTGTATTCTGAAGCTTTTCTTTACGAACTTTATAAACTTTCTACTTTCAACTCAACTTTACCAAGCTGACCCTTTTGTTAACACCGCCACAATAATCATCATCGCCACTAATGCGTACAAAGCATTGATTACAAACAAGTATGGAGATTTTTTCTCCCAGAGCACCGCTCCCAAATAAATGGGAGCCTGAATCCCAAGCCAAATCAGAACTCCGTAAATAAAGCTCTCCTCTAAAGATGGTGGATTCAAAAATCCAAATATCATTGCCAAGATATATATCGATATGATTTGGACAAGGAGTCCAAAAAACAAACCCTTCATCGCTTCTCCGACGCCGGGATTTTCTTTATTCATTCCAGTGAATCTCATCCATTGTTTTCCAAACAAAAGTGGAGAATACCAGATCCATCCCAGAAGCATCGTGAGAATCGATGCGATAAGAACACGAACCAAATCAATGTCAGAACTGAGAAAATCCATCGGAAAGAGAAAAAGGGAAACAATGTAAATATACTCCTTTTATTTTTAACTCGGAAGAATAAAAAGATCCCCACTCTTGAGAATGGGGATCTTTAATTTCACGAAAAGAAAATATTTTATATCTTTCCAAGTTGACTGAGCTTGTAGAGCACTTTTGCCACTTCTCCTCTTGTCACCAATTGTGTGGGATACAAGCTGTTTCCGACAAACAGAGAATTGTCATAAGAGTACTTCCCGTAGCCAAAATACCACTGGCTGGTATCAGAAGCATCATTATACGATGTCCCTGCCGCTGGCATATCGTCACTTACATTTCGGAGGATCAGGGCAAGGAATTCAATACGATTGACACTGCGTGCTGGACGATACAACCCCGCATCAGCTCCAGACTGGTATCCAGTAATCATTTCCAGATCGACTCCTCTGCAGATATATTGTTGTGACCACGCACTTCCCGTGACATCTGGGAATGGATTCCCATCACAGTAATCTTGGTTTTCATCAAAAAGTCCAAATGCTTCGAGTGATATTTTGGCGATTTGATCACGTTGCAAAATTTCACCTGGACCAAATGTCCCGTCTCCATATCCCGTCATAGCACCAATGCTCTGCACATATTCGAGCGCATCACAATCAGGATGATCAGCTGGAACATCAGTAAATTCTGCGCATGTATCATCATTTATTAGCTCTGGCTCTGGCTCTTCATCGGAAGCCATGACTTCTACTGTCACTTTGTCTTCGTCTGTTCCAGCATCGTTTTCTACCATGACATGAACCGTATATTCACTATTTGGCACGGTGCTTCCTCCAGATTCTTCTCCATCCCAGACAGCATTTACTGTTCCTGCCGAAGTTGCTTCTGCATCTTTGAGCTTTCGAACTTCAACTTCATTTTCATTGAGGACAGAAATGGTAACATCAGCGTCATTGCTCAGGTCAAAAGTTACGGTAGTGGTGTCTTGATTCCCATCATCATCTGGTGAAAAAGGGTCTATTGTCATTCCCAAATCAGAAAGAGCAGGAGCTTCATCGGTAGTAACGGTCACTGTTCCTGTGGCAAGATCATTAGTATTCGCATCTCCTCCACAATATCCAGAATCGGCATACATCCTCCAGTCGTAATCCCCTTCTGCCGCCGCACCACCCCCCAGATCTCCATTCCAACTGGCAGTATGGTCTCCTGTGTTGAGGGGCCCATAAAACTCAATAAGCTCTCCGTCTACACGCAATACAATACAAGCTGGCACTACTGTCTCCAGTGAAAAATCAATTTCATAGTCATTTCCACTGGTAATGGAATAGACTGTGGGGGCGTCATTTACCGTAATGTTTGATTCTTCCGTCACTTCAAACTCATGCATCAGTACATTGGTATCATTCGCAAACAGATCTGTACCCTGTATACGAAGTTCGTATGTGCCGGGCAAAGGATATCCTCCGGCAAACATTCCATCCCAACCAAATGTTTTTTGATCATTGGCGATTACCCAGTGACTATCGATTTCAAATTCCATCTCGGTAATATGTCCCAGCGGACCTTTTACAAAAAAGTCCATGTCTACATCTTCTCCTTGGATTTCGCTAAGGTCATAGACAACGTCATACATTCCTCCTTCGTACACGTTGTATTCTGTTGCCGGAGTGGGATTGAAGGTGATCGTTGGCGGCTCTGCGAAGACAAGCGATGAGAAGAGGAAAGATCCAAATAAAAAGAACGCAAAATACAAAAAACGAGTCATGTATTGATTCATGAGAAAACGGGTAAAAGGGAAAATGTGTCTCCAATTTAACTCTCTCTGTCCAGAGAAATCAATAAAAAATACTTCCGCACCTTTCTCTTTTTTTACAAAGAACTTATCTTGCTCGCAGAAATAAAAAAATGTACAGTTCTCGAGCCTCTTTTTCGTGGCATCAATGGCAAAAATGATACGAATGGCGCACGTCGCCAAACATCTTGGCATTCCTTCTCAACAACTCAGAACATTGCTCTCTGAGGTCAATTTTGGCATCAAACCAACAGATCGTGAAGTGGAAGAAGGTGTCGCTTCTGGCATCGTGCGAGTAGCTTCCCAAAGACTTGGTATCAAATGCGAACCCTTTCCAGTCGAATCAGCAGAAGGATTAGAAGATGAAGCGCTCCAAGACACTGAGGAAACAGAAGTGTCATCTCAAACCGAAAAGAAAACAGCTCCTTCTGCTCTTTCAAAACTCAGCACTATTGCCGAAAAATCAAAGGAAGATATTCAAAAGAAGAAACAAGAACAACAAGAATCTCCTAAAAAACCTGGAATTCTCAGAAAAATAGAAATTTCACCTGAAGCGGCTGCAGAAGCGAAAGAACGAATGAAAGAGCAAGAAGAAGAACGCAGAAGACTGAAAGAAGAAAGAGAGCAAGAATCTCTGGAGCGCAAATTGCAACAAAAGAAAAAACAAGAACAGATTTTTACAAAAAAAGAAGGAACGGTAGAGCTTCCTGAAATGTTACCCGTAAAAGAGTTTGCAGAAAAAGTTGGTGTTCCCACCTCACAGATTTTGAAGTCACTTATCAAAAATGGAGTTATGGCAACTCTCAACACCACTATTGATTTTGAAACTGCCGCTATTATTGCTGAAGAATTTGAAGTTCAGGTCAGAAAAGGACAAATAGAAGCTTCCTCTGAAAGTCTCTTTTTGGGGAACTTGAAAGAACTCCTCAATGATGAGCCAGAAAACATGACTGAAAGACCTCCGGTAATAGTTGTCATGGGGCACGTTGATCACGGAAAAACGAGTATTTTGGATGCTATCCGTAAAACAAAAGTGGTGGAAGGAGAGGCGGGTGGTATTACTCAGCACATTGGTGCATATCAGGTAGAAAAAAATAACAGGCTCATTACTTTTCTCGATACTCCCGGACATGAAGCTTTTACTTCAATGCGTGCTCGAGGTGCCAAAACAGCTGACATTGCTATCCTTGTTGTTGCTGGTGATGAAGGCATCAAACCGCAAACTGTAGAAGCTATTAATCATGCCAAAGATGCAGAAGTGCCCATTATTGTGGCAATGAACAAAATGGATAAACAAAATGTAAACCCAGATAAGGTAAAAGGAGAACTCGCAGAGCACGAACTTCAGCCAGAAGACTGGGGTGGAGAGACTCCTGTTATCCCTGTTTCAGCGTATACAGGAAAAGGGATTGAAGATCTTTTAGAAATTGTTGTGTTGCAGGCTGATCTTCTGGAGTTAAAAGCGAATTCAAATCGATCTGCAGTGGGAACTGTCGTCGAGGCACACTTAGATCCTTCCATGGGACCTGTCGCTACTATCTTAATAAATACCGGGACTCTCAAGGTAAAAGATACATTTTTGCTGGGGACACTGGGCGGGAGAATTAAAACAATGATTGATGATACTGGTACAAAGCTTTCTGAGGTCCCTCCTTCTGGAGCAGTGCAAATTTCTGGCATCAGTAAAGTTCCCGAAGCAGGAGATATTTTGCAAGTGTTTGAAAACGAAAAACTCATGAAAGCAAAGCTTTATGAAATAAAGACACTCCATTTGGAAAACCACGGCATCGGACTTGGAGTTTCTGAAATTATCAATCAATTACAACACGGGGAGATGAAGTTTCTCAAAGTTGTCCTTAAAGCAGATACAAACGGCTCATTACAAGCAGTTGAGCAGGCCTTAGCAAAAATAAAACATGAAGAAGTCGGAGCTAAAATAATCCATTCAGCGGTGGGGGCCATTACTGAAACTGATGTCATGATGGCAGCAGCGAGCCAGGGCGTAGTAATTGGATTTAATGTAATTATATCTCCTCGAGTGAAAAGAATTGCTGAAAAAGAAGGAGTAGAGATTATGAATTACGATATCATTTATAAGCTAACTGAGGACGTGGAAAAAATTCTGACCGGACTCCTGGAACCCGAGGAAATCGAAACGATTCATGGCTCAGCAACAGTAAAAGCAGTGTTTTATACTCAGAAAAAAATGATGATTGTTGGATGCTCTGTCGATTCGGGAAAAATAAAACAAAAAGCCAAAGTTCGTATTTTCCGAAAGGGAGAAGGAGAAAACGAAGAAGGAGAAACCATAGAAATGGAAGTCCAAGCAGGAGAAGGTGTCATTGCATCACTTCAGCATTTTGAATCAAAAGTGAAAGAAGTGGAAAAAGGGAACGAATGTGGAATCCAATTTGAAGGAAAGATTTCAATTGAAGAGGGAGATCGTATTGAGTGCTATCAAATTGAAAGCAGAATCAGAACACTGAAATAAGTGATCAGTTGTCAGTGAATCGGTTATAAGTATTTAAAATATACTGACTACCGACTGCTTACTACTGACAACTTACCCTATTACTCGAACGATAAGTTCAACCACCCCATACGCTACGAGTGCGAGAATGAGTCCAAACATTGTCCATTTGAATGTCCGCTTTGCCTGAGCCTGTTTTTCATCATCTCCTGCCGAGAGAGCATATTGAATACCACCGATGACCAACATAAGAACTGCAATAATCCCTGCAACCGTGAGGAGCACGTCGGAAAATTGACTGAGTATTTCTGGAATATTTACATCCTCTCCTCCCGGAAGATCTGTAGGAGGAGTATATTCCCCTATTTCCTGAGCAGAAGCGAGGTGCGGAAGGAAAAATAAGAATATGAAGAGTTTTTTCATGGATCAGAATTATAAATAGTAAGTAATCAGTTGTAAGTTGTCAGTTGTAAGTTGTCAGTAAAATTATTTTTGGACCTTCATCCAACCATCAAGGGTTTTACCTATTTCATCAGCAAGATCCGAAAGATCTCTATAATTTTTGAAAGAAATATACTTAAGATCTTGTGCGAGTAATAGCTGATATTTTACTTCTTCCAATGAGCTTTGAGAAATATTATAAAAGTGCAGCGAGTCATTTTTGCCCTTTCTTTTAAATCCTTCTGCAATATTTGATGGAATTGAAATCGCAGCCCTTCTTATCTGCGAAGTGAGCCCAAATGTCTCTGATTTTGGAAATTTTTCACTCAGCTTATAAACTTGTAAAACAAACTCATGGGACTTTTGCCAGGCAATAATCTCTGTAAATTTTTTGATAATCATGAGAAAAAGTAAAACTGACTACTGACTCACTGACTACTGATTTACTCTCTATGAAGCGATAATACTAATGACCCATTGAAGAATGAAGTATGCTCCCAGAGCAACTCCCAGACCAATAAGTGAAAACTTGAGACCCCTTTTGGCTCCGTCCAATTTGTCCGGATCCCCTGCCGAAAGCATATATTGAATGCCATTGTATATCAGAGTGATGACCGAAACTCCTCCCACTGCCCCCAAAAGAATGTTGGTGATATTTTTGATGACCTCTGTTGCATCATTCAGCGTTGCAGATCCTTCTATTGCTCCAGTTGGCTTCTGGAGAACCGCAAAGAGAATACCCGAAAAAAGCATGAGCACTGTAGAGATCAGGGCTCCACTAATGACCTGTTTCGCATTGTCTACTCTCTCTTCATCGCCAGACGATGCCATATACATGACTCCTCCCACAATCAGCATGATAACCGAAACGCCAAATATGACCTGCGTTCCCCACGCCCAGATCTGAGAAATATATTCTCCAAACGTTTTTACTTCACCCACCTCTGTTTCGACGGCAAAAGCGAGGGGGAGAAAAAGAAAGAAAGAAAAGAGTGCAATAGAGAAGCGCCTAAGGATTGACAAAGTTGTTATAATCATTATTATGATAACCTTTACTCTTCCTCCAGTATAATATGAAACGAGGTGGAAAAGAAATATTCATTGGGGCTTTCTTTGTCACAACAGCACTCTCACACGAAGCACAAGCAGATACTTCTGGGGGCAAAGCATTAGAGTTGATACAAAATGTTCGATCAAAAGTTGCATCAATGCAAAACTCTGATCTTCCAGAAACAGTTTCTGCACCAGCCTGTTTTTATCCGACAGAAGAATCAAAAGGAACAACTATGATATGCGTTGATGAAAGTCGGAACCTCTTACAGATCGATTGGTCACAAAAGGGATTTACTCTTTCTGAACCTCTTGCTGAGAGGCAATGTACTTATGACACGGAGGGAAATCTAGGGGATAATTCATCGAATCAAGACGAGTGTAATGCCATGATGGATCTCTTGGGAGAACTGATGACAGCAGCACCAACTGCTAGATTTATGTGATTGTAAGTGCATAAAAAAGTACGGGGAAAAAACTTGACAAGAAGAAGAAGTGAGAAGGTGCTTTTACTTTATTCCAAAATTTTATGAAAGAAGAACCAATTCTAGACAATGATACAGTTATAGAGTGTCGGGGGGCGCGTCCTGATACTACGCGAAATGAAGTTAAAGCGGTTGTGTACCTCTTTCGAGATGGATCAACGAAGATCTTGTGTTCGAGACTTGAAGGTGATAGTAATTGCCATTTAGAAAGTGCTAGGGCGATGCCCGGTTTTCTTTCAGCCCGTAGTGAGGAGACCCTTCCTTGTCCGTACAAAAAACCACCCCGCTAGTGCGCATCTGTCTCTGACCATGAGCATTTATTGGATGGTGACGCATGCAAAATATAAAATCTGGTTCGATATAATCATTGAATCAACAATTTCCCACGTTCGCTCGAGTCAAAAAGACTCGAGCATTAGTAAAAAACAAAGTTTCAGTCGAAAAGACTAAAACCAACATATTTTTTGTAGATATTGATTGCAATCAATACCTACAATGTAATTGTACATTCCACATTATAAAATGTTCACATCCTCTCTAGTGGAGCAATGCTCGCCGCAAAGCGTTTTATAGTACCATTACCAAAATCAATAGTAAGAATGTCTCCTTCAATCTCAGTGATTTTTCCTTTCCCAAACTGAGGATGTATTACTGTCTCATTTGGAGTATATACTTCCAGATGGGCTTCATCATCATATTCATAACTGAGCTCGTAGTCTGAATCATTCTCTTCTTCCTCATCACAAAATCGTGAAGGCAGGGAGTCTGTATCCACGGATCCAAGAGGAATCTCCTGGAGAAATCGTGATGGTGGATTTTCATTAAATCCTCCAAACAAAATACGACTTTTGGCATAAAAGAGAGAGAGTTTTTGCATAGCTCGTGTCATTCCCACATACATCAGTCGGCGCTCTTCTTCCAAATGATCTGGCTCAAACAGTGATCTGGAATGCGGAAAAATGTTTTCTTCACATCCCACAATAAAAACAACAGGAAACTCCAATCCCTTGACGGCATGGAGCGTCATGAATGTAATGGTATCAGTTGCATCATCCATCGTGTCCGTATCAGATATCAGTGCCACTTCTTCGAGAAAAAGTCGCAAAGAATCCTCAGGAGATACGTGATCATATTTTTGTGCGACAGAAAGAAGCTCTTGCACATTCTCCCATCGATTTTCTCCTTCCAGTGTTCCATCTTTCAAGAATGACTCAAATTGAATTTTTTCGACAACCTCTATCAAAAATTCTGAAGCCGACCTTGTGGGAGCAATAGCCCTGAGTGAACGAATGATACTCTCAAATTTTTGAATGGCGTTGCGAGCAGATGGAGCAATTCCATCTGCCATTTCAATATGTTTGAGCACCTCTCCCACTGACATTTCTTTTTGCTTCGCAAAATTGAGAATTTTGTTGACCGTTACTGCTCCAATCTTTCGTAAAGGTTTATTGATGATTCGCTGGAAAGAAACAGTGTCTGATCCGTTTTGTACAAAACGCATATAAGCGATCAAATCCTTGATTTCCGCTCGTTCATAAAACCGAATGCCTCCCACAATTTGGTAGGGGATACTGTGACGAAGCGCTGCTTCTTCCAGTATTCGACTCTGAGCGTTCGTGCGATACAGCACCACAATATCATTTGCACTGTACTGATCTTGGCGAACAAGAGAGGCAATTTCATGTATCACGCGTTCGGCTTCTTCACGTTCATTTTCTGTTTCTACAATTCGCACGAGATCTCCATATCCCGCTTGAGTAAACATCGTTTTTTTGACTCTCGAGAGATTGTTGGCAATCACTGTATCTGCTGCATCAAGAATATGCTGGTGAGATCGGTAATTTTGTTCAAGTTTTATGATTTTTGCTTCTGAATAGTTCTTTTCAAAATCGAGAATGTTTTGAAGATCTGCTCCACGAAAAGAGTAAATCGCCTGATCAGAGTCTCCAATGGCACAAATATTCCGATATTTCTCCGCGAGGAGACTGGCAAGCATGTATTGCGCATGATTGGTGTCCTGATATTCATCAATCGAAATAAACTGCCATCGGTTTTGGTATTTTTCAAGAATATTTGGAAAATCCTGAAAGAGCTGTACCGGAAGGACCAGGAGATCGTCAAAATCTACTGCTCCCGCATCACGAAGTCTGCGCTCGTATTCATGGTATACACCTGCTACCATACGCTGATAACTATTGTCCGCCAAAGAGTCATATTGATCTGGGTGCATAAGCGCATTTTTTGCAGCAGAAATGTGAGAAAGCATTGCCTTGGGGGTATATTTTTTTACATCAATATTTTGATCCTTGAGAATGTGTCGCATCAAACTTTTGGTGTCAGTAGTATCAAAAATAGAAAAGTTTTTGTCATGTCCCAAATGCTCCATTTCTACTCTGAGAATACGAACCCCCAGGGCATGAAAAGTACCGATAAACGGCATGGAGCTTTGCTGTCCCAAAAGAGATTCGATTCTTTCTTTCATCTCTCCAGCTGCCTTATTGGTAAATGTGACCGCCAAAATATTATGAGGTCCAATACCTCTCTCTATCATATACGCTACCCGATGTGTGAGAACTCGTGTTTTCCCGGATCCAGCACCTGCCACCACAAGCAGTGGTCCCTTGATGCATTTGACTGCCTCTATCTGCCGCTCATTCAAATCCTGCAAAATATCCACAAAATGAATTATAAATTTAAAATTACAAATTATAAATGTAATCTCCGGGTTCTTTCCCGTAATTCCTTCGTTCTGCTGACTCCTGACAACTGACTCCTTGTTTCCTATTTTAAATGAAAAGGAATTCGGTATATAATCGCCCACGTCAGAAAAAAATATTTATCGCAAAGATGGTCATCTCTTTTTCCAAAATATTCTTTGCAGCACTCATCTTTTTGAGCGCTGTGATTTTGACGATGGGCATATTTGAAGATCCATTTGCTCAGGCGGTTCAGAGCTCTTCTCAAGCACAATGCCTTGGGTGGGATGGAACATGGGAAGGAAGTACTCAAGGTGATGAGCTCAATGGAAAATGTACTATTCCCTATTTTGCATCTTCTCCAGATTTCGCTTCTGGCACATGGATCGCTTGTAAAAGGTTTAAAATGAAGGGTGACGGAGCGGAAAATGGAATACTCGATAGTGGGTTTTGTAACAATGATTCCAGTGTTATCGATCAACCAGTGTGGTCTCTCCATAATTTTGAGACATATAGTGGCTCAGGATATACAAGAAAATCGATAGTAAAATCTGGTATTTGGAATCTTTCAAACAAAACAGGTCCTGTCAACTGCGGAATAAATGCAAATGCACTCAACATGTATTTAGATACTGCAAACTGGTCAACAACAGGTGATTTTTGTGTCCCCATGGGGCAAAAACTCAAATCCAATCTCGATTACACCAAGACAACCTCTTCTGATTTTTATGAAGACTGTATTCTTTCGGAAACATGCGGATGTGGATCAGGATTTGTCCCTCTCGGGACACTCTATGAATTTGATGGCTCTCATATTCTTGACGGTAATTTATTGGCTCTGACGGATCCAAATGGTGAAAACTACAGAGTGCAGACTTTTAGTTCTGGTACAGATATAGAAGGCGGGCAATGTACAAATGAAAAAATTGTAAAATGCCTTTTGCTCAATAACAGAAGTGATACAGAGTATAAGGTCATAAGTGGTCAAGAGAGGTGTATAGTCCCTGTTTCTCCTCCGGTTATTCATTACTGGATAGGAGGTACATGGTCTGCAAATCCCTGTTCAGATGGGCAAAAATTGGAAACCAATGGAACATGTAGCACCTGCACAGCGTCGGCGGATGAGGGCAATACTGCTTGCTGTCAAAACACAACCAAGTGGTGGCATGCCGGCACTGGTGGCTCTGGAACATGCTACAAACCAAAACAATACGAATGTGAAGTCATCATAAAAAAAGCTGTCTTTTCTCCTGTACCAGCTGCATATGATGGGTACACACATGCAGGAAAGGCTCCTTCCGCCGTATTTCGAAATACTGATAACACCTGTCGTATCTCTTGCGATGATGCCGATGCCAATTTTTCTGATCTTGGACTTCCCATCAATGATCCCAGCACGACTGCTACCAATTGGCAGTGGAAATCTTTCGCCAGCACCCTTGACCTCAATATGAACAATACTTCTGCTCCATTTTTTGCGGGAACGTCAGCCAGTGGATCGCAATGTGACTGGGAATGCGAAAGCGGATACGTAAAAAATGGAAATGTCTGTGATCAGAGTTCTACCACCAATCCAACTCCTGACGGAACCAATGTCGATTATGATCCGACAAATCTTCCTGATGAAGTCATTCATCCGGGAATAAATGTCAGAGACTATGACGCCTTGACACAAAAAAGACCTGCCGATTGGACGGATTCTCAGGATTACTTCCTTTCACCCGGAAAAGACGGAAACACCGACACATGGCTCAGATTTCAAATTCTCAAAGACCCTGATACAGGCAATGTGGGTGAAGGCGGAGAGCTCGATCCCAGTAACGATGGTGGAGAAATTCTTCGGTGGAAGATAGTGTCCAAAGATACCAATGGCGATCCTCGTACCCTCACCGCTATCCCCGGATGTTTCCCAGGGTCAGGGAGTGGGACTGCCAGTGAAGGAAGCTCACTCTGCCTGGATCATTTTACCACGGTGACATATTTGGGAACGAAGATGTTATTCAATGATACGGGAACCCATTATCTAGTTGCTCTGCACAATGTGCACGGACGAGATTCTCTCGATGGAAGCATTTCCACTATTGGTGATTTTCTTTCTTCTGGAGTGCAATATCCTTCTTTAAAATTGGAATACATCAATGCTCCTCTCAATAAATTTGGACATAAAGTTCCTATTGAATATCAACTTTTGATAGAAAAAAATCTGGCAGGCATCATAAATCTTCCCAGTGGAGCAAAGATATTAAAAATTATTGGTGAGATAGGAGGAGTCAAAACAGTTTTGAACGCACGAGTGGGAGGTAAAAAGCTTGCTCCATTCCTCAACTACGTAATTTCTGTACGGTAAAAACATTTGAAGCTCTTCAAAGCTTGCACCTTTGAAAGTTTTCCTCTAAAATCCCTCGGCATAAAAAACCGGAAAGATTTGATTGTTTTTTTCTCCTGTCCGCCTCAGGCGGATCAAAAAAACAAGATGATGATCTTTCTCGCGAAATTATAAGGATTTTACCACTTTTTCTATGAAAATTTCTCTGAATGAAATGGCACAAAATGCAGTGCATTTTGGTCATAAAGCCCCTCGCTGGAATCCCAAAATGAAACCCTATATTCATGGGAACAAAAGAGGGATTCATATTATTGACTTGAATAAAACACTTGCAGCACTGGACACCGCTTGTGCTTTTTTGAAAAAAAAATCTGATCAGGGAGGTATGATCCTCTTTGTTTCTACCAAACCTCAGACCAAGCCACTTCTAGAAGAATTTCATAAAAAAACAGGACATCCTATAGTGGTGAGTAAATGGGTGGGAGGTATGTTAACCAATTTTCCCACTATACGTGAGCGCATCAAGTATTTAAAATCAATACGAGAGATGATTGTCACAGGGGAAATTGAAAAATTTAATAAAAAAGAACGTTCTGCTTTGAATAAAGAACGAGAAAAACTCGAGAGAGCATTTGGTGGTATTGCTGAGATGTATCGCCTTCCTGATGCAGTTTTTATAGTAGATGGAAAGCGTGATGAATCCGTTCTCCGTGAAGCAAAAAAACTTCGCATACCTGTCATTGGACTCGCTGATACCAATGTTGACCCAAGTCTCTACGATATCTTAATTCCGGGGAATGATGATGCTATTTCTTCCCTCACTTACTTGCTTTCTGCTATCTTTGAGTCAATACAACCTCTCAAGAAGAAGCAATAATTCCCTCCTTTTCCTCTTCACATGAATGAAGAACACAACAGTAATCAAGCACATCAAGAAGAACTCTTCCAGAAAGAAAACGGCATGACACGAGATGAAGCTTGGGACAAAGTGCGTGAATGGCACTTTTCTGGAGATACCGATGCTGCAAAACGAGGATGTCAGATCATTTTGGAATATTTCCCTGACCACGAAGCTCGTGAATTGGTCCACAAAATGGAGTCAGCAGAGTCTTTGGTTCAGAAGGCAGAAAATACTCTGCCCAGGTCTTCCAAAAAACCTTCACTTCTCTCAGGACTTTTTGGGAAAAAGCAAAAAAAAGAGCCTTCTGTTGTGCAGGATGTTCCCATTCCTCAAACAGAATCACCTCTCCCTGATTATCAAGCGTCTCCGGAAGAATCAGACTCAATAGAAAAAGTCCCCGTCCTGGATGACGAAAGACTCTTTGCTACCATTTCATATGCATGGATTTTCTGCATTATTCCTCTCTTTCTCAAGAAAGACAGTATGTTTGTCCAGTTCCATGCGAAGCAAGGCCTTATAATGGCTCTTTTGTTTACAATTTTTGAATTTACTATTGGAGCATTTTTTCAGGTAGTATTCCCATTTATCGGAGTTTTAATTCGATTTACATATATTGGACTTATTTTTTATGCCGCATATCAAGCCTACCAAGGTCGATCATGGCGCATCCCTCTTATTTATGGGCTTTCTCAAAAGATAAAACTTTAGAAATTTTGAATTCTAAATTTTGAATTATCATTCAACACTTAAACTTTCCACTTTATAACTTTCAACTGATTTCCTATGTCTGAAATTTCTGCATCTGAGGTAATGGCACTTCGCCAAAAAACCGGCGTTTCTATGATGGAGTGTAAAAAAGCTCTTGTAGAAGCTGGTGGCGATGAAGAAAAAGCTGTTGAAATTCTTAGAAAGCAAGGTGCTATGAAAGCCGCAAAAAAATCTGATCGTACCACCTCTGAAGGAGGTGTTGCCATATCTGGCAATGCAATTGTAAGTGTCAAATGCGAAACTGACTTTGTAGCTCGAAATGAAAATTTTGTGCAGTTTGTGACATCTCTCGCCGAAGAAGCTGATGCAAATGGTGCTGAGGCAGCAGGGAAAAAATTTGAAGAAGAAAAAGCTGAAATGGTCACCAAATTAGGAGAAAATCTTGTTTTTGGAGAAGCGCACGTGCTTGACGGGGAAATTGTACATGGATATATTCATTCCAACCAAAAAGTGGGAGCACTTGTAGCTCTCTCTGGAGGAAGTGCAGAGATAGCGACTGACGTTGCCATGCATGCAACTGCTATGAATCCTTCTGTGACATCACCTGATGAAGTTTCTGACGAGTTGGTGGCAAAAGAAAAAGAAATTTGGACCGAGCAACTTGCCAAAGCAGGAAAACCAGCGGAAATTATTGGAAAAATTATGATCGGAAAAGAAAAGAAATTCCGCGAAGAATCAGCTCTCATCAAACAGTCATTTGTGAAAGATCAGGAAAAAACAGTAGAACAATATGCATCAGAGAACGGAGCTACTGTTACCACGTTTGTGCGAGTGGAAGTGTAATTTCTTCTCCCCTTACCAAGGGGAGATTGAGAGGGGTTTATTTCGCATCAGAGTATTACTAAAAAACACAGTATTCAGTAGGGGTGTGTTCTATGCTGGAGTAATCTCTCCAGCTTGTCCATTGTTAGTTGAGGTTTTTTTTGGGCTTCGACTTATTTATTATATCAATCCTCATTTCTTAATTCTTCCTGTTTGTGTTTATGATGAGCTGCTGCTGCCCGAAATTTTGCTAAAATATCATATGCGAGTTGGGCAATTTCATGTCTGTCTTCTACCTCTTCTCCAACAGAAAGATATTTATAAACATGGTGCGCTTTCAACATTTCTGTATTAAATTTTCCATCTTTCACAAGTATCCGATCTGCATTTGGTTCCCACGTGTACTTTGCCCCAGAAAAACGCTCAAGCCAGGCATTTTGTTCTTTTGCTTTCAGTCCGTACTCCTGGAGTACAGCTTGATCAAAAACTAATGCATAGACCGTTCTTTTGTGAATATCTATACGTATCATAGATATATCAAATCCAGCATTTTCAATCAGAGTCTCTTGGTCTTCACTGAGTACTCTGGAGAACCAAAATCTATAAAAATCTTCTTCATCATTCAACAACTCTTTATCAATATGTGGTCTATAGAACTTGATCCGATATAAGAGATTTTCTGTTGGAAAATAAAATCGAATATCTTGATGTGTAATGCTTTCCGGATCACTGTTGTAGTGAAGAGATGTTTGTTCAATCGCTACTTGCATATCAGGATCGAATGGTAAGTTCTCCGCAAATCGAACAATATCGACCATAAAAACATGTTGTTATAAAATAAGAATGGTGTTGTCCATTCTCCCTTCGTTTTGAGTAAAGTATATATGTTATTTTTACAACTTTCCATTTTCACTTTTTCCTTCCTTGTGGCATACTCCTTGTGCAAATTTTTGATACAAGCTATTTGACTCAACACTTCTCCAAATTTTTTGCGCTGATTGCTCTGTGTATAGCACTCCTCACCCCTGCCGAATATACATACGCTCTCACCCATGAGAGGAGTACATGGAATACCATATTTTCTTTGGAACAACAAAACACCTGGATTTCCCTTCCTCAGGAAGTCACGGCTTTTGCAGTGCAAGTACCAAATGGCGCTGATTTCTTTGTGCAGGCAGAAGGAGAATTGTGGCAACACATCGAAATCGAAACAGAAGATCCGGACCTCATGCTGATTCCAGAAGTGCCAGATTTTGCCCATGAAGAAGATCAGTGGTCAGAAGTTATTTTCTTCGAAGCTCCCATCCAGGGATTTCGCTTCCGTGTAGAATCAGAAGTTCTAAAAAATAATTATCTCCCAGCTCCTAACTCCCAACTCCCAACTCATATCGAATTTTCTTTCTTCGACACACGAGTAGAGAGAGGAAACGGAGAAGTTTCTGTCTCATCTGCACCACTTGCATCCAGTAGCTTTCCTATTATCAGCAGATCCGCATGGGGCGCAGACGAATCGCTTCGGTATACCAATGGAAGCGAGACTTCTACAGCTTCCGATCGAGATCCAACCGCTTCAGTGATTGGAACCCAGAGGGTTCAGGGATGCAACGACCTGAATGAAACCTATCCAGATGAATTCGAAATAAATGAAGTCGTGTATAGAGAAAACGGGAAAGATCTTCGCTGGCCCCTCCAGTATTCTACAAAAATTGATAAAGTAGTGGTGCATCATACCGCAGGAGAAAATCACTTGGAAAGAAGCCCAAAAGAAGTCATGCGGGCGGTCTATGCCTATCATGCCAATTCTCGTGGATGGGGAGATATTGGGTACAACTTCGTGATTGATGGCAATGGAAATATCTATGAAGGACGTGCTGGAGGTGACTATGTAGTGGGTGGGCATGTGTATTGTTCTAACGTCCACACCATTGGCGTCGCGCTTATGGGAAATTTTCAAAATGCCTCACCTACTGGGAAACAAATAGAGGCACTCCAGAAGTTACTGCCAGAGCTGGCTGATACCTATGGACTTGATCTTTCGGGAGACAGTGTCTTTCATGGCATGAATCTGCCCAATTTACTCGGACATAAAGACCTCGGTCAAACCGCTTGTCCGGGAGAAAATATGTACGAATTGCTGGGAACTCTCAGGCGATCACTGAGAGGAAATGAGGTGATCCAAAAACTCAGATCTATTGAACGAACAGCAGAATTTGTGGGATCTGTTGAATTTTTGCGCCTCAAACCCGGAGAAGAGCAAAAGCTGCAATTTCAATTTAAAAACACCGGAAATACTACATGGCGAAGTGGAACTTGGCTCTATGTGGTACAACCAAAAACAGGAGTATCTACCAGACCACAAAAAGGGAAAAAATATATTGCTGGCCTTTTGAAAGAATCAAGTGTTCCCCCCGGATCAACGGCCACATTTGAAGCCACCATCCGTGGAGGATTTGAAGGTGGTATTTATTCACTGGAATTTACTCCAGTAGTAGAACAATACAAAATCTCTCAGGCCGCGGTGGTACAACCAGTGGAAATCATTCCTCCCGATTGGGGAGCTTTCTTGCGACCCATAAAAACTCAGCCGGAGGTTCCTCGGGCAGGTGAACGTATCTCATTCCTCGTGCCGATCAAAAATATTGGAGATACCAAATGGACGAGAGATCATATCAGTCTGCAGCTGAGTGCCAACGGAAAGCGATATACCAGTCCTCTCAATGAAACAGGAGTTTTTCCCAACACAGAAGGAAGCTTTTCTTTTTCTCTTGACCCTTTTT
Source organism: Candidatus Altimarinota bacterium (assembly GCA_965250085.1). Taxonomy (GTDB): domain Bacteria; phylum Patescibacteriota; class Gracilibacteria; order CAIRYL01; family CAIRYL01. The sequence goes on from OZ252287.1 coordinate 492,318, forward strand.
CGGTAAAAAAGAAATATCTTCTCAGGGCGCAGATCCTTGTGAATGGGGGCAAAATGCCAGGAATTCGTACATTTATTATCCCTCTGATCATTGGAGATGCTGAATACAAATATCGCCTTCTTTCCGAACGTATTGTCAAAACAGCAGTCAATGAACACGGAGAAAGTTCTACCCAGGTGAGAGTAATGAACACAGGAAACATCTCCTGGCATCAGAATCAAACGAAATTGATTGTTTTAGGGAATGGACAACGCCTTGCTTTTGCCCTGGAAGAAATAACCGTCTATCCAGGAGAGATCGGAACATTTATAGCAAAAGTGATCCCGCCCAAACGCGGGCTTTTACGATATTCGTTTTGGCTGCAAACAGGTCCGCGTAAAATATTTGGAACCCGGGGTCGATGGATTGTCAGAAGCAATGCCCTCACACTCCCCTCTCAAACGGTGACGCAAGCTTCATCGGTAATTCCCGCTAGCAATGAAGGTGATATTCGTATGCGGTTGGGGTATCAGAACGAATTTGCAGATATTTCTTCCTCTTTTGATGTCGATATCATTGCTGATGGAAAAAAAATAGGAGAAGGACAGCAGAATGGACTTCTCAAGTTTCAAAAGTCAGAAGGCCGTATTGCATTTAATGACACGAACTATACCTCCGTCCGACTCGTCCCGCAAAATCAGAGAAATATTCTGACTCTTGCTTCCTGGGACAGGCGACCAGCATGGGATACCAGTGACACCTACAATGACAATATGTTTCGGGGAGCTTTGGAACTGCGCGTCTATAACGATGAAATGGTGCTTATTAACGAACTTCCGCTCAGTGAATATTTGAAAGGTATTGCAGAAGTATCCAATGATGCTCCTCGAGAAAAGCAGAAAGCCATGGCGATCCTGGCACGGACATACGCCCGGTTTTATATGAGCTCTGAAAACAGAAAATATCCGGGAGCTCCGTATGACGGTGATGATTCTCCTGCCAGTTTCCAGAAATACTTGGGATATAGTTATGAACTCAGATCGCCAAATTTTGCCCAAGCCGTACGAGATACCGAAGGGCTGGTAGTGACCTATCAGGGGAATGTGATCAAGACCCCATACTTTAGCCAAAGCGATGGCAGGACCAGGAGTGCAGAGGAGGTCTGGGGATGGACCCATACTCCCTATCTCCAGAGTGTGGAAGATCCATTCTCTGCAGGACTGGAATTACAAGGACATGGAGTGGGACTTTCCGGAAAAGGTGCTGAAGAAGCGGCAAAGAGAGGAAAGACGTATGAAGAGATTATCAAGTATTATTATCAAGGAGTAGAGATTAAAAGATTATAAAGATTTTTTACTTTTTGTTTTGTTTTGCAGGTATTTTTAGCTAATATTCCGTTGTATTCATAAGTTTTTAATATGTCAAAAGTTCGCACTGGTACTAAAGGCGGAAAATTTCGTAAGAAAAGAACTGACACTAGGATGGGCAGTATTGAAAGAATATACGGCAGAGATTTTGGAGTAAGGAGTGACAAGAAGCTTGGCAATTATCTAAAACAAAAAGGATATAAATCACTCAGTGAGCTTTTAAAAAATGACTAAGAAGAAATTCTCTAAATCGATACAATTTGTAGAAATAAACGACTTAAAAGAAAATCGTTTTCTTTTTGTTAAAAATGAGATTTTAAGGGAAAACATTTCAATTAGCATGCAGTATGTTATCTTTCTTGTTTCCTTAGAAGAAGAATATGAATTGCCAGGTGCAACAACCTATTCAGTTTTTAAGACGATCATATTATATACCGCTTCAATCATTGAGAGCCTCATTAGTTATAGGCTGAAACAAATGATAAAAAATAATGTTGTTACAAATGATAAAATAATGGGAAAAGAAGAGAAATATCCAGAAATAAAGGAATTGTATAAAATCTCTAATACTGAAAAAATATGTGGAGTAAAAAAGGTAATCATGAGAAAGAAACTTTCTGATAACACTATGTTTCAGGAATTGAATAGAGCTGCAAAAAAAGCCGGATTGTTCACATATCCATTATTTGAAAAAGCTGAAAAATTAAAGGAAATAAGAAATAGAATCCATCTTTCAGGATTAACAGATATTGAGGATAAGTATTCAAAGTCAGATATAATTAAAGTTTTCGAAATAGCAAAAAGCTTGATTGTTAGAATTGAGACTTATAAATCAAAAAATTAAAGTATTATCCAAATTGTGTGAATAACTACCGGCAGAGCCGATGGGGCGCTATTTTTGTTGACAAAAATATAAAAATATGTAAACATCGGCTCCTTTCAAAATTTTCCCATGAAAATTCTGATCAGTGGTGCCGGTATTGCCGGACTTACCCTTGCGGCGTTTCTCAAGAAACAAGGGCATGATCCCGTGGTGATCGAAAAAGCTCCAAAACTTCGAAATATGGGCTTTGGTATTGCCATGTGGGATAAAGGACGCAGAATCTTGGAAAAACTGGGAATTGACGATGCACTTGCTCAGAAGGGGTACAAGGTGCCTTCGTATGAAATCACCGATATGCAGGGGAAACTCCTCAAAGAAATACGATTTGATGACTATTTTTCCGAATACAAACCCATCCTCATTGTCACGAGAAAAGACCTCCATGAACTGGTTGCCCAGTCCGCCAAAGGAGTGAAAATACGATTTGGCACAACTCTTGAAATTATGAAAGAACAGGATTCATCAGTAAAAGTAGTATTTTCTGACGGGACTCAAGAAGATTTTGACCTTGTCGTTGGAGCCGATGGAGTGTATTCCAATGTGCGCAAACATATGTTTGAAAAAGCCAGACTCCAATCCTATGGATGGACTACCATTATGTTTTGGCTGCCAGAAAAAGTTGAACCTCCCAAAGGAGTGTTTCGAACCTTAGGACATGATCGTCAGTTTGCCATCTTTCCTATGAAAGAAAAAAGCGTAGTCACTTGCGATGTGCACCATTCACTCCAAAAAAGTGAGAACAAAACACCTCTGCAAAACCTTAGAAAATACTTTGCGGACTTTGGAGGCATTGTGAATGAGACAATGAAGCACCTTTCGCAAGCAGATGAAATCTTTGAATGGAATCTCATGAAAGTCCCCGATTTGAAATGCAGAAAACACAGAGCTGTCCTCATTGGTGATGCTTATCATGCCATCTCTCCCCTTATGGGAATGGGAGCATCACTCGCTCTGGAAGACTCTTTTGTGCTTTCTGAATGCCTGAAAAAGGAAGGAAGTATTTTTGACGCTTTGAATGAATACGAAAAAAATAGACTTGAATGCCTGAAGACAGTGCACGCAGAAGATGCCAAGATGTGGCGTTGGTCATATCCACGCACTCATTTTTTCTCTGTACTCAGAAATAAAATTGTTCCTTTTGTTCCCACAGAGTATTTTATGGGAAGCATGCAGAGGATTTTGAAGACTTCAGGGTAGATATTTTTATAAAAAAGAAATTTTGTTTGTGAATGTAAAATGCAAAATTTTAAATCCTAATTTTCAAATAACTTATGTATAAAAGTTTTGAGAATATTTTTTAGAGCTTACAACTTAGAATTTATTTTTACACCTGTCCGCCGTGGTGGATTTTACCTTTAAAATTTAAAATTATCTTTCAACTTTTTCGGCTATTCACTCATGAGCATGAGTAAGTTTTTTATTAAAAACTAGTATGAACTGCAAACTCCTAGCTCCTAGCTCCCGACTCCAAGCTCTTTCATCATCTCCACCCGAGCAGAAATAAGTTCTCTTGTCCCGATATCTCTGCGATGAAATACCGGACCAGATACCGCCTGACACGCTTTTTCGGCATAATATTCTGCATCTACTATTGTATCCGCTACTCCTACAAACCCGATAGCTCGTGATCCACTCAGAATCAACTTACCGTTCTGCTCATCCACCGAAGCGTAATATACATCTACTTGTTGTGGTATTTCGCCCACAGTAATCTCTTCACCACTGACGGGAGCAGTAGGATATCCTTCTGGTACCACATATTTGCATACGGTTGCTTTTTGAGCGAATTGAACTTTTTTTTCTGAAAGATTCCCTTCAATTATTCCCAGACAAATATCCACCAGATCACTTTCTAAAAGCGAAAGAGCATTCAGTGCTTCTGGATCTCCAAATCGAGAATTAAACTCAATAAGTCGCGTTCCTTCTTTGGTGGCGATAAATCCGCCATACATAATACCCTGATATTTTACTCCGCATTCTTTTTCCAGAGCATGCATTACCTGCTCGGTTATTTCAGTTGCTTCATTGATGTGAATGTCATTTAAGAATGGAAGGTTTTCTGGATACGAATACGTGCCCATACCTCCCGTATTGGGTCCCTCGTCACCCTCAAAAACACGCTTGTGGTCTTGGATGACGGGCATAGAGCGAATACAGTTTCCATCAGTAAAGAACATAAGAGAGAACTCTTGTCCCACAAATTTTTCCTCAATAATGAGAGTGCCTCTTTTATGCAGTATTTTTTCTGCGATCAGGAGTCCTTCTTCAATCGAAGCAAAATGATCTCCAGACACATGGACTCCCTTCCCTCCACAAAGTCCATCATCTTTGATAACAAAATTTCCTCCAAGTTTTTCACAGAATTCTTTCATTCCATCCATACTAGTAAATATTTGAAATTGTGGATTTCCGGGGATGCTATATTTCTGAAGAAGATTACGAGTAAAGCTTTTGGAACTTTCGAGCCTTGCGAGAGATGCAAGCGGTCCTACACTTTTAATACCAACTTCGAGTAAGGCATCCGCTGCTCCAGCACCAATAGGATCATCTGGTCCGAGAAATGCAAAGTCAACACTGTGTAATTTTGCAAAATCTTGCAGCATTTTGAATCCATTTCCTTCTCCAAAGTTTCTTCGTCGACAGATCCCATACTCTGTTGCCAGAGGCGCAATTCCTGGATTATTCGCATTCGCAAACACAAAGAGCTTCGGATCATGTGATGATCGCTTCAATGCTTCGGCAAGAGAATGTTCACGTCCGCCATTCCCAAGGAGTAAAATCTTCATGTTTGAATAATAAAAACACAGGAAATTGTATCAGAAATAAAAAGGAGCACAAAAAAGGCGTCTTTAGAGACGCCTTTTTCTGAATACTATATTAAGCTCAAATGTTACGATCCTTCAGCTGCTGCTTTGGCTTCTTCTTCGTCAGCAGTAGTGTCGGCTTCAGAATTTTCTTCTTCAGCAGGAACTTCTTCTTCTGAACCACCTTCTTCTGAACCACCTTCTTCAGATGATTCCTCTTCAGAGCCTGCTTCATCTTCAGTGTCTTCTGAGTCATCCATATCACTATCATCTTCCATCATACTGTCATCATCATCCATCATGACATCGTCTTCCATTGCTTCATTGTGCATGTCATCATCAGATGAGTCATCTTGGACATGTGAGCAGCCGGCAAAAACTATCAGGGAGAGAGCAAAGAGTGCGATAATATTTTTCATAAAAAATAAGAAAAAGAATAAAACTGCCGAGCATAGTACTCTGTGTTCAGAAAAACACAAGTCCAGTGTTTCAAAAGTTCCCAAAATTTGAAACAATATCCATGATGACGCACAATGAGATATTGGCTCTTGGCAAAGAAATACTGCAAAAACATAACTTATTAAGTGAACAAAAAATTTGTTCAAAAATTAATGATTTGCGCTCTGTGCTCAGGTTTCATAACAAAAAATACTATATGGAAGATGCTCCCGTTGTTTCTGATCAGGAATATGATCAGCTCTTTCGAATCTTACAAACTTGGGAAAAGAAATATCCAAAACTCAAAACTGCAAGCTCTCCTACCTCCCGCATTGATTTGAACGTGCAAAGTGAACTCAAAAAAACAGCACATTTAACCCCCATGCTGTCATTGGATAATGCGACCTCTGCGGAAGATATGCAAGATTGGGAAGATCGAATTCTCAAATTTCTTGATGCAAAAGTGCGCCCCACCTATACCGTAGAACTCAAATTTGATGGACTGGGGATTTCTGCGGTGTATATAAATGATCAGATCGCGCGAGTAGTGACTCGTGGCAATGGTGAGGTCGGTGAAGACGTGAGTGAAAATGCCAAGACCATTCTTTCCATCCCACGTAAAGCTGAATTTGGAAGTGTACAAGGAGAAACGGTAGAGCTGCGTGGTGAAGTGGTCATGAAAAAATCGGACTTCGAAGACGTAAACACTCAGCGCGCAAAAAATGAAGAACTCCTCTTTGCCAATCCTCGCAATGCCGCCGCTGGCAGCATGCGACAACTGGATCCAAATATTACTGCTCAGCGGAGGCTTACGGCATTCTTTTATCAAATTTCTTTTTGGGAGCCATCATCTTCAGAACCAAAAACATATACCCAGACAAATGAAACGCTTTCTTCACTTGGATTTTTGACATCTCCTTTTTTTGCACACTGCAAAAATATTGCTCAGGTGGTATCAGCCCTCAAAGAAATAGAAGAAAAGAAAGAAGCATTTGATTTTGAAATAGATGGAGCGGTGATAAAAGTGAATGAACGGGAATTGAGAAATAAAATTGGAGAAACCGGGCATCACCCTCGCTGGGCAATAGCCTACAAATTTGCCGCCAAGCAAGAGCACACACACATTCTCAATGTGAAATGGCAAGTGGGGCGTACAGGGGTCTTGACTCCCGTAGCAAACTTGGAGCCAGTAAATATTGGCGGTGTCACGGTCGCTCGTGCAACATTGCATAATGCAGATGAAATACAGAACAAAGACTTTCGTGTTGGAGATCATGTCATAATTGAGCGAGCAGGTGACGTAATTCCCAAGGTCGTGATTTCACTTACAGATCAGCGCACTGGAAAAGAAAAGAAGATCACCATTCCTCAAGAGTGCCCTATCTGCAAAAGCAAGGCGGTACATACAGAAGGCGAAGTGGCCATCCGTTGTGAAAATCTTTCCTGCGCAGCACAGATCAAAGGCCGCATCATACATTTTGCCTCTAAAAATGCACTCGATATTGAAAACCTCGGAAGAGAAACCATAAAACTCTTTGTCGATCAGGGATTCCTCAATAAATTCTCTGATCTCTTTTATTTGAAGCCAGAAAAAATCTTACAGCTCGAAGGGTTTCAAGAAACATCCGTCCAAAAACTCTTTGACGCTTTGGAAAATGCCAAACAAAAACCATTGTGGAGATTTATCACCGCATTGGGTATTCCTTTGGTGGGGAATAGAACCGCAAAAGACTTGGCTGAAAACTACCCTGTTTTTTGGGATCTGGTACATGCAACGAAAGAAGAATTGGAAGGGATTGATGGCGTTGGCCCCGAAGTATCTGACAGCATTGTAAACTTTCTCAATACCACAGAAAATATTCAGATGTTTGAGCAGTTGGAAAAAATTGGATTTAAACTTTCAGAAAAACAAGAAACAAAAAAAACTTCTGGCGCATTCGTTGGGAAAACTTTTCTCTTTACTGGAACTTTAAATACCATGGCTCGCCGTGACGCTCAAGAGCTGGTAGAGAATCTGGGAGGCAAGGCGATTTCTTCCATATCAAAAAATACTGATTATCTGATTTGTGGAAAGAATGCAGGTTCAAAAAAACAGAAAGCAGAGGAATTGGGCGTGCGAATACTCAGTGAAGAAAAGTTTTTGGAAGCAATGGGGAAATCAACAAAATGAGGATTTGAGATTATTTTAAAAATCTAAACCATAGCTTTCAGGAGTTCTGTGAGAGCAAATGCAGTTGCTTTTTGTTGCACTTCTTCTCGATCGCCATCAAATTGCTCATCAAATATTTGGGTCTTATTATTTTTGCAGGAAACAGCAAAAATAACCCTGCCGTTTTCAAAGCCCGGTTCAAATTCAGGGCCGGCACAACCAGTGGTTGCTACAGAAACATCAGCAGTGTTTCTCATACGAATATTCTCTGCCATCTGCTCAACAGCTTGGGCAGAATATCCTTCTGTTTTTTCAATTTCACCCGGACTCACTCCCAGTGAGTGAATTTTGGCATCTACATGATAAGCAACAATACCACAAATAAACACTTCGGATGATCCAGGTACAGAAGTAAGTGCTGAGGCAATTCGTCCGCCAGTGACACTCTCTGCAACAGCAATTTTTATTCTTCTCTTTCGAGCTCGTTCAATAATTTTCTGAGCAGTATGATTCATTGGAGAATTGGTTGCGGGGGCCGGACTCGAACCGGCGACCTCGAGGTTATGAGCCTCGCGAGCTACCACTGCTCTACCCCGCGTCAAAATAATAAATCATGTTATAAAGGTGCTTTTCTCTCTCGCGAGGTCCTGCCTCGTGAGCTATCCGCCACGGCGGACTCGTACCCCGCGTCAAAAGCCAGGGAAGCATATCAATCTTCCTTTGAAATTGCAAAAATATTTTATCTCATCACCTTTACTCTTTTTTGTCTAAGAGTACAATACTTTCAGTGCTTTCAAATCGTTATGAAAAAAAAATATCTTTCATTTTTGGGATTTTTCATTTTGCTGAGTTCCACAGTATTTGCTGACTTTAGTGATGTGAGTGATGACAATATATATAAAGATGCTATCGACTATGTACAAGAACAAGGGATTGTAGACGGTTATGTAGATGGGACGTATAAGCCAGAAAACACAATAAATCGTGCAGAATTTACAAAAATAGTCATTGAATCTCAATTCGCGGATGAGGTGATAGAATTGTGTATAGAAACAGAGACTGAGAAGGAGTGGTCATATGTATTTTTTCCAGATGTCCCCAAGAATGAGTGGTTCGGAAAATATATTTGTATTGCAAAAGCCCAAGGGATAATTGATGGATACCCAGATGAAACATACAGACCGGAGCAAAATATTTCATTCGTAGAAGCCGCAAAAATCATTGTGAATATTTTTGAATTTGAAACGAGTGACGATGAAATTTGGTATAAGCCATTTGTAGAAAAATTGGGAGATACAAACGCCATTCCTCTTGCAATTGATAATTTTGAACACCTTGTTTCCAGAGGAGAAATGGCAGAAATGATATACCGCCTCAAGGAAAATATTATAGACAAAACTTCTCACACCTATGCTTCTCTCTCTCAAGAGAAAAACATTATTTTTTGTGGAGGAATTAACGAAATCAAGTGCCCCGAAGGATTTGTATGTGAATATGAAGATGAGACAACAGGCTCTTCAGGTATATGCAGAGAAGACACCCAGCTTGATCCTTCCTGCAATTTACTTCCTGATGCAGGCCCGTGTAAGGCAGCTATTTCTAAGTACTATTTTGATATAAGTAGAGACTCATGCACAGAATTCACTTGGGGGGGGTGTGAAGGAATTATTCCTTTTGAAACATTCGAAACATGTGAACAAATATGTGTAGAGTCACCAGAGCCAGAGCCGCTTGATCCGGCAAAATGTGACTTAATTCCAGATGCAGGAGAATGCGATGACACTATTACCAAGTACTATTTTGATGGAGAATCTTCTTGTGGAAGTTTTACCTGGAGTGGATGTAATGGCACTGTCCCTTTTGAAAGTCAGGAAGAATGTGAAAACACCTGCTTACTTCCAGAAGAGTCTGTTGTCAAAGAGTTTAATATGGTAGCAAAGAAATGGGTGTTTGAACCCAATCAAATCATTGTGCAAAAAGGTGATCAGGTGCGCCTTACAATTATCAGTGTCGATGTGTCTCATGGTTTTGCGCTTCCGGATTTCGATATCAATGTAGAATTGAAGCCGGGAGAAAATGTTGTGGTCGAATTTATTGCGGATCAGGCAGGTGACTTTACCTTCTTCTGCTCTGTGTTTTGTGGATCTGGGCACAGCCATATGTCCGGTACGCTTACGGTAGAAGAGAAGCTGTAAAACTTCACCTCAAAGAAACAATATTTGCTTCAAAAGACTCAATTTTTTATCCATGTATTATGATTTGTGGTATGCCCTTTATTGTCTCTGAGATATGACAGATTTTGTGTTCGTGTATATTCCCACATCAAACCCTGAAGAAGCTGATCACATTGGACATGCTCTTTTGGAAAAAAGGTTGACGGCTTGTGTTAATACTTTTCCTCATATGCATTCTCAATATCTCTGGAAAGATAGTATTCAAAAAGAAAATGAGTCCGTGCTGATTGTAAAAACAAAAAGATCTCTATTGGAGAGAGTAAAAAATGAAGTTCAAAAGATACACAGCTATGAGTGCCCTTGCATTATTTGTATTCCTATAGAAAATATAAACACTGCGTACAAAGACTTTTTAGAAAAAAATTTGGAAACATAAGATATGACAGAAAAAAAAGATGTCACTGGCACTACTCTCTATTTTTCTGGGCCAGAAAGCTTTTTGCTCAGAGAGCATGTGCAAAAATATTTTGTTGCTTCTGAAAAGAAATATGGAGAATACAATGTCCTCAAAATGAATCCTGAAGAAAAAAAATTTGGCGAAATAAAAACAGAGCTCCTTTCCGTCCCATTTTTTAACACGGGAAAAAAAATTGTCTTTCTTGACCCATTTCCTTTGCCCTCTTCTGAAAAAATGAGTGAAGTGAAGAAAGAAAAATCTGAAAAAATTATTGAGCTCCTTAAAGGCATCCCTGAGGACATTGTGATCATTTGTGTTTCAGAACATCCGGATAAGCGAACGAAGGCCTGGAAAGATCTCATAAAAATTGCCCAAAAAGACATTTCTCGGTCTTTTGAACCTTTGAACGAAAGGACTCTTACTCAATGGGTATTGCAGCGGGTCTCTGCTAAAGAAGGAAAAATTCTTCCTGCAGCTGCAGAATACCTCTGGCAATATGCTGGAAAAAATTTGTGGGTGCTTGATCAGGAAGTGCAAAAACTCATCAATTTTTCAGAAGGGAAGCCAATTTCTGAGCGAGATATTGAGATTGTGTGTGATGTAAATTCTGAAACTATCGAATGGGCCCTTTCAAATGCTTTTTCCACTGGTCAGAGAAAGGAGGTGCTCAAAATATTTCATCGAATGATTGATGCAGGGCAGAGCGCTTATACTCTCCTTTTTCGTGATTTTGGTTCTCTCCTCAGGCAGTTGCTCCTGGTGAGGCAGGCTCTCGATACTCGCTCTTCTGCGAAAGACATAGGGATGAGTCCTTTTCTCTTTGGAAAAATGAAAAAAGTTGCGGAGCAGTTTTCACTCTCTCATCTCAAAAATATGCAAGATGGGCTCCTAAAAATAGATGAAGGGAGCAAGACCGGCTTGATCCCCACTTCCACTGGAAAAGAAGAGCTTCTCATATTTGCCTTAGAAAAATGGATTTATAAATTCTTCAGAAAAAATTTGACAAAAACATTTTAGAGACTACAATTCAGAGTGTATTAAGAAATGAGCAATGAATTACTTGAAAAACAACACGGGATGCGATCGGCGAGAAGCTTCTAAATGGAAGCTCCGTTGATGCTGCACTAAAATTTTACTTCTGCACTTCGTATAGCTTCTGATCTTTCGGAAGTTTTTTTATTTTTATAAAAATTTTAATTTCATATGTCTCTCAATCTTGCATCACGACCGCAGTTTCGACAATTCTGGTATTTTCAGAAGTTCCGGTGACGCATCTATAAATTTTTTACATGCATTCAAAGACTTCTGAATAAATTCCAGGAGTCTTTTTTATTTTTTTATTTTTTTGTCATGAAATCACAAACAACATATCTCAAAATAGCTGATTATGAAGCTAAAAAAGGAGAAGTCAAAACTGTTGCGCTTCTCTACTCGGGAGGTCTTGATACCTCCATTATCGTCAAGTGGCTGCAAGACGAGTATAAGGTTGATGTATACTGCGTCACATTTGATATTGGTCAAACCGCTGATGACCTAGAAGCAATTAAACAAAAAGCCATGAGGCTTGGAGCAAAAGATTGCATCATTGTTGATCATAAAGAAGATTTTGCTAATGGAGTTCTTACGCAAGCCATCAAAGCAAATGCTAAGTATCAAAGTGACTATTACCTCTCTTGCCCGCTTGGTCGTGCTAGCATTTCAAAGAAAATGGCTGAAATTTCTAAAAATCTGAAAGTTGATGCCATTGCACATGGTTGTACCGGCAAGGGAAATGACCAAGCACGCTTTGAGAGTTATCTTCTTGCTTTTCTTCCAAACGTGAAGATTATTGCCCCTGTCCGCGAATGGTCCATGGGACGTGACGAGCAACTCCAATATGCAAAACAACATGGTATTGATATCGTGCAAAGTGAGACAAAAATTTACTCATATGATGAAAATATGTGGGGGAACTGTATAGAAGGCGGTGAAACTGAAGAACTCAATCAAATCCCTCCACTTGATAATATGCTGAGAATTTGTAACACGATTGAGAACACACCCTGCACTGCGGAATTTGTAAAAATACAATTCAAAAAAGGTGTTCCCATTGCTCTTGATGGAAAAAAAATGGAGCTTTCAGAAATCATCATGCAACTTCTCGGCATTGGTGGAAAACATGGCGTGGGGGTACATCATTGTATAGAGGATCGTCTTGTGGGACTCAAGGTACGTGAAGTATATGAGCAGCCTGCTGCCGAAATACTCGTGAAAGCTCATAAAAGCCTCGAGCAATTGGTCTGTACCCGTGAAGAAAATGAATTCAAAGAAAGTATTGATCAAAAATGGGCATATATGACATACCTCGCACTCTATTATCACCCACTCATGGGCCATTTGAATGCTTATATTGAGAGTGTGAATGAAAAAGTAACTGGTGATGTAACCGTCAAAATTTTGAAAGGCACATGTGAAGTGGTCTCTCTAGATTCACCACATTCGCTGTTTGATAAAAATCTTTCTACCTTTCTCAAAAACGACGCCTTTAATCAGAATTGTTCTGCCGGATTTATTTCTATTTACAGCGGGCAAATGAGACTTGCACATCAGGTACAACAAAAAAATAATACATAATCTTTCTTTTTCTTTCTTTCTATGACAAAACTCTGGAAAAAACCATCTTCTGGAAAAATACATCCTTTTTTTCAGAAATACACCACCGGCACTGATAATATTTTTGATATCAAACTCTTTCCGTTCGATATTCAAGCAAGCATTGTGCATATCAAAATGCTCCAAAAAATTGGAATTCTCACAAAACCAGAGCTGAGCAAATTGTTGCAAGGATTTGAAAAATTAAAGAAGAAATACACTGATGGAAAAATAAAAATACGTTTTGAGGACGAAGATTGTCATACTGTGATCGAAAATGAAATGATCGCATTGTGCGGGGATACTGCAAAAAAAATTCACACGGGAAGGAGTCGAAATGATCAAGTTTTGGTTGCAATACGCTTGTATACACTCTCAGAATTGCAAAAAATTCAAAAACAGTTGAAGCAGGTTCTTACCCATTTTCTGGATTTTGCCGAGCAGTATCAAAAAATTCCTTTCCCTGGATATTCACATACCCGCCAGGCGATGCTTTCGAGCATAGATCATTACATTTTAGGGTATATCGATCTGCTTCTGAGTGATTTTGAATATCTCAATTTTGCAATATCTCAGACAAGTAAGAATCCCTTAGGAACTGGAGCAGGATACGGAAGTTCTTTTGCGCTGGATCGAGAGATGACGACAGAAGAACTGGATTTCAGCAAGACTCAAATAAACTCATTAGCCCCTCAGCTCAGTCGCGGGAAGTGTGAGCTATGTACTCTGGATGCCCTTGTTCAGCTCATAGTTACACTTGGAAAATTTTCACAAGATATCATTTTCTTCACTTCCGAAGAAACCAGCTATTTCACTCTCAGTGATATCATCACAACTGGCTCTAGTATGATGCCGCAAAAAAGAAATCCTGATGGATTTGAAATCCTGCGTGGATATGTGAATGTCATTATGGGCAATCAGCATACTATTCAGGGAATTTGCAAAAATTCTTTCACTGGATACAATCGTGATTTTCAATTGATAAAAAAACCACTTTTTGAATCCTTGGATATAGTGCAGGACAGTCTAAAGTTTCTATTCATGGCATTAAAAAATATCGTTCCGAATCAGGAAAAAATTGAGGAAAAAATTGATAGAGGTATTTTTTCAGTTGATATTGCTAACACTTTAGTTCAAAAAAAAGGTATTCCTTTTCGAGATGCATATCATCTCGCCATGAAGCAACTTGGGGAACACAAAGCAGACCTTCAGGAAAATATTGCTTCAAAGATAAGTCTGGGAGCACCTGGAAACACACAGCTTAAATGGTATAAAAATAAAATAAAAAATCTTTAGATAAAAATAGTAGCGAGGCATCGAAATCTGTCTCTATCAAAAAACGAAAACAAAAAGTATTTATATTTCTGTAAACAAGGCTTCCATTGTTTTGAGTCCAAAATCCCCTGCCCAGTCAGCAGAAGCATCAACTATCAATTGGTGTTTTTGCTGAAGTGCTATGACCGCTTCTCGGGTCAGTTCCCCATAAAATCCAGTGCTGAGTCCTTCTCTGAGATACCCTTTCGCGATGAGTTCCTGTTGCATCATTGCTATCTCATTCCCTTCGTCTCCGATGGTAAATTTTTCTGCCTCTACGAGTATTTCTTCAAATACTTTCTTTTTCAGAATATTTCCAAAAACAAGTTTTGGGCTGTCTTTTTTTGTTTGCCCTTCAGACGGTGCTGCATGTACCGTTTCAATTTTTTGAGAGAGTTTTTCCTGGAGCGCTGCATTTGTTTTGGGGCCAAACACTCCCGCTCCATAATCAGTAATTTCTACAACAATATCTCCTGATTTTTGGAACTCAAAAACAGCTTCCTGAGTAATATTCCCAAAGTTTCCAGTTATTGCTTCATCAAAAAATCCAAGTTTTTTGAGATGTGTCTGCAGAGATTTGACCTCATCTCCTGTGTCTCCCAGAGAAAGAGAAGCAAATGATGGGCTCTGTTTTTTCGGAGAAATAAATTCTGTTTGTAGTGCTTTTTCAAGTGCACTGCGTGTTTGGGGACCAAATATTCCTGCACCCCATTCTTTTTCGGAGGCAACAATGCCCATGCGTCTTTGAAATTGAAAAACTGCTTTTTTGGTAAACTGTCCAAACTCTCCTGTTTCTGTTGTATCAAAAAACCCAAGTTTCTTCAGATTTTTCTGAAGCTCGCGAACATCATCTCCTTTGCTTCCTAAGAACATGGTTCTTTGCGTATTAGGAGCAAGCTTTTGAATATTTGTTGGATTGGCCCAAACGTCATCTATAGAGAGTTCTTCTGACACTTGAGTATCATAATATATGGTTCCTTCCACTGTACGCATTCCCCATTGCAATGCTCGTGCGAGTCCTTCTTCTCCTCTTCCCATCCAGACATCAATGCGATGATAATTGGCTCCCTCTATAATAGCTCCGCCCCTGTCATGCACGGTTCCAATACCAAGTCCAGGGACCTCTATCTTGGTTCCAAACGGATAACTCTTTGGAGCCGCCAGCATCCCTACATATACAGCAGTCCCGTCTGCTCCATTGGTTCCTCGTCCATTCAGACGAATCTCTGCTTCATAATTCCCACGCAAATATCGGGATTGCCCGGGTAATGGAGAGTAATACGCGGAAA
This sequence comes from Candidatus Altimarinota bacterium, assembly GCA_965250085.1. Classification (GTDB taxonomy): domain Bacteria; phylum Patescibacteriota; class Gracilibacteria; order CAIRYL01; family CAIRYL01. The sequence goes on from OZ252287.1 coordinate 507,803, forward strand.
CAAGAAATGTTTGCTTTCTCCCAGCCGCATGTGCTGTGTGAGAAGCAGTCGGAAACAATACGCCAAAACTCAACACTGTGACGCAGAGGAAGGCAAAAAGTTTTTGAATTTTTATAAATTGAAACATTTGTATTTGAATATTTGTTTGAAAATTGAAAATTAGAATTTATTTAAAAATTAGAAATTGAGAATTAAAAATTTATTGCTCTCTTATGTGATTTGATCTTCAGGATTCTGAGGGTCACTAATACCTTGTACTGACTGCAATTGGCTCAGGAGTTCATTTTGTCTCGCTACTTCCATAAATTGAGCTTCTTCGGTTTCTCCAAGACCACGAATAATCCTTTGAGCAACTTCTTCTCTTGAATTCGCATCATAATCCACAAGGATATCTGCAAGCTTGTTGACTCCTTCTGGAGTCGTCACATTCACATTTTCTCTAAATGTAGTGTCACCGAGTTTTGCCAGTTGCCCGGAAGCATCCAAAGACATATCAATATTTGTGGGACCACTCTGAAGCGCTCCAGCAGCAGCTCCACCAGACAGCAAATTTCTTGCATTCCCAGTCAAAAGACCAGCTTGTCGACTGTTAATTTCAGTCGCCATAAGTTTGAGCTGATCTTGAGTCGGTCTTCCGGTAATTCCTACTTTTTTAAATATTTCTGGATGCTTTCCTTCCAAAGCAGTGATCGCTTGGTCAATATTTCCACTCTTCATGGCTGTATTTATTTTGCTGGCATGATCTTTTGCCAGATTCAGATCTGCATCATATACTCGATTGATCCTCTGTGTGGCATCTGGTCGTTTTGTTCCTAAATCATCCAATTGCTGTTCTACGCCAGAGGAAAGATTCCCACGGGCTCTATCAAACATCCTTGGCAGAGCTGCTAAGGACAAATGTGTGCGTCCTTCTTGGTCATTAGCGTCTTGGGTTGCTACTGGTATAAACTGACCATAGAGTGGGAGCTTCGCTACAAATCCTCCTACGGATTTGACCTTATCTGTTATTGTTCCCACAAAGTCTCCCAGATGCTTGGCGGTATCTTTGGCAATAGAGACGCTTGACCAAAGCACTGCAACCGCCAGGATATACCACAGGAGTTCATGTATCGTATTCACTCCGTTGATAATTTCTGTTTCAAAAAATACGCCTTCCGGTCCCACCTTTCCGGACACTGACTTCCCTGCTCTTATCAAAATAAATCCAATAGTGAGGGGAAGTCCCATCAAGGCTGGCAAAAAAGCATATTTGAGGAATGGTTTGAACCCAATACCTTGCTCTTCACCAAACGATTGATCCAGTCCAAAGTCTTTGATCACAAAGAGGAGTGCTGCCAATGGAGAAAAAATAATATTGATCCAGATGATCACAATACGCTCCAGTAAAACAATAAGCATCACCACAAAAGCAATAATAATCACAACCATCATTATGAGCGCTACTGCCGAGCTGATAATTAAGTCTTCGATATCCACATCCGAAAGATCACTTTGTATGGATCGGGGCAGATTTTGAATCTCCATAACCTGATAGGCAAAAAGAGAAGCAAATGAATTACTCTGAAATTTTTCCCATTTAAAATCCCCCCACACCACCACAAACTTTCCCGTATCTTGCACATACCGTATTTGTTCGTTGTTTTCCTTTATTTTAATAAATTCTAGAAACTTCTCCAGATTCTTTTCTTCGAGTCCAAGAAGTTCTGCATACTGATCTTTTCCCATACTTTCGAGTGTTTCTTTGGAAAGAATTTTTGCCTTGTCATTATCTTTTTCTGACTGCCCTGTTAACTCTGTTTCTGAAAGAGCACAAACTTCCGTTTCTGGCTCTGTTTCTACTTCGCTGACAATTGTTTTTGGCAGAGCAAAGACCACATGCGTCACGACATTGGCTGCGTCCAAAATCACTGTTGCCGCAAACCACGTAAAATTAACCGCTACAACTGCAAAAATAAATTTAGGAAGCATCTTTTTGATCTGGAAATTTTCATTATCCGGCGTTGCCGCTCCAAACACACTCATAAAACCAATCGCCAGAAGTACAATGATAAACATGTAATTTACCAAGTCTCGCATGATCAGCCATACTGAATGCAGGAGTTCGCGAAATTCTTTTATCTCACTCCCCGGATTGGAACTGAGATTCCCAAATATGGCATCATTACTCATGAGTTTCTCTACATACTCTGCCAAAAATGCGACCACTGGAGTAAAAAGTCCCACCAGCATAGATGCTGTCTTTCCAAAATTTATTTTTTGATCTGCAATGTTCGGAGTGACTGTGTCATCAGAGACACTTGTTCCATTTTTGACAAAAACAGCCAGAGGATAACATTGTGATGTGTCCTCCTGACTCACGTCTTCTGGAGGAGTGAGATCAAGATTGGATATTCCCACAATTCCTTGAGCACTGGCAATATTTCCAAATACAAAGATACTCAGGAGAGCACAGACTATTGTTTTTTTAAAGCCGAAGAGTGAGAAAATACGTTTCACGTGTGGAATAAGTTTTTTTAAAAAAATGCTCCTGCAGATGAGACTGCTACCGTCCCCACTGTTCCGCCAACAAGAATGTATGGAAGGAGTTTGGACATGAGTTTCTTTTTGACAGCTTGTGTTCTTCTTTTTGGTCGTTTTCGCACCATTTCACGGTGCACAGCGTTATGTTGGGCCATATATCGATTGATCTCATCTTCCGTTTTTTTTCGATCTATACTTGCCTGTTGCTCTTGTTTTTTCCGATGAATGAGGTCCTTCCCTTTTCCGCTCATCTCTGCACTTTCAGCGTTCGTAAGGCGCTCACGTGAAATGGTGTGCTCTCTCTGATATCTCTGCAACGGCACAGAAGAAGTATCTACTTGTTGCGTGAGATCGCCTGCAGAGGAAAGCAGTGCTTTGTGAACATTTGTAGGAATATCATTTGCTGGCTCTTCTCGTTCAGAAGCAAGGATCACAGCAAGTGCTGCATAGGATCGTTCCGCATCACCTACTGGCATTCTTTTTTGCCACTGGGGCGTTCCCGGAAAGTGAAGTCCTTCTTTTATCTGATCATCGAGCATATCCATCCGATGCGCAAAATCTTGAGCAGATTCTTGTTGTTTTTTAGAAACTGCCAAGAGAAATGCAAGTGTTGCCTGTTGGGAGGTAAGTGTTCCAAAAATTTTATCTCTGCAAAATCTCTTACAAAACTCTTCTGCCTTGTGTGCATACTCTGGAGTCTGCATATGTCCTTTGAGCCAATTTTGAATCTCCTGTTTCTGCTCACGTTCTAAAGAATATCTCGTCATTCGCTCCAGAGTTTGAAACACATATGCCTCATCCTGGAGACGATCTGCAAAATCTTTCTGCGCTCTGCCGTTTTTGTGTGCCATGTCTATCATGAATTTTGAGATTTTAAAGAATTAAGAATTTCACGAGTATCATGTGTTGAAAAATTTTCTCCCATAAATTGCTTATAGACCCATTTTCGTTCACGCCGTGCTTCAAGAGTCGTATCTTGTGATTCCAAGCGCGTAAGAGCTTCATTAAATTGTTCTTGGTTGTGTGTACCCGGAATCAAATCTGTCCGTCCTCCAAGTTTTTGAAGTTCTGCAGTTCCCCATCCTGAACCCTTGAGACCTTCTATAAAATCTCCCTGCACTTTTACCCGATCATTTTTTGAAACTCTCAAATCAGATCCTTTGACCTCTGCCCAATTGACCGAACGAAGAATCTGAGCATCCTCTGGATGATTCCTTAAAAACTTCTGTATTCTCTCTCTCTCTATTTTTTTATCAGGAGAGTTGAGATAATTTGTCGCAGTATTTCCCGTATCCAGTTTGTATCTGTTTTTTTGCATCATTCTCGCTCCCACAGCGCCACTCGCTGCCCAGAATGCCGCTTTATCATTCTTGGGATCCTGCACCCAGATAGCACCATTTGCCAGTGCCACTGTGTATCCCCAAATGGGTCCTACTACTGTAATGAGAAATCGTATAATGCCATCTTCTTTCTGAAGCAATTTTCGAAACGGCCCTTCCTTTACCGACTCAGGCTTGAGAGCAATTTCAATTGCTTCTGCTTTGGTCAATCCTTCGGTATGCTTTGTATATTCCGCGAGCATCTCTGGATTTTCAGGGTTGGTAATCTTGCTCAAAAGTTCTGCTTCCTTCATCGAGATCATTTGATCAGCAATGATATGTCCCTTGGTAGAGATAAAGCCTTCCGCATCAAAATCTTTTTCTTTTCCCTGTGCTCTCGATCGCTTTTGTTCGAAGTTTTTGTAGAGTTCAGCATAATTCGCTGCTCTTTCTTGCGCTAATTGAGTTCTATGCCAAAGAGACTGCAATAATTCAGGATTTTGTGAAACCGCAATTTTGAGATCTTCTTCAGAGAGCTTGAAGCCTTCATATGATTTTTGGTAAAGATCGAGAATTGTATTGGCATACTTTCCCGAAAGCTTGATGTCCTTGCTTTCAATCATTTCCATATATTTTCCAGCATATTGCTGGTAGTACTCCCGTGCATGATCCAGCGCTCCTTGTACTCCCCCTTCATTCGCCGCATTTTGCGTATCTCGGCGCATCTCCTCTTGAGTTGGCAGTTGTTCTGCCGTAGTCTCCTCACTTTCTTTTGGATCTCCATGTTTTTCTGGTTTTGATTCTGTTTCATGAGTAGCTCGCTCCCTTTCAGCAAGCTTCCTTTGTACTTCTTCATCTTTATTAAGACGATCTGCCAACTGATATTGTTTTTGAGAAGAGTCAGCAAGTGTCATCTTTTTTTCATTTTGTATTTGTTCTACCAATGCGTCATGAGCTGCATCATTTACTATTACCGGTGATTCTGGAGTTTCTGCCATATTTTGTATTTATTTTTTTGAAATAAAAAAATCTAGAGTCTGAGTTTCCTGATCAGCCAGTCAAAAAATCCTTCATCCTTCCCCACGAGCTCTGGCACAAAACGAGCCAGTGTCTCGCGAATTTCAGCAGGGTCTTGATCTCCCATAAGCACCGAAACCTCTTTCACCACATTTTTCATCAGTCTCAGATTCAGCGTTTCTACCTCACCAGGTTTAAAAATAATCCAAAAATTACGGATATTGGAATACGGATAAAAATAATGATCCACCTCTACTCCCATATCTGTAATGTGAATTTCTATCTTTTTTGGTGGCTTGTGTACGAGTCCGTATACTCCTGCAAAGAGTGCTATCACAATAGCAAAAGGGTATGAATCAGAAAGAATACCGTACACAATCATCCCCATAATCACGACAATAGCGCAAAATTTCCAGAACGTGTTTTTTTCATGGTATACATATTCTGGAACACTCCAGGACAAGAGTTTTCTCCCCTTTGACTGACGTAGTCCAGAAGTCGATATTTGAGGAGCTTTTTTCATATACAGTACAAACAAAAAATTATCTTATCAGTATACCAAAAAAAGAGCTCAAGAGAAAGAGAAAAAGCGGGAAAATTGCTTCCTATTTACTGACAACTGACTACTGACAACTTCATTCCTGAATCCTTGATACCTCTCCACAGAAAGCGTATCATCATCCCACTCTTATCCCCTGAAAGATGACCTATACATGGCAATTCAATGCTCGTCCATACTCTGGTGATGAAGCAAAAACGCTTTTGGCAGATGTGATGAGTGCCGAAACATCAGATTGGCATTACAATACACATCACAAAGGATATATAGGAGCCCTCAATACCATTGAAAAATCACTTGAGAAGTGCTCTCATGAGGGAATCAACGGAAATTATTCCGAATTTGGAGAACTCAAACGCCGACTTCCCTGGAACCATGCAGGCACTGTCCTCCATGATGTGTACTGGTCAGCACTCGGAGGAAATGGAGACAATTCTGCTGCTCCAGAATTGATGAAAGCTCTCAAAGAGCATTTTGGATCGTATGAGGCTTGGGAATCAGATTTCGTAAGGAGTGCTATGGGCACAAAACTCAGCGGTTGGGCAGTACTCACCCATGATCAACTCTATTCTGATAGGCTACTGAATGGAGTCGTAGACGAACACCAAAACGGAGCCATATGGGGAGGAGTCCCACTTCTCAGCATTGATATGTTTGAACACGCGTATTATCACAAAGACGGACCCGCCAGAATGGCATATATCAAAAACTTCCTCTCAAATCTTCATTGGGGAAGAATTGAAGAGCGATATTTAAAGTACAAGAGATAGGCAATACCTGCTCCCCTGAGAAGGAGAGATGTCGAGCTTGCGAGACAGAGGGGTTTTAAAATCCTTATCTCCATAGTGTGGCGAAGCCCTGTGGAGCTTTTTTGAGCAAATACCCCCTCTAAGCTCCCTCTAAAAGGGGGAAAAATGGGAGATTTATCTCAAAAAACGCCTTCATGCGGGCAAAAAATTCACGGAATTCAAAGAAATCAATCTTTGCATATCCCTGTCGATCCGAAGCATATCCCCAAGATTCAATCCCTGCTTTTTCACACAGGTATATTGCTCTCGGAAGATGAAATTCCTGTGTGACGAGGATCGCTTTTTCTATCCCAAAGACTTTCCCAGCTCGAGTGCATGAGTCGAACGTACTAAGCCCCTCTGGATCAAGAAGAATATTGCCCTCAGCAACATCAAATGCCATCGCTTCGGCTTTCATCACATTGACCTCACTATAATCATCAGCAATACCATCTCCTGTCATGAGAAGCTTGTCGACCTTTTGAGCCAGATAAAGCTCGGCTGCAGATGCTACACGATCTGCCAATACGGCACTTGGATATGTGTTTTTTACGACTGATGCTCCAAATACAATAGCCACGGGAGCTTCCGGAATTTTCTGAATTTCTAATATTTTATTCCGAGCATTCCATAAAATAGTGACCTGAGGAAGAAAAAATACTAAGAATCCTCCTGCAACTACAAAAAGAAACAAACGAAAGAGAAAAGTTTTGAACTTCATGTGGACGTATTGTGGCAAAAAATAAAAAATTCGGAAAGCATTGTTTTTTTATAACTTTTTTGAGAAAATCCCGCTGCAATAGAGCGTATGAAGGCTTCTTTTTCTATACTTTGCTTGGCGTTACTTTTCTCTGGATGTATTGCAGAAAAGGAAGCGAATCCTGATGAAGATTTTGAATCTTTTTATCAGGGGTCTCCACAGGATTTTGTAGAAGAACTCACTCCTCCCAAAAATGATGTAATTGAAAAAACCACTTCCGAATCCTTTGAGTTTTCTGGAGGCAATAGTGATTGGCAGTGTAGTGTCACTTGCTCTCCCCGTTAGCATATTCTTTTACTTTCTTTCTATGAAAAAATTTCTTTTACTTCCCCTTATGATTCTTGCACTTACCGCTTGTTCCCACGTGAAAAATGATACAGGCGAGACGAATGAGCCTCCCTCTTTTGATCAAGCAGCCTCTCCTGAAAGAGGAGAAGACGTGGCCGTTATTAGTACTCGACTCGGTGATATCACACTTCGACTCTTTCCCAAACAAACTCCCAAAACAGTAGAAAATTTTGTAACACATGCCAAAAATGGATATTACAACGGCATTATCTTTCATCGAGTGATTCCAGATTTTATGATCCAGGGCGGTGATCCCGATGGCACCGGCCGAGGTGGAGAGAGTATCTGGGAAGCTGATTTTGAAGATGAATTTGATACAAATTTGAACAATATTCGTGGATCGCTCTCTATGGCAAATCGTGGCCCTGGTACCAACGGTTCTCAGTTTTTTATCAATCAAAAAGACAATCTCTTTTTGGACAACAAGCACACTGTCTTTGGGCAAGTAATTGAAGGTATGGACGTAGTAGATCAGATTGTTGCACTCGAAAAAGACGCGAACGATAAGCCGGTAGAAGATATTGAGATGACAATTACAATAGTGAAGCACAAGAATTAAACTGGAAGAATTACTAATGACAAATTACTAATACCTAATCAAATCCTAATGTCTAATGACAAAATACGTTTTGAAGTATTCAGTCATTGGCCATTGATTCGTCATTAGAGCAATTAGGTATTAGGCATTTTTTCGCTTATTATAAGCGAACATACGTTCCTCAATAATCTTCAATTTATAATTCACACATGGTAATCGTCAGGTACCCACCTTCTCCGACAGGACTTTTGCATGTTGGCACAGTCCGTACCATGCTCTATAACTACCTGTTTGCGAAACAAAATGGTGGAAAGATTGTGATGCGACTGGAAGATACAGATGCACAGCGTTCTACGAAGGAGTTTGAGGAAGATATTTTGAATGGAATTCAAAAACTTGGGCTCAATTGGGATGATGATGTCATTCACCAAAGTGAAAGAACCGATATCTATTCTGAGCATCTCAAAAAACTGCTCAATGAAGATAAGGCATACTATTGCTTTTGCACAAAAGAAGAACTCGCAGAAGAACGAGGAAAGCGCGAAGCCCAGAAGCTTCCTCCGAGATATTCTGAAAAATGCTCTCATCTTCCTCCCTCTGAGCAAAATGAAAGAATTCAAAGAGGAGAAAGCGTAGTGATTCGATTTCGTACTCCAAAGGAGCAAGAGGTTGTGTTTCAAGATTTAGTGCGAGGTGAAGTGAAATTTCATACAAAAGATTTAGATGATTTTGTTATCGCAAGAAGCGCGAATGATCCTCTGTATAACTTTACCGTCGTAATTGATGATCACCTTATGAATATTTCACATGTGATTCGTGGAGAAGATCACATTTCTAATACCCCAAAACAAATCTTGATCTATCAGGCGTTCGGGTGGGATGCACCAGCATTTGCTCATATTCCCCTTATCCTCAATCAGGACAAAAGTAAGCTCTCCAAGCGGAAAAATAAGGTAGCAGTCGATGATTATTTGGAAGACGGCATTTTGCCGGAAGCACTTCTCAATTTTCTTGCACTTTTGGGATGGAATACCTCTGATGAAAACGAAATTTTTAGCATTACAGATCTTATTCGTGAGTTTTCACTCGATCGAGTACACAAAGGGGGAGCCATTTTTGATCTCGAAAAACTCATGTGGCTCAGTGGTATGTGGATCAGACAAAAATCTCTTGAAGAATTTACTTGCCTCGCTGAACCATTTTTACAAGAAAATATTTTTACAGAAGGAAGGAAAGAGTATGGAGAAAAGTTCTATGAAAAAGCTCTCAGTTTGGTTCAAGAACGATGTAAAAAACTTTCAGAACTTCCCGATTTTCTGCGTTTTTTCTTTATCGAAAGACTTGAGTATTCTGCAGAACTTTTTCATCACAAAAAAATGAAAGTAGACAGGGATATTGCATTTCAGGCTCTCAATGAAGGAGTAGCTCTGCTCGAAAAAATCTCAGAATCTGATTGGAGAGAAGGACATTTAAAAGAACTACTCCTTAAAAAGGCAGAAGAACTTGGATGGAAAAATGGACAACTGCTCTGGCCACTGAGAGTAGCTCTCTCAGGAGAAGAATTTTCCCCGGGAACTTTCGAGCTACTCGAAATCTTTGGAAAAGAGCGAAGTTTGCAAAGAATTGAGCGTGGAATAAAACTGTTACAATAATAATTTTTTGAATTTATAGTTGAGTCGCTCTGTTTGCCGCATCACGAATTCCTCTAGATTTCAGTTTACTAATTACTGCAAATACCGCCTTTTTGTTTTCATCAGATGGATGAAGTCCAAGATATTTTTTTCGCTCCTGAAATCCTTGTTGTTCTAAAAAATCTATTGCTCTCTGAGAATGTGGTCCTACCCAATCGACGCAATTAAAATCTTGTACAAATATCACATTATCTACACTATCAAGGTTGTAATTCCCACCAAGTTCGGAAAGATATTCCCATTCACATCCATTTATAAGTCTGAAATTGAAATTCTTTAATTGAGTCGATATTGTTTCATTTAAACCACTTCTTTCTTGTTCCCAGTTATCTGGCATCTCAACTGGACTCCACGAATCGTCATGCCTAATTCCATTGGCTTCCAAAAGTTCTTTTTTCTCTGGAGTGTTAAAACCCATCCAATACAATCCCTCTTGTGGATCAACGAAGGCAAGTATTCCATCTCGAACAGAATATGTTCCTTTATGCCCCCCCCTATATATAAACCCAGACCCCTCTCTCTTATTTTGTCCCCTCAAAACAACCTTTCCTTTCATATTTTTTGATCCTGTTGCATTTACAAAACCATGTTCGCTCAGGTTGTGGGGGAGAAAAAATGCATTGAATTTCTCACCCAGACTTTCATTAGCGTGATTTAAAGGCATCTTAACAATTGCTATATAATATATTGTAACCTATAAATATATATTTGTAAATTAATTTAAGACACTTTTATTTCTTGAAAACTCCTTTTATTGCACCGAAACATCAACACTGAAAAAAGCGTTGTTACAAGCGTCATAATCACCAGTGCAGAAAATATCTCCTGAGAAATAATTCCTGCCTGAAATCCAATATTAGCAAGGATAAGCTCCACTGCTCCCCTTCCATTCATCGCAATTCCCACTCCGAATGATTCTTTCATCGTCATCCCGGAAAGTTTGGCCGGAATACCAGCTCCAAAAAGTTTTCCGAGTATAGCAACTACGCTGAGCAAAAATGGGAGAAGGAAATTCCCAGTAAGAACCTCCCAGTCGAGAGAAAACGCAAGGGAAGCAAAAAAGAGGGGGCCAAAAAAGCTGTAGGCAAATGCTTCAGTGCGATCTTCAACTTTTTCAAATACTGAACCGTCAATCATGTCTTCTCTCAAAAAAAGTCCAGCGAGAAAGGCTCCAACAATCAAGTGAAGTCCTATTGCCTCTGCAATGAGTCCAAAAGTAAGTGCGAGAATAATCAGAAACATAAATCCACTGTCTCCATGAGACATGATACGACGAAAATATCGAAAAAGAGTGTCTCCTAAAAAAATAATTACTCCAAAAAAGAGAATGGTCTTCCCCAGAAGCACAAAAATTTCAGCAGAATGAATGCTTCCTCCTTCTGCGATACTCAAGACCACTGAAAAAAGAATGAGGGCCAAAACATCATCAATGAGTCCCGCTCCTAAAGACACGCGAGCAACGCGACTATTTTCTATCTTGCAGTCAGAAAACATGCGAGCTGAAACAGCAATAGCGGTAATAGAGAGTCCCATTGCCATGTACAGCGACGCCGTAAAAGAAAATCCAAATATTTGTCCTACAGCATATCCTCCAATAAAGGGAAGTACCATTCCTCCAATCGCTACGGGGAAAAATTTTCTAGAAGCTTTTAAAAATTCATCTGGATTTGTTTTGAGTCCGGTATAAAGCATGAGGAAAAAAATACCCATTTCACCAAACAGTTCAATGACATTAAGCTCCGCACTTTTGACAAAAAGTGGAGCAACCAAAACTCCTGCCAGCATTTCTCCAAACAGAGAAGGAAGTTTGAGCTTTTCAAAAATCTTTCCAAACATCCAGATAGCTCCCAGCAAAATTGTAAGCAGGAGAGGGAAGGAAAACTCTGAGGGATGTGGCACGAGAGAAGCGAGATCGGCAGAAATCATATGAGAGGGACTACAACAACATAATGTTTCACGAAATTAAGTCACTTTTTTCTTTTTTCGAAGGATCTTAGCAACAGGTTTGAATGTTACTATCGAAAATAATGTGGTAACAAATGCCATAATGACAAGTGCGGAAAAGAGATCTTCACTTAAAATACCCGCTTCGAGTCCGACAGTTGCAATGATAAGCTCTACCGCTCCCCGACTGTTCATCGCCAGTCCCACTGCAAGTGATTCTATTTTAGTCATGTTGAGAAAGTATGCTGGTATGCCGGCCCCAATGACCTTCCCCAAAATTGCTATTGCAAGCAGTACAATGAGAAAGAGCGCGTTTGTTTTTAAAATAGAAAAGTCCAAATGAAACGCAAGGGAAGCAAAAAATATAGGACCTAAAAAGCTATAACTGAGTCCAAAAATACGATCTTCTATTTTTTTAAAGAGATGCTCATCAAGGATTTCTTCACGAATAAAGAGCCCTGCTAAAAATGCGCCAACAATTGTGTGGAGTCCTATAGAGTGTGCTACGTATCCAAAGGCAAATGCGAGAACAAGTGTGAATGTAAATCCTTTGTTCCCTCTGTAAAGTATTTTCCCCAAATGATGAAAATATTTGCTTCCTACATAGAGAGATACTCCAAAGAATACGACTATTTTTCCGACCAGGAAGAGTATTTGCTCAAAATCTATTGCTCCCTCTTTTCCAATGGAAAGTGCTATAGAAAAAAGTATAAGCGCAAAAACATCATCAATAAGTGCTGCTCCCAGGGAAACGCGAGCAACAGAAGTTTTACTCACACGGCAATCTTTAAAAAGCCTTACTGAGACTGCTATTGCTGTAATAGAGAGTCCCATCCCAATATAAAATGACTCTGATGGCGCAAAACCAAACCATCTCCCAACTCCATATCCACCAAGAAGTGGTAAGATCATTCCTCCGATAGCAATGGGGAAGAATTTTTTGGAAGCATTAAAAAAAGACTTGGGGTCAGTTTCGAGCCCTGAGTGAAGCATAATGAAAAATATTCCCAGTTCTGCCAGCGCGAGAATATGCTCCGAATCTGGTGGCACAAAACCAAAAACCAAAGGTCCTACCAAAACTCCTGCGAGAACATCACCAAAAATTCCTGGGAGGCGCATTTTGCGAAAGAGAGCTCCCAGTACCCAAACAGCGACCAGTAGGATAAACAACTGCTGAATAAGATCACCTGAGATCATAGGCTTTGTCCTTTAAAATAACGTTTTTATCCTATCACATTTCATAATACTGAAAATATTATTTGCAGGAAAAAATAATTTTTTCTTTATAAAGGCACAACATCCATGCGTATTAACTTTTTTAATAGCAAAGAGAATATTGATTTTTATAGGTATCTATAAAAAGTATAGGCTCTTGAGTAGAATAATTACTTCAATTATTCTCTTAACATGCTTAAACACAGTAAAATATCGAATTATAAGATCAAAAAAATATTGAAGTGTTTTTGTGAAGATCTCAATGCATCAAAAACAGCAAATATTCTAGATCTCAATCGGAGAACGGTTGATCGATATTTTAATATTTTTAGAGAAAAGATTGCAAAGTTCTCTTTAGCACAGTCAAAGAGTTTTGGAGAATTTGAACTTGATGAAAGTTACTTTGGAGCAAAGAGAGTGAGAGGAAAGAGAGGAAGAGGAGCCGCAGGAAAGACTCCTGTCTTTGGAATCCTTCAAAGAGAAGGAAGGGTATTTGTTTCTATTGTAAAAGATTGCTCCAGAAAAGAGCTCCTACCTATTATTCAAGGAAAAATACTAGAAGGATCAACTATTCATACTGATGGATGGAGAGCTTATGATGGACTCATTCTCAATGGATATGATCACTATCGTATTCATCACTCAGAAAATGAATTTGCACGAGGAAAATGTCATGTAAATGGTATTGAATCCTTTTGGTCTTTTGCGAAAAGAAGACTCTCTAAGTTTAACGGAATTGCTTCTCACAAGTTTAACTTTCACCTCAAAGAATGTGAGTGGCGATGGAACTATAAAGATCAAGATATTTTTGTTATAATGTCCAAAATTATCAGAGATTTTTAAAATCTCCTACTCTAGAGCCAAAGTATATTAGTTTCGGGAAAGTGAAAGCATAAAGATCAGCATGTCCTTAAACAGAAGTATCATATCCAGAAATAGACTCAGTGCCGCATAAATGGGATTGGGATATCGTCCTTTTTTTATGTTTTGAATATCATAGGCGGCAAATGCAGAAAACAGAATAACTCCAATGGCGGATGAAACCAATTGTACTGTTCCTGAAAACCAAAATATTTGTAAAATCCCTACGATAATAAGCCCAATGAGTGCCATCAGGAGAAACCCTCCCCATCCAGAAAGATCTTTTTTTGTCGTAAATCCCCACAATGCAGATGCAGCAAACATACAGCCAGAGGCCACAAGTGCCTTGAGCACCAACCCTGCTTGTCCAGTCCCTACGGCATACGCCACTACGGGAAACGTGCTAATTCCCATGAGAAGAGCAAAGAGTCCAAACATGGGAATTGCCCACCTGCGACTTTCGCTCCATTTGCCTGCGGTAAAAATAATGACAAGAGTAACCGCAAATAAAACCCATAAAAACCACATACCAGTGAATTGAAGAATATAACCCGCCACAAAGACTCCAAGGGCACTGATCCCTATTGCGAGTGCAAAATATGCCCAGGTGGCAGAAAGAAAGCTCGGCGTGACCTGAGTCTGGGAAGGGTATGAAAGAGGATTGTTCATAAGAATTGTAATAGAGATATAAGAATTGTAATTTCTTTCAAGAAGAAAATCAAAAATATCATCTCCCATAAATTCTTTATCCGTTTCGGTTCACAAATCCTTCTGGATCTTTCGGATTGTGTACTGCTGCATGTTTCAGGATCCATGCATTTACTTCAGGATATTTCTCTTTCAGTTCCTCCACTTGCTCCAGCATCTTCTCCACAAATCCTTCTGGATCTTTCGGATTGTTTACTGCTGCATGTTTCAGGATCCATGCATCTACTTCAGGATATTTCTCTTTCAGTTCCTCCACTTGCTCCAGCATCTTCTCCACAAATCCTTCTGGATCTTTCGGATTGTGTACTGCTGCATGTTTCAGGATCCCCGCATCTACTTCAGGATATTTCTCTTTCAGTTCCTCCACTTGCTCCAGCATCTTCTCCACAAATCCTTCTGGATCTTTCGGATTGTGTACTGCTGCATATTTCAGGATCCATGCATTTACTTCAGGATATTTCTCTTTCAGTTCCTCCACTTGCTCCAGCATCTTCTCCACAAATCCTTCTGGATCTTTCGGATTGTTTACTGCTGCATGTTTCAGGATCCATGCATCTACTTCAGGATATTTCTCTTTCAGTTCCTCCACTTGCTCCAGCATCTTCTCCACAAATCCTTCTGGATCTTTCGGATTGTGTACTGCTGCATGTTTCAGGATCCCCGCATCTACTTCAGGATATTTCTCTTTCAGTTCCTCCACTTGCTCCAGCATCTTCTCCACAAATCCTTCTGGATCTTTCGGATTGTGTACTGCTGCATATTTCAGGATCCATGCATTTACTTCAGGATATTTCTCTTTCAGTTCCTCCACTTGCTCCAGCATCTTCTCCACAAATCCTTCTGGATCTTTCGGATTGTTTACTGCTGCATGTTTCAGGATCCATGCATTTACTTCAGGATATTTCTCTTTCAGTTGTTTCATCTTTCCTATTGTGAAGGACCGAACATATTTGCCCTGAGGACCGTATCTTTGTGTATGAAGAGCTCCTGTTTGCAAAACTGCCTGTTTGGTTACTTCTGTAACAACAGATTCCCAATTGCTTCGTATCTCATGTGCCTCTTCCTCATCTATGTATCCTTTGTTGCTTGCGCGTAAAAAAGCTTTTACCAGAGATCGCAGGGCACTCTGAATATGAGCAATTTTTTCCTCTCCGCCAGCCAAACGCAACAAAACATCACGACTATTCAGAAGTTGGTGAACCACTTCTTCTGCTGCATTAATATATTGTTGATCTAATGAAGAAAATACTCCTTTCGTAAAAACATCCGGCTGACGAAAGTATGCCTGAAACTTTTGGAGCAATACAAAAGAATCTTGTAGACGTATATTGATGTCATCTTGAGCCTCTTCTTGAGGCTCACATACAGCTGGTGCAGGAAAGGCAAGTGACAATTTTTTTTTAGAATACAACAAAGAGGTGCTATTTAATACAAAATTCTAGAGAATGTCAAGCAAAATCCCGACATATCTCTATTTTTTGATTTCTACCACATGAAGCCCCTTCATATAAAGAACAATTAAAGAACAATGTCTATGCCGTAACCACATGCACAAAAATATCTTTATGCCTCTGCCCATTAAATTTCTGTATCCGCTTTTCGGTAAACTTGACCACTCCGTCGGTCAGAGCAAAGAGAGTATAGTCTTTTCCACATCCGACGTTCTCACCAGAAAAATACTTGCTTCCCCGTTGTCTCAGGATAATATTTCCCGCTCTGACATTCTGTCCACCAAACTTTTTGACTCCAAGTCGTTTGGCATTTGAATCTCGACCATTTGCCGTTGAACCTCCCGCTTTCTTGTGCGCCATGATTATGAGAAAAAAGCTGACGAATTGTATGGATCTGGAGAAAAGAAGTCAAGAAAATATACTAGTCTTCCAGGGCAATGTTGAGAAATATGTTTTCTCCATATACTTCAAATGTAACATTGAGAAGAGATTTTTTTTTGCCGCTCCGTGCCGTTCTCAAAAATTCTAGAATCTCAAAAATTTGATCTGAACCCGGTGTTTGAGGAGCAAATATTGTTCGAAGTATTTCTGATTGGAGAAATATCGGAAAAGCGAAAAATTCTTCCCGAGAAAATTCCTGAGGAATACCATCAGAAGAATGATCCTTCCCAAAGCTTTGGAGTATTCTTTCTATAACTTCAGAAAGAAATTGGTCAAATGAAGCAAAAAGTTCTGCATTACGAAGAAGAGATTTTTTGAAATGCGGGAATCTTTCTTTGAGAAGTGGCGAGACCTTGAGTCTCAAAAAATTGCGGTCAAATACTTTGTCATCGGCATTCGTACTGTCTTCATGAAATGATATATTTTGTTTGTGAAGGAACTGGAGTACTTCTTTTTTTGAAATGCTCAGAAGTGGCCGAAATATTTTTCGCTCTTCATCCCATTTCTTCATACCTCTGAGCCCTTTTACCCCCGTCCCTCTCAAAAATTGAAACAAGATTGTTTCCATTTGATCATCGGTATGATGTGCCAGCAAAATTGCTTTGGCATCATGTTTTTTTCGAATAGATTCTAAAAATTCATATCGTGCTGTTCGTGCCTTTTCTTCACTTTTTTCAGGATGTTTCCAGGATGCCGTTTCAAATACATATCGCCACTCCTCTGCTTTTTTGCGACAGAATCTCTGATCTCTGAGCGACTCTTCCCCGCGAAGCTCATGATTAAAGTGAGCAATTACGATTTTTTTAAATTTTTTCTGAAAAAGTGTTTCTCCCAAAAATACTGAATCTGCTCCTCCAGAAAGAGCAAGAATCAAAATATCATTTGGCTCAAATGGTGAAAAATCTACATTCATGCACCCCATTAAACCCCCTTTAGTCCCCCTTTTCAAGGGGGAAAGAAAATAACTCCTCCCTTGGAAAGGGAGATTGGATGGGTTTTTGTTTTCACAACTTGTGATTTAAAATTTTCCTGCCCTGTCTTCGACTCCGAGGTCGCTCAGACTCGAGGAGAGCTTGTCGAATGGGTAATTCATAATTCTCTTCTACACGTATCTCTTTTGTTTGACTTCCTGTTCATGTATCTCTACAAGCCCTGTATGCCTGAGCCCCCAGAAAAAGAGGGAGACCAAAAGCCCTATCAAAAGCGCAAAAAGTCCAATAAAAGGAAGCAGTGCCAGAAGAAAGATTACTGCCAAAACAGTATTGAGATCTACTTTTTCATATAGTGTGCTCGCTACGTTTTGGAGCACTCCTTTGACCTGTTTTTCCACTTGTTCAGAAGTAAGTTTTGGAATAGGAGTGTTTGACGATTGATCTGTTTGCAGATTGAGTTCTTCTTGTATTCGCTGAGTTGTCTCTTGTATACACTCTGTGCTTTCTCCACAAATATCAGCAACTTTATCTTGTATTTGTTCTTCAGAAAATTCAATTTGAGTGTCATCAAGAGAGATTTTTATAGCTGAGTTTGCAAATGAAGCTACTGTGTCTATTCCCGGCAAAGAAGCATCTTCAAGTGCATTGAGCTGCTCTGTAATTTTTTCCTGAACTTTCTCCGTTGGAAGTCCCATATAAATACCAAATGCAAGTCCGAGTATCATAAAAAGATAGAATAATTTTATCCCCGGAATTGTTGCTGGAAAAAATGACGTTCGTACCTGATTATCTGCCTTTGCTCGTACTGAAAGAAAGAGCACTGAGAATGCAAATCCAAATAAAAGATATGTTGGGAGGAGTATGTCATTATGTCTCAAGAGACCAATAAGTAAAAACAGGAGTGGCCACACAAAAGCAAAATATCTTTGGCTTGGAATCATCCCCAGAGTAATTGTGAACACCAGTGCAAGCAGAAAAAATACCGGTGCAAATGGTTCCATTCCTTCCGCCCAAAAAATTGAAACCGCACCTAGTATAATACTCAAAACAGAAAGCGACAAAAGTGCTGCATGCCGCATGGAAAATGGAGATACTTTTTGTGACTCTTTCTCTTTTGACATAATAATTCTGGGAAAAAACCAGCACGTATTGTGCCCATTTCAAATAAGAAAGTAAACTTATTGACAATATGTAAAAAAAGTATACTATATTTAATGTATTGTTAATGTATTTTAGTTCTCTTAATATTTTTTATGAACAACTTGTCTGAAGGAGTAGCCAAAAATCCAGCGAATGCCAGTGGCATGCCGCCCAATTCCGTCAAAATAGTCTGTGTGCAGGGATTCCAAGAGGACGTAAGAGGTGCTCTCGACAGAAATTCCGCATTTGGGGTAACTCTGAATGGAAACACAATCTTCTTAAAAAATTCTTTGTGTGCAGAAACAAATGATAATGGGGAGGGGAGTATCCAAGTGTCCCAGAAAAAACTGCCTCTAGGCTCTCACAAAACTCGCACTCGTCTTGCCGTCACGCTCGTTGTTGGTGCAGATACTATTAGACCATTGGGATACGTGCCCTTCGGTGCAATTGAAGAAATTGTGGAAACGAATGATCAAGGTTCTGAAAGAATGTGGAATATCCCGGGCTCTTAAGGGTCTTAAGAGGTTGTATGGCATTTATCTCCCATGCTCTCGCTCCATTTGATCATATGAAATGTACATCCATACTGGCCTGCCATGGGCACAGGCTTGGCTGGTTTCACATGCTCGAAGATCTACCAGCAATTGTTCCATTTCTGGTAACGTGAGCTTGTCGCCAAACTTGACAGCACCACGACACGCTGCAAATGTGGCGATCCTCTCCGCAGGAGAAAGTACGGCTTTTGGGTCACTCGAATCATATCCTTCCAAATCATGAAGCAGATTTTTGAGGTTTTCAGTAAAATCTGTCTTTTCGGTACCGCTGGGTACTGCGAAGAGACTCATTTCATGATTGCTAAATTCTTCGATTTCAAATCCAAAGCTTTTCAATATCTCTCGATACTCTTCTAAAACTTGTTTTTCTGCCGGAGAAACTTCTATTATTTGAGGGAGTAAAAGTCTTTGTGATTGAGGTGTTTTTTCTTTTAAATTTTTCATAAGTATTTCATATCGCACTCGCTCATGTGCTGCATGCTGATCAATGATCATAAGCCCCTCTTCTTGCTCCACAAGGAGAAATGAGTTTCGAATTTGTCCAATGACACGACCATCCTCTATCACATCATTTTTACCTTTTGAAAAAGACGAAGGTTGCACAGAAGCTGGAGCCGAAGGAGCGCTTCCTAAAGAATTTGGTATTGATTTTGAGAATGAAAATTTTTCTTGTGGAGGGATCTGTTGCAAAGAAGTTTTCAGGAAAGATTTTTCTGAAGATCGTAGCGTCCACTTCTGTTCTTCATTTCTTTGTGTAACATCTGTTTCTTCTTTGAAGGCACTCTGAATCGCCCCTTTTACCGCTCTAAAAACTTCTCGTTCCTGCAAGAACTTCACCTCGCTTTTGCGCGGATGCACGTTGACATCCACGAGATCTGGAGCGATATCGAGAAAAAGAAATACATCTGGATAAAATCCTTTGGGTACCAAGCTTTCATACGCTTGGCTTATTGCCGCAAAAATCATACGATCAGAAACGGGTCTTTTGTTGACAAATATTTTTTGGTTTTTACGATTTCTTCTGTGAATATGCGGGTGAGAAGCATATCCAGAAATACTGAGATCTTTTCCTAAAAATTGAATCGGCGATACATTCTCTACTCCTGTATTGCCAAAAATATCCTGTATACGTTGAAGAAGTGCTGTATCGCCTTTTCGCACTGGTGTGTCCAGTACCATACGATCATCCAATGTTAATCGAAATCCGATTGAGGGATGAGCGAGGGCAAGGTCTTGCACGATGTTCGTCACATGTGCACTTTCTGTTTTCTCTGTTTTGAGAAATTTTTTTCGTGCTGGAACGTTATAAAACAAGTCCTGAACTATGACTTCAGTTCCATCAGGAGCACCTATATTTGAAACTTCTGCATTGTGAGCAGTGATTTGTATTGCAGAATCCCCTTCTTTTTGCTTCGTCGTCAGGAGAAGCTTTGAAATTGATGCAATAGATGCCAGTGCTTCTCCTCGAAACCCAAAAGAATGGAGATCAAATAAATCATCCGCTGTAAATATTTTGCTCGTGGCATACCGTTTGAGTGCCATGAGCGCATCTTCCTCTGTCATGCCACTCCCATTATCTCTCACACGTATTGACTGCGTGCCTCCTGCAAAAATAGCAATGTCAATTTGTGTTGCTTTCGCATCAATTGCATTTTCTATGAGTTCCTTGATCACACTTGCTGGACGTTCTACTACCTCTCCTGCGGCAATTTGATTTCTGAGTGATTCCGATAAAACACGAATAGACCCCATTTTGGACATGAGTAAAGTAAAGAGATTTTGACAGAAGAAAAGAAAAAATAAAAGACAAGAAATTGCTGAAAAATTGAAAAATCCTGAAAACAGGACTAGACTTCGTCGTGAATATTTCTCAAAAAAAACATGCAATCGTCACTCCGTCTGCAATATATTTTTACATTCCTCATAATGCCACTTGTGATTATGGGATGTGTTCATAAAAAAACAGATCTCGCATCTGATGGTGCTCCTCCAGATACACAAATATTAGCAGATGATCCTGCTGTAGAGGACATTAAGGAAGGTCAACAAAATCAAAAATATGTGCAAGAAGCTACCAAAATAAGGATGCCTGATCTTTGCAATCAAATCACTGATGAAGGACTCAAGCAAGACTGTATCAACTCTATAATAGTGGCAGAAGCTGCCAAAAATAATGATCCGGAACTTTGCGACAATATACCTACCAAAGATGAGGTACAGCGCTGCGTGGATAATATTCTCTTTAACGAAGCAGGAGTGGCCTTGGACGAAAGCGTTTGTGATCAAATCAGCGATAGTGAACAAGGAGAGATGTGCAAACAGAATGTTACTGCTATGAAAGAGATGCTCGCAGAAGAAGAAAGAGTTGAAGAAGTGGGAGAAGAAGAAAGTGAATTATAATTTTCTGAAAATTTTTTTTAGATGCACCAAGAAGTAGAAGCCAAAGCATGGATATACACCTCTGAAGAAGAGATACGCATTCTGGATTTTTTGAAAAAAAGTGGAAAATACAAAGGAAGAGTTATTAAAAATGATACTTACTTTGCAAGGCCGGGTTCAGAGGTTTTTGAGTTTCGTCTCCGTGAAAAAAATGGAATATTTTTTGTAAATCAAAAAAATCACAAGCTCGTGGGCAAGTTGGAGCAAAATGAAGAGCTTGAATTTGAAATATCAGATGGCAAAGCCTTTGAAGAACTCACTCAAAAGCTGGGATATGTGGTGTTTCTCAAAAAAGAAAAACGAAATGAAGTGTATGAATTGGGAAAAAACTTTATTGCTGAGCTCGTGGAAGTACCAACTTTAGGAAAATTCCTCGAGATAGAAATCATCTGTGAATTCAAAGAAGAAATTCCTGAAGCGCGAAAAAAAATTGAAGGCATTTTTGAGAAACTTGATCTTACAAAAAACATTGAAAAGAAGCAGTATTCGGTACTACTGAAGACTATTAATAAGTCCTAAAAGCATCTTTGAAACTTCTTCACATTTACTATAGAAGTATTGGAATTTTTTCTGAGAGATATGTTTTTCATCTGTAATTATTTCAAATAGGGAAACACACTCATATACTGAACCTCTGGATATGAAATAAAAGTTCCTTTTATCTGGTTTGGAAAATTTTCCACTCCCTTCAGCAATATTTATAACAATACTAATAGAAGCTCTTTTGAGTTGATCTCTGACGTATGAATCAATGCTTTTATTATCTCTCAAAAATCTGAGGATTTCTTTGTTCAGTTCTTTTGCTTTTTTGTATACCTCAAGGTTTTCAAAATCAAACATGGGGAAGTAGTTAGTGTGAGTCGTTTGTAGTTAGGGAGAAATTTGTGTCTCTTTTATTTTCTACATACTAACCACTAATTACAAACTACTGAAATTTTTATGACAAAAATTTCTGGAGCCACCGAGCGGATTCGAACCGCTGACCTACGCGTTACGAGTGCGTTGCTCTACCAACTGAGCTACGGTGGCGAAACAAGTGAAAAGTAAAAAGTTTTTTTCTGCTCCCCCTTGAAAAGGGGGATACAGGGGGTTTCTTTGTGATTGTAAACCCACCTAGCCTCCCTTTTCAAGGGAGGAACACGCATTTCTTCTTTGAATTTAATGTTCATATCTATAAAATGCACGAACGTACATTTCTTCGTATCTCTTGAGCACAAACCAAACCAAACCATTCAAACTCGTTTCAGAATTCGAGCCAACAGGGGATCAGCCCAAAGCAATTGAAGCCTTGATGAAGGGTTTTAAGAGTGGAAAAAGATATCAGACACTCCTGGGTGCCACCGGAACAGGGAAAACATTTGCCATGGCAAATGTGGTAGCTCAGTTGAACAGGCCCACAATAGTGCTCTCTCACAACAAAACTTTGGCCGCACAGCTGTGTAATGAATTCAGAAATTTCTTCCCAGAAAATGCAGTTTCATATTTTGTCTCCTACTATGACTACTATCAACCGGAGGCATATATGCCCAGAACTGATACCTATATCGAGAAAGAATCCACTATCAATGAGGAGATTAATAAGTTTCGCCATGCGGCAACACACAATTTGCTGACCAGACGAGACGTGCTCATTGTTGCATCAGTTAGTTGTATCTATGGACTTGGTGATGTAGAAAGCTATGAGTCACTCGCAATAACACTCGCGGTAGGAGAACAGGTGAAGAGGGATAAGCTTTTGAGGAGGCTTACAGATATTCAATATACCAGGTCTATGACGGACTTTAAACAAGGCATGTTTCACGTAATGGGAGACACAGTAGAGATTTTTCCTCCTTCCGCTGATACCGCATTTCGCATTGAGCTCTTTGGTGATGAGATTGAACAGATCACCGAAGTGGATTCTTTTACAGGAGAGGTGATGAATACCTTGGAAGAAGTAACTCTTTTTCCGGCAAAGCACAATGTCACGACGAGAGAAAAAATTGAGCGTGCCGTAAAAGGAATTGCAAAAGATCTCACGATACGAACCAAGGAGCTGAACGATACCGGTCGCCATGTAGAAGCTCAGAGACTCCAAACCAGAACGGAATATGACATTGAGATGCTGCTCGAAACTGGGTACTGCAATGGTATTGAGAACTATACGAGATATTTTTCTGGTCGTAAAATAGGTGAGCCACCGGCAACACTTCTCGAGTATTTTCCAGATGATTTCCTTGTGTTTCTGGATGAGTCGCATATCACTGTCCCCCAACTTGGAGCCATGTATGAGGGGAATCTCTCACGTAAAAAAACGCTTATCGAGCACGGATTTCGACTTCCATCGGCACTGGACAACAGACCTCTCAAATTTGAAGAATTTGAACACTTTGTACAACAAGCGGCATTTATATCGGCCACTCCAGGAAAATATGAAAAAAAGCACTGCGAAGGAAAAATGATCGAACAGATCATTCGTCCCACGGGGCTTCTGGATCCAGAGATTTTTGTCTACCCTTCCAGACCAGAATTTTGGGATCCCAAAATTCATAGTGGCAAAAAGGAGAATGCAATCAATCAGATTGACCTGCTTATGGATGCGATGAAAGGACGCATTGAGAATAATCAGCGAGTACTCGTGACAACGGTGACCAAAAAATCTGCTGAAGATCTTTCTAAATATTTTGTGGAAACTGGTATTAATGCCAAATATTTACACTCAGACATCGATACTATGGAAAGAATCGAAATCCTCAAAGAGCTTCGCGAAGGAGAGATAGATGTACTGGTAGGGATCAATCTCCTCAGAGAAGGACTGGATCTGCCAGAGGTTTCACTTATTGGAGTGCTCGATGCTGACAAGCAAGGATTCCTCCGTTCACGCGATGCTCTTATACAAGTCATGGGACGTGCAGCGCGTAATGCAGAAGGAGAGGTCTATCTCTTTGCAGATAGGATGACCCCTGCTATGGAAGAAGCCATTGGAGAAACCGAGAGAAGAAGAAAAATCCAATCAGCCTACAACACAAAACACGGCATCACCCCTACAACAATCCTCAAAGAGATCAGTAGTATTGGTATGGGCGATACCGGAGTGAAACACTATGACTCCAAGAAGATTAAAGAATCTGAGCTTCCGCGACTTATTGCGGAATTGGAAATGCAAATGGACATTGCCGTACAAAATCTGGAATTTGAAAAAGCCGCAGAACTGCGGGATGAGATTGAGGCGTTGAAGGGATCTTTATAATATGAATTGATCGTTGGTAGTCCTTACATTTTTGAAGAACACAAATTACTTTGTAGGAATTTGATTGATCAAATTCTTTATGAACACGATAAATCGTGTTCCTACGAGATTAGTATTATCTGAAAAAGACTTAGAGTTCGGGGATAAGCCTGAATCAAAGGATTTTTAGTGGATAACTTGAATCAAATGCTTCAAGAATACCTACTTGTACCCTATTAAAGCAGGCAGAATAACCTATTTATCTTCTGTATTATTTTCTAAGTATTATATATTCGGAAAAACACCTTCATATAATTTGACTAAAAATCATGAGATCACAGCTAAAAAGAATTATTTCTCGTTTTTTTATTCCACAATATGATGAGATTACTCTTTTTGCGACAAGTCTTGCATTTGTTTTTATTTGCTTCGTAAGTCTAGATGTGGTCGTAATTTTGTTGGAAAGCTTCTTTAAAGATGTGAAAATTTATTCTCAATACATAGGCATTTTATATGCAGTTGTTTATTTCTTGTTACATGCATTTATTCTTATTGGGGGGATCTTATATCCAGTTACTCTTTCCATTTATCATGTTTTTACAGAGAGAAGAAAAACATATTACGAAAAGTCTATTATCTTAGGTTTTGTTATTACTGTAAATAGTTTCAGTGGTCTCTTTGGCTTGTGGTATATACTCAATCAAGGTCATAAAGGGCTATTATTATTCTTTCCCATATGGAATGCTCTTAATGGGATGATTTTATCTTACTTACTCAAATCCGGAGTTATAACAGTAAAAAGTATTAGTGATGAAAATGTAACGTTTCTTGAGGTTATCATAAGCGCTAGTATTACAATGCTAACATTTATTGTATGCCACTTTTATTTACAAATATTCCCTGCGATAACCTTCTCCATTTGCGTAGCATATGCATCAAATGTAAACAGAAATATTCTTGATTTATTTTTGCGAAAAAGGAAGTAATTTGGAAAAAAATATAAGCTGGAGCAACTCTCCAGAGTTGCTTCGCTTGTTTTGAAGTTAGAAAAGGAATACAACACTGCTCAGGTTTTATTTTTATATCGCGCTGTCATTACTGACTCTTGCGACTGGCTATAGTGGAAAAAATTGGAGAATTTTGAAACATTATGATTCAACTCAAGAGAGTTGAACCAGCATAGGGAGCTGTAAGGTAAAGCTGATGTCTGTCAATTGACAAAAACAAGGAAACGGGTATCATAAACTTGTTTTAAAGTTCCCCGCATTTATAATCATATGTCTACAAACACTCCTTCAGCAATTCCTCATGATGAATCTCGTCAGGTTCAAGACCCTGAAGTCCATACTTATTGGGGTCAAACAGGAATTAATGCAACCCCAGGCAATACCGCTACATTGCCAGCTGGGACAATAGTTAGTATAGCTAGCAAACAGGTTACAATTGATTCTGATATAGAAGTTTTTGTCCATTCACTTGATCCTATGGAAGGACAATTACTTTGCATTTTTTATGGTGAAAATAGAACTGGTTGGGTAAAAAAAAGAAGCACCTCCGAATCTTAAAATACTCTGCTGGAGCACCCTTGTCTCAAAGGGACCTTGTTAGTTCGAGTGTTTTGCACTCGAACTCTTTGTTGGTTCAGATTTGCAATCTGAATCTTTTATATTTCAATACAATTGGTTTTTTATTCATGAAAAAAGGACCACCCTTAGGCGGACCTTTTGCTTTTAACTACTACTTACTACTTACTACCTACTTATTTCTTTTTCTTGTCGTCTGGCTTCTTGTTTCTTCCATCATTTTTTTTCTCGTCTTTTTTTGCCTCCTCTTCAAGTCCAAGACTCGCTCTGAGTTTTTCAGCCTGATCATCTTCTTGTTCTTGCTGAGCTGGCTGCTGCATTTCTACCTCCATGTCTTCCCACTCCTGCTTGTGCTTGTCTTCTAGTGAACGGAGTTGCTCTTTATGTTTTACATCGAGTTCAGAAAATTTGCGTTGTTCTTCTTCCAGGATTTTGATGAGCTCATCTATTTGATATTGACTGAGTCTTGGCACCGCTTCAATGATACGTCTCTTTTCATCCTTGGTAAGAGAGATAGAGCCAGCGAGAAGCCGAAGAAAAAGATTTTCATCAAATGTAAGGCTATGTTCTGGAATTTTGACACTGGTCTTAAATTTCTTATCATCACGACCAAATGAACCAATAGGAGTTACCGGTCCTTGATCCACTGGGGGTGGTGGATACGCTCCTTGAGGGGGATATCCATATCCTGGAGGGGGTGGTGGATATCCTCCTTGAGGAGGAGGGTATCCATATCCTGGAGGGGGCGCATATCCCTGTCCTGCTGGTGGTTGCCCGTACCCTGGGGGGGGGGCATACCCTCCTTGCGCTCCTGCTCCTGCAGGATCCTGTCCGCCTGGTGGAGGAGGTGGAGGTGGTGGTGGAGGTGGAGGAGGAGGTGGTGGTGGTGGTGGAGGTGGTGGTGGATTCCCTCCCGCCGGAGGATTTGGCGGTGTCGGCGGTGTTTTTTGATCAGCCATATATATTTTTATAAAAACTTCTTTACATTGTAGCAATTTTTCCCCAAAAATTCAAGAACAAAATTGCTTTTTAAGCCCAAAAACCATACTCTGAGGAGTGGCTTTGGTAAAGCAAAAATATTTTTTCCTTCTTTCCGATGATTCCCGATCTTACTGAGCTGAGAAAGCAAATAGACGAAACAGATGAAAAAGTGTTGCGCCTTATAAAAAAGCGCTTTGATATAGCTCTTCAAATGGCTCAAATAAAGAAATCTGAAGGAATTAGACTCTATCAACCAGAGAGAGACAGCGTTAGTTTTAGAGAGAAAAAGAGTTGCCATAGAACTTGGTGTTTCTGAAGAATTTGTGGAAAAGGTTTTTGATATTTTGCTCTCAGAATCACTTCGTCTGCAGCAGGAAGAATAGAGAAATAGTTTTGACTTTTTCCTCAAAAGACATACAATCCAGACACTATGAAGTTACAAAGTACTTTTTACGGGGCATTTTATTTCTTCGGGCAAAAAGCCTAGGAAGTGTCTTGTTATCGTTTGAACAATAAGCATGTGCACTTTCTACAAATGAGAAGTGTTTTTTTTATTTTATTCATACATCATGATCATTGTTGTAATGCGGACAACCGCTAGTAAAAAAGATATCGAACATGTAAAGGAAGAAGGGAAAAAATTTGGACTAGATCCAATTGAAATGCCGGGTGAAGTGCGCATGGTCATTATTTTCAAAGGTGACGAACGTGTCTTGCCTATTGGAAAATTTCAGAGTTTGAGTGGAGTTTCAAATGCTATCCCAACACTTGAAAAATATAAAATTGCTTCTCGCGCAACGAAATACGAGGATACAATTATCGATCTTGGAGATGGAATCAAAATTGGTGGGACCAATCAAATTATTATGGCCGGTCCATGTGCTATAGAGAGTGAGGAACAAATGAAAAAAAGCGCTGAAGCTGTGCATTCTCAGGGGGTTCGAATACTCCGTGGGGGGGCGTATAAGCCTCGGACTTCTCCGTATTCTTTTCAAGGACTTGGGGAAGAAGGGCTCAAGATATTGAAGTCCACAGCTGATGAAATGGGTATGAAGGTCATCACGGAGGTTATGGATATTCGGAAAGTAGAAACCGTGTGCAAATATACAGATATTATTCAACTGGGTGCTCGAAACATGCAGAGCTACGATTTGCTGAAAGAAGTAGGACAGTGTGGAAAGCCAGTAATGATTAAAAATAGCCTGAGCGCTACGATTGAAGAGTTTTTACTCGCTGCAGAGTATGTCCTCAGCGAAGGGAATACCAACGTCATTCTTTGTGATCGAGGTATTCGAACTTTTGAAAATGAGGTTCGTTTTACCATTAATCTTGGAGCTATTCCTATTCTCAAAGATTTGACGCATCTCCCAATTATAGTAGATCCCAGTCATGCCATGGGGAGACGAAAATATGTATCGAATATGGCTCTTGCGGCTCTTGCGGCAGGACCTCATGGAATCATAGTTGAAGTGCATCACAATCCTGAGGAAGCACTGTGTGATGGAGCTCAGGCACTCACTCCAGAAATGTTTGAGGATCTCGTTGAAAGAGCGGAAAAAGTCTCTGATGCGATAGATATGCCCTTGCAGTTAGGAGTTAGGAGTTAGGAGCTGGGAGTATTATGTTATATTTTGATTATCGTTATTTTTTATAAATGCAATCAGCATATCAAAAACTGAAAGTGTGGCGGAAATCAGAGGATTTTCAGAAGTGCACAAGTGGTATACTTGAAGTAAGAAAAATGCTTTCGGGACTCATCTCCAAACTCCATACTCCCAACTCCTAATTTTATGGATCCCATAAAAGTCTCCTCTGGCTCATACCCTATTGTTTTTACAAATAATGGATTTGAAGCGATCAAAAAACATATTTCTGAAGATACAAAAGTTGTAGTGGTCA
Source organism: Candidatus Altimarinota bacterium (assembly GCA_965250085.1). Lineage (GTDB taxonomy): Bacteria > Patescibacteriota > Gracilibacteria > CAIRYL01 > CAIRYL01. Next base: position 536,699 of record OZ252287.1, read on the forward strand.
CGGATGACAATATTTTGAAAATTTTTCAAAAACAAATAGAAGTACTGACAGAGTATGTCTTCTCTTTTTCTCCGGGAGAGGGAGCAAAAAATATGCAAACAGTTAAAAATATTACTCACTTTTTGCAGGAAAAAAATTTGGGGAGAAACAATACACTGCTTATTGCTCTGGGAGGTGGAGTGGTGGGAGATATTACTGGGTTTGTGGCCAGTATGTATATGAGAGGTGTCCCTTATCTTCAGGTGCCAACCACTATCCTGTCCATGGTGGACAGCAGTATTGGCGGAAAAACAGGAGTAAATACTGATTATGGGAAGAATCTTCTGGGATCTTTTTATCATCCTCAATCAGTAATTATTGCTTCTAAATTTTTAGAAACCCTCCCAGAAATAGAAATCAAAAATGGCCTCGCTGAGATGATAAAACATGCCGTGATTGATTCTGAAGATCACTTGAAAGAACTCTCAGAGAATATTCCTCAAATAATACAGAAAAATCTGAGAGTGTGCACAGAGTGCATCCAAAAAAGCATTGCGATAAAAGCGCATATTGTGGAACAAGATGAAAAAGAGACGAAAGGAATTCGATCATATCTCAACTTTGGACACACCATAGGGCATGCCCTTGAAAAAGCCTCTGATTATCAACTTTCGCACGGATATGCTGTTTCTATTGGCATGGTGCTAGAAAGCAAAATAGCAGAAAAAGAACTTGGCTTTTCCGGGCAAGAACTTCTTGTTCAAATATTACAAAAAGCCGGTCTTCCCACAGCACTTCCAAAAGGTATGGCAATGGAAGATTTGGAAGAACACATGAAACATGATAAAAAAAACGAAGGAGATGCCATCACTTTCGCTCTTCCGAAGAATTTTGGAGAAATACAAGTAACCCAATTGGGTAGTATGGTCATTGTGCCAAAGGACTGAAGAGTTCGCTCTCTAACAAAATTTTTCTCAGTCTATTTTTTGCCCTCAAAGTAATGGTCTTTACGGTTCCCGATGGCTTCCCTAGATCTGTAGCAATTTGATCATAGGTTCTTCCATCCAGTCTTAATTCTATTATCGTAGCTTCCTTTTGTGGAAGTTGAGCAACGCATTCCCTCACGACCCTTGTCCTTGCTTGAGAAGTCACCATTGCCTCTGCTTCTAGTAGTTCAAGAAGTGGATCAAGCACGAGAGTTGGGATCTGAGCATCAAGAACATTTGGATCCTCCGCTTGCTCTTTTTTGACATGTAACTTCCTAAAGTGATCAATGCACTTATTTCTCGCCATTCTACTCAACCAAGTATATAGCTTGTATTGACTATTATATTTGCCAGCAACTTGGTACATCTTAAAAAGAGTTTCTTGTGCAAGATCTTCGGCTAAATCGGAGTCTCCTAGGATATGTGAGCATTGCAAGCATAGTTTTGGAAAATATTTATTAAAAATAACATTAAATGCTTCTTGATCTCCCGATTGAATCAAGAGCATCAAATCTTCATCTGGTAACTCTTGAAGTCTCTTCAAGTCCTTTCCACAGATGCTATACGAAGGTTGATTGGCGAGCATTGTATTATGTTCAGCGTTACTAAAGAGTATTTTTAAATATAAATAATAAAAAGTCAAGAACAATCGTTGAAATGTTTTAGATGTCCGAGAATCTCAGTATTTTACTTTCTCAAAACTTCCTCTTTCCTAGTCTTTTTCGATGCGGATATCCATTCTCTACGATGTGATTGCGTACAACATCTGCAAGGATTTCCTGAATGGTGGCTGAGTCTGTCATTTTGAGTGACTGGAGGAATTTGTCTTTATATCGTTTGACCATGAGTTCCGTGTTACGAGGATTCGCAGCGCGTTCGAGATCCACACTTCCTCCAGAATTGAGATGAATATGAATAATCCCATAATTTAGAAGAGTCGCCAGAACACCCTCTATCTCATAAGTGATTTCCTTGAGATCCACATAGTCTACTCGTGATGATTCTCGATGAAAGAGTCCGTGCCACTCTACATCTATCACTGATTGACTCGTGATAAGCCATGCATCTAAATACCAGTCCATGGTGTTATAGACAAAGTAGCAGAGAAATACGAAGTGACAGACAAAATTGAGCCAAATATCAAACCCTAGAAACAACCATAAAAACCACGGCAAAAAGAAACCGGCAAAAAAGAGGATCAATATCGCATCGATAATTTCAACCCAATGCTTATGTGCCGCAAAAAAGAGTTTTTCCCCTTCTTCCAAATGGCCTTTAAAGAGAAATCTTTGAAACTTCATATGGAGGAAAACGGTAATCACTTTCTATTTTCCCAAGAAGATCTTTTTTTATCCAGCAAAAGTAATCCTTCTCAAAAATGAAAAATATCCTTTCTTCTCCAAAAAGACTTGTAAAGCCTAAGCCCATGAAACCCTTAGCGAGCCACGCCACGCCCTAACGCCACTGTGAAAACTGGCATTACCCCGATTCACGCGAACAAGATCACCAGGACGAGAACCATTGAGGGCGTAACCAGTTTTTCTTGTATCTAAGTTTGTTTTGAGCCAACTCCAAGTTCTTTTGTCAAACCCCCCCTTCTCCTGAAGCACGTCTCTACATTGTTTTGGGGTCATAAGGTCTATACCCATTGCTTCAGCCATCTCAACAGCATTTCCATTAAACCTTTCATCTGGATGTTTTTCTTTTAACCACGCTGCTGCCTCTTTATCATAGACACAGTTCCTTGCACTTTCTGGAGTCTCTTGAGAACATGTACCAATATCAAAACCACTCTCATCAAAGTCATATACATCCGGGGCATGACCTGCTACCTCCATCTCATGCACGCTCCACAGTGCCTCAGGATTTGCCTCAAGTGCAGTTTCGACTCTGCTCCATTCGAGATCTTTATGGAGGTGGACATTGTCAGTAAATCTTGTTCTAAGGGAATCTAAAGTCTTTTTCGCATCCTCAGGCGAGAGTTTGCGCTGAGTTCTGCCTCCTGCTGCTAGCTCCTCCAGTTGTAGTTGTAACATAGCAATTGCTTCACGGATTCCTGCTTGAACTTCATCGAGATCGTTAATATCGAGCAGGGATTCAAGCTTTTCTGTCGCTGTCTTAATTCCTTGTTCTGGAGATCCTGCCATTTGTTCTGGAGAGTCTGTCATTTGTAAGAGGGGTCAAGTTTTAAAAAGGAGATGATAATATATTGCTATAAATTTTTTGTCAAGACCATAGAAATATATATGGTCTCCCGCAGTCTCTAGACTTTCTCATGAGTGCCATATACAATGCGCGCAAGGTTTTTTGGCACTTCTTTCAGGTTTATATGGTCTATCGTTCATCTGAAAATCTCATAATAAAAAAGAATTCTTCAAGCGAATCTAGAGGAAAAAATGGCTCTTTTTGGAAAGATACTTTTTCTTTCTTTTTTGAGCTCTTGGTGATCTTACTCATCGTACTGGGGATCCGTACATTTATCGCAACTCCATTCCAAATAGAAGGGAGTTCCATGAACGACACACTCTTGGACCAAGAAAAAATATTTGTAAACAAAATTCCTACATATTTTGATAATATCCAAAGAGGAGACATTGTTGTGTTTATTCCCCCTTATTATCGCATGATTCCTAAAAAGGGACCTCTTTGCTTCATAAAACAGAAGTTTTCAAAAGAAACAGATCTCACTGAGCTCTGCGGTGAAGAGCCTCAACACTATGTCAAACGAGTTGTCGGCATTGAGGGTGACATTGTTCGTATCGAAGGCGGAAAGGTATTTATCACTCCTGAAAACGAAGAAGAGTATGAGCTCAAAGAGATGTATCTCAATGACCGAAATCAAGACAGAACGTGCTTTAGTCGCAATTGCGTTTCATCAGAAGATACAAATGGTAGAAAATTTGTGGTCCCGGAAGATAAATTTTTTGTATTAGGAGACAATCGGCTATCAAGCTCAGATTCTCGCTCTGCAATACACTCTGGAAGTGCTTTTAACAATGGTACTGCAAATCCATTTGTACCACTAGAAAACATAACTGGAGCTGCTCAGATGATCATCTGGCCATTTGATCGTTGGGAGTGGCTATAGAAATCGCTTATCATCCCAGTCCATAGAAGATTCCGTGTGAGAAATTCCCTCAAGAGAACCTTCCATGACATTCTGAATATTTTTTGCTGATATTCGTCTTTCCTTAAAGTTGATTATTTTCATACACGATACCCATACGGATAGTGGCAGGTGGGACAGGACTTGAACCTGCGACACTCGGTTTTGGAGACCGATGCTCTACCAACTGAGCTACCCACCTATACAGACGACAAGATAGCTAATACTCTCTCTTTGTCCCTCGGCACGGGCTAGAATAGGACTGCTCTTTGCATAGCTTCTTGCTTTTTGGCTTGCCATGAGTGAATCCCGACTTGTCAGGATGGATCGAATGGTCGGGGAGATCTGCCCGAGGCGGACAACATCACTTTGTCCTCAACAGTGCACTCTTCCTTCTCTTTTAAGGATCATGGTCGGGGAGACAGGACTTGAACCTGCGACATCACGGTCCCAAACCGTGCACTCTAGCCAACTGAGTTACTCCCCGATAATTTGTGTTTTAAGGAACTCTCTTCCCTTTCCAGATTTGAAAAACTTCTCTCTTTTGACTGCCTCAGATCTTGAAGCACACTCCTCACAGTATACCAGCTCCCAATGTCCTTTGCCACGCGTCCATGTGCTTTTCCCCTCATTATGATTTTTAACTCTTTGTTTCACATTCGAAGTGCTTCCTTTATACAGCATTCCCTCTGTGTTTTTGATCACATATGCATAATATTGAGTCTGTTTCATATAATTAATATGAAAGTGAAGAGATGAAGGCATCATCCGCCTAAGGCGGATGCACTCTGGCCAACTGAGTTACTCTCCGTAGCAAAGCCAAAAAAGTCTAGTTTTTTTTGCTCTTCAGTTCAAGTGGATTTCTCTAAGAAGAAAAATAGAAAAAGTGGCTTTCTTCCATTGTATTTTTATGGAATTTTTGATATACTTATCTGAATGTTTCGGTGCTTCATCATTATTGAATGCAAAATATACAAAAACAGAAAAAAATATACACTCTCTTTGCACTTCTTCTCTTTTTAGGTGGAGTTGCTTTCTCTGGCTCTATTTTTGGTGCAGAAGTACGCAAAAAGCCCCTTCTGGTCACAATCACAAGTCCCGCTCCATCAGATAGAATTGGAGGAAGCGTTGAGAGAGATTCAGTGCTACTACCAGAAGAAACATTTCCAATAAAAGGTATTGCCGCAGCAAATAAATCAGTAAGTCTCTACGGTTGGACCATTATCCCTGGAACTGATGGGAATACAAATCCAGAAGAAGTGATTTCCAATTTTTCTGGAGAAACTACTGGAACTGATGCTATTCGCCTTTCATGGACTGTGCGCAATCGCTTCCATCAAGAATATGCTGATGGAGTGTTTTCTGAAACCGATCGTACATGCCAATCCCTCAAATCCCACTGCCTTCCGAGCGATGGTGAACTCCTAGGAGAAGAATCATTGCAATGTGAGGAGGGAAATGTTCCGGTAGATCTTGACTGCAATATACCCAAAAAATATACGGTCTATCACGATATTGTGCATCCCATAGAAGCGCAATTAGGAAAAGATAGGGGGCGTATGGATATTCTTTTTCAGAATCCCCTGTCAGAGGAAGCTCTGACAGAAACAAAAAATAACACTCAACATTTTGCTCCTGAATGTGCACAGCGGAGCGGCTGCCAGTTTGATTATTATCCCGTAGGATGGCGATACGCACATGGTCCTTTTGCACTCCCTAGTGAAAATACAACCAGCCCCCTGCTTTCTACAGACTTGAGCGCCATGAGTTTTCATGAACTCCGAGTCGATGAAGCCAACGGATATATTCCCAGTATTGATGGAGAAGGAAAAACTTGGGAAGAAGATATTGTAATCTCTGCACAGTATGCACCTAATATTTCTGCCGATTCATATTCAGGTGCATACGTCTTTTCTTATTGGAACTATGTCAGAGCATACAATCTTCTAGAAGATTTTTCTGAATATACAGCATTTACTTTCTTTCCTATAAAAGACCAGACCATACTTGTAGATGGATTTGATCAATATGAAATTTATGCAATCCCAGAGTCCGAATACATTTCTGCAGAAGGAGTAACACGAGAAAATGGAGCCTTGGTCTCAGTGGTTCGTGACCCTTCGCTCTCCGAAGTTGTCATTAATTTTTCAGAAAATAATCTTGATCCCTCTCAGGGATATTATTTTGCTATTTTTGAAGTACGAGACAATGCTACGGTGAAACTTCCGAGCTTCATAACCTCTGAAGTAAGCACAAAGTTTGTCTCTGGATTGTCTTGCCTCGGTGACCCAGAAGATCCTGTTTCATGTCCAGCACTTATAGGACATGTGCTGTCTACAAATACTGAGATCTTAGTAAATCTTGGATCTGGAGATATTTCTTCTGTTCCTTCTCCCCCCAAGGTACAGAAAGAGGTTTTTGAACAAAGTGGTTCATACCTTTTTGATCCCATTGTGAGTGATAGAAATGGAGAGCTCAGGTGCGGTATTAACGGGTACGATCATTGCGTTCTCCCCACTTCACGTATAAATCAATTTGCACCACAACATTTTCTTGCTGGTACATATATCAGTGATGACAGTTCTTTGAGATCTGATACCGACAAGACGTTCACCGTGCAAGCCAATAGATCTCCTGGCATATTCTTTGACCCCTATATTGTTTCAGAAAAAGTAGCGACTGTACGAAAGAGTCAGAGCTTGTATGGAGTTGTTTTTGATTCATGGACTCATGAAATCCTAAAAAATGTACTTGTCGAAGTCCAAGGAAATGAGAAAAGCACTGGAGAAGAGCGTACATTTTCTCAGAAAACATCTGAGGATGGACTTTTTTCCTTCAACACTTCTGATGGGAGTTATGAACTCTCTGTAAATGCACTCCAGGAAAGAGATGATCTTTTTCTCTTTCCAAGCCTCAAATACACTCTTTCGGGAGATACATGTGGATCAGAGATTCCTTTTACAGATCTTTATTGCCAGAAAAACCTGAAAGTTATGATTGAAAACAAAACAATACATCGAGATATTCCTCTCGATCCGACGGTAGAAGGTATCGTGAGCAACATATCAGATCCTGTCCGTATTGTGCTGACCAAAAATGGCATTCGCGTTGCCGTCGCTACCACTGTTCCAAATGGACGATTTAGTTTTTTCGTTCCTCCAGGAACCTATGAGGTTGTCAGCATAGAAGCTCTTGATGGAAAGGTTCTCGGTGAAGTTCAGAAATCTATTACCATCTCTGCCACACCAAATGGCTCCGTAGCTGCTCCTGTGAGTGTGGCTTTATCCTTGTAAATATTTTTGAAATATATGACTTCTTTTTCTTTCTCATTCCGTATTATTTTTTCATTCCTTATCCTCTTTGGAGCACTTTCCACATCTGGATATGCTGAGACGCAAAGGCAGTTTCTTTTGCAATGGCAATCGGAGCATGTGCGTGGATCTGGGTATCATGCGCCATACGCAAATTTTACGGTTCGTGATACAACAAAAAATATTGTGGTAGAAGGGCAAACAGATGCAAGCGGATACTTTGAATTCCTTCTTCCTCCAGGAAAAGTAGACCTGGGAATCTCTCATACGTTTTTCTTCACTGCAACAAATCATTTAGGGAGAAGTATTTACAAAAGTGATGGTAGTGAGGACTCCATGAGTGCTTTTCTTCCAGGAGGGCTTGTTGCAGAGGGGCAAACAGCACCTGATTCGCAAGTACTTCTTAAAGACTCCTTCGGGAACGTGATCAAAAGAGTACGGGCAGATGGCGATGGGTATTATGTCCTCACAAATGCTGAGCGCGATGCCAGTGTTGTATTTGAAGATGGGTCAGAAGTTCCTTTCACTCCAGGAGAAATCCTGACAACATCAGATTTTGAAGGTGATCCCGAGCACACAAGTGCTCCAGAAATTCGAGACTCTCCTCTCAATCAAGATGGAGAAAAGAATTTTCTCTTCCGATTTCTTTTGGGCAGTGTGGGGGTTCTTTTCCTCTTTCTCTTGTTTTTCTTTTTATACAAAAGACATCAACGTCACATGTGGTAATCATATAAAAATATGAAATATTTTTTCCGACTTCTCCTCGGCTTCCTTTTTCTCTCCATTATTTTCGTGGGGGTAAATTTTGCTGCTGCGGAAGGAGAAGTGTTGGAAGTTCGTATTCATAAAAATTCATTACAGGGAGATGAATACAATAGTCCTTCTGATCCTATTGCCGTGAATATTATAGATGATCTGGGCATCGGACTTGGTATTGGTGTGCGGGGAGGAGAGTATCCTGCTGGAAGCGGACAGTTTTTGCTTGATCCTACAAAAGGTCCTTTAGAGATTGTTGAAGAGAAAAATTGCATCTTTTCTTGGGCTGATAACTCTGGAAATCCTATTACTAAAGTAGCATCTATTCGTGAATACGCTCAGGGATCAAGCGGTGTCTTCGCTTCTCCTCCATTGCGCATACAGGAGGAGCGTATCAGTACCGACAAAGCACAAATTCAAAATTGTAAAGGAGGGGAAATTGAGTATGAAGCGCTTAAAAATGAGATAGAAAATCTCCCTGATAATCCATTTCGTATCTATCGAGAATATGTTTCTCTCCCCATCGATCCAGACCTTTTGGGAAAAGAGATTTCGATTTCTATTCTTGCCAACCCTGATGAAAACACTATTCAATCCATGGGAGAAAATCCTATCAATGGATTTCTATGTGCACTGAGCACAACAGATGAAAACACTGAAGAAAAAAGAGGGCTTTGTACACAAAAGATTATTCTTGATCCTTCAAGAGCAGAAAACGGAGTATTTCGAGTCGATCTGGTAATTCTTGCAGATAGCTCTGCTTCCATTGTGAGAAATAATATCGAAGAGACTCTTATTCAGGGCATTAATTCAGAGTTTAGTAATAGCGTTACTTTTGTTGGGAATTTTTTGATCAGATCTATCAGTCTTCTCGATTGGACACTCGCTATAGACGATACAGGATTTCGAAATGAAAAAATCACATCGGTGTATAAGAAATCACTCAATATAGTGAACGGATTTTTTATTCTTGCACTTCTTTCTATTGCCTTCTTATGGAATTTTTCTGTACTTGTTTCCCGTGATCGCCTTAAAAAAATAATGATCCTCTTTATTGTAGGTATCATGAGTGTAAACTTTATGCTCCCTGTCACGAGATTACTCGTTGACGGGACTAATATTTTACAAAGATCGCTGCTGACAAAAGAAAATACTGATTTGTCCTCTCAGCGACAAATTTCTTCCTCGGATTTACTCTCTGTACAAGATCTGGATATTGGTGGTTTCATTGGACTCCAAAAATCATCATATATCGACAAAAACTATCCTGAGGAAATTGGAGAGCAAGTCGACACAGACAAGCTCTCACAAAAATCAGATCTCTATATTGACCGATTTCAGGAAAACACTTGGTTTACCCTGGGGCTTGTATTTTTAGGAGCTTTGGGCCAATTTTTGATAACTCTGGTGCTTCTTTTCCGATATGTAATTTTGTGGTTTTTGCTTATTTTTTCTCCCTTCCTTCTCGTCCTTGCTCTTTTTAGCACCACTCGATTTTTATTTCGATACTGGATTTGGCTCTATGCACGTTGGCTTCTTATTGGACCCATACTCGCGTTGACATTATTTGTGGTTGTAAATATCTGGTCACTCACTGGAGTCCCTCTTGAGAGTTCATATGCTGCTCCTAGTAGTCTGATATTTCCCAATACCACAAATCTCTACGTAGCTGCGCCGGGCATTACCTCTGGATATCTCAATACACCACGAGAAATTACCAAGTATATTGGAGCTCTCATGATGCTTTATATGGCTATTATTCTTCCTTTTTGGCTCACGCGATATATTCCTGGCACAGCAGAATCTAAATTGAAGTCAAAGCTCTTTGGAAAACGTTCTGAGAAACGATCTTCTGAACTGTTGAGTGACCAAAAGAACAAAAAAAGTGAAGGTGCTTTTTCTGGAAATTCAGTCTTAGGGCTTCCTGGAAACATCACTTCTCTCTTGTCAGAACAAACCTCTCAACCGTCATCTGAAAGTTCGCAAGTACAATCTTCTTCTCACAAGCAATCTTCAACAAAGACTGGAAATAAAGGTCCTCAAAGTGTGGATACGAAGGACCTTCTCAATACTCTTACTATTTTGAATGCTTCCAATGGTTTACAAAATACTTCAGCAGCCGAGAAATCCCGTTCAGAAGATCAAAAGGGAGCGCTCCTCAAAGAAATTGGAGTTCGGGCCAAAAGCGGAGATACTACTGCTCTTAATGCACTCAAAAAAATAGAAGCTGAATCAATTCAGCAAAATGCAACAGGAGATATTCGTATTTCCGATGACAAGAAAAAAACTCCTCAACACAAGAGCACTGTGGAACAAGCAAAATCTTCTGAGCATATTTCTATCGAAGAACAACGGAAAAAAGATGATCGCAACCCCACTCAGCGAGCATTTGGAGATATGGACAAAGAAAAACTTCTGAAGGCTGAACAAGAAAAACAAAACACCCAAGAAAATATCAGAAAAAAACGTCACGAAAAAGCCAAAGACAAGCTTCTCCAAAAAAGCACCATAGCTCATGAAGCAGAAGAGTTTATCAAAAATAAAACATTGAATGATATACAAGAGGAGCATATCGTTCGCATTCATGAGGAAAACCAGAATCTCAAAACCATGAATACGAAAGAAATTGAGGAGAATATTTCATCTCATATAGAAAATAACGTAACGCGTAACACCACAGAAAATACTATTGAGACAGATATTGACACAGATGTTCAGACACATTCTTCATCTCCAACGAACATTCCTCCTTCCACTCCTGAACCTCTAGAGACCGATGATGATGAAGGAAAAGGAAAATAAAAAAGAATATTCAAAAACCTCTCTAGTTTTCGTACTCCTGATTACGTATTCATCGAATACTGATCATTCTCCTACTTGAGGATCCAATGCGTAAGAGTATTCGCGACTGAAAGAAGCAGTGTTGCAATGATATACGCCACAATCCCATTTCCGACCATAAAGGTAATTCCAAATGCATCGGAAAGCAGATTATTAAAGAGGTACTGAGTAATAAATAAAATCACTGCATTAATAACAATCAGAAAAAGTCCCATGGAAAGAAACGTGAGTGGCATGCTCACCAATTTAAGAAGCGGCCTGACAAAAGTATTCAAAAGTCCGAGTACAAGCCCTACAAGGGCAAATCCTAAAACACCATTGCTGATAGAAAATCCTTCATTCTGAAGAAAATATTGTACTACGTACAATGCTAAAGCATTTGCCGCTACAGATAAGACAATCCATTTGAGAAGTTTTCGCATAACATGTGAGAAAAAGCTACACACAGTATGCTCGGAAGCAGTTTTATGATCAAGTGAAGAAAAATAGATAGCAAATATTATGTCTTTTCTTGGAGTTTTCAGAAGAAGAGCTCCTTGAATTTCACGTGAAAAAAAGGAACAATCTGTTCTGTTATTAAAAAACGAAATGCACCACAACTACGAAGCCGTCATGGGACTTGAAATTCACGCAAGACTCAAGACAAAAACCAAAATGTTTTGCACTTGTTCTAATGATACTTGGAAAGCGAAGCCAAATACGCACATTTGTGATGTATGTGCAGGTTTCCCTGGAACGCTTCCCGTGATTAACGCTGAAGCAGTACATCTGGGAATCCTTACTGGCGTTGCGCTGGGGTGCACTATTCCCGAGTTTGCAAAGTTTGATCGTAAGAGCTATTTTTATCCAGATCTGCCTTCTGGATACCAAATCTCTCAGTATGATTTTCCTATTGCTCTAGACGGGAAAATACAGGTCTTCGTTGATGGAGAGAAAAAAAGCTTTGGTCTCACGAGACTGCATCTGGAAAACGATGCTGGAAAACTTACCCATGGTGGTCATAAGAGTTTCGTAGACCTCAATCGTGCCGGTTCTCCTCTTATGGAAATGGTTACTGAGCCAGATTTCAGATCTCCTGAAGAGGCATCTGCTTTTTTGAAAGAAATACAAAGAATTTTGAGAACCCTTGGCTCGTCAGATGCCGATATGGAGAAGGGAATGATGAGATGTGATGTGAATGTATCCGTGCGAAAAAAAGGGACAAAAGAATTTGGAACCAAGGTGGAGGTCAAAAATATGAATTCTTTTCGCAATATTGAAAAAGCTCTTTATTATGAAATAAACCGGCAAATACATGCCTCTGAAAATGGTGAGAAAATCATCCAAGAAACCAGAGGATGGCATGACGAAAAACAAGTAACACTCTCCCAGCGAGGAAAAGAAGAAGCCATGGATTATCGTTATTTTCCGGAACCAGATTTGCCTCCACTGACCTTTGATGCTCAGCAAATAAAAGAGTTGAAAGCTGAACTCCCAGAGCTTCCAAGTGAAAAAATGGAACGGTTTGAAACTGCATACGGGATTTCATTGAATGATGCTGAAATTCTGGTAGCTGATCCGAGTGTCTGTACATTTTTTGAAGCAGTAGCACACAAATCAAAAAATCCAAAAAAGTCTGCCAATTGGATGATCTCTGAAGTATTGGCAGTACTCAATGAAACTGGAAAAAATATTGATGAACTCCCCTTCTCTTCTGAAGATCTTGCCGATCTTATTCTCATGATTGAGAGTGGGGAAATATCTGGAAAAATAGCAAAAGAAGTATTTGTCGAAATGAAAGAAAGAGGGGGTAATCCAGAAAAAATCGTCAAACAGAAAGGTCTTGCTCAAGTAAGCGATGCGAATGAAATAGAAGCAATATGCGCAGAAGTACTGAGTGAAAATAGCGCTCTTGTAGAGCAATATAAAGCAGGAAAAGACAAACTCTTTGGTTCGTTTGTGGGGCAGGTGATGAAAAAAACAGGTGGCAAGGCCAATCCTCAAATAGTGAATGATATTCTTCAAAAACTTTTGAAATCCTGACCTTTGTCGTAATAAATTTTTTCAAGAATAAGAAAATATTAAATCTCTTCTTTTAATATTGCCTTTTTCCGTATTTCATGGTAAAAATTACTACCTAATTTTTTGGTATGGTCTCTCCATCAGAATCCCCAAAAGAATTGCCTCTTTGCGCCCCCAGTCTCTTCACACGGATAGAAGGTGACAAAAATGGAGAATTTACGGATTTTTTCCCTTTCTCAAGAGAAATAGCAGGGCTTTTAGATGCAATCTACTATGGAGAAACGGGGTATGCTCCTGAAGAAATTGATGATGCTATCAAAGATCCTGAAATAGAACGTATTTACTCTGCTTTGAAGGAAGTGCCGGATACCCTCCTACAGGATCTTATGAAAACATTCTGCGAATTTATGGAAGAATCTGACAATGAGCAAGATCCAGAGAAAAAATACATGCCTGATAAATACGCATATCTTCTCAGTCAGCACCCTGAGAGTACCATCGATCAAAAAGCTCAAATACTGGCACAGGATTTCAAAGCAACGTGCGCTTCGCCAGAACATCAGAATACATCCCATATTCTCTGGGCGGCAACTCAGGAAGTGCGAGAAAAAATAAATTTTAAGTTTGCAAAAGAGGAGTTTTTGGAAAGTGATGGAATTATAAAAAAAACAATCTTTATTATGGTGCAAGCGATAGCCGCTTGGGGTTTTCGTGAAATAAATCGTGGATCAGGGCAGGATTATCAAACTCACAATATTGGTCTTGCTATCAACACTCTCTGCTCTTGTTTTTATGGTCAAACAATGCACGCAGCCGACATGGGACATGACATTCCCGAAGACCTTCATGCGAAGGGTCTCATGTTGTTGTTTTTACCAGTTCTTTTAAGTATATGGAAAGCCATGGACCTTTCTGGTGAAGAACAAAGGCAGGGGAAAAACTATCTATTGACCTTGTATAGGAAGGTCAAAAATCTGGTCGATGGTCTCACAAAAGTTCGAAGAGAGACACGACAGGCGAGCTCAGCAGCAACATTTACAAAAATTATTCAATCTCATGCAGAGCCGATAAAAATACTTGGCGATAGATCTCATAATATGGACACCTTGCAAGGATTAAGTGTGGAAGCGCAAAAGAAAAACGCGACCGAAACATGGGAAGTATATGCTCCTATTGCTATAGCGAGGAAGTGGAAGAGCCCTGCTGAAAGACTGATCAGAAGATCTCTTGAAATTCTAAATTCTGATTTTCTTGAAGAGGCATTGGCTCTTATTGAAGACAATCAAAAGCAATATATGCAACATCTTCATCAGATACATAAAAAGATACAAACAGAGCAGAGGGCGTCAGAAGAGATCATATCTGTTCGGTATATTCCAAAAGGAATTCTGGATCTTGTTGATGCTCGAATAATGCATCAAAAAACACCTGACAAATTGGTTGCTGCTGACATATCTGAAGAAAAGCTCAAAATACCTGTAGAAATTGTTCTGCTCACTCAAAATGAAGATAATTTTTCTGAAGTGAAAAACTGGATAACCAACACATTCTCTGGGAAAAAGAGTCCTGAAGAAGTGCAAGTATTATCTCATGGGCAGGGGATCAAGATCTATGTGCGTAATAAAAAATATGGGGGAGATATGATCTTTCGCGTCAATACCATCGAGTCTGAGGCGCGATCACTCAGGGGAGCGTTGGCAAATAGTAATGGTATCCCTCGAGGAGTGCAGCTTGCAGAAAAATCATTTTTACAACGCGTACAATCTGGAGAAGATCCATTTAAAGTAGCACAAGAAGAGCTCAGTCGACCGTCTATAGTGGTATATACGAGAGATGGGGATGCTTTGGAAGTTCCATTTGGCGCGTCCGTTCTCGATGTGGCATGCGAAATACATTCAGATCTCATGATAGGCTGTGAAGCCGCTAGAGTGCAACAGCATTGGGAAGGTGCTTCTTATCATATTCATCCACTTAATGAAGTCTCCAAAGGATCTCGAATTGAGATATTGCTTGCTTGTGAGAAACCAAGAAGCACACCGGAACTTTCTCAATGCAAACCCTCATGGATACCATTTCTCAGAACTGCAAAGGGAAGAGCGCATCTCAAAAAATTCTTTAAAAAACAAATGACTGACATCCAGAAAAAAGAATTTGGGGAGGCGTATATAAAGGCTATCATGTCTGCTTTGCCTGATATTTTTTCAGAAGAAAACCCTTTATTGCAGTGTGTCAGAGGGAGTTTGAGAGCAGAAAAACATTATGGAAGACGAGATGCTACTGATGAAGAACTGATCAGATTAATAGGAAGTGGAGAAATAGATGTATTGCGGGTTGTTTCTTATCTCCAAGAATTTCAAGAAGATGGTAATTGGAAATTGCACATCCAAATACCAGATGCTCCCGGTACAGGTTTATGGATACGTAATGAGCTCGAAGCAGCTGATATTAATATTACAGGCGCCGTTGAAAAGTCTGGACATGACCCTAAAGGAGAAGGGGTATCGGTGCAAAACTATACCCTGAGTGTCCCTCAAGAGCTCTCTTCATATGAATTTCTTAAAATGATTCTTCGAATGCATGAGAAAGGGTACAATCCGGAGCTCCGAAAGGACAAACGCAAGAGCTTGCATTAGTGAGTCATTTTTTCTGAGTTCCCGTCAGAATCTTCAGGTAATATTTGCAATCTCTGAAATGCAGATTGTATAATCTCAAATTCCTTCGCATTTCTTTGTCGAATCCCAGCACACTTATCATTATGAAGTGCATATAGCACAAGATCTGTTCTCGCTTCTATAGCTTCACAATTCGGCTGTCCTGGTAAGAGCTTTGCTCCTGTAATCTCTGGATCTGTAAATACTTCTTCACTCAAATCATTAAGGGCACTGAGCTCAGTTATACTCAGACTTTCTAGTCTTAACTGGATATCGTCATCGTAGGAATCAGCTAATGAAGGTACTGCATTTGGGAGCATGTTGATAGCGTTTAAATATCAGACTTCATTGTATCAAATAATACACTTTTACGAAAGGAATCTTTATACTTTTTTTATAAATATTGTTTTTCGAGAATTATGAATATGAATAGGAGGACTTACCTCTTTTCTTCACTTAATATATTTTTTATGTTAAAATATTATTCACGAACGTATCCCGCATTCTGTGGTGAAGTGCACCACTTGGGATAAAAAGATATTAGAGATTGTTATAGAAGTCAAAGACATGGGTGGGAGTTCTAAAGCCGAGAACTTTCATGGGAGTGTTGTTAAGAGTATCAACAAAGGATTGTAACTGGTTTTGAGAGAAATTCTTGAGGTCAGCTTTCTTAGGGACAAATTTTCTAAGTTTTCCAATGGCGTTTTCTACAGAGCCTTTTTGCCAAGAAGAGTAGGGGTCACAAAAATAAATAGGGATTCTTAAGTCTTTATATCTTGTGTTTTCTACACCGTTGTCCAAGGTAAGTGAGTATGCAGGGAGTTGGTGCAGAATGTCTCCAAATCCCTGCATGGATTCTCTGAGCCGAGACACCTTCTTCACGAATATTTTACGAGAGAGTCGTTCTCTAACGATGACAAGAGTTTGTGGGGAAGCTTTCTTGGGTCTGCCCATGGTATCTCCTTCGTAGTGTCCAAATCTTTTCTTCTGGTTGATATGCTGAGGTCTTTGGGCAATAAACACTCTATCTTTGATGATTTCATGCTTTGATTTCTTCTTTCTCCGTTTACGCTTCCTATATCTCTTGCGATAAAGAAGAGGACATAGGTCTTGTCCGTGTGCACTGTAGAGATATGTATAGATGGCATCTTTCCCAATACGAACTCTCTTCTCCAAGTACAGTACTCCTGCAATCTTCTCTGGTGACCATTTTAACAACATCTTTTCTCGCATATACTTCTCTATCTCTCATCATCCTCACGTACCTTCATTCCTTGGTATTTACTAAATCTTCTTTTGTTCTGTGCTTTTTGATGAGCCTTACACGCATCGTATCCTCCTCTCTTCATCTTCCGCTTGAGCTCTCTGATGATTGTAGAGTGACTCCTGTTCATCGCTTTGGCTATCGATCTCATCGAATACCCTTTGGAGTGGAGTATTAAGAGTTCTTGTCTCTCGCTCTTACTGAAGTGTTCATAGTTGTTCATGCACCTAGAGTATTAAATTCTTCCGAGGTGGTGCACTTCAAACTCGAATTGAGGTATTTAAAAAAATGTCAAACAAAGAAATTCAACAGAAAGCGGTATCTCTCCAAGAAAAAATTCGACCTCTCCCGTGGAATAAAATCTGCCCATTGCCAGATTTTCCTCAGGATATTTCTCATTCCACAAGAGAACAATTCGGTGCCGCTCTTAAAGGAAGAATTTCAACAAAGAGTGATACAGGTCTCACTGCTATGGATTTCTTTTCCATTCCTCGTGATTTATCCGATGCAGACCTTTTGAACTTAGCAAGAGAATATCTTGAGGTAGAAGATCTAAAAGAAGCATTGATACAAATAAAATTGTGCCTTAAAGAGGCTCAAGATTTTCTCAAAAATTATTTACACATTAATATCCCAAAGGACGTTACGGCAACCGTTAAGGAATTCCTCTTAAATACTAAAAGCACGAAAGACATTCTTGCTTTTCTGCGGAGATCAAGTTCCTTGCGATCAGAAAACAGCTCAGTCGGCTTTGGTCCTGTGTACTGTGCCCTCAATTCTATAGCAATGGCCTCTTGGGAGAATAGAAAATCTGAACTTCGAAATCTTCAAAAAGAATGTGAAGAGTTTTACAGTAGTATTTTTGAAGTGGATAAAAATGGAGAGTCTAATTTTGTGCGTATCCGATCTGTAGGAGGATCTTGGGATGAAGCGATAATCATTACTGGCGCAAAGGAACATTTAAAATCCCGAATTGGATATCGCGGAAAAAGTCCCGAAAGATGTCTGTGTAAAATGATAAAAAAACCAGAGAGAGATTCTCATGAAGTAATTAAAGATGGCTTTGGACTCCGGTTCGAAGTAGAAAATGAGAAAGATGGAACAGAACTCATGTTTTTTCTCACTCGCTGGCTGCAAGACAACCAAAAAGTATCACCTCAATTGCAAATAAAAGAATCCAACTTCTTTCCTCCAGCACAGAGAGAAAAAATTATTTCAGATATTCATGATATCCCATGTAGTTTTATTGAAAGTTTTAATGCTTCCTCGCACAAAGATTTTTCATCCCTCAGAATAAAAACAGATATCGATATAGGAAGTGGGGAGAAAGAGGCTCCTCGATCTTTAGAAATACAAATTGCAGTAGTGGGAGGCAACAATGAACGTAAATTTTCACGTCATGAGATCTATGAAGGAATCCAAAAACTTTCTGTCGTTTCGAGACTCTTTGGGTCTTTCTCCGAAAAATATTTGGATAAGATACTTGAAGAGATGGCAATTTTGACAGGAATAAGTGCAGAAAAAATAAGACAGTATCTTGTTCGCGAAGGGTTCATCCAAAGAATAGAGGGAAAGAGAAAAAGTAAAGCCGTACGATATATCTCTCAGGAACACGCAGAAAGATGGTCGGAACTTAATGCACTCCCTCCAAAAGTCACGATCCGGGCGATCGAAAAGGCGGCCTAATGTTTAGGCTCTACAAAAGCGATTTTTGTACTTCCTTGAGGTCTTTTTCACTAATAGGTGTTTTTGGCGCAATTAACGCATCTATATCCTTTTCTTGTTCTTCCAAATTCTGAGCAAGACGCTTGAGATCAGATTCATTAAGCCTTGGAGGGCGCATATTCTTTTTTTTCACTTCTACTTCTTCTCGTACATCTTCGTTAATTCCTCCTTTCTGATTCATCACATTCACTCCTTCTTGAGCCAATAAAATATTGGCGGCATTTTGAAATGAAATATGTCGATCATAGCGAGCAATAAGATCTATAATTCTCTCTCTATCTTGGGGGTCAAATTCAGAAATCTGTTCATATTCGGTAATACGTTTATATGCTGAAAGGATTGATTCTATGCTTTCTTTTCCAATAATAAAGAAAGAAAATCCTTCTTCATAAAAGAATGTTTTTTTGAGATTTGTAAGTTCTCCAGAAGGTACCACAAAAAAAGCGACAGGATAAATTTTTGATTTATTTTTGCTTTTCTGGATCTTCATTGCCGTTTTTTTGACTTGATCATTTATGTAATTCCCAAGGTCTTTTGATTTTTTCGCATCAAAAATCATGTATTGACCCAAAAAATTAACTAAAAAATCTGGCTTGAGCTTGCCATCAAAATCACTTGGCAGTTTTGTGTTTTCATAATATGAGAATCCTATAGCTGAGTTTTGACAAGTGTCTCTCAGCACATGGAGCACCATATTCTCATGTTCATTCCAGAGCCTGTCCCATTCTCCCTTTTCTTCTGCAAGCTTTTCTTCATCTTCACGTTGTACGCGCTCTTGTTCCGCTTCAAGTTTTTTCCGTGCATTTTCAAGTTGATCACTTTTACGTTCAAAGTCTTTTTCTCTTTGATTTTTCTCACTTTCAAATGTTGCTATTTTTTCTTTGAGTTCATCACGATCAACCCGTAAATTTTTATTTTCTTCTTTGTATCCAGTAATTTCTGCAAAAAGCTGTTTTCCCTTTCCTTCCAGTTCTTTCTTATCTCCTTTTTCAGAATCCAGTTCTGCTTGAGTTTTTATAAGTTCTTTTTCTGTTTGTTCAAGATTACTCTCAATCTTTGTTTTTTCTTGTATTAGATTTTTGACCTCCGAGTCTTGAGGAGATCTGTTTTGTTGGCGTAAAAACCAAGAAAGAAGCAAAAATCCTCCCGAAAGGATCACCAGCACAAGAATCTGAAAACCATCCATCATTTTTTTCTGAAAACGCCCTAATATTTTCTCAAGAAACTCAAGAAAAAGAAAGAACTATTTGACGCTGAGTAGGTTTTCTGAAACCATACACGTTGCATTTTTGAAGGAAAGAAAGATCTTCCGACAAAAACATTTTATTCTTTTATTTCTATCTCATGGGAGACGATCCATTTGCAGATTTTGACACAGAAGAGACTGCCTCTTCAGAATCTGAAAAATCCACATCGGAGACCGGCGATGCTGCAGCGTCAACATCAAGTGCAGGTACTTCACCATCAACAGGTGGGAGGCGATTTGCCGACGAACTGTATTCTGAAAAAATAAGTGCAAAATTTCGCACTTTTTTTATCGACCTGAAAGAAAGTTCAAACGGAAAGTTTGTAAAAATTTCTGAAAAATCTCGCGGCGGACAAAAGAGCACCATTATGTTTGATGCCGAGGATATTGACTCAATGATCGAGGCTCTGCAGAAAGTCAAAGAGCATATTTAAGCACTATCGAAGATCTTGGTTCTATAAAAAAAGGAATGGAGAAATGCATTCCTTTTTTGTGTTTTATAAGCATCATAAAAAGGTCTGATAAGCCGGGTTCTGTTCTCCCGCTCTGGCGAGAGAGATGATCATCTATCTTGAGAAAAAATTGCTCTTTTCTTCACGCAGCGGGAAAATATACAAATCATAACAGACAGCTCCTCTTTGAATATTTTCCATCCCGCCTTGCTGGGAGCTGGGGTTTACCAAGGTCTCATCGTTACCGATGAGCTCCCCGCCCGTAAGGCAGGGCTTTTCACATTCCCCCCGCCCGCAAAGGTCGGGGTTATAGTCTCTGTGGCACTTTCCGTTCCCGCACTTTTTTATACTCTTCTCTGTAATTTATTAATAACAAAGTATAAAAAAGTGCGGGACACTCCTGTTAGGAGTCAGCCTTCTGTTCCCAGCCCGGACTTTCCTTCCCGCACCTTTTGCGATCAATGTTTGTGAGTAATCACAAAAGGTGCGGGACGATCATCTAGACCTTTCTATGAAGGAGCTCAATGATACTACAAAATCTTTGACCCGAGAAGTATTTTTTCTGTACAATCCTGCCGCTCTTTGTCACTTCAGGGTGCCGGCATAGCTCAGTGGTAGAGCAACTGTCTTGTAAACAGTAGGTCCTCGGTTCAAATCCGAGTGCCGGCTCCACAGTTGAATTTGCGATCATCTCGACGTAAGAGTCGAGAAAGTTCGGAAAGATACTGTGTCCCGCACACAAACGCAGTGAGTGGTGCGGGGCTATGAGATTTCCTTTAAAATTTTGGGCGGTTAGCCAAGCGGTCAACGGCGACAGACTGTAAATCTGTTCTCTCTGAGTTCGGGGGTTCGAATCCCTCACCGCCCACCATTAACAAGGGAAACACTCTGCTGAGATGTTTCTTTTGGCTTATCTAAGCTATTTTCAAGTTCGAACAATTCCAAGTCTCTGGATCTATAAGGTGGTTCGAATTTAAAAAACACTTTTACACCAACAACATCATCATTTTTCACCACTTCAACTCTGTCTATAAGAATATCAGCAAGGGTTATTTTTTGGTCATAAGTAAGGTTCTCAATTTTCCCCTCAAAGTTTTTAGAAAAATCTTCAATAGCATCTTTAGAAATTTGAGCCTCAACAATTTGATCTATTTCTTTTTCAGTCTTATCTAGCTCTATTTTGAGATTGCCCATATTCTTCTCACACTTGTTTTCTATCCTTTTTCTTGTTTCTTCATCTATACCTCCACTAAAGTTATCAATAACAGCGTTATCAATGATTTCTTGTTGTTTCTGGATACTATCCAAGTAAAAATCTCTTTTCCTTTCTAGTGTTTCCAATCTTTTTCCTAACTTTGTTTGTTTTTTATAGAGCTTAAAGAATTTTTTTGGTTTTTGAATAGCAAGCTTTATATGTTCCCAAACAAATGATTCCAAAGCCACTCCTGATACTTCTATATTTCCAAACACTTCTCCAGTTTTTTTATCAGTAAACTTTTGTCTCTTATAACTAATTCCACCAGCCTGAGTTTTATATGACTTAAATGTAGTTTCTGTTAGGGGATCAATCACTTTTCTGCTCAAGAGAAATCTTCTATGTGAAGCAGTTCTTTTGTCTTTATTCCTACTCACTTCCTCTATACGTCTTTGAGCTTGGTCAAATAAGGAGTTTGATATGATTCTTGGAACACTGGTGTGTATAAGCTCATCCTCACCATCATCATCATTCTTGAACTTATAAATACGGACACCAACATAAGAGCTATTTTTTAGAATATTGGAAATTCTATATCCTCTCCAAGTTTTTTTACCTAATTTCCCTGTGAGTCAGCATTATGAACCCCTAACTTATTTAAGTGTCTGGCTATTTGCTCATAATTCATCTGTTCATACACAAACCAACTAAAAATCTGTTGTACCGTTTTCTTCCTTTGACTTACCACTACAAGCTTACTTCCTTTTTCATCAATATGTTTTTTGGGCTTATAGCCATAAGGAACACCATTACCAATATAATAACCTCTTCTAGCAGCAGCTTTCTTTCCTTCAATTGTTCTCATTTTAATTGTTTCTCTCTCGAATTCAGCAAGTGCTCCAAAAATTTGGAATGTAAGCCTTCCTATAGCACCTGTAACATCAAAATTTTCTTTATATGAGAAGAATCCAACACCATACTCTTTTAACTGTTCAAAAATCCTCAGAAGTTCACTCAGGGATCTAGAAAGACGATCAATTTTCCACACAGCTATCATATCAAACATGCCTTTCTTAGCATCTTCCATCATTCTTTTGTACTCTGGTCTTTCTGAAGAGCTTCCACTTTCTCCTGCATCAACATACATCCATTCTGGTTTATGAACCCAATTATCTTTTTTTGATCGATATTTAACCTCCCCTGAGAGATCATCCTCCTGATATTCAAGACCATAACCACCAGATACCTGCTCATAAGTAGACACCCTAATGTATATAGCTACTCTTACTACATCTTTTTTCTTATGTCTTTGATCTGTTTCCTTCATGTCACATTGAAAAAATATATTCGGATTCTCTTCCAGTACATTTCAGAAATCAAATTATTAGCAACTTTTTCAAAAAACTATAGCCATATTTTTAACCTATATTCATTTCAAATCGAATCCCTCATTGCTTTAGTATCATCCAATTCATTAACCGTTAAAAAAACCAAAAGAAGCAAGTGCATCTGCTACTAGGACATCACATTCTTTTCCAGAATCTTCTTCAAACACAGCCTCTATTTTGGTGGTGATCTGATTTCCTTTATATGGTTCTATTGTCATTTCAACTCCCAATTCATCAATGGTTTTTGGACTGACTTGATTATCAAAATCTTTTCTTTCCTTTTTAAGCCTCTTTAGTAATTCTAATTCTTCTTTTAATGGTAATACAGACCACCAAATGTCATGATCTGGATCGAAGTATGCATTTGCCTCATCCTGTATCCACTTTTTTACTGCCTCATTTGTCTCAAGTTCAGGATATCTCTTTTTTGATTCTTGTTTGATATAACTATTGTGTTTTTTTCTCCAAGCTTGATGTTTAGCAATCAGATTTTTTATATCAACCTTGGGATTTTTAGCTTTTTCCTTTTTCATAATGCCTCAAATAAATCTTTGAAATGACATCTTCATCATAGCATTTTTATCAAATATCCTCTTTCTATTTTTGTCACAATCAGCTTAAATTATAACTGGTCTCTCAAAGTTAGTTCTTTTAATGCTACAGCGTTTCTAACGCTACACAATGACAAGCTGGGGCAACTCAGTGGACACATTGTGTAGTGAAAGCTAACTTTGTGAGACCACCCTGAGTTGTCCCTTTTGGTGTTCCCTATGAAAGTACTTGTAATATTGTTTCTCATAGCCCTTACAATTGTTATTTTCCGTAAAGCAAAAGAATGGAAACACTACCAAAAAGTAGCAGAAGAAAAAATGACACAATATTCTAAATCATCTGGCAGTATTTCAGATCAGGTCATAAAGAACTGCCCTCATTGTCACCACAAGGGAAGTATCAGAGATTTTGGTACATGGGAGAAGGATGGCAAAAGAGGGCTTCTTGGAAAAACACCAGAAGGGCATATCATATTCTTATGTCCAGAATGCAATGAAGAGATAAAGTTTGATCCTCTTTTAGATCAGTTTCTTAAGAATAAGTAAGAAGATGTCAAAATATTCAGGGTGAAGTTTTTCAGGATGAAATGAGAAATAAAAAATTCTAAAAAAAATTGATACAGAATTTTTCCAATTAGCAATGGCAAGTTAATGCCTCATTTGTGTCAGTAAGTACCAAGGTTCTTTTTTTAGATGTCATAGGAATCCTGATCCAAAGGTATAGGGGGGGGGTAGGGATAAGCCAAGCTTTTCATATTTTCTTTCCATGACAAGCAGGGTTTTTACCAAAAAACATTAGAATTACCAAAGAAATGGCATAAATTTTTATCATATGGCTGAATTTGCCCCCTTCAAGTCTTAGTATAAAGATGCTATCTTTACTAGTAGTTTATATCTATATTAACGTATTACAATATGGGTAAAAAAAGCAGATTAAAAAAAGAAAGGAAGGCAAAGGTGTCAAAGGCAAAGTCCTTTAATATTTTAAGAAAGGCACACCAGCCAGATAAGCATGATTTCTATCCAAGATTGCTTTTTAGCATTGGTAAAATTAGGAAAAATGTTTTCGATGAAGGGAAATTGAGAAACAAATTTGATAATTACCAATCAGCTGTTGTTCAAAATGTTCTGGAAGCAGAGTATGCAAAACGGAAAATTGCAGAGCTAATGCTGGATCATTCAAAAAAAATTAAGAAAGGCAGGGCTACTATCATCAATGGAAATACTATTCAAATTGATATAATTGATTTTGAGTTAAATGTCTTCTTTAAGGATTTTGTAATCAGATCAATTATGGCATTAGACAATCTACAGGATTTATGTAGATTCTTAGATTTTGAATTTCTTTTATGGGCAAAGGAAGAGAAATTTCTAAGTCAATTAGAAATGCTGGAAAAGAGGTATAAAAAAGCTACAAGAGGTGGGGATGTAGGTTTACTTTTTACTATTATCAAAAGCCATAAAGAAGTTTGGATTGAAACATTTAAAAAGTTAAGAAATAAAATTGAACATGAAGGTTTTCAATTGCCTGAAGTCCAATATAAAATTTCTAGAAATGGTCAAATAACACCCTGTTTTCCATGCTTGGCTGCTACTGAAAAATTAGAAGCTTCTTTAGAAGCCTTATGGGGGAACCTTTTTACATTCTGTGAGGAAATGATGGCTTTAGTTTTAGCACTAAAAATTAAATCACCTTTTTGTGTTGTACATTTACCAGAGGAGAACAGAGATTCAACATTCCCTATAAGATTTAAAATTAGTTTGTCTCCAAAGGATTTACAGCAAATAGCTCGTTTAAATTCTGAAAACTAGCATCTCTACTTTTCCTCTTAGGATACTCATACCACCCCAAAATCCTACCCATCAGTGACACAGCCCTCAATTGAGTATTGTAGTCAGGTCTCACAGCCACAACCCTCCCATGCTTATAAATACGGACAGTAGCATTCAGGCATTTTTTAAGAGTTTTAGCAGCATCTACTTCAGTAACATCAGCATCTTCCTCTAACCTCTTCCTAATCACTCTATTCACATGAGGCTTTCTAGCAATTCTCCCAGGTGATTTTGGAGAATATCCAGAATCACGGGCAGCTTGGGTCAGTTTTCCTGTTTTAAATAAAGCATTCACAAAGAGCTTCTCTCTAAAACTAAGAGGTCTGTATTCATCATTTCTTGGTATAGATTTCTTCATAGTAGAGAGATTAGGAATATTCCCCTGTACAACTTCACCCTGAATTATTTGGCATTAGCTTTCACATCTTTCAAACTTGTCACAAATGCCTCAATAAAGCCATGAAGCTCTTTTCCTTCTGGCTTTATCATACTCATGAGCAGATTCATACAGCTTTCATTCACATCCTCACTAATGTTGTAAGCATCATGAAGAACAAGAAAGCAATTTCTCAACTGGTCCACTTGTTTTTTGGAAAGCCTTAATAAGACACTGTCAGCATTTTCTGAAGTATCACTTTCAGGAATAAGGTCAAAGAGTGTCATAGTAAGATCAGTAAAATATTTCATAATCAATCTTGCTAGAAATTATTCTCCATTCCTCTAAAGAAGTCGAGCCAAATATTATCCAAAAACTTATAATATCGGATTTGGTTGACAAAACTTATAGAAATTATTAAAATGTAAAACTTTTGTCAATTATATCGTATATGCCAAGAACAATAACCCGTCTTGAGGAACCAGCAGTCATATATAGACCTTTAGAGACTGAGGATCCAATAACAACTCCAAATGTAACTTTTGGATGGATGCAAGGTCTTGGAAGCCTAGGGCTGACTGATTGGGAAATAAGAAATAAACTAATTCTAGATGTGGGATGTGGAAGCAATGGATCAGTACTTACAGAAGGTCCAAATGTATATGGAGCAGACCCAAATTTAGGGAGAATGCCTAATGGCAATGGAGGGTATTTTGATTGCCATGTAGCCGTTCCTGAGCGTGCTTTTAGAGATAGAGCAGAGCAATTATTATTTGAAGATGGAGTTTTTGATTATGTGGTTTCTACTAAAGCAGTTGGATGGTATCCTAGGCAAATTGATACAGAAATGGCTACAAAAGAAATGCTAAGGGTTCTGAGAAGGGATATAGGGGTAGCAATCTTTAATGTAGGGCAAGAAATGAGACCAAGAATGATTAATCCTGTCTTAATTGCATTAGGTGAGGAGGGATGTCAAGTGGCAGTTTCAGATGATAGCATCTGGGTTCACCTAAGACATTCAGAATTTGATGAGCAAAAGTGGGAATTATCTCAGAGTCAAGAGGTTTAAAGTGGAAGTACTAAATGTAAATAGCAGCTGAATCTTTTTATTATGCAGGATAAATCAACCCTTAAAAGGTTTTATTGTTGTTTACTCCTTCCACAAATCCATTAAACGCATGTTTTGCTGTAGCAGCTCCATACTTCTGATACCAACCCAAAAACGTTTTTCTCTCTTCTCTTTACCCCATCCTTGTTCCACAGAATATTGAAACTCTTTCAGAATTGGGGTTTCATGTATTTCACCATATTCATCTTTCCACTTGTAAATAATTTCTTTTACCTCACTAAGCATATAATCTGGCAATTTTAAAATTGATTCAATTGCAAAATAAAGAGCAGAAGTATCGAAATGATGAACCACCGTTCTCTTTTTACCATAGAGATACACATGCCCTGCCCTATCTCTTTTTGCTTTCCACATAGAGTATGTAATAAAGGTCAAGGATAACTTAATGGATTTTTGAGTCACATACAATTCTTCCCTTATTATGTTTCCATTCAGGGTGAATTTCTTTACTCCATCTCTTTTTTCCAATAGATTTATAGAGACAGCCAATAATGGGAATTAAAATCGAACTCTTCCCTTGTGGGTGACCATTATATTTATTTTCAAAAATTGTATGAATATTTTTATTTACTTCCTTGCAAGTATATTGGTCTTTTCTGGTTGTGCTTTAGGAAAAGATGATCAGGATAACTCAAAGTTACACTATTTGAAATATGATCAAGGTGCTGGTCAAATTGAAGTCAAATACTTTTTTTCTGATATAAAGTCATCTTTTTTAGAATATGAAAGTCAATTGGTGGATCTTCCATATGGAGAATTACTGAGATTTTATGGTGGCGCGGGTGAAATGGATCTTGCAATGATCAATGAGGAAGAAACTCAGATTTATAAAGACTATGTGGATATGAAAGATGATTTTGTGGAGAAGACAAAAATATTTCCCGAGCAAGTACGAGGAATGTTCTATCATAAAGAAAATCCTGAAATTCTTTTTGCAAAGATAATAAATTTGCCGACACATTTGACTGATGGTTATGGTGAAGACCATAATTTTTGGTCTCAATACCAATATTTTGGATTTGAAGATAGTGGCAGAGAGCTTCTCCAACAACTCACCACAGGAGGACTGTATAAATCTGAGAACACAGGAAGGTCCTGGGAAAGAATCTGGGCAGGAGGCAGTATTATTTCCGGAGGAGTATGTCCGAAAGATAAAGATATTATGTACGTACTAAATACTGAATTTCATGGAGGTGGGTCTGGGGAAGCCTATGTGGCTCTTTATACTAGTGACGATGGTGGCAAAAACTGGAAAGCTTCAGAACTTACACATAATCATAATTATGATAAAGAAAATTACTTCTATATGACTTGGGTAGGATTTCACAATGTCTTATATGTGGATGAATCTAGTTGCGATAGTTTATTGATACGGGGAATTGATGAATTTCAAAATGCGTACTATGTTGATCTCGAGCGAAAGAGAGTTGATCTGGTGGATTTATCTAGATAAACCAAGGAGGAACAGATGCCCATCGGCATAAATCCATGACTCTCAACAACTCTCTGATAAAAATATGATAGAGCTTTTATTGCATACAATGAAGCAAGCTTCATGGTCTTGTGTTCAGCTTGTACTCCAATTGAAAAAACAATCATCTTCCCCTGCTCTCTTTTTTGGGGCAAAATTTCATTTGTGAAAGAAGTTTTTCTCTTAGAAATTCGCAGGCAGGTCTTCCATCTCTGTTTTGGAACGGGAATTGCACTTTTTCTATACTTGGATCTTATAAACTCATACTCACTTGCTCTTCTGACCATTCTTTTTGGTATTTTGATTCTGCATTGGAAGACGCCTTCTTCGGAGAGATCTTTGTTGAAAAAAATGCTGTCTTTTTTTGAACGTGATGAACATATTATTCAATTCCCAGGGCGTGGAGTGTTCTTTTTCCTTCTGGGAGCAACACTAGTAAGCTTTCTCTTCTCGCAGCCTATCGCACTTGCCAGCATTTTGATCCTAGCAGTAGCAGATGCCGTATGTCACCTTTATGGTCGGTTTTTAGGGTATGTCAAAATTCCAAAGTTCCCCAAAAAGAATCTAGAGGGTCATGTTATCGGATGGATCTTAGGAGCATTAGTGGCCCTTATTTTTGTTCCACTTGTCCCTGCCCTTATTGCAAGTTTTATCGCTATGATTTTTGAAATTCCAGAATGGAAAGTAGGGATCATCCCTCTTGATGACAACCTGCTAATCCCTATAGCTGCAGCGGGGTCACTTGCAATGTGGAATGTCTTTTTCCCATTTTTGTAATGCCTACAAAACTTCGAAAATTTGGAGACTTAGGAGAAGATATCGCTGCAAATTTTTTGCGACAAAAAGGATATATTATCGTGGAACGAAATTTCCTCGTTCGTGAAGGAGAAATCGATCTTGTGGCAGAAAATGAAAATGAAGATTTGATTTTCATAGAGGTTAAAGCTAGAAGAAATACATCATTTGGAGAAATTGCTGAATCTGTTACTTCTGAAAAACAAGAAAAATTATGCCGCACTGCATACAAATATCTTCAGGTAAAAGATATTGATTCAGAAACTCACTGGCGTATAGACGTCGTCACTGTAGATTTTTCCAAAAATCCACCGTATATAGAACACTTCGAAAATGCCTTTGAATAAAACGATGTGCTGAGTTATTTTTTCTTTCCCAAAATTTATAAATTTTACTGTGCACCTTTCTCAAAAACCAATCCTCTTGCTTCTTTTAACTCTCCTTCTTCTCGGAGGAATACTGATATGGAGAACATGGATTTACCGAGGAGAGCTTACCATCATTTCGCCGGCACCATTTACTCTGCAAATAAAAACGGGAAAACAGCTTCGAGGAGAAATATTATCTTGTAATGAATTGGAATGTACATACAAATTACCTGCTAGAACCTATCGATTAACTATTCAACCGGAGAATTATGAAGTTTTTACCCAAGAAGTAAAAATTTTGTGGAACCAAAACCATACTCTAGAGTTTGAACCACAAAAAGTACCACAACTTATTGCGATTGAGAAAAGTGTGTCAAATCATGAAGAAAGCGCTTTGCAAAAGAATTATTTTTTTGAAGAAACAGGTCAATTGTTTCTCAAAAAAGATAATGGGAATGTGTTTCTCGCAGATTTTTCATTTCTTGATACCACTGCTGCTCAAATTATTCCTGATCCCTATGTGGAACGCGCCTTCGTGCTTCTTGAAAGTTTTCTGTTTGAAGTAGACGTGCAGAAGAAACAAAAGTTTGAAATTCTTTCGTTTCCCGAAGCTCCTGGACGCATAACTCTCCATCCTCTACAAAAAAATATGCTTCTGCTGGGAAAAGATGATGAAATTTCCCTCTTTTTTCTGGAAAATAGGACCTCATTTACACTCTCTGAAGTAAAAAATCCAAACTTAGTGTGTCAAAATCCAGAGAATTCTGAAGAAATATTTTTTGCAATACAAGATGCAAATTGGCATATTAAAAGAACTTCTCTCCCATTTGAAACTTCAGAGGGAGTAGCCAGTTATCCTTTTGATTCTGCAATAGAAAATATCGAATGTGAAAAAGAGTCCTCCCTTATGCTACACACAAAAGAAGAATCGTTTCGCTTGGAATTTTAAGGAGGAGGACTTAAGAATGCTTTTCTGTTTTTACTTTCGGAACAACGTACTTTCTGTTCTTTGAATCGTACATTTTTCTGAAAGCTTCATCCTTTTTTACATTGGCTTTGTTGCAGTGGTATCCATGCCCAATAATATGCCCCCCTTCGGGCGAATAAAATACAACTGCTTGTTTCTTTTTTCCTCGTGGCATGACCTTGTCTAAAAAGAGCCAATAGATTCTAGGGATCCGTATAAAAAAGTCAAAGGAAAACTCTTAAGAGATCAGTTTACACATTTTCCAATGAAACCACTTCAACATTTTCCTGCCACCGTGTTTGGAGATGACCCCAGAGTAACTGGCAACATTTCTCAAGCTCAATCTGCTGGCAATTCTGGTTTTATTGCGTTTGGTAAGTCTTCTTCCGGAAGACCAGAGTTCAGTACCAAGAAACTTGAGTCCGTGTTTTGCTTTGAAAATCAGGTCATTTTTCGGATGCAGCGGTAATTTTAGATGTTCTGATACAAAAGCAATTATTTCCGTCCGCATATTTTCTAACTTTTCTTTTTCCATCTCGAACAAGACAAAATCATCGCCATACCGCAGATATGCTTTGGGTTTCTGTATATGCTTCACAAAGCGATCCAGTTCATTCATGTAAATGTTCGAGAAAATCTGGCTGGTGAGATTGCCGATAGGCATACCGACTTCTTCCTTATGAGTACAGTAGCTCTTGAGTACTTCACGGATAATGAGCAGAGCTTTTACATCAGGAACCCTCCTTTTTAGCAATTCAAAGAGTACATTTTGATCGATATTATCAAAAAACTTCCGAATATCCGCTCTCCAAATGTAGGCACGAGGATACGATTGCAAAAAGCCATGTGTGCGCTCGATTGCTCCCAGCAGTCCTTTCCCTTTCCGGCATGACCAAGCATCATAAATGAAAGTTTTATCCCAGAGAGGAACGAGGTAGTCATAGAGCAGTCGGTGCACAACGCGGTCGCGAATAGGAGAAACGGAAATTTCCCGTTGTTTGTTATCACAGACCGTAAAAGATCTGTACGCACCGTGGCGATATGTTCCTGCATTCAGGTCTTGATACAGCTCAAAAAGACGCTCTTCCAAATGGTACTGAAATTCGTGCATCTCTTCTGTTTCCCTTTTTCCTTTCCGAAAGGCAAACCATGCCTTCCAAATATTTTCTAACCCCAAGTTTATGAATTCTTCATTGCCCATTATCAATAAAAGTTATGATCTGTATAAGCATTTTACCCAAGTCAATGATCACATGACAAAGAGATGGAGACTGACACTCGGCAAAAGTGCCGAAGACAGCATTCTTACACTCCTTGAGCATCTAGTCATGGCAAAAAATGCAGCAAAAACCATGAAAGCTCCATATCTCCTCAAAGCGAGTGGAACTTTGGAAGTTCTTACTTTCAAGCTCCGCCTTATGTTGGAACTCAAACTGGCAAACGAAACCCGTATCTTCCAACTGCAATCAGAAGCACAAGAGATTGGAAGAATGTTGGGAGGATGGTTGAAATCTACACAAAGTATGTAAACCCTTATCGAGCCACGCCACGCCCTATTGTCATTGTGATTATTGGCATTATTCCGATTCACGTTAACATTATCACCATTACGATTACCATTGAGGGCGTAACCAGCTTGTTGATGAAGTTTATCCGGTACAGACCCACAGTCACAACCATAGTCTGCTTGTAACTTTATCATTTTTCACCCTGCTTCTCAGGGAAAACTTCACTCAAACCTAAGGGTTTACTACTCTTGAATGTACTTTTTAGGCTTCTTCTTTCATGCAAAGCCCCATTTGTAAAAGAACATTGTACGGTAGCCCCTGCCTAAGCGAGGTTCCTATTCACCGTCAGGAAAAAAGTATATCTGTAAAAATCGTATAAAGAAAGACCGCCTCATGGCGGTCTTCAAGGATAAAGTTAAAGTTTAAGAAAAATTTAAGATTCAAAGCCTAAGCCCATGAAACCCTTAGCGAGCCACGCCACGCCCTAACGCCACTGTGAAAACTGGCATTACCCCGATTCACGCGAACAAGATCACCAGGACGAGAACCATTGAGGGCGTAACCAGTTTTTCTTGTATCTAAGTTTGTTTTGAGCCAACTCCAAGTTCTTTTGTCAAACCCCCCCTTCTCCTGAAGCACGTCTCTACATTGTTTTGGGGTCATAAGGTCTATACCCATTGCTTCAGCCATCTCAACAGCATTTCCATTAAACCTTTCATCTGGATGTTTTTCTTTTAACCACGCTGCTGCCTCTTTATCATAGACACAGTTCCTTGCACTTTCTGGAGTCTCTTGAGAACATGTACCAATATCAAAACCACTCTCATCAAAGTCATATACATCCGGGGCATGACCTGCTACCTCCATCTCATGCACGCTCCACAGTGCCTCAGGATTTGCCTCAAGTGCAGTTTCGACTCTGCTCCATTCGAGATCTTTATGGAGGTGGACATTGTCAGTAAATCTTGTTCTAAGGGAATCTAAAGTCTTTTTCGCATCCTCAGGCGAGAGTTTGCGCTGAGTTCTGCCTCCTGCTGCTAGCTCCTCCAGTTGTAGTTGTAACATAGCAATTGCTTCACGGATTCCTGCTTGAACTTCATCGAGATCGTTAATATCGAGCAGGGATTCAAGCTTTTCTGTCGCTGTCTTAATTCCTTGTTCTGGAGATCCTGCCATTTGTTCTGGAGAGTCTGTCATTTGTAAGAGGGGTCAAGTTTTAAAAAGGAGATGATAATATATTGCTATAAATTTTTTGTCAAGGAAAACTGACCCGAATCACGAAATGGTGTAGTTCTGTAATGAGGGTTATTTAAAATTTTTCTGCATCGCTTTCCATGCCAAATATTTTTTTACAAAAGGCTCCAAATTACCATCAAGAACATCATCTGGATTGGTGCTCTCATATTCTGTTCGAAGATCTTTGACGAGTTTATACGGATGAAGGACATAATTTCGTATTTGGCTCCCCCACTCTGCAGAAATATGTTCTCCTTTGAGCTCTGCTTGTTTTCTTGCTTCTTCAAGATGTCTTTCTTCTGTGAGACGAGATTTGAGAATTTGGAGAGCCTTGTCTTTATTTTGATGCTGAGATCTACTGCTCTGGCAACTGACTACAATACTAGTGGGGACATGGGTAATACGAATGGCAGAATCCGTTTTATTCACATGCTGTCCTCCAGCTCCTTGAGCTCGAAAAGTATCAATTCTGAGATCTTTTTCTTCAAGAACAATATCTTTGGTGTCTCTCTCTTCCAATAATGGCGAGACGGCAATACCGGCGAACGATGTGTGTCTCAAGTTTTTAGCATTAAACGGTGAGAGTCTTACGAGCCGATGAGTCCCTTTTTCTCCCTGGAGATACCCAAACGCATTTTCTCCAGTAATTTCAAGGGTTGCACTCTTGATGCCCGCTTCTGAGTTCTCTGATTTTTCCAGTATTTCTGCTTTCCATCCCATACGCTCTGCAAATCTCAGTTCCATCCTGAGGAGCATCTCTGCAAAATCCTGTGCTTCTGCTCCTCCCGCTCCAGAGGCAATTTCCACAATTGCCCCACGATCATCATATTCACCAGAAAGATATAAATCAGTTTCTGCAGAGGTAAACTTTTGTTGCAGTATCTCATATTCTTTTTCAAGGTCGACAATTTCTGTATCCTCTTCATTTGTCATTTGAATAAGCTCCAAAAGCTCTGTGCTCTCAGAAATAAGTGTTTTCCAGAGTTCTTGTTTTTTTTGAAGTGAAGCGAGTCTTTGAGTTACTTTGCGAGCATTGTCAGCATCATTCCATAAATGAGGGTTATTTGCTTCTTTTTGGAGCTCAGAAATTTCTGATGTAATTTGGTTTGGGTTCAGGCATTGCCAGCCATCAGAAATTTTATTCTGAAGATTTTCTGCCACTGAAAGAAGTTCTGCAAGAGTCATAAGGTGTTCCAATGGTACAGGATCTCAGATTCATGATCCATGATTCGCGATATGCCATAGAGCAAGACTGCCAGCAATAGACACATTGAAACTCTTCTTCTTCCCTTTCATAGGGATCACGATAACTTCATCAGTATGCTTCAGAATATCTGGAGCAATCCCATCTACTTCATTTCCCACCACAAGACAAAGTGGATAAGTGGGTGTAAATTCTGAAATATTTTTGGCATTTGGAATGTTCTCTAGGGCAACAATACGAATATTTTTCTTTTTTAGTTTAGAAATAACTTCTAAAGGATCTATTGTATAACTCCATGAAACCATTTTTTCTGCATCCAAGGAAGTCTTGATAATCTCTTTGTGAGGCGGATATGGAGTGATTCCTGCAAGAAAAATATGATTCACTCCCACGCCATCTGCTGTACGGAAAAATGATCCAACATTAAACCCGCTTCTGACATCAGGAAGAAAAAGAGAAAGATTTTTATCAGTCGATTGCATAGCAGGAAAAGATTGAATTCTGCTATCATTCTAGAGATTTTAGGTTTCTTTAAAAGAGAAATGACTCACATCCCATTTTTATTCGAAATTTTTGGCTATAGCATTGCTGCATTTTGTATTGCATTGGCAGGCACTCGATCATTTGTTGGGCTGCTCAGAAAATATAAACTTGGGAAAAATATCCGCGAAGAAAGTGTGGATGGGAAAGCTGCAACTCTCTACAGAGCACTTCACATGAAAAAGACAGGTACTCCCACTATGGGAGGTATTCTTATTTGGGGCACAGTGCTTGTTGTAATCCTTCTTTCTCGGTATTTATCCTTTACCGGAATCATAGAACATTCTCTCTTGCAACGAGGTGAGGTCTATCTTCCTCTTTTTACCTTAATCGCGATGGGGATATTAGGGGCCATTGATGATTACTTAAATGTAAAAGGAGTAGGCGCCAAAAAAGGGCTCGAACTCCTTCCAAAAATAACATTTCTTCTTATGTTTGCCACTGTTGGAGCATTTTGGTTCGCATTCAAATTGGGATATTCATCTATTCATATTCCTGCTCTGGGAGATTTTTATATCGGACTTTGGTATATCCCCTTATTTATTTTTATTATTGTTGCCACAGCAAATGCAGTGAATTTTACCGACGGATTAGATGGGCTTGCAGGAGGACTTCTCATCATTGCTTATGCCGTATTTGTGGCTATTGCATATGCTCAAGGGCTTTCTTTCCTTGCTGGATTTTGCGCGGTAGTTATCGGAGCTCTTTTGGCGTTTCTTTGGCATAATGTTCCTCCAGCAAAATTTTTTATGGGAGACACTGGTTCACTCGCGCTCGGCGCAACTCTAGGGGTCATTGCTATGATGATTGATGCGGTTGTGATTCTTCCCTTGGTAGGATTTATTTTTGTCATAGAAGCTCTTTCCATTATCATTCAGCTCACTTCCAAAAAACTGAGGAATGGAAAAAAAGTGTTCCTTATTGCTCCCTTACATCATCACTTTGAACAGAAGGGATGGACAGAATCGCAAGTAGTAATGCGATTTTGGATTATTGGAGCCATATTTTCTGTGATAGGCCTTATTATTGGCTTGATTGGGATGGGAGAAGTTATTTCTGAAAAAATAGAATTCGGCGAGAGTATTGAAGTTTCTGAAAGTATTGGAGAGGTCTTGGTCTCCTTCCTTAAAGGGGCAAAAGGAGCTTAAAGATTTTTGTCCTGTATGTAATTTTTCTTAGAAAAAATTCAAGAATGAAAATTATTGCAAAAAATAAGCGTGCTCGATTTGATTACGAACTTTTGAAAAAATATGAAGTAGGTCTCGAGTTGCGAGGTGCTGAAATCAAAAGTATCCGCGAAGGGAATGTGCATTTGAAAGGAAGTTTCCTCACCGTTCGCGGTGGAGAAGCATTTTGGAAAAGCGGATTTATCAAACGATGGAGAACGTCTTCAGAAAACATAGATGAAAACAGGGAACGGAAACTCTTGCTCCACAAAAAAGAAATTGCATCCCTTGAAAAAGGACTCAATGAAAAAGGGAATACTGTCGTCCCGTTAGAACTGGGTCTTGTGCGCGGAAAAGCAAAGATGCGTATTGCTCTTGCAAAGGGAAAGAGAAAATACGACAAGAGAGAGTCTATTAAAAAACGAGAGGTCGATCGAAAACTCAGAACTCAGGAGAAGTATGGGTGAGAGCCAGGAGCGGAGAGCTTGGCGCTAGGAGCAAAGCCACGGAAGAGTGAATCTTTCTTTTGGATTTTTGGAATTTTTCGTATTCTAGATATATTTCTCACGCGGGAACCGGCGTCTTTGCCGGTTTCTATATTTTTGAGAAACTGTACTTTTGACGATTCAATCTATTTTCATTGTTTCTGAAACAGCAGGAACTGACTGTCCTCCGAAGGCGGATAAACAAAGTCAGTTCCCGCAAAAGTGCTTCTAAAATTTAGGAAAGATTCTTTCTCATTTTATAAATTCTAAATCCAATTATTATCAGAGATAAAATAAAAATACCAATTAGCAATACCATAAAATATATGTCGTAAATGCCGAAACACGGATCACATGGAAGGTATTTGTTAATAATTTCACTAATAGAAAAAGGGGAGCTCATTTCAATACAAAAAATAATTGTTGATAACACTGCTGTTACAATTGGAATTCTTATTCTGCTCATGGTTGAAATATTGGTTAAATTTCACACAACCTTCTTCTTATCCCTCCTCAAAAAGGAGGGGAGAAAGTAATTATTCTTTTCTCAAAGTCGCACACGAGGTAGGAGTTTCCCAGATCTTCACCTCATAGAGCTTGTCTCCAATTTCTTTGTGCTGAGAAAATCTCTCCCACACATACTGACACATATTTTCTGCTGACGGATTTTCTACCGTATCATTTATGAGTTGATGATCCCAGAGATCAAAGACCTCTTCTTTCATGATGCGTTTAAGCTTTGCAAAATCAAATGCCATGCCTTCCGTAAGCTCTTTATTTTTAACGGTAACGCAAATTCTATAGGTGTGACCATGCAGGTTCTCACATTTCCCCTTATACAGCGGTAAATAGTGAGCTGCATCAAAAGTAAATTCTTTGCTGATATAAAACATGAACCAGATGAAAGAAAACTTCGCTTACTCCGTACTTTCTTTTGCTAAAAGTTGGTCGATCTGCTTCACCAAAACCTCATATTTCCTGTCTTCTACCTTTTCACCATTGAGAAAAAATGTTGGAGTTGCATTTACTCGGCGTTTTCTTCCTATTGCCATATCTTTTCTCACAAGAGCTGACTTCTCTCCAGAGGTGAGACATGCCTGAAATACATCTGTATCCAGACCAAGATTTTGTGCGATTCCTACAAATGTTTCATCATTCAGTGATGACTGATTTGCGTACGCTGCTTCCACAAAAGCCCAGAATTTTATTTCGTTTGTATTGTCTTGGTCACGCACGCACTCCGCAGCTTCAGCAGCATGAAATGCATTTTCGTGAATTTGCTCGAGAGGAAAATGTACAAAGCGAATAATCAAGTCATCTCCAAAATTATCCTGTAATTCCTTTACTAAGGGGTGGGCCCCTTTACATGCTGGGCACTGCAGATCAGAAAATTCTTCGAGGAGTACTTTTCCCTCTGGGATATCAACCGAAATAGTCTGACCACATGCAGAAAACACAAAAAGACTTATTAATCCAAAAAGAAATTTTTTCATAAGAAAAACAAAAAATAGTGGGGGCATTGTGCCGGAAAAGCAACAAAAAGTAAAAAGCAAAAACTGAAAACTATAAATATTTAAGGCTCTTGAGTAGAATAATTACTTCAATTATTCTCTTAACATGCTTAAACACAGTAAAATATCGAATTATAAGATCAAAAAAATATTGAAGTGTTTTTGTGAAGATCTCAATGCATCAAAAACAGCAAATATTCTAGATCTCAATCGGAGAACGGTTGATCGATATTTTAATATTTTTAGAGAAAAGATTGCAAAGTTCTCTTTAGCACAGTCAAAGAGTTTTGGAGAATTTGAACTTGATGAAAGTTACTTTGGAGCAAAGAGAGTGAGAGGAAAGAGAGGAAGAGGAGCCGCAGGAAAGACTCCTGTCTTTGGAATCCTTCAAAGAGAAGGAAGGGTATTTGTTTCTATTGTAAAAGATTGCTCCAGAAAAGAGCTCCTACCTATTATTCAAGGAAAAATACTAGAAGGATCAACTATTCATACTGATGGATGGAGAGCTTATGATGGACTCATTCTCAATGGATATGATCACTATCGTATTCATCACTCAGAAAATGAATTTGCACGAGGAAAATGTCATGTAAATGGTATTGAATCCTTTTGGTCTTTTGCGAAAAGAAGACTCTCTAAGTTTAACGGAATTGCTTCTCACAAGTTTAACTTTCACCTCAAAGAATGTGAGTGGCGATGGAACTATAAAGATCAAGATATTTTTGTTATAATGTCCAAAATTATCAGAGATTTTTAAAATCTCCTACTCTAGAGCCATATTTAATATCTGTACGCACCAAAGCTTCTTTGGTATGCTGTGGCTCCAGGAAGTGACAAAGACAACAGCTTTTTACTTTCAAACTTTCAACTTTTGACCAAAAGTTATGTCCTGGTACCGCACTTATCGTCCACAAACATTTTCCGATCTTGTTGGTCAGGATCATGTTCGAAAAATATTGCTGACTTCACTCCAAAAGGATAATGTCGTGCATGCATATCTCTTTTCAGGTCCACGTGGTACAGGAAAAACATCTACTGCCCGAATCTTTGCCAAAGCCTTAAATTGCGAAAAGCCTACAAGCCAAGGAGAACCGTGTAATAATTGTGCCAACTGTCAGGAAATTGACGAGCAGCGCTTTGTTGATGTCATTGAGATAGATGCCGCTTCTAATACTGGAGTAGATCATATCCGTGACCTCAGGGATAAAATTGGGTTTTCCCCTACTTCTGGAAAAGCAAAAATCTATATTATTGATGAGGTCCATATGCTTTCTATGGGGGCGTTTAACGCTCTTCTGAAGACTTTAGAAGAACCCCCTGACTTTGTATATTTCATCTTAGCTACTACAGAACTTCACAAGGTTCCAGAAACTATTCAGAGTAGGTGCCAAAAATTTTCTTTCAGACGGCTCACACAGAGCGACATTGTGCAAAGACTTTTGTTTATCGCAGAAAAAGAAAATATAACGGCAGAAAAAGAAGCCTTAGAGATTATTGCTTCCCAAGCAGGAGGCGGACTCAGAGATGCAATATCTTTGTTTGAACAACACTCAGTGAGTGGAAAAATTACTGCAGATACCCTGAGAAATCAGATGGGGCTGGTTTCAGCAACAATTGTAGAAGAGTTTTTGGAAAAAATAGAATCCTCCGATGCTTCTGGAGCACTAGAAAAACTTGATAACATAGTACGAGAAGGATTTTCTCTTTCTGAGTTTGTACGAAGTTTTTTGCTTCTTCTCAGGGAAAAAATATTGGAAGCATCTAAAAAGGATGAAGGAATTGCATCTTTTATAGAGCTTGCAGAGGTTTTTGATGAAGCTCAGCGAAAAATAAAATTCGCAGTCATCCCTCAATTACCTCTTGAAATAGCTATCGTAAAAGCGACTATTTTGAGTAATAAAAAACCTGAAGATGATGGGAAAATTTTTGGTATTTTTGGGGGAGAGAAAAAAGAAAATGTTCAAAAACAAAAAGATATACAAAAGAAAAAGGAAGAACAGGATTTGTCACAGGAAGATAAGACTCTTCCAGCAGAGAAAGATGAAAAAAAAGCTGATTTTATTGCTCCAGAACTAAATCTTAAAGGGATTAAATCTGCATGGCCACAGATTATTGAAAAAACTTCCGGTTCACTCCTGAGAATGTCCTTAAAAAACGCTAATATTACTGATTTTACAGAAAAAACCCTGACTCTTTCATTCCCAGCAGAAACATGGAAAGAGCAAGTAGAGAAGATCGAACATACGAGAGAGCTCCTGAATGCGTTTCAAGAAGTTTTTTCTCAAGAAATACGAATCTCCTGCATACTTTCTGAAGTACAACTCGAACCGACCATCATGGAAGAACCTGAAGAAGATGACAAAAAAGAAGACCTGAGTCCATTGGAAGCGCTCCAAGAAATTATGGGAGTAACCGCAGAAAAGAAAGAATAATCAGATCACTCTTAATATTGACCTGAATCTGGAAGGGTTGGCTCTCGAGAACCAACTTTTTTTCGTAGTTCAAGAGCGATATCTTCTGGAAGAACTCGATACACTTCTACTGAACTCCCGACATCAAATTCGTTCCAAATAATCTGCATAGCTTCTGAAGGAGTATTTACACACCCATGTGATCCTCCCCATTTTCGCCAATCTACATTCCACATATAAGATTCGGTCCTCCAAGTTGCATCGTGAATAGCATAGTCTCCCGAATAGTAAAACGCCTTCGTAACATACCACTGTTGCTGCATATGATGAGGACCTCTTCTGTTGTATACCTGAAAAGTTCCTGCCGGCGTTGGAGTAGTGTTTTTACCAGTTATAATTCGGGAGTATACTTCTAATCGACAATCCTTTACCCCATAAAGGAGTTGATTCTGTAAATCAACGATAATTTTATTTTCAGATATAACTTGTTTGGAGCAATTTTGATTTTGCTTCCAAAGCTCGAAGGAACAAAGTCTTTTGTTGTCATCGTTGGCAATAGTAGTGCAAATTTCTGAGGTAAGCGCCCCTGTTTTTGCACGCAAAAGAATTTCTTCTTTCTCATGAAAATACATATTTTGTCTTTTTAAGACTTTATTACACAAATTTTTATCAGAGGTATTGGCAAGTTTCCGGCAAAACAGAAGTTTGAGATTGAGATTTTCTCCTTGTTGAAATATCTGTTTTTGAAGAAGAGATATGTTTCCCTGTCTCTTCAGAAGAGCAACGCAAGATCCCTTATTGTTAAATCTTTTCAGCTCTCCACAAAAATCTTCTTGAGTACCTTGTGAAAAAGAAGTTGTCTCTTCTGACGATACAATTCCATGCTTATACTGGTATCGATAGAGGCCCCTATTGGCAGATACACTTTGTGCTTGCCAGAGGGAAACACAAAATACCAAAACGCCGAGAGTGACAACAATATTTCTCTTCATAGAGAACAGAGCAAGAAAATCTTATGTATTATAATAACATAAGTATATACTTTTGTAAATCCCTCTTATTTTTTCCTCCCTTTTTTCTCTTTTTGACCTTCTTCATTTTTTTCAGAAGAATCTTCCTCTGATATTTCTGACCCATCATCAGAATTCTCCTCTTCTTTTTGTTCGTCGTTTATTTTTTCTTGTTTGGATTCTTCATCTTTTTGGTCTTTTTCTTTTTTCGTCGCACTTTTTGGAGTCGTCGAAGGTGTTGATTCTGACCCATCTTGATCTTTAAATTTTGCCATAAATTTTTCTACACGTCCTTCGGTGTCTACCAACTTTTTCTTACCAGTATAATGCGGATGACACTTCATACAAATTTCTGTATGAAGCTTTTTTAGCGTTCCATTGATCGTGTATTTTGCACCACATGAACATGTGACCTGCGTCTGATGCTGAGTGGGATGAATTCCTGTTTTCATGGAAGAACAAAGCTCAAATTACGGGAGCAAAGTGTAGGCAAAACGATTGAGCAATGCAAGACTTCTTTTGAGTCGCCCTCTCTATGGTTTCTATAAATTAGGTTTTTTTCGTCATCGTCTCGACTTTTATCCACTCGTGAAATTGTTTCTCTGTTACAAAACCACTTTTTATTGCCTCTTCCTGCAAAGTAGTTCCCTTTTTATGAGCCATATGAGCAATTTTTGCAGCTCTTTCGTAGCTAATGTGAGGCGCAAGTGCTGTCACAAGCATCAAAGAATTTTTCACATGCTTTTGAATTACCTCTGTGTTTGCCTTCAATCCTCTTACACAATTTTTTTCAAAAGAATGTATCACATCTGTAAGAAGCTGAGCAGATTCTAGAAGTGTATAGGCCATCAATGGCTTATAAGTGTTGAGTTCTAAATGTCCATTCGACCCGGCAATACTCATAGTGACATCATTTCCCATTACGCGTGTACATACCATTGTCAAAGCTTCACATTGAGTAGGATTTACTTTTCCTGGCATGATGGATGATCCTGGTTCATTCGCAGGAAGGATCAGCTCTCCTATTCCTGTTCGTGGTCCGGAAGCAAGGAGTCTGATGTCATTTGATATTTTGTTGAGTGCTACTGCTGCTTGTTTGAGGGCTGAGTGCGCTTTGACCAATGCATCATGAGATGCAATAAGAGCAAATCTATTTTTTGCAGGTTTGAAGGGCATTTTGGTCATCCGGGCAATACATCGTATTGCCTTTGGGCCAAACTCTTTTGGAGCATTTATCCCCGTGCCCACGGCGGTTCCTCCAAGTGGAAGTTTTGCAAGGTTTGGAAGAGCTTCTTGGACTGTATTGAGAGCATCTTCCAGTTGGGCTGAATACCCGGAAAATTCTTGACCAAGAGTCAAGGGGACGGCATCCATCAGGTGTGTGCGTCCTATTTTTACTACTTTCTGGAACTGTTTTGATTTTTTTTCACAGGTCTTCAGAAGACCTGTAAGAGCAGGTATGAATTGGTTCTTGAGTGCTGTATAAGAAGCAATATGCATTGCCGTTGGAAACGTATCATTGGAGGATTGTGAGGCATTTACATCATCATTTGGATGCAGAATCTTTTCCTTATCAGAAAGTTTTCCGCCACTGAGTATGTGTGCTCTACTGGCAATTACTTCATTCATGTTCATATTTGTCTGTGTACCAGAGCCTGTTTGCCAAATAACCAAAGGAAACTCATTGTCCAATTTTCCCTCCCGTATTTCATTGCACACTCGAATGATCAGACGTGCTTTTGATTTAGGAATAATCCTGAGCTCTGCATTTGTCTCTGCAGCAGCAGATTTGATCACCGCATATGCCAAGATAATTGATTTTGGCATCAATTGATCTCCAATTTGAAAGTTATGGAGTGAACGCTGAGTCTGAGCTCCCCAATAATGCTGAGAAGGAACGTGCAC
The DNA here is from genome assembly GCA_965250085.1 of Candidatus Altimarinota bacterium. Taxonomy (GTDB): domain Bacteria; phylum Patescibacteriota; class Gracilibacteria; order CAIRYL01; family CAIRYL01. Next base: position 580,066 of record OZ252287.1, read on the forward strand.
TTCTCCCAAACTGTCATGTTCTGTGCGGTATTTCATGCGAAGCTATTTTTGAGGATTTTGGAACAAAGAGCAAGGATAAGCAGTTTTTGAAGTGAAATATGCCACCAAGATGTCAATAAAAAACTGCGTTGAAATTTGCGATTTCAATGTAAAGAGAATAGTATTTTGTCTGTTGTTTCTTTTAAGGATTTATGTCAAAAATCAAAAGACTCTACGACGCTATCTCTACAGATGAGGTAGTGGATTCATACCTTTCGGCGGCGCAGAAAATCGCAGAAGATCGCGGCAGCATGGCTGCACTTGAAGAGAGTACATATGCGTTTTGTCGGGTAATAGGTGAAATCCTTGCCACTGAGGAAAATAAAGAACCAGATTCAGTTCTCTTGGCAGTACTTGATAATGAAGAACTTTCCTCAGAAGAAGATCAGATCTCATTTTATCGAGAACAAATATCAAAGAAAATTAAAGGAGGCATCGAGCATTTAGTCCTTGGATTGTTGCCATTGCATGAAACAAGAGCGGATCTTCGGCGGAGGAAAGCTACACTTCGAGAATTGCAGCTTTTGGTTCCAAGAGAAGTGATACAAACTCTTCTTCCTTATCTTTCTGATGAAGCAAAAGAGAGAATTCAGGAAAGAATTGTTGGAATACGAAAAAAGATATATCTGCTCCGTTTGCCAGGTGCTGTGCTCACAGTTCATGACAATCTATTAGACGATCAACCACTGTTTATACTGAGCAATAACGCCGCTAACCCACAAGACCGTGTAGAGCCGGAAGAAATCCCATCTTCAATCCTGGAGAGAGAAGCTATCGTCCCACATGAAACAACTTTACTGCTCCCAAGGCATAAAGTGATAACAGCCATAAGTGAGACGGGAATGTTCATACAGAATCCAAGTGTTTCTCCTCAGGGAGAAACACAATCTTTGTCCGACAGTCTTGCTACTCTTGCTCCATATATACAAGATAGAGACAGAGAGATAGTAAAGAAGCATGCCTTATCTCATAAGAGACCTGATCGACGAAACCTTATAGATGATATATGTGAAGCTGCCATTGAAAGAGTTGCGTCTGAATTTTGTGTAAATTTACCCGGACATTATGCTTCATATGACGATTTTATAGCCGACCCAAAAGGAGTTGAAGTCCTGAGAACAAAAAGCAACATATTTGAAGTTCTCAGAATGATGAGGGCAACAAGAAAAGAGATACAAGATGGAATAACAAGTGCTATCTCTTTGAGCGGACTTCTCACTAATGAGAGCGTATCATTCAGGGATCAAGTAGCAGAAAGCGTTCTTGAACCCGAGCAAAAAGCTGCCTAATGTTTACAAAAACTGATTCTTTAAAAGGCACATGGAATTTTCCTCGGTCCACAATATTGTGTGTCATACTTTATAAATATCTGAAACAAAGCATTGCCTCTGGGAATTTATCAAAAACCACAATTTGACATGATGGGAATTTGTCAATAAAGTGTGGCACTTCTTGCTTTTTTCTCATGCATCGAAGAAAAACACCATCCTCGCAATCTCCTCTCAGTACACGAAAACCTCTATTAAGGGCATGGACACGATCACGCGACCTTGTAGTGCAGCACACTTACACTGAATATGGTTCTATCGCATCACCTCGAGATCCAAGAAAAACTCAGTTTCTTTTTGCAGATAAAAAAGAAGACTCTGAACTCTCGAGGCTCAATGATATATATGGTATTCATCTCAAAGATGAAATATTTGAAGTAAAAACACTTGGTAGTTCCTTGACATTAGGAGAGATTTCAGAAGTAGCCAAAAAAGCAGGTGATTCATATATTTATATTGGAGGTATTGCTTTTCCTCACAGAAACATATTGTATATCGAATATGATGATGAAAAAAAACATCATTGCGCTGCTCTTCCTATTGCTCCTGAGTCGATTGTGATTTCTTTGATAAGGCACCGGCTCCAGTCTCTGTGAGAGAAAAGTTAAAAACCATTTGCAAAACCCTAAAAAATGAGAGAAGATAGTCAAAAGTTCTCGATTTTTTTGAATTCCTGAAAATGATAAATGATTTTCCGAAAAAACTAACATTTGATGACGTTCTTTTAGCTCCACAGTATTCGGAAATTTTGCCGAAAGATACAGATACGTCTATAAAAATATCAAAATCTATTACCCTGCAAATCCCCTTTTTCTCTGCTGCCATGGACACTGTCACAGAGTCCAATATGGCGATCGAAATGGCTCTTGCAGGTGGAATAGGGGTTATTCACAAAAATCTATCTCCCGAAAATCAGGCAGATCAAGTCGCTATTGTCAAAAGATTTGAGAATGGATTTATCAAAGAGCCAGTGGTGCTTTCACCCGATGCTACTATTGAGGATGTGTATAACATTCGCAGAGATTGCGGATATAAGGCTGTACCTATCACGAAAAATGGAAAAGCAAGCGGCAAACTCATGGGGCTCGTAACAGCCAATGATTACTTTATTAATCGACACAGAAGCCAAAAAGTTACCAAACGCATGACACCTGTTGCCAAGCTCCTCACTGCAGGAGAAGGAACTTCCTTAGAAAAAGCACATGAAATTTTGGAGGAATCCAAACACTCCAAGCTCCTTATAATTTCTCAGAATGAAGAACTTCGGGCTATGGTTACCAGAAGAGACTTGGAACGAAAGCAAGACTTTCCTCTTGCCTCACTGGACACAGAAAACAGATTGCTCTGCGCAGCAGCTGTCGGTCCAGCAAAAAATATGGAAGAAAGAGTAGAAAAACTGGTTTCAGCAGGAGTAGATATTCTGGTGGTAGATACTGCTCACGGACACTCCAGAGGAGTTGGTGATACCGTAAAATATATTAAGAAATATCATCCCAATATCACGGTAATTGGAGGAAATATTGCTACTCCAGAAGCTGTAGAATTTTTGGCAAAAGCTGGAGCAGATGGAGTAAAAGTCGGCATTGGACCTGGGTCTATCTGTACCACACGCATTATAGCTGGTGTGGGCATCCCTCAGTTTTCTGCTATTTCCGATTGTGCAAAAACAGCGCAGAAAAAAGGACTATCACTTGTTGCAGATGGAGGCATTAAGTATTCTGGAGACGCAGTAAAAGCTCTGGCTGCAGGTGCAAATGCTGTCATGATCGGCTCACTCTTTGCTGGCACAGAAGAGAGTCCTGGAGAAATCATTTATTCCAATGGAAAAACGTACAAAAGCTATCGTGGCATGGGATCATTAGCAGCCATGAAGGGTGGTGGAAATGAGCGCTATGGTCAGTCTGAAATACAGGAAGATACCAAGTTTGTTCCTGAGGGAGTTGAAGGACGAATCCTTTTTAAGGGTTCCGTTCGCAATGAGATTTACCAGCTCTCCGGAGGACTCAGATCATCTTTAGGATACCAGGGGTGCAAAAACCTTTCTGAACTTCAGAAAAATGCGAAATTCGTACAAATCAGTAATGCCTCACTGAAAGAAAGCCATCCGCATGACGTCGCTATTGCGCAACATGCTCCAAACTATCGAATGGAGAAATAAAATACTATTGGAGGGAAGTGTTTGACCGGAGTCAGTACCTAAGTTTCATTGATTTTTAGGCGTAAAAGAGATATAATGAAACGATATATTTTATATAAAAACACATGTCTTTTGATGACGACCTTTTCCTAGAGGATACTATTCCTTCCGCCATAAAAGAGATTGATATTACTCTACTCAGAAACCCAAGCGCTCAAAAGCAAACTGGAAAAAGTGAAGAGATAACAGATGTCCAGATTGAAGGGAATGCTGACAATATTGCCATGGATGATATTCTGGACGTTGCCATCAAAGACAAAGCCTCCGATGTCCATCTCAGCACAAATTCACGCATTGCACTTCGTATCAATGGAAATATTCACTTTGTGGACAACCTCCCAGAGCTCACAAAAGAGCAAGCAGAAAGGATTATCTTCAGCATAATCCCTACTGATAACATGAAAGAGACTCTCATAAGGACGCGGGAATCTGACTTTAACTATGAACATTCAGATGGGACAGGGTTCCGTGTAAATTTGTTTTACAAGAGAAACAATCTTGCCGCTGTCATGAGACGTATCGAAACGGAAGCATTTACCATAGAAGAGCTTGGCATCCCTCATGCTATTAACAAGCTTATTCAGTCACGTCAGGGGCTCATCCTTGTAACCGGTCCTACTGGATCTGGAAAATCAACTTCTATGCAAGCAATGCTTGAGCATATTAATAAGACACGGGTGGAGCACATTATCACTATTGAAGATCCCATTGAATTTATTTTTGATCCCAAAAAATCAATTATTTCTCAGCGTGAAATCGGAAGCGATACGCTTTCTTTTGCCAATTCACTAAGAGCTGCTCTGCGTGAAGATCCTGATGTTATTATGATTGGTGAAATGCGTGATGCAGAAACAATGATGACTGCCATGAACCTTGCAGAGACAGGGCATCTCGTTTTTTCCACATTACACACGTTCAATGCGACTCAAACGGTTTCTCGTATTGCCGCTGCTTTTCCACTTGATCAGCAATCACAAATATTTGCACAGCTCTCAGACACATTGATCGGAGTCCTTTCTCAACGGTTAGCTCCTCGTATTGATCAGCCAGGGAGAGTTGCTATGTTTGAGCTCATGGTGGTAAACGCCGGAGTCCGAAACTTAATTCGAAGAGGAGAAGTTACACAAATTCCTAATGCGATTCAGGCAGGTGGGCATTTGGGAATGGTGCGTATGGAAAAATATGCAGAATACCTTTCTCTCAAAAAGATGGTTCGCAAAGAGGATTATGAGCACTTCTTTATTGAAGAGTAATTACTCTTTTCTCATTTGGAGAGCTGTGTGAATTCGGAAAAAAAGTGGAGTATTCACAATCTTTCCATAAATTTTTTCGAATGGAGGAAAAAGGGATCCTAAATTAGAAAATTTTGAAGAAAGAAAGTCTTCTGTAATGACAAAAACTTCTTCTGAAGATCCAGCAAATCGAAGAGGAAAATTTTGAAGTATGTCTGGGGTTTCTCTTTTTTGAAGAATATTTTCTGATGCATTCTCGAAAGTTGAAAACATTAAAATCTTCCCTTTTTGAGCCAACACAAATTTTGTGCTTTGGTTTTCAAGATCTCTTAAGCCAAAAGAAATCATCCTTACTCCATCTTCTTCTGTGTCATTTACAGAAATATTTACCTCTTCGGGAAATATTTCTCGTATGGTGCTTCCATCTTCTAATGTATTTTCTATAATCCGAGGAAGGAATCTCGAAGACATCTTTTCAAGAGATACTTTAAATTTTTCCAGCTTGTTTGATGCAAATTCTGTATCAGAAACTCTCAAGAGAACAAAAATCTCTTGTGCCTTTTGGTCGCTTCCCACAACAAACTCACCCTCAAGGAGGGGAAGAATATCAAACGTCCAAGATATACCTTCACCAAAAAATTGAGATATTTTTTGAGAAAGAATATTTTGAAATCTTTCACGAAAAGTACTATCGACCGAATCAAAATACGTAAGTCCCTGCAAAAAATCTTCTGTAAAATCATTCCCCCATATGAAGGCATGGGCATTTCGAGGTATATAGGACAAGAGTGAGGGTGTTCCTCCTGTAAACTCAAGAGCTTCATTACTGAGATCTTTCTCTGGAGAGATCTCTTCCCGATACAGCAGTATATGTGATTCAAGAGCATTGTTTCTTCTGTTTTCAGTAAGAGCCATGCCTACTTCAGACGCTACTTGAAAGAGTGGCATCAGTGTCCGATATTCATTTGTTTGTATATGAGAAGTAAGAAATGGCTTACTTCTTATAAAGAGTCTCATAATGTGATTTCTCGGAAGCTCTGCAACTGTACGTTCAAAATCCTGACTCAAAAAAAGAGAAGACTCTGCTTCTTTTTGAGCACTCAAGAGCATGACAATGCTTTCTTTCTCTTGTGAACACGTGAAATATCCTTTCAAAACAAAGCAATATTGAGCTCGAGGGGAAGAAAGTGTGAGTATGGTGTGACCTGAGAAGTCTTCTCTTTCAACCCTTTTCTGAGAAGCAAGGTATTCAGAAAGCGCTTTTTTATTTCCTATAGAGACAAATGTAATTCGTGAGGGAGTGTTGCTGGAAGATCCATACACAGCGATTCCTCCTCTTTTCCCTCTCCATCTGATAATTTCGTCTGGATGGAAGTCAAAGAAAAATGCTTCTATTTTTTTAAGTGCCTGTTCCCATTCTGGGGAGGAATTTTGAGTTTCAGAAAAATTTTCAAATCTTTCGACATTCACAAAAGCAATCAAATCTTTTTCTGGAATAATTTTCTCGAGATCAGAAGGAACAAAAACTCTGTCAAAAAGCAGTAAAGCAGTAAAAATACACATCAAACCTCCCACCAGAAGAAACAACATTCCCGAAAGGAAGTTTGTTCTTTTTTTTGATTTTGTTTGTGCAGAAGATTTCTTTTCTTTTGTTTTTTTCTGGCTTCGTTTTTTCTGTGGCTCCATCTTCTTCGCCAATATGCTCCAAAGTTTTTTCATTTTTCAAGAAAGATCAAATATACTTGAGCAGTATAGAAAAGATTTGATCTTCAATCGAGAGAAAATTTATTTTGTTTACTCTTCATTCCATATCTTCTGTTCATACGAAATTATGTGTATATTTTGAAAAAAGTGCTATGAAAATCCATATTCTTGCCGTTGGGAAAACAAAAGAACCTTGGTGTCAAAAAGGAGAGATAACATATCTACATCTCCTTCAAAATATTTGTGATATACAATCTGCTGTGGTTCCTGAGGAAAAAATAACTCCTTCTGTTTCCAAAAGGGAAGTTCAAAAAAGAGAAGGTCTCTTTTTACTCAAAAAAATACCGCCAGATTCTCACGTTGTTGCACTTTCTCCTGACGGCACACAAATGTCTTCTCAGGAATTTTCAAAATTTTTAAAAAACATCAGAGATATTGGAGGAGGGAAGGCATGCTTCCTTATTGGTGGTCCTCTGGGGCTTTCTCAGGAAGTTTTAGACACATCAGATCAGATTATCTCATTTTCATCTATGACATTTCCTCACGATTTATTTCGCATTATGCTTTTAGAACAACTGTATCGTGGACTCTCCATTCTCTTCGGAAAAAAATATCACAAGTAAGAAGTGAAACCTCTTTTCATTTCCCCCCTTTTTTGAAACCATAGAACAGCTTTTGAGATATAGAGTATTATGAACATTCTCGTTGATCTTAGATCTCTTCAAACCGAGCATGTCTCTGGGGTTACCGTGTTTGGAGAAAATTTAGTTCAGAACCTTTGTGAGCACTATCCAGAGGAGCGCTTTTATTTGTGGACAAACTCTTTGACTTCACTCCCAGAAAGCTTTTCTGACATTTCATTCCCTAATGCAACTCACATTCATACCAAAATTCCAAATATTATTCTCACGCTTTTATCTTCTCTTTTTCGCATTCCAAAAATCGATACTCTGGTCAAAAAACAAATAAAAAAGATGGATGGGGAGATAGTAGAGTTTGATATCGCCTTTATACCAGATCCCAGACCATTTCCTGTCTCGACTAAGTGCAAAAAAGTTTGTCTTTTTCATGATCTTTCTCCTTTGCATTTTCCACAAACATTTTCTCTCAAAACTCGTATATGGCATCGGTTGGTGCGCTTTACAAAAGAGGCGAGAGAATCAACTCACATCTTTACTCCATCTCGACATACAAAAGACGATATTGTCCAAGAATTGGGCGTCTCTTCAGAAAAAATATCAGTCATTGGTGCCGGTGTTTCAGAAGCACTCAGACCCATTACGGACGATATGGAAAAAGAAGCAGTACGAAAAAAATATAAGCTTCCCGAAAATTTTTTTCTAACTCTTTCTACTTTAGAACCCCGTAAAAATATCTCCGCCCTCATAGAAGCATTTTGTCGATTCCAAAAAATACATGATACTGAAGATTTTTTTCTCGTCATTGCGGGAACTGCAGATCCTAAAATATTTGCTCACATGCATATTGCTGATCATCCGAACATCTTATTTCCCGGACATATCGAAGAAACTGAAAAGGCTGCTCTCTTTTCATCCGCAATAGCATTTGTGTATCCTTCACTCTTTGAAGGCTTTGGAATGCCAGTATTGGAAGCAATGGCATGTGGTGTTCCCGTTCTCAGTTCGCAAAAAGCTTCTCTTCCGGAAGTGTATGGAGATGCCGCTCTTTCTTTTGATCCTACTTCCATTTCAGATATGACGGATGCTCTTGAAAACATGTACGTGAGAAAAAATATGCGAAAAGAATTGAGGGAAAAAGGGTTTCAAAGAGCGTCTTCTCCTCAGTTTCATTGGACAACTGTTGCTCGAAAAGTAATGGCGATCTGTGCAGAGATTGAGGATATGTATTGATTTTTAAAATTTGCGCCTTAGTGTTTTCTCTTGTAGAATCGTCACACTTTTTTTTGAATATTATGGATTTGCATCAAATACTACGAGGCATGTGTGCTCTCTTGTTTCTTTGCACTTTTTCATTCTCAACTGTCCAAGCGCAGAACACTCCAGAGCTTTGGGATGAGTTCTTACGTCTCCAAGAAAACAGTATTCCAGAGTTGAATACTGCACGAGCGAATGTTCGGTTTAATGGCGTTGTGAAAGCAGAAAATATAAGAGGGACCATGCGCGGCAGAATAACAGTACTGGTTGATGTCTTGAAAAAACATATTCAGGAACGATTTACCGTTTCTTTTTCTGGACAAAACTTCACAACAGGTGAAGAAGCCGATATTTCTGCGGATGCAGAGATACGTCTTTTTCCCGAAGATATGTATATGATCCTTCATGATTTTGAAATGTTTATTGGTGACGATGATACAGCTCCTCCTCCTTTCCTCCAGCAGTGGATGGTAATGTCTTTAGAAGAACTCGGCGAAGAGGGAGAAGACATTTTTCGCACTTGGCCAGAAAATGCTTCCCACTTTGGATATGAGGATATGAAAACTCAACTCTTGCAGGATGAGGATTTGAGCGAAACTGATCGGGAAATGCTGACAATATTTTTTGAGTCATTGGAACAAGGTGAAATATTTACCCTTACAAAAAAAGAAATCTCTGAAACACGTACCGCCTATATTTTGAGACTTAACAAGTTGGGGACAATTAATTTATTGAAGAAAATGGCAGAAATAGCAGATGATCCACTTGAGGTTCAGGCAATAAATGATATACAGGATTTCCTAAAAAAAATTACTCTGATCATCTCTGTAGTTGTAAATCCTCAGGATCCCAATACCACAAAAGCTCGTCTTTATTTTCGAGGTGCCAATCTCGCACCAGAGCTCTCTTTGATCTCTCTTAAAATGTTCGTAAGTGAATACTTTAATGAGCCAATCAGCATTCAAAAACCAGTAGACGCCGTTTCCATGGATGAACTTCTTGAAATACCTCCCGCTGAAGAAATGCAATAAATAAGAACATATGAGATAAAAAATATAAAAGAGCAGCCATAATTAATGGCTGTTCTTTCCTATGTATACGGAAAATTATTTTTCAAAAATGGAGTTAGCACTCTCGGCTTGAGATTGACAAAAAGAAATCGGAAGGGTAGCATGTACTGAGCTATTCTAAAATTTTGATGAAAGATCTCTATGAAATTCTTGGCTTGAAAAAAGGAGCGTCTGAAGATGAAATAAAGCGTGCATATAGAAAACTTGCTGCTAAGTATCATCCTGATGTCAATAAAGAAGAAGGTGCTGTAGAGAAATTTAAAGAGATACAAGGTGCCTATGAAATTCTTTCTGACGCCCAGAAAAAATCACAATATGACCAATTTGGAACTACCGGAAGCCCTTTTGGAGGAGGTTCTAATAGTGGATTTGGAGGATTTAATGGAGAAGAATTTGGTGGATTTGAAGATCTCGGTGATATTTTTGAAAGTTTTTTTGGAGGAGGAGGCCGAAAAAGAGGGCCTTCACGAGGAAGAGATATCAAAATACAAGTATCTCTCTCTTTTATGGAGAGTATTACTGGTATCCAAAAAGATATTGTTACTGACAGTTTTGAAACTTGCTCTTCCTGTGAAGGAAAAGCTGTTGAAAAAGGATCAAAGTTTGTAACATGTGCTACCTGTTCTGGCACTGGAAGTATTTCCAGAACCCAGCAAACACCGCTCGGAAACATCAGAACAACTGCCACGTGTGCCCAATGCCAAGGAGAAGGTCGCACTCCAGAGAAACCGTGTAAAACCTGTAGCGGAACTGGTCGCACCAAAGAAAAACGAACCCTCAGGGTAAACATTCCACCAGGTGTATATGACGACGCCCTTTTGAGGCTGGGGGGAAAGGGAGAGGCAGGAGAGAGAGGTACCCCATCAGGAGATCTGTTGGTCTACATTCGTGTGACTGCTTCTAAAGATTTTGAGCGTGACGGGGATAATATCTTAAGCACAATACATATTCATGTTCTTCAGGCTATTTTGGGGGATGACATTGTGGTAAAAACAGTACATAGCACAGAGACGATTAAAATACCTCCTGGCACCCAAAGCGGTAAGGTTTTTCGTATTCGATACAAAGGAGCACCTGTCTTGGGAAAAAACAGTAATGGTGATCATTTGGTAACAATAATTATAGATATCCCAAAGAAAATTTCGACGAAGGAAAAAGAACATTACAAAGAACTGGCAAAAGAAGCCAAAATGAATGTGAAAGAAAAAGGATTCTTTGAGAAGTTGTTTTAGAAAAAAAACTATAAGCTTTTAGCTCTTAAGTAATAGGAAAATAATTATTCCATCCTTTGCTGAATTCATAATTCTCCATTGGAATAAATTTAGTGAATATTCCTCACGAATAAAACGATAAAAATTGCATGTGGGAAGAATTGGAGGCTTGCAATTTTTGTGGAGTGAGTGAATGGGATATTCTAAATTTATTCCAATGGAGAAAGCTTTTTGGTTCTTTTTGGCATCAAAAAGAACAGGGAAGTTTTTATATCAGGTAACGGCGGAATTAATTCCGCCGTTAAAAACCTCAGCACAACAGCAAAAACCATCGCTAATTATAACTCTTCAACTATCTCTTTATTTCCGCAAGCCAACTTCCTTGGAGGAAAACATGATTTGAAGGAAAATGATCTCCTTGATTTGACATGAATGGTATCTGAAAAAAGTATTATTGCGCAGGCAGGCAAAGCGATCACAAATGCCAAAAATATCCTGATTATTACACACCGAAATCCTGATGGAGATGCCATCGGTTCAGCGCTTGGTATGTATGAAATGTTAGGTAAATTGAAAAAAAAACCAACATTTTTTTGCATCGATCAAATTCCCGAATCATTCTATTTTCTTCCCAATAGTGAAGAAGTAGTACATGAATTTGATCCTGGTAACTTTGACCTTGCCATCATGCTTGATTGCGGAGCTGACTATATGGCGGGAATCAAAGAAACCCATGGGGAAATATATGGGGGCACATATCCTCTCATCAATATTGATCATCATCCTTCCAATGATCATTTTGGAAAATGGAACTTGGTCGATACTGAGTCAGCATCTACAACACAGATTCTCACAAACCTCTTTGATGAACTTAAGTGGAAGATTACTCCGCGCATTGCCACATGCCTTATGACAGGGCTTTATACTGACACTGGCTCTCTTAAGCACTCTAATGCAACCGCAGATGTGCATCGCATCGCTTCCCAGCTTATGAAAAAAGGAGCACGACTCAAAGATATCATAGGCTATGTATTTAAAAACAATAGCGTAGATGTCTTGAGGCTTTGGGGCAGAGTTATGAAGCGTATTACTCAAACCCCGGAAAACATTACCATCTCTACCGTTTCTGATAGAGATTTTACAGAAACCAATACCAGTAAACCGGATTTAACAGGAGTGGTGGACTATCTCAACGCAGTACCTGATGCCAAATTTTCACTCCTCCTGACGGAAATAAATGGCCAAGTCAAAGGATCACTTCGGACCCTCAGAGACGATGTAGATCTCACGGAAATTGCGGGACGTTTGGGTGGAGGTGGCCACAAGAAAGCTTCTGGATTCACTATTCCCGGAAAATTGGAACTGCAAACACGATTTAAGATTGTTGGAGAGGAGAAAGAATTTGAGGATAGTGTCTTCAGCACTTAAAAATTCTGATCATTTATTCGGCAGCTCTTCTTTCCACTTCCTCCTCCAACAAAGTATATAACCAATCTGGAAGAGCCGAGAAATCCTCCACTTTCCCTTCTTTTAAATTCGCTAAAATTGTTGGTCTATTAAAATCACAAGAACATCCTGCAAGATCGCCAGATACAAGTCTTATAGTATTATGAATACGCTCCTGTGTTGAACCTTGTAAAGCTTCTATTGTACAAGAATTCATAATCGTTTCGAATTGTTCTCCAAATTCTCTTTTAAACATATCCCTTATGTGTTCTCCAAGATATTGTGTCTCTGACGCCATTTCTATGAAGTCCATCGCCATTGTATTGTAAATAAAAAAGCATTAGTATTATAATCATAAATTTATTTTTTGTCGAGATTCCCTCTATAGACCCGAATATCTTTATCTTAAGATAAATTAAGTTCTGTAAAAACATACTTCAATTTAAAAAATTTAAGATAAAAGCAAATATTTGCAATCCAAGGTTTAGAGTTCTCCTTCAGGGAAGAATTCTTGTTGCCAAAAAAGTGAAAACAGAACACAATGCGTTGGAAAATTTTTTAGAAGTAAAAACCTAGTGTCGGCCAAAAAAAATCGCCGTTCGTTTCCTAAGAAGGTTCTCCTCCTGGGATCGGGCGCTCTTCAAATTGGACAAGCTGGTGAATTTGATTATTCCGGTTCTCAAGCTATCAAAGCCTTGCACGAAGAAGGCATTAAAGTCATCTTGGTAAACCCAAATATTGCCACCATACAGACCTCAGAAGGAGTTGCCGATAGAGTATATTTTCTCCCTATCACTCCAGAGGTGGTAACGCGTATTATCCAAAAAGAAAAACCAGACGGTATTATGCTGGCCTGGGGAGGACAAACAGCGCTTAATTGTGGTACTGCACTCAAGAGAAAAGGAATTCTGAAGAAACATAATGTTCGAGTGCTGGGGACACCTGTTGCAACCATTCAAAAAACAGAAGATCGGAAAAAATTTAACGAAGAACTTGATAAAATTGGAATTCAATACCCAGTATCTATTGCCTGTAAAAACAAAACAGCAGCCAAAAAAGCTCTGAAAGAAATTGGATTTCCTGTAATTATTCGGGCCGCATATACCCTAGGAGGTGGAGGAAGTGGATTTGCCAACACCCAAAAGCAATTCGATACACTTATCAAAAACGCTTTTGCCTACTCTCCACAGATCTTGGTAGAAGAAAGCCTGAAAGGATGGAAAGAAATCGAATATGAAGTAGTGCGTGATGTTGCCGATAATTGCATCACCGTCTGCAACATGGAAAACTTTGATCCTTTGGGGATTCATACTGGAGAGTCCATTGTTATTGCTCCCTCACAAACGCTTAATAATCGTGAATATCAAAAATTAAGGACAATGGCCATTAAGGTCATTCGGCATTTAGGAATTATAGGAGAATGCAATATTCAGTACGCACTTGATCCCCATTCAGAAGAGTATCGGGTAATAGAAGTCAATGCACGGCTTTCCAGATCATCTGCCCTCGCTTCAAAAGCCACGGGGTATCCGCTTGCATACATCGCTGCCAAGCTCGCCTTGGGATATCGACTTGATGAACTCAGAAATTCAGTTACCGAAGAAACTTCTGCTTTTTTTGAGCCAGCATTAGATTATGTTGCGCTCAAAATTCCCCGTTGGGATTTAAACAAATTTCGAAAAGTATCGCACTTTATCTCATCTGAAATGAAAAGTGTGGGAGAAATCATGGCTCTGGGAAGAAATTTTGAAGAAGTGCTTCAAAAAGGTCTCAGAATGCTTCAGATTGGAGCACATGGATTGACCCATCACCCCTTTGACATCGGGGATCTCAAAAAAGCTCTGAAAAATCCGACTCCTACACGTGTTTTTGCTATATACGAAGCGCTCAAAAAAGGAATGACCATACAGGAAATCGCAAAGATTACAAAAATAGACGAATGGTTTTTGGGGAAAATCGAACGTATTTTGAGTACTGAGAAAAAAATAAAATCTCAAGGAGTGAAAAAATTATTTGCAAAGCCTGGACTGCTTCAACATGTTAAAAAAGAAGGATTTTCTGATGCACAGATATCCAAGATTTTGGGAGAAGAAAAAATCTCTGAATCTGAAGTTCGGAAAAGACGAAAAGAGATGGGGATAGTTCCCATCGTAAAGCAAATTGACACTCTTGCCGGAGAATTTCCTGCAAAAACAAATTATCTCTATCTTACCTATCATGGAAGTGAAAGTGACACTTTGCCTGCATCAAAGCAAACAAAGAAGGCAATTGTCCTTGGCTCTGGTCCCTATTGCATTGGTTCTTCCGTGGAGTTTGACTGGAGCTGTGTAAACGCGGTGAATACTTTGAGAAAAAAGAAGTTTGAAACGATTATGATCAACTATAATCCTGAGACTGTTTCTACAGACTATGATACTTGTGACAAGTTGTATTTCGATGAGCTTTCACTTGAGAGAGTGTTGGATATTTATGAATTAGAAAATCCTGAAGGAGTAGTCCCCTTTTGTGGTGGTCAAATTCCTAATAATCTTGCCAAAAAATTGGGAGAATCTCATGTAAAAATTTTTGGAACAACATGTGAAAGTATCCATCAAGCTGAATCTCGTCAAATTTTTTCAGCACTTCTGGACACATTAGAAATCGATCAGCCAAAGTGGAATGAATTTTCAAGCCTTGAAAGCGCCAAACACTTTTCCACAAAAGTGGGATACCCAGTACTTATTCGCCCAAGCTATGTTCTCTCAGGAGCAGCAATGGCGGTAGCTCGATCTGAAACAGAGCTTCAAAGCTATCTTTCCAAAGCGATAAAAATCACCTCAGAAGCCCCTGTAGTAGTATCAAAATTTGAAGTAGGGGCAAGGGAGATTGAAATTGATGCTGTTGCAGGAAATGGAGAACTTCTCATCTATGCAATTTCTGAACACGTAGAAAATGCAGGTGTCCATTCTGGTGACGCAACAGTGGTACTTCCTCCACAAAAGACCTATCTCGAAACTATTAGAAGAGTCAAATCTATTGCCAAAGAGCTTGCAAAAGAACTTAAAATTACTGGTCCATTTAACATTCAATTTTTAGCAAAAGATAACCATATTAAGGTAATAGAACTCAATCTCAGAGCATCTCGATCGTTTCCTTTCGTTTCGAAAGTGACTGGTCATAATTTTATTGATATTGCGATGAAGGCAGCTCTGGGAGAAGTAGAACCAAAGCAAAAACGAAAGAAGAAATATAATACTCTTGATTTAGATTTTGTAGGGGTGAAGGCTCCTCAATTTTCTTTTTCAAGGCTCCGAGGGGCAGATCCAGTTCTGTCGGTAGAAATGTCCTCTACCGGAGAAGTAGGATGCTTTGGAGAGACTCTAGAAGAAGCATTTCTCAAAGCCCTTATTTCTACTGGATTTCGCATTCCAAAAAAGAATATTTTTATTTCTATAGGGAATACTGAAGACAAAGTCGGATTTTTAGAGTCTGCAAAAAGACTTCAAAATATGGGATATGATCTTTTTGCCACAAGTGGCACTTCAGATTTTTTGAAGGATAAGGAAGTATCTGTCCAAACACTCTACAAAGAGTCGGAAGGGAAAAGGCCAACCACAATATCACATTTACAAGGAAGTAAGATCGACCTTGTTATTAATATTCCTAAGTCATATGCACATGAAGATATTACCGATGGATACCAAATGCGGCGTGCTGCTATTGATGGCAATATCCCACTGATCACCAACCTACAAGTTGCCAAACTCGTAGTAGTCTCTCTCCAAAAATGGAGAAATAAAGAGCTCCCTATTACTGACTGGAGTCATTTTCAATAATCAATTACTCAATGACAAATTACAAAATATATATACAATAATGTCCCTTTTGTGCTGATTACTTATTCACTGACAACGTACTACTTATTTTTATGATTACTTGTATTTTGAAGAACTCGGCCGGAGAAGAAATGGGGAGATTTACACCAAAAGGAGAAAAAAACCTTTTGGATGAAGCGGCTGACGCCGATATAGAACTCCCCTTCTCTTGCCATGCCGGAGCATGCATGAGCTGTGCCGCACGAATCATTTCTGGAGCTGAGTTCTTTGATCAAAAAAAAGATGGCATGAAGTATATTGATACTGATGACGATGTGGTGCTGACTTGCATAGGTGGAGTGAAAGATGAATTTGTGCAAGATAAAGAAGAGCACATTTTGGAGTTGGAGATCATTATGGATTAACTTTTCCCTCAAGAAAAACAAAGTTTCGTTCATGCTCTCATCACTAACAATCAAGAGCTACTTGCTCTTTTTTCTATTTATCCTCATATTGATCACACACAAAATATTGATCATCATAAATGCTATAAATGCCAGAAATGGAATAGTGATAAATCCAAAATAATTGACATAGAACGCATCACATGGATTTCCCAGTGTACAGCCTTCTGATGTTGCCGTTGGGACTTTCTGAAGAAAGTAATGATAGACTTCTAAAAACATTCCTGGAATCGAAAGCGGCAAGATGTAATTGGTAAAATATGGATTCTTACGCCAAATACCAACCGCACTTATCGCCACAAGAGGATACATCATAATACGCGCCCACCAGCAGAGCCGGCAGGGATAAAATCCAGATCCCCAGGGAAACGGATATCCATCTATAATATTCAGTACCGGATCGCCAAAATTACTGAAATAGAGTGATCCGAGCATTGCCAGGAGTGCTTGCGTGAAAATAAGGTACCAGATGAGTTTTTGATGTTTGTGGGACATAAAGAGTTTTAAATATTCAGGGCGAATTTTACTGCTTTTTCACACTGAAGTTCTAGGGTATTTAAGATCGGAATTTTATAGTTTTTAGCATTTATGATAAGTGGTAACTCCGTACAAGCCACCACTACGCCTTCGGCAGAATCATGTTCATCAATAAGTTCTTGTATCCACTTCTCTGAAGACTCTTCGATATTTCCTTTTGAAAGCTCATTCACAATTATAGTCTGTATTTTGTCTCTCAAAATTCTCTTAGGGATGATTATTTCAAATCCCTCGTTTTCAAGTCTAGATTTATAAAATCCATCCTCAAGAAGGAACTTGGTTCCCAAAAGAAGAAGTTTCTTAATACCCCTCCTTTCTGCCTGTTCTATTACTCCATCAAGTATGTGTAATATTGGTAATGATCCTTTCATATGCTCTACAATATTGTCATAGACTTTATGAAGAGAATTATTACAAATCAAAATACAATCTACTCCACATGATGAAAGTTTTTGGATTTCACTAAGCATTATGCCCTCAATTTTGTGCCAATCTCGATAGTCATACTGCTTTATATTTTCATAATCGATACTCCTCAGAACGATCTGCGCTGAATGACTTTTTTTAAGTTTTTTATGAACCAAGGAGTTGAGTAATCTGTAGTACTCAATTGTAGACACCCATGATGTACCACCAAGAAGACCTATTGTTTTCATCATATGAGGATTATGTTTGTTCGAAATTTGATTAAAGAGGATCAAGAGTGGTGCTCAGAAACGGACTAGTGGCGAACCACTTAAAAATCCTGGAGAGCTTCTGTCAAATTTTAGCGCAATTGAAAAACTTGTTCAAACTTTAGAGGAATTTCTTGAAAAAATGAACGATGTGATGATTATTGATGATTATTGATGCTTATCGAGAATTTATTAGGAATTACAGTATTCTGCTGTGCAATATTTAGAAGCAGTTTTTTATCTGCTTATCAGGAAATGCGCTTTTAATAGTGAGAACATAGCCCATTTTGGCTTCTCTATCATCAGGGCATCTTACTCTATCTTCAGAAAGAGGTAGGAGTACAAAATAAACACCTTTGAAAGAGGTGTTTATTTTAGACAGTTTTTCTATCAGGGGTTCAGTATTAGTTGCAGTAGCACAATCAGACCAGATCAATAAAATTGTATCTTTTCTTATATCCTCAGGATAGTGTGCTTCTTTTTTCTTCATCGACCTGCTTATCGCGTCAAATAGCTCTAGATCAATATTGAAAAACACTTCGGGTTTTTCGGGTGCCTTTTTCTCTGTCTTACGTAAATCACTCTCACTCCAAACGATTTGTATTTTATGTTCTTTTTGAGATCCTGAGATCAAAAATCCATCAGCATCAGCATTTTCGTCATCACGCCCATAGATATAAGAAAGATCATGGCTTTTATTGAGTCGCATGACAAAAAATTCACCGCACTTTCTTTCTTCCTCGATTGTCTTTTCGTCACCAGTTATCATAAATCGTGTGGGAAAGAAAATTCGCCAAATCCTTTCTTAGGCAGAAGCGGACTCGAACCATGACCGTGGTGCCCAGAAGAGGACTTGAACCTCTACGCCTTACGGCACTAGCTCCTAAGGCTAGCGTGTCTACCAATTTCACCACCTGGGCTTGGTGGATAAGATTGTAGGAGAATGCTACTCAGAAAAGCAACCCGCATTCTGTGGTGAAGTGCACCACTTGGGATAAAAAGATATTAGAGATTGTTATAGAAGTCAAAGACATGGGTGGGAGTTCTAAAGCCGAGAACTTTCATGGGAGTGTTGTTAAGAGTATCAACAAAGGATTGTAACTGGTTTTGAGAGAAATTCTTGAGGTCAGCTTTCTTAGGGACAAATTTTCTAAGTTTTCCAATGGCGTTTTCTACAGAGCCTTTTTGCCAAGAAGAGTAGGGGTCACAAAAATAAATAGGGATTCTTAAGTCTTTATATCTTGTGTTTTCTACACCGTTGTCCAAGGTAAGTGAGTATGCAGGGAGTTGGTGCAGAATGTCTCCAAATCCCTGCATGGATTCTCTGAGCCGAGACACCTTCTTCACGAATATTTTACGAGAGAGTCGTTCTCTAACGATGACAAGAGTTTGTGGGGAAGCTTTCTTGGGTCTGCCCATGGTATCTCCTTCGTAGTGTCCAAATCTTTTCTTCTGGTTGATATGCTGAGGTCTTTGGGCAATAAACACTCTATCTTTGATGATTTCATGCTTTGATTTCTTCTTTCTCCGTTTACGCTTCCTATATCTCTTGCGATAAAGAAGAGGACATAGGTCTTGTCCGTGTGCACTGTAGAGATATGTATAGATGGCATCTTTCCCAATACGAACTCTCTTCTCCAAGTACAGTACTCCTGCAATCTTCTCTGGTGACCATTTTAACAACATCTTTTCTCGCATATACTTCTCTATCTCATCATCCTCACGTACCTTCATTCCTTGGTATTTACTAAATCTTCTTTTGTTCTGTGCTTTTTGATGAGCCTTACACGCATCGTATCCTCCTCTCTTCATCTTCCGCTTGAGCTCTCTGATGATTGTAGAGTGACTCCTGTTCATCGCTTTGGCTATCGATCTCATCGAATACCCTTTGGAGTGGAGTATTAAGAGTTCTTGTCTCTCGCTCTTACTGAAGTGTTCATAGTTGTTCATGCACCTAGAGTATTAAATTCTTCCGAGGTGGTGCACTTCAAACTCGAATTGAGGCAAGATGAAGGCTTTTTACTTTCTTCTTTGAGCTTTATAATCTCATTGTGCAAGATCAATTCAGAAAAGAATTTTTGGCCCAAAGATGTCTGTCCGTTCGAGTGATTCCAAATGCAAAGAAGAATCAAGTGGTAGGGAAAATGGAAAACGGAGTTTGGAAAATTCGTATTTGTGCTCCTGCCAAAGAAGGAAGAGCCAATGCAGAACTTATCGATTTTATGAATCGAATTTGCGGAAAGAAATTTCGTATTCTCTCCGGCAAGACAAGTAGACTCAAGACAATTCAAATTTTTGATTAAAGAAAAGAGTAATTTTTATTTTCCCCTAATGTATTGCGTATCATGAAGTTTTTAAAAATCTTCCAAAAGCAAAAATATTCTGCTGTGCTCAAAAAGCGAAAACAGAACTCATATTCACTGCTCTTGCGCAAAAAAAGACAAAAAGTCTCTCTCCAGAAATCAAGAATCTCATGGAAAAGAATATGGTCGCTCAATCTAAAAAAATATTCAAATATTGCTTTTGGGATACTCGTTGGATGCACTATTTTTCTCATATTAGGAGGATTTTTCTTCTTCTCCAACTTTTTTACTATCAAAGATATTCTCCTGACAAGAAGAGATTTTCGAGTCAATGTGCAGGGTGTATCTTCTGTTTTAAAGACCTTACAAGGAGAAAACGTATTCTTAACCTCCAAGAAAGAAATCACTGAATCTTTATCTCAAAAATTTCCAGAAATTCATACTATCGAAATAACAAAAATACCCCCTAGTGCCATACGTATAACCGTGGCTACATTTCCTATCGTTGCAAAGTGGGAGTTTGAACTTGCTGAAAAAAGTGAAGATTTATCGGAAAATCTCATAGTATTTATCAATACATTGGGACAAGTGAGCCCCACAGAAGAAGGGGACGAAGAAACAGCATTTCATATTATTGAAAAATCCAAAGTCATTCCTACTGGATTTGCATTTGGCACTTCAATTTACCCTCGTCAAAATTTAGAAAAAATATTGGAAACAAAGGAGCTTCTGGAAGCAGAAATTCCTTATTCAATAGATTTGGTTCATGTATTTCGTGATGCTCAAGAGATTCATTTTATCACGAAAGATGGTCCTGAATTCTGGATGGATTTTGCAACCTTTTTGGAAGATCAGATTCAAAAGATACCATCTGCGCTTCAGGAAACTGATATCTTTGCCAAAAATATTCTCTATTTGGACTTGAGAATTCCTGATAAGATCTTTATCAAAGAAAAATCATAAAATGGGTGAACTCTTTTCTCTCCTTGCGGCTGCTGTGTTATTTCAAGCCGATGTGTCTGGGTATGTGGATACTTCTTTTAGTGCTTCAAATCCTGCGCAGCAATTTGAAGTATCTTTGCTTCCTCAAGCATATCCCATTTTAGACCCTGCTATTACAGCATCTGCAGTAGTGATTGGCGATGTGAATTCTGGAACAACCCTCTGGACGCGTGCGGCAGATGAAACACGACCAATGGCAAGTCTCACCAAATTGATGACCGCATTACTTATCCTGGAAAATCATAGTATGTCAGAAGTAGTGACAGTTCCCCCTGAGGCAACCACAGTAGAAGGTGCTCGTATGGGTATTCTTTCTGGTGAAAAAATAAGGGTTCAAGGTCTTCTCAAAGGACTTTTGATTCGCTCTGCAAATGATGCTGCTATTGCTCTGGCTGTCTTTCATTCGGGCTCAGAATCTGCATTTATAGAAGCAATGAATCAACGGGCTGCATTCCTTTCTCTCAAAAATACGCATTTTATGAATCCTCACGGACTCGATGCAGAAAACCATTTCTCAAGTGCAAGAGATCTTTTTTTGCTCTCTAGAAAAGTTTTGGAATTTCCTCAGGTTCGTCAAATAGCAGAAATCAGGAAAACAGAGGTGACATCTCTCTATGGAACCTTTACTCATGAAATCGCAACTACAAACGCTCTTCTTGGATCAGGACTTCCCGTAAAAGGTCTCAAAACAGGCACTACAAAAAATGCGGGAGAGTGCCTCATTACTCTCGCAGAGAATGGTAATTTTGAATCTCTCATTGTTGTTCTGGGAAGTGAAGCTCGATTTGCAGATACCAAAAAACTTCTTTCTTTTCTTTTATAGGGTTGTACATTACAGGCAGTTTGTTCCATTGCTTTTCTCAATAAAAATCCGTACAATCCGCCGAGAGTTTGTAAAAAGGAGGGCTCTGTTAGAGATGAGGAAAGGCATGTTTTTATCTTGAATGAACGAAGAAAACGAGTTGTCTACCGTGAATAAATCTGTTCGGAAAGAAAGACATCAGCGTCTTAAGCTCATTTCTCCTCTTTTTAAAAGCTGGGCACGTATAGAAGGAGGTCTTTCTCCCAAGGAAAAAAAGATAGAACATTCATTTTTCTGGAGAGTGACTTCCCTTGGAACGCTCTTTTTCTTTGTTGCTTCTCTCTTTCCTCAATTTGTAACCACTGCAGAAGAGTTTTGGACACTTTCTGGGCAAGCAGAGATTCCTGTCCAGTTTGACCAAAACATTGGACTTGTAGCTGAAGGATTCCTCGTAAAACCAGAAATTATTGATGTGGGTCCAGAAGACAGGACCGGTATTACTGATATTCGGGAATACACAGTTGAGCCAGGCGACACGATTTCACAAATCGCCGTGACACATGGGGTCACCACAAGAACTATTTTGCAAAATAATGAAATTCCAAATCCAAATGCCCTCAAAGCTGGACAAGTTCTTAAAATAATTCCTGTAGATGGAGTTCTTCATGAAGTAAAAAAAGGAGATACTCTTGCAAAGATTGGAACAAAATATAAAACAGAACAGGAAAAGATTATTGCTCAAAACGATCTCCTTGAAGATGAGCCTCTTGTCGAAGGAGATCATCTGATCATTCCTGGTGCAAAAAAGGAACTGCCCAAACCGGTATATGTTGCTCGTCCCACGTATTCAGGGACATATACTCCCCCATCTGGTGGTGGTGGATCTGCCCCTGGCAGACTCCTCAGGCCTACTTCTGGAAAATATACACAATATTTCCGATATGGACACTGGGCAGTGGATATCGCTGCTCCTGGCGGAACACCCATTTATGCGGCAGCAGGTGGTACTGTGATCAAAGCTTCATATGGATGGGGCGGTGGATATGGAAATCATCTCATTATTGATCATGGAGGTGGCTTGCAAACATTATATGCGCACAACAGCAAATTGTATGTCAATGCAGGACAGACAGTCAGTCAGGGGCAAGCAATTGCTGCCATGGGAAATACGGGACGAGTATATGGTCGCACTGGGATCCATTTGCACTTTGAGGTTAGAAGAAATGGAGTCAAGCAAAATCCTTTGGCGTATTTTTAAAAAATCGACAAAGAATATAACTGGTGTTTCTTTATAAACTTTTTACTTTCAACTTTTAACTTGTTTCGGGGCATTAGCTCAGTTGGCTAGAGCGCACGCATGGCATGCGTGAGGTCATGGGTTCGAATCCCATATGCTCCACCAAACAGGATTCTTCATTCTTAGATTGCCTGAGGAGGCGGTACAGAAGCGAGAATTGAGCGGTTCGAAGTTCAGAATCTGGGTGATACGGAATAGGCGGGGTGAAGACGAGTTTCTGGATGATCTGGCGGCGGATCAGATCGCTGTTTTTCCAGGTCTATACGGGGTTTTGCAGAATATTTCTTCCACTGGTGAGCAGTGGTTCAAGAGAGTATGCGACCTCATCGTTTTCAGAGTGGGTGAGCCGATCGAGTTCGGCTTGCAGGGTTTCGATCCGTTTCTCATAGATTCGTCGGACAGCAGGCGTTGAGGCGTTCTCCAGTGCTTCCAGGCACGTATCTCTTTTCTTCTGGATTGCTCCTTTTTCTTCTTGCTGAGCGGTTCGGTTGATGTCCCGCAAGGTCTGTTTGTTCTGGAAGGCATCGGTCAGGACGGTTTCGAGGAGTTTTACAGAGCCTGCAGAAGGCACGGCGTCGTGCAGACGCTCGAGAAACTGGTCCTCCATCTTCTCTTTCCGTAGATTGAAGCATCCGGGATTCGGGCACCCGTAGTAGGCGTATCGTTTGCTTCTTCCCTTGGCCCAATAGGAAGAGACCTGTCGATCACATCGAGTGCACCGCAGGAATCCTCGCAAGGGAAATTCTTCTCGTTTCTTGAGACACCTCACTCCCTTCGTTTTCTTCCGGTGATCGAGTCTGCTGAGAATCCTTCGATGGGTTTCTTCGCTAATAAGAGCCTTATGAATTCCCTTCACCCGCAGATTCCATTTGGTGCAGACACACCAGCCGGAATAGATCTCATTGCTGAGCAATCGACGTACGGTTTCTGCCGGGAATGACCGGTGTGTTGATGAGTGCCGTAAGCACCCTTGTTGTTGGAGAAAGCATCCGACACTTCGCTGCGTGGGGAGTTTCTCCAGAAGCATACTTCTCCAGCGCGTCACGAAGCGCATCGCTTGTTGGAGGATCTGGAACAAGAATCTTCTGTCCTTGTTTCTTCCCATACCGATATCCGAGTGGAGGACCGAAGACCCAGTACCCGGCCATGAAGCGTGCCTTCATCCGACGAATAACTTGCCGTCTGTTCTGTTTGCGTTCGAGTTCAGCCGTAGCCGCAATGACCGTTTCTACAAACGCCCCTTCTGGAGAATCATCAAACCGGAACGTCGGGCAAAGGGGATAGGCGTTTCTTGCAGCCAGTTCTTGCCGCAGTTTTAGGTGAAACACCGTGTCGCGGGCAAATCTCTTAATGTCATCAAAGATAACGGCATATTTCTTCTCTTCCTGTTCTTCGAGGAATGCAAGGAGCTGACAGATCCCCGGCCGTTTCCAGAAATCACCTCCTCCGGAAGCATCATCGGTAAAAACACGAGCAACCGTAAACCCTTGTTCTCGAGCGTATTGCCGGCAAGTCGCTTCCTGGGAACTGAGCCCATGTCCTTCACGAACTTGTTTCTGGCTGGAGACCCGGCAGTAGAGCACGGCGCATGGCATCAATGAGGAGGAAACAGGAAGACAAAAAAGAGAGATCGGGAAGGAACAGATGTACCGTCACTGTAATCCTCCTCTCTCCTGCAGATCAAGCAGATCGTTGGCAAGAGCGTACAGGGCTTCCAGCATCTGCTGGATATCGTCATCGGAGAGAAGATCCGCTTCTGCGCCGAGAATCTGCCGTGCTTCGGAGACCGTTACTGCCATCAATGGATCGAGAAAGAGGGAAGAGGAAGAGAAAGCGTCTCTTCCATTCTCCGATGACACGGCATCGTGTCCAGGTTCTCAGTTGCCGATCGTGAAGCCGGAGCGCCGGATTTTCTTCCTTCAAGAAACGAACTGGTTCAGTTCTTGACAGCACGGATTAGGCAGCATGGCCGCCGGTGTGCGTGTGTGTGCCTCAAATTTTCAGGGAAATTTTGAGGGGTGCAAGATTGCAATTGGGCATCCGAGCACAGCTCTGCCCAATTGCAGCATCAGCCCCGCACGGCCGGGCTGCCTCCGGTGTGTGGTGCGAGGGATGGGAGCCGTGAATGGACGATAAGAAAGGGCGACCAGAAGGTCGCTCTTTCTTGTTTTACGCCCTGCCACTTCGGAGCTCACCTTTGTTTGCTAGTCAATCACCTCCATTCGGAATTCACATCGGGTCGTGCCGCCCTCGCTTTCATTGACGACTCCATTCTTGATACCTTCGGTGAAACTCGGAATACAAGTTGCTAGGCCAAAGGGCCCTTCGGGGGTCGGGGGATGTGTCACGATCCGCTGGTCGCAATCGTGTACCCAGGGAATGAGATCGGGCCAGAACTCCAAGTTCTCACCGTCCATCCATATCCGAATCTCTCTTCCTAACGCAACCGTCCCAGTGAATTCGTTACTGCTGCAGTCGGCACTTCCGATTAATTGCCAGTCGCCAAGTTCATTCCGTTGCTGAATCGTAACCCGATCCATACTCGGGGTTGGGGCGTAGTAGATGCTCACATTGTCGATTCGGAAGGTTGTGGGATTGGCTCCGTCAGAAGTACCTTCGAACCATAGTCGCGCTGGATGACCCGCGACATGTTCTACCCTGAATCCGTGGCTGACGTATTCTTCTGACCTATCGCCGTTGTCGAAGGTCTCATCCCACCACGTCATGGAATTACTCAGATCCGTGATTGATACAGAGAAGATGTCTCTTCTCGGCTCTGGCTGAACGTCTGGCTCCTCTGATTCCACCTGGAGCCAAAATCGCAACAGGGCCGAGTCTGCATCGGCGGGAATCGTGAACGACTGCGAGATAGAACCCACAGCTCCGTCCTTGGGCGATCCCGATGCATCCACGCCAACTGCGGCATATCCGGGACTAGTCCGAAACAACTGCAGGTTCGTTCCGGCCCAGGCATCCCCTACCACGTCCCACTCCGCATCGCCCTCCGTAAAGCTGCCGTTCAGAATTACGTCGTCGAGCCCAACGGGCGCAGAAGGAACCGGTGGGCATTCGGTAAAGAGATGATTCGCCCCGCAGGTACCGCCATTTTCGGGAGGGTACTCAGAACGCTTTTTCCTTGCCGAGGAATCTCTCGTTATGTCGTAAGGATCCACCCCTAGTCCTGCCCCGTATCTTCCTCGAAACACTTCCCAATGGAGGTGAATACATTCTTGCTCCGGAGGCTCGGACTCACAGCTGTCATAGCCCGTGTTTAATGCGTTTGCGAGGTGGTCACCTCGTTTCACTCGAATTCCCGAAGTGAATGGGTCGTTGCTCTTGCGATATGCCTCCGGGTACCGAAGATATGCTTCGTTCGACTCTAGATGGGCGAAGAGCGAAATGAAATGGTTTCCACTAGCATCAGTCTGATCATGCTTGAGCAACAAAATATTTCCGTAACCTTTATTTCCAGTGCCTTCCTTATCTCGAATGACCAGACCCGATGCCGGAGCCCTGACCGAAAAAGACAACCACTGGTTGGCGTTTGAATACTGCCCAAGATAATAGTCGAACGGGAATTCCCCATATCCCCGGTGCGGACCCCAGGAACCATCGTATTGTGTGCCAGCACTCATCCTCACATCAGGATCTGCCCATGGGAGAGTGAGGAACTGCTGCGCTACCGTCTCCTGACCTATTAAAAGTGAAATACAAGCGATTAATTGGTGCTTCATTCAGACACCTCCTTCGGATTTACAAATTTAGTGGAAAGAAAGGCTGTCAATGATGCGCGCGAAGTCAGCGGATTCCATAGTTGTGATATGAGCGGTGACTTCGAGAAAGAGGGTGCGGTCAGAGTTGAGAAAGAGTCGATGCGCCCCTGTCATAGTGTCAGCGCGAACAAGCAAAGATCCGTCGGCAAACATCTGATCGGAGTCTATGTAGTCGTAGCGGCTCACACTTATTGCCCTGAGAGCTTCTTCGCGACTAGAGTCAGGGTAAGGGTTTGCCTCTATCTCGAAGTCTGCATACACCCCCCAAGGATCTGTACCGCCAACTGTGACTTGATTCTCCCCAGGGGTAGCTCCTTGAAGTAGCTCAGGTGGGAGCCAGAATTCCAGATCGCCAAACTCGACGCGCCCCCAGTCCGGAATGAGATCTATTGTGATCGGCACCGGTCCCGAATGCGTCCTGCCCTTCTTTCCCGGAAGGTACTCGCGGACATGAAACGTGAAGTCGAGGGACGCGTGAGGATCATCCTCAGGTATGAGGAAGTTGATCTCGTACGTAATGCTGTCTCCCTTCATAGCCTCGGTCGGACCGTTGGGCTCGATATGGGTGATGTAGGGCTGACCCTCCGAGCTGACCCACGGATGAGTAAGACCAAGATCTCGTGTGGCCGTGCATGTAATCGTTTCGGTCATCTCCTGACCGAGAACCGGCTCTAGTTCCAACTTCCTCGGCTCACATTCCATGGCCGGCTTTGCGCTCAGCACTCCTGAGAACAGGGTGAGGATGAGTCCGCTGGCGACAATTGCGAGTTTTGTCATGTTGTGTCTCCAAGAAAACAGGTCTGGAATTGGTTGCTTTGCGGCATCGGTTATCTCCGTAGATGGCATCGTAGGATACAATGCGGTGAATTGTCAATGCAATGGCGAAACAGATTTGCATCATGGCGGTAGGATAAACTCCGCCATATGAGTGATGAGCACACAGACACAGACCAAGAGCCGGTCGAAGAGTTGTTCCCGGAACTCAGTGAAAAGGAGCTGCAGCTATTGGCGCTTCTTCTGTTTGATGATCTTTCGCAGGCAGAGTTGGCAAGGCGACTGGAAGCTGCTGGTCAGACCGGCGATGATCCAAGAGGGGTCAGCCAAGCCACCGTGTCTCGCATGGTCTCCAAGCTGGTGGATCGGTTTGGTCTCCAGAAGCGCTGGACAGGAGAGTTTTCAGAAAAACACGAAGAGAAGCTCAGAGAGATCTGCGATGGAGTCCTGCGCCATCGAGAGCGTGAGATCTCTTTGGTCGACAAGCTGAAGGAATTGCAGGAGCCCAAATCAAGACGTCCAGGTTCTCTTCGAGCCGTTCATATTGCTCCTGTGGATGGAGGGGGGAAGAAGGATACGGCATTCAAAGCGGCTGAAGTAGTCGCTTGGCTGATGAGAAACCAGCCTCAGGTCGTCGGAGTCACTTGGGGCGAGACACCCCAATAACACCACGTGGCGCGCCATAAAGAGTTCCATTTACGCCCAAGAACAGTATGATCAAACAGAGGATACGATTCATAGAACACCTCCGGCCCAAAAGCCGCATGACTCTAAAGTAAGACCGGGCATATAGAGCCTCATATCCGGAGCCTCTTCCTGAAAGGAACGATATGCGATGGCTCTCGGGTCGGTGTCACGTACGCGGCTGACAATTTCAAACATTGGTGTGGCAGTACTATCTGGATGCAGGGCCGCTCGAACGCATGCGTCAGCGTTTACCCATTCTTGAGGCGTCGCTTGATGCAGGAGAACTTTCTCTAGCATAGCGGCATACCCCAAGAGCGCTTCCCTCTCCAGCGGCTCGGTCCAGTTGAGTTTGATGTAGCGCTCCACATCGTCTCGCACCCCATCCCCATTCGAGTCAACCCCTTCCAGCGTTGCGTTGTTTAACTCTGGATCTGGCTCTGGAGGCAAACTCTCTTCAAGGGTCGCGACGCCCGTAATTACGAAGGGCAGCGGCTTCGAGAAGACCTTGGGCTTCTTTGATTTCTTCCCAGCACCTCGACTCTTCGGGCTCGCCTCTCGGATTTTCAACGTCCCATCTTGAATGCCGACGAACGGTGCCGAGAGAACGCAGTCGATCGTAACTTCAGTCCCCGCACTCAAGACCGGAAGTTCGTTCGGTGTACAAGCAGTCCACTCATCGAGACTCGGTGTCACTTCGACAATCGTCTTTGGAAGATGCTCCAGAACATGTAGCGTCAGACGTACCGGCACACGATCACCAACTGCCAAGACGCGATTCACTTCTTTTGGCTCCCAGTCCACATATTGACTTGCCAGAAGAGGTATTGCCACCAGGGCCAGTGCCGCAAGAGTGAATCCGATTGAGATGATAGTTCTTCGCATATTCAGTCTCCTTATTCTCAGGATGGACTATATGCTAGCAGAGCACAAATATAGTGTCAACTGAGTCAGCATGCATAAGTATGATTACACATCTATGCTTGCAGCACACACCGACCGCCACGGGAGTCTTAGCGATGGAAATCACCAGCAATACATGATGCGGAGAAAAACTCCGAAGTTCGCCGACTAGCAGATCGGCTGCGAGAGATGGAAGGAGTCTTACTCCGCTTTCTTGGCTGCCCAGCGCGTTTCAGCTGCCTTTTTCGCAATCTCACTTCTTCTCTTAGGAGTCAAACTGCTTGCGCGAATGCTGCCGCCAAGGCTTTGAACACTTGAAGATTTCTCATTGACGAGCGAATAGAGACGTCGCCCGATCACGCCAGGGTTTCCATCGTAGCCGCACCAAAACTTCTCCCAGGTACCCTCGGAGACTCGACCTTCATTACGAGGAGAAAAAAGCTTTTGGGAGCGCACCTCAGCGTATTTCTCATACCGATCGATCGTAACCTTAAACCAAGTAATCGTATGCTTGGAAAGAGGTTTGTCGATCAGTCGAGCGATCTCATCTGCTGGAGGCTCTCGGCGACTTCGTATGTGGAGCATTCCCAACAGGCTTCGGTCTGCTTGAGTTAGCTCATTATCTGCATCCAAGACATATCGAACACACTTCTTCCAGCCGTCATAGGTCGCAAGTGAAGCTGGTTTCGTTTCTGCATCAGAAAGCTCGACTGGTGAATCAGAGTAGAGTAAAACCCAGGTGTCTAGTTGATCGAGAATAGCATCTGCTCGACCAACCAAGTCTTCGAGATGAACGGTAACTTCGTACCTGTACTTTCGAAGATTATCCAGCTTTTTGGTGTGTTTGGGCATACTCATCCTTCCGATATGTCCGGCGTTCGATAGCAAGATTTCGGCGTTTCCCAATCTGGAAATCAGATCCAAATGCCAAAATTTATCGTGCTTTACAACATGGACTTGATCGTGATACCACTGCTTGCTCCCGCGCCCTGCGCAAGATTCCAATCAAGTTTAGCATGCTTCTTCTACGGAACATCTTTGACCTTACCGTACAGACACCAAAGGCTTCTACCCACCACTAGTTTCATCGAAGCAAGCATCACCCCCGCATGCACAACCTGACATTGTGCAAAGAGTTTCCGTCCTTCCGACAAGTCAGGAGAACTCCAACTTTGCACGAATGCTGTGTTGTGCTCAGCGCCCAGAAAAATTGGAACGCGACTCCGCTAGCCTTCTGCGCGAAGACGCCAGAAGGTCAATATTATCTACCGCCATCCTCCCCGCCACCAACCATCAGCCTCGGCTGACAGGTCTTCCACGGTTGACAAGTCTCTCTCGGCTACCAGCCTCTTCACCGACTCTTCCTTCGTGCGCTTCTTCCTGAATTCCTGCAGTCTTCATGAGTTCCTTTTCTGGTGCACCTTCAAAAGAAAAATTAGAGAACGCGAAGAATCTGGAAGTCACTTGTTTCTAAAGCTTTAGAGCTTCAGGATCTACCCGCTCACCCCACCCGCTTCCCATATCCGAGTGACGGACACTGCATACGGGTACCCCATGCGGATACCAGAAGAAACACTTCACTCTCCAAACTCCAGACTCCCTCCCTCACCTCTGATGAAGAGCAGCCAATAATTCATCACCGACGAGATCGACCGCACGCCTTACCGGATCATTCGCTAAGTGTGCATATCGAGCCGTGGTTGATGCTTGTGTATGTCCCAGCATTTTTCCAATAAGTGGAAGTGATAATCCAGCACCAGCTCCGAAGCTGGCATAGGTATGCCGCAAATCATGCAGCCGGACATCTGCGAGATTCGCTCTCTTCCGGATACGCCCCCAGGGCTTCGAGAGATTCACCAGATGCTGACCTTCTCTGGCTCCCGCAATCACATACGGGTTTCCTTTAACACATTCCATCTTCTCCAGAACTGAGAAAACTCCTTCACTGACCACGACTATTCGTTTCCCTGTTTTACTGTCCGGTAAATAGAAACACCGATTGACCTCATCGATATCTTCCCAACGAAGACGCAGAATCTCATTGAGACGACAGCCGGTGAGAAGGAGGAGACGCAGAGCGGGGACAACACCAGGAAGCTCGGTGGCTTCCCGTTCCACTTCATCCAGCACGGCACCCAATCGTTTGAGTTCCTCCACGCTCAGAAATCGTTCCCGCTTTTCTTCCGTATATTTCTGGATATGCCGGCACGGATTTGTACTGTCCTGACGCCAACCCCAAACCTCTGCCAAGTGAAGAGATTTTG
Source organism: Candidatus Altimarinota bacterium (assembly GCA_965250085.1). GTDB lineage: Bacteria > Patescibacteriota > Gracilibacteria > CAIRYL01 > CAIRYL01. The sequence goes on from OZ252287.1 coordinate 611,459, forward strand.
AGAGAAGGGCAAGTGTTCTGTTGGCCGCGTAGGGCGTGTCCTTCATGCCTGTATGCAGACGATCAATATCTTCTCGCGTAATGGCAGACACTTTCCGGCTTCCGAGACGCGGCAATATATGTAGTTCCCACATTCGCTCATCTGTTTTCGCACTACTCGCTTTTTTCTTCGGCGCATGATCGGACAGATACCGCTTCGCCAAATCCGACATTGTTGGAGACTTCAGCAAATCCATTCGCTCACGACTCGGATCTCTTCCGTCCGTTACTTTCCCCAGAACCTTGCGGGCTTTTTTGCGGGCTTCGTCCAGCGTGAGAACTCCGTATTTGCCGAGCACCATGATCCGTTTGCGACCCTGAACCCGGTACGACACCACAAACGATTTCTTCCCGCTTCGATAAATCCTCACACCAAAACCGGGCATAGCGTCATCCCATCGGTAATCCGGTGTGTTGTTGTTCGAGGAAGCAGAAGAAACAGATGATGGCGAATACGTCATCGCATCAATGGCTCGCTTTGTCAGCTTCATTTCCTTCCTCTCTTCTCCACGCTTTGATCCGAGTTCTGGCAAAAAGTAACCACTGAGTAACCACGAGGAATGATCTCACAGCGTTTTCTATCGTAGCATGTGATTTCACTAAGGACCGATAACACCTTGTTTTATTGAGAGTTATCGCACCGTATCGTATCAAATCGAAGAAAGAAGAATAGGGAAATACCTGATTCGTAATCAATAGGTCAGCGGTTCAAATCCGCTCGTCGGCTCCATTTTTCTTCTTTAGAATCAAGATCTTATAAAATATCTCCAAAAGATAGGAAAGAGTGAAGTAACCACTGAGTAACCATTCTCCATGGACTTCCATGGTACTCAAGCGTAGTCTGGAGAACGTCCTCGGTCTTCCCGCTGCCGGTCTACAAACCAGATTCAGGCGGCCGGTTTCTCTCCTCGCAGCACGATTTCCCATCGCCGCAACTCCTCGGCTACCGGGTTTAGCTGCGACGTTACAAGGTCCACCATTCGACTCGTTACTGCTTCGCAGTAACTCTCTCACGGCAAGGTACTCCTTTGCCATCAAATTGAAGAGTCGAATGACTCTGAGTGAGCCCAGCGAATCGAAGAGCCACATTTGAATTCGAGATGATCTCGATCAAAGATCGAGAAAATCCGAAGATACTGTGTCCCGCCTATGAGCGAAGCGGATAGTGGCGGGACTAAATTCTTTCTTTGTATCCTTATGTACTACACCTACCTCGCTCGTTGTTCAGATGATACCCTCTATACGGGATATTCTCGTGATGTTTGGAAACGAGAAGCTCGTCATAATGCGGGAGAAGGTGCTGCATATACTAGGTCACGGTTACCGGTTGAAGTTGTCTATTGTGAATCCTTTCCTTCACGAAGTGAAGCAATGAAACGAGAATTCCAAATAAAAAAATGGACGCGTGCGGAGAAGGAGAACCTCGTAAAATCTGGATGCCCAAGTAAAAGACCTTCTTGATTACAAATGTTCTTTCCAGCAACTTGAGCTCGACTCCTTTGACAAGAAAATAAAATAATAATACCCTCAGTGCTGGGAAATATCTCAACGTAACTTTTAAATTTTAAAACATTATATAAACGCCCATGAGTACAAAAAAGGACACAATAATTTACTACCTCGCCACAGGCCTCATAACCGCACTCATGCTCATGTCCGCAGGGATGTATATATTAAATAATGGAATGGTACGCGAAGCTTTTACCGCATTAGGATATCCAATATATATTATTTATCCCTTGGCAACCGCTAAAATTTTGGGACTGATAGCCATCTGGACAAAAAAATCAAAACTTTTGAAGGAATGGGCATATGCTGGATTTTTCTTTACCTTGGCTCTTGCCGTATCAGCCCATCTCGTTGTAAATGATGGAGGATTTGCACCTGCTCTCGTGGGGATTATCTTACTATTGGTATCATATGTATATGACAAGAAGATATATAAATAACAACTAACGAATTTCTTAATTTATAATTTAAAATCTATAATTTTTATAGTGTTTTTTCAACAGCTCCAACTCGGCCCCATGCAAAACTTTTGCTATCTCTTGGGATGCGCAGAGACCAAAGAATGTGCTGTCATCGACTGTGGATTTGAGCATGAAAAGCTTCTTCAGAAAGCAACAAGCAATGGATACAAGATTACCAAAATATTTCTTACCCATTTTCATTACGACCATTCTGCAGAAACGGAAGCACTTGCAGAACAAACTGGTGCAAAAATATTCGGCCACGAGAGTGCGGAAGGAAAAAGTGAAATGGGAGGACTTTTTGTGATCCCAGAGAAAATTGCTTTTTTGAGAGATGACCAGGAGATCAGTATTGGTAACATACAAGGAGTGGCATTACACACACCAGGTCACGAAAGTAGCCATATGGTCTATATTTTTGACGATATGTATTTTTTTACTGGAGATTGTCTGTTTATTGGCAAAAGTGGACGTACTGACCTTCCTGATTCCAATCCAGAAGATATGCAGAAGTCATTAGAGCGTATCAAAAACCTCCCTGATGAACTAATTGTCTATCCGGGCCACGATTATGGCGAAGTTCCCTTTCGCACACTTGGAGAGGAAAAAGAGCTTAACCCGTATTTAAAAGGAGAGATGAGAAGGTAATGACGAATTTCTCAATTACGAGTTACGAATGATCCCCCCTTTGAAAAAGGGGGTTAGGGGGATTTGTTTTTCTAATTAAGCACGCGTTGCACTTGTCCGCTTGTCTGCCGTAGGCATGGCTTGTGGTGAAAATGTGCGCTAGTGTGGGATAGAATCGTCCATTTATTTGGCAAATGGATCTATGATCTCATCAATAGAGGTGACTGTAGTATTACTCATAATTTTGTTTACTAACACTTCAATGTCTTGAATTAGTTCGAGCAATAAATCCCATGTACCAAAGTCAATCGCATTTCCAATTACAAATGAATATTCTTCACCCTTGTAAGACAATTTATAATTTTTATTGGATTTATGAAAATAAACACCATTATTGTGAAGAGAATTTCGTATTAGCCTTAGTAAATCCAAAAGAACAGGAAAATCATATTTTTTTGATAGTTTTAACTTATTAAAAAGATGATCATATATATTCTTGAAATCAGCTGTGCCCTTTGAGCAAGCATTAGGATCAAGAGTCTTGAGAAGGAGCCGGAATGAGCTTTCCACAGAACTAAATATAAATTGGAGCAATCCAAGTTTAAGAAACATATCATACTCATTTGCATATATTTTTCTATCAGCTATGGATATTGATTCTTTTGCAGTTTTCTCCCACCAAGTATTATTTAGTAAACATTGATTAATAAAACTTGAACCTAATAAAGCGCTGTTCAAGACGTTGATTATCTTAGAAAAGGCTGTAACCCTTACATCATTTTTATTATATTTTGCACTAGAAGTTACTTTCAGTGTGCTGAATGAATCTCTTATTTCCTGAATTTTTTGAATTCTTTTTATAATCATTATCATTCTGTGGATCAGTATAAAAAAATTTGAGGTGAATCTTAGGAATCATCATCATTTTACCGTAACACTCTTCGCCAAATTCCTCGGCATATCCGGATCAATGCCACGAGCAACAGCAAGCGAATACGCAAAGAGCTGAATGGGGATGAGATTGACGATTGGCGATGCCACTCCGCTCTCCGGCGCATACATCCACTCATCAAACACATCTTCATTTTCTGGCCCAATGCCAATGATCTTGGCTCCACGGGCTTTGAGCTCCATAGCATTAGAAATCGTTTCCTTTCTGGATTCTTCATCCCCAATCAGCACCAAACACGGAGTCCCCTTTTGAATAAGGGCAATAGGTCCATGCTTGAGCTCCCCCCCTGCAAAACCTTCGGCATGGATGTAGGAAACCTCTTGTATCTTAATCGCCGCCTCCAGTGCCAGTGGATAGTTGGCTCCACGACCAATAATAAACAGATCATTGGTGTACTGAAATTTTTGTGCAATTTCTTCAATATGTTCCAGATATCGGGGATTGAGGAGATCATTGATCTTAGAAGCCGTCTCCGCCAGCAGTGTTTTTCCTTCTGTGATGTTTCCGGCACAGCAGTATGCGAGCAAAAGCAAAAGTGAAATCTGACTGGTCGCCGCCTTGGTAGAGGCTACTGCTTTTTCTGGTCCAGCCTTAATAAGAAATGAATAGTCACTCATGCGCGCAATAGAAGATCCCTGCACATTAATAAGTGCAGCGATCGTAGAATTTGCCTCCTGTCCCACTTCCAGTGCTTCCAGCACATCTGCGGTCTCTCCACTTTGAGAAATAGCAAAGACCAGTGTTTCTGGCTTGAGAAAATGGTGAAAAAGGCTAAATTCACTCGCTGGTGCAAAATTGACATGACGTTTGGCGATGCTCGCAAAAAAATACTCGCCAATCTGTGCCACTTTACCAGCCGTCCCACATCCGATAAGAAACACTCCGTTCGCCTTGAGGATCAAGTCCGCAAACTGACAAATCTCTTTTTCATCTTGATTGATCGCTCTGAGGATACTGTCCTTTTGATCAAAAATTTCCTTGAGCATAAAATGCTCAAACTCCCCTTTTTCGGCATCTTCGCTCTGCCAGTCTATCGTCACCAGTCTCTTTTGCACCTCCTTTCCAGAAGACAAAGAAAAGAATGTCGCTCCCTCGGCAGTGATTTCTACCATTTCACCATCATCCAAATAGTTGACCGTATTGGTAGATTCCAGAAATGCGGGGATATCAGAAGCGATAAATGTTTCCTGGTCTCCAATGCCAACAATAAGCGGTGCACCACGACGTACCGCAGTAATGCTGTGAGTTTCGAGTTCAAAAAGGACAAAAGCAAAACGACCTTCAAATTGCTTTGCAGCTTTGCGAGCGGCATCATGCAGAGATGCTCCTTCTTTGCGAAGTACGGCAATCAGTTGGACACAGACCTCTGTATCCGTTTCAGTGAGAAATTTGATCCCTTTGGCTTCCAGTTCTTTTTTGACTTCAGCAAAATTTTCAAAGATCCCATTATGTACCAGTGCTATTTTTTGCTCTGTATCCCAATGTGGATGTGCGTTTTCATTGGTCACTCCTCCATGCGTTGCCCATCTGGAATGCCCAATCGCTAAGTTGGCTGGAGGCAAGTGTCCCACTCCTTCCGATTCAGAAATCTTCCCCACCTGTTTGTGCACGTGCAGAGCAATTTTTCCTTCTTTCTCGCCAGGTATTGCTACTCCCCATGAATCATATCCCCGATATTCAAGTTTCTTGAGACCTTCTACTACTACTTCTGCTGCGGTGTTTTTTTTTCCTATATATCCAAATATTCCGCACATAAAAATTGTTTTCTAAAATGCATAAAGTTTTGCAAGTCTTTCTCTATATAAAAAAAGCTCCATGCTCCCCGACTCCCTTTTCCGAACTCTGGTAGTATGCGGGAAAAAGGAAGGATTTTAAAGTTTTTTATACAAAAACGAAAGATGTTGCTCCTCGGTTCCTTTTACGACATTATTTCTCATTATTTTTTTCCAGATTTTTTTGAAGGAGTTTTTTTTGGTGCGCTTGCCTGCACCTTTTCAGTAGTTTTGATCCCTGCTGCTTCCATAGCCTTTGCTATTTGAGACTTCTTGTGAGCAGCGTTATTTTTGTGGATCAGATTTTTTTTTGCAGCCATATCTATGGCTTTTTGTGCTTCAGGAAACGTGCGTTCTGCTTTTTGCTTCTCTCCGCTTTTTGTCCAAAGAAGAATATTTTTTACCAATGAGCGCATATGGTTTGCTGCTGCACGGTTTCGTTCCGCTTTTTTTCTCTGTTGTCGTACCCGTTTAATGGCAGATTTTATAATTGGCATCTTGTTATGAAATTAGTAAAAAAACAAAAACGCGCAGGAGATTGTATGGGTCTGCACTGCGTCTGTCAAAGCTTTTTTCTAGAGATCCAGAGATTCTATCGCTTCTTTGAGACTCTCATGATGTTCTACGAGGTTTGTGAATCCTACAAGGGTCAAAATATCTAAAATATGCTCGTTTCCTTCCGCGAGCATAAGTTTTTTATTTTTCTCTCTCAATTCAGAATACATCCCTGCAAAGTATCCGATCACCATAGAGTTGATGAATTGTAAGTCACGAATATGCATTATATATGTCTCCACTTCTTCTTCTTCAAGAAGAGGGGCGAATTCTTTTTTAAACTCTCCAAGATTTGACTCATCAATCTCCCCTGAGAGATAAATTACTTTCAAATTATTCTTTTCTGGCACATCAATTTTGGAAACTTGATAACTCATATATGGTCAAAAAAAGCGATTACAATGTAGTTGGTTTCCATATATTCGTCAATTATTTTGGTCTGTATCTTGTGAGTAAAAAGAATTGTCATAAACATTCTGTCCCAGAATTTCACGAGCAACTTCTTCATAACGCTGGAGTATATTGCGAATTTTTTTTTGTAGTGTTCCATCGCTAGTGTCTCCTGCATGAGTAAAGATCTCTTTAATAACATCCGTAATTTCTTGAGGATATGAATTATCAGAATATCCATAAGAAAAGTATCTAAAAATTCTCTCAAGCGCTTCACAACACTGACATTCTTCTTGAGACGATATATGTGCTCCATGCTTGAGGGTCATTTTTGTGTGTTGCAAAACATTTACATCATCTTCTACAGTGGATGTTCTATTTTCTGTTCCTTCTCCTTCTCGATCATGATTTTCTATATCTCTAAGAAATTCTTGTGGTGTTTGTCCTCTGTATTGTATCCATTGTTCTGGTGGTGCATTGGGGGCATCTAAAGGTGGTCTGAGTTCTGTTTTCAAATTTCCAAAAAGTTCATGCACCCACCTATCAGATGCTATCCAACTACCGGAGCGTTTGTTTACCATAGGAAATCATTTATATTCTTATTATAAATATATTTATATATTTGTCAAATATGTTCTGTAGCTTTTTTATGATTTCTTTCTCACAGGTAACTTTTTCAGAAAAAGTGCTTCAAATTCTTTTTGATCCAATGTTTCATTTTTGAGCAACGCTTTTGCTACCGTATCCAAAGTTTTTCGATGTTTTTTGAGAATTGTTTCTGCCTTTTTCTCAGCCTTTTTGAGTAGCTTTTGAACCTCAGCATCTACCTTGGCGGCAAATTCTTCAGAATATGCCCTATTGGACCCTGCTTCAACTCCAAATACTCCATATTCATTTTCACCAAACTCCATAGGTCCTATCTCACTCATTCCAAATCGCATCACCATATTACGAGCAATGCTCGTAGCCTGATGAATATCTCCAGAAGTACCAGAAGTAGTATCACCAAAAACAATTTTTTCTGCTATTCGTCCTCCCATTGCCATGCACAGGTCTGCAAAATATTTTTTTGAATACTGAGCATATGTCACCTCGTCTGGTGCAGAGTACGTGACTCCAAGTGCTCGTCCACGAGGAATAATTGTCACCTTTTTTATGGGATCTCCTTCGGGAATAATATGGGAAATTATGGCATGTCCGGCTTCGTGATAGGCGGTGTTTCTTTTTTCTTCGTCAGTAAGAATCAGTGATCTTTTTTCTGGTCCTAAAATTGTCTTTTCATGCGCAGAATGTAAATGCTTCATAGAAATTGTTTTTTTATTTTCTCGAGCGGCAAGAATAGCGGCTTCATTGAGGAGGTTTTCCAAATCTGCTCCAGAAAACCCTGGGGTAATGCGAGCAATGTCTTTGAGGTTTGCGTTCTTGGCAATTGGCTTTCCCTTAGAATGGAGCTGCAAAATCTTTGTTCGTGCATCTATTTGTGGCAAATCAATAGTTACTCGACGATCAAATCTCCCGGGACGAAGAAGTGCTTTATCCAGTACATCAGGTCTGTTGGTCGCCGCCATGACAATTACATTCGTTTGATTATCAAATCCATCCATTTCTGTAAGAATCTGATTGAGTGTTTGTTCCCGTTCATCATGCCCACCACCAAGGCCTTGTCCACGCTGCTTTCCTACGGCGTCAATCTCGTCAATAAAAATAATTGCTGGAGCATTCTTTTTGGCCTTTTGAAACAGATCTCTCACACGACTTGCTCCTACTCCTACAAACATCTCTACAAACTCTGATCCGGAAATAGAAAAAAATGGAACATGTGCTTCTCCTGCTACTGCACGTGCCAAGAGAGTTTTTCCAGTTCCAGGAGGTCCAATGAGCAAAACTCCTTTTGGGATCTTTGCTCCCATCTTCGTAAACTTTTTTGGACTTTTAAGAAATTCAACGACTTCTTCCAATTCTTTTTTCGGTTCATCGCATCCCGCTACATCAGAAAATCGCGTTCTCCCCTGACCTTTATTGAAGAGTTTGTCTTTGGATTTTCCAAAAGAAAATGCACCATTAGCTCCCTTAGAAAAGGCTCGCATCATAAAGAAAAATACGAGAATTATTAGGAAAAATGGGATAATGCGAGAAAGAAGGTCTGCCCAAAATTCTGAAGACTTTGTAGAAATATATTTGACTTCCGTATTCTGATTGATGAGAGGATTGTCAAATCCAAGATCAGAAATACTTTCTCGAGGATGAATAATCGCGAATATCTTTTTTTCATCTGTTTCCTTGAGAGATGCTTCTGCTTCTTCATTTTTTATTTCAATGCTACTGAGTTTTCCGAGTGAATACATCGACTGAAGTTCTGAGAGTGGAATTTCTTCTCTCTCAACCTGTTCCGTAAAGATCTCTTCACTAAAAGCAAATGTAATTGCTGTCAGTACAAGGAGGACAAGAAGAAAGTTTCTCCATGTTTTCTTGGAATTTGGGGCTTTACGTGGCATTCGTGGTGGAAGCGGACCTTGCATTGAAGAAGAGAAATGGAAAAAGCTGATCTATTGTAAGAGACCAAACTTTAAGTTGCAAAAGATTTTCCTGATTTCCTAGCTTTTTCCAAGCTTGGTCACATCCCACGACCGAAAAGAAATATCCTCAAGTTCCTCATAAGTATCAAATTCCTGATGATCAAAAACATGTATTTTGAAAAAATTATATTTTTGTTGGAGTGCAGAATTCTCTTGGGCAAATTGACGAAATACGTTCCCGTGCATTCTATAGAGGAGCAAACTTTCAGCGAAATCCTCAAAAGGATCTGTCATAGCATATCCTCCTACAAAATCTTGAGCTGTTATTCCCTCTTTTATCTGAGATTCATTTTCCCAAGAAATGCGATAAAATTGGAAACTAAGGTCATTTTTAAAAATCGGAAGATGTCCATCTTTAAATTCACTTTTTTCTGCTCTTGGGTCACCCCTGAGTCCTCCCAAGTCAATTACATGAGCAAATTCATGAAGCAGAAGTGTTTCGATTTCAGGCTTTGAAAACACATCACTTCTCAGTTTTAAGATGGAACGACCAGAAAGTGCTCGTGGCATATTCGGATCTTCAATAACTTCTATGGTTTTGAGACTTTGCAAAAGATTACAGGGGAATTTTTGTAAAGCAGCTTCAAAAACATGAGTATACACATCGTCTTTCCAAGGATACCCAGCAGGAATATGACATTCAAGATCGTCTGTAGCCTTAGATGGTGATGCCTTTTGGAACGAAGAAATCCTGTGAGAAGCAATTGATGTTGATATTTCTTCTCCTGCACTGGAAAATTGTCGCTCTTCCTCAGATAAGGCTTCAGGGAAAACGAAGAAAAGCAAAACGCTGATAAAGAGAGAAAAGAAGTGCTTCATAATATGCTGTCCTTGATACTTAGAGAGAGAAAGAAAAAAAGCAAGGGGATGATAATTTCATATTTTTATATATCTGTCAAGTAGACATCGTGTATTTTCTCAGAAACAATATGTACATGGATTTACATGCTATGCATCGTGCCACAAAACTTGCCATCAGAGGAATCGGATACACAAAGTCCAATCCTTTGGTAGGGTGTGTTCTTAAGAAGAATAAAAAAATTATTGGCGAGGGTTGGCATGAGCAATTTGGAACGTCTCACGCGGAAATAAATGCTCTTCAAAATGCGGAAAAGAAAGGACACTCTGCTAAAAATTCTGAAGTCTTTCTCACTTTAGAACCATGTTTTCATACCGGTAAAACTCCTCCTTGTGTTGATGTGCTCATAAAAAAACAGGTGAAGTCTGTTCATGTTCTTTTTTCAGACCCAAATCCAGAAACACAGGGGAATTCACTTCAGAAACTACAAGAACACGGAATTGAAGTTTTTGAGAACTACGATCACCTGAATCGGCAATATGAATATATCTATGAAGATTTTTTCCACTGGATCACACAAAAAAAACCATTTATGACCCTGAAGATGGCACTGGATACTGGAGGATATATTTCTGATGGAAGCAACGAGAAGCTTTGTATCACTGGAAAAGAAGCAAAGAAGTATACTCATTTTTTGAGACAAAAACACGAAGCCGTTCTCGTTGGAGTCCAAACCATCTGCACCGACAATCCTCATTTGGGTGTCCGACATGGAGATTTTTATCAAGGGTACAGAGATCCACTCAGAATTATTTTTGATCCGCACTGCAGATCTCCTCAAGACGCAACTGTGTTTCGGGATGAAAACTTTCTCATCATAGTAGCACCAGAGTCAGAGCAGAAGGCACAAAGAATATTTGGGAAAAGGATTCACACTCTTCCACTGTTGGAAAATAATATGTTTGACTTACCTCAATTTCAAAAAGATATGTGGGGTCTTAAAATTCCCAGTATTTTGGTAGAAGGAGGCAAAAAAACAAATAGAGAATTTCTGAAACAAAAATGTGTCAATAAAGGGGTGCTCTACGTTTCTCCAAAAACCCTTGTAAAAGAAGGGCTCAAAGGAATTGATTTTCGAGATACTCCCGAGTTTGAACAACAACGAACTGAAAAATTGAGCGAAGATACTCTTTTTGAAGGAAGATTCATATTCTAGCGCCTCCCTTGAAAAGGGAGATTGGGTGGATTTAATAAACCTCTTTTAATTTCCCCTTTCCCCATCCGATTCTGATACTCATGGACAGAAACAGACGCGCGCTAGCGAAAAAAGAATAAAGAAAAGAGAAAAATCAATTCTCAATATCCCCCCTTACCGCGGCACGAACCCGCGTGTACTCATACTGAAGATCCAAAATAACACTGTCGAGATAAACATAGCGAAGATCAGATCTCCAGGCACCATCGGCAACTTGGTCCCATCTGTGTATTTCAGGAAGCAAGGTGTATGTTTCTGCATCAACAGGTTCCCCATTTTTCATCTTTCGCATCTGTAAAAGAATATAGTCAGCATACTCAAGTCCACTCATGTTCTTAGGACCAAAATGAGCCCTAAAGCTCTCAATACGCTCTCTGTTCGTGGGAACATACTCTTCATCATTTCTTTTCCATGTCCTTTCATTCCACTCACCTTGATCAGTCATTTCTGTGGCTCCGTCTGTGATGCAAAACCGCCATTTGAGTACCTTCCCGATTTTAAAACGCTGCACATCTTCTTGTGGGAGTTCTGATTTTTTGATCCTGTCTGCTTCCAAGGCAAATGATTTTTCTGGAAAATCAAGAAACGCAGCTTCATTCGCATTGCTTGGTTCTCTGCAAGCAGGAGAATTGATTGCTTGCTTAAAACGAGAAAGATTTGCCACAGGTACGAGCTGCAATGTAGGTTCTCTGAAATTTCGTATCTCTTCCCATTGAACTGAGGTTACAGAAGCAAGTACTGCCCTCTTCACCGCATCAACATCTGGAAGAGGTATGTCCCCTAACTCTGAGTCTACTTCAAACATTTGCGCTGTAGATAATGCCTCAGAATACTGTTGATCCACAAATGTCGACGGCTCTTCTAAGCCAGATGGTGTGTCTTGAGCATATTCGACTTTCAGATTCAAATTTCGAATTGCGCTGGAAACTCCTATTTGAATCACTTTAAAAGCTTCCCCTTTCATAAACTGCATCACTTCCTCTGGAATTTGATCTTCAGGAGTTCCAAAGTTTTTATAAATATCGGTGAGACCCTCTCTTAACTGATTCTCATCAGAAGCAGAGGAAAGGAGCCTCTCAATTTCGCTTTTAAGGTCAGGATGACTCTCTCTAATAGGTTTTTCAGAAGATACTTCTGTCATGTGTAAATAGAATTATATCCTCAATTCGAGTTTGAAGTGCACCACCTCGGAAGAATTTAATACTCTAGGTGCATGAACAACTATGAACACTTCAGTAAGAGCGAGAGACAAGAACTCTTAATACTCCACTCCAAAGGGTATTCGATGAGATCGATAGCCAAAGCGATGAACAGGAGTCACTCTACAATCATCAGAGAGCTCAAGCGGAAGATGAAGAGAGGAGGATACGATGCGTGTAAGGCTCATCAAAAAGCACAGAACAAAAGAAGATTTAGTAAATACCAAGGAATGAAGGTACGTGAGGATGATGAGATAGAGAAGTATATGCGAGAAAAGATGTTGTTAAAATGGTCACCAGAGAAGATTGCAGGAGTACTGTACTTGGAGAAGAGAGTTCGTATTGGGAAAGATGCCATCTATACATATCTCTACAGTGCACACGGACAAGACCTATGTCCTCTTCTTTATCGCAAGAGATATAGGAAGCGTAAACGGAGAAAGAAGAAATCAAAGCATGAAATCATCAAAGATAGAGTGTTTATTGCCCAAAGACCTCAGCATATCAACCAGAAGAAAAGATTTGGACACTACGAAGGAGATACCATGGGCAGACCCAAGAAAGCTTCCCCACAAACTCTTGTCATCGTTAGAGAACGACTCTCTCGTAAAATATTCGTGAAGAAGGTGTCTCGGCTCAGAGAATCCATGCAGGGATTTGGAGACATTCTGCACCAACTCCCTGCATACTCACTTACCTTGGACAACGGTGTAGAAAACACAAGATATAAAGACTTAAGAATCCCTATTTATTTTTGTGACCCCTACTCTTCTTGGCAAAAAGGCTCTGTAGAAAACGCCATTGGAAAACTTAGAAAATTTGTCCCTAAGAAAGCTGACCTCAAGAATTTCTCTCAAAACCAGTTACAATCCTTTGTTGATACTCTTAACAACACTCCCATGAAAGTTCTCGGCTTTAGAACTCCCACCCATGTCTTTGACTTCTATAACAATCTCTAATATCTTTTTATCCCAAGTGGTGCACTTCACCACAGAATGCGGGTATCCAAAAAGGCGATTATAATACGCGCTTATGTTTATTTGTCAAGAAAAATTTTGACAAAATACTCCAGAACAGGGGATTAACCTTATGAAAAACAATTTACAAAGAATCTTTTTTGAGCTACACTTCCCTCCTTCATTCACGCATATTGCACACATAATAATATGAAGCAACTCATCACTCTTTTTGGCATTCTCAGTATCTTGTTTGCCAACACCGCGTATGCAGAAAATATTCAGCTTACTCCAAGCATAGAGCAATATACCGAATCTATTGATATGGATGATCTGCTGGCATCAGAAACAAAAATACTTGTCCTCGATTCCTCCAAAAATGCATATGATGAATATGCATTTACCAGAGAAGAAATTGCCTTTCTTCAAGATCAAGGAAAGGTGGTATTGGCCTCTCTTACTCTTACCGAAGCAGAGATTTGGAGATTTTATTGGAATGATCAGTGGGAAGTGGCCTCTCTCAGTGTTCCCTGCTATGAAACCTACATTCGAAAAACACGAAATATCTTTGATTGGAGGCGATGTAACACAGATCTTCAAAAACCCCAGTGGTTAGGCCCTCAAAATCCAAGAAATGGAAAATATCGAGTGCGATATTGGCAGCAAGACTGGTTTGAAGATGCTCTGCTTCCCTCTCTCGAACGCATTGCTTCCGCTGGATTTGATGGTGTGTATTTGGAAACAAATGAAGATATTGGATTTTGGAAGAGCTCCACAGGAAACTCAAAGTATTCCGTCACGTTTTTGACAGATCAAATGATGAGGCTTGTCTCTAGAATAAAAAATAATGGCATGCAGTTTTCAGGTCAGAATGAATTTTTTGTAACAATTGATATTGCTGACTTCCTCTTGAATCGAAATAAAAAGGGAAAGAAGTATCGCCACAATGAAAATTTTTACTTTGCAGAAAATATCGATACATTTGCAGAAATTCTGGAAAAACATTTTGACTCCTAACCTTTGAGATTTTACAATTACTTCCGAAATGAAGATTCTTTCATCCATTCAGGCGCCATATTATTTTTTCTTTGAATAGTCTCCAAGGAAAGTGCTCGCATATCACATTTACTAAAAAGCGCTTTCCTCATGAGGGTGTTATTTTTTTATATACCTCTATGAAACATTGCACAGTTGGCATTATCGGTGGAAAAGGGAAAATGGGGCAATTTTTTGCCAGATTTTTTGAACACAATGGATGCCAAGTTCTCATTTCTGATAAACGAACAAAACTCACAAATACACAAGTGGCGAGAAAGTCTGACATTGTAATCATTTCTGTCCCCATGGACAAAGTAGAGCACGTCATAGAAGAAGTAGGTCCTCATATGAAAAAAAGGGATTTGCTCATGGATGTAAATTCTATAAAGGAACCAGTACTCAAAAAGATGCTTGAATGCTCAAAGAGTGCCGTACTGGGATGTCATCCACTTTTTGGACCAACAAATGTACTCCAAGGACAGGTTTGTGTGTTTTGTTCAGGGAGAGGTAAAAAGTGGGAAACTCTTATGAAGGACCTCTTTGAACAAAATGGTGCAGAAGTTCGATTTTTGAAAGCTCGTGAACATGATGAGCTTATGACTATTGTGCAGGGCCTTATGCACTTTTTGGATATTGCCGCTACAAAAACGCTACAAAGTACTCGGGTTCCTATCAAAAAATACTTTGATTTTCGCTCTCCTTCATATCGTCTGAAGCTTGATCTTATGGGTCGCACACTTTTTCAAGATGCAAATCTTTATGGCAATATTCAAATGCAAAACCCTCAAACAGTAGCAGTTCTCAAAAAGTTTTTTCACAATGCACACGAACTTCTCAGTATTATTGAAGAAAATAATATGAAGGAATTTCAAAAATATTGGACTGAATGCCAGAAGTACCTAGGGGATATGGCTGAGGTGTGTCAGGCTGAGTCAGATGAGATTATTGACTTTCTTTCTGCTGCATCTGCTTCACATGACGACACGTGGATCCAAGACGAACGAGTAGGTAATCTTGGGGTTTTGGGTCCGGAAAATACATTTTCTCATCTGGCAGCACAAAAATTTTTTCCAAAAGAAAAATCACTGGTGTTTTTTCGAACAATTCCAGAAATGTTTTTGACCTTTGAAAAAAAGAAAGTGCAAAATGTATTTCTCCCTGTAGAAAATAAGATACACGGAACTGTAGGAGAAACATTGGATGGACTTTTTGAGTCATCCGGGAAAATTCAAGCCATGTTTTCACTTCCAATTCACCTTACACTCGCCGGACTACATGGGAGTAAGCTCAAAAAAATTCAAAAAATATCCTCTCATCCCCAAGCACTGGCCCAGTGCTCTGATGTGCTTAAAAAAATACTTCCGCATGCGGAGCTTGTCCCCGCGTCTTCAACTGCGATTGCTCTCCATGAGATTCTTAAAAAATCAGACCCATGTCATGCAGTAATTTGTGCTACCCAAGCAGCACAAAACATGGGACTAAATATTCTTGCCACAGATATTTCAAATACTCAGGAAAATGAGACGCGTTTTATTCTTCTCTCGCATGAAAAAGATAAAATTCTCTCGGCATCATCAAAATTTCAAAGCTCCGTTGTGTTCTACTTTGACCATGACTCTCCCGGATCATTGGCTTCTGTGCTCAGCGACTTTTCAGGAGCAAATATTAACCTTACTAAAATAGAATCAAGGCCAGCAGGAAGAAATTTTGGAGAATACTTATTCTTCCTCGACTTTGAAGGAAAAATCTACAATGACGCTGTTCAGGAAGTCCTCACAAAAGTAGAACACAAAGTAGCAATGCTCAAGGTTTTGGGATCGTATCCATTAATTTCGAAGGCATAAAAATATACTATTTTTTGTCCAAAGACGGTTGTCCAACAAGCACGCCTGGATCCCTTTGAATGCTCCCTAAACATGTCTCATCATCATGAAACAGTGTAAGGAGTTTTTCTTGCTCTAAGGGAGAGAAAGGCTCTTTCCCTGCAATTTCATCCCATAATGATTCCAATTGTTCATTTTCATCCTCACTGCATTCATCTCTGCCAAGAACATATTTCATGAGCCCCATATAAAAAGGGCGATATCTTTCTTCTAGAGAGGAAAATATACGAGCTAATTCTGGATCGAGGCTGTATTCAGCAGGTGAATATGATTCTCCTTGAGTCTGCCCCCTAAGGCACATTGTGGAGCCTCCTCCTTCAGTCAAGCTGGGCAAGATGGCGATGAATGCCGTGAGAGTAATCCTACGTACTTTTCTTACGGCTCTTGATTTTATTGGAGGGCTCAAAGTTGTTTCCCGTGTACTTTTGTAACGATCCAAGGAAGTCATACTCTTTAAAAAGAATTGTATGATATTTTGAATGTTAATTTATATTTTGTCAATATTTTATCTGCTTTCTCGATCATCGCATTCCTTCAGTAATTTCCATCCGCCGTTTGCCTGCTTGTTGAGCAAGATGAGCAATATCTCCATCTCCTGTTGACTCCACATATGCAATGGTTTGATTAATTTTTGCAAGCCTCTGCTGAACATAGTATATTTCCTGTTCAGAACCTCGTGACTCTTCTCCTTCTAAAAAAATAAGTTTCTCTTTCATAAGTTCTGCATATTTTTTAAGGATATTCAGGTTACGTGGGCTTTTGAAAAGTAATTTTTTTGCTTTTTTCTCTTCATCATCAAAATGTTGTACCTGAAATCTGTACGCTGTTTTTTGTATTTCTATTTCTAAATCTCGTAGCTTGTTGACGAGGTATTCTTTTCCATTCACATCACTATGATTTACTGCCACTCGAATCAATTGGCGTATTTCTTCAGGTGATTGAGCTTTAGAAAAAACTTCTTGAGCTCTTGCCCGCTGATCCATAGTATACAAAACATTTACCAGAGCTGGTTCAAGATTTTGAGTATTGTTATTGCTTTGAATACCAGCAATACGCCGGCAAACAGATATGGCCTGGAGTGGTTGTATGCGAAATAAAATTTTTGCTTTCTCTTGAAGAAGTGGTACATCATCAGGACATTGCTGCAGACGCTGATCTATCGACTGTAACCTTGAGCCAGGTGCCAGATTGTCCCTGGGAAGATTTCCTATGTTGTCGAGACTTCCAAGGTTATTGAGTCCTTTAATCCTTTTCATTCTCCTTTGTTGGTTAACGTTAAAATAGTCTTGCTATATTAAGACATGACTTATTTTACCTATTTTTATTATTTAGTCAAATGTCCTCGTCTTATTCTGTTAAAAATTCAAATACTCCTTCTTTTGCATCGTCTCCCCAAATATTCTTTGGAGTAAAGTCCAAGTTTTGAATTCGTTTCCAGACCAGTCGAATCTCTTCTTTGAGACTTTCTTTTTCTTGTTCGGTGATCTCAAACGAAAGCTTTTTAAATGCTCCTGAGGTGTTGGGAATGAGAAAATCGATCTCAAAGATTTCTGCTCTATACTCAAATCGTGGAGAAAGATCACAAAGTAGTGAATAAAATACAAGCTGACGAAAATATCTTCCGGCAGTAATATCATTTGCATCTGACTCGCGTATTCCACGTATTTGATTTTCTGATTTTGGGGAAGTGGCTTTGTAATCAATCACTTTTACCGTCTTGTTTTGCTCAGAAATCCATTCGATCTTATCGAGCTTACCCGTAAGCGGAATACCGCCATCCAGCATGACCTGGTGTGATCTGAAATTCATTTCTGTTTTGAGTGCTGGCATAAAGCTTCCCGTGTATTCAGTGAGATAATTTTTGAGAATCTCTTTTCCTTCTTCCTCAATTCGATTTCTATCTTCTGTACTCAGGACTTGTCTCTTGAGTGCGCCAAAAAATATACTTTCAGCTTCATCAGAATCTTCTTTCGGAAGATGCTGCACAAAAGCCTCAAGAGCCCTGTGTAGTGCTGTACCAAGCACTGCCGCAGGATGTTTGACCTCAGGAATTCTGAGAATATATTCCCAGAGGAATTTTTGTGGATTTTCTCGATAGCTTTCAAAGGCACTATGAGAGAGGAGAAAATTCTCTGGTTGGAGTGACCGTTCTATAAATTCTTTTGGAAATACAGAAGATTTGGGAGAAGACATCATTTGGTTTTTTATAATTTCAAATGCCGTATTAGATTCTTCAGATACTGATTCGACTTGCTCGACTGCATCTGGAGGAATTTCTGAAAAAAATCGAGATTCAGATTTCTCTCTATTTTGACCATCAAACTGACTTCGAGACAGAAATAAGAATTTCTTTGCACGGGTGCAGGCTGTGTAAAAAAGCCTGCGCTCTTCTTCATTTTCATCCCTTTCATGTTCAAATTGTAAAATTTCTTCTGGCACATGGATTTTGGATATTTTTCGCCTATCTCCCCATTTTCCCTTTTGTCCATGAAGGAGAAACACTGCTTCAAACTCGAGTCCCTTGGCCCTATGTGCTGTTAAAATCTGCACTGATTCTGCAGAAGAAATCACATCACGTTCGCTCAGCGGAAGCCCAAACTCCTCTCTGAGTTCTATTCTTTGGAGAAATCCTGCAAGTGAAGCATTTTTATTCTTTTGACAAAAATTTTTGAGATCCATAAAAAGCGCATTGAGATGGTTCAAATTCTGTATGTGTTCTGAAGAGAGAGATGTGCTCGTTTTTTCTGCGGTAACCATGTCCAGGATTCCGCTTTCGGTAAGCATTACTTGAAACCATTCGAGCAATGACAGTTCTTTCAAGCTTTTTTGCCATTTGAGTATATGATCAAAAAATATAGTGAATCCATTTGAAACTTCGCGTGTTGCAGAAGAAAAATATTGCCAAAACTTTCCAGAGTCTTTTACTTCATCTCGCACTTCTCTCCAAAGATTCCAAATATCCTTCATTTCTAATGAAAAAAATGGATAGTGGAGGCATTCAAAAAATAAGGTGTCATTTTCTGGATTGAGCACAAGTTTCAAAAGATTCAATACTTGCCTCGTGATCTGGCTCTGAAGTGCATTGCCTCTACCAGAGAAAATTGCCGGCACTTTTCGCTTTTTGAGGAGATCAAGAATTTCAAATCCTTCTGCGTTTGTACGGACGAGAATTGCTATTTCTGAATATGAGATGTCTTCTTCTGTACAAAGTTCTTCGATTTTTTGTACGACAAAGTTATGTTCCTGCTCTTCATGAGAAAATATGTGCATTTGTGGAAGTTCTTTTTCCTTTCGAAGTGCAGCAGAAATATTTTTTGTGACTTCTGGTATTTGAATCTCAAGTCTTTCAGTATTATTTTGAATCACTGCTGATGCAAGATTTAAAATGGACTGTGTACTTCGATAGTTTTTGGTAAGACAAATTATTTTGGCAGAAAGAAATTTTTGACGAAAAGAAAGAATGTTCTCGAGTGATGCTCCTTGAAATCGATAAATTGACTGGTCATCATCTCCCACAGCAAAAATATTGGGGCTCTCTTCGTCTCCGACAAAAAGCTTCAAGAGTCTCATTTGTGCTCCATTGGTATCTTGTAATTCATCTGCGAGCACAAAAAGGTATCTCTCACGAAGTGTCCAGAGGAGATCTTCATCTTCCTGAAGCAGCTGTAAAACAAACAGAATCATGTCGTCAAAGTCGTACTGACCCTCTCTTTCGAGAAGTTCCTGATACTCAGTGTAGACTTTGTGTAATTCCACGCTTTTTTGCACATTTTTCTCTTGTTTCAAGTATTTCCCCTTCATTTTTCCTGTTTTGATATTTATTTTTTCTGACTCTGGAATATTTTCAAATTCTTTTTGTTCCTGGAGGGCAAGATTTTTGAAAACACCTGGGTCAATACCCTCTTTTTTGAGATGAGAAATAGTAGACGCAATTTCACGTAGGAAAAAATTTGGATTGTAGAGTGGTTTTAAATATTTGAGGTTTAGCGAGGTAAGTATTTTCTTGAGTATCTGAAGTTTTTCCAGTTCATCCAGCACTTCTAGATTTTTGGCAAAAAAGAATTTCTCTGGAAATTCAGAAATTATTTCCTGGCAAAATCCATGAAATGTAGCGATGTGAACTGAATGTGCGGTACTGCCAATAAAATCTGTGAGGCGTTTGCGCATGGCGATTGCCCCACTTTCTGTAAATGTGAGTGCGAGTATGCTGCGCGGATCAGTATCTGTTTTTTGCAGAATATTTGCGATCCTCAGGGCCAGTACCTGTGTCTTTCCTGTTCCAGGACCAGCTACTACGAGCACTGGACCATGAAGCGTTTCCACTGCTTTTTCTTGTGCAGTATTGAGTGCCTCAAATGCCTGCTGAAACTTTTGTGTATCAGAACTCATGAGTACGGGGAGTATACTTATTTTGTGGTCAGAAATGAAGAAACTCATTGCTGAGTACTTACTTTTTCCTTAGAATCCTAAGCGTTTTCGCATCATATAATGCTTGATATTAAAGCAATCCGAACAAGCCCTGATGATTTTAAAAAATCTTTGAAACGCAAGGGGGTTGATTCTCAAAAAATTGGCGAGCTCTTAACGGCAGACGAACAACGAAGAAGATTGCTACAAGAAGTAGAAGTAGCAAGTGCTCAACAAAACGAGGTTTCTAAAAAAATTCCCAATCTTTCTGGAAAAGAAAAAGAGAAAGTGCTTGGAGAAATGAAATCTCTTTCTGATGCAAAGAAGCAAAAGGAAGAGGAGCTTGAAAAGATTGAAATAAAATATATAGCTCTCCTCGAATCTCTGCCAAATCCTCCCGATGCTTCTGCTCCCGATGGCAAAAGCGAAGAAGATAATGTGGTCCTCAGAAAAGAAGGTGATATGCCTCAGTTTGATTTTGAACCAAAAGAGCATTGGGAACTTGCAGAAGATCTTGAGCTTCTTGATATGGAGCGTGGTGCAAAGGTCAGTGGAGCTCGTTTCTTTTTTATGAGAAATGAACTCGCTATTCTTCAGATGGCACTCATGAATTGGGCTTTTCTCCGTGTTGCAGAAAAGGGGTTTTCCCCAACTATTCCTCCATTTATGACACGAAAAGATGCAATTTATGGTACTGGGTTTTTGGAAAAAGATGAGAATTACATAGTAAATCCTGGTGAAGATGATCTGTATCTTATCGGCACTTCTGAAGTGCCATTGACGAGTTTTCATGCAGGTGAGATTTTGAACGAGAAGAATCTGCCGATAAAACTCGCTGGGTATTCACCATGTTTTCGGCGTGAAGCCGGATCATATGGAAAAGATATGAAAGGGATTCTAAGGGTTCATCAGTTTGAAAAAATTGAAATGGTCATTCTCTGCACACCAGAGCAAAGCACACAGATGCACGAACTCATTCGCGAAACTGAGGAAGAGCTTATGAAAGAGCTCGGCATCCCCTATCAGGTAGTCAATGTGTGTGCAGGCGATCTTGGAAGTTCAGCAATAAAAAAATACGATCTGGAGGCATGGTTGCCTGGGCAGGGAAAATACAGGGAAATGACTTCAACTTCGACTTGTACTGATTATCAAACAAGACGTCTTGGTATTAGATATCGAACTCAGTCAGGAAAAACAGAGTTCGCCCATAGTCTCAATGGTACTGCTGTTTCTTCTAGGCCTCTTATAGCTATTTTGGAAAACTTTCAACACAAAGATGGATCTATTGATATCCCAAAATGTCTTATCCCTTTTACCGGGTTCCAAAAAATAGAGAAAAAATAGAAGATCGCATCATGTTTCTAAATGATATTATTCTAGATTACGCTTTTTGCTTTTTGGGGATTTTTGTACTCTCCCACATGTATCCTCTTTCTCGAATGGTTCTTAGATGTGTTGAGATTTCTTTTCCGAGAAGTTTTTTCAAGTGTGTCATGTGTACTCTCAATTTATTCTTTTGATCTTCTTCTCGAGAATTGTCTTCACCCCATACATACGAAATAAGACTTTGATATGTCAAAGGTATATCGGGTTTTTGTAAAAATCTTTTTAGGAGAGTAAAGAGTATGTTGCTGGGATACATTTCACGATCTCCAATAATAACCTTACGAAGATCTAAATCCATTTTAACTCCATCATGTTCAAGTACATTTGTGGAATTTTTATCACAATGGAATCCTCTTCTTGCAGCCGCTTTTATACGAGCAATAACCTCCTTTGGCTTCCATGGTTTTTTAATAAAATCATCTCCACCAACATCAAGTGCATCCCATGGAGTAATTTCATCTATTTTGCGTGCTGTAAGAAAAATAACTGGTGTTTGAATATTTTCTTTCCGTATCTCTTTTATAAGATGGATGCCTTGTTTCGCATTTTTTTCAGAAGAAAGATAATAATCACATACAATAACATCAAAATTGTCTTTTGTGAGTTTTTGTTTCGCTTCATCGTATGTTTCTGCGGTATCGATATCCCATCCTTGCTTCTCAAGATACAACTTTATATTGCGCAAAACAGAAGGCTGATCGTCAATAACAAATACTTTCATGGAAATAGGGGGTAAAAACTTCTGTTTATTATAGAAGCATCTCTCCCAAATTTGCAAATATTAAGACTTTGTTAATATGAACTTTCTATTGGTATTCTACAATTATAGTTCAACTTCAATAAACTTTTGCACAAAAGTAACTTTTTTTTCTTCCGCGCCAAAAAGATAGAGCCCTATTTGATATGCGAGTTCTCCATTGTAAAGATTTTCTTTTTGGAGGCTTTGAGAAATATTTTTGGGCATGAGTTCCTTTTTTGGAGAAAAGTCATGCTGAACGATCAACTTGCAAGGCTCTTTTACAGAGATTCTTACAAAAGATGATTTTTGAAAGAGTTTTTGCAGAATATACCTCAGAGCTGTCTCAAAGTAATGACGATCCACAGTAACTTCTACTGTAGGATCGATGTCGACAGTAAGTTGTATGTAATGAGAAATGATGGTGTCTTCAAGTCCGACGAGAAGAATATCTATGATTTCTCGAAGACACTGCTTTTGTGGAAAGTATTCTGGTTTCTCTCCGAGTAATATTTCTTCATGCTCAATAAGGACCACTGCAGCCTCAATCAACGGTTGAATTTTTTCTTTACTTCCTGAGAAATGATCGTTTTCTTCACAAACCAAAGAAAGAATTGTGCAAATATTGAGAAGTTCATGACGGATAAACTGTTTAGAATCATTCATACAGAGAATATATGGGATTCTCTTTAAAAAAACTAGTATTTGACTTTGTCTATGATCATGAATGTTAGATATTGTGTTTTTAAGCGGTTTAGATGTATATTGCATTCATACAACTCCATATGCAAATATGAATATTCTTATCGTGGAAGACGAGGTACCTATAGCACTCTTCGTTCAGAGGATTCTCAAAAAAGTTTCTGTGAGTAATCTTATTGATACCGCTCAGGGTTTCCAGGAAGCTTTTTCAAAGTTGTTTTCTGATATTTTTGATGTCGTTATCATTGATATTGATTTGGGAAAAGAAAAGCGAACTGGCATTGATCTTTGTGAAATCATCAGGTCTCGAGATAAATATATCCCAATAATCATTCTTACTGGATTTCACTCTCTTTCGTATATAGAAAAATCTTTTCTTGCGGGTGCAAATGATTACATCACAAAGCCATTTCGTCCACGAGAATTAGAATTGAGGGTAGAAAGATGGAAAAAAATTTCGAACCGTAAAAAAGTTGAACAAAACATGGAGTATGAAGAACTCTCCTATGATATACAAAAAAACGAATTTTTTTTTAAGCATGAAAAACTGAATCTCACAAAAAGAAATAAAGAATTGCTTCTCTTATTTCTCAAAAACCCAGAAAGCATGCTTTCCTCCCAGTATATCAGAGCAAAATTCTGGGGGGATTCATATGACACGCAAAAGTCACGAAATCTTCGTTCTAATATTCATCTCTTAAGAAATTCCTTGGAAAACAAATGTGGAAACTGGATTCATACTACGAGGGGTGAGGGATACATATTACAAAAAAACTTTAGCAAATATAATTTTTCTTAAAAAAATATTAAAAATATGAGGATTTGAATGCATTTAGGTTCAATAGTGCTCTATAGTGCTTGAGGGGAGGACTTACTAAGGTCTATGAATCAAAATACTCTCAAGCACAAAATACTCATTATCGAAGACGACTCCGTCTTCTGCAAAGAGTGCTGTCAGGTGTTTTCGTCTCAAGAATTTGAAGTACAAGCGAGTACTACGAGTATGGGTGGTATTGTAAAAGCAGTGGAATTTCGTCCTGATGTGATTCTCTTGGATATCGTGATGCCTGAAGTAGATGGATATGAAATTATTGATGCACTGAGAAATAATTCAAATATGAATGTCATCATAATCGCCTATAGTAACATTACAGAAAACCTTCAAATACATCGTGCTCTTCAGCTTGGGGCAGATGATTTCTTTTCGAAAAGCACATGTCCGCCTAGTCAGGCTGTGCAGAAAGTCCAGCATATTTTATCTCAAAAAGCATAATATTCATTTTTCATCAAAAATGACAAAAATTTTATTTTTGGAAGATGAAAAAACCATTGGCCAAATGTACACAGATGCTTTTAAAAAGGCAGGGCATGATATTCTTTGGGTTACAAATGCAGAAGATGCTGCACTCAAAGCACGTGAATTCTTTGCCGATGTTGTTATTGCAGATTATGGCATTCAGGGTCATAAAATCTCTGGGCTTGATGTTATCCCTCATATTCGCAAAAATCTTCCTAACGCCCAAATCATCATGCTTTCAAATTATGGAAAATCTCAAATGGAAGAAGATTGTCTGACCGCCGGGGCAAATCATTATCTTCTCAAAATAGATACCCCACCTAAAAAATTGGTAGAGTATATTGATCACCTCGTCTGAAATATGCCATTATGAGGGGATTAAAAAGCATACAGTAGCTCCTCCCCCTGGAGTATTTTCCGCCCAAATCTTGCCACTATGGAGTTTTATTATCTTCTTGCAAAGGTAGAGACCCAGTCCTATCCCCATGCCCATGGTGGCATTTGTGGTCTGAAACTTATCAAAAACGCTTTCTTTATCTCCATCTGTTATTCCATTTCCATTATCTTGAACACAAATCTTTATGTGATTTTTTTCTTTCGAAAGCACAAGGTTGATTTTTCCGCCTGAAGGAGTAAATTTCATAGCATTTCCCAAAAGATTGTGAAGCACTTGTCGAATCTGTTCTACATCAATAGAGAGAGTCTGTTTTTTCTTAAGATTATCTTTAAAAGAAAACTTGTAGGACTTTTCCTTCATCAGAGAAGTAAATTCTTCCGTAATTTCCTGAAGAAAATGAGCGATATCAATTTCTTGTGAGAAATATTGTATTTTTCCAAGTTCATACTGTTGTACTTCAAAAAATTTTTCTGTGAGATTTTTGAGATCTTCCAACGCACGAGAAATAGTTTTTGTGTCTGAGATAAATTCCGTATCTTCCTCATGTGTATCAATTACATCTTGTAGCTTAAATATTGCAATACTCAGAGGTGTCCTGAGCTCATGTGCCGCAAGAGTCATAAAATCAGACTGTTGCCTTACCAGTGTTTTTAGTTTTTCTGTTTTTTCTCGGATAATGAATTTGAGCATATCTTTTTCTTCTTCAAAATTATTCTGGAGAAGAATATTCATGAATGTTGTTTCTAGATTTGGAATGCATTCAAGAATGCTCTCAATTTCTTCCTTTGTGTAAGATGCATCTTTTTCTTTGTATCCCAGTATAAATATTCCAATAAGCTTTTCTTCTGCAAACAGTGGAAAGCAGAGAGCAACATCGAGCTTTTTGAGAGCAAAGAGTTCAACCTCTCTTCTTTTTTTTGAGACTGGATTTTTCAGAAAGATTTCCTCTGCCACAAGGACTTTCTTCTTCTTTGTTAACCCTTTTGTAAATTGATTTTTCACATAGACAGGAACAGCTATGTTTTTTTTCGTATTTCTGAGTACAAAAACTCTTGCATTTGGAATGTTGAGTTTCATTTCAAAAGTTTGATCCAATAAAGATTGGAGGTGTTTATATGTGGTGCATGCATATATTTTTGTTCGAAACTTTCGAAGAGCGTTTTTAAAATTTCGAAGGTCAGAAGGAAGAAATTGTGGAAATATTTTGGAAACTTCTACAAAAGCCCCAAGGGCGATCAGCCCACTGATAATATCTCTAAAAACATGGCTCTTCATGAGAGAAAACATACTGATGCCCTGGTACATAAGGTAGAAGATAACAAGAAATACACTAAGTAATATGATTTTTCTCACAATATTAAGAGTAATGCTGGAGAGATTAAAGAATCTATACCTATGAATTGAATAAAAACAAGAGATAACAATAGGGGTTATCCAAACATAGCTATAGATAAATTGAGATTGTATGCCAAAAACGGGGAGTATCCCGTTGCTAACAATCAGAATGCTAATTGCTATAATAAAGACCCAGAAAGCATTTTCAAATTTCAATTTTTCTAAACCTTGTAAGGAATTCATTTTTTTGAATCCAAGAAAAAAGGTGGTAATTAGATAAATAAAAACGTGACTCATATAGATCCAGTATGCTTCTCCAAGTTCTACGTTTGGACCTGCCTCTGTCATAACCTCATTTTTATCTACAAGGGGTGTAAGCGTTGTGAGGATGGAAAACAATATGACCTCTGCAAACACCACCTTCTTGAGCAAAGGCGAGAATTTAATGGTTTCACGGGGAAAATTGTAGAAAAATAAAGGAAGACCAAAGAAAAAGAACAGACCTACTGCATAGTTGAGTCTGCCTACGAGCAAAAGATGATCTCCCAAATCGAGATATATGTACATGTACAGTGTTACTGTCCATAGCAACAAGCCAGCAGAGAATATGGCAAAAGATCTATTGATCCATGCTTTCTTGTTTTGCACTAGAGTAATAACAAGCAACACTAGATACAAAATAGTCGTAATGATGTATCCAAGTTTCACCATCTTCTTTGGGTAACGATGATAGGCGAATTGTATCAATTCAAACGGAAAACTCAATTGAAGAATTTTCTGTCTGAATATTTGCTCTTTTAAAAATCTTGAAAAACAATGTCGGTGATTTTTAAATGATTTCTTGTAAATTCTATAGCCTTTTCAGGTGTGAAGTGCTTACACGTATAAATGTCGACAGCAAATCTACTGGTATCCCAATGGGCGATAGTTCCTGAGGTTTCCCAGTGCATCCATGCGGTTAGATTATGGATAATGGGATCCGATAGTTTATCCATAAAAAGAACTTTGCATAAACTTTGCATATAATCTCTTATTTGTGCTTCAGAGATTGATTCGCTGAGAATGCCTGCTATTGATAATCGCTGTCTCAATATATGAGGTGCCAACTCTCTCCAAGTTTCAGCTCCTGGATTCTGCATCGTTTTATGGACAGTGGTTTCACTTGGAGCGCCAAAAAAACTCCTAGTATGATCAACGACGGAGGGAATATTTGGAAGTGAAGCAGGTGTAGAAATGTCCACGCTCACAAAAGGGTATGTTTCTTTCTCCTCTTCATCCCAGGCATAAAGATGGATAGCAGATTGATCTTCTAATGGTACCCAACCCGAAAGTCCATATTTTGGAGAGAGATGAGTTTCTGGAATTCGTATTGGTTGAATATTTAAGGTGTCGGAAAGCTCTTTTAAATATCTTTGAATTTTTTCAACGCTAGTATCCCCAGAGCTCACGGGCTCTGGGAAAGTAGCTTCTATTACGAGCGTGTCCCTCGGGAATGGCGATATCCCTTTTGCAGATTCTGCTTCTTTTGCCGTAGGGATATCTGTTGTATTTTGTGTCATAAAGGAATTTTATTTTCTTATCAAAATCAAGCTGTAGACAGAGTAATTTGATTCACAGGTGGCATCATTCCTTCAACAAACTTTCTTAAATTTTGAAAAGTTATTACTGTTTTCGTATTTTTATCTGCATATACATCTTGAAAGCCCCAAGCAGACCCCATGATCTTATGTGCCTTGCTTCCCAAAGATGTATAGTTAATGGCGGGAGGATCCTCTCCTTCCATTTCTTGCAATGCACGGGAAAGCATACTGTGAGCAAGTGGTATAGCCATGCCTGAGCTCCTATGGGGCAATGCAATGCCCCATTCTGACATATAAAATACCTGAGATTCATCAGAAATATCGTCATCCGTGCAATCACTCACTTTTTGTAAATATGTTTCGTATTCCAATCCAGGAAACATATCTGCAAGTTTATCTTCCCAAATCTGTTGAAAGTTTGTATACCAACCATAACAAAATCCAACGAGTGATTGTTGTTGTCTGGAAAAAAGAAAGATAGCGAATATCTGTTTCTGAAAACTCTCAATAATGCTCTGTAATGTTTTTTGTATAGGGTAAAATAAGCCCATGGGCTCAGAGCATGCTGGACATAAATAATCAGAGGGATTTACCGGCCTCGTTCTTTCTAATTCAACCAAGGATGAGTTTTGTTGGCTTAGTGAAATATAAACATCCGATATACCAAGTACTTCTGAGCAACTTCTACGAACACAGGTAAGATATTCCTTCCATGGACCTCTTCCATATACATCTCGATAGGTATTTGTAAGATCTATGAAAAATTGATCCAAATGTCCATTTCTAATGGCAGTTGTTAACTTATTCGAATGTTGGAAAAATCCAACATGATATAATCCATTATCATTTCTATTATTTACTATTTCCATTCCTCCCTCATAAACAAGAGTATCTGGTGACAAAATATCTTGTCCTGTGTCAATTTCTGCCGAACTTACATCCTCTGTATGATTCATGGGAAAAACAAATCGCAGTGAGTTGCTCTTTTTTGATGAGGATATACATACATATGTCAAAAAACTGTCGACAATTTAGTAAAAACAATAAAACCTTTTATTTTATTCTTAAGAATGCTCAGAAATTGTTGAAATTTGGAAAAAAATGATGAGATTCACAAAAAAAGTCTCCAAAAATGACTTTCGAGGTGGTTATGATGAGTGATAAAAATTCTTATCGTATTAATTGCACCACCGTTTCAATATGCGGAGTATGAGGAAACATATCCACTACTTGGAGTTTTTGTATTTTCCAGCTCATTTGACGCAAAAGAGAAAGGTCTCTCGCAAGAGTTGCGGGGTTGCACGAAATAAAGACCATTTTTTTCGCAGGAATGTCTTGCAAAATTTTCATTGCTTTTGGGTGAACTCCTGACCGTGGTGGATCAACAATAAGCACATCTGGGTCTGGATACTTTTGGAGTACCTCCAGCAACGTCTGCTCAGCTTTACCACAGAAGTATTCTGTGTTCTGTGCACTATTGAGCTCAGCATTTTGTATTGCATCCCGCACGGCGTGGGGTTCCATTTCAAGTCCTATGATGTGTTTTGCATTCTTTGCGAGAAAGAGCCCGATAGCTCCCGATCCACAAAAAATATCCATTACTGTTTCATTTTCTGAGAGTTCAGCAAATTGCTGGATGACTTCAAAAAGTTTTTTTGCTCCTAGAGTATTGGTCTGGAAAAATGAAAAAGGAGATATCTTATATTGTGTCTTCCCTATTTTTTCGAGAAGAAAATCTTCTCCCCAGATACATTTCATATCAGGATCAGCAATGAAATCACTTTTGCCGGTATGAATGGTAACAAGAATTCCAGAAACACAAGGTAGGTTATTCTTGAGAGTTGTGACCACTTTATCCCAAAAAGTGGATGGCTTGTTTTTTGAAACAACAAAATTTACCAATATTTCTCCATTCGCTTTGGATTCACGGAGTATAAGGTTTCGCCAAAATCCTCTATGGATTTTAGGATTCCAGACGGAAAATTTGGATGCCTTCATTATTTCCTCAGCATGACTTCGAACCAAATTCATGTTTTCCGACGCCAAGAAACAATCTTTAATTGATTGTACGAGAGCCCATTTTCCTTCCGGGTGAAACCCCAGAGATGGGTTCAGGTCATGGAATACTTTTTTCCCATCTTTATCAATTTCTATTCGCATTTCTTCATATCCAAATGAAAACTCAATTTTATTTCGATATCTAATAGTTTCTGGAGAAGGAATAATAGGAAGAATTTTTATGTCTTCAGCGTGTACATCAATATTACCCAGATGCTCGAGTGTTTCGAAAACCAGTTGTTGCTTTATCGAAAGTTGGTCTTCATATTGTACATTTTGGAAAATACATCCAGGCATACGTTCGTATGGTGATATATGCTCAATAGGTGAAGAGCTTAAAACTTTAAGAAGCTTTGCTTCTGCATAGTTTTTTTTACTTTTGGTGATTTGAAGCTGAACTTTCTGACCCGGAAGTGCCCCTTTTACAAAAACTACTACATTATTAATATGCACAATACCCTTGCCTCCAAGAGCAAGTTTTTCTATCGTCTCTTCAAAAATGTGTCCTGCTTTAAATTCAGAAGACATGGCAGATTCTGTTTAGAAAAACAATATTTTTTATGACTTTAAAAAGGGAGATCTTCTGGCTTGATGTCACTTTCATAGTTGATTTCTGGCACATCAGTGGGTTCTGCTTTTTGTGGTGCTGGATTTTCAGAAGCGGCCTCATTCCCTACCGGTACGGCTTCTTGTCCAGCGCCTCTTCCATCAGAGGAAGGAAGATTTTGAGATGGATGTCCGAGAGCAAGGATACTCTTGGCGTTAATTTCTGTGGTATACCTCTTTTCTCCATCAGGAGTCTCCCATGATCTGGTCTGCACATTGCCAGTAATAAATACTCGCTGTCCTTTTTTAACAATTTTTTCCGTATCGTCAGCGAGAGCACCCCAAGCAACAATGTTGTGAAACTCTGCCTCTTTTTGTTGCTCATTGGTTTCTTTGTTGGTCCAAGTGCGATTGGTGGCCACACTGAGTTTTATCACGCTTTTTCCACTGGGCGTTTGTTTTATTTCTGGATCTTGAGTGACGTTTCCCAAAACATCTGCGCGATTGAGCCCTCCAGCAACTGCAAATGAATCATCCAGTGGAGAAAGTGGCACTCGTGGATCCAGAAGAATCACTGGATCGTATGGAGAAAGAACAATCTTGGTTTTGTATTTTTTCTTTCCCTGGTCGTCTTCCCAAGAATCTGTTTTGAGCCTTCCGGAAGCATAGACTTGCGAGCCCTTGCGTGCATATTCACTGAGAAATTTGGCACTCTGTCCCCACACGGTTACCGTATGAAATGATGAGCTTATACCCTCACTTCCATCATCTTTTTGAAATTTTGATCTTACTTGAACATTGAGATCGGTGACGGACATGCCACTGGGCAAGTCTCTAACCTCTATATCTTCGGTGAGATATCCAATAATCTGTACAGAATTTACGTCTCGCATGTGTGTGTGTGGAAAAGAAAAAAGCGGAAGATATTATCCCGTGCGAGAAGGTAAAAGGCAAAACAAAATGCCATTATTTTTAATCTTTGAATAAGAAAAAATAATTGCCCCTTGGAGGGTCGCTTCTTCATTGGAAAACATTTGGCGTATTTTCTCTTTCTGAGCGGAGAAACAAAAATTGCGAGGATGGACAGAGGAGGATTGCAATTTTTTCGAAGCAAAGAATGAGAAAATCCAAATTTTTCCACCGAAACAAAGGTTTTTGGTTCCTTTTTGGCTGCAAAAAGGAACTCCCTTTGCTATTACAGTTATCATCTAATGGAGATTTATCTATCATTTTTGTTGTCTTTATCTATCAATCACGATATTCTTCCGCAGAATATTTTGTGTTTCTTTGAGTTTTTAATATGGACAAGTTTCTCCGCATGGCACTCACGTTTCTGATTGTGTACTTTGCGTTGTCACTCATTCTCCCTAATCCCGACAAACAAACTCCTCTCTCTGAAGGTGATGTTGGTGTTGAAATGAAAGATGCGACCATAGCACAGGGAAATTTGGTGAGAGTCGTGGTACAAAACAATATGGAAGAAGAATTTATCCTCGGGGAGAATGAATATCCACCAGAAAATCTGATCTTTGAGAGAAGAAGCAACGGAAGATGGGAGCACATTGTTCCTGAAAATACTCAAAAAATAGAAACTCCTCTAGCTATTGCTCCGGGTCAAAAACATGAATTTTCGTTCTCGGAATACAATACCGAGATGTTTTTTGATATCGGAGAATATAGGGTAGCCATGCGGCCGACAGAAGATCAGGAATTTATGGCACCATTTGAAGTATACAAACCTGGATTTCTTCGCACTCTCTTTCGAGCAATTTATAAGGTCATCTATAACTCCTTTATTGCAATCCTTATGGTGACAAAAGGAAATTTAGGAGTGGCTATTATTGTGATTACTCTTGTCGTCAAAATTTTCCTCTGGGGAGTGAATCGCAAATCACTTGAATCACAGCAAAAGATGCAAAAGGTCCAGCCAGAACTGCAGAAAATCAGAGATAAGTACAAAAATGATCAGCAAAAAATGGCTTCCGAGACCATGGCTCTTTGGAAAAAATATGATGTAAGCCCTTTTGCGGCGTTTACTCCTATATTTATCCAGTTTCCTGTCCTGATAGCCCTGTTTTATGTGATCCGTGATGGACTGTTACCACACAATCAGTATCTTCTCTATCCCCCACTCCAAGACTTTGATTTTTCTCAGATAAATGAAATCTTTCTCGGATTTTTGAATCTCGCTCACCATCCCATTGCAGACAAAGCTCTGCTTTGGCTCCCCTTTGTCGTAGCCGGATCTCAGCTCTGGGCCCTGAGACTTGCGATGAAGCGCACGGCAAAGAAGAAAGAACCAACGAAAAAGAAAGATCCTTCAGAAAAGCCATCTATGATGGGACAGATGGAGAGCATGAACAAAACCATGATGTATGTCTTTCCTATTATGATCTTCTTTTTTACATTGAACTTCCCTGCCGGTGTGGGCATGTATTGGTGGATCTCAACGCTTATTGGTGTGGGGCAGCAGTATTTGGTGAATAAGAAGGCACATCATTGATATTTTAATATTCGGAAGTATTGGTAATTGTATTATTCGGGATTAAAGCCTTGGAAATGTCTTGGTTGAAGGTAAGAGAATATTATCCCTCTAATATTAAGTAAAAATTAAATAAAGCCTGTCTTTCTTTGCTTCTTTTTGCTTTTAATCATATAGTGCGAATGCTCTCTCTATTACAAATGCCTAACGCTTTATTACCACAACAACGGCAAGAGGAAATCGAGCAAATGGTAGATTCGTTGATAGAAAAAAATGATAGTCCGAATAATCAATGGGAGCTGATACAATCTATTTGTGAGTCGGAAAATATAACTCTTGAAGAATCTGACATAAAAGATATATCGGGTGCCTTGTTTAAGGAAGAGGATGAATGGAAAATTTTATTAAATAAATGTGACTCCTTATCACGAAAAATTTTTACAGTAGCGCACGAATTGGGTCACTATTTTCTCCATAAAAATGGAGATGAAGAATTTGTTGATGGAATACTTATTCATACTCGAAATGAGGATATAAAATATCAACAAAATGAAGTAGAAGCTAATGAGTTCGCGGGTAACTTATTGAT
This sequence comes from Candidatus Altimarinota bacterium, assembly GCA_965250085.1. Taxonomy (GTDB): domain Bacteria; phylum Patescibacteriota; class Gracilibacteria; order CAIRYL01; family CAIRYL01. The sequence continues at coordinate 644,984 of OZ252287.1, forward strand.
GCCTCGGAAATTTATTGAGAAAGAAATTGGTCTGCCAAGTGGCACAATAACATGGGGGAAAATAGATCTTTTAGCGTCTAAATTTAGTGTTTCCACAGTCGCTATTACTACCAGACTTAAAAACTTAGGTTATGCCTAGTAAGGACATACCACGGAAGCCCCAGGAACTGGTAAGAGAGTATTCAAGTCAACGATTCTCTTTTCCTTTTGACGATAGGTCTGACGGAGAGAAGGATGTAAATGAAAAATTGATGAAAGAAGAGCTTTTCTGGACTAAGTGCAAAAGATGGGCTACAGGTGGCATTATAGGTTTCACAATAGGGTTCGTACTAGCACTAACTACTATTTAATAGCTTTTTTCCAATTATTCTGAATCTTCCTCCTCATATCCGGATTATGCAGCTTCTGGATAGTGTCCTCAAAGATCATTTCCGGAGCATAGTGCGGTGAAGATGGATTCATAAATTTATGAGCCTTGTTGAGCAAGATACATTTGAAAAGTTTTTCAAAAGGGAAAAGTAAAATCTCAAAAGTTCTTTGTAAAAAGGAACTCTTATTCCCTGCTCCAAACTCCTCACTCCCGACTGACTTGATTCCTGTTTCTGCCTCTATCCGTTTCGCATTCGCCTCCTTCATCTTTTCAAAATGTTCTGCATTGTAGAGAGGCTTGAGCGTCAGGAGCCAGAAGGCAAGATAAATATCATGTTCATTTTTGATTTTTGAGAAATCCAAGTAGTCCTCATCCACAAAAAACGAAAGGCAAAATCTGTCCTTCGTTTTTCTTTTCTTTGCCCTGAGTCCGAGAAGAGAAAAGAGGAGCGTGCTCCAAAATCGTGCTGTGTATATATGACCTTTTTTGACAATGATAAAGAGATCAATATCGCTCTCTTTTGTTGCCATTCCCATCGCTGGAGTGTTGGTGAGTGCAATACCCCGAAGAAAAGGGAAGTGCTTTAGGATACAAGTAAATTTTGCCGCTTTTTTGAGGATTTTTGCAGACATTTCCTCCCCTTCTTGTCTTCTTTTTTTCAGCTTTTCTCTATCCGAATCGATAGAAAAATATGTGCTTCCTGCATGTTCAAAAAACTGAAAATTTTCTTTGAGATCATCAGGCGAAATCGATGGAAAAAATGTGAAGATTTCCTCACTTGAGAGAGGAAACCCCCAGAGGTTATAAAATGCAAGGGTGCCGGTAATGAGAGAGAGAGGAGGCTTCATGGTACTTACGCTTGCTGAGAATACTGCGTTTTGCCTACAATACAAACAGTTTTTTTCTTTTTCCTCTTTTTCATATGGTATTTGATTCCGTACTTCTGGCTCAAATCTTCGGCCCATTTTTTGCCATCCTTGGACTGGCACTCCTTATAAATCAAAAAACACTCCAGAAGATGGTGAGTGAAATAAAAAATAACCAACCACTTCTTCTGTTTGGAGGTGCATTTAATCTCCTTCTGGGACTTTTTCTCATCTCAGGACACAATATGTGGGTCAAGGATTGGCCAGTCATTATCACTATCATTGCGTGGGCTATGATTCTCAAGGGCGTATGTTTGCTTCTGTTTCCAGACTCAAGTCAAAAAATGGCTGCTGCCATGGCTTCAGGATCACAATATACTCTCAGTGGTCTCGTCATGTTGGTACTTGGCGGATATCTCTGCTATGTCAGCTGGTTCTCTGTAATTTGGTAAGAAATTAGCCTCTGAGGATTTTTACTGCCTTTTCTGGGTCGTCTGATCCAAAGAGATAGGAGCCCGAAACAATCAAATTGGCACCTGCTTCTCGTGCAGAAGTAACAGTGACTCCACTGATACCTCCGTCAATTTCAATATCTATATCGGGATATTGAGCCCTGAGAGTACGCACTTTTCCAAGTACGTCTGATATAAAGCTCTGTCCGCTAAATCCAGGCTCCACACTCATAATCAGAACAAAATCCACAGTATCAAGCAGATCTGCAATGGCTGAAAGTTCTGTCTTTGGTTTCATCGCAATCCCCGCCTTCATACCCAAATTTTGAATATTTTCAATAATTTCAGAAGATTTGTTTCCTGCGGCTTCGATATGAAAAGATATCATATTTGCTCCAGCTTTTTGAAACGGCTCAACATAATTTTCCGGATCACTGACCATCAGATGTACATCAAAGATTCCTTTGGTTGTAAGTCTGGAAAGGATAGGGGCTCCCATACTCAGATTTGGGACAAAATGCCCATCCATAACATCAAAATGAAATCCTTCTTCTAGTGGCTCGAATCGATCAATTTCTGATTGGAGACATCCAAAATCAGCAGAAAGGAGTGAGGGGAATATGCGAACGTCTGGCATTTGAAAAAGGGGAGAGAAGAAAAATTTACTGATTATTTTTTGTTTTTGTACAAAATATACCTTTTTTGAGACTCTGTTTCTCCACAAAGTGACATATGACATCTCTGAGTGAAACAAATGCCCAAATACTGTTGAGTACAATGAAAGGAATACTGGAAAGTAAAATGGAATACCATATGAGTAGGCCACTTCCCAGAAAATTGATTAGATCATATATAAGGTCTTCTTCACTCCATACACCCACTTGATGCAGTGTAAACGCCAAGAGAATAAGAAATGCGCCAGTGATGCCAAGGATGATAGTGATGTCCATGAAGATTACCCAAGTTGATCTACTCTTCTCTGATGTCTGCCACCTTCAAACTCTGTAGAAAGAAATGTCTCAACTGCTTTTTCCGCGATATCAAAATCAATGAGTCTTCCTCCCAATGCAAGGATCTGAGCATTATTGTGCTGGCGGGCCAGGCGGGCCATTTTTTCGTTAGTACAGAGAGCACATCTGGCTCCGGGAATACGATTGGCAGCTATGGAAATACCAATACCACTTCCGCACACGGCTATCCCAAAAATGTCATCCTCTGTGCATTTCTCGCCAATGAGTTTGCCATACTCTGGATAATCAACCGACTCCTCCGAAGAGCATCCCAGATCTTCGATTTCATATCCCTTGTCCTCCAGAAATATTTTAAGATGTTCCTTGAGAGCATATCCAGCGTGATCAGAAGCAAGTGCTATTTTCATATTGAAGAAGGAGGGAGAAAGTGCGAAGACATTCTCCCATTTTTTCTGTAAGTTTTTCAAGCTTCAGCTCCAAAGAATACTACCGCTCCCACTCCCAGCGTCTTTTTTCGAGCCCAGATTCTCCTGTATGGGTATCAACAAGTCCTCCAATATTGAGTTGTACCGGCGTACGAACCTTTTCTCCAGAGGGAAGTTTGCGAACAACGATCATGGTAATATCATCTTCTTGTTTTTCGTATTCTTCCATGAAGGTACTAAAATCCTTCGTTACACCATCAAAGATTCGCTCTGCAGTTCCTCCTTTAACACAATATTTTCGAAATGATTCTTGCAGTGTGTCCACACTATACATTTCTCCTTTTGGATTTTTTCCTTCGGTGATTCCATCGCTATAGAGCAAAATGACGTCATTCTCTTCGAGAGAAATATTTTTTTCTTCAATAAATGATTCCAAATCTGGCGCCATTCTGAGAGCTATTCCACCAGTAGGAATTTTTTCAACAATCCGTTTTTGAGCCCTGTAGATCAAAATATATTCATGACCTGCCCCTATATAATGCATCTGCTGCTTGACCTCATCCCACCTGAGCATTACCAGTGTCATAAATTGCTGAGACTTGAGCCTTTGATGCAAAATAGTATTAATCTTAGTAAGGATTTCATGGGGGAACATGCCATGCCGTGCAAAAGCGTGAATGAGAGTATTGACCACCATCATGACCAGCCCTGCTGGAACACCGTGTCCCGTCACATCTCCAATATAAATAATCATATTATTGTTCTGTTTTAAGAAGTCAAAAGAATCTCCGCCCACCTGAGCCGCTGGACGAGTACGTGCTACAACATCAAGTCCCAAAATATCTGGAGCTTTTGAGGGGAGGATATCCTGCTGAATCCTTCGAGCAATATCAATCTCTGACATGAGTTTTTTATTTTCAATAATGTCTTTTGAAATATTTTCAACACTCAACGTTATCTTATTAAAAAAATGAGTGAGCACCCCTATTTCATCGGCAGAATGTGGATTGAGACGTTGATATTTTTTACCGGTCAATAAATGTTTTACTTCTGAAGTAAGGCGAAATACAGGGCTTGAAACAAGAAAAATAAAATACAAAAGAATCATTAAAAAAAGTGAAGGAATTCCTATATATATAACAGATGGAGGAAAAGATTGAGTTCTCTCAAAAATATAGACCGCACTTCCAACAGCACAACCTCCGAGAAGAAGTAAAAATCCAAAGAACTTGAATGTGAGGCTTCGAAGGATCATGTTGGTATATTAAGGATTAAGGATTATGTATTTGTTTTTGAAATTCATCGGGAGTGATATGAATCATTTTTGTCATTCCTACCAGATCAAAAATTTCGAATATTTTTTCAGGAACATTTTGGAGTACTAAGTCACCGTTTTTTTTCTTCATTTTTTGTTTCCAATCAGCAACTTTTGCAAGAAATGTAGAATTGCAAAATTCAAGATGTGAAAAATCTAAAATCAAAAGCGTCGGTTCTTCTATATCATCAATAAACGAATCTATTGGCTCTGTATTTTTTTGAAATGTCACATCATCTATCTGCCCAGAAATAGGAAGTTTTTCTAAAGGGAGATGTGGATTGGGAAGACTTTTAAGCGAAGTATTGGCATGTATTTTGGGTACAGATTCTTCGCCTTCCACCAATATTTTCGTAAAAATCATGCAAATACCTCCTCTGGTACCATCATGTACTTTCAAAGAATCTGCCCATTTGCTAGAAATTTGTGCAAGTCCTCGACCCGATTGCTTTCCGAGATCTGTATTCGATTCTTCTGCAACGATTATTTTTTTTAGCTCCTGGGCCGAAATTTTCTTTTCTCCTCCTTCGTCTTCAAGAGAAACTTGAAGAGTCGGGTCTTCAAACTCAAAAGTAATGTAAATATTCGATTCCTCTGTAGATCCATACCGAACTGCATTCATGAACAATTCATCAAACACAAGCTGTAGGTGCGAAAGGGTGCTTCCTTCAAATCCACATTCTTGAAATACACACATTGCAATGCTCCTAAGAGCAGGAGCAAGGTGAATATTGGCAGGAATGGTGAGAGGATACCTCTTCATGGAGTGTGTTTTAATCCTTTCATTGTACCAAAAAAAAGGAGCAAAAGGAAGAAAAGAACTACTCTTATACCACTTTTTTACTCTTTTTACCTCTTTTTTCTGATATGTAAAATATCCAGGCTCCGACGAGTATGACCAGCACTGAAAGAATTTGCCCTAGAGAAAAAATACCTACTGGAAATCCAATTTGTGGATCTGGTTCTCGAAAAAACTCCACGAAAAATCGGAAAATTCCATACACAATCAAAAATCCTCCAAACAGCCTTTTTCCGCCAATCTTTGTGTTCTGACACAGAAAAAAGAAAAGGAGAAACAAAATTGCATCTTTTCCAGCGGCATAAAGCTGTGATGGGTGGCGCATGATTCCATCACCAAAATTTATTGCCCATGAAACATCTGCCACCCTCCCTATGAGTTCTTTGTTCATAAAATTGGCAATTCTCCCCAACATCATTCCAAGAGCAATCGCTGGGGGGACAACTCCTGCCATGTTCCAAACGGGAATATTTTTTTTCTTGAGAAAAAAAATGGCCGCCAAAGCTCCTCCCAGTAATCCTCCATGAATACTCATTCCGCCTTGCCAGACAGCGAAAATGCTCCAGGGATTATGGACAAAATATTCAAAATTATAGACCACGATATAAAAAATACGTCCTCCGATGACGCCTCCGAGAAATGCCCAAAAAACAAAATCTAAAAGTGTTTCGTTTGAAATATGGAGATTTCGTTTTTTTGCAATATATCGCACCAAAAAATAGCCAAGCACTGCTGAAAGTGCATACATGGCTCCATAAAAATATATCGGCACGGAACCGATTTGCACAATAATGGAGGGATCAGGAAAGAATTGGATATTCATCGTGAGAGATTTTACTGAGTTTCTTCTGTAGCTACCAGAGCTAAATGATCCCCCAGAAATGGGGGATCTATTCCTGCAAGTGAAACTCTTTCACGATACTGCGTAGATTGATCAAATATAATATCTGCAAGTTTTCCATGTTCACCATAAAGAAGTGGAATCAAAAACTGATATTCACGGCTTCTTTGTTTTCGTCGAGCTCGTAATTGGCTTCTCCCTTCATCGACATCTCTTCTCACAGCTCTCTCGAGAGTTTTATGAGGATCATCAACAATAAGCAAATGAATGACTTTTGTGTTCGTACTTCTTCGTAAAGGAGCAACTATTTCTGCATTCATAGATCCTTCTGTAATAATTTCTGATGCATTTTGAGGAACGGGGATAGAAAGCCCTTTCCCATTCTGCACTGTTCCTGTCATACGATCATAATATTGTGGAATATGAACATCACCACCCGTTTCCATTGTTTCCAATATGTTCACAAGAGCAAGCTTCATAGCACCCTGGTCACAGTATAATTTTCGAAAGGCTTCAATTCCATCAAGCAACATTCCCTCTTCTCTTTCATGACCCTCCCTGTTTGTTGCCAGAAAAAGATCCATCGGAAGTTCCACAGTCATGGATCTAGAAAGCCCTAGTCGTTCTCGTATTTCTTCAACCTGCCTTAAAAATGATGTCTTTCCGGTTCCAGGGAGTGCTGAAATTGAAAATAATAGCTTTTGATCATTTTGATTCTCCAACCAATCTTCATGTGCCTGTAAGATCATTCCCTGTAAATCAGAAATTTTAGAGGTTAATTGTGGTTTTATGTCTAAAGACTTCATATATTCAAAAAATACAAGAGTATATTCTAATAATTCCTTAAGAAATAACAAGGTTTTTATGCTTTTCCTCTCATCACTAGTGTCGCTTCCAGTCTTTCGAGAGCCGTAATAAATGCTGCTTGGCGCATAGTGCACCCATATTTCTTTTCATTTTCTACTACCTTAAGAAGCGCGTCTTCCATAATACATTTGAGTTTTTCCTGTATCACTTCTTCATCCCAATAGTGATTCGTGTTGTTTTGAACTTGCTCAAAGTATGAGACGGTCACTCCACCAGCATTGGCGAGGATATCTGGGATTATTTCAAATCCTTTTTCTGTGAGGATTGCATCTGCTTCGGGAGTGATGGGGCCATTTGCCAACTCTACAATGATAGGTGCTTTGACTTCACTGGCATTTTCAATAGTGATTTGATTTTCATATGCGGCAAGTACCAGAACGTCTACATTTGTAGTGAGAAGTTCTTCATTGGTGATTTTTTTTCCCTTGGATACGCCTGCACGGTGCGTTTTTCTCGTTTTACCTGCATTGCGATTTCTGGATCAAGTCCTCCCTCCACAAAGATTCCTCCTGCGGAATCAGAGACGGCTACTATTTCTACTCTTTTGGGTCCAAGTTTTTTGAGAATTTTTGCCATATTTGCTCCGGCATTTCCAAATCCCTGAATCGCAACTCTCATTTTGACAGGGCACGATCCTTTGACATCACAAAATTTATGAATCACATAGGCCCCTCCCTGCGCAGTAGCAGTTGCACGCCCCTTGCTTCCCCCAAACTCCAGAGGTTTACCAGTAACCACTCCCAAAACGTTGTATCCACGAAGAGTGGAATATTCATCTGCGATCCAGCTCATGATTTGAGCATTCGTGTACACATCAGGAGCAGGGACATCTTTTTTAGGCCCAATAATAGGAGCAATACGACGAGTATATCCACGCGTCAGTGCTTCCAATTCTCGATCAGAAAGTTCTTTGGGATTACAAATCACCCCTCCTTTTCCTCCTCCGAGTGGAATATCTACTACAGCACATTTCATTGTCATCCATGCGGCAAGCGCCTTCACTTCGTCTATGTTCACATCCCAATGATAGCGAATTCCTCCCTTTGCGGGTCCGCGCAGAGTAGAGTGCTGCACACGATAGCCCTCAAACACCTTTGTTTCTCCACTGTCCATTTTTACTGGGACAGAAACATGTAAGATTCGTTCTGGTTTCCGAAGGATCTGTTGTACATCTTCGCGAAGATTCATGATCTTTGCCGCATCTTCTATCTGCCGGAGGGTACTTTCATACAGAGACATAGAAACAATTACGAGTTACGAATGCAGAATTACAAATATGAATTTCTAAAAGCTAATGGCTAAGAGCTAAAAGCTTACAAGATGTACCACTCAAAAACAGCGCATGTAACCTGATTGTAGTAAAGAAACAGGGAAAAGCGCAAATAAAAGGATTTTTGCTCTGCAAGAAATATAACAATTTTTCATTTGAAAAAACTCTCTTGATTTTGTAGTACATATGTAATACAATAGACGTGTATTCACTAAAAAGAATCCCTAAAATGCCCACTTCATACGTTTCTAAAGATGCTTCTATACAAGTGCGTCTACCGGCAATAATAAAAACAAAAGCCAGAAAAAATGCCAAGGTTTTAGGTCTTTCTCTCTCTGATTATCTTCGTTTTCTGATCATATCCGACACCAAGGAAGCAAAAATAACCGCTCAGAGTATACAGTTTTGGTTAGATGTACAAAAATCAGAAGAAGAATACAAAGCAGGTTTAGCAACAGAAACTTCTGCCCAAGATCTTATTCACATCGCTCAGCAAACCAGAAGTAAATAATGAAAATTTTTAAATCACCACAGTTTGTTCGGCTTTTTAAAAAATACGTTCGTAAAGTAACAAGAAACCAATTGAAAGAAGTAGAGGTGAATCTTAAGATGTTTGAAAAAAACTGGAAAGATCCCAGACTAAAAACTCATAAATTAACTCAGGTAAAAGGGAAATGGGCATTTACTGTTTTGAGAGATAAAACAAGAAATGACCGAATCATTTTTATTTTTAAGATACAAAAACTAAAAAGAACAACAGAAAAAGCTATATGGTTATTAGGGGTAGGAACACATGATGAAGTGTATGGAAAACAAATAAAAAGATGATAAAAATTTCTATTTGAAAAAATCTTCTGCTTTCCGCATGATCAGATCGCATGTTTTTTAATAAAAAATGAAACAGTATCTTGATTTGGCACGCCATATTATGAAGCGTGGAGTGGACAAAGGCGATCGCACCGGTACTGGAACCCGAAGCGTGTTTGGGCATCAGATGCGATTTGATCTTTCCGAAAAATTTCCCTTACTCACCACAAAAAAAATGTTTCTTAAAGGAGTTATTTATGAGCTCCTTTGGTTTTTACAAGGAAGCACCAACACCAAGTACCTCACTGAGAACAACGTGCATATCTGGGACGAATGGGCAGATGAAGACGGAGAACTTGGGCCAGTGTATGGGAGACAGTGGCGACACTGGGAGAGTAGAGACGGACGAGTAATTGATCAAATTTCTAAAATTGTAGACCAGATCAAAAAGAACCCTGACTCACGCAGGCATATTGTAAGTGCCTGGAATGTAGGAGAGATTGAGAATATGGCGCTTCCACCATGTCATCTCCTGTTTCAGTTTTATGTCGATGACGGTAAATTATCCTGCCAGTTGTACCAACGCAGTGCTGATGTCTTCCTCGGTGTGCCGTTTAATATTGCGTCCTATGCGCTTCTCACCCTGATGATGGCTCAGATATGCGACTTGAAACCTGGAGAATTTGTGCATACTTTTGGTGATGCGCATATCTATACTAACCATTTTGAGCAAATTAAAGAGCAACTCAGTCGTAAGCCACTCACGCCCCCAGTTATGAAGATAAATCCTAATGTCAAAAATATCTTTGACTTTACCTTTGAGGATTTTGAATTGCAGGAATACGAATATCATCCAGCAATTAAGGGGAAAATATCTGTGTGATCTGATGAAATAATACTTTAGAAACTTTATAGCTTTAAACTGAGTTATATCATCGGTTCTTCAAATTCCACTTCCTGAAATTTTTCATTTGCTGGAGACGCTTTTTCTGTGCTTGCATCCACCTCTTCCCATGCAGAAATAACATTTTCTACTTGCTCCTTGGGAAGGCAGTAGTTTTCACGTGAAAACTGGCGGGCGGCTTCGGCAGAGTTATTTTTGTTATCATAAAATATATCAAGTGTACGGGCAGAAAACGCCTGTGTGGTTTCTCCATTGATCGAAATCTTGCAGCAAAAGTCTCTCATCGCAAGATTAATAATATCCTTGGGGGTAAAAATTGGAGAATATTCTTCAGCAAGAATATCGGCGTCTTCCGCTCCGACACGAAAGGAGATAATGGATCCGATATTTCCAAAGACAGTGGTACGAATACGCTCTGAGAGTTGTCCCATAAATTGATGAGCGAGAGTAATATTGAGACGGTATTTTCGGGCTTCAGAGAGGATTTCATCAAAGGTGTCAGTCGCAAAGTTGTGAAACTCATCCACATAAAAATAGAAATCCTGACGTTCTTCTTCTGGCGTATCCGCCCGTGCCATAGCCGCCTGATAAATCTTAGTGACTGCCATCGCTCCCATAAGTCCCGCATTCTCTTCTCCGAGGATTCCTTTTGACACCTTCATCAGAAGGATCTTTCCCTCATCCATGATCTGGCGAAAATCAATTTTATTTTCTGGCTGACCAACAATATTTCGAATCATATTGGTAGCAACAAATTGCCCCATTTTATTGAGCAGTGGCGTGATGGCCTCAGCATCAAACTTTTCACTCCAGGCGGCGAATTCATTCACCCAGAAGTTCTTTACAAAATCTTCTTCAATCCCACGAATAATATACTGACGATAATTCTTGTCCGTTAGCATCTTCATGATCGAGAGTACTGTAGTGTTGGGCGAATCCAGAAGCGCGAGGATAGTGTACCTCAGAACATGTTCGAGCTTGGCATTCCAGTTCGTACCAAAAAGTTTTTTAAAGATTTCTATAAACCCTATGGTAACGCGCATTTTGAGCTCTGGGGGAACTTTTTCTAGCGGATTAAATCCAATAGGAAAGTCCATATCGGCCGGATCAAACAGTACGACATCTTTAATTCGATTTTCCGGAATCATCTTGAGTACATTGTCTACGAGATCTCCATGGGGATCGAGAACACCCACTCCCCTCCCATTGATAAGATCGTTACGAATGAGGAGTTCTAGTAGTTTTGACTTTCCTGATCCTGATTTTCCTACGGTATATACGTGTCTGCGCCTATCAGCACGAAAAATTCCAAATGGAACTCGGGAATTATGAAAATTTGTTTCTCCAAAAAATGAAATGTCAGGATTGTTTTGATCAATCGGAAGCGTAGATGGTGGATCTGATTTTTTACTGAGCACATAGACAATATTGGGTACTTCTCGATCGTTGGGAAGATGATACATAGTGGCAAGTTCTTCAAGTGAGTATTTGTGCCTTCGTCCCATTTTACGAGCTTTCATTGCTGCAAAAAATCCAGCTCCCTTTTTTGCGCCATTTTGCTTGATGCGATTGAGATCAAGAGTATTAAATTGTGAAAAAGCTCGTACAATAGAATTGAGACGTGCCTTTTGTTGCTGCTGAGTCGTGCCAAAAACACATACTCTCACCGATCCATCAAACATTCGATGGGTATTTTTCTTTTTAATCGCTTCTTTTATGAACTTTCGTACTCCTCCTTTTTTAAACCAGAATTTGACTCGAAAAATATGACGAATGCCTTCCATCCACTTGCGAATACCTCTGAAAAAATGAAATCCTCCAGAGTCAAACTGGGGCTTGATGATGTATTGAACAAGTACGCTCTCGTGAACCGGGGTTTTGGAAAGGGTAGAAAGGAGAGCGGCAAGTGAGTCGCCTTCAAACTCCTCATAGGTTTTGAGCGGCAGCACATCTGTTTTTTGGAGTCCAAGTTCCGTGCCAAGAAATGTATTTTGTCCCTTGGAAAGATAGGAAAGGAAATCGGGTATTTCCAAAATATCTGCCTCTGGATAGAGTGAATAGAGCTGTCCACGAATAAGATCTCCGAGTTGGTCATCAGCACTAAATCCGAAGGAAATATGCTGTTGATGCGCAAACATTTCAAAACTTACTTGGCGGCTACCAAGACTCTCATGCAGAAGCTCAAGAAGCTGTTTGAATGTTTCTTCCTTTTTCTGATTGTTCGGCGGAATCTTGACCAGAAACGTCTTCATATCATCATTGTATCAGAAGATACCATTTGTACACCAAAATTCGTTATTTTGCAATGAGTTCCTCCCTTAACAAGGGAGATTAGGTGGGTTTTAAACCCCTTTGAGTCCCCCTTTCCAAGGGGGAAGCTAATACACTTCTGTCAAATAGCACTCTTCACAATACACGATTTCTGGGCGATCTGGATCATAACTGGTTTGGATTTCTTTCTTGCATTTTGCGCAATTGCGATCCCAGAGTTTCCGGGGATTACGCATATTGCTTCGCTTTTTGTGACGCACCAAAAAATGCTCATGAGGAATGGGGAAATGCATTCGTCTATATAAATCAAGCTCTGCTCTTTGAATCTTAAAGAGTTCTCCAGAGGCGTGGCAGGCTATCGCCCAGTTGAGAATATCATCTGGGATTGTATCAATTGTGTCCGGAAGTTTGGATGCAGGAATTTTTTTACTCACATCAGAAAAATCTGCTTCTTCATCATCTTTCCATTTATATCCTTTTGCGAACGCTTCATCTTTAGACAGAGGATAGTAGTCTTGGGCCATAGTCTGGTTATAACCAAATGAAGAGATATGTATGGGAAAAAACTCTCCATATTCCCCTGTTTCAATCATATGCTTTTTGATTCGCGGGATGAGATCTTCATATTCTTCTTTGGTGTATTGTTTGTTCAAAATGCAGTACTGCTTGTGCCGAAGCCCCATACAGCCAAAAATGTGTGAGGAATGAGGAGAGTACATACAGTATTCTGCATCACTGCACTGTCCCAGTGAATGTGCACAAAACTTCATATTATGTGATCCGTATCCACATACAGTGCACTCATACAGTAATTCTCCTTCACCACATTCATGAATATCCATACAGTTTTTTAGTGGCATGAATCCCTGATAGATATATTTTGAATCCCAGAGATTTGAACTATCGAAGCAATGCTCTGCATTTTTACAGTGATCGAGGTATTCACCAAAGACGTTTTCATTGTGCACGCCATGTAAATATTTTTGTGGAAATTTAATCTGAAATTTTTGAAATTCTTCACGAGTTTTTTGAACCTCTTTCCAAGATCTGAGTTTTTGTGCATATGATTCGTATGCTTCCTTTGTCGCTTCTTTATTGTGGATGTAATACCGTTTATTACGCAGGTTCACAGAAAAGATACAATTCTTGCAGCCAATACAATTTTTAAGAAAATAGCTATCTGAACAACCTTCTGAGTCTTGGAGAAAAGACGAATTATAGCAATTATAGCTATCGACACATTCGTAGCACAGTTCGCATTTACGAGCTCTGTAACAATCCATGCAGTTTTTACATCCGTTTATACTGTACCCATACAGACAATCCCAGTTTTCATCAGAGTCAAAAATGAAATAACAATTTTTATTTTTCCCAGCATGATTGGTATATGGTGAGTTCTCATCAAATTGGTATCCAGTAAAAAGATTAGGGCGAGGCACTCTCTCAAAAAGATCTTTGAATTGGTCAAAGAACGGCTTACTAAAGTCATATTCTCTTCCATATTCCAATGGATCCCATTTATCGCTATACCAAACTTCTTGACCATAAACCCTATATGGACTTGACGAAGGGAAATTGGAAATAACATTTTTCCCTGTGAGGTCACACTTGCGCTTATAAAGAAAGAGTTGGTTTGGTTGTGCCAATCTACGTTGTTGGCGACAATCAATGCAGTGTGTTGGATTTGGAACATCTATTTTTTTATAAAACTCCTGGTCTTCAGGAAAAATATGGAATTCTGCCGAACAATTTATACAAGTTTTCATGTATGGAAAAACAGAGTATTAGAACGCTTTTGACACATAGCACTTTTTACAATAAACCGCTTCTGGTCGATCTTTTGCATATGTTGTGCGAATGATTTTTCTACAATTCCTGCATTCTCTGTCATGGAGTTTTCTGGGATTCCTTTGATCAAATCTCATTTTATGTCGAACTTCTGGATGTAGATTGGGGATTGGCAAGTTCATGGTTTGATAGAATTCTAATTCTTTCTTCTGCAAGAGAAATGGCTTTTTAGATTTTTCACAAATGATCACTGCATTTGAAGGTTTTTCTGAAATATCCTGTATTGTATTTTCCTTCCACTTCCAACCTTTCATAATAACCTCGTCCTTCTTCATAGGCAAATATTCATATGAAACTGTTTCATTATATGAGAAGGGAGAAGTATGAATCGGGAAAAATTCACCCCATTCTCTTGCCTGAGTCATGTGTTTTATTATTTGCGAAACCAATTCTTCATACTTTTTTTTCGTGTATTGTGTATTGAAAATACAATATTTCTTATTTTTTAGTCCTACGCATCCAAATAAATATGAACTATTGTAACAATATTGGCAATATGATGAATTCTGCAAATAACGCCCAAAATAGCAGCATTTACAATTATGGAACCCCGTTGTGCCATTAAGTTCATAGCAAAGCTCTGCTCCACTCCCACTGTAGGAGCAACGATGCATATCCTTGGCTCCATCTCCACAAGTATCGCAATGCTGACTGTTTTGCATGTCTAAACAATCATAGCACTCATATAAATCCTTGCACTGATCTATATAATCTCCAGTTACATTCTCGTTTTTAACCCCATGCATATATTTATGAGGGATTCGAAGAGCGATCGCATCACGTTTGTTTTTCCATTCTTTAATTTTTGAGAGAGTGAGCTTAAGAGTTTGCATTTTTTGCTCATACTCTTTTTTTGAGAATTGTTTATTTTCGAATACATATTTCTGATTTCTAAGTCCTGCTGAACAAAAACAGTTCTTACATCCAGTACAGTTTTTTAAGAAATAGCTATTGGCACACCCATTACAATCTTGAGAAAAAAACAAACTGTATCCTTGAAAGCAATCTATACACTCATAACAGAGCTCGCACTGAATGCATTTGGTTACATCTACACATGATTTGCACCATGCTGCCGTATGGCTGTAATAAACATCTTCTGAATAAAAGCAGAGAGCTAAATAGCAGGATGTATTATTCCCTCCATAATTCACATACTCACAATTTTCTGAAGTTCCATCTTGCATAAGGGCTACATGGGGAATAGATTTTTGAAATTCAGAAAATTGATCAAAAAATGATCTACTAAAATCAAATTTTCTGCCGTAATTCATAGGATCCCACTTGTCACTCCACCAGCACTCAGAGCAATAAGGCATATATTGTGAATTTATGTCGAAAACAGAAATCATTGATTTTTTGCACAAATTACATTGATGTTTATAGAGATTGCGTTCGTTGCGAAATGCATTGCGCCTTTGTCGGGAACAATCGGGGCAACGCGTTGGTTCTGGCACCTCTATTTTTGTATAAAACTCCTGATCTTCAGGAAGTATTTGAAATACTGCCGAGCAATTTACGCAGGTTTTTTGCATTGAATCATAGTGACTTTTTCACCTTGTAGCTCAAGTACATAAATGGTGTGTCTAAAAGCACCATACAAATTTTAAATATATAAGCAGCAATCATCATTTGCCATAAATTTTCATGTATTCCATAAAAAGCAATGGGATAGAAAATCAAAACATCAATCAACTGAGTTGTCAGGGTGCTGCCACAATTCCGAAGCCAGAGCTTCTTTCCTCGTGTCATTGTTTTTATTTTATGAAACCACCAGATATCAAAGTGTTGCTCTACAGCAAACATAATAAGAGCGGCTATGACAATGCGAGAGGAAACTTCTAGAAGTGATTTTATATATGGCTGAATAAAGTCTCCTGCGACAGGAGTGAAGAAAACGATCATTTGCTGAAGAAGTCCAATGATTACTATGATAGCAATAATTAGCCAAACGAGTTCTTGCGCTGCTTTTTTCCCCCAATGTTCGGCAATGACATCGGTAGAAAAAAATAAAGTTGCATAGATAAGTTCCCCAAAAAGAAAAACAAATCCAAAAATTTTGATGGTGAAGGGGGCGAGAAATAATGCCAGAACTGCCAAGGCACTTAGATATCCGAAAAATATAGCCTTTCCAAAACGAAATGCCATCAAGGCGAGTGATAACAAAGTAATTATTATGGTGACTATAAGCAATAGGTCCATGTTTTTAGTGTACATTTCTTAAAAAACCTCTGCCATATAACATTTCTCACAATACATTTTTTCTGGTCTCTCTGGTGCATAGGTTGTTTGGATTTCCTTATTGCATTTGTTGCACTTGCGTTTCCAAAGCTTGCGAGGATTACGAAGAGCCTGCCGATGGACATGTCGTATGTCTGGATGAAAATGGGGAATAGGAAATTTTTGTTTTCGATAAAACTCGAGTTCTGATTTCTGAATTCGAAAAAGTTTTCTGGATTCCTCACATTCTATAGCCCAGTTCAAAATATCATCAGGAATTTTGTCAATGGTGTCAGGGAGTTTTGCTGCGGGGATCTTTTTGGTGACATCCGAGAAATCTGGCTCTGGTTCGTCATACCACTTCCAACCTTTTTGAAGAACTTCTTCCTTTGTGAGAGGAAAATATTCTTGAGCAACAGTTTCATTGTATCCAAATGCAGAGAGTTCTGGTGGAAAAAATTCTCCCCACTCCTCCATTTGCAGCATGTGATTTTTTATTTGAGAAAAAATATTTTTGTATTCGTCTTCTGAGTATTGCTTGTTGAGAATACAGTGATGCTTCTGCCTGAGGGAGACACAACCCAGAAGGTCATGTACGTTTTGCCAGGAAAAGATAGAATGATAGACATCTACTGCCTGAAACGCCACATAATACGATCCAACTACGTTTTTCAGACCTACTCCGACACCAGCACTATTATAACAAAGCTCAGTACTGTCTCCCCAAATATTGAGGTCATAGCAGTCATTTACTTTTTTATACATATTGGTGCAAAACTTTGAATCTCGTATGTCTCCCGCAGAATCATATATTTCAAAAGAGTTTTGACATCCATTCAGATTGTCACCGCTTGTATTCTGATTCATTGCCCCACGAAATGCCCTCTTCACTTGCCGAGCACAAAATACTTCGAATTCTTTTTTGAAATCTTGAATCTTTGAATAATGGTGCAAATCAAATTCTCCTGCTTTCTTTGTATATTCCTCTGGAGAGTAAGGGATATTAAAAATATGATGCTGTTTTTGATGAAGATTGACACATCCAATACAATTCTTACATCCAATGCAATCGACAAGAAATGCAGATTCCGTGCAGGTCTTGCAAAAACGGCTAAACTTGAGGTCAAAGCAATTAATACAATTGATACACTCGTAGCAAAGCTCATTATCCCAAAGAAATAAAAAGTCCATACAATTTTTTATTTTTGCAAAAGTTTCTCCATACATACAGTCTTCTGCTTGTTCTCCGTCAAATACTAAGTGGCAGTTTTTGAGACGATACGCATCGTGAACATAATCACTGTTAATACAATCCCCCAGAATAATAAGTCCTATTTTGGGAACTTCATCCCAAAGTTCTTTAAACTGGCTAAAAAAAGGGCGATTAAAATCAAAATTCCGACCATACTCCATGGGATCCCATTTGTCTCCCCACCAACACTCAGAGCAATACACAGTATACGGTTTATCTGAGGAGTAGATGGTTACCATTTGTTTTT
Organism: Candidatus Altimarinota bacterium; assembly: GCA_965250085.1. Taxonomy (GTDB): domain Bacteria; phylum Patescibacteriota; class Gracilibacteria; order CAIRYL01; family CAIRYL01. Next base: position 662,709 of record OZ252287.1, read on the forward strand.
TACAAAAATCGCACGCTCTCTTGTGCAAATTTCTCTCATTTCGAAAAGCAAGCCGACGTTGCTGACGACAGTCGGGACAGAGTCTTGGCTCGAGAACATCTATTTTTGAGTAAAATGCCCGATCTTGATCTGTGATCTCAAAATCTGTGCCGCACTGCTGACATGATTTCACAAGAGAACAGTATCAAAAAAACTGCTCCCTTGAAAAGGGAGGCTGGGTGGATTTAAATAAATCCCCTTTTTCAAAGGGGAGGGGGAATAAAGACTAGAAAAGTCTTTTTTGAACAAATGCCATAAAAGCTCCCAACATGAGATATCCATTAAATACTTCTATATCAGCAATAATTTTTGCAGGAATAGTTGCCGGAAATACGTCTCCAAATCCAAGTGTAGTAAAAGTAGCAATGGAAAAATGGAGTGCATCATACCAATGGATTCCGGTTATAGCATTGGAATGTGTAAGACCTCCTGCAATCAAAAAGAGTGCTGCATAAAGAGTAACCGCAAAGAGACATGACATTCCCCATCGAAAAAAACTGAGACTATAGAGAGAGCTTAATTCCCAAATTCTATACGCCAGGAATCTCCCCCACTTTGATTCAAATTTATAAAACCTCTTTCGGTATTCCATTTTTTGCAAATGTACTTTTTTGTAAGCGTCCCTGAATTCTTTTCTTCGATAACTTGTTTCAAGTGTCGTGAAGTGTCTCTCCATAATTTGATAAAATGCTTGTGCTTGATGTTTGAGGATTGGATCTTTTGAATTTGATTTCCACTGATCAAGATATTGCTGTTCTTGTTTCTCAAAGTACTCCAGCATCATGTCATACAAATGCTTTTCCGATCGGGTTTCATACAGCACATGTCTCTGCAGGGAAATTCTGAGAAGGTAATAGTAGTAGGTCCCTCGCGTTTCAAAATCATCTTTATCGAGCTGCTCAAATTTGTCTTCAAAAACACTTCTTGCTTCTTCCAAATGAGCAGAAAGCTCTTGATTTTCAATAGCCGAAACTGCTTCGTGAATTTTCAAAGAGTATATGTTTATATCCGATCATTGTACCAGAAACAAAGAAGAAACTCAATAAAATAAGAAATAAAAATCTACAGGGTGAAAGAGGATCCTGTCTTTTTCTTACAATACTATCATCAGATTTCTTCTCGCTTTTCTCAAAAAATCATGGAAAAATAAAGCTCCCTCATTTTTAGAGACATGGCTGCAAAAAAGCAGAAAATCCCGCCACAAGCACTTGATGCAGAGCGCTCGTTGCTCGGATCAGTTTTGATCGATCCGAATGCTCTCATCAAAATAGTAGACATTATTCATCCTGATGATTTTTATTCAGATGTTCATAATAAAATTTACTCAGCAATGGCAGAGCTCAGTACAAAACATAAGCCCATTGACCTTATTACGCTGTCTGATCTTTTGGAAGAAAAAAATATTTTAGAATCAATAGGGGGTGCTGGTGTTTTGAGTGAGCTAACGACAGAAGTGCCATCCGCAAGCCATGTCGTGGAATACGCGCAAATCGTGAAAAAAAAATCTGTTCTGAGAAAAATGATTGTGGCTGGAGATAAAGTAATGGGATTCGGATATGATGAAGAAAAAGAAACAGAAGATCTTTTGGAATCTGCAGAAAAAGAAGTTTTTAGTATTTCGCAAACTTTTCTGCAGAACAAATTTGTTTCTCTAAAAGATATCCTGAGTAAGCGATTTGAAGCATTTGCTGAGCTACATGAAGCTGAAGATAAAGATCAGATTCGTGGGATATCCAGTGGATTCAAAAGTCTCAATAATATTCTGGGGGGATTTCAGGCTTCTGATCTCATTGTCCTTGCTGCCCGTCCTTCCATGGGAAAAACCGCTCTTTCTCTTACATTTGCTTTAAGCGCTGCTATTGATCACAAAAAAACTATTGGTATCTTTTCACTAGAGATGTCCAAAGAACAATTGGTGGACCGTATGTTTGCTTCCAGGCTCAAAGTTGATTCTTGGAAACTTCAACGAGGTCGACTTTCTGATGAAGATTTTCAGAAAATGGGACCTGTAATGGATGAACTCTCTTCCATTCCGGTTTACATTGACGATTCTGTGGGCGCGAGCATTTCAGAACTCAGGGCCAAAGCACGAAGGCTTCAGATGGAACATGGACTGGATATGATCATTATTGATTATCTGCAACTCATGACAACGGGCAACTCTGCTTTGATGGGCAACAGAGTACAAGAAATTTCAGAGATCTCACGAAGCCTCAAGGCACTCTCACGTGAGCTCCATATTCCTATTTTGGCACTCTCGCAGCTTTCTCGTGGGGTAGAAGCTCGAAACGACAAACGCCCTATTCTCTCTGACCTCAGAGATTCGGGTGCCATCGAGCAAGATGCAGATATTGTGATGATGCTTTATAGAGATGATTACTATAATGAGGATTCCGACTTTCCTGGCATTACAGAAATTTGGGTTCGAAAACATCGAAATGGACCAATCGGACATATTGACCTTCGATTTGATAAAACTCAAATGAGATTTTACGAACTGGAAAAAACTCGAAGTGAGTAAGTTCTTATGGTGTTTCAATAAAATTGCTTGAGAAAATGAAAAGGTTTTTATTTCAAGATTTTCACTTTTAACTTTCGATTCCCTTAGTATGTATTGTCAGAAGTGTCGACACGAAGTAACAAGAGTGATTGATTCTCGCATCACTGATGAAGGTTCTTCTACTCGCAGGAGGCGAGAATGTGAAAAATGCGGATATCGATTTACCACGTTTGAGCGCCGTGAAAGCACGGGGCTCATTGTGAGCAAAACAAATAATCTCAGAGAACCATTTTCAAGAGAAAAATTGGAAAAAAGTATCTGGACTGCATGTGGCAAAAGACCCGTTACTCGAGATGAAGTAGAAAATATGATTTCTGAGCTTGAAGAAAAATGGGGGAACAATCGAGAAATATCATCCAGACGAATTGGAGAAGATGTAATGAAATCTCTCAAAAAACTTGATCACGTTGCCTACATTCGATTTGCAAGCGTGTACAGAAGTTTTAAAGATGTTGAGGATTTCAAGAAAGAAATTTCAGCTCTTTTTGGAGATAAAAACAAGAATACAAAACACAACTCCTCATGAACATTGCACTTCAAACATTGTTGCAAAATTTAAAAGAAGAGGGGGAGAAGAGAAATATTCCGAATATCTCTTTTCAAACAGGTGAAATTTTGCAATTCCTCATTCAAATCATAAGAGCAAAAAATGTTCTTGAAATCGGGTGTGCAAATGGGTTTTCTACAATCTTTCTAGCCGCAGTGGCAGAAAAAATAGGAGGCAAGGTCGTTACATGTGATATCTCCCTTCCAAGTTTTCGCGAAGCTCAAAAAAATGTAAAATCTGCGAGTTTATCTGACATTGTAGAATTTCGATTTGGGGATGGAAGGAATATATGTATTAAAAAAGAGAATTTTAAATTCATATTTATAGATGCTCAAAAGGATAAAACTCATGAATTTTTTGAATATGGAATACGTTTTCTTTCTCCCGATGGAGTTATTTGCATAGATAATGCTCGCAAATTTCCTCAAAAAATGAGTCTGTTCGATACTTTAAAATCACAGACTAAAGATTTTATCTTTTTTGATATTTTCATTAGTGAGCATGATGCTATGACACTTTGTTTTTCTCAAAATACTTCCAAGTAATTTTAAGAAGCACAATTTGCTCCTGATTGAGTGCAGGACGTATTGTCCACATAGAGCTCTAAAGTGTCATTCCCTCCTGGTTCAATACGGTTCCAATTCGTATTTGAAGGACTGTCTCCTTTTCCAGGACTTGGCACCGCCATATAATCTATGCAACAACCGGGGCCCATATTATATTCACTTGCGTCATATTCCGTAGCACCATCTTCAATAACAACTGCCCTATCTTCAAGTGTCCATCTCACATGTCCATCATTTCCAAATCGCCGTCTATTATAATTGGAAAGATTGTCAGAAACCTGATATCCAGGACCGTGTCCAGAGATGTCGTACATAGATGCTTCAAACATCCCATCCACTATAAAATATGAGGCTTTTGCTTCCTGCGCGAGTTTGTTTTTATCAGTAGAGTGGATTATGAGCGTTCCTACACCGATAATGGCAACTGACATCACTGCCACAGAAATAATAGAAATGACAATTGCATTTCCTTTTTTTCGAGTTTCGTGATTACTTCTTCTAAGATACATCTTATGGTTTTTAACAGAGACCAACAGACGCTCCAAAGTATACCGATGAAGTACCAGGAAGAAAAGAGAGTCTTTTTCTCATACATTATATTCTAAAATTTATCTTGTTTTTTAGGGCCTTTTCAGGTACAATGATGAGAAAACTTAATACAAAAACATATGACTTCTGATGCACAAAATACCCCTGGGGATATCGATCCTGTTTTTGAGCAGATACATGCATTGCAGCAATCTAAATCTGAACAAACGGAAATCTCTGGAGAATCCTCAAAAGCAATGGAAGAAAATGTTATCCCAGTAGAAAAAAATATTTCAGAAAGGTTAGAAAAAAATGTGGGCGAAGATCAAATAGTCACCAAGGATAAAAACAATAGAAGTTTATATGTTCTCACTATGGAAAAAGGAAAGCATTTTTTCCAAAAGATACTACTGGACATTCAGGGTGTAGGGAAAAAAGAAGGAAGCTTTTTTCATTTTTTACACAAATCGAAAGACAAATCTGCTGAAAACATCCTTATTGAAAATATTTTAAGCCAAGGAAAAGAAGAAGAAGAAAAAACAAAACAAAAAGAAATACTATATAAAAAAAATGCTTTTGCTGAAGATCGCAAACTCTCTCCAGAGGAAATGGCTCAGCAAAAAACAGAGAGGGGGAAAGCTGAAGAACTTCTTCGATTTTCGAAAGTTCTTACTCTTGGGATTTTGGTGATTCCTCTCTTTTCATTTCTCTTCAGTGCAATGTTTTTGAGTACTTCTGGATTCTTCTCCACTCTAGTGGAAGACAAGAATTACGCACTTAACTTTCGGAAAAAAACAGAAGAGCTTCACACTCTCAAGTTATTTGTATCTTCTCAAGAGAAAAAAATTGCCGATCTCGAAGGAAAAATTGCGGAAATCAAGGAAAACAAAGTACTTGCGGAGATTGCAGATAACAGAATTCACTGGAGAGAGGTTTTTGAAACTATCAATCGGATTACAGATACTGCTTTTGAAGGAAATAAAATCAGTAAATATGTAAACTATAGTAATTACTCTGGAAATAGTAAGAATGAAACGATACAAGTAGACGGGAATGTAAGAAGTCTCGTCGGTGCCAGTTGGCAGGATCTTATTAAGCTTCGAAATGTCCTTTCATCACATGACAGCTTTGAACCAGAAGAAATATATTTCCGCCAATTTGTGAAACACAAAGCCCAAAACTCTTCACAAATTGCTACTTCAGAATATGTGACACCTTTTAGTCTATCGTTTAAGTACATACGTGAAGATCTTGAAGAAGGTGGTGAGAACGATTTGCATGCGGCTCCATGATAAAAAAGAGAATGCCTTGGTGCGTTCATCTATAATTTATTACTTGTAATTTATAATTTCTCCATGCTTCCTGTCGACAAACGAAAAGCTGAAATTTACCTCAAAAGAGTTCGCACTCTCCATAAAAATGCATATACCTATTTTGCCCTCGCGGGCATAATCGTTTTTAGTACTTTGGTACTTCATTCATACCCGAAATTTCAAGAAATGCAGCAACTCAAAAGTGATATTCGGGAAACTGAAACAAAAATAAATGAACAGGAAGAAAAGAAGCAACAATTGCAGAAAGAACTTGAAGAAATTGCCGATGAATACGAAATAGTGTTGGAAGAGTGGAAGCCAATTTTAGACCAAGTGCTTCCTCAGCAAAACCCTACAGATCAAGTGGTTAGATTTTTAGAAGAATTTTCTCTTGCTTCTGATACCAAGAGTCATCCTATGAAGATTGAAAATATTTCGTTTTCTAGTGCTCTTGAGGAAGAAAGCTACTCTGTACTTCCTTTTCGAATGAGTGTGGAAGCAGATGAATACAATTTCATTCTCTTTTTGGAGCGAGTAAAAAATTCTGGGTCACTTAAAAAATCTGATTTTTACAAACTCGAACCAGTTCCTATCATGAGCATAGAATCTATAAGTGTTAACCTTCCTGAGCAAAGAATAAACACTCCTAGAATAATCTCATTAGGAGATGAGGGGCTCGAAGTAGAAACTTTCATATTCACTGTAGAAATGGAGGCGTACTTTCGCGAAGAAGTAAATGAAGAATCTTCTTCTCCGCCTCTTACTCCTGATGCATAAAATTTTATGATTCTTTTTCTTTTCCATGGCGGTTCAAGATCTGAGAGAAAAATTGACGGATGCAATTATAGCGGGAAACACTCCTCAGATTGTAAAAATATGTCTCACCATGGCACTTGAAATGGGTGCTTCTGATGTTCATGTAGAACCTGGAGAAAAAATCGTTCGCATTCGATTTCGTATCGATGGCATCTTGAGAGAAATAATTGAATATCCTCATAATATACATTCGGCCGTGATTTCTCGTATAAAAATCATGTCTGGATTAAAAATCGATGAACAGAGAAAGCCACAAGATGGGCGTATGCAAATGGTTACTGAAAACCATAAGCAAATTGAACTTCGTGTCTCTACTTTGCCCACAATAAATACAGAAAAAGCTTGTATGCGTTTGCAAGATAAAAACAAAAATATTCCTCCTCTTGAAAAACTAGGACTTAGAGGAAACAACTATAAAGCAATGATGAAAACTATCAAAAATCCAAATGGAATTACGCTTGTGACAGGGCCTACCGGATCAGGAAAAACAACAACCCTCTACTCTATGATGGATGTATTAAATAAGGTGGATGTAAATATTTTAACCATTGAAGATCCAGTAGAATACGAAATGCCCGGACTCTCACAGAGTCAAGTAAAGCCTGAGATTGATTATGATTTTTACTTCGGTCTTCGTACAGCATTGAGGCAGGATCCAGATATCATCATGGTGGGAGAAATACGAGATCAGGAGACTATTGAAACTGCTATCAAAGCGGCTCTTACTGGCCATATGGTGCTCTCTACTATTCACACCAATTCTGCTGCATCAACAGTCACTCGTATTTTAGATATGGGGGTAAAGCCTTTTAAAATAACTGCTTCTCTTAGAACCATTCAGGCACAGAGATTGGTGCGAAAAATTTGCGAAAACTGTAAAGAAGAGTATGTGGCAGAATCAAAAGTAGCTGAGGAAATTGCTAAGGAACTCCAACAACTCCATGCTGAAGAAGATTTTGATCGCACTCTTTTACAAGATATGAAGCTCTATCGCGGAAAAGGCTGTGAAAAATGTGAACATACTGGAATGAAAGGGCGAGTCGCTATTTTTGAAGTAATGACGATGACCAGGCAACTTGAAGAAATGATTCTCAATGGAAAGCATGAAAAGGATATTGAAGATTTTGCTATTTCACAGGGAATGACAACGTTATTGCAAGATGGATACATCAAAACACTTTTGGGAGTAACAACTCTCGAAGAAATCTATAAAGTCGCGAACTCTTAACTCTTATTTCATAATTTTTTCCTTATACTAGCTACCTCTCAATTTTTAATTCCCCTCCCTATGACAGACTCTCCTTCACTTCATATCGGCAAAGACGAATACAAAGCAGTTAATATCACAGATGTAAGGCCTGCAAACCAGCAAATGTCTAGTGGAAGTCTGTTTGAGAGACTCAATGAGTGGGTTATCGTCAAATCCCCTTTAAAACTCAAGGAAAAAGTTGCCTTCTTTCGACTTCTCGCAACTATGATCAATGCCGGTGTCTCACTGATCAAAGCGCTTTATATTTTAGAAGAACAAACTCAGGATCAGAAAATGAAGCGTATTTGTCAGTCCATTGCTCTTAAAATAGAACTCGGGCAAAAGCTTTCTCAGGGACTTGAAGATTATCCTGAAATCTTTACTGACTCAGAGATTGGAATGGTTCGCTCAGGAGAAGCTTCGGGAAGGCTCAATGATATTTTGATTACTCTTGCAGATGAAGTAGAAAAAAATGCAAAGTTAAGAGGGAAAATAAAGGGCGCTATGATGTATCCCCTCGCAATTATTGTAGTAGTTATCGCCGTTTTTGTGACAGTAACAGTGCTTGTAATTCCAAAAATGCAAGCCATCTTTGAAACTGCTGGAGCAGAGCTTCCCTCAAGTACCAAGTTTTTAATGGCGATGAGTAATTTTTTCCGAGGATCCTTTTTTGGAATTCCGAATTTTATTTTTATTATTCTGGGAACTATTGGGCTCGGTGTCGCTTTTAAGATGTGGAAAAATACTGAATCAGGAAAGTATTATTGGGATAAGTTCTTTCTCAAAATTCCTATTTTTGGAACACTCAAGAGAAAATTGGTTCTCACTCAATTTGCCAATAATATTTCAACTCTGACCAAAAGTGGTATCTCTATTGTAAAAACCCTTAAAATTACTTCTGATGTTGTAGGCAATGAAGTATACAAAAGACGTATCCTTCTCATTGCTGAAGATGTAAAACAAGGTATTACTATTGGAGAAAACATAAAAGGAGACATCAAAATATTTCCCACTATGCTGGTATCTATGATCGCTATTGGTGAGCAAACTGCTCAGTTGGATACCGTGACGGCAAAAGTAGCAGATTTTTATCAGGATGAAGTAGACACGATGGTCAAATCTCTCTCCTCTCTTATGGAGCCATTCATTATTGTTTTTATAGGAGGAATTGTAGGATTTATGGTAAGTGCCATCATGCAGCCGGTATTACAACTGAGTGATGTTGCTTCCAGTCTATAGTATTACATACTATTTTTGAGAACTTGACAAACACTGCTCCCTATGACCTAAGAAATATTGCTTGTTTTTTAAACGGAGAAATGGTATACTGGTGGGTGAAGATGTAGACAAAAATATATTTTTCTTTAAAAATTCTGTTCTCATTTTTGATTTCTTTTTTTCCTTTTTTTTTATCTTTTTATCCCTTTTTTCTTATGAAGAATACAAAAGGTTTTACCCTTATCGAGCTTCTCGTGGTGATTGCCATTATTGGTATCCTCGCGACCGGAGCTGTTACTGTATTTTCTCAGGCTCAAGCAAAAGCTCGTGATGCCGTGAGACTTGCAGATCTCAACACACTCCGCAGTGCTGTAGAGGTCTATAGAGCTGACAATACCACCTATCCAGATGGTACCAGCGCCACTACCTTTGACTCTGCTATTGAAGGACCTTATGTCCAGTCAGTTCCAAGTGGTGCTACTGCTTATCCATATAACTACGCAGTGCTTACTTCTGAGTTAGCAGCCCCAACAAATTATGAAATGGCTGTTCTTTTGGAAGCATCTTCTAACTTAACTGCCACTGGAGCCGCCCAAACTGATGGAGGTGGACAAACCGATGCATATGAAGTCGGTCCTGTCTCTAGTTACATTGAAGGAGCCTCTGGAGCAACCGGCGCAAATACCGCTGCTACTTCTCCTGCCGCTACTATGAGTGTGTTGTAATACGTAATACACTTTCTTAGGCTTGATAAAAAGACCGACTCATCTGAGTCGGTCTTTTTGAAAATATATTATACACCCCCCCTCCCTTCGTTGGTTCAGGTTTTTTCTCCATCGAATGTTCGTGACATAAAGGTGTGTTTATGAGAGAATAATAGTCCGAGAGAAAAAACCTCTTTGCTCTTTATCACCACGGGGATGACTGGCTTTCGACAGGAAGAATGCCAGATATATAATTGCCATTCGGGGATTCGTTCTTTCCTCCCCGCATATCCGGAAAAAACACTATAAGTGCAAATACTTTTGCCTCTAAAGCTCAAAGGTTCTTTGCTCGCTTCGCTCCTGCAAAGGTAGCGCCAGCATTTGCAATGGCCTAAGCTTTTTTCTCCGTTGAGCATAGCTCCGGAGAACGCTGTTCCTCTCTGTATCCTAAAGTGGAAGGTAGCAGTGTAGACTTTTTTAGGACGTAATGTTTTTCTTTTGCCTCTTTTTAGAAACATTCTGTATACCTAAAAAGAAGCCTTTTGTGCGGCTTTACGCCTCTCTTTTATCGCATAAGAGCACCCCTGAAGAGAAGCTATGATGGAAGATATTATGTATTTGCCTTTCTGGACGGGGGTTCGATTCCCCCCATCTCCACCAGTATATTTATGAACTTCTGAATATGTTTTTTTGAACTATACACATTCAGAAAAACAGTTTTAAACCTACAAAAATAAAATTTTATTACCGATGGCACACTGCTACATTGCTGAACATCTTCATACTGGAATGATGTTCGGATGTGAAGTTCTATAAAACTTCAAAAAGCCCTGATTCCTTCAAAGCAATGTTTTTAATCATTTTGCTTCACGTTCATCGAAATTACATTCAAGATAACTTTGATATGCTTTACGCAACAGATTAATTATCTTGATTGTTCTCGCCCCCGCGTTTCTCCATTCTTCCATGAACACTCAATACCCTATTAATACGTTTCCCTCTTTCACTTGCTGAGAATAAAACAGCATCCCGTATAAGATGAGAACTGGGATGACGGGGATCAAATTTGGGATGATCAGTACGACCACTATTGGATGCTTCTGGAGTTCTTTCGAGCATAAAAATAAAAAAGAGAATATAAAATGATAATATATTTTTATCTTAAGTATTATTTGATTTTTGTCAAGTATATCCTGATCTTACTTTCATTGAGGACTATTTTCTGTTCAAAATGAGCATTTTTTATCTCTTTTTCAAATTTTATTTGCTTCGCCAAAACCTCTGCGGCAATTTCTTTTTCAAATTGCTTGAGAGTTGCTAAAGTGCTTTTTTCTCCTGCAACTGTAAGCTCTATACGATCGGCAACATCAAATCCGGCCTCTTTTCGAGCATCTTGGACACAACGGACAAATTCTCGCATGAGTCCTTCATCTTTAAGTGATTCGGTAATATTCATGTCGAGAGAAACCACAATGCCTTTAAACGAACTCACATCATGATCGCCTTTGCCATGATACTCCACTTCATAAGTTCCTTCCTCGAGGAAATACTCCCCTACTTGCACTCCTCCTTTGGTTTCTGTGTATTCACCTGATTTTGCCATTTGTATTACCTGCTGCATATTTTTCCCAAACACAGGACCCAATTTTCTCGCGTCTGGCTTGATGATGCATTCACATATTTCTTCTGCCGTTTTCATGAGCCTCACCTCTTTGACATTCAGTTCTTTGAGGATAACCTCTTTGTTGTCCTGCAAAGTATTTTGAGAAAATTTATGAGGAAGAAATACTTCTGCTTCCTGTAGAGGCTGGCGTAATTTGATTTTCTGTTGTGCTCTCAAAGAGAGCCCTAGGGAAATAATTGTCTCTACAACTTCAAATTCTCGCCTGAGCTCAGAATCATCTGGAAGATTCTCGAACTCAGGAAAATCTGTCAGATGCACGCTTGTTTGCTTGGTAAGATTTTGATAGATGTGCTCCGTCATAAAAGGAGCAAATGGAGCAAGTACCTGACAAAAAGTAGTCAATACTGTGTACAGCGTCTGAAATGCTTCTTCTTTATCTTGTCCCATCCCAGATTTCCAAAATCTTCGCCGAGAACGTCGTACGTATCCATTTGTAAGCTTATCAAGGAACACGCGAATATTTTTCACTGCATTAAAGAGGTCATATCCTTCCATTTCTGTCGTCACATGACGCACAAGTTCTCTGAGCTCTGTCAAAATCCAACGATCAAGTTTTGCTTGCCCTGAACCTGCCGAAGGGGAGTTTGGAGTTTTGAGTTTGGAGCTTTTTTTACTCCCTCCTCCCTTCTCTTCACTCCCTGCTGGCACCCATCCATCTATATTGGCGTATGTCACAAAAAACGAATACGCATTCCAAAGAGGCAGAAATACATTTCGCATGTTTTCAAGTACTGCTTTTTCAGAAAATCTCAAATCATCTGCTTTGACGACTGGTGAATTCATAAGCGTAAATCGCACGGCATCTACTCCAAAACGTTCAAATACTTCATGAGGATCAGGATAGTTTTTTTTGGATTTGGACATTTTCTGTCCGTCTTCGGCCAGCACAATTCCATTTACAATTACATTTTTGAACGCTGGTTTGTCAAAAAGTGCAGTGGAAAGTACATGCAAGGTGTAAAACCATCCTCGTGTTTGATCCAGTCCTTCAGCAATAAAATCCGCTGGAAAGTTTTGTTCAAATTTTTCTTTATTCTCAAATGGATAATGACTCTGAGCATATGGCATAGATCCGCTTTCAAACCAACAATCAAGTACTTCTGAGACACGTTCCATTTCCTTTCCTGATGCAGAAAGAATTGTAACTTCATCAATATATGGCTTATGAAGATCTACCTCTCCTTTTGGATTTTCTGGTCGACCGTCAAAACTATAGATCTCATACTCCCCCGTATCCAGCATTACCTTCTCAGATCCTTTGGGATCAAAAAGGAACTCTATAGATTCATGAGTAAAAAACTTTCGGATAATGCGGGCCGGGTCTCCATGTGTAATCACGAGAATGTTTTTGTCACGATATTCTTTTTGGATCTCTCGTAAAAACTCGCTTGCTCTCTGTAAAACATCTTCCTGAGTTTCTCCGTTATGAGAGTTTCCGTAATATCGTTCATGTGCATCTGGAAAGAGCTTACGAAACTCCGTAAGTTTTTTGCCTTCACGATCTCCTACATCTACCTCTTTGAGTCTTTTATCAACTCGGATTTTCTTTGGATCTATCTCGAGTTGGGTAGCGACAATTTCTGCAGTTTGACGAGTTCTGAGAAGAGGTGAAGTAAAAATCATATCAATCTTTTCTTTTCGAAGCTCCTGTCCGGCGCTTTGTGCTTGGCTTTTTCCTTTCCCGGTAAGCTCGACTGTTGAATCTATTCGAGAATCAATAAGCCCTGTAATATTGTGCTTCCCTTCTCCATGACGCATTACAATTATTTTGGAGTTTTTCTGGCTTCGTTCTTGGAGTTCTTTGATTGAGCCAATACATTCTACTTCACCTGTTTCTGGGCATCGCCACACCGGCAATGGTGCTCCCCAGTATCGATTTCGTGAAATCGCCCAGTCCTGAGCATTTTCTAACCAGTTGTGAAATCTTTTTTGACCAATGGCTTCTGGTACCCAATGAACTTGCTTGTTATTTTTGAGCATCTGTTTTTTGATCTTTTCCACGTGTATAAACCAAGTTTTGACCCCTCGATACATCAAAGCGCTGTCTGTTCTCCAACAATGGGGATAGCTGTGGCGCACGCGATCATGACGAAAGAGATGTCCTGACTTTTTAAGTTCTTCAACTACCCAATCATTTGCATTGCTTTCTTTGGAGCCTGGCACTTCTGGATCAGGGCGAAAATATTTTCCCTCAAGTTCGGAAATAGTGTCATCAAAAAAGCAATTCTCATCAAACGGATACAACAGTTCCACATTATGAGCCGTCAAGATACGAGCATCATCTTCTCCCGTTGGTGCCATGTGTACCACACCCGTTCCTTCCTCGTCAGACACAAAATCATCTCCAAAGATTTGAAAAGCATTTGCATGGTTCTTGAAAAATGGGAAAAGAGGTTGGTATTTTTTGTATTTTTTCAATAACTGATTTCCCTTAAAAGTTTCAACTAATTCTGCCATATTGAGTTTACTATATTTTTTAGACTCAAATATTTTTTTTGATAAAATAAAAAACTGAGAACCTGCCGAGTGCAAAGCTTGCTTATTTGCTTCTGTTGCAGTTGGATAAGAAGAAAATTTATAAATTATTTCTCCTGCATGATTTTTCCAAACATCCCTTTTAACTTTCACATACTCAATTTCTGGATGCACTACGAGTCCCAGGTTCGAGGGCAATGTCCAAGGCGTTGTTGTCCACGCCAAGATGTATGTAGGTTCTTCATTCGTAACTCGTAATTCGTTATTTGGCATTAACTGAAATTTTACCGTAACGGCTGGATCATCAATGTCTTTATAATTGAGACCTGCTTCAAAATTGGAAAGTGGAGATCCCAATTTGGGAGAATAGGGAACGACTTTTTCTCCTTCATAGATCAGTCCCTTGTCCCAGAGACTTTTAAACACCCACCACACTGACTCCATAAACTCGGGATTCATGGTTTTATAGTCGTCTTCAAAATCCACCCAGCGTCCCATACGAGTCACTGTTTTTTTCCAATCCTCTGCACAGCGCATCACAATACTTCGACACAGTTCGTTATATTTCCCTACTCCCATACTTTCGATCTCTGGTTTGCCACCAATTTTATTTTCTTTTTCTACCTGAAACTCGACCGGTACTCCATGACAATCCCAGCCAAATCGCCGTTCAATGCGCTTTCCTCGCATGGCAAAAAACCGGGGGATCACATCTTTGATTGTTCCTGCAAGTATGTGTCCATAATGCGGCAGACCGGTTGCAAAAGGAGGTCCATCATAAAACGCATACCGATCCTTCGTATCTCTCATTTCAATACTCTTGCGAAATATATCGTTTTTTTTCCAAAACGAAATGATATCACGTTCTAGTTGTGGGAAGTTTTGCTTTGGATCAACTGACTGAAAATATGTCATAGGGAATTTTAAATTTTGAATTATAAATTTGCTAAGAGCTAATGGCGAACTGCTAAAGGCTTTAAATATCAGAGCATCTTTCCCCACATTACTAAAAAAATACACAGACACATATAGTATCTCTGCAAGGGTTCAAAATTGAACGGTACCACCTTGCTTCCCCGCTCTGCGGGGCAACTTTATTTCTTTTGATCACGGAGTTATTTGGACTGATTCTCCGGAAGAGTCTACTTTTCGCCTGAGGCGAATTTCTTTCTTCGGCGCACTCCTCTCTGGAGTATTGTAAAGTGATTCCTTTACTCTAACGCTTTTACATTGTTTCTAATGAACACGCAGAGTATCTCAAAAAAGAGTCCTGTCTTCAATAAGTTCTTTCATCTTCAGAATTGTTTTTGTTTCCTTTTTTGCTGCAAAAATGAACACTTCAAGCTCTCATATTTTTCAGTTTCTGGATAGCTTTTGCATTCGCTGAAGGAAATTTATATTTTCCGAATTCATGAGCCGGAATCCATTGTATTTCCTCGTGCTCTAAGCACTTTGGTGTGCCCTGCAAAATTTGGCATCGAAAAAATCGGATTCTCCATAAAAATTCACCATCCTCCCATACGTCTTCAAAAAAGTGAGGTCGTACTGAGACTTCGACTCCAAGTTCTTCCTGTATTTCACGTTTGAGTGCATGCCTCCAGCTTTCGCCTTTTTCGCGTTTCCCGCCAGGAAATTCCCAAAAGCCACCCTGATTATCCGTTCGCTTGGCAATCAGATATTTTCTTTGGTGATGAATGCAAGCTGCTGCCACCTCTATCGCCGGTTTTAGAGAAACGATTTTTTTTCGTGGTGGAGAGAGCAAAGATTTTTCCCATTTTTCCTTTTTTCCACTTTGGAAAAATGAACACTCTGTTTGAAGTGGGCACACTTCGCATTGTACTCTTCTGCTCTGACAAAGAGTTGCTCCTAAGTCCATAAGTGTGTGGTTGAGATTGGGAGCTTTTTTGTTGGCCAGCTCAAAAAGACTTTCTGATCGTTTTGGCAGCCCTTTATCGGTACAAAAAAATACTCGTTTTAAAACGCGCTTTATATTGGTATCTAATGCTGGAACAGGCTTATTGTATGCGAAACTCAAAATAGCAGATGCCGTATATTCACCTACTCCCGGCAGCTTCAGAAGATCGTTCCTCGTTCCTGGAAATTTGCCGCCAAATTCATCACAAATCATACGTGCCGTGAGCAGCATGTTTTTTCCACGTGAATAAAATCCAAGCCCCCTCCAGTACGGGAGAATATCTTTCCATGTTGCTTCTGCAAGAGTCTGCACATCTGGAAATCGTTCCAAAAAGCGATGATAGTAGTCAATTACACGACTTACCTGTGTCTGCTGGAGCATAATTTCTGAAACCCAAACCTTGTACGGATCATGAGTATCTCTCCACAGTAAATCACGCTTTTTAGTTTTGTACCATTGCAGTAATTTAGAGGTGATGTTTTTATTTTTTTCTATATTTTATGGGTCAGAAGCATTCTTTTGTATTGTTGCGAAAAAATATTATATATGGAAAGTAAAAACTTTTATATGATGAAGTTTTGATTTTTTCCGATAGTTGAAGTTGAATACTGTGACTAGTAATTTTATTTTATTTATGATATAATATTATAATTAAATATTTTAATGCCAGAAGACTCTCTTGATATTTCGGCACAGCCTATAGCAGGCCAAGATCCAGATATCTTGTTGGAGAAGATTTCCTGTAATAACCTCGCAAGTCATCAGCTTTCAGGTCTTCAAGTAAAAATTGATTGTCATAACCAGTTCCAGTGGCAGGCTCGGCAAAATATACAATGGAAAGATGAAATTTTGCAAAAAAACAAAGAAATAATTGCATCTCTTTTTTCCGATTCTGTCCAAGTTCCGCCTCCAAAAGGACGTACAAATGAGTCTCTTATAAAAATGTTTGAGCGAGTGTACGCACAAGATAATTCCAGAAGGAACAAGGATGGAAAAAATTCATATGACTTGCTCTTTGAGGGCTGGCAAAGAATGATTGCATATGATCCTAAGCTCGGAAAAACACATTTACAGATGATACATGAATATTGCATGGCGGAGAGATTTCCATTTGAACTGCTCCCTTTTCTTGCCCTTGCTGAGTCACACTGGAAGCCAAACGCTCTGTCTTCAAAAAAAGCAGCTGGATACCTCCAATTCATGCCAAAAACATGGGAAGCATGGGGTACTAAAGACGATAACGGAATGTCTGTAGATATGAGAAATGATCCCGTAGAAAGCGTCAAAGCCGGAATTCGGTATCTCAAGTGGTGTTATCGAAAAACGATAGAGTGGGACACTGGAAAAATGCCAATAGATAAAGAGGTCGATTATAAGGAGTCTCGGCGATGGCACTGGGCTATGTGGATATACAATTCTGGTCCTGGAAGGTCTACAAAGGGTGTATACCACCATTATAGAAAAAACAAAGATCCTATGTACTATCCGAAAATTTGTAATAGTACAGAGAGCAAGCAGTATGTTCCTAAAATATATGCCATTCGGGAAGTTCTTAAAAAACAAATGCCAAGCATTGCAAATGTGCAAATTGCTCATTCTGAAACTGAAAAACTCCCAAGGTCAAATAAAGAATTAATTTCTTCTCCTCGACCAGAGATACAAGTGTCTCAAAATAATAAGAATCAAACGGAATCTGAAGAAGCTCAATTAGACAAAGAAGCTATAAAAGAATCTGTTGTATATCGTATGCACTTTGGTGATAGAGTTGCTGACATTGCATTCCGACTTTGTGGATATGCATCTGACCGTGTCATAAAACAAATAAAAATGTTGAATCCTAGTCTCAACATCAATCGTATTCGATCTGGACAAAGGATTCGTATTCCCGCTGAAGAGATTATAGTACCAAAAACTGGAGTTGCTCAAATCACTGCTAGGAGATACATCTCAGGGGTAGACCCTCATGATGCCCGACTCTATCTCCATTATCTCAATAGAAAAAATCCGGAGCTAAGCCCGATCAGACCGGGAGACACAATCATTGCACCCCTCGTGTATTAGTTTGTTCTGGAAAAATAAGTATGTTTGCTTCCGAACTAGTGCTTTTAGCAACGGGCGCAATTGGACCGACTGACAAACGATCGCACTCTTTTTGTATAAGACTAATGACTTCTTCTCTAGGATGTCTACTCGCAATATTTACTGCATAAATTTGGAGTTGATTGGCTTCCTCTGGATCATTTGGAAAAGGTATCCTAACCTCTTTTTGTCCAGGAAAAATTATTTGATAAAACCGATCCGCACAAGAAGTGATCTGCATTCTACAGTTTGTGTTAGTGAAGTTAAAATCCATTTTCCCTTTAGGGAGTGACCGTCTATCTTCTATGGATACAACTTTAGACATACTACTTAAGAAATGTATTAAGAAATGTATTTTGTACTGTACATGTTTGACAATTTATGTCAAGCATCGGAGAGATTTGCTTGTTTCTATGTATGATCTGTGTTATAATGAGTAGAATTTTTAACAAGTTTATATACTTCTCGTATGCCTGATGAATTTGTTGCTCCCGCAGATTATGAAGATCGTGTTGCCGACAAGCACGAAGAAAAGCGGGATGTTATAGAAAAAATAGGAAAAAACTTTAAAAATTTTAAACAGGAATTTGTAGATGAGTTTACGCAGGGTATGTCCAATAAAAAGCTTGTTGGAGAGCTGGAAAGTGCGAATTGGAGAACTCTCACCGTTTCCAATGTTCTTGCGATTCAAACATTGCTGTATCGCCTCGGATTTAATTCAAAGAGCAATATAGACGGCGGATATGCTTGGAAAGCGGTGCAGCATTTGAGAAGTCCCGAGGAAATAAAGGCTCGTGGCAGTAAAACACAAAAAGCTGTCTTGGCTTTCCAGGAAAGATTTGGCTTGCAAACCGATGGGCAATTTGGCCCACAGAGCTTTGGAAAGCTCAAAGAAGTTTTTGCTTCCCTTCAGGGTAGTCAAAAAGGAGTTGCCGAGCAAGCACTCCCCACTGAACCTGCTGCTCAGAAAAAAGAAGTTGCCAAAAATCCTCCAAAAAAAGATTTACAAGAAGACTCCGAAAAGGAACAAGTGCCATCTCCTTCTCTGCAGAAGGTATTTCAGAGCCTGCAGCAGAGTGATGCTTTTGATATGGTATCGAAACCTCCCTTTCAGAAGGATGGACGGGAAAGGATTTTTATTCTCACGAAAGGACAAGAAGGAGCTTTTATTCTCACGAAAGAAAGCAACGTCTATAGCATCAGCTATACATCGAAAAATCCTGAAGATCAGAGGTTTGAAACTTGGGCAGATCAAACCACAATATCAGACTCTTTTGTGTTGCATCCGCTTTTAACGCCGGAAAATGCTGTTGGAATCATAGAAAAATATATAAGGGAATATGAGGAAAGATAAAAAGCTCAATTGAAATTCTTCTCAAGAAGGAAGCTTATTGATAGCGCTTAAAATTCAGTCCAAGGTTTTTGAGTATTACCTGTTGACAAGATTGCGTATATTATATAATAATACGCTTCTGTTTTTTTATTTACGCGGTGTCTTTCAATAAAAGTACTATCGATTCCTCTTTTTCCTCTTCTTTCGATCTTTCGAGCGATAGGAGTCTCTCTTTTAATAGTCTCCTGCGCGCTGCTTCTGCTCGAGCTCTTATTGCAGGACTCCTGAGTCTCAATGGGCTCGCACTGGGAATAAAAGGAGCAAATGCACAGGAGATTCCAGATGATATATGGGAAAGAAAAATTGCCATCACGAGAGCCCTCGAGTCAGATTCTTCATCTGAACCCGTTGTTCCTGATGAAACTCTCTCCTTGCCTCCTGCTCCCCAAAATGATATTGAGGAGGGTATCGCAAATATTGAGAGCACTGCTTTTGATGAACCCAAAAAAGAAATGGTTTCTCTTCCTCAAGAACAAGAACCTGAAAACACTTTTTTTTGGCACAGTGTCATTGGAGGTCGAACACTTGCAATATTAACAGCACTTACAGCACTGGGCTCAGCAGGTTATCTATTGCGAAAAAAAAATCAATCTGATGCATCTCCTGAATCTTTCAAGCCTCGAACAGATTTCTCCTTTTTGCCTGCTCAAATAAAAGAAAAAATGTGGTCTCTCTCTTCAAAGGCAGGAGCAACCATTTCTAGTCTTAGAGACGCGTTGAAAAAGAAGGTTCATGCTTTGAAGAAAAAGAGAGAAAATGAGCAAATATCAGATTCACCGGAGAGGAATGATTTTGCTGATAAACCTTCTGACGAAGAAGTGAGTAGTGAAGGCGGCGACCTATTTCGCCTTTCTCCTGAGGAAGCAGAAAGCATACCCAGTTTTTTTGATGGAAATGATCAATAAGAGAATTTTTACATTTTTTACGCAACCTTAACTCATAATTATGTTCAAGATTAATACTCCAAAACCAGATTCTGATTCTCCTGATAATTCGCCACGTCCTGAAGAGGCTCTTCCAACAGGTGCATTAGAGGCAGTCCAGAGTCAAACGCATGTTTCGGCAGAGACTGTGCAGGAATACCCAGAGGTAGAACCAGATATGAGTGCTGAGAACGCCCTTGATGCATCAGAGGGAGAAGATATATTGATCCAAGTAGAAGTGGTAAGCCTTGAAAAGAATGGAAAAATTGTTGTGAGTATTGGTCCCGATTATAATACCTATGATTCTCACACAAGAGCCAATCCAAGAGTCAATCATACCCTTGTTCTTCCCCCTGAAATACAAGATCCCTCTCGCTTGGATACCACAAAGCAAGTGATACTCGCCATTGCTTCTGCTCTTCACCTCTCCATGGAAAAGGAGTTGCATTCATCAGAGCAAATTCATTCAGGGCTTGCCAAGATAAGTGCTATGAGAGGATCATTTGGAAAACAGTTTCGGAAAGGGTTCCCGAATTCAGAAGTTTTTAAAAGCGTAGTAAGAAAATTGAGTCAAGAATGTATCGGGGTTGCAAGACACCATGAGACAGGTGAAGTTCTGTCCTACATTGAAGCTCTTCAGAAGATAGCCAAACAATCAAAAACGACTCTACAAAAAGATATTTCTCCTGAACAACTTGGGAAATGTATAAGACCCATTTTTCGAGAGATTGCACGCATTGAAGAGTCCTTCTCTCTCTCTCGTTCTACAAGACGTCAGTATGATTCATTTACAGAAAGTCTGCAAGAGGCCAAAACGAATAATTTTCACAACATCAAAGAATGGTGTATGAAAAATATCGTTGCTGATATTAAAAAAGCTTCTAAGGTACAAGGAGATACTTCACACCAAAGTCGAAAAGAAAAGACTGATCAAAAGCTGCGTATCTTACAAGAGTGTTTAGAAACCGTCGAATCACAGCTCTCTTCAGAGGATAAGAATTTATTTGTACAGCGCTATGCAGAGCCATTGATGCGTGAAGTTCAGTTTGTCCAAGGGGTCTCTCAGGAAGAATATTTTCAAGGCATATTGCAGGGTACTAAGCATTTATTAGAAGAAACAAGGAAGATCTCATTTGATGTAAATAGAGGAAGGGAACAATTTAAAAGCATTCGAACGTCAGCAAAACTTTTGGAGCAGCAAGGGAGGATTCTAGGCACCGACCAGAGAGCCGAAATAACAGCAAAATTGGATGAAGTTGAAAGCGCTCTTACCAGCATTGTTACGGAACCGTTGGGGATTCAATTACAGAAGCTTAATGAGAAGCATTTGATAAAAACCATTAAGGGAAGAGATCCTGCTGATTTTAAAGATTTTAGAGCAAAGGTTTCTTCCCATATAGGAGCATTAAAAAAGATGGGGGAGGATGTTAGAAAACTTGATCCCAATCATCCTATCGTACAAGCTATACAAGATGAACAAATACGGCAGGAAAGCCGCCTCTTCACAAGCTTTGTGGATGAGATGACCCTCCTGAGAGAAGATCTCGAGAGTGACCTCTCACAGATTGATACAAAAACAAATGTAGATGCCTGGATGTCACAAATATCTACCATAAGTGAAAAATATGTAACAAAGATCCGAAGCCTGGTCGGAAAAATACAGCGTGCACCTTTTACCAGTATCAGTAAAAATAAAATAGCATCAGAAATGGATGCATTTAAAACGCATGTATCTTTGCAGTTTTATGAATTTTTGAAAAAACAGATATACGCAATATCTGATTTGCAACAGAAGCAGTTACAAGAGGGATCTCCTCTACAGCTCACGACCAGTCAAAGTCAGGTCGATCTTTCCTCTCTAGAAGCTGAATTTTCGGGAAAAAATATTCCAGACAGATTACGTCATATGATTGAACGTCTTGGAGATATAAAAAATGAAAAAAGACTCACCGTGGATCCTGAAGTTTTACAATCTCTTTGCAAAGGAACAGGAAATGAAATCGAAATACAAGCAACACGCGCAATGCTTATGGAGAGAAACTCTCAAATCAGCAGTCATATTGCAGTACTAGAAAAAAATTTAGAAGAGATTCCAAAGCTTATGAGATCTGTATCTCATTATTCAGAGGTCTATGAACAAACGCGAGACAGTCTTATGAAAGAAAGAGGGGAATGCAGAGAAATTTATGACAGTATGGACCAAGATTTTTCCAGGAATATAGATGCGATCTCAGCCTTATTAGAAAAACTTGAGTCAATTGATGCGGAGAAGTCTGACATCAAAGCACTCTTAAAAGATCACCAGAAACATCTCAATATGATTCTTGTGCAAGGGAAGGAGCTGATCACGAAAAGACGAGGTGCTGTGCGGTCACAGGCAAGGAGTGCTCTTGACCAGATGGTCTCTCTTCTGAATCAAAAAGCCTTACAGCGAGATACTCTTCAGGAACAATTGTCTGATTGGCAGGAACTGTCTTCAGGCTTTCGAAAAGTAGAAAGAGATATGAATAATTTTCTCAAAAAGCTCCTCCAGTGGCTCCAAGAGTGCCAGGGTAATCTCTCCGCTCTGGAAGTAAAAATGAAATCGGAAAATATAGAACTGTCTGATGCGTTCTTTCCTTCAGAAGCTTCTCTCCCAGATACATCCTCTCCTGCTAAAAAACAAGCACCAAGAAAATCAATACCCTTAACGCCTCGACAAAATTCAGTAGACCGACGACAAGAAGAGCGCTTACACAAAACTCTTTTCCTCTGGGCAAAGGAAATGACAGACGTATGGGATCGTGCTGATATAGTGAAAAATGGAGCTCGTGAGACAAGGTCCAATGGTCGTGAAAATGATATTTTTGTCCTGGGGAACCCTCTTGGCGACCAAGCACATTTTGACAAATCTATGAAGATGAAGATTCTTCCAAATGGCTTTCAACGCAAATTTATCATTGGCTCCGATCACAACCTTCTCACTCTTGCTCTTGCTATATATGAAGGAAAAAACTCACTTGGTAGAGATCTTATGAGCCTGCTAGACACAAAAGGTGGATACAGTGTTCTTCAGACAATTTATGAGAATTTTGGTCCTTCTGAGGATCGAGATAGTGTGCTAAATTTTAATATTTCTCAAAAAAGTGATCGTATAAAATTTTTAGAAGCATTCTTACGAAGCAGATCGTGCATACTAAAAAACATGGGAATAAGCCCATTTAAAACGATTGTATCTCATAGTGCAGTAATAGGCATGATTGATGATACCCTTGTCCTTAATGGTCCATGTACAAAAGATATTCTTGAGTTTCTCCAGCTTTTTCCAGAGAGTACACTTGCTGATGTGGTCCGATCAATTAATAAATGTTATGCCAATGTTTTTCAGGAGGGCATGGTCTTTGAAGGTATGAGCAGTTCATCTATTTCGCGTGAGAAAGTTATAGAAAAAATAGACGCCGGAGTAGGACAAGAACACCCCTTTCAATTGCCCACTTGTGATCAGGGAGGAGGTATTCAAAAAACGAATTTCGAATTTTGGGAATGGTCATTGGAAAAATTTGAGAGAGAAATGCATCGTCTTTATCAAAATAAAATTACCCATGCCTATATTCGAAAGCCAGATGACATAACTCTCGACGAATTCATAAAGACGCTTGAAGATCAGCTCGAAATAACAATATCAAGAGGAGAGATAGTAGAGGCCATCGGTAATGCTCGATCGGGAAAAAAGGGAAATGGTCACCCCATAAAAAGAATCCCTATTCCTCTCAGAGTAATTGGGGGATTGAAAGAATTTCAAAAATCACGAAAGTGGAACCTGACTGATCAAATAGAGGTAAGAGCAAATAACAACCATGTCTTCACAGATTTTTTCTGTAGTGATAAATATCCGCAGTATTTTCCTCAAGAAGTATTGTGGGCGGAAAATGAGCTATCGAATGAAGAAAGAACTCAACTGAAATTATTTTGGGAAATTCAGGATACATTTTTTGGACCAAAAAAAAGAATAACTCCTCCGACAAAAAACCAGCTTCAAAGATTACAACAAATTGGCATCAATACCATTGTCACCCCAGAGACTATTTATGTACTCGATGACCAAGATGAAGAAGGCACGATATCTCCAAAGCAAGTCCATCGTGAAGACAAGGGGGATATAATGCGTATCTTCCAAGATGGATCGATTGCTTTTGAAACCCTTCAGGAGAAACCGCCGAAAGAAAGTATACGAGATCGTCTACTGAATGCAATTCCTGCAGGAGTTGCTGACACCCTCAAATCTCGATTGCCAGGTTTAAATTCTCCTTCTCATTCTGAAGAAGGAGAACTGGTAGAGCACTTAGACTTTGTAGTGGGCGATGATTCTTCTGTCGAATCTCCTGCAGGAATGCGAGATGCAATCTCCACCTTATTTCGCGGACACAGAAGAGGTCTTTCTGTTCAAGATTTGAAACCTTTGGGGGACAATAACAAGGATTAGTGTTTTTACAGAGGATTCAATATTTTTTATTTTATAGATCCAGTGATTTTCTGTATTTTTCCACAAAGTCAACATGGTGGACAATACTGGATTCGAACCAGTGGCCTCCCGCAAGTCAAGCGGGCGCTCTAGCCAACTGAGCTAATTGTCCACAAATTTATTTTTTGGGAACTCAATTATACGAAGTCTTGCTTAATAAAAACAAGAAAACTTGTGCTGAATGCGCTTTTACAGGTATAAAGGGTAGGATTTTTTCCGATGAATGACCCTTCTGGATGTCATCACCGATCTCTGGAAAGATGAGATTGCTCGCAAAACATGCAAGAGGATTTTTATTGGCATCCTCCTCTTAGTGGCTCTCGCAACTCTTATTTTTGCTGGAGATATTGTACGCGTATTTGTTATTACTATAGGCGCCTTATATCTGTTTACTACAGAAAGATTGCCCGTAGATCTCACTGCTATCACCATCATGGTGACGCTTATGATCTTTGGACTCGTCTCCCCTGCTGAGGGAGTTTCTGGATTTTCTAATTCTGCAACCATCACGGTAATGGCAATGTTTGTCATCTCTGCTGCTATACAAAAAACAGGAATTATTCATACCTTGGGAAGAATGGTTTTTCAATTTGCTGGGAAAAACGAATTTCGCCAACTCCTCTGTATTGCGGCAATTATTGGTCCAATTTCAGGAGTCATCAATAACACTGCAGCAGTTGCTATTATGCTGCCCATGGTATTAGATCTCACCAGAAGGGCAAAAACATCCGCTACAAAGTTGCTGATCCCCCTGTCTTTTATTTCTATGGCGGGAGGAATGCTCACTCTCATTGGGACCTCTACCAATATATTGGCCAGCAGTATTTTGGAAGAACACGAGCATTTTGAGCCACTTGGAATGTTTGAATTTTCAAAGCTGGGAATTATTGTACTCGGAATCACAATTCTCTTTTTCTTAGTCATTGGAAGATTTTTATTACCTCAGAAAAGAAAAAATGAAAAAACTTCAGAGCTCGATGCTATTGAATCAGATTTTCTAATAGAAATTATTCTGCAAAAAGGATCTCGTCTCATCGGAAAAACCCTCAAGAACTCTAAATTTTTAAGTAAACATGATGTTAAGCTGGTCAAACTGATTCGTGGGAAAAGTGCATACCTCAAGGATGCAATGGAAAAAGAACTCAAAGAAGGAGATGTCCTGATGCTTATGGCAAATCAACAGAGAATTATCGATCTGGATAACAATGAGAAAGACGACATCAAATTGCTCCTTGATTTTGATGAATCACGAAGAAAATTGCCGGGTAGCGGACAGATTGTAAAAGTATTAGTGCGCGCTTCAAATGTTTTTCGTCAAAGATCACTCGCTTCCATTAAATTTTGGAAACGATTTGGAGCAGCGGTGGTCGGCGTACATCGTGAAGATGTCTCTGCCAAGCGTCTGGCAGACATGAAGCTCGACGCAGGGGAAATATTACTCGTAAAAGCTTCTCGGACGGCTCTTGCGGAACTCCAGAGATCCGATGATCTGATGATTGTGGAATCTATTGATGGAGAATTTAATCGAGAAAAAATGTGGATTGCCATTTCTATTGTTTTTGGCGTTATCGCTGTAGCTGCCCTCGGCTTCTTGCCTATTATGGTATCTGCTCTTGCAGGAGTAGTGCTCCTGATACTCACCGGCTGTTTAGATCCTAGTGATTTACATCGATCCGTGAGTTGGGATGTTATTTTTTTGCTCGCCGGCGTGATTCCTCTTGGTATCGCCATGCAAACAAGTGGAGCGGCTGATATGATTGCTGAATTTTTGGCGGAGAGTGCTAACTTCCTACCTCCCATTCTTATTCTAGGACTTTTTTATGTTATGACCACGATCATCACAGAGATTGTTTCAAACAATGCTTCTGTCGTTCTTCTCATCCCCGTTGCTATTTCGGTAGCAGAAAAACTCTTCTTAAATCCAAAAGCATTTGTGTTGGCTGTTATGTTTGCCGCTTCTACCAGTTTCTTGACACCAGTGGGATATCAAACCAATACCATGGTGTTTGGAGTTGGAAATTATAAGTTTTCTGATTTTATTAAAGTGGGAGCTCCTCTCAATGCCTTATTAGCAATCATTACCACTCTTCTGATTACTTATTTCTGGGGACTTGATGCCATAGTGGAAATCTCAGAAGTTACATCATAGTTTTTTCTTTTTATACTATTCTCCATGAATACACCTCAAATGACTCCCGATGAAAATTCGGAAGAAATACAAAAACGCGAAGAAATAAAACAAGAAGTTCTTCATGATCTCAAAGTAGCAGCTTCTTCGGAGGCACGTGTTCGTACATTTGGAAAACTACTGGATACCTACGGAGTAGATGGGATATTTGGACTAGTGGTACCAGAAATCGGTGATGCCGGAGCCTCAGGACTTGCAGGACTCTACTTGCTCTGGGAAGCTCAAAAGGCAGGACTCAGCAAAGTGTCATATCTCAAAATCATTGGTTTGCAGAGTATAGATTTTGCTATAGGAGTCGTGCCAGTGGCTGGTGATGCTGTTGATTTTCTTTGGAAGGCCAATAAGTGGTCTACACATTCATTTGAGAAAAAAACAGATGAACTTGTTGAAAAAGCTAGAGAAGCTGGAATCCCCGAGTCAGATATTGCCAAAATTACGCTTCCCGCAGAAAAAGTGACCCGACTGGTCAGCAGGGCTATTGCACTCAGCAAACCTATGGGAGAGCATTTGAAAGATCAGAAAGTATAAATCTCCCCTAACCCCTCTTTACAAAAGAGGGGAAATTCCAAACATTTTTCTCCTCCCTTTTTCAAAGGGAGGTTGGGAGGGATTTTAAAAGTTTTTTACAAATAAGAGAGATTCCTCGACTCACTCATCTTCCATGCTGTACGATGATTTCGCTGGGAATGACGCGATACAAATGACCGAACTCATCATCATCATCCTACTTCTGGGAATACTTGCCATCAATGTGCTGTTTGCTCTCTCTCTCATTGGATGTCTATGGGGTGGTCTCTCAGGAGCTCCTTATGTCCCCACAAAGAGATCTGTCGCCGAACAAATGATCAGGCTTGCAGAAATTGAACCTGATATGAAGGTGTTTGATCTTGGATGTGGAGATGGGCGACTTGTATTTATGGCGGAAAAAAAAGGGGCCGTCGCAATTGGTGTAGAGATTTCGCTCCCCGTATATATATGGGCAAAATTGCTCCAGAAGATACGAAAGCATAAGGGTACTATTGTGCATGGAAGTATGTGGAATGCAGATGTCAAAGATGCTGATGTCATTTTTACCTATTTGTTCCCCAAGATGATGGATCGATTTCAGCAGGAGATGTTTCCCCAATTAAAAAATGGCTGCAAAGTTATTACTCATGGATTTGCACTCAAGGGCAGAGAACCTGATATTTTTTGGAAACCAAAAACCGGCAAACGGGGTAGAATATTTGTGTATATAAAAAAATAAGAATGTAAGGACGTAACACTGCTACGTTCCTCCTATTTCACTGACTCACTTGCTTTACCCTATTCGATCAGCTACAAAGATTTTGCGCTTATAGTTGGTATAGATTGGCCAGCACGTCATAAGAGTCGAAATCTCTTTGTCCCGTGGCTGGTACAGTACGGATGTATCTTCTGGCCAGACAATTTTTTCTTCATAGATCTGGTATTCATGTTTTTTTCCTTGAAAGTACACCTTATATGTATCCCCTACTTGAAGTTCGCCAAGTTTGGTAAAAACATAATTATACTTCCCCGGATCATTGGTGTAATACGAAGAATGACCGGTGATAAAAGCATTCCCAATATCCCCTGGTTTCGCGGTTCCTGGGTAGTGCACTACTCCATCACGAAGCCCAACCAACAAATCTTTTTCGAGCTGTCGCCAGTTTTCATCTATGAGTGACTGTTCTCCAATACCAAAAACAACAGGAGCGGTGATACCAAGCTTATCGATCACAATACAGCTTTCACATGGTGGGATTTCAATTGCATCGAGCTGAGCATATGTCTTTGAAGGCTTATTGGTAATTTCTGTATCCAAGAGATAAATGATTTCTGCCACTTCTGCGCGAGTTATCAGGGAAGCAAAATGATCAATAGTTGGAGGAATTGCTTTGCGTTCTTCCAAGCTCCGCACATATGGTTCATACCAAGTGCGAGATCCAGACCCTTTTGGAAGTCGAAATACATTGGTAATGATCTTGGCTGCCTCTACAAATGAGATATTCTCCGCTGGGCGAAATGTTCGATCTGGATATCCATGGATAATCCCTTCCTGCTGAGCCACGCAAACATAAGGTGCATACCACTGCTTTGTCTCTATATCCGGAAAATACACATACCACCACTGTTTGTCCTTATATGGTTGGATGCAGCTCTGAATAACCTGCTCATCATACCGACCGGCAATAAGAATTTTGATAAATTCAGCACGATTGATCTGTGTTTTCGGACGATAGTACCGTCCGTCCAAATATCCTTCGATAATTCCTTTTTCTTCTACGTACTCTATTGCTTCACGGTATTCATAATCATACGCCACATCCCGAAATACCGCATGTGCAGATGTACTCCAGATAAAAAGACCAATGAGAAGTACTGAAAAGATTTTTGGAAATTTCATAAATATCGCAAAGACGGACGTAGATCCTATTGTAAAAATTAGACAAAGTCAACAAAATGTGTCATTTGTAATCTGCATATTGTGGGCGAGATTACAAAAAATCCTCAGGGCGGGTTAAAAAACAGAGTTAAAAGAGAAAATCTAGTTTACCAATTCTTTTCCTCCTTCAATTCTTTCTACTAGACTCACTTTTTCTCCAGTTGCTACTCCAGACTGTTTCACTTGTTTTGAAAATATAAATCGCATTTCTTCTGGGGTAGATCTACTCATTGAAAGTCTTCTCTCTACTCCTATCTGCTGTACCAAAATATTAGAACCCTTTTTTTCTCGTCCTTCGACTTCCTGAAAGAGGAAATCATAACTCTCTGTTACGGCTATTTTTTCTCCATCTTGATAGAGAGCAAATGGTCTTTGACTCTCTGGAAGTTCCAATATGTTGTCATATATCCCAGATTTAAGGTCTTTTTGATATTGTTGAAAATTCAATTCTTGAGGATTGTCTATGAGCATATGGAGTTCTTCTCTCACTGCTTGAGTAATATCCCCTTCCAAGGGAATAATTACTTCTTGTACTTCTTCTGAAGTTTGAACAAGTCTTTCTCCATAAATAAATTCTGCAATTTCTTGTATATAGAGATCTGGGGTTTCCTTATTCTCTAATGGAAAGAAAAACTGCTTACTTCCTTTAGTTCCTGGTGTTTGAAGCTTGATACAGCCTAAAAAATTTTTTGATTGAGGTTCTGTAGGCATTATATATAATTATAGATGTGCATACTAATACTTTTGTATGTTTTGTCAACCAGTAAAATATCTTTCTGCCAAGATCTGTGCAAGATCCGATATTTTGATTCGATCTTGCTTCATCGTGTCCCTATCGCGAACCGTCACCGTGCCATCCTCCAAACTGTCATAATCCACCGTAATGCAGACGGGAGTACCAATCTCATCATGACGTCTATACCGCTTGCCAATTGACCCTCTTTCATCATATTCCACGTTTCCAAGGGAACTGAGAGCGGAAACAATCTCTCTGCATTTTTCCGGCATTCCATCTTTTTTCATAAGAGGAAACACCGCTACTTTGACCGGAGCGATGCGTGGCAAAAATTTCATAACATTACGCGTGCTTCCGTCTTCCAGTTTTTCATTGGTATACGCCGAGAGCAGGATGGCAAGCGCTGGTCTTGCTACGCCAATACTGGGCTCAATGACATGTGGGAGAAATTTGCGACCGCTCTCTTCATCACGATATTCCAGATCTTCTCCGGAAACCTTTTGATGTTGCTCCAAATCATAATCAGTACGATACGCTCCTGCTGCGCAGAGCTCACCCCAGCCAAATGGAAATTTGTATTCAATATCAGTGGTTCCTTTGGAGTAATGAGAGAGTTCATCCTTCTCATGATCACGGAATCGCACATTCTTTTTATCGATCCCCAGAATATCTATAACAAATTGCATCGTGAGATTCTTCCACTCCTCCCATAGCTTGTTCCAGTCATCTTTTTCTGGATCAAAGAAATACTCGATCTCCATTTGCTCAAACTCACGTGTGCGAAAAATAAAATTCCCTGGGGTGATTTCATTCCGAAATGCTTTTCCGATTTGAGCGATACCAAATGGAAGTTTTTTACGAGTTGTGCGTTGGACACTTTTGAAATTCGTAAAAATCCCCTGTGCTGTTTCTGGACGCAGGTAAATCTCATTACTGCTCTCCTCCGTCACCCCTTGGTGCGTCTGAAACATAAGGTTGAACTGTTTCGGCTCGGTCCAATCACATGCTTCGCACTCAGGACAATTGATTTTCTCTTTTTGAAAAAACTCTAATATATCTTTTGCAGGCGTTTTTTCTCCTGCCCAATTGTTTGGTCGTCTATCTCCCTGATCTTCGATGATTTTATCAGCACGAACGCGAGTCTTACACTTTTTACAATCCATCAGAGGATCACTGAAACTCCCCACATGACCGCTCGCTTCCCAAACCTTGGGATTCATCAATATTGCAGAATCCAGACCTACAATATCTTCACGACCATATACAAAAAACTCCCAAAACGCTTTTTTTATATTGTTCATGAGCTCTGTGCCCAGTGGCCCATAATCCCATGCATTTGCCAGACCTCCATAGATCTCAGACCCGGGAAAAATAAACCCTCTGTTTTTACTCAGCGCCACGAGTTCTTCCATTGAAAGGGTGTCGTTTGACATGAAAACTATGAAACATCAGGCTGTATTCTCCAGATTTTAAGGCGGGAAGTCAAAACACATGTGCTACTTTTTTTGTTTTTCCAAGTACTTGGCAAAAATATCTGTTTCTACATTTACTGTCTCTCCTGCTTGCAAATCACATAAATTCGTATGCTTGAGTGTGTGTGGAATTATGGCAATTAAAAATGAATTTTCTTTAACATCGGCAACAGTGAGTGAAATCCCATTGAGAGTAATGCTCCCTTTTTGAACAATATATTTCTGAAATTCTTTGGGAAGCTCAAAAGTAAACTTTTCTCCTAGTTCTTCTTTCTCTCGATGTAAAAGTGTAATGGTTTCATCCACATGTCCCAATACTATGTGTCCTTCAAATCTTCCATTTGCTCTCATTGCTCTCTCGAGATTTACTTTTTTTGATTCAGAAAGATTGGTCTTTTGAAGTGTCTCTGGCACTACTTCAAAACACATCTTCGTATCAGAAAATGAAACGACCGAAAGACAAGCCCCATTCACCGCAATACTCTGACCTTTTGCAAGATCAATAAATTGTTTGGGTCTTTTAATTTTCAAAACTCCATCATGAAAACTTATAACTTCAGCCGTGGATTCAATGATACCAGTAAACACTTTGGAAATTATAAATTAAAAATTAAAAATTGAAAATTGCTGACCGCAAAAGTTACTGAGGAATCCATTGATTTTTTTCATCATATTTGCAATAATGGCTCTGTACTCATCGTTAGTGAGTGATGAAGAAAGTGATCCATTGATCCTTTCTTTTTTTTCTGTCCCTTGCAACTTTTGACTTTATACACTTTCTACTCTTTCCATGAATACTCAATTTCTTGCTGCAGTAAATCAGATCTGTGCTGAAAAAAATATTGAACGTGAGATAGTGCTGGGCGCTGTCAAATCAGCTATTGCTACTGCGTATCGCAAAGATTATGGAAACAAAGAACAGGAAATAGACGTTATTCTGCGAGACGATGTAGAGTTTGCTACTATTTTGCTCGTAAAAGAAGTGGTAGAAGAAGTAGAAAATGAAAATTTTGAAATTTCTCTTCAGGAATCAAAAAAAATAAAAAAGGGTGTCAGTGTAGGAGACGAAATTCAGATAGACGTGACTCCCGTAGATTATGGGCGAATAGCAGCACAGTCTGCCAAACAAGTTATTTTACAAAAATTGCACGAGGCAGAACGTACGGCACTCTATGAACGATTCAAAGATCGAGAAGATCGCCTTTTGACCTCTCTTGTCAGCCAAGTAGAAGGGACTCAGGTCCTTATAGAAATCGAAAAAAGCACCGTACAGCTTCCCTTGCGACAGCAAATCCCTAATGAACGCTACTTTCCCGGAAAGCGTATGCGCGTCTATTTGGAAAAGGTAGCCCAGACCACCAAAGGACCCCAATTACAGGTTTCCAGAACACATCCTCAGCTGGTGGAACGTCTTTTGGAGCAAGAAATTCCTGAAGTAGAGCATGGTGACGTAGAAGTGATGGCAGTAGCGAGAGATCCTGGTTTTCGATCAAAAGTTGCGGTCAAGGCAGACGAACCTAAGATTGATCCTGTGGGAGCATGTATCGGACAACGTGGATCACGCATCCAGCCGGTTATGGATGAACTGGGCGGAGAGCGAGTAGATATCATTGAATATGATCCAGATCCTACCAAACTCATTGCCCGTAGCTTGCAGCCTGCAGAAATATCTCACGTGGTCATTGTCACTCCAGAAGAGTACGAAGATACAGAAACCGGAAAACGGGTCAAAAAAAGAGCTGCTGTCTTTGTGGACGAAGAGCAACGTGCTATGGCAATCGGAAAAAAAGGACAAAACATTCGCCTCGCATCACAATTGACCGAGTTTGAACTGGATATGTACAACGCTGAAGAATATGAGCCCTTTAAGGCAAAACTGCAGGAGATTATGGATGGCGGTGAGATAATTGAAAGCGCTATTCAAACAGATAAGCCAGAAGCAGAGTCCTCTGACGAAACTCAGGATAAATCTCCTCAGAAAAAAGATGCAAAGGGGAAGGGAACTCCAAGGAAAAAAAAATCAGAACCAAAAGTTGAGGAAAAAGAGGTTCCTGAAGAATCCATTGCTGTAGAAGAGGCAGATACTCCAAAAGATAAGAAACCTGAAAATGCAGAAGATAAAACCCCTCAAATAGAAGATGTACCAGCAGAAAGAGAAGGAAAAGAAGCTCCTGCAGAAGAAAACACTGAGGAATCAGAAAGTAATGCAGCAGAAGAAGAAACTCAAAAAGATACTATTTCAGAAAAGGAAGGGGAAAAAACAGAATAACACGCTTTTCTTCCCCCCTTTGAAAAAAAGGGGCTAGTCTTCGACTCTGAGGGATGAGCCCCTCAGGCTCAGACTCGAATGAGGGGAATTTATTCTTTCTAACTAATGTTCATATTAGTCTTTTGGGCTAGAGCCTTTCCTATCATATTTTATAAGCGCTCGCTGGTGCGCGTTTCAAATGCGTATTTTTTAGTTATTTCAAGTGCACGCGTCACATTTATCCGCCACTAGGAGGAGGCGCGCGCTAGCGAAGGAGCTAATAAAATCTCCGTAAATAGAAGCCAGCGAAGGCACCACAATTCAATCCGCATCAAGTGAGGAAGGAACCGCCACATATTTGCGAGCCCCAGCGGTATGCTGATTGAAATCGCGATTACAGCCCCTAGTACCTGTTGCAAATAATCAGACAATTCAGCTCCTGCTACTGTCAACTCGGTACAGGGGACCTTCGACTCGAGAAGCGGCATGCCCAAGATTCGTAATCTCAAAGAAAAACAGACGCTTTCTTGTGACGAACTGTGCTTCGGTTAGGTCCATGAGGCTCACAGAGAAATCCGGATACTTCCACGGGAAGCAATCCTTCGTTTCTTCGACTACCTCCCGATGCAAAACGCTCCGTTTCATTCCTTTTTTTAGGTGTCTGTTACTAGATTTCTCCAAAACACGGAGTATTGCAACACTAACTCGGTTTCCAAGCGTTACTGAACGAACATAGTCAAAAAATGGAGTCGAAACTTCCTCCAGATTTCGCTGGGAAAAAGGATAATTTCCGAGCTCCGCCAAGAGATCGCTTGCTCGACTAATTTTGATCATAGCCTCGCTCCATTCTGGCGTCGACACATCGCATTGGGACGAATCCAACTCGTCAGCTTCAGAGAGCAGTCGAAGACATTCTCGTATGAGACCAAGCGATTCAGGTTCATGAGTTGCATCGTGCAGCGATTCGTCGAGTACAGCTAGATAACGCTCGACGACTTCTTTGTACGTTTTCCAGTTACTTTCCTCATCTGTCAGAAGCTGCTCACGCGCTTGGAGTAGGCTCTTCCCAGCCTCTTCTAGCAGATCGAGGTCTTCAGGGATACTGCAATCCGATCCATCAAGGATCGTGAGAACCTTTTCTAGAAGCGCGCTTGCATCTTCCCTTTGTTTTCTCGGCTCATAGTCACTTGGCATTTTTGGCATCTCAGGTTGGTTATAGGGGTCTCATCGTATTATAATAATAATTCCTTTTCTATATCTTGTCAACAATATCTACAAAACTAAAACACGTCATTTGTCCATCCTATCTCCGTGAAAAAACTCCGTTTTTCTGCTATAATGAGCGGATATATCTCACATTCTGATGAAAACAAATATCAAAAATATCACTTCCTTCGTTCTCGGGTTTATAGCTCTTGTGTCAGCACAAACGGCGCTCTCAGCTGGTTTTGGACCTCCTGTGAACGTCACTGGAGTGGACACTATTGCAGGATATTCCACATCCCTCACCACCTCTCGTGGCGCAGATAATGAAGATATTGTTTTCCGTATTGAGAGTCCTTCTGGAACCATTTTGGAGCTTGAATCCACTACCAATGAAATCGGAGTATCAAGTGTAGATGTATATGGATTTCATACTCAAACAGCTGGGGAATACAGCGTGAG
The DNA here is from genome assembly GCA_965250085.1 of Candidatus Altimarinota bacterium. Lineage (GTDB taxonomy): Bacteria > Patescibacteriota > Gracilibacteria > CAIRYL01 > CAIRYL01. The sequence continues at coordinate 697,974 of OZ252287.1, forward strand.
TGCTTATTACCGAGATTATGCATCAGAAAGACCTCCCATCAACTTTTTTGAAGTCTTTCCAGATACCGTTTCTGCAACCCACTCATCTCTCAAAACAAATATGAGCTCTCTTCCCGCAGGAGAAGGTGAAAATGTACTTTTGACCGTACGACTCAAAGATAAATATGGAAACCCTATCTCCAATCATCAATTGACAGTCATTTCTTCACGGTCAGATGATTTGATTTTTGAAGTAGCCCCCAACACTCCAACTGATGAGCGAGGTGAAAAGATTTTTCGTGTTTCTTCAAGTGCCCCAGGTGTTTCATATTTGAGTGTCTTAGATCGGGCTACTGGTACTACTCTCGAAGAAAGAGCAAAGCTCGTATTTTTTGAACCAGATGCGAGTCCTACAGGAGGAAGCCTGCTTCAAGCAAATATTTTTGAAAATACAGATACTACTTCTCTCTCTGGTCCTATTGCCCGATTCAAACTAGAATTTACCGATGGAAATGATAATGCCGATGTTGCTGTCGTTGGAAGTGATCAAAATTACTTTCGAATAACAGCAGTAGATACTGATGATAATACGGTGCGAGATTATACGGGAAGCATCTTGATTTCTGCTCCTGACGATCCAAAAGCACTCCTTCCTAATAATGGACAATATACATTTCGTGGGGCTGATGCTGGATCTTTTGAATTTAGCCTCGCGTTTCAATTCTCTGAAATCGGAACGCAGATGATCGAAGTATTTGAATACAATCCTGAAACAGGAGAAATATTTGCTAATATCAAGGGCTCAAAAGAGATAGAAGTAGTGCAAAGTGGAGGAATTGATGACGATTTTGATGACGGCTCAGATGCGAAGGGCATTGAAATTAAAACTCCAGAAGATGGGAGTGCTTTTGCTACAGCAGAGGTCGCACTTACTGGAAAAGGAAATCCCAACACAGATCTCAGAGTTTTTGTAGATAATACAGAAATAGATGAGGTTTCTACCGATATTGATGGCGTATTTTTTACTACTCTCTCCAATATTGCTGAAGGTGATCATGAGCTCTATGTACAAGAAATAGAAGGAAGCAGAGAGTTTTCTGTAGCAGTTTCCTTTTCTGTAGATACCACTCCTCCTACACTGCAAAGCGTCTCTGTCTTTCCAGAAACTGTAGTAGATGCAGGCGGTGTCCTTACTTTTTCACTTGTCTCTGAACCGAACTTAGGAAAAGCGATGATTCGGCTGGATGGTGAAGAACATGAACTTGAAGAAATACACAGCAAACCTGGAAACTATGAAGGGGCTTTTTCAGCTTCTCAAAATGCAGGTGAGTATAGCGCTGATGTAATTTTGGAAGACGATCTTGGCAACGAGAGTAAGTTCCTTTCAGAAGCCACTCTATTAGTGCGTGCATCAGAAGTTATTCCTCCATCTCCTAAAAACATAAAAGTGCTCCCTCTTCAAGAAGCGGTGCATGTCAATTGGGAAAAAGTAGAGGGTCATGTTGAAGAAATCGTTCTGTACGTTATATATATGGGAACTTCTGAGTTTTCTCTTTCAGAAAAAACAAGTGTTGCCCCCACAGAATCTTCTACTGTCATCGACGAACTCGAAGCTGGAAAAGAATACTTCTTTGCAGTGACCGCTGTTGATATGGCTGGAAATATGAGCGAGCAGTCACAAATATTTTCTGCTCGACCTTTGTTTTCTGAAAAAATCTCAAGCCGCATTACTGCTGTCTCCAGAGATGGCTCTATTGATCTTTCCTGGGAACAGAGTCTGCAAGACCCTGATCTTTATATTGTAGAATATGGTATTGAATCAGGAAGATATGTAGAAAGAATGTTGGTTGCAGGAGAGAGCACTCAGAAAAACGTGTATGACCTCATCAACGGACTCACATACTATTTCACAGTAACTCCATATAAAAATGGGAGCCCCACTAGTGAAGAAACATATGGAGAAGTGTCTTCAACCCCAGAGTCGCAAGGGTTACACGCTGCTGCAAAATCTCCAGCACCAATTATCAATGTTCCGAAATACCCGGCTACTGGACCTGAAGCCGCGTTTGTTTTTGTGGGAATTTCATTTCTCGCAACCGCATATATCGTACAGAGAAGAAAAAAGCATGCCTTTATCAATTGAAAGTCATAAAAGAGAACCTGCTATACATTCATATATAAAAATAAATACAAAAAATATCTATGAAGAAACCAAAAGTCTGCACTCTCGGCAGTATGACCATTGATATCTTTATCAAACCAAATGATACAACGGTGATAAAAATGTGCAGAGAGAAAACAAGTAATGAAGAGTACATCGCCTTCCCATACGGAGGAAAAATTCATGCTTCTGAGACTCATGAGCTCTTTGGTGGGGGTGCCAACAATACGTGTGTTGGACTTTCCCGACTTGGATTTAATGCGAGTCCAGTAGCGCAGATAGGTGATGATATCTATGGAGAAAAATTGATTGAAAATTTAAAAAAAGAACTTGTCTCAATAGAAAATATGCAGATCGCAAAAAACTCAAAAGAACACACTGGTGTTTCTGTTATTTTGAGATCGTTCGAAGGCGAACGGACTGTCTTCTATTATCCAGGAACAAATAAAACCTTTTCTGACTTCAACGTAAAAATTCTAGATGATGTGGAAGGACTTTTTTTTAACCATATATCTGCGAGAGGAAATAATGCTGATGTTATTTTTCAAAGTATAAAGCGCCATTTTTTGAAATATCCGAAAAAGTTTCTTTTTTGGAATCCTGGAAAAGAACAAATTTCTCAGGGGGCTCTCTCCTTTATTGATTTTTTTCCTGTGGTAGATGTAATGCTCCTGAATAAAGAAGAAGCTGAGGCTTTTACTGGTCGCAAGGCTCGTAAAAGACGTTCAAAAAAATCTCAACAAGATTTTCCACATTCTGCAGCTGATTATAGTGAAATATTTCAGGTATTTATGCGTCAGGGAGTTCAAAATGTTGTCATTACCGATGGCAGAAATGGATCGCAGATCTGTGATGGCAAAAATATTTATTTTTGTGGTATTGATGAAGTGTCTGAAAAAATTGATACCCTTGGAGCAGGAGACGGATTTGGCACCGGTCTTTTTTATGCGATTTTTCATAAGAAAAAATTGCATTCTTCGCTGAAATATGCGACAATAAACGCTGCTTCTGTTGTTTCCCAAGTAGGAAGTCAGACAGGACTTCTGACGGAAAAAGGACTTCTTTCTCGTTTAAAAAAAGCCTCGTTCTATCAGGCACAACAAAAATTCTCCTTATAAAAACATATCTTTTTACTTTCTTATACAAATATAAATGTCCTCCGAAATGTCTCAAATCGCCTTAGTGCGAGAAATGCTTGATTCCGCAGAAAAGTCTCTGCGTCATGCGCGAAAAATACTTGCGGAACTCACTGGTGAAACCCTTTCATCCGTAGAATTTTCAGAAAAAGACTTTAAAAAAATAATCGCTTCCAAATCCTCCAACGCTGAAGGACGAATAGTGGAAGGATTATTTGATGGACAAAATATGAAAGATGCAGAGGGAGGCAGCTATCCTGTTCCCGCAAATTATGCTTCTAAATCAAAGCTTGTGGTGGGCGATCATTTAAAACTCACTATTACCCCTGAAGGACGGTTTATCTACAAATCTATCAAACCAGTGGAACGAAAAACACTTATTGGCACCCTTACCTATGAAGATGGACGATACAAAGCCTTGGCGGAAGGAAAGGCATATAGTGTTCTTCTGGCTTCTGTCACCTTTCTTAGGGCCGAAGTCGGAGATGAAATTTCGCTCTTTGTTCCCAATGATCAAGAAAGCGAATGGGCTACGATAGATGCGGTGATTCCTAGTGGAACAGAAATAATTGCAACATAAGAGGTCATGAAACCATGATCAATTGAGCAAAAGGAAGGATTCAGAAAATCAGCATTTTCTCTTGCTCAACAACCCACTTTTCACTAGAATATGCGGGATTTTTTGCCAAAGCTTTTTTCTGGTCTGCTATGAAATTACACGACCTCAAACCAAATCACAGGTCAAAGACATCAAAGATTCGAAGAGGCCGTGGAAATGCTTCTGGGTATGGTACTTTTTCTGGTAGAGGTTGTAAAGGTCAGAACTCAAGAACAGGTGGAGGGGTTCGTCTTGGATTTGAAGGTGGTCAAACCTCTCTTTTGCAGCGCATTCCTAAGCGAAGAGGATTTACAAATCCGAACAGAAAAGAGTATATAGCGGTGAATCTCGATACTTTAGAAGCAATATTTTCAGATAAAGATACCGTATCTGTGGAGAGTTTGACTGAAAAAAACGTAATTCAAAATAAAGACATTTTGGTCAAAATCCTTTCACGAGGAGAGCTTTCAAAAAAAATAACTATAAAAAACCTTCCAGTATCTGCTGCTGCTGCTAAGAAAATTGAAAAAGCGGGAGGAAAGGTAGAGGGGATGAAGACTGCTGAAAAACCTGGGACGAAAGATACAAAAAAGGCAGAGGGATAAAATTTCTAATTTCTAAATCCTCATTTCTAAACCCGTCCCGCTCAGCGGTGATAAATTCTAATCCTTGAGCCATAAACTCTATAAAAAGTTTTTAAAATTAAGATTTTAGATTTATTTCAAAAATTACAAAATTAAAAATTATAAAATTTCTACATGAACTATCTTCTTCAAATTTGGAATTCAAAAGATCTAAGGAAAAAAATACTTTTTACGGTATTTGTATTACTTTGTTACCGATTTATGGCACATATTCCTGTGCCGCTTCAAAATATTAACTTCGATGCTCTCGCTGGCCTTCACGGAAGTGCACTCGGCGTTTTTTCTGCTCTTACAGGAGGATCTGTTGAAAGATTTTCACTTATCATGATGGGGCTTTCTCCTTACATCAATGCCTCCATTATCATACAACTCATGACGGTCGTATTTCCCTATTTAGAAAATCTCAAAAAAGAAGGAGAGCAAGGGCGAAGAAAAATAAACATGTATACTCGGTATCTCACAGTCCCACTCGCGCTTTTGCAAAGCTATGGGATGATATTTTTGATTTCAAATGCCGTGCAAGGATCAGTAGATCCCTACGATTGGTCCACTGTTCTTCCAGCAATGGTTATTGTAACCACGGGAACTCTTGCCGTTATGTGGCTCGGAGAAATTATTTCTGAAAAAGGGATTGGAAATGGTGTTTCACTTATTATTACTGCTGGTATTGTTTCTTCTATTCCCAGCGTATTCGGAAATATTGTAGCGGGAATAAATGCTGGAGATGAAACCAAGCTCCCTGCCTTCGCTTTCCTGTTGATCATCACATTTTTTATGCTTATTTCCGTCATTCTGGTCACAGAGGGACATCGAAGAATCCCCATTACTTATGCCGCTCGAAGTGCTGCCCGTAGCATGTCTGCTCTTCCAATCCGTATTTTACAAGCAGGAATGATACCTATTATCTTTGCAATTTCCATGGTTTCCTTTCCAGGAATTCTTACACAGTTTTTAAACACTGGTGGACCTGTGGTAGATTTTTTAAACCGAAATTTTAATTCTGGAAACCCTACTGCTGTGTATCTTGCCGTATATTTCTTGTTTATTATTTTCTTCTCATACTTTTACGTCTCTATTACCTTCAATCCTGATAATATTGCGGAAGATATTCAGAAGAGAGGTGGGTTTATTCCTGGCCATAGGCCTGGAAGAGAAACGAGTGCATATTTAGGGAAAGTTTCCAATAGGCTCAATCTTTGGGGTGGGATTTTTCTGGCATTCGTAGCTATAGTCCCCGTACTCTTTACTATATTTTCTGATCTTTCGAGCACAGATCTCATTCTGAGCGGATCAGGGCTCATTATTATTGTCGGAGTCTTGCTTGATTTAATCAGACGAATCAATGCAGAACTGGTAATGCATGATTATGAGAAACTCGTATAACTTGTTTTTTGCATGAAAAATCTTATTGTTTTTGGTATGCAAGGCGCTGGGAAAGGAACTCAGGCGCGGCTTATTGCTGAAAAATTTGGATATCGTATATTTGAAACTGGAGCGGAGCTCCGGAATTTGATAAAGCAAGACTCAAAACTAGCCAAAAAGGTACGCGATATTATTCAGCGTGGTGATTTGGTTCCCAATGAAATCGTTATGGAAATGGTAGAAGATTTTGTACAAGAATCTCCAGAGGCATCTCCCTTGCTTTTTGATGGTCTCCCCAGAAGTATGGAACAAAAAGAAACTTTTGACGCTATACTCAAGAGATATAATCTTTCTATATTCGGGGTCTTTATCGATATTACAAAAGAAGAAGCTATCAAAAGACTCCTTCTCAGGAAAAGGAGTGATGACACCAAAAAAGCAATAGCCCAAAGAATAAAAAATTATACTAAGGAAACTCTTCCGGTGATTGAAGCGTATGAAGAGGAAGGGGTGTTGATGAGAACAGATGGACTTCCTTCTGTTGAGGAAGTATTTGCAAGTATTTCAGGAATAGTAGAGGAAAATACTTAAAAATCTATTTCATATACTTTATTCTCATCTGCAATAACTAAGGTCGTCGGTGCATTTGCCCACATCGCCTGAAGCGTCCCCACATTCTCCAAAACAATCTGACTCTGATATGTCGCCTGGTTATTTCCTTTGAAGTACACGTACACGGTCGATTCTGAGGGATTGAGCAAGAGTATGTGCTCCAGTTCATCATCTGTATATATTTGTGTCACGTTTTCTAAAATTCCATCAGGGGTTCCGATAAGACTATATTCCTGGCTCACTCCCTTCAAAAACTTCATCAGTTCCCCTTCCGCAGTAAACACAAAAACTTCACCATCAATTGCAAAAGAGATGGCCGAGGAAATATCTATCTCTTCAGCAATATATGGAATTGCTGTCCCATAGTTTTCCTCTTTCCGCTCATATTTCCATATCTGATTCTCTTCTGGGCTCAAGAGATAAACATATTTTGAATATGCAAATATATCTTCTCCTTTCTTCCAAATACTATCTTCTGTTTTGGCAAGAGAGAGTTCTTTTTGTTCAGCATCATATTCGAATATTTTTCCCTTAGCATCGGTAAAAATAAATTGTTTTTTATTGGTCAATGGAACCCCATTTATCAATTCAGATTCTGAAATGAGGGGAATGGTGTCTACAAATTCATCATTGAGAACAATTCGAAAAAGTGTGTTTTTATCAAAGGAGAACCATTCTCCTTCATATTCAAAGACCCCCACAAGTGATACGTCACTTTTTCGGGTTTTCAGGTTTGCCAATTCTTTTGGAGTAGAGATACGAGTTATGTCATTTATTTGATCTTTTACTTGAGACACTTCTTCTAAAAGCACCAAAGCTTCGCTTCGAAAAAAACTTGATTGTAATATTTTTTCCAAGTCACGATCAATCCGTGACAAGTTTGCATTTGCTCGATCTTTCTCTCCTAGTATTTCCTGGTCCTTCACATTTTTAAGAGATGCTTGTATTTGACCCAGAAGTTGCTTGTACTCATCTCTCTCATCATTATTCGTACGATCTGCAAAAGATGTTACGAATGAAAGAATGAGAATAAGTCCCAGTATTCCCAGAAGTAATCCGAGAAATGGTTTATGATCCCCTGCTCGGAGTCGCCAAAAAAATTTTGTCATATTTTTTCTTGACTGATCCCAAGAAAAATTTTGCAAAAAACTTGTAGAAGAAGTAGTGGTAAAACCTTTTTTTCCTCTCTCTTTGTTTGTTTCAAGAGGGAGCGGAGTTTCTTTCCCTTCAAAAGAAGCAAGTACGAAGGATACGTTATCTCCAGCTCTTTCGAGGGTATCTGTTAAAGTATTCTTCCCTTCCTGTATGTTCATGTGAAGAATCTCTGTAAGCTCAGACTCTGTCATATGCCTGAGAATTCTTGATTCGGAAAAAAGGAGTGTGTCACCATGAGAAAGTTCGCCACTTGCAATGTTTATAAACACATCTGGTTGTATTTTTTGAGGTGAAATATTCTCAGATATGATATTAAGTTTTCCTTTTCGTGCTAAATATACTTCAAAAGTTCCTACTGTGGAGATATGGAGCTCTCCTTCTGCAAAAAGTACAAGTACTATGGAGTGCGTTCTTATAAAATCTGGATGCACCACAATTTGATCTTCTGTAATTTGAGTATTTAAAATCTTGAGAGACTCCTCAAATCGATCATAAGGATTCTGCTCTTGGAGGATGTGAAAATATGCGTTTTTGAGAGTCTCCCAAATAGCTTCCGCAAAGCTTTGTTCTCCTTCCGGACCAGAAAATATCATCCACATACGTGTCTGAAGATTTTGACTTTCTTCTTTCTTGATAATTTTGGTGTATTCAGATGGGCTTCCCAGATGTTCTGCCAGCACAATATTTTCTCCCATGTATAAAGTGGAAAAGTCAGGCTCAAGAATATCAAAAAACAGCAACAAGGCAAAAGAAAAATATAATTCTTTTTGACATAAATGTGTTGTGATTTACAAAATAGATCCATACTGCTTGAAGATTTCTGTATATTATATACGATTCTGATCTCTTCGTTTTGATTTGTAGCAACGTGCCAACAAGAGAACATCTACAAAAATTGGCTAGTCGAAAAAAGATTCCTCTAGAAAAAGGAATCTTGTCTCGAGCAGAAAAATTTGCTGCAAGCCATGTATCGTCATCTGCAATGAGGGAAGCGTTTTCTGTAGGAAGAATTCTTATTGAATTCTCTCCAGATCAAGACACTCTCATCGCAAGTATCCTCCTAAAGCTTGCTGAGATAAAGAATCCTCCTTTTGATGAAATTGAAAAAGAATTTGGAGAATCAGTAGCAGATCTTTTAAGGTCACTACAAAAACTCGTTCTGCTGGCTGAAGTTTCTCTTAAAAAATCAGGGTCAAGAACTACTACGTTGAGAAAAATGTTTTTGGCACTTGCGAGGGATACTCGTGTAGTATTTTTGAAGCTGGCAAATCGTTTATACTCTCTCGAACAAATTAAAGGAAAGCCGAGTATAAAACAAAAAATATACGCAAAAGAGGTTTTTGAGCTTTATGGTCCTATATCCTCAAGACTCGGAATTTATCGACTCAAGAGAAGATTAGAAGATTTGGCGTTTCAAACTCTCCTTCCGAAAGAATATCACCGTATATCAAAAAAAATAGAGCACACCAAAAGTCTTCGTAAGGGAATGCTCAAAAAAGGAGAAAAAGTTCTCATGGAAATACTCCGTAGATCAAATATTACCGGAAAGGTTGAATCTCGTGTGAAGGACCCCTATAGCATATACTTAAAACTCAAAAGAAAAGAAACCTCAGAGATTGAAGATTTAAACGATCTATTTGCATTTCGTATATTGGTTCCACAAGCAAATGATTGCTATGTCGTTCTTGGGAAGATTCATCAAAAATGGAATGTGCTTCCTGGTCGCTTTAAAGATTATATTACTGTCCCCAAACCAAATGGATACTCCTCTTTACATACCAGCATCCTGAGTGATTTTTATAAAAAAGCTCCTTATCCAATAGAAATTCAAATACGAACTTTTCAAATGCATGAAGATGCAGAATTCGGATCTGCTGTACATTGGCACTACAAAGAGCGAGGAAGCCACGAATCAGCAAATCAGAGCTGGTTTGCCAGTCTTGCAAAAACAAATAAGAAGCTCAATGAGTCGAAAAACTTTGAAATATTTGTGAAGGATTTTTTGGGTGATCGAATATTTGTACTTACTGAGAAAGGAGATATTAAAATCCTTCCTGAGAATTCCACGCCACTTGACTTTGCATATTCCGTACATTCAGATATTGGAGAACATTGTCAGAGCGCTATCGTAAATGGAAAGATTGTTCCTTTGAGGTATACGCTTCAAAACGGTGATATTGTAAAAATCGCAACTAATAGGAGGGTTGTTCCTCGGGAATCATGGCTCGCAGTGGCTACTGCAGCCTCAACACGACAAAAGATTAGAGCTTTTCTCAGGCAACATGACAAAGAATTTTTTGTTCGAGAAGGAAAAAAAATGTTGAATGCAGCACTGAGTAATATGGGGGCAAAAGAACTTGATAAAAAACTTTCTTTTCTCAAGGGGTATGAAACAGAGAAATCTCGAAGTTTAAAGTCGCGAGAAAGCATTCTTCAGCGTATTGGCGTTGGAGATCTGAGTGCTCAAACTGTTTCTAAAAAACTCCTGAGTCAAAATCCTCCTGCTCAAAAAAAAATAGTGTCTTCTCATAAAAAAAAGAATCGAAAAAAAGAAGACGTTCTCGTTGCAGGAGAAAAAGGATTTTATACAAAAAGAGCTCAGTGTTGCAGTCCTGCTCCAGGTGATCTGATTCTCGCTTTTATTACTAGAACTGGCACCTTTACGCTTCATAAGAGGCATTGTGCAGTATTAAAAAAACTTGACCCACATAGATTCCTCGCGGCTCGCTGGACCAATGATCCTGTTCCTCTGCAAGTTCATCTTCGCATTAAAAAAGATCCCGATCACTTTGGTATTATTCAAGAAATATCTCGCGTATTTGCATCTCTGGGGGTAAATCTGGTGCAAATACATTATTCCGGCACTGCTGTGCCAGGAATGACAAAAAAGAGAGAGATCTTTGTTGCTATTGAAGTTCTCAAGAAACAAGTGATACCACAAATCCTAAAAGATCTCAGAGACATCATGGGAATTGAAGATATTCAGGAAATATCTGAAAAGGAAATCCCCTATAGAAATATACAAGAGTGAGTCATAGGAAGTTCATCTTTACTCCTAGTATCTTGCCATATACGCAAAAGCTTTGTTGGCTTGGGCCATACGATGAACATCTTCTCTTTTTCGGAAAGCATCTCCCTCCATGTTAGCTGCTTGTGAAATTTCTTCTGCAAGTCTTTCTGACATTGGTTTTCCTGATTTTTTGCGACATGCTCCAATAATCCATCGAATGGCTAATGTGAGCTGTCTTTTTGGAGGAACTTCACGAGGAACTTGATACACAGATCCCCCCACTCTTTTTGCTCGCACTTCTATATTCGGCTTCACATTCCCTATCGCCACCTCAAATATTTCAATTGCATCTCTTTCATCTTGTTTTTTTTCAGAAATTTTTTTCAGTGTATTAGCAAATATTTTTCGAGATATGGATTTTTTTCCACCTCTCATGAGACAATTAATAAATTTTTCCTGGACATGACTTGAGTTCGTCGGCACGAACTCTACTCGCTTTTGTGGCATACAACAAAAATAAAAAAATATTATTTAGGCTTTTTGGCTCCGTACTTTGATCTTCCTTGCTTCCGATTTTCAACACCTTGAGTATCAAGACTCCCTCGAACGACATGATATCTCACCCCTGGAAGATCTTTCACTCTCCCCCCTCGGATAGTCACAACAGAATGTTCCTGTAGATTGTGTCCTTCTCCTGGAATGTACGCATTTACTTCCGATCCGTTCGTAAGACGAACACGAGCAATTTTTCTCAATGCAGAATTAGGCTTTTTGGGAGTCATAGTACGTACCTGAGTACACACTCCTCTTTTTTGAGGTGCTCCTCTACTGAGCTCTACGGCTTTTCCTTTGAGCGTATTTTGAGTGAAAAGCATTGCAGGAGATTTAGACTTTTTGGTCACTGTTTTTCGTTTTCGACGGATAAGTTGATTGATAGTAGGCATTAAGAAAGAAAATTATGGACCTGGATTCTAGAGAGCTTTCTTGGAAAAATCAAGGAATTTCAAGCAAGAGATGTTGCTGTGTACAATGTATAAATCATTACTCTCTATTTTTTGTCACGATAATATTTTTTATGATATACAGCTCCTGCAGGGATGAGTTTTCCAATAATGACATTTTCTTTGAGTCCTTCAAGGTGATCTACTTTTCCTGTAGTGGAAGCCTCTACCAGTACTCGTATGGTCTCCTGAAACGACGCGGCAGAAAGCCATGATTTCGTGGCAAGGGCAATTCGAGTAAGGCCTAAAAGTAATCTTTCATATGTTGGTGGCTTCTTTTTTGGATTTTCACGAATAAATATCTGAACTGTTTGATAATCCATTGTCTCTCCAGGCAGAACTCCAGGAACATCTCCCGGATCAATGATGCTCACAATAGAAAACATTTCTTTTACAATAATTTCTATATGCTTGTCACTAATAGTCTGTCCTTGCGAAGCGTAAATGCTTTGTACTTCATTTGTAATATATTTTTGAACTGTCTGAAGATCTGTTTTTTCCATGAGTTCTCTGAGGTTGAAATGCCCAAATGTTAAAGGCGTTCCGATCTCTACTGTGTCCCCATCTTCTATCATGAGTCGAGATGTTGAAGAAAATGAATGTTTTGCTATTACCTTTTTTGTATGCTTTATGACAATTTTATTTTTTTCAATTTTTTGTATTTTTCCTCCATATTTTGCTCTGAATATTTTGATACCCTTTGCTAGTATTTGGTTTTCCTTCACAAGATCTCCTTTTTTTACAGCAACTTTTGCTCCTTCATTAATAAAATATGTATCTTCTCCTAGTTTCGAAGCTTTAATTGTTAAAATAAATTCTTGATCGTGGTGATCAATAGATGCCATTCCAGAAACATCTGCTAAGATCGCTGGCGTCTTTGGCGTTCGTGCTTCAAAAAGTTCTTCTACACGTGTGAGTCCTTGAGTAATATCTGCTCCTTCCGCTACACCTCCCATGTGGAATGTTCTCATGGTAAGCTGAGTACCAGGCTCTCCAATACTTTGAGCAGCAATAATACCAACCGGAGTTCCTACCTCTACTGTTTTGCTAGTTCCCAAGTCACGACCATAACATTTTTGACAAATACCTCCAGGTGTTTCACAATTCATAATAGAGCGTACCTTTACAGCTTCAATACCACGTTCAATTATCTCGCCTAAAAGAGCGACCCCTATCTCTTTATTTCTTTTGGCAATGATTTCTCCTGACTTTGGATCAGCAAGTGTTGCGGCAAGTGTTCGTCCGAAAATCCTTCTGTCAAACTGTTCTCCAACGTTCTGAGATTCTTCTTCTGTAATTTTATATATTTCTTTTGTTCCGCAGTCTTCTTCTTTGATAATAATGTCTTGTACCGCATCTACCAGACGTCTTGTCAGATATCCAGCTTCTGCCGTTTTGAGCGCCGTGTCCGATTTTCCTTTCCTTCCTCCATGAGTCGCAATAAAATATTCTAGAATAGAGAATCCTTCTTTCAAGTTTGCTTTAATGGGGAGTTCAATGGTTCGTCCAGATGGACTCGCAACAAGTCCTTTCATTCCTGAAAGTTGTGTAATTTGTCCCCAGTTTCCTCGAGCACCAGAATCAATCATGTAGAATATGTCATTTTCTGGTTTTTTGGAGTAATGTCCGACCATAGCGTTCGACAGTTCTGATTTAGCTTCTGCCCAGATCTTTATGACATGGTTGTACCTTTCATTATCCGTTATAAGGCCTTTTGAGTATTGATTTGAAATAATAACTACCTTTGCTGTGGCTTTTTCTAAAACATCCTTTTTTTCTTCAGGAATCTCTATATCATCAACTCCTATAGAAATTCCCGACATTGTGGCATAGAAAAATCCCAGTTTTTTCATTTTGTCAGCTGTTTGTGAGGTAGTTTCAGCATCTGCAATTTCAAAGATATCACTGAGAAGTTTTTCAATTCCCTTTTTCTGTAGTGGCGCATTGATAAAAGGAACTATGTCAGGAATCGCATCATTGAAAATAATTCTTCCCACAGAAGTTTCTACAATTTCTTCTCCTATTTTCACTTTCACAAGAGCTTGCAAATCAACATGGCCTAGGTCATGTGCAAAAATAGCTTCCTCTTCACTTCCAAACACAATTCCTTCTCCTTTTTTACCTTCATGTGTTCGCATCAAAAAGTAAATACCCAGCACCATATCCTGTGTTGGAGTGATGATGGGGTCTCCTGAAGAGGGCTTAAGAATATTGACACTCGAAAGCATAATCTCTCTTGCTTCTCGCTGGGCCTCTTCTGAAAGGGGAAGATGCACTGCCATTTGGTCTCCATCAAAGTCAGCGTTAAATGCTGCACAAACAAGTGGATGTACTTGGATTGCTTTTCCTTCAATGAGAATAGGTGAAAATGACTGGATTCCAAGTCTGTGCAGTGTAGGAGCACGATTCAGGAGGACATGTTTTCCTTTAATTACATCATCCAGAATATCCCAAACAATCTTCTTTCCGGACTGAATTATTTTTTCAGCTCCTTTTACATTATGAGCAAATTCTCCACGAATAAGCTCTCCGATAATAAAGGGCTTAAAGAGCTTCATAGCAATTTCTTTTGGAAGTCCACACTGATTGAGGCTCAATTCTGGACCAACTACAATTACTGATCGTCCAGAATAATCCACACGTTTCCCTAGTAAATTTTGTCGAAATCTTCCTTGTTTCCCCTTGAGCATATCAGAAAGTGATCTCAGCTTTCTTCTATCCCCAGCAGTAAATACTGCTCTTCCTCCCCTGGGAGAGTTGTTAATAAGGGTGTCGACCGCTTCTTGCAGCATTCTTTTTTCGTTCCGACAGATTACTTCTGGTGCTCCTATTGCCATGAGTCTCTTGAGACGATTATTTCTATTGATAATCCTTCTGTACAGGTCATTAAGGTCAGATGCTGCAAAACGTCCTCCATCAAGCTGCACCATAGGACGAAGATCAGGAGGAATGATTGGAAGTTGTTTCAAAATAAGCCATTCTGGGCGAATTTTTGCTCTTTGGAGACCACCTAAAAATCGGATGCGACGTAATGTCTTTTTCTGTTTTTGTCCACTGGCTGTTTGAGCATCTACTTGAAGATTTTTGAGCATTTTCCCTACGTCTATTCTTTCTAAAATTGCCCGTATGCTTTCTGCTCCTGTCCCCGCCTTGAATACATGTCCAAACTTCATGTTCATTTCTCGATACTCTAGTTCTGTCATGAGTTTCCAGTCTGTTATTGACTCAAGTTCTTTTTTTGCTTTTTCATGAGTTTCTTTAAGGTCATCCATCTTTTTTGCTTCTTCAGATTCAAGTATTTCAATTTCTTTGGGAGGGGCATCTGATTTTTTAAGGGCTTTTCGTTTTTCTTTATAATCGTCTTGAATTTTTTTCTTATATGCTTTGAATTGTCGGTCAAGGTCATCTCTTGCTTCTTTTTTAGCCTCTTCATCAACAGAAATAACAATGTAAGAAGCAAAATATACAACATGTTCAAGTCCTTTGATTGGAAGATCCATAATAAGACCAATGCGAGAAGGAGTAGATCTTAAGAACCAAGTATGTGCTACTGGTACGGCCAAAGAAATATGTGCCATTCGTTCTCTTCGGACAATCGCACGAGTTACTTCTACTCCACATTTTTCACAAATAACTCCTTTATATCGAATTTTTTTATATTTTCCACAATAACATTCCCAATTTTTTATTGGTCCAAAGATCTTTTCGCAAAAAAGACCATCTCTTTCTGGTTTTTGAGTTCTATAATTTATGGTTTCAGGTTTTGTTACCTCTCCATATGACCATCCTTGAATGCGATCTGGAGAAGCAACTGTAAGAGCAATCGAGTTAAATGAGTTGCTTTTTTTGTGACGAGGAGAAGGCATGTTTAGAGAAAAAATGTGAGAGAAAGAAAGGCAAAAAGAAGATTATTTCTTTTCAGAGGCATCTTCAATATCTGAGAAGAAATCATCATCAATTTCATTCAATGGATCTGACGATCCATCTGCCTGAGGAACATCTTCTTCAAAGTTAGAATTCTCTTCAGTCTCGGGATCGTTACCCTCATCTGAAGGAGCTCTCTTTTCTAGCATTATCATGTCATTTGCAACAATTTCTGTTCGGAAGATTTTGACTCCAGATTCATGATCCCATGACCTGGTTTTTAAATATCCTTCAATATAGACAAGTTTTCCTTTTTTAAGGAGTTCTTCACAGAGTTCAGCAAGTCTCCCCCAGGCAACAATATTATGATATTCCGCTAGAGATTGCTTTTGTCGGTCCGAGCCAACCCATTCTCTATTCGTCGCAAGTCCAAATGTTACAATTGTTTGTCCATTTGTTGTTTTTCGTATCTGTGGATCTCGAGTGATGTTTCCTACGAGAATGACTTTGTTAATGCTTCTCATAATTACGCAATAATGAAAAAATAAAAAATAACTTATAAAGCTTTTTCTTTAGCAGCGTCAGATATTTCTTTCTCCATAGTTTTGCCTCCCACGTCTCCTTCTCCATGAAGTTCTTCTTCAATTTCTTCTTCAGATTCAGAAACCAGAGTTGCCTCTTGAAGTTCACTCATCTTGTCGGATGCGGGAAGAATATCGGCGACATCTTGTTCAGGAGGCAGTTCTACATGTTCTACTTCCCTACCACTCTCTTCCATAAGGTCCACATAGATACAAAGTGCTTTCAGTTCATGTACTAAGACATTAAATGACTCTGGCGTGTTGGGTCTTCGGATGTCTTCTGCCTTTACTATACTTTCATATGCACGAGCACGACCAATGACATCATCTGACTTGATCGTCAGCATTTCCTGTAAGGTGTGCGCTGCTCCATATGCCTCAAGTGCCCATACTTCCATTTCTCCAAAACGCTGTCCTCCATGCTGTGCTTTTCCTCCCAAGGGCTGTTGTGTCACAATAGAATATGGTCCCACTGATCTAGCATGCAGTTTATCTGCCACCAAGTGAGAAAGCTTAAGAATATACGCCATTCCTACAGTTGTTTCATGAACAAATGGCTCTCCTGTTCTTCCATCGTAAAGTTGCACTTTTCCCGTTTCTGGCAAATTTGCTGTCTTGAGGAGTTCCACAATGCTTGCGGGTGGAATACCGTTAAGTACTGGGGTGGCAAATCTCAGCCCCAGTTCAGAAGCTGCCCATCCCAAATGCGTTTCCAGAATCTGACCGATGTTCATGCGAGAGGTTACCCCAAGTGGATTCAAAATAATGTCCACAGGCGTTCCGTCTGGAAGAAATGGCATATCTTCCTGGGGAACAATTTTTGAAATAACTCCTTTATTTCCATGCCTCCCTGCTACTTTATCTCCTACTTGGATTTTTCTTGTTTTGGCGACAAATACCCTGACTTGTTTAATAACTCCCTGCGGAAGATCATCACCTCCATCACGAGAAAAAATTTGAATATCTACTATTTTTCCTCCTTCACCACCAGGAAGTCTGAGTGAAGTATCTTTTACGTCTTTTGCTTTTTCTCCAAAGATTGCCTGTAAAAGCCTTTCTTCTGGGTTAAGTTCTGTTTCTCCCTTAGGAGTAATTTTTCCTACGAGAATATCTCCTTCGTGCACCATAGATCCTATTCGAATGATTCCATCTGTATCTAGATCTTTGAGCTTTACTTCTCCTACATTTGGAATATCCCTTGTGATCATTTCTGGTCCAAGCTTGGTATCTCTTACGTCAATGGTAAAGTTCTCGATATGAATCGAATCATATACTCCGTCTCTTACGAGGCGATCAGAAATTACTACTGCATCTTCAAAATTATATCCGCTCCAAGACATATAGGCCACAAGCAAATTCTTTCCGAGGGCTATTTCTCCCTTTTCCACCGCTGCTCCATTGGCCAGTACTTGGCTTTTTTCAAATTTTTCTCCTTTATTCACTGCTGGGCGCATGTGAAAACACATCGCTTGATTTGAGCGCATAAAATTGGCAAGAGGGTAGGTGTGTTTTTTTCCATTTTCGTAAAGGACTGTGATTTCTGAAGCATCGAGATTTACCACCTTCCCCGCTTCTTCTGCAAAAATCGCTTGACCAGAGTATCTTGCGACGGTTTCTTCAAACCCTGTTCCCACCAATGGTGCCTCTGGCGAAACCAGTGGTACAGCTTGGCGCTGCATGTTGGATCCCATAGAAGCACGAGTATTGTCATCATGTTCGAGAAAAGGGATAAGGGCGGTGCTTTCAGAAATAATTTGTCGAGGCGAAACATCAATATGTGTAACTTCTGTAGTATGGACCATGACCGCTTCTCCATTCTTTCGTGCAGAAATTTGATCCTTCACAAACTGGCCTTTGTCATCCAAGAATGAATTTGCCTGTGCTGTCACAAGCCCTTTTTCTTCATCCGCATCATAGTATTTAACGTCATCAGTAATATGGGCTCTTACCTGCACCTCTTTTCTCTTTTTATCTGCGCCAATTTTTTTTGTCATCTCCGAAGTAATTACACTCCCTTTTTTCCCAGCGCGAGCAATGCTTTCTTCCAAGATTCTCCCTAATAAGTGCTTTTGAGTATTTGGAACAGCATGAGCTACTGCACGAAAAGGGGTTTCTATGAATCCATAGGAGTTCACCTTGGCATATGTTGCTAAATGTACCACCAATCCGATATTTGGCCCTTCTGGAGTAGAAATGGGGCAAATGCGGCCATAATGAGATGAATGTACGTCGCGTACATCAAAGCTCGCTCGCTCTCGTGAAAGTCCTCCTGGTCCCATAGCAGAAAGTCTTCGCTTATGTGCGAGTTCTGCTAAAGGATTAGTTTGATCCATAAACTGCGAAAGTTGTGAACTGGCATAAAACTCTCTCATTGCTGCCGTAATAGGCCGAGAGTTAATGAGTTGTGTTGGAGTGACTGTTTCGAGGTCTACGACAGTCATTCGGTCTTTAGCAATACGATCTGTACGCATGAGACCGACACGAAACTTATTCTGTACCAGTTCGCCAACACTTCGTATTCGCCTATTGGAAAGATGATCAATATCATCTTCAAGTGGTGCTCCAATGTTGAGACCCACCAATTCACACAGAATACTGTAAAAATCTTCTGCCTGAAAAGTGCGATGTTCGTAGTCGTTTGGAAAATCTGTGCCAAATCGTTTATTAAGTTTGTAACGGGCAATAGGTCCCATGTCGTATCGCTTAAAATCGAGGAACATGCCGTCTATAAGTGATTTTGCATTTGCTGCTGTTGCCAGATCTCCAGGACGAATTTTTCGATAAATAGCCTGATACGCTTCTGGTACTGCCTTTACACTGTCTTTCTCAAGTGTCTTTAGGATACCGTTTTCTTCAGGACGTTCTGTCAAATGACCAAATGCGGCCATGATCTTTTCATCTGTATCATATCCAAATATTCTGAGAAGTTGTGTAACCGGAATTTTTCTTTTTCGATCTATTTTAACCGTAATCATTCCTTTTTTATCTGTCTCAACCTCCAGCCAAACCCCTCTCTTTGGAATTATTTTGGCATTGAATGATCCAGGAACTGTTGAATTTTTTGAAAAGAATGCTCCAGGAGATCGAACGAGTTGATTGACCACCACTCGCTCAATACCATTGACTACGAAGGTTCCTCTTTGCGTCATAAGTGGGATAGCTCCGAGAAATACTTCCTGCTCTTTAATTTCTCCAGTTTCTTTATTGACCAACTTAACACGGACTTTCAAATTTGATTCATACGATGCATTTTTTCGCTTCGCTTCAGCAGCTGTCAGTTTTGGCTTCTCAAAAGAATGCTTCAAAAAATAAAGCTCCATCTTTTTGCCAGAAAAGTCCGTGATGGGAGATACCTCATCTAGTAGCTCACGTATTCCCTCTTGCAAGAACCATTCATACGAATTGAGTTGTACTTCTATAAGATTTGGGACAGAAAATCCATCTCCAGAATCCGTAAGAAAAAGGCGTCCATTTTGATTCTTAAGAACCTCAAATGGAAGCTTTGGAAGTGAAGGAGATGTCTTTTTAGAAGTTTTCTTTTTTGAAGAAGTTTTTTTGATCTTTGGCATACAAAAACAGACGAAAGAGGTTCAAAGAAGCCATTCCTATATTTGGAATTTTTGCTTTTTTGTGCCCAAGCTCAGAACTCACGATTTTCTCTGGGTTCAAAAATGTCTCGAGGATTATACCGAAAAGAAAGTCCATTGCAAGAGAATATTTAGAAAAATGTAAGATTGTCTTTTTGGGAAAACAATATGGAAAAAAGCTGTATTTTCTGCTATAATGATAAGATGTTTTGATCAATCATTCATGCAAAAAATCCCTTTTACGCAAAAGGCTATAGAACTCAGTAGTACGTTTTTTAATTCTAGTACTCAGAATTTTGGACAAATTTTGCAAGTGCTTGGCAATGTACTGATTGCTGTGGGAATTGTTCTTCTCGGATGGATGCTTGGAAAATATGCAGAAAAGTTGTTTCGCAGGCTGGAAAAGAAACTCAAAGTAGCAAAACTGTATCAAAAAATAGGACTGACTCACCTTTTACAAAAAGCAAATATCAAAGCTTCTGCAGGTGAGATTATTGGAAAACTAGCAAAAGGATACATAATTACCATTTTTGTCATTACCGCTGCAAACGTTTTAGGATTTACGCAGGTTTCTGAGTTTCTCGACAGTGTTATTGCCTATATCCCTAATGTTCTTATCGCACTCGTTATTATTTTGCTCGGCATGAGAATTGCTGATACGAGTAGTGCTATTTTAGAAAATACTCTCAAATTGGCCCACTCGGGTGCTGCAAAAACTCTTGCTCTGAGTGCAAAATATATCATCATTACCTTTGCTATTCTTGGAGCACTTTTTGAACTCAAAATTGCAGAAGACCTTGTTCGCATTCTTTTTACAGGATTCATTGCCATGATTGTCCTTGCTGGAGGACTTGCTTTTGGGCTTGGGGGAAAGGAAGTGGTAAGAGAGTTTTTGGATGACATGAAACGTGCACATCCAAAGAAATAGTTCCTATTTTTACATACATCAAAGATCCTTGTGTGTATTATCTTCTTTTTGAAGAATGAGGTGTCCTTTGTGACTTATTGCGAGTAAGAAGTGTTTTTTGTAGTTTGTTTCGAGTAACTTTAGAATTATTCCTTGGGAGTGAAACATGTCCCCAGAGGGCCACTTGATCGCCATTCAGATCATCACCGTACCGAATTTCTGCATTGAGACCAAACCTTTCATTTCCTACTGAAGCTCTGAAAGAAAGGTGTCCTTCAAAACTTTTCCGAACTATGATTCGTGTCGGATACAGGCTGTGAGAGGCAAATGTATTTCCAATGCCAGCAGAGGTCTCTGAGAGATGAAAAGAAAGTTCATTATCCCACCTTTCTTCTCCTTCTTGTAACGATTTTTTTTCTTGTCTTCTCTCTTGATAAGAGTCAAAAAATCCAGAAAACAGATCGTTATCAATTTTATCTCGAATAAGTTTTTCAAAGGCGTCTGCATATGCCTCTCTCACCTCTTCATAACCCGGCAGGGTTGTAATGTCATTTCCAAATGCGAATGCTCTGTCATATTCAGATCTTGCAAAGAGAAGGTCCCTTTCTTTCCTTCCTTCCAGTGCATCTTCATCAAAAATATTCTCTTCTCTCTCTATCTGAAGTGAATATGGAGGTGTTTCAGTTGCAAGAGATTCTTGAAATTCCAATCGCATGTCACTGATTGCTTGTCTCACGGCTAAAAAGATTGGCTGGGAATCAGGCGACTTGATTTCTTGCTCCTGTGCAAGTGCCTCTGTCCCGCCCATCTTCAAAAGAATTGCAAGCGCCATGGCTGTCCTACTGGGCAATCTTTGATTTTTTGAAGAGCCTTTCATGAACTCAAAAAATATTCAAGAACTAAAAAATTGTTCACAATAAGGATACACCTCGTAGACATATTTGCAAGTTTTTTTGAGCAGGGAAGAAGCCGATCTTCTTATGAAAGAAGATCTCTTGATTTTCAATTCCTCTATTACTTCATCACTTTCTCCACTACTGTCTTGAATATTTCTGGATGTTCTACTGCGAGATTTGAAAGCACCTTACGATTAAGAATAATCATGTTGCTTGTAAGCCCATGCTGAAAGCGAGAATAATTATATCCTTGCTCTTTGAGTGCAGCAGAGATACGAGTAATCCAAAGCTTTCTAAAATCTCTTTTTTTTGTTCTGCGATGAGCATATGCGTGTTGCCCTGCCTTCATAACTGCATTCTTTGCGAGTCGAAAGAGCTTGGATCTTCCCCATCGATATCCTTTTGCCATTTTTAATATTTTTTTGTGGCGCCTGCGCGTCGCTGGACTGTTCGTAACTCTCATGAGCGATAAATATGAAAAATTAGAATGAAGGAAGAAGTTTTTTGACTGCTTTTTTGTTTGATGCACCCAAAACATGTGGCTTGTCTGCCAATTTCTTCTGACGTTTTGATTTTTGCAAAAGAAGATGATTTCTTCCTGGTTTTTGAATTTTCCATTTTCCACTTCCAGTGCGAGCTATTCTTTTTTTTGCTGCAGATTTATTCTTTTGCTTGCCGATTTTACCAATTTTGCCTGCCATAGGAGGAATACAAATGAGAAATAATAAATACAGATGGCTACTAATTTTTGATCTTTAATAAATGGTGAATGACTCACTATGGAGCAGATCGAGTATTACGAATTCTTTTTTTGATTTGGAAGCGTTCGAAATTCTACAATAATACTTCTTCCCTGTTTTTTTGGCTCCTGTTCTACTTTAGCAATTTCTATCAAGCTTTCTCTCATTTGGTCTATTCGCTTGAGACCTATCTCTGGATGAGACGCCTCTCTTCCTCGAAACTGCAAAATAACCTTTACCGGATGTCCTTTGGAAAGAAATTCTTCTGCTCTTCGCGTTCGAACTTCAAAATCATGGTCAGAGATGCGAATGCCAAAGCGAATTTCTTTTGTCTCCTGCGCTTTTGAAAGTCTCTTTTGTTTTTTTTCTGCCTTCTTTTGGTGATACAAATAGTTCCCAAAGTCCATTATTTTGCATACTGGTGGCTGCGCCTTGGGGGAAACCTCTACAAGATCTAATTCTTGCTCCCCAGCTCTTTTCATTGCCTCAGCAAGAGACATTACACCCAGTTGTTCATCATTCTCAGCAATAACACGTATCTCTTGTGCGGTAATTCCAGTATTTTTCCGCGGGATTTTTTTCGAAGACACAAGAAAGGAAAAGGCAAAAATTCTAAAGCGTGCGGGGAGTGTAGGCAAAAAACGAACTGAAGTCAATTCGTTTTTTGCCTCACGAAGTTACGATTTATACGATATTATTTCGACTCTATTTGTCCTGTTTTACACAACAGCAACCAGGCATCGTAAGTGCCAAAGCAATCACTATCAGATAGAGAAAGTGATCTGCCATGGCTCCCATGTTTCCTTGGAGCAACTGTCCAAGTATGAAAATTAGGAAAAGGACGCCGGTGCAAAAGAGGCCGAGCACTCGCTTGTATCCTGAGAGAAGCCATACACCAAGAGCAACCTCGATGAATGGTACAAGATACAGAAATGCCTCTGCCAAGCCTACTGGAAGCATTGTTTCTGCAAATGGAGCGGACATGGCGCCGGCAAAGCCAGCAACACCTCCTTCGCTCATAAGCTTACCAATTCCAGCAAGAAGCATAAAAATCCCCATTCCAACACGAAGGAGGGTTTCTCCTTTTGCCGGCATGGCTTCAGACATATGTTTCATATAAAAAGGGGAAAAAGATAAAGAAAGAATAAAAAAGTTGTTCATATAATAGCTGAGCCCGCTACGTAGTCAACTTTTTTTAGATTTTTGAAAGAGAAATATGTTGAAATATTTTAAAAAAATAGTAAAGTATATATTGTTATTTTTCTTTTTTTTGTGAGAAGTAATACCACGCTATACCCAGTATCCCATACCATATTCCCAAGCCAATACCCTCTGTTGAAAGCGGCGTGTCTGCAAAAGGAATTTGAGAAAACACATGAGTTATAAATAGTGCAAAATGAAGAATTCCATATGCCAAAAACCCTGAGAAGAAGTGAAATCCTGGGAAAAAAGTAAAGAACGAAAAAAACATCGCCAGGGGAACCAGTGGTGCTACCAAGAGATTGGCAACAGGAGAAACAAGTGAAATGCGACCAAAATAAAGGGCTACTAGTGGGAGTGCCATAATTTGGGCTGCGAGAGTTGTCTGTAGTGCATCTCGAAATCCAAAAGCAGTAGGAATAGAGACAAATACTTTTTGCCAAAGTGGTGTAAAAAGAATAAGGCCTATGACCGCCGCAACAGAAAGTTGAAAGGAAATATCTGAATACAATAAAAAAGGATTGAAGCTGACAATAAGTACTATGCTCCATAAGAGAACATAAAGTGGCGTTCCGTAATATCCAAAGTGAAGTATAAATAATGCGAGTGATCCCATGACAGCTGCTCGTACCACCGAAGCAGAAGCTCCTGTAAGAAGGACAAAAGCGCAAACAAAACTAAGTGTCAGAAAGAGATTTGTTTTGCGCGGCAAAAACTGAAACATCCAAAATACGAAAAGAATGAGAATTGTTATGTTGAATCCTGAGAGAGCCAGGAGATGAGAAAGTCCTGTGATTCGAAATTCTTCTACAATATCTGTTGGGAATCCCTTGTCACCCCCAAAAAGAATACCTACCGCAAAACTTGCTTCTGGCTCTGGAATATGGAGACGAAGTAGTGTCTCAGCCTTAGCGCGAAGATGAAAAAGTGTGGAAAAAAATGTGATTTTTGTGTTCTTCTCAATCAACTCTGCCTCTGCCCATGGAATATAGGCATATATGCCTTCTTTTTCTAAATATCTTCGATATGAAAAATCTTCCCATTCTGGAGGAAGAGTAAGCTTTCCTCGAATGCGAAGAGTGTCTCCATATAAAAATTGTGGATACAGTGGAAGATTCAGGAGGATCGTTCCGACAACATTTATTTCTTGCTGGTCTTCTGCAAACTGCAAACTCTTTACCTCAAAACGTACTTGTACTTTTTTAAGACTTCCGTCTGGAAAAGAAGATATTTTTCCTGTCATGAGAACTCTTGGAGCCAACTCTTTTTCTTCAGCATAAAATGCTACTTCAGAAGGATCTGGCGTATGTATCGCTAGCAAGATGCGAAGCATGCCGAGTAAAAAACATCCATTCCAAAGAAAAAAAATCCGGAGTGAAACCTTGGGGAGAAAAAGAAATATACAGAGAAAAAAAGGAAGGAGAAGAGTGGCATCATTTCGCGTGCTGTCCAAAAGAAAAATTCCGAGAAGAAAAGAAAGAAAGGCGCCAGAAATAATATATTTGCGTTTCATGAGGATTCATTGTTCAAAAGCTGGTGAAAAAGAGCAATATTTAAAGAAATATTAAGTCCAGAGGTGAAATCCGATATGATATGATCCTTCTCACAAAAATATTTGATTTTCAACCTGCCACCTTTTACTCGATTCTATGAAGAGGATCTATCTCGATCACGCGGCTACTACTCGCCTCAATGAAGAAGCTTTAAAGGCGATGGAGCCGTATCTGACAGAGAATTTTGGGAATGCTTCTGCTGTGTATAGAGAAGGGCAGAAAGGAAGAGAAGCTATTGATGATGCGCGTCATGAGATTTCAAAAATCTTGGAGTGCAGCTTAGAAGAGATTGTATTTGTCAGTTCAGCAACTGAAGGAAACAATTTTGCGGTCAAAGGAATTCTCCAGGCATGGAGAAAGAAACATCAAAAAAAGCCCCATTTTATTACAAGCCCCATAGAACACTCTTCAGTACTGAGAGTGGCAGAATATCTGGAGGAGGAAGCATTGGCGGAAGTGACATATTTGCCAGTTGATAATGAGGGGCGTATAGACCCTGATGACTTGAGAAAAAGTATTCAGGAAAATACTGCACTTGTTTCTATCCATTATGTGAACAATGAAATTGGAGTTATCGAACCCGTTCCAAGACTTGGAAAAATTTGCGAAAAACACGATATCCCATTTCATGTAGACGCCGTGCAGGCTGCTGGAATACTTCCTCTTTCCGTACAACGCCTCCATTGCAATCTTCTCACTCTTTCGGCTCACAAATTTTATGGACCCAAGGGCATTGGACTTCTCTATGTGAGACGCGGAACAGAAATGGCTTCGCAAATGCATGGGGGCGGACAGGAGCGCAAGTACAGAAGCGGTACGGAAAATGTGGCAGGCATCGCCGGTATGGCAAAAGCACTACAGATTGCAGAAGAAAAACGGGAAAAAGAATCTGTGAGATTGAGAGAATTACAGGAGTTCGGTTTGAAACTCATGCAAAAAGAATTTTCTGAGATAAAACTCAATGGTCCGGAGCTGGGGGATAAACGCACTCCAACCAATCTCCATTTTGGCTTTGGAGAACTGGATGGAGAAAGCTTGCTGATTCGCTTAGACCTCGAAGGCCTTGCTTGTTCGCTGGGCTCTGCATGCTCTTCAGGCATGCTAGATCCTTCTCATGTGCTCAAAGCTATTGGTGTCTCATCAGAAGAAGCCCGCAGTGGACTGAGGCTCACGACGGGGCGAAGTACAAAAAAATCAGATTTTGAGAAAGTAATTCCGATGATTGTGAAAACAGTGAAGCAATTACAAAATGAACAAGAGTTCTTGACATAGCATCATAAAAATGTAGGCTCTAGAGTAGGAGATTTTAAAAATCTCTGATAATTTTGGACATTATAACAAAAATATCTTGATCTTTATAGTTCCATCGCCACTCACATTCTTTGAGGTGAAAGTTAAACTTGTGAGAAGCAATTCCGTTAAACTTAGAGAGTCTTCTTTTCGCAAAAGACCAAAAGGATTCAATACCATTTACATGACATTTTCCTCGTGCAAATTCATTTTCTGAGTGATGAATACGATAGTGATCATATCCATTGAGAATGAGTCCATCATAAGCTCTCCATCCATCAGTATGAATAGTTGATCCTTCTAGTATTTTTCCTTGAATAATAGGTAGGAGCTCTTTTCTGGAGCAATCTTTTACAATAGAAACAAATACCCTTCCTTCTCTTTGAAGGATTCCAAAGACAGGAGTCTTTCCTGCGGCTCCTCTTCCTCTCTTTCCTCTCACTCTCTTTGCTCCAAAGTAACTTTCATCAAGTTCAAATTCTCCAAAACTCTTTGACTGTGCTAAAGAGAACTTTGCAATCTTTTCTCTAAAAATATTAAAATATCGATCAACCGTTCTCCGATTGAGATCTAGAATATTTGCTGTTTTTGATGCATTGAGATCTTCACAAAAACACTTCAATATTTTTTTGATCTTATAATTCGATATTTTACTGTGTTTAAGCATGTTAAGAGAATAATTGAAGTAATTATTCTACTCAAGAGCCAAATGTAATATTATTCCCTGTTTTTGTATTCTTGCATTCTTATTTTTCTTTTTATGTCAAAATTATGTCAAAAAACACAATAGAGTCCACTCCATTTGATACTTTTGCAGAAGTGTCTGCAGCAATAGAAAAATTGCAAAACCGTACAGCCAACGAGTCTGTTTCACGAGCTATTTTTGGAGCTCCGTGTGAGGAAATTGTAGCTGACATTGAGACATTAAGATCTTGTCTGACATCAGATGTGGTGCCACAAGAATTAAAAGACGATTTTAAGTCGGTGTGTCAAACATTTCTAGCACGCATGGAAATACTCGAAGGACAACATGCAGATAGTATTGAGGTAATAGGATTTGCCTCGGGAGAATACGGAGGCAGTATTCGTTTTCTTAGGCATTATGTATCACAAACAAGAGCCTCTCTTTCACAAGAGGTGCCATTGAGTTGATTCTGCTGGCGCGCGTTTCCTCCAAAGGCGGACACGGATAACGCATGCCAAATTTCCGTGGAAACCGATACCCTATTCATCGTGGTCTTTTGAGCTACGGTATATTTGTGGTTTCAGCCAAAGCCTATTTGTCTTTGTAAGAACAGAATAGTGAGTCTTCATTTAAAATCTTTAATTTATAATCTATCCTCCTTCGTACCTGATAAGTCGGGATTACGGCGGATAACTGCTTTTTATTTATGTTTTCATACGGAGCAGTTATAATTTGTCCTGATGGCAATATCTCGACAAGAATCGGAAGTAGTAGCGGCTCCTCATGATGCCAAAGAGGAAGTCTTTGAGGCGACTTTGAGACCGAAGACATTTGATGAATATGTAGGACAAAGGCAGATCAAAAAAAATCTGAAAGTTTTTATCGGTGGAGCCAAAAAACGTGATGAAGCCTTGGAGCACATCCTTGTCTACGGACCAGCGGGACTGGGGAAGACAACACTTGCACATATCATTGCCCGAGAGATGGGCGGGAATCTGCGAATTACTTCTGGACCCGCTATTGAAAAGACAGGAGATCTGGCAGCACTTCTTACGAGTTTACAAAAGGGAGACGTGCTGTTTATTGATGAGATTCATCGACTCAAAACCATAGTAGAAGAGATTCTGTATTCCGCTATGGAAGATCATGCACTCGATCTTATGGTCGGCAGTGGACCGGGGGCAAAATCTATGCGGCTTTCGCTCGAGCCATTTACCCTCATTGGCGCTACGACCAAAATCGGACTGCTCTCCTCCCCTCTTCGTGACAGGTTTGGGAGTATCCATAAGCTTGAGTTTTATAGTCCAGATGAGATTGCTCAGATACTCAAGCGAAGTGCTGAGATCTTGAAATGCAAGATCGACGACAATGCGAGGAAGTTTCTGAGTACCTCAGCCAGATCTACTCCGCGTATTGCCAATAGACTTCTCAAGCGTGTACGTGACTTTGCCGATATGGATGGTCACGCTGTTATCTCGCAAAAGATTTGTGAAGATGCTTTGGGACATTTGGGCATTGATGAGCAAGGGCTTGATGCGACTGATCGTGCATTGCTCACTGCTATTATCGAAAAATTCTCCGGTGGACCAGTAGGACTCAGTACCCTTGCTGCCGCTATGGCAGAAGAAAAAGAAACTATAGAAGACATCTATGAACCATTCCTTATGCAGATAGGATTTCTCCAGCGTACTCCCAAGGGTCGCATGGCTACAAAACACGCCTACAAACACTTGGATATGGAGACGCCAAAAGATGCACCTTCGCTTTTTTCGTAGAATACCAGTCTAAATAATCGTGCAAGATATGTTTGCTACAAACAGTGGAACAAAATTATCTCCATCTTTTTTATAAACCTCTGCTTTTACTTTACCGAAGGTGGCGATAGTATTTCCTCTCAGTTTTCCAATTTTTCCACGAGTTACTAGCGTATCTCCTGCTTTCAAATCTTGTATCGCACGTGAATCCAATTGCTTTTTCTCGATACTCGTTATCATTACATTCTTTCCAGCAAATTGCTCGGACATCCCAGCGGCGGCAATTCCTTGTGATGCAATTTCTGACAACAATGGTGAGCTTATATTTCCTGATTTGGTTGTGTCGATTGTATTAGCAGTAATATCGCCAATCTTAAATTCTGCTTCAAGAATATCGTCAGGATAATTTATTGCAGTGTCTACCATCAGGAATCCATTACTATGAGGGAGTATCCCTTTAATAGTGCTACGGTCTAGTTTTTTCGCATCTGACTGAGGCGCATTTTGAAGTTCTGGCTCAAGAGAATTTCTTGCCTTCTTTTTTGATACCTCAATATAAACAATGTCCGGATTATCTGCACTCACTACGAAGTATTTCTCATCCGACTGAATACATTGCACCTTTTCATACGGAAGAATTGGCTTTCGGTATTTTACCGAAAGCTCAGTATCATCTATCTTAAATTTACTTATGAGGAGTTCTTCTCCGGCAATACCTGGAGCGATTCCCATATGATCACACAAGGTCTGATTATCAGTTCCCGCCATTTGATATATACCATCATCCAATTTAGTAAATAATCGGAATTGATCCTCTGGCTCTGGAGTATTGTCTGATGATACTTCAGGAATTAGGTATGAAGGATTGTTAGGAGTGAAGTACCCTCCCTGCAAAATACTTTCTTCATCAATCCCAAGGGCATCTATCATATCTCTGTTTTTATTTACAATTTCCTTTACCTCATATGCCACCTGTTCTTTGAGTGCCTCTGAGATGGTTTTTCCAAAAAATTGTAAAAATCCCAAACGTAATCCTTTTTCTTTCATTTTTCCTGTAATCAAATCATTGAGTTCTTTTCCAGTAAGTCCTTCTCTTTCATATTGTGATACTTTATCAATTTCTTCAAAAATACACAGTACTGCATCTCTATATTCTGAGAAATAAGGAACGCCCTCCAGGCAATCAATCAGTGGTTTCCAAAATAGATCATCCCTTCTGTCATCAATTTTTTCACAAAAATCATGAATAATTTTGAGAGAAGTGAGCGGCATTATAGAAGTGGAGTCGGTGTATATCTCAGGAGCACGATAGGCGTATCCATTTTTCAAGGAGCTGATTGCTTTTTCACCATGGGCTTTTGCGTCTTGCATCACATATGCTT
This sequence comes from Candidatus Altimarinota bacterium, assembly GCA_965250085.1. Classification (GTDB taxonomy): domain Bacteria; phylum Patescibacteriota; class Gracilibacteria; order CAIRYL01; family CAIRYL01. Next base: position 728,071 of record OZ252287.1, read on the forward strand.
GTGCAAAATCTGATTGATACGAAAGAAATGTTTTTACTGTTTGGTCAGTTACTATCCCTTCTTCTTCCAAGTTCTGGAGAAGTTGTAAAAATTGATTCACCGCTACTTCTCTAAGTGAATCGAGAATTTCCTTACGTTTCAAAATTCTTTTTGATCCTTCGTTCTCTGGATTTTTACTAGCAGATGTTAATTCTTTTTCGGTTGGATAAGAAACTTCATGAGCATCAAAGCTTTGTGTGGCAGCAAGTGCTGCTTCCTTTCCCTTGCCGGCTCCTCCAAGAATAATGGAACTGAGTGTGGATCCTCGTAGAGCATCGACAATTCCTTTTACTTGCCTGTCAAAAACTTTATCTGCTCCTCCAAATTTGAGCGCGAATTGACGTGGAGGATCTCCTGATGTTGTTCTTGTTGTGGCAATATTTCTCTCTTTATTAGTCTGAAGCGCATGAATAATGGCTCCTCCAATACCACTGGGATTCCCTCCAATAATAAGGTCTGTATACGTCTGCTTTTCTGCCATCAGTATTTTTAAGAATACAAAAGGCAAACAAAGTATAATTATTCTTCATAAATGTCAATATTATTATCTTTCTGTTTCATAGTATCTCTCCCTTACAAATCCACACATCTGCCTCTTCTATTTTGACCGGAACGATCTCTCCTACAAACCTCTCCGCTTTTTTCCCAACCGGAAAGAAAATTGTTTGCCCCGTGTGACACTTGCCTTTTGCAATGTTTTTGTCATCCACAGATTCCACCAGTACCTCCACCTGTTGTCCTATAATCCGTTTGTTTTCACTGAATGAAGTCTCTCTGAGTTTTTCGGTAAGGATCTGAAATCGACGGTCTTTTTCCTTTTTTGAGATATCATCTGGCATTTTTTCTCCCGCAAAAGTCCCCGGTCGCGGAGAATATTTGGAGATATATGCCATCAGGAATTGCTCCTGATCAAAAAGATCCATGGTCATTTGAAACTCTTCTTCTGTTTCACCAGAAAATCCCACAATGATATCTGTAGTAATTGTGATATCTGGCATGAGCTCCCGTGCCTTCGCTGTGGTACGTTTGAAACGAGCAATATTGTGCTCACGCCCCATACGTCTGAGTACTTCAGATGATCCGCTCTGCACGGGCAGATGAATACTCCGAGCAATATTAGAATATGCCGCAATGACTTCCAGCACATCATCTCCCATATGCCTGGGGTGAGGAGAAGTAAACTTGAGTCGCTTGAGATTTGGAATCTGAGCAATTTGTTCAAGCAGAAAAGCAAAATCTGTTTGCCTTTGAAGCATCTTTCGTTTGCTGTCATCCAGGAAATACGCATTCACATTTTGTCCCACCAGAGTGATCTCTTTGGCTCCATTTTCCACGTGGTTTTCGCACTCAGTCATAATCTCTTTGAAAGAACGTGAACGTTCTCTTCCCCGCGTAAATGGCACCACGCAATAGGTGCAAAATTTATCACACCCTGTCATGATAGGCACGTATACGCGGAATTTTTCTGTGAGCTTGGGAGAAATATGCAGGTAGTCATTCAGATCAAATTCATGTTTTGGACGCTGGAGAGAGGTATCAAATTGCGAGAGAAAATCAGGAATTTTGGGCAAGTCTTCTATTCGGAATACCATATCTATTTTTTTATGTTTTTTGAGGAGTGGATCGCGATCTTCATCTTCCTGCGTGGATGATTTTTTGACCATGCATCCCGTGAGACCCACCATCTTTCCCTTTTTTTTGGCATTGTGTACAAATCCATGCACTCGGTCCTCTGCATGCTGCTTGATAGAACACGTATTGAGAAAAACGATATCTGACTCTTCCATTGTCTCTACCTTTTGCATATTCAGACTCTCCAGTACGGTTTCGAGCCTTTCAGAATCAGAATGATTCATCTGACATCCAAACGTTTTGAGAGAGAACTTTTTGAGATGCTTTGGGAATGGTGCAACGAAAGAAGTCATAGCAGAAAGATTGTACTGCATTTTTTGAGAAACTCAATTTACGCGACAAAACGTTTTGGTACTGCAGTTAATTTCTCCTCACCCCATTCTCCGCCAGCAAACTCTAAAAGGGCAAGCGCCTTTTGCTCAACGTCCACGACAACTGCAGTAGGCTTATGAGCACGACTTAAAAAACTGCCACAGTCAGCAATTATTTTTCCATCTTCCAAATGTAAATATGGAGAATGATGGTGTCCACGAATCAGTGCCCAGGAATCGGTAGATTCGAGAAGTCTATGAGAATCTTCCAAAGCAGGGTGCTTGCTTCTTCCTCGTTCATGTCTTGTGAGCTGTGCAGGAACAATTCTTTTTTGCACAACAGCATCTACAAGATCCATCCTTGCAAGAGAAACTCTTGGTGCGGTGCGATGGAGTAATCTCCAGATGGCATCCCATGATCGAAGATTTCTCTCAGTTTTTTGTAAAACTCTTTGAATTTGTGGATCTTCAGAGAGAGATCTATTGAGTGCTGTTATATCACTTTCATTTTTCCTCAGAAGCTCTCGAAATCGCCTGAGTCCGAGAAAGTGTCCATGAGTAACAACCGTGCTTTCTTTTTCTGAAGAATAAATAGCTGGTAAACGAGTATAAGGAATTTCTGAGATATACTGATCGAGCTCATCTGCAAGATATGGATCATGATTCCCTTCCAAAAACTCAGGAACAAATTGCGTTTGATAATAATATCGCACCAGTTCTCTGCGAAAAGAATCTGATTCTTCCTCTGTATGGAGACATCCGAACATGGTACTGGTTTGCTCAAAGGTATCTCCTACAAATCTCAACTGCGCTCTGACATTAATTGCCATATCGACAAGAGCTTGAAACGCCCTTTTAAATCGCTCGTGTACACCTCTATTGATTTGATCCCCCAGATGAAGATCGGAAATATGGATTATATTTTCTGTTCTCATAACTACAGTTTTTTGATTTGGATACAGAGTTCTTTCATTTGTTCTTCTGGCATTGGTCCGGGGGCACCGAGCATAAGGTCTTGGGCTTGTTGGTTTTTGGGGAAGGCAATTACTTCACGAATATTTGGCTCTCCGGCAAAAAGCATGACCACTCTGTCAAGACCCATCGCACATCCTCCATGTGGTGGTGCTCCATACTCAAAAGCGCTCAGCATGTGTCCAAATCTCGCTTCAGCATCTTTTTTAGAAATTTTGAGAATATCAAATATTTCTGCCTGCAAATCTGATTCATGAATTCTCAGTGATCCTCCTCCGAGTTCAACTCCATTCATGATGACGTCATACGCATGTGCTCTTGCCTTGAATGGGTCAGTTTTGAGGAGCTCGACATCCTCTTCGAGAGGGCGAGTAAATGGATGATGTACCGCTCCCACTGCCCCCTCGGAGTTTTGTTCAAACATCGGAAAGTCATGCACCCAGAGATAAGAAAATTCATCCGGATTTTTGAGACCAAATATATTTCCCAACTCTGATCGCACTGCTCCCAGCGGTTCAAGTGCTGTAGCAAAACTCCCTGCTCCAAAGAGAATTACATCTCCATTCGCAGATTTTGTTTTTTTGACAAGTTCTTCGATAAATTTTTTGTCTGCAAATTTTGCCACTGGACCAGAGTCTTCTCCCACTCGATACCAAGCAAGTCCTCCTGCGCCATGTTTTTTGGCAAGATCAGTAAGGTCATCAATATTCTTGCGGGTAAGCTCACCAGTCTTCTGCGCTATTGGAAGTGCAAATACATATTCAGAGTTTTCAAACACTCCAAATCCACATTTTCTTGAGTCTTTAGTGATATCTACAAGCTTTAAGCCGAATCTCAGGTCCGGCTTATCCGATCCATACGTAGTTATTGCTTCATGATATGTCAAACGAGGAAATTTTTTAGGGTATTGTTTCTCAGGAGCAAACTTTTGAGTAAGCTCGATAAAGCATCTTTCGATAATATCCATAATATCCTCTTCGGTAGCAAAACTCATCTCTAATTCAAACTGTGTAAATTCTGGCTGTCGATCTCCCCGTTGGTCTTCATCGCGAAAACACCTCGCTACTTGAAAATATTTATCAATTCCTCCCACCATCAGCAATTGCTTGAGCTGTTGTGGTGATTGAGGAAGCACATAAAACTCTCCTGGATACAATCGACTCGGAACCAGATATTCTCGAGATCCCTCTGGAGTCCCCTTAATCATGATAGGAGTCTCTATATCAATGAATCCTTCGTCATAGAAAAAATCTCGGATCATCTTTACCATCTCCGCTCGAAGAATGATGTTGTTTTTAACTCGTTCACGACGAATGTCTAAATATCGATACTTGAGACGCAGTTCTTCTCCCACATCCTTGTCCTGATCTATCTCAAAGGGAGGCGTCTTGGATGTATTTAAAATTTCAAGTGAATGGACCTCAACTTCTATCTCACCTGTTTTCATACTTGCATTCGCTTGGTTTTTGGGTCGTGGTCGGACCTTTCCTACAATTTGAAGGACAAATTCCGGACGTATCTGCTCTGCTAAATGAAAATCTTCAGATGCAATATTGGGGTCAAATACAATTTGAGTAAGTCCATATCTATCTCTGAGATCAGCAAAAATGATACCTCCGTGGTCACGCCGTCTATGTACCCAGCCACAGAGAGTGACTTCATTTTTGTCATTTTTTTTGGTTAACTCCGCACATGTATGGGTTCTGAGCATGGTGTTTAGGATGCAGGTAAATTGTTACAGTTGAGCAAGTGAAAGGCAATTTTATTTGTTATTGTTTGCTTGCAAAAATCGCACAAAAAAATCTTCAAGACGTTCTTTTTCGGCAAAAATATCTTTGATTTCAATATTGTTCTGAAAGCATTTTTGCAAAAATTCAGAGAGAGTATTTTTAGTATCAAAGTGAAAGTGATATGCGTTCGCATCTTTTTGCCCCATGTGTTCCATCTTGTCGTAGTCGGAGCATTTTTCTCCATTAAATTGTGTGAGGAGATCTGAAGAAATTTGTACAGACTTTGGAAATCGAACGAGATAGTACTTTGCGGTGAGTCGATTCATGATTTTTTCTTTGTTTTCATCGAGTATAATTTTTCCGTTATGGATGATAGCAATGCGATCACAAAGTGCTTCGGCTTCTTCTAAATAGTGAGTGGTCAGAAGAATGGTTACCCCTTTTTTGTTGAGCCTCTGAGTAAATTCCCATATTTTGCGACGAAGCTCGACATCCACTCCGGCTGTAGGTTCATCAAGAATAAGAATCTTTGGGTTATGAAGAAGCGCTCTCACGATCAGAAGCCTCCTTTTCATTCCTCCAGAAAGAGCAACAATTGGTGCTTTTTTTTTGTGTTTTAGCTCCATAATGTCCAGGAGTTCATCTATCTTTTTGTAGGCCCTATTTCGTGGAATGCCAAAATACGAAGCAACGATGAGTAAGGATTTTTCTACTGTTTGAAAGGTGTCAAAATTAAACTCTTGTGGCACTACTCCCACTATTTGTCGTGACCGTTTGTAGTCTTTTGTGGTTTCATGTCCAAATATCTTTGCTTCTCCACTTGTCTTCATAACGAGTCCGGTGAGAATGCCGATCGTAGTTGATTTTCCAGCTCCATTGGGACCCAGAAGTCCGAAAAAGCTTCCTTCTGGAACTTGCAAATTTATCGAATCAAGCGCCGTAACGGTTTTATATTTTTTGGAGAGATTTGTGATAGAAAGTGCGTTTGTTGTCATGTGATACGAATGGGGAGCTGATACATTGTGATCGTTTTTGCTGATGTTGAAAAGGGTTTTCTGTGCTCTGATTTATTTCTTTTCTTGTCTATTTCTGCTATATATAGACACAAAAGAAACCAAAAAAATATGCTTGTTCCTGGGTTTTTGCAAAAAACAACGATTCGCACAAAACGCATTCTGATGTACTACCTGGCAGCAATGAATTTTATGTTTGTGTACACGATTCTTGCATATTCTATTGCTGTATTTTTGAAAGATCGATTTCCAGATACTCCTAATGCTATTTTTCTTGTAGGTCTTATTTTGGGGACAGCAAGCTTTTTTGCTCTTTTTGTGGATGTCTTTTGGGCATACCTCCAGAGAATCAAAGCTGCTCGATTACTCTTTCTATGGGCTCTGTGTGGACTTGCTTTTACTGTTTCTATTTTTTTGTTTTCCCAGTTTGATGTTGAAGTCTTTCAGCCCTTCAAGTGGGCGCTCTTTACTGTGGTAGCGGCGTTTTCATATGGATGGAGTTATGATTTGTATGAAGTAACGATGACAACATATATCCTCAAGAGATCTCCAAAGGAAGAATTTGCGCAAAACATCTCTCAAAAAAAAGTATCTGAAGCAATTGGAATGCTCGGAGGATTGATCGTAGGAGGCATTGCCCTTTCTTTCGGCTCTCAGGTCGCACAGACATTTCTTCTTTTCTTTCTTTTTGCAGTCTTTCTTTTTGTAAAACATCATTTTGATCAAGAGGAGGATGAAGTGCCTCTTCAGTTCTCAGAAACCTCACTGGTAAATTGGAAAGAAGTATTTGCTCTTATTGCTCATCCAGACAGAGTAGCAACAGCTGTTGGAAGTGCTAAGGATTCTGTGCGTGAGGGGGTTCTCAAACTTTCTCATGAAACAGCTGAAGCAGTGAAGAATCTACCAGAACAAGCAAAACACACCGCAGATGAAGTATTGGACACCGCTAGAAAAAAGTTGATTGATCTCTTGATGAAAGAAGAAGAGATGCAACAACGAAAAGATGAGAAGCCTCAATTTGAATTTAAAAAAATGATGAATGAGGTATGGGTTCTTTTTTCAGAATTTACCCATATTTTTTCGCGTAATACGCCATTTGCCATCTTTTGGGTCATGGCTATTGTGATGTTCTTCTCCTTTTGGGATACGATGGCTATAACATTTCAGCCATTGTTTCTTGCTCGATTTGCTGATCAACTCGGTCCAGGAGGAAAAGCTTTGGGAGGAATGATTATGGGTCTTTTTATTTTGCCTGTTTTTGCTCTGCAAATTCCATTTGCTAAAATGGCAGATAAGCGTGGAAGATATGTAATGATTTTGTTGGGAATTGCTATTTCTGGTGTTTCTCTTTTGATGCTAGGTCTTATTGACAGTGTCTTTGGAGGAAGGATTGTGATTTTGATTTTTGCCGGCATGCTCAATAGTGTTGGATATGCTGCTGCTTTCTCCCCAGCTCAAGCGATGTTTGTAGCTCAACATCAAAAGTATATCTATGAAAAAACAGGGAAAAAACTCGATAATGAAGCTGGAGCCGCGCCATTGAGACTGGTTCTCAATATTGGAAATATTTTTGGACAAATGGCTGGTGGATTTATTTTTGCGTTTTTAGGATTCACCAGCGGATTCCTCATCTTTGGAGTCTTGTTGCTCACGATAGCACTTTTTACTCTTCCCTTTCTGGGAAAGTTAAAGAAATCAAAAACTTCTCTCCCTGAAGTGCAATCTTTTGATGAGAATATTTGAGACGCAGAGTCAAGAGGACATTTTTGACAAATATTTTTCATATTCTAAGATAAAAAAGTTATCAGAGAGAAATATGAGTCTTGCGCTTCCTCGTCACGAGCACCCGGAATCATTGAATGAGAGTCCAGATAACCTGGGAAATGTACCTTTTTGCAAAAGCGTTGCAGATTTTCAGAGGACAGAAACCAAAATTGCTATCGGCAGATTGTTTGGTGGTTTTTTGGAAGACCGCAATGCTCATGTGGGCAAACTTCTTTCTGATGCAAATTTACAAGAAGCATTTCTCGATGATGCAAGAAATAGAAGGATAATACACGAAATTGGAGTATTCCAAGCAAGGGAACAGTACCAAAAGAACCACCCCTTTTTATATGCCCTGCATGGAATTGTCCATAACCTCAATTTCTTCTTTTCCCGTAAACCTGAAAAAGATATCTCTGGTCATATCAAGGATATTCGCTTGCAAAAACTCGGCTCACTTATTATGCAATTCCATGAGCATACAACGCTTCGATCAGACAAAAATTTTGACTCAGAAATGTTTATAAATGAGTCAATTGCAAGAATACAAAAGCTCACAAATGATATGAAGAAGATTGCATTTCATGTTTCCAAAAATACAGTTATTAATGACATGGAGAAACAACGCGCATCAATCCAAAGTGTACTGGAAGCACATCTTGCACTGACTTCTGAAGATGAGCTTTCTGACGAAGAAAAAAATGAGATTCGAGACAAGCTTAAAAAGGCTCTTCCCACTTTATAGCAAGTACATCATTTACCTGAATGTCTTTTGCAAATTCTGAATTTGATCGCATTTCCAATACATACCTACTGAGAATTTTTGGCGTACGCGCAATAATAGGAGGTTCATCTTTGCTCGGATGGTGAGGCATGTCACGTTCTATGTGAAGCACGGTGGAGTCTTCGTCCAAGAAAAAAATATCAAGATCAAAGTAGGTATCAGGCATCCAAAAGCTTCTCTCCTGCATGTCGGGATATGTGAACAGCATTCCTTGATTCTTTACAAAATTATTATCAGGGATACTACTGAGGCCTTGAATTTGTTCTTCTCGTGTTGTCGCCAGAAATGTCTCTATTGTCTGTCCATCAGAAAGAGTGATTTCCGTGGTCTGCAGTGAGTCAAGGTATTCATTGGTAACATGATGTGCGCACGCAGAAAAGAAAAACAGAGTACAGGCAAAGAATATAATTTGTTTTTTCATATTTCTTTGTAATCTATAATGCAAATGAAAATACTTTCTCTCAGCCTCTTCCTACAGGAGCAATAACTCTGAGGAAAGTCTTTTTCAGAAATTCTTATTGTGTTACTTCCGCTTCACCAGAAGATTGTGCTTCTTCGGCAGATTGTTCCCACTGATTTATAGGCCCAGCTTCCTCTTCTTTTTCTTCTTCTGGAAGTTCGGGGAAAGTAATCGTGAGAACATCTGATCCAAGTATTGTATCATCAGCATCAAACGCTTTGACTTCATAGAGATTTTTTCCTGATTCCATATTGCCATACTCTTGGTTAATAAAATATTGCCAAGTATTACTCCCCTCTGAAAACTTGCTAAGTGCGTATCCATTGACAGTTACTTTTGCTGCGTTTGAAGGAGCTGTACCAGAAAGAGTCACCGGATCTGTTGTGCCTGCTGCAAACTCACTGTCTTCGGTTGGAGCGGTAATTTTGAGCACTCCTTTTATTTCAGAGGAAGATTCTATCTCTTGAGGAGAATTATCTGTTTCAGGATCTTCCGAAGATGCATCCTCCGACTCTGATGATTTTTCAGGAGTATACACCACAGTGATCACCGCTTCGGAAATGAGATCGTCATCAGCATTATATGCCTGTACCGAGTATGTATTTTCGCCTTCATCTAGATTCTCATAAGCCTCTGCCGCTGTGTATGCAAAAGTAGTATTTCCGGACTCAAATTTTTGAAGTGTATAATCATCTACTGTCACCTTTACTGTTCCGCCAGGAACAAGTCCTGATATTTCAATAGGGTCTTTAGAGATTTTTACTCTACTTCCATTCCCCCCTGGCACCAAAATCTGAACTTCACCTGAGACCTCTTTTTCATTTTCATCGTTCTCAGATGATGAATTCTGATCTGATTCTTCTTCAGAAGTTCCTTCTTTTTCGGATTCTTCATTTGTCTCCACTATTCCTTGTTTGTGAGCAGAAAACCATGGGTCTTCTGCGAGAATTGCAAGTGAGTTTTGCCCGATGTCTCCCAGAAAAGAAAATTGTTGTCCAACCCCGACATCCGTGTAAAAAACTTCTTCATTATCTGCAATTTTTGAAACCCGTACTATCCCTCCTGCGACTTTAATCACTTCATCTTCATAGTCTACAGAAAACTCGCCATTATTACTTTTCGCAAATTCATTTTCTCCCAGTTGGACCACAAATTCTGAGCGAGGGTTAAGGCTGGGCGCTACATCTACCCATATCTTTCCGTCTTTTATTGCGACTTCTATCTCTCGAGTTTCTCCTTTGTGCATTCTACTTTTTTCAAGAACCACCTCTGTCTTTTTGTCCAAAAGGACTTCAGAGTCATCAAAAAACTGAAGGGCGCTCCCAGTAGTATTTCGACTTTTAATAGATTCCTTCTCTAAAAATGGAATCGAACTCGCAGAGACTGGTTTGTATCCATTTTCTTCGTCATCAGCAAATTGCACATATACTGTGTTTTCTGGCGGAACAGACAATGATACTTCTGCAAAATCTCCTCCTCCTCCAAAGAAAAACATCTTTATCAGATAAAAGAGAGCAAGGCCTCCAGCAATAATAAGCGCGCTTACAAAAAATGGATATCGTGAACTATTGGTTCTGTGTCGGTATTGAGATGCATTCATAGGAAAAAATTTACGGACAACTCGCATTCTCCCAGAAAAATATGCTTTCTGTCAATTTCTCCGATCTGCAATTCATAATTTGTAATTCGCAATTTGTAATTGTACATTGTATGTATATTATTCTCTCCACAAGTGAGCACAAAAAAGAAGAAGCAAAATATGAGCTGGCCACGCAAAATACAAAAAGCGTTGATCAATCTCCCTCATTTGCCTGGAGTATACGAAATGTTGAATGAAGACGGAGAAACTCTGTACGCCGGTAAAGCAAAAAATCTCAAAAAAAGGGTGCAAACATATTTTCGTCCTTCAGCTCATCTTGGGCCACGTCTCAAAAAAATGAGAGAAAAAACTAAGGACATTACTTGGACAGAGGTATCATCAGAAGGAGAGGCTCTGATACTCGAATCAAATATCATTAAGGAAAAACGACCAAAGTTTAATATTCTTCTCAGGGATGATAAAAACTTTGCATACTTTTGCATTACTCTGGCAGAAGATTTTCCTCGTATTCTCTTTACCAGACGAATCGTCAAAGACGGAAGTTTGTATTTTGGACCTAAAACTTCCGCTGCATCAGTGCGAAAAACGATTGATCTCCTAAGGGATATATTCCTTTTTCGTTCAACTCACTTAGAAATTACAGAAATAAAACCAGGGAAAGTAGAAGTAAGGAATCCGGGGAATATCAAGTATCCATGCCTCAATTTTCATATCGGCAAATGTGCAGCGCCTTGCATTGGTAATATCTCAAAGATTGAGTACCGCGAGCGAATTGACAAAGCAATTCGATTCCTCAGAGGACATGTACAAGAAACTCTCAAAGAATTGGAAGAAAACATGAAAAGCGCTGCAGAAAAAAAACAATTTGAAAAAGCAGCTCGTATTCGCGATTTATACACAGCAGTGCAGAGTATTTCTCAGCGCCAAATAGTTTCTGCTCCAGATGAGCTTTCTGCAGATGTTCTCGGGGGTATACAAAAATTTGGACGCTCATTTTTTCATCTATTTCAAATTCGTGATGGAAAAGTGATTAGTTCTGAAACATTTTCTTTGCCAAATAGTAGTGATGAGGATGCTACTGAGGGGCTCTGTGCTTTTTTGAGAGAACACGCTGATCGCAGTGCAGATACTCCCAAAAACATTGTTGTGTCAGAAAAAGTTTTTCCGAGTGCAGAAAGGAATGTCTGGGAAGAGTTTTTTACGAGCAAATGGAATCAGAATGTAAAGATTTCGCTCCCTCAAAAAGGAAAGCGGAAAAAACTTCTGGATTTAGCTGAGCAGAATGCTATGAGTTATGCCATGCGTAATGCTGCCAGCTTTATTAAACATGAAGAAGATATTGAAAAAACTCTCGACACATTACAAAAAAAACTGGGAATGAAACAGTTTCCAAAGAGAATTGAGTGCTATGATATTTCACACTTGGGAGGAACAGAAACCGTAGGATCTATGGTGGTGTTTCAAGATGGAGAAGCAAAAAACTCTGAATATAGACGTTTTAAACTCAGGTCAGTTGAGCAGGGGGAAATTGACGATTATAAAAGTATGGAAGAAGTACTTTTTAGAAGACTCAGTCATTTTCCCGAAGAGCTTCCTGAGGAATATAAAATACAAAAGCTTAGGAGTAAAAAGGATCAGGAAATGGTGCGAGTGATTTTGAAAAAACAAAAGCAAAAAACTGGAAAGAAGATACATATTGATGAATTTTTAATTCTCAAAAAAGAAAAAGAGATTGCGGGTGTTCTTCAGAGTCAAAAAGAGAAGAAAAAAGACACAGAAGAAATAAAATTTGTTTGGGCAGAAAAAGGATTGGCGTGTTTTTTACTCAAAAAATTTATAGAAACTTCTGAGAGTAAAAAGTTGTTTCTTGACAAGAACTTATCGTTACGCATTCCTATGGAAAAACTCGAGCAATTTGGATTTGCAGATGAAGCGGGAAAATTGGTGTACAAAAATATTGGAAAAAAGAAAAAAGCAAAAGACAGCCTGGAAAAAAAACCAGATCTTATAGTGATTGATGGCGGCAAGGGACAGCTCAGCAGTGCATATAAAATTTTGAAAAAATTTCCAGAAGTGAGACGTGTCGCTCTGTGCTCCTTGGCAAAGAAGAATGAAGAAGTGTATGTGCCAGGCAGATCAAAGCCAATTGCTATTACGAAAAGTTCTTCTGAGGGAAAACTGCTTCAGCGCATTCGTGATGAAGCTCATCGTTTTGCTGTGACGTATCACAAATCATTGCATCAAAAATCTCAACAAAAATCTGTGCTTGATGACATCGCTGGCGTTGGTCCAAAGACAAAAAAGAAGCTTCTGAATACTTTTGGATCTGTTCATGGAATAAGAGAAGCAAGTGATAAAGACCTTCTGCGCGTAGTAAGTCATAAAATACTTACTATTTTAAGAAGGGCTCTTTAAGCTTTTTCCAAGACACACACAAACGGTGTCGCCCCGACTGTTTTGTCCCGTATGCTTATTGCAAGAGTTGTTTTTTCACTCTCCGTAAGAGGCTCTATTCCATGTGTTTCTGAATTTCTTGTTCCTTTCACTTCATATCCAACACTTTGAAGAAATCTTATGTTCGAATAGAGATTTTCATGTTCTCTCTGAAATATCCCAAAGAGTTTTTCTCTAATGTTATACAAAGTTTTCATAAGGCCCTGTCCCTGAAATTGAGGAAGTGTTTCCTTTGCCAAGTGATCATGAAAACGATCTGCTCCAATGAGAAAGGGTCTCTGAAAAAGTAGCGCTACCGGGGCACATCGTGCCCCTTCAATTTCTTTTCGCATGGAAAACTCTTCAAGCGCAAATTTTTGTCCTGATGCAATATGAGATTCATTCATCCATATCCCGAGTCGAACTGGAGGATCATATGAAAAATTTTCATCTTCTTCTGATATTACAAGCGCTTCAAGTTCTTTGAAACGTAAGGATCGCAGGATTCCATACTTCATATATTCAGATCTTTAAAATTCTATAGAGCAAGATTTTGGTGCACTTCATTTATAATCTGCAAAACAGCATCCCTCTCTTCTGGCATTAGAATTGCTGGAGCAAAACGTATTTCACCAACCCCAACATGCTTGTGCCCTTCGGGGTATGTATTTCTGGCATCTCCTATCTGTACACCTCTTGTTTGTAACGCTTTCATAAATTTGTCATGATCCTGAATTCCCGGAAATCGTGGCTGTATAAAATATCCAGAGCTCAGATCAGAATTGTATATCGCAGTGGGAGTGTGTTCTTCTAAGGTATTAAGAAAACCTGTTATGCGTTGGCTAAATAACTCTTTTAAAGATTGAATATGCTCCGGGTAACGACTTGTCTCCAGAAAACGATGATACAGAGCATGAACAGGGTGTATGGCATTTAATCTAGCGCTGCTTACAACCTCCTTCATTTGCTCAACAAGTACTTTGGGGAGAACTAAATAGCCACACTTGAGTCCAGGTGAAATCTCTTTAGTAAAATTTAATTGGGCAACAACGTGATCCTTTGGATTGGTGAATTCTTCTGCATCCCATCCGTATGTAAGGTTTTGATAAGCAAGATCCCAGAGCACAAAAACGTCATATTTGGCACATATTTCTTCAACGGCCTCTCTTTGTTCTGGAGAATAATTATACGAACTTGGATTTTGTCCAATAGGAATACCATAAAAACCATCAATTGATCCAGATCGAGCAAGATCCTCTAGGCATTCTAAATCGAGACCTTCTGGTGTCATAAGAATGCCCACAGCCTCCATATTATTGTGGTAAATGTTTTGAAGCATACGGTCATAAGTAGGAGCCTCTACGGCGACCGAAACTCGTCTGCTCAACACTGCCTCCTTTTTCTGGTGTGCATCTGCTCTTTGTTTGTTCAGGAATGTAAGCCAGTGTGACGTTACATCCATTCCTCCATGTCCCATAATGATCTGATCTGACTCCACTCCATGCTTTTGGGCTAAAAACTCTCGGAGAGGTCCGTAGCCCATAAAATCTGGTCCTCTATAGCCAAGTAAATCCTTATCATTACTTATCAGTGAAGCGAATGTTTCTCCAATTTCCTGACCATTTTGAAATTCACTGGGAAACGTTTCCGGCAAAGGTGCTCCTCTGAGAAGGGTATATTGTTTTTGTGATTCTGAAGGCATGAAAATAGCAAAATGCAAAAATTATATTAGCAACTTTTATTTTTTTGTCAAAAGACTGGCCGTTTTTTTATTGACGCACAAAAAAATAATGCTGAGCAAAAAACTGCCTTAGTTTTGTAAATAATTTTTGATGATTTCAGCGGCTTTTTTCGTGTTTTCAAAACTGAGATTAGGGAGAGATACTCGCACCACAGATGTTCTGTTTTTCTCATCTCTGTCGCTCTGAGAAAAAAATAAATTTGCTGGCATGAGAACTACTCCTCTCTCAGCAATCTCACCAAACTTTTGTTCAACAGGGAGTTTGTTCTTCTCATCATTTTCGAGTTCTGTCATATCAAACATGCCATAGTAACTGTTTCCTTTAAATTTGAGCCCCAGAGTTTCATAAAAAATCTGCACTTTTTTTTGTACATCTTGCACATATTGCATGCGCTCTTCTTTCCCAAGAATGAGATGGCAAAGTCCGAGAATTTGAGAAGGTCCTGGTATTCCTGTGATATGTTGGAATACACCAATATTTTTTCCTCCGGGAGATTTGGCGAGATAGAGGAGCCACACAATATCTCCTCTATAATTCTGAAGATGATTTTTGAGAATTTTTTGAGAAATATATTCTCGTCCCTCTGGCAAAATGCAAAACGCACCAAATCTCACCCCGGTGGCGCGTTCTATTTTAGAAAGAGATGAAATATGTATCGTGCGCTTTTGCGCCTCGGGAATAGAAAAAATACTCTGTGCATCATCAAAAAACTGCAAATATACCTCATCTGAAATAATAAGAGCGTTGTGTTTTTCCGCGAGGTCAGTAATTACTTGTAGCAAATCTCTTCCATATGGGAATCCTGTTGGATTATTAGGGTTAATGAGAACCATTGCCTTAATTCGACCTGAAAAACTTTGCAGCGTCTCGAGGCTCTTTTGAAAGACTGCACCGGTCATAGGATCAACAGAGAGTGAGAGTATATTGATGCCTCTCTCTTCGAGCAAATTGTTATATGGTGCATACACTGGAGATGTCATTACAACCGTATCTCCCGATTGTAAGTATCCGATACCTTCTTCTCCAAGTCCTTTAAAGACGCTTCCGATACCATGTGACGCACCACTCAGAAGCATGAGATCTTCAGAATTGACTGGAAGTTTGAGCATATCAACATATTCTTCTGCCACAGCAGCTCTTACAACTGGCTCTCCCCAAGGATTGGGGTATCTGCCGCCCGAAGGAATAGAAAATTTGAAAATGTCATAAAGAATCTCAAATCTTCCGAATCCTAAATTCTGATTCTGAGAAATTTTTTCAAGTTCATCAAGAAAGATATCAAAAGAACGAAGTATCCCTTTTGCTTTTTTTGAAGTGTAATTTTCTTGAGCAACACGCTGAATAGAGCTCAGAATATGAGGAAGGCTCTCTCTTGAATATTCGGCAAAATGAATATTGGTCACATTGTTGTTAAACTCTGTATCCAAAAGGAGTAAAAAGGCATAGAGCTCTCGTGAACGCACTGTTGGGGCAAATCCATACCCCGGCTCTCCTTGAGAAAGATCTAGAACATTAGCCTCTCCTACATTTTCAACGGCAATTTCCCTCAGTGCTCGGAATGCCAAAAAAGGGACTGTGGTATGCACATCAAATCCCCATTGGTTATCTGCGTATTTTTGCATATAAAATTTTTTTTAATTGTAATTTAGTGGAATAAAAAATTAAAGTGAAATAGGTTTGTTCTCTTGAGAAAACATCATTAAAAATTGAGCTTCTTTGAGAAATAAAAAATTGGACAAATATTTTTTCTTTCCTTCAAAAATCTTGTACATTGTGCTCAGAGAATTATTCAAAAACTATGATCCAGATCTATCATAAAACCAACAAGCAAAAAAAGTTACAAGCAATTCAAACATTGCAAAAAAACTCATGGGTGTATGCCGAAAAACCAACAGAAGAAGACCTCCTCTATTTGCAGAAAAAATGCAAACTCGATGAAGATCTTCTGAATGATGCCTTGGATCCATATGAAGTTCCTCGACTTGAAACAGAAAAAGGAGTGCTGTAATTTCTTTACCAGACTTCCCTATCAATCAGGTGAGAAGGTGTCCACAGTGCCATTACTGGTAGCAGTGGGGAAAGAATTTATTACCACTGTCTCCAACGCTCCTCTGCCTTTTTTGAAGAAGTGGGCAGAAAAAAAGTGTGCATTTCCTTCAACACAAGTTTCTGAACTGTTTATTACGCTTCTGGAAGAAATTGATGTCGCATTTATGATTTTTCTTTCTCGCATCGCTCGAAATATTCGGAGTATCAGTGCAGAGATAGAGGACATTGAGAACGAAGATATTATCCGATTTGTTCGTTTTGAAGGGATTCTCAATGACCTGCTCGCGGCACTGGTCCCCATGAATGCCATTTTGCAAAAACTTTCTCTGCACCCCATGATGGAACTGAGTGCAGAGCAAAAAGATATGGTAGAAGATTTCTATTTGAACAATCATGAGTTGCAGGAATTGAGCAAGAATAATTTCAAATCCATCGTGAATGTTCGAGAAGGATACTCCACCATTATGTCGAACAATTTGAATAAATTTATCAAAATCCTAACGGCCCTTACCGTCTCACTCACCATTCCCACAATTATCAGCAGTATGTATGGCATGAATATTCGCCTTCCTTTTGCTGACTCTCCATTTGCATTCTGGTATGTAATAGGAATTACAGGCGTGTTTGCTCTTTTGGTGTTAGTGATACTTCTGAAGAAGAAGTGGTAAAAACCGAAGAGACATGCTCAAGAACAATTTTTGACAAAAGTATTGCATAATAGTACAGTGCGATTCCTTATTAATATTTGCGTAATTTTTATCCTATTTATGGTCGAAATCGCATCTCCAGCAGTGCCTGTTCTCGTCCCTAGTCAACATTCTAGCTTGGATCCAGGACCTAAAAAAGCTTCTTTGAGGAATCTCATTCAATTACAGAGAATTGTTGATTTACAAGCGAGGGAAGAGCGATGCTTTAGGCTTACGTATATTGAGGGGGATTCTTTACAGAATATCGCTAAAATTATTGATGAGAATGTGACTCAAGTAAGAATGTGTCTAATGAGTAGTCAAAACAAAATAAAAAATAAGATAGAGGACGTGCAAAAAGATGAAGAGTTGTCTACTTGGCTAAGCTCTCTTTTTCCTGATTTAGGCATTATCATTAGAACAGAGCCTCAAAGCGGAATAGAACAAATCAGAAACACTTCTACAAGTGTTCCTCCAGATAGTTCAGTGGGTGTTTCTTCTATTGGAGGAACTAATGACAGATTTTCGCAGCATGTTCATTTGTTACAAAAAGTCTTGGGACTAAGTTCTTTGATCTCTCAATGTTTATATCTTGCTTATGATGAAGGTCGGTCTCTTGAACAAATTGCCAACACCCTTTCTATCACAAAGAGAGATATAGAAATACTGATAGACAACGGTCTGGAGGTGATCAAAAGTGCTTCAGAAGATCTGGAGCAGCATCATAAAAAGCTGTATAACTGGGTAATAAAAAATATTCTAAAGCCAGAAAAAAAGAAGCGAAGTGGAAACGCTCCAGCATCTTGTTCGATAATTCCTGAAATTTCCCTAAGCGTTGATAATACTATTGATCAAAAAAATATTGATATCCTTTCCAAAGCTGTAAAATTGACCCTTCCGAGAAAAAAGGTATTGTCTCTTCTGGTACAAGGGCACTCCACTGGAAAAATTGCGACTATATTAGATAGTACCGAATCTAGCGTATCACAACTCATTTTTCACTCTCGAAGAAAAATAAAGGTCTACCTTGAAGACAACCTTCTTCTAGATTCAGAGTTTCACACTTGGATTGAGGAAAAAATTCTTGCTAGAAGAAAGAGAGGGAAGAAAGACCTCAAAAAGCCAGCTGCCGTAATGCCACGAATAGAATTGAAGGAAGCACTAGATGCGACAACAAATCCCACTTTGAAAATCATATTCACTCAACTCGCAAGGCTGAATCTTAAGAATGTAGATCTGGAAAATACGCTGATCACTCATGCTAGAAATACTTTAATTGATAGTCGTATCGAAGGAAGACTCATAGATAAAACATTTGATATTAAAAAACATATAAACGATGTATGCACTCAACATGACATTCCTTTTGGGGTCTTTATCGACATAGTACTTAAAAATCCTGCCCTGCTTTTTTGTCCAACAAATACTGTTACCAATTATTCTGACTTTCGAATCTTAGTACATAATTATCGTTCCCCTCATTCCAATGCAACAAACTCTTCTCCTGTCTCTCTAAGGTCAAAGGAGGCTTCTGAGATACATACTTTTGAAGCAGGTGGAGAAGAATATGTATATATAAATGAGCAAATGCATACGGCTGTACTCTTAGCAAAAAGACTGGCGAGTGAAAAAATGCCCGTGCTTATTCTCGGTGAAACCGGAGTGGGAAAAGAAGGTATTGCTCGTCTTTTACATGAAAGTTCTGATAGAGCCCGGTTTCCATTTTCTGCCATTAATTGTTCAGCCATCCCCGCTGATCTTCTTGAGAGTGAACTCTTTGGACATAAGCGAGGATCGTTCACAGGGGCGACCTCGAACAGAAAAGGCTTATTCGAAACTGTAGAGCGCGGAACTCTCTTTCTTGATGAAATTGGAGAAATGGATCCACGAGTACAATCAAAGCTCTTGCGAGTCTTGCAAGAGAAAGAATTTCGTCCAGTTGGAAGCAATGAGGATACTAAATTTAGAGGAAGGGTTATTGCCGCTACTAATAGAGACCTTACTCAGGAGATACAATCTCACACTTTCCGTTCCGACTTGCTCTACCGCATTGCACAATCTCATATTATTATTCCCAAACTAAAAGATAGAATTGAAGATATTGATCCCCTTCTTCGCATTTTTTTAAAACAGCTCCATCCTCAGCTCCACATCAAGGATGCAGCACGAAACAAACTCAAAGACCATTCATTCCCTGGAAATATTAGAGAATTGCAGGCTATTTTAAGACAAGCATATGTCCTTGCAACCCTTCACTCTCCTAAAAATCTAGTTATTGATGCAGAACATATAAGATTCTTCTTTGCAGAGAGCTTGGGTGAGATCTCTTAGTGTTTTGCAAGTACGATATGTTTATATAATTTTTTATTCTTTCATGGATGAAATAGTTCCTCCAGTAGTGCCTCTTTCTTCTCCTGATCAACTATCTGATAATAAAGATTCGTCAGGTATTACGCGCACTCAGAGCCTGTGGCTTCTGGCTAGGTTACAAACAGCGCTTCGTTTAAGTGATATGAGTACTAAGTGTTTGGATCTTACGTATAATGATCTTCAGTCTCCTGATCAGATTGCTTCTACTCTTGGCATAACCGTATCCCAAGTGAGGACACGGCTAAAAGACTCCCTATACACAATAGAGTTTCGGTTGGATATATTGCAGAGAGATAATAAAGATTTGTATGACTGGGTGGTGTCCGATATTCTGAATTTAGAGGAATCTGAAGATCGAATTGGAGGTGCTGAGAGTGATATTTCCACAACTTCACTTATGAATAAGAAATCTGATTCAGATGCTGACAAAGATCCCGACAAAATTCATATCTATCAGCTTGCTCAAACTGTAGGTTTGACTTCTCTGCAACAAAATACATTGTTCTTTTTTGTGAAGGGTCTTTCCTATCAGGAAATAGCGAGCGAACTAAATACAGCATGTGGTAATATCTCACAACGCATGGTTTATATTCGAAAAAAAATAAAACGCCATATTAGGGCGAGGCGTCCATTGGATGTGGACCTCCGAATCTGGACACAAGAAAGAATCCTTGCCGCGAGAAAGAAAAAAGGTTCAGTCGTTATAAAATAGTCCTAATTTTTTATAATCCCGATATGATTCTATTTTTGGCATCCATTGGTATTTTTTATAAAAACATAAAAAATCACCTATTCTTAGAATCAATGAAGAACGTGATACAATACAAGCATCCTTCTCCTTTTATCCCCTTTTTTTATGGAATCTGGTCATTATCTCGCGTCCATTATCGGACCTGTCTACGTTGTCATAGGACTCAGCGCTCTCATGTATCCCAAAGTTTGGGTAAAACTTCTCAAATACTACACCGAAAACCACTTTCGACTTTTTGAACTTGCGCTCCTGGAACTTGTTCTGGGACTTCTCATCATCAGCAAATATAATGTGTGGGAACCAAACATATATCTAATCATCACCCTCACTGGTTGGGGCATGATTCTCGAGAGCGTGATGTATATGATTTTTTCAGGAAAAACACTCAAGGGCATGATGAAAAAGTTTTCGACATCTGGATCAATGAGCTTCTGGGGACTCGTGGCACTTATTGTTGGGGGGGTGCTTTGCTACAATGTGTATATGGTGTAGCTTCTTAAAATGGTTATGTCAAAAAAAACATTTGCAGGCGTGCTTGTTGCTGTTGCCCTGTCCATCGGCATTTTTATGTTGAACGGTTCAAAAGACCTTATTGTGTCAATGCGCATGAGTGGATCAGGCTTACAGATCTATTCGAACGGCACTGTCATTGCTTTTTTTCCAGAATATTATCGTTATGCTGGCATTTTTTTATAAAACTGTGAATGATCTTAGCTTATTAAGTCGGAAGGAACTCGAAATAGAATTAGAAGTGCTGTTCGAGCAAAACGCGAAGCTCTCCAAGGAGAATAAGAGCCTCAGAGTTCTAGCGTATGCAATTGAAGAAGTTAGAAGAAACATTGATTTCGATTACGCCCCTGAGGAGAACCAGCGTCGAGGCGGGGTCTCAAGTGCTCTTAGGACTAATGCTGAACAGCGGAGTAGGAACGCAAAAATGGCAGCCCTCTCACGGTCTCCTGAGAAGCGCAAGGCGCTTGCTCGGCAGGCTGCTCGAGTTCGATGGGGGGATGCTATTGACGCGAAAGCTGTCGGCGAACAAATTCGCAATCTTCGCCAGTTCATAAACGTCACCCAGAGCGAGTTCGCGACCGAACTAGAGACATACTTGGGCGTTGGCAAAGCTCCATCCCAATCAACGGTAGCAAGTTGGGAAAGCGGAAAGGCGGCGCCGAGTAACGATTTCAGGCCTGCGATTCTGGCTTTAGCCGCCGCACTCGATTATCCATTTGAAATTCAGCCTCTCATCGAGTGAGTTCAGCGATGCGAAAGAGAACTTGCCATGAGCGAAGTCGAATGGTGCCCCCGACAGGAATCGAACCTGTATCTAAGTCTTAGGAGGACCTTGTTCTATCCATTGAACTACGGGAGCAAGACAGTCGGAAGTATAAAGTCAAAAGTATAAAGTAAGAAGTGTAACTTTCAGACTTTATAACTTGTAACTTTCAACTTGCTTACGCAGTAAGCTTTGGAAATATTGTTTTATCAGAAGGAAGAGAAGAAGTCGTGCAAACAAATTCTTTTATTGCCTCCTCTGAACCGGCGCCCATTTCTGCCAAGAATTTTTCTTGTGCTGTTCCTACTACAATCACTGCTTTGGGGTCTATTTCTTCCACCATTTTTTTGAGAGCAGGTTTCACTTCATTCACCTCCAAAACCAGAACATCTACATTTCCGAGTATTTCCATATCATTTTCTGTGAGTTCTTTGTCTAAGGCAGGGAGAAAAACTACTCGCACATCTTCTGTAAGGAGTTTTACTCCAAGAGATTTATTATGCAGTTCAAAAAGCTGTGCAGCGGTCCCTCCAAATTCATACTCGCCTGGCCAACTGAGGAAATTGCCATCAAAATTCATATCTCTGTCTTGACCAGTAAAGACAGAAAACAAAAGTGTTTCATTCTTTTTAGATGGATTGATCGTAAACATTCCATTTTTTGTTTCACCGCTAAAAGCAAAGTTTCCGTAGTATTTGAGTTTCATAAATTTTAAAAAAACAGCAGAGAGAGTGTACTCAAAATCATGTAAAAACAGAAGAGATTTGCTTTTTTTCTTTATACATTATGGCACCTTTGCTATGCTCCTTTTTGATTTTTTTAAAGACAAGAATGGAAATATTAAAAAAAGAGGCGCCTTTTCTTCTTTTCTTCGTCGCACTCACCGCTGGAATTGGATATATATTTCAAAGGCCAGACATTGCCATGTGGACAGGGTTCATTTTGGCTGCATATAGTGCCATTGGCAATGACAGTATTCAAACCCTTGGGACATTTTTGACATCTAATGAAAAAATAAAATGGTGGGTGCTCTGGATGTTTATTGGAGGTATTTTTATAGTGGTCATGACGTATGGATGGCATGCAAACCAAGGCGATGTAGCATTTGGGAGGCTGAATAAGATCCAGTACACCAATACATTTTCATTCTTCCAAATTTTTGCACCTGCTGTCCTCTTGCTTCTGACAAGGTATCGTATTCCTGTGAGCACCACTTTTCTGTTGCTTTCTGTTTTTTCTACTGCCAAGACCGTAGAAAAAATGATCGTCAAAAGTCTCTTTGGATATGCACTCGCATTTATATGTGCTTTCCTTTTTTGGGGAGCACTATCTAAATTTTTTGGTGCATATTTTGCAAAACCTCTTTCTCAATCGCAACAAAAGCGCTGGAGAATTTTACAATGGGCGTCTACTGCCTTTCTCTGGTCCTCGTGGCTGATGCAAGATACCTCCAATATTGCTGTGTTTTTTCCACGCATTATTTCATGGGAAAATTTTTTGATAATGACGTCGATTGGATTTTTACTAATTGGATTCTTACTTTTTATAAAAGGAGGACGTATCCAATCCATTGTTCGAGAAAAAAAAGACGTCGTAGAAGTACGGGCAGCAACACTTATCGATATTATGCTGGCATTTATTCTGCTGTATTTTAAAAAGATCAACGATATTCCCATGAGTACTACCTGGGTCTTTTTGGGACTTTTGGCGGGAAGAGAAATCATCCTCTCTCACTTTGCTGGTTCAAAAGGTCCCTTTAAAGAGAGTGTCTATTTGGTCGCAAAAGACATTATGCTCGCGGCATTAGGGCTTGTTATTTCTGTGATACTCGTTATTTGCACCAGACCTGACGTGTTTCTTCCATGGGTAAAGGGAATATTTTTGATAGGAAACTAGTATCTTCTTTCTGAATTACAGAGTTTCATCATATTGCACCTTGATATCTTGCCTTGTTTCCAAGCTGTTTTTCTATCCTCAGGAGCTGATTGTATTTGGCAATACGATCGGTACGAGAGAGTGATCCGGCTTTGATCTGTCCGGTCTCAAGTCCTACTGCCAAATCGGAAATAGTAGTGTCTTCAGATTCTCCACTACGATGACTCATGACAGCTGTCCATTTTCCTGTTTTTACCGCCATTTGCACGGTTTCGATCGTTTCGGAGAGAGTTCCAATCTGGTTAAATTTGACGAGGAGTGAATTGACGCATTTGCGAGCAATACACATCTGCACCCTTCGAGGATTTGTCACACACAGATCATCTCCTACAAGTTGCACTTTGTCTCCAATATGAGCGGTGAGAGATGTGAATGCATCCCAATCATCTTCAGAAAAGGCATCTTCAATAGAAATAATCGGGTATCTGTCACAAAGATCAATATAATATTGCCCAAGTTCTTCAGAGTTTTTCCATTCTCCGTCTACTCGGTATCCTTTTTCATCCTCATAAAACTCCGATGCAGCGGCATCAAGAGCGATCTGTATTTTTCCATCATGACCGGCAGCTTCTACTGCCTCGAGAATAACCTCAATGGCATCTGCATTCTTTTTTAAATGCGGGGCAAATCCTCCTTCATCTCCTACCGCCGTCACCATTTTTCGAGACTGTAGAATTTTTTTGAGATGATGAAATGTCTCTGATCCCATTTGGAGTGCCTCTGAAAATGAATTGGCTCCCGTGGGCATAATCATAAATTCCTGAATCTCCAATCCAGAGTCTGCGTGTTCTCCTCCGTTTATTACATTCATCATGGGAGTCGGGAGCAGTACTGGATCTGAATTTTCCGCAAGAGATCCAAAATATTGAAAGAGTGGAATATTTAACTCTTGAGCATGCGCCTTTGCCACGGCGAGTGAAATACCAAGGATGGCATTCGCTCCCAAACGTCCTTTGTTCATGGTGCCATCCAGATCTATCATCTTGTGATCGAGTTCTTTTTGCTCTCCACTTTCCATTTCCACGATTGCCTTCTTGAGCTCAGTATTTACATTCTTTACAGCGTTCAAAACACCTTTCCCCAGATATCGTTTTTTGTCTCCATCACGAAGCTCCAGAGCTTCATGGGTTCCCGTAGACGCCCCAGAAGGAACAATAGCTCTGGCTGAAACACCACTTTTGAGCTCTGCAAGAACCTCTACCGTTGGACTCCCTCGAGAATCGAGGACTTCTAAGGCCTCAATATTTATGATTTTGGACATATGAAAAGAATTACGGCTCCAGTATGACACAGAACAATTTGGCTTCAAAAATAAACTTATGATTTTTAGACTTTCATGGAGAAATCAAGCGACTGAGCATGCTTGGTCAGAAAACCAGCAGAAAGGATATTCACTCCAGTGTCAGCAAATCCCAAAAAGTTTTTAGGAGAAATTCCTCCTGAGGCCTCAAAGAAAATATTTTTTCCATTCCATTCTTGGATATCAATTTTGTTGAGAACATGAGAAATATCCTCTGGAATGAAATTGTCCAACATGATCACTCCAGGTGTTTCGGACGGGAATTGTTCTAAAGTATCAAGTACCGTAAAAAATTCATCTTCTGTTTCCACCTCTATCTCCCAAAAATCTGCTGTGTTTTGTTGGGAAACTTTTTCCACGACATTTTTAATTCCATCGGAAAGACTGAGGTGATTTTCTTTGACAAGCACAGCGTCAAAAAGTCCAAGTCGATGTGTGAGTCCGCCACCAAGGGTAACTGCTTTTTTGTCCAACATCCCCCAGAGTGTTTTTCGTGTTGCGGCAAAATATATACTTTTCGGTAATTGGGAAGAAAATCGATTTGTGTGAGTGGCAATACCAGACATCCGCGAGAGAGTGTTGAGAAGTGTTCGTTCGATTCTCAGTATTTCTTTTCCATCTCCAGAGAGAGTAAGGATCTCATCTGCGCCCTTAAATTCTTCTCCATCTTGAAAATGCCATGTGTCCTTGATGTTCAGACCTTGAAGAAGATACAAAATTTCTTCCTGTCCCGCCAGTATTCCATTTTCTCGAGAGATAATTTTTGCAGAGATTTTTGTCTCTTGTTGTATGAAGAGATCACTTGTGAGATCTTCCCCGTCTCCAGAAAATTGAAAGTCAAAGAACTTATCTACTGCCTTTCTGTACTTCGGATGTTCCAAAGTAAGAAGATGCGATCGGTCGTGTGGAGGTTTTGGAGGAATGTGCATAGTACATGAAGTATGAATCTTTTTTGTCCCCCTTGAAAAGGGGGATTTAGGGGGTTTGTATTATAAACCCACCCAGCCTCCCTTGTTAAGGGAGGAGTAAAAAAAAACCTCTCTTTGGTAAGGGAGATGCAGGGGGTTTAAAAACAGAAAAATAAATGTCATTCTGATTCGCCGTAGGCGGAGAAGAATCTCGAGATCCTTCAGTCGTACCTCCTTCAGGATGACAGAACTCTTGCTTTCTACTGGCTTTTTACCTACCATACGCGAGAATTATTTTGACTCCTGAACAAAATGAAATTTCCCATTATTCCCTCTTCAAAAACATGGTTCTCTCTCTCTGCACTTCTAGTGGCAGCAAGTTTGTTTTTTCTCTTGTCTCCAGGTTTTGGACTCAAAGCGGGAATTGATTTTACTGGAGGAAGTAAGATGTATCTTCCTTTTTCTGAGCCCATCGCTCGTCAGGAATTTACAGATATTTTTCGTGAAACATTGGGAGATGACAAAGGAGAAATAGTGGTAGAATCTGGGGAGAATGCCATTTTGGTGCGCTCGAGAACACTGGAAAATAGTGAAATAGAATCCCTGAAATCTGCATTTGCAGAAAAAGGAAACCGCATCACTGAAGATGCAATCCGAGTAGAAACAGTAGGTCCGACTCAAGGCGCAGTACAGACTCGTAATGGATTTATCGCCGTAGGAATTACTCTTCTCGCAATTGTGCTCTTTATTAGTCTCGCCTTTCGGAAAGTGCCACATGGTCTTTCCAGTTGGAAACTTGGCCTCGCGGCTATTGTTGCCCTCCTTCATGACGTCACCATCATTGCTGGTATTTTTGCACTTTTGGGGAAATTTTATGGAGTAGAAGTCGATACTCTCTTTATTACTGCGCTCCTCACCGTTATGGGATTCTCAGTACATGACACTATTGTGGTGTTTGATCGCCTGAGAGAAAATCTGCGTGGCGTTGCCGTGTCTGAGCTTCCCCAAGTCGCCGAAAAGTCTGTCTGGGAAACAATGGCTCGCTCACTGCATACTTCTATCTCCACCGTCATTGTCCTTGTTGCCATTTTACTCGCAAAAATCGAAGGGATTCATTTTTTTGTCCTCGCCCTTACTGCTGGTATTGTTATCGGAACATATTCTTCTATCTTTCTCGCCACACCACTTCTGGTGGCATGGTCGAAACAGAAATAAATCGCTTATTCCTCATTTCTTCGCTCTGAAGTACACACAATGAATATTGTGGTCTTCAACGCATTGGATTACCAATAAGATCTGCTACTTAATCCATACCTTACCTTACAATTTTTACAATTTCAGGCGTTACATTTTCTGGTATAACCCAACAAAGTTTGTAGCGTTTTGAGCCTTTTTCTTCATTACATCGCTCATAGGTGCAATTTGCTTCTAATGCATCCAATGGAACCGTCATTTCATTTATAGTGCCGTCATACACACGAAAATATAAAAGCCCCTCCTCTATCTTTAATACAAAAACAGTGTGGAATCCTGGATAGACAATAGAGTCCCTTATTTGCAACCCTGTATCTTGTGCTTCACGAATTATTTGCTCTTTGATTCCCACCTGTGCTCTCTTTTTTTCTTCAAACCGTGAAAGTACTTTTATAATGGTGCCTTCACTGGCTTCTGGAATAGCGCTTGGTTGATTTTTAGAATCAGCAGCTTCCTTTTGAGGAGCACTTCTTTCAAGCTTAGCAAATAGATCTTCTACAGCCGCGATTTCATCTGCAGAAACACTTGAAATGTCCGGCTCAATGCGTACCTCTCTATCATCTTGACTCGTAAAAACCTCTCCTGCTCGCTCCGGATAAAGTCCAAATTTTCTTCTCAGAATTTTTTCTAAAAAAATAATGTACTTTTTCATAAGCCATTTGGTTACATCAAGTGTCGTTTGTTGACTGAAGAAGTCAAATTCTTCATCCATCAGTTCCTCAAAAAAATCTGCTGGAGCCTCTACCTTTGTTGCTCCCATTTGCCGTGCACATAAATACGCTCTCGAAAAAACTGTAGCTCTATCATCTCGCTTGAGCCATTTGCGCACAAGTATGAGCCAATATTTCCCCATTCCAATCGCATCAAAATTATATCTTGGCGCAACAAAATGAGTATTTTTGCCTTCAGCCACCATTTTAACAAATCGATATAAGGTGTTGGCAGCGAAATACTCTCTTTTTTGCACAAAAAAACTTTCTCTTCCAAATAACCCAGGAATATTGGTTACAACAGATTTGGCTTCCCCTGAATTTTTTCTCATTTGCTCCTTGGCACTACTGGTATAGTACAGTCGATTTCTTGTCAGAAGTGCCTGATTGGAAGCAAGATCACGCCGCCCAAGATGGTCTATTAGGGCTGCTTTTTCAAAATCTGCAATTTCTTCCACATCTACGGGGTGTACTCCCATCTTTTCTGCAAATGCCAAAATATCTGGCTCTTTTTTTGTCAAAACCAAATCTAAATCAGAGAGAGGGAGTTCTGCCCTTAATGATTCCAACAGTGTTTCTCCTTCTGGACTAGTAAGGTCCATATCTTGAAGCACATGAAGCTTCAACGCCACTCTCGCAGCACCACCCTTGGCCCCACTGTGCTCAGTGAGCATCTCAAGCTGTGGCAACAAATCAGTAAGATATGGAATCTCACTTACAGGAATATCCTCCACTTGAATCTGATCTAAAACTTCATCATCATTGAGAGGTACCCATGAGATTTGTTTGATATCAGTCATCACTCTACGCGAGACAGAAACAGGTCCCTCGTCTTCAGGAAGTTCTTGGTTTTTATATATTTCTCGAATATCCTGCGTAACAGCCTCTATAAGCTTTTTGATGAGGCCTCGAACTTCCTCAGGTATCTCTTCATTTTTGAGTATTTTTGGCACTTGCTTCATTAGTTGTGAGTAGAAGTGTGAAGGGTTTTCAATGCTATCTACAAGATTGCGTAATTGCTCAGAAATATCGTTGAGGACAGCAAAAACACCATGTGGATCATCCACTCGAGATCGACCCGCATTAACTTCATCGTATGGGGATTCATGCCCGCTCAAAAATGAATCAGCAAAGCTGGATGTTATAAACTCCCAAGTCCTATTTCCTTTTGGTAGACCCATATTACGGAAATTAATAAAATAAGGTCGCATTATAGTTGACCGTATTTCAAAAAACAAGGGTGATATTATTTTCGGTGGAACCGCTTCTGAATTGACCTAAGTCCAATTTTTTTCTTTTTAGAAATATAGGAAAGGAATATTTTCAAAACCGAAACTCATGTGAAAGATCCACATCTACATTTTGGAATATAAAATTTTTTCGTCGCGCACTGGAAGCGTGTTGCCACATGTAATATCCAGCGCAGGCAATCATAGCGGCATTATCGGTGCAGTATTCTCTTTTTTCCGGGATTCGAGTTTTGAGATTCCGTTTTTTTGCCTCTTCTCCAAATCGCTCCCTGAGTCTTTCATTTGCGGAGACTCCTCCTGCCAGATGAACTTCTTTCGCTCCATATTCATCGACCGCCGTAAAGAGCTTCATGACAAGTGTGTCTACAATCGCCTCTTGATACGAAGCCGCAAAATCTGCAAGCTGAGAACTGGGAACTGGGAACTGGGAACTTTTCATATCTTTGCTCTCCTCACTCCCCACTCCCAGCTCCTTTACTTTATAGTAGAGCGCTGTTTTAAGCCCTGAAAATGAAAAATTGAAGTCTCCGCTTTTTTCCATTGGTCTGGGAAATGCAACTGCTTTTCTCTTTCCCTTGTCTGCTAATTTGGACAATGCAGGTCCTCCTGGATACGGCAATCCTAGCATACGCGCTCCCTTGTCGAACGCTTCTCCAGCCGCATCATCCACAGTTTCTCCCAGATGTCTGAATTCCCAGTTTTTATTCCACAAATAAATATCGTTGTGCCCACCGGCCACAGTAAGAGATACAACGGGAAAGTGAGGATCCTCTTCTCGTTCTAGAAGATTAGAGAGAATGTGTCCCGCAATATGAAACACAGGGACCAGCGGTTTGTCATGGATCATGGCAAGAGTTTTTGCAGATTCAATGCCAACTAATAATGATCCGAGCAGTCCGGGTCCATTGGTCACGGCGATCGCATCAATATCATTCCAGATGCATTTTGCTTCGATGAGTGCGGAGGAAATCACTGGCGCAATCTTGAGCGCTCCTTCTCTGGCGGCAATCTCTGGAACTATTCCTTTCGTTTTTTTGTGAAGTTCAGCAGATGATTCTATCACAGTAGAAAGCACACCGTATCCATCTTCTACAATTGCTCCTGCTATTTCGTCGCATGATGATTCAATTCCTAGAATTTTCATAATCTCTGAAGAAAAACTTTTTGAATATCTTTCCATATCGCCTGCATATCTTCTTCAGAAATATCACACTTCAAAGCATGTTTCCAGAGTCCTTTCTTTTTTGGATCAAAAAGCTGAGCAATCATACGTTCGTCTTTCTGAACATACATTCCTCTGCCAAGCATGTTTCCTGATACATCCAGAAGAATGTTGTTATCAGGAGTACAAACAATACGCAAAAGATTTTCCTGCGGAAGAATCTTTCGCGTGAGAATACACATCCGAGGGGGTTTTCTATGACCCATACTGTGTAAAACGAGAGACAAGTTTACTTTTTCTTCTTTTTTTCGGATTTTTTCGGAGCTGCTTTCTTTTTCGTATCAGCAGTTTTTTTTGTTGTTTTCTTCGTTGTTTTTTTTTCGGTTTTCTTTTTTGTCTCTGAGTCTGCCTTCTTTGGTTTCTTTTTTACTGCTGTTTTTTTTGTGGCGACCTTCGTCTTTGATTTTTTCTCTTTTGGTGAGTCTTCCTTTGCTTCTGTTTTTTTTGAAATTTCCTCTTCAGAAGATTCTTCTTTCTTATCCTGAGCTTTATCAACAGACTCTTCTGCTTTTTCTTTCTTTGATACTGGTTTTTTCTTTTTATCTGCCGACTTGTCCGCAGAAGTTTTAACGGAGACGGAGGCGGAAGTTTTTTCGGAGGAGGACTCTTTTTCTGTCGTTCCCTTGAGGCTCAGTCTCAGTGAATGATCATCCATAAGAATTTCCAAAACTTTTACTTCTACCTCTTGTCCTTCCTTATACTCTTTTTCAGGATCAATGCTTTCATTTTCAAATTCTGAAGTGTGGACCAGTCCATTGACTCCATCCTCGAGGGTGACAAAAATACCATAATTGGTGACTTTATTAATGCTCCCTTTATGAGAGGATCCTATCTCATAGGATTCAATCTTATCCAGCCATGGATCAGGTTCAAGCTGTTTGATGGAAAGAGAAATCTTATGCCCCTCTACCCCAATAACTTTTACTTTGACTTTGTCTCCTAGCTTGAAGAGTTCTGTAGGCGTTTTGACATGACTCCATGTCATTTCAGAAATGTGTACCAGTCCTTCCAGATTTCCAAAAAGAACGAATGCGCCAAATTTTACAATCCCATTAACTTCACCTTCTACCTCATCATTCAGTTTTAGTTTTGACATTTCGTTTTCTCTCAGTTCAGCAGTTGCAGCTCTCTCGGAAACAACGAGTTTACGAATTTCGAGATCGAGAAGAATTATTTTCGTCGTAAACTTACGCCCCACCAATGCTTCTAGTTTTGCAAGTATCGCCTCTGCATTGGCTCCGTCTACACGCGGGTAATTTTGGGGCGAAAGCTGAGAAACTGGCAAGAATGCCGTGACTCCGTTCACTTCTACCATCAATCCTCCTTTGTTCGCCATTTTGGCTACGACTTCTATCGTTCCTCCTTCGTCCTGTATCTTTTCAAAATATTCCCATGATTTTTCTTGAGCTGCTTTTCGGAGAGAGAGAATAATCATTCCTTCATCTGTTTCGTCCTCTAAGACAAAAGCCCCTACTTCATCCCCTATCTGTAAATTTTTTGCAGTCCCAAAGGTGTCATTGAGTTCTCTTCCAGAAATAATTCCGGTTGCAACTCCACCAATATCTATGAGGAGTTTTCCTGATCCAGTGCTAATAACTCGACCAGAAATAACAGTACCTGGAGTAATATCAACAAACTCCGGAGAGCTCTCCATAATATCCTCCATGGATATATGAGAGGGTGTTTCTTTTGTTGCCATAATAATAGTGTTTGCTGTGATAAAGAGAGACAAATGGCTTTTTTAGCACTGTCAGCCCCTAACAGCTCAGGCATGACAAACTAAAAAAAGCTGAGCGAGTCTAGGAAAAAAGAAGCAGAAATGCAAGAAAAAATAGTATTCCTTACTTTTTTGGAAAAAGTTCTTCGAAAACTTCTCGTGAAGAAAATGGTTTCTGCGCCAATACTTCAATAGAGCCAAGGAGGAGATTAAAAAGTTTTTGAATATCTTGTTCTGGAAGTATGAGTCTGGAGAAACTTTCTGATGAAACGGTTTGGAAGAAAAAGAGACTTTTGATCTCATCGAATGTGAGTTTTGCTGCATCAGTGAGATGTTTGCAGCAAAAAAGACCTTGCTTTGGATGCCAAAATACAGTGCTTTGTTTAGAAAATTTTTTCCCGCATTTTGTGCAATTCTGAAAATAAGGAAATATTCCCAGCAAAGTACCAAGTTGCAGTATAAAACCACATATTTCTTCACGAGGCTTTGCAAAGGAGATTTGAAGAAATTTTTGCCAGAGAGAAAACACGCCTGAAATGACTTGCCTCTCCGCAAGGAGCTTTAGAGAAGCTTCTGCCAAGAGAGAAAGTTCTGCCAAAAGTATCGGATCTGAAACATCAGGAGCAAAGAGAAATTCTGTTGAGAGGAGTCTGGCAAGGGCTTGCTCATTTTTAGGAATTGATCGAGCAAGTTTCATTTCTGAAAAAATTTGTATTGTTCCTTGCCGTTTGCTGCGTGCGCTTCGTATTCCTTTGGCAATCAGTTTTCTCTTTCCCTCTTTTTCCATTAAGAAGGTAAGCAAGGCATCACTCTCTTGATATGGCTGAACATGGAGCAGAATACCGCGATCAGTTATTTCTCGCATGTGCAGAAAAAATGAAAGAAAACATAGTTTTTATTCTTCTGAGAATAAATGGTGCTTCCGAATAAACTTTTCTACAGTGAAAAATGAAATGATGAACGCACCTAAAATAAGAAATCCTATTGCCTTCCAAAAGGATGTGAGGAACGTGTATTGTAACTCTGAAAGCACTTGCAACAGAAAGACTTGATCTGATTGAGAGGTAAAGAAATTCACAGCACGAGGAGCAATGGTTTTGAGGAAAAGAAAGAAAAGAACAAAGCTTCCCAAAAATGAACAAAGTGCCAAAAAAACTCCATTGATTACAAATGGAAAACGGATGAACGAATGCTCCGCTCCTACCAGACGCATGATAAATATTTCTTTCTTCCGTTGATGCAAGATGGAAGACACAAAAAATGCTATAAGAAATGCAGAAATAGCAAGGAATACTGTTACCAAGAAAAATCCACTCTGACGGAAAAAAGAAAGAAGTTGAAGAATTCTGTTTACTTGTGATTTCTTTTCTTCATATCTATTAAAAAAACTTCGATCGATAACGTCATCAAACTGAGGATCTTCCAAAAAAACAAATATTTCATTTGGCGACCATGTACCCGGCACTATTTCTACTGATGCCTGTAATGGATTTCCGAGTTGATATCGTTCCAAAAATCGAACTTTGTCTGGAAATTTTTCTTTCATTTCGTTAAGCGCCTCATCTTTGGAAAAAGGTTGATAGCTCTGTATTTTTTTGTCTTTTTGCAGCGTCTCAAGTTCTAATAAAAGTGCGTCAATTTGAAACTGACGTGTGTCAGGTTCAAAAAAAACTCCTACATCCACCTTCTCTTCTACTCGGTCTATAAGAGTTTGAGATGAGCTATTAACTGAAAATATCATCCAGGTCAGGAAAAAAACCATGGCCATTGCCAAGATCGTCCACAAACTCATCCATTTATTTCTCCAAAAAAGATGAATAAATTCTGTGACGCCGCGCTTGAGAGAAAGAGTGTTCATAAATGAGAGTTCCCAGGGAATATGTTTCTCAGTTTTGACGATTTAAATTCTTCGGGAAAATGGGGTAAAAGTCGAGTGATTATTGCCTCAGAAAAATTCTCATCTAGAAGCTTCATAGGGGCTTTCTGATCATATCCCAAGGCGATAATATCTGGGTCTATCATCTTTGGGATCAGAAGATAGTCTTCTTTTTCCCCAAGATAGACCCCATCAGCGATACCAAGTTCCTCAATATTTTGCACACGAATAGTTTCTGAAAAATGAGTATTCCTTCCTTTTCTTTTTTTCACAGTACTGTCTTTTGCAATCACCACAAACAGTTCATCTCCCAGTTTTTTTGCACTTTTGAGAAAATCGATGTGCCCAGGGTGAATAATATCAAACGCGCCAAAAGCGAGCACTCGCATTTTGCCATTTTGTTTGGAAGGAATGTTCAAAATATTTTATTGCAAGGCTTTCAAAAAATTTTCAAGCTTCATTTTCTCTTCTTTCTCTAAACCATATTTCCGGACAGTTACCGACCCTTCACTTTCTTCTTTTTCTCCTACCACAAGAGTAAAGGGAATTTTTTGCATTTGAGAATTTCGAATTCTTTTGCCAAGGGTCTCATCTGCATCAAACATCTCTGCTCTGCCTCCCGACTCTCGAATCTTCTCAAAAACTTCCTGAGCATATTGTCCATATTTTTCAGAAACCGGAAGCACCGCACATTGCACAGGTGCGAGCCATGCGGGAAATGCTCCAGCATAATGCTCGATAAGAAATCCGATAAATCGTTCGTGAGTACTCAGTGGAGCGCGGTGGATACAAATAGGTGTCTGTTCACTTCCGTCGGCGGCAACATAGGTCAGATCAAATCGCTTTGGTACTGCAAAATCTAGTTGATTGGTGGCCAGGGTAAATTCACGACCAATAGCCGACCAAATTTGCACATCAATTTTTGGTCCATAAAACGCCGCTTCATCTTCTGCCTCTACAAATGGTACTCCTGATTTTTCCAGAGCACTTCTTACAAGATTTTCGGTTTTGATCCAAAGATCTGGTTCATCCACATATTTTTTTCCCAAGCCTTTTTTGGAATGTTTGGAAAGACGCATTTCATATTTTTCAATGCCAAAGAGTTTGAAGTAATAGAGATACATATCAATAACACTTCGAAACTCTTCTTCAAATTGCTCTTCAGTGCAGTAGATATGTGCATCATTCATACACAGTGATCTCACTCTCATAAGGCCAAACAGTGCCCCAGAATCTTCATATCGATAGCAGTGTCCATATTCCGCAAGCCTGAGGGGAAGGTCACGATAGCTCTTTGGAGTAGCAGCATAAATCTTATGATGATGAGGACAGTTCATTGCCTTCAGATAATACTTTTCATTGTCCATCTCCATCGGAGGAAACATGGACTCTGCATAATAGGGCAGATGTCCGGATCGTATGTACAGTGCCTCCTTTGCAATATGAGGGGAACGCACTCTTTGGTATCCATATTTTCCCTCAGTTTTCTTGGCGAGTTTTTCTAAAAGCTCTACAACCGCTGCACCTTTAGGAAGCCAAAGGGGAAGCCCTGGTCCCACTTCTTCATCAAAGGTAAAAAGTTCAAGTTCTTTTCCCAACTTTCGATGGTCACGTTTCTTTGCTTCTTCAATCATCTCTTCATACTCTTGAAGATTTTTTTTATCTTGAAAAGCAACTCCATAGATACGCGTCAGCATATTGTTTTTTTCACTTCCTCTCCAATATGCCCCGGCCAAAGTTGTAAGCTTGAATACCCCTATCTCACCAGTTGATTGTACATGTGGCCCCGCGCAGAGATCACGATAAAACGGCTTTTCTGAGGTTCCAAAGTCATATAGAGAAAATGTGGTTTCTCCTTCTTTTTTGAGATCTTCAATAAGCTCAATCTTGTATGGATCATCTCTAAATTCTTTTTTTGCAGTTTTATAATCAATTTCATGGCGTACAACAGGGAAGTCCTTATTGATAATCCATCTCATTTTTTTCTCAATGCGCTTAAAATCCTCTTCTGAGATTTTTTGCTCACCAAAATCAAAATCCTGATAATATCCCTCGTCTGTCCATGGTCCCACTCCACGTTTGGCATCAGGCCAGAGCATTTTGACTGCAGCAGACATAACGTGAGATGTCGTATGGCGCCGTCGCAATTCATCTTCTGTTAGATGGGGCATAATGAAACAAAAGGAAATATAAAATATGTGAGTTTCCGCCTCAATTATACGTGCGGAGTGAAAAAGAAAAACCCAAAAGATGTTGCCTGCTTCTTTCTACACAAAATACGTGGTACAGGGACGGTTTCCAAAGAAAGGAAAGAGTAGTACGTTCAAAAATATACAAAAAATCAGAAGAATTGTGAAGAAACCTGCTCTGTTTATACAGACATTTTAACTCGTGAATACAAAATTGGAGCAAAAAATAAAAAGATACTTGACATGATTTAGTTTTTTTATTAAAGTTCAATCCTTTGAGGGATTTTACGAAATGGACAAAAACATTTAAAGATGTATTAAAAAGAAAAAAGAAAGCCTTGACAAAACTTCAAATCACATCGTACATTGACTGTTGTTCCTCCTCATATACTTTTTCCCCGACTTCCTTTTCATCTATTTAGAGCATTATGACTTCTGCTACCAAAAGCGGTTCCTTGAACCTCCAAAACATACTTGAAGATTTCTTCCTCATTCTGACAGAAAAAGAGCAGACGGTTATTACCAAACGCTTCGCTTTGGATGGAAAGCCAAAGAGGACTCTCGAAAGAATAGGGAAGCATTTTTCAGTGACCCGTGAAAGGATTCGCCAGATTGAAAGTATTGCACTGCAAAAACTTCGAAGAAACATTGGGAACACAGAACTTCAACAAATTAATGCACTTGCGAGAGAGATTTTGGAGTCAAATGGGGGTGTTCTGTTTGAAGGGTCATTGCTGGCAGAGATCCTCAATGTCTCACATGTTTCTGACACTCCTGTTACAGGAAGTATTATTAAGCTAAGTCTTACTATTGATTCTCAACTTGAGAAGCTTGATACCTCAAAAGTGTTTCGTCCATTTTGGAGAATTAAAGAAGTATCGTTTGCGGAAATAGAAAAAACAGCTGGAGTAAGTTATAAAATTCTCAAAAAAGTAGGTTCTTTAACTCCAGAAAAAACACTTTTAGAAAAAGCTCATAAGACGTTAAAGGGTGATATTCCTACTCCTCGCGTTGTTTCCATCTTATCACTCGATCGCCGCTTTAGAAAAATGGATGATGGTACTTGGGGGCTTATGGAATGGAGGCATGTAAATCCGAAAAGTATTCGGGACAAAGCCAATATCATCCTTAAAAAAACTGGAAACCCTTTGCATTTTATTGATATTGCGAATCAAATTTCACAAACCGGGTTTGATAAAAAGGTTGTTACAGTGCAAGCGGTGCACAATGATTTGATTCGTTATCCAGAGTTTGTACTCGTTGGAAGAGGGATGTATGCGCTTTCTGAATGGGGATATGAGCCTGGGACAGTAGCGGATGTGATTGCAAAAATATTGAAGAAAGATGGACCTATGAAAAAACGTGATATTGTCACAAATGTTTTGAAACAGCGAGATGTAAAGCTGGGCACTATTTCTCTGAACTTACAAAAAAATCCTGCGTTTATACGAGTTGGGCGTGCCGTGTATGACTTTGAGCAAAGCAAGTGGAAAGTCCCGAAGCGTGGGCGAGGACGTGCAAAGATGAAAAACTTTGTCTAGGTCCTAAAAACTAATTGATTTCTAAAAAGCCCTGATTTTTACGTCAGGGTTTTTTGTTTCTAAATACTACTGACAACTTTACTACTTATTACTATCGCCCTGTACCTGAAAAATACGAGCTACTGCAAGTGCCGCGTTCCCCGGATCAAGCACGGTCATTACGGGAACATTGGAGGGCATCTGGAGTGATGAGTGTACATTGACCAGCATATCAGTCTCATCCTTAAAAGGGGGACAAGCAATGACCGGATGCCCAGTGCTTCCGGCACAAAACCCTGAAAGTGCATTCGATTTGCCAGCAATTGTTATATACACCACATTATTTTTTTCATTTTTTTTGAGAATCTCCATTACTTTTTCTGGAGTTTTGTGTGCTGATGCTACATGGGTTTCAAAATCCAGAAAAAGTTCTGCCAGCTTTCCTTCTATTTTCGCAGCAAAGTCTTTATCAGTTTCCGAGCCAAGAATCAAAATAGCTTTTTTCATATGAAAGAGAGTCTAAAAAAATTAAGAATTCTTTGTGTGTATTGTGCCGAAAAAACAGAAAAAGAGAAAGGGGTGAGAAAGTGGCTTTACAAGGTTTTTTTTTCATTTACAGTACAATTTTTTTGTAAGAAAGATCTTCATTTTCGGCTTTTTTCCTACTCTTTCTCCATTCTAGAATACATTTATTGTACAACAATGCTTGACAAAAGTCTATTTTTTTATTATGTTTCGACACTCTAAATTTAATTTTTTTTCTTTCTGGTAAGAAAGATCACCAAAGTTGTTCTGAGATAAAAAATTAAGCAAAAATTAAGCTTAAGCCCTCAGAGACACTCTTATTTTCCTCTTCGAAAATATTTTTAATTTTTATCCCTCACTATCATGAAGTCTTTATTTCAGAAAATTCTCAGCACTTTTGCCTCGTGCGCCGTGCTCGCCAATACATTTTTGTTTGCACTTTTACTTCCTGCGGCTCCGGTTGCATATGCGGCGGCTCCTCCGAGTGTACCAGAATGTAATGGTCTCACTGCTACAATTTATGTGGACAGTGGAACAATAATTGGTGGACCCGATAATGGAGATTCATATGCTGGTACTTTGAACGGTACCGCTGATGATGATGTCATGGTGGGATCAAACGGTGAGGACGCCATTAATGGTCTTGGCGGAAATGACACCATCTGTGGAGGAATTCAGGATGATATTATTCATGGTGGAGAAGGAGATGACTGGATTGAAGGTGGTAATGGGAAAGACGATCTTTTTGGAGACGAGGGAAATGACACCATGTTTGGAGCAAATGGTGGTGACGATATGACCGGTGGACCGGGTATTGACTTTTGTGATCAGGGAAATGGTCCGGGAGTTGATTGTGAAGCGGATATCACAGAAGGCGTAATCGTAATCGTAAAAGACGCTTCGCCAGACGATGCACAGGATTTTGGCTTTACCGGTACCAATGGTATTGGCGGCTTTTCTCTGGATGATGATGCCGATGGAACACTTTCCAATACAGAGACCCTCAATTTGGCTCCCGGGGTGTATGCTGTCTCAGAAGATTCTCCTCTGCCTGCCGGATGGGTGGTTACGAGTTTGAACTGTACAGCAAGTCCTGACACCGGTCAGGTCAGCACGACTTCAGATACCGTTACGGTGAATTCTCTCTCTGCAGGAGATGCTATTACCTGTACCTTTACCAATACGTTGAGCCTGAATGAATGTGAAGACGGAGTGGATAATGATAATGATAACCTTATTGACTTCCCGGCTGATCCGGGATGTAGCTCTCCAACTGATGATGATGAATCCGACGGAACATCCGAATGTCAGGATGGAATAGATAATGCCGATCAGGATGGTCTAGCGGATGCTGCTGATCCGGGATGCTGGACTGATCCGAATGATTCTCAAACATACGATCCAACTGATAATGATGAGTCCGATGGCACTACTCAGTGTCAGGATACATTTGATAATGACCAGGATAGCGTTTCTGATGCTGCCGATCCGGGATGCTGGACTGATCCGAATGATTCTCAAACATATGATCCAACTGATAATGATGAGTCTGACGGGACGACTGAATGTCAGGACACCATTGATAACTCAGACCAAGATGGCGTAGCTGATGCGAATGACCCTGGATGTTATGATAATCAAAATGTCTATCAGCCTACTGATAATGATGAATCTGATGCTACTACTGAGTGTCAGGATGGAATAGATAATGCAGATCAAGATGGCGTAGCAGATGCTGCTGATCCGGGATGTTGGACAGATCCAGACGATTCACAAACATATGATCCTACCGATGATGACGAATCCGATGGCACTACTCAGTGTCAGGATACGAATGATAATGACCAGGATGGTGTCAGTGACTACCCAGCTGATCCAGGGTGTTCTTCTGCTCAAGATAATGATGAGTCCGATGGCACTACTCAGTGTCAGGATGGTTTAGATAATGATCAAGATAGTGTCTCTGATGCTGCTGATCCGGGATGCTGGACTGATCCGAATGATTCTCAAACATACGATCCAACTGATAATGATGAGTCCGATGGCACTACTCAGTGTCAGGATGGTTTAGATAATGATCAAGATAGTGTCTCTGATGCTGCTGATCCGGGATGCTGGACTGACCCGAATGATTCTCAAACATATGACCCAACTGATAACAATGAATCTGACGGGACGACTGAATGTCAGGATGGAATAGATAATGCAGATCAGGACGGAGTAGCGGATGCTGCTGATCCGGGGTGCTATGATAACCAAAATGTCTATCAGCCAACCGACAATGATGAATCTGATGGGACGACCGAATGTCAGGACACGAATGATAATGATCAGGATGGCGTCAGTGACTATCCGGCTGATCCGGGATGTTCTTCTCCGCAGGATGATGATGAATCCGACGGAACTACTGAATGTCAGGACGGTATCGATAATGCAGATCAGGACGGAGTAGCAGATGCTGCTGATCCGGGGTGCTATGATAACCAAAATGTCTATCAGCCAACCGACAATGATGAATCTGATGGGACGACACAGTGTCAGGATGGTGGTGATAATGACCAAGATAATCTCACTGATTATCCAGCCGATCCAGGATGTTCTTCACCTCAAGATGACAATGAATCTGATGGGACTACTGAATGTCAGGACGGTATTGATAACAGTGATCAAGATGGTGTAGCAGACGATGCTGACCCCGGATGCTGGACTGATCCACAAGATCCTCAAACATATGATCCTACTGATGATGATGAGTCTGATGGAACTACTCAGTGTCAGGATACTGGTGATAATGATCAAGATGGCGTCAGTGACTATCCGGCAGATCCAGGATGTTCCTCTCCGCAAGACAATGATGAGTCTGATGGGACTACTCAGTGCCAGGATGGGGATGATAATGATCAGGATAACCTTACTGACTATCCAGATGATCCAGGATGTGACTCTCCGCAAGACAATGATGAGTCTGATGGGACTTCTCAGTGCCAAGACGGACTTGATAATGATCAAGACAGTGTCTCTGATGCCGATGATCCCGGTTGTTGGACTGATCCACAAGACCCTCAAACATATGACCCTACCGATGATGATGAGTCTGATGGAACCACTCAGTGTCAGGATACCTTTGATAATGATCAAGACAGTGTTTCAGATGCCGATGATCCCGGTTGTTGGACTGATCCACAAGACTCTCAAACATATGACCCTCTTGATAATGATGAATCTGATGGAACTACTCAGTGTCAGGACACACAAGACAATGACAATGATCAGGTAGCAGATGCCGATGATCCCGGTTGTTGGACTGATCCACAAGACTCTCAAACATATGACCCTCTTGATAATGATGAATCTGATGGAACTACTCAGTGTCAGGATGGTGAAGACAATGATGATGATGGACTGACCGACTATCCAGATGATCCAGGATGTGATTCTCCAGGCGACGATGATGAACAAAGTGGAGACATGGATTTTGGTGATGCTCCAGATGATGCCTACAGAACCCTTATGAGTAGCAATGGTGCAAAACACAGAATCGTTCCTGGATTTTACTTAGGAGCCAGTGTTGACCCCGAAGCCGATGGACAGCCAAGTGTAGGTGCAACAGGAGATGATGCAGCGCACACCGATGATGAAGACGGAGTTGTGTTTAATGATCCTCTTATTCCCGGAGCAACTGTTTCTGTAGATGTGACGGCTTCCTCAAGTGGATATCTGGATGCATGGATGGACTTTAACTCTGATGGAGATTGGAATGATGAAGGGGAAAAAATATTCTCAAGCGAGGCTCTTGCGGGAGGAGTGAATAATCTGGAATTTACTATTCCTTTTTACGCATCTCTTGGTGACACGTATTCTCGTTTCCGATTCAGCTCATCAGGAGGACTGGCTTCATACAATCCAGTATTCACTGCTGCTATACAAATCGTAATACCAATAGACGAAGCTCCTGCTCCAGACGGAGAAGTGGAAGACTATATGGTGACCATTGTAGAAGACGATGGAGCACTTATTATTACCAAAAGCGCTGATCCGAGTAGTCTTGTCACCGGACAGATAACCACCTACAAAGTCGTGGTTCAAAACACCCTTGCTACAAAAGAAAGCTTCGTTCTTTCTGATGTGCTCGAAGCCGGAACGAACGGAGGAACACTCACTCCTGATGGAGGAAGTGTCTCTACTACGTTCATCCCAGGCGGCTCTGGATCACTTTCCGGAAGCTATCCGACATTCTTTGTGGGTCTGGATCCGGAAGGAAGTGTCGAAATCACCTACGAGGCAACTGCCAGTAATGTGAATATTCCCTTCAATCAGAGTTCCAACTTTAAAAACACCGTAACTCTCTTTCCAGGAAAAGGAGGAGATGGCGACACTGCATATATTTCTGGTGATGGTGATGGAGACTATCCGATGGCAATGACCACCGTAGTCGTCAGGGGTCCTGTCAAAAGCACTGGTGGTGGAGGTGGTGGAGGTGGCTCTACTGTATGCCGAGATGACAAAAGACCTGTCTTCTCAGACATCTCTCCAGCAAAACAAGCAGTTCTCAACGATTTAAACCAGGTTTCATTTGTGGCTAGTTCCAATACCGACGTTGGCAGTGCGTATATCAAAGTAAATACCGTACTGGTGGCGCACAATGTAGAAACGCTCGGTGACGGAAGTTATAGAATAACCGCTGATGTTTCTGGCATGAATCTCTCAGGGCAAGTATTTATTGAGCTCTATGCTCTGTCTGAACCAAGATGCCAAAGAAATGCTGTGTACTATAT
The DNA here is from genome assembly GCA_965250085.1 of Candidatus Altimarinota bacterium. Classification (GTDB taxonomy): domain Bacteria; phylum Patescibacteriota; class Gracilibacteria; order CAIRYL01; family CAIRYL01. Next base: position 770,861 of record OZ252287.1, read on the forward strand.
GACAGTTGACCCAGATGCAGAAGAAGATAGCGAAGGTGTTCCTTTTCAAGAAGGACCAGGTGGGCTTCTCTTTTCAGATGATGAGGAGAACTGCTGGAGTGCAAACTTTGATTTAACAAGAGGCTGCGTCGCGGAAATGATACTGGATAAATTTGGGGCGGACTATAGTGACCAAAGGGTTAAAAATTGCTATCCCGATGTCTCGACAGACCACCCTCGCAATCAGCCTATCTGTATGGCGAAAGAGTTGGATATTATGTGGGGATATGGAGATGGACTCTTCCGACCAGATAGAATTGTAACCAAGGCAGAAGCTGTAAAATCTCTCTACAAAGCCACTGATAGACGCTATGTTGCCGGATTACCTCTGGTGTGTGGAGACCTCATGACAGGTGCGTGGTATATTCCTTCGCAAAAGACTGGTATCTTTGACGGAGTCGTGATTCCTTCTGACCGAGAGATGTGCTACCCTGGTAAGATTCTTAGTCGTGGAGAATTCCTTGATCTGATAAATCTTTTCTTCGGAAGCTAAGGAAAAATAAACATCGGAAGCAAGAAGTCCTCTTGGAGATCCCAAGGGGGCTTTTTTGAATTGTTTTACCGCTTAAAAAAGAGTATAATGGACTGATATAATCATCTTGAAATGAATACAAATACAAAATACACCCTTTGGGGAATCTGTGGTATATTCGCCACTTTTTTACTTCTGTTGGCACTTCCTGCATCCTTTGAGTGGAGCTCAGAAGAGCAAGAGGTCTTCTCTGCAGAAGACCGGAGTGCTCTTGAAGAATTAAATGAGCAGTTCGAAGTTACGAAAATCATCTCTCTCTCTCAAAACAGACTTATTGGGGCCTCAAAAGAACTCCCCCTATATGCAAATGTTTTAACAGGGCTCAAAAAAGATGATGCTATTTCTCAAACAGAAATCCTTCTGCAGGCTACAAATGGAGAGATTATGCTTTTGGAAAGTACCGCAAAAAATAAACAGGAGCAGATGATTGCTGCTTATTCAAATCTCCCCAGCATTACTGTTGCAGAAGAAAATATGAATGGATCTCTTTTTGCTTTTGACCAGCGAAAAGATGCCTCTAGTGAAAGCTTGCATTCTCCAGTGAGTTCGCCAACTTCTGAATCTCCAATAGTTATTGCCGTCATTGATAGTGGAATTGATACAACGCATCCTGCCTTTTCTTCAGCCATGTGGAAAAACTCTCATGAATATAGTGGTTCTAGCAGTACAGATGATGACAGAAATAGTTTTGTAGATGATCGTCATGGTTGGAATTTTGCCGGAAATAATACCAATATCAGTGACGAAATAGGTCATGGAACCCACATTGCCGGTATTATTGCCGGTCAAAAAACACATCTGTCGCATGCACAAGGTGTGGCGTCTGATAGTGCAGATCTTATGATTCTCAAAATTACAGATAGGACAGGAATCCTCAAGCTTTCAAGTGTGATTAGCGCATTGAGTTACGCGCATGGGAAAAATGCAGACATCGTCAACATGAGTCTCGGATTCCCTCAGGAATCCGCGATTTTAAAAGGAGTTCTTCAAAAAATGAACTCCGATGGCATTGTGCTCATAGCGGCTGCTGGAAATAGTACCAGTAGCACCAAGCAGTATCCTGCAGGATATCCCGAAACATTAGCAGTAGGAGCGTCAAATGTGTCTGGAGGAGGCTTGTGGAAAACATCAAATTTTGGAGACTGGGTAGACGTCTTTGCTCCTGCAAAACTTGAAAGTGCTTTGCCAGGAGGAAAATATGGAAGCAAGAGTGGCACATCCCAAGCTGCCGCTTTTGTAACAGGATTTTATGCATATTATAAAAATCAGTTTCCTGAAAAAACACCTGAAGAAACAAGGAGAGCTCTTACCAAATATATGAATCAATTTTATAAAGGGTATGCAAGTTCTGACCTCCCTTCTCTTGCACAGAACTCATGGATACATGAGTCCATAAATATGCTCAAAAATAATTCACTTCCAACGCTGGCAGACACCCTTCGTCTGAATCTTTCGAAACGAGTTACTTTTGAAGAAACTCAGGCTTTTCTTATCGAATTTTTTGGAAAACAAGCCCCTCTCCAAAAAATACTAGAAACGAAAGAGATCGTCTCTGCTCCTGACAGCATTGCTCCTCATGAGCTCTTGAGTAAAAAATACACAGCATCGCTCTTTGGTGAAAAAGAGAGCAGTTCCTCATCATCAAGTCTTACTCCCACTCGACTTGTAAAATCATATGAAGCTATTGCTCTGATGAGACGAGTCCAAACAGACGTTGGAGGATATGAGTCTCTTAAGTCATTCCCCCTTCGCACTGGCGTAGATCATCTGAAGTATATTTCGAGACAAGAGTTCCTGGAGCTTGCATTCCAAATCTTGGAATAGCATTTCTAATAATATTCAGGATATCCCGTTTGTTCGCGTGATTGACCTTGTCTGTAGTGCACTGAGTACGGCTAGCAGCTACTACATTTTATGATAGGTCGGTGTGGCTTGTGTATAAACATGGCGAGAAGAAATCCACTGATAAGAAAAATAATTCCTTCTGTAGAAACAGGAATATATTCCGTGAGATGTTCTCCAGCAAAAAATGCCAACATCCACACGAAAGCGATGATTCCTATGCTTATTCCTTTGGCTCTGGTCGTTGTGAAGTAGTTTGAAAGAATAATGGTAATCAGAATATCCACAAGAAAATGAGCTGCAAAAGCAATGAATCCCAGAATATTAATTACTTCCCCAGAAAAAGCATTTTGAAAGAGTATGTTCCTCACTCCTGCTTCTGGAAAAAAATGAAGGCAAAAAGCAGCACTTGCTAAAATATGCGGAGTGCTCAGTTCTGTGTGACAATGCTCATGTGTACATGGAACCCATTTTTTGAGTATAGGAAGACTCCAGAGCCAAGCAAAGAGCAGCAGAAAAGCTATTCCACTTAAAAATTCAATGCTCAAAACAAATTCTAAGATGTCAGAAACGCTCCAACTCAATTCTGTCAAACTTTCTTGGTGATCTTGATGACCATGTCCTGTTTTCCAAAGCACCATAAATCCATGTCCCGTGAGATGAATAACCAAAAAAACGAAAGCTGGAAGTGCGATTATTTCCAAATAGTACCGAAGAGTGGGAAGTGATGTACGCATAGTATGTGAGAAGAAAAAAACTTTCTTCAGTATGGATTTTACTATGATTTGCAACGAACGAGTAAAGCAAATTAACTGGAGCCACCTTCGAGATTTGAACTCGAGACCCCTCCCTTACCATGGGAGTGCTCTACCACTGAGCTAAGGTGGCGCGGATAGTTTGTAGAGTCCAAAGCTATACAGTTAAACCTCCGAACATTTTGCCGAGCAATTGTAAGTTTTTCACTATAAATTGTAAATTTATTTTCTAACTTTATCCTTGCTCTTGAGATAAGATTTACATATAATTCCTGCCGCTTTCTAGTCACTTTTGACTTTCTACTTTATACACTTTACAAACTCAGTTCCATGGCTGTTCCAAAGAAAAAAACGGCACGATCGCGATCAAAGGTGCGATACCAAGCATATGTTCAAAAACAACAAAAAAAAATGTTCGACTTTATTGAAAAAGCAAAGAGAAACGAACGCGGCGCCAAAAAAGCGAAAACTGTATCTTCTTCTCAAGAGGTAACAAAAATTGAGGCTTAGTTGTCGTGGAGGTCTCTATAGAGACGATGATATACTTGCGCGCGCTGAGAGCAAGATCTTTACCATAGGAACAATGGCAAAATACAGACGTATTTCCCGGAAAACAGCCCTTCAAACACTTACGGCTCTTTTATTAAGAGGCGAAGAAGACTCACAAACAACACAAGAGGTATTTGAATACATAAAGCAAGAGTTTTCCCCAGAACTCGGAGATCAATATGAGTTTGCTCTCTCTTTGGTTATGGGCGTTGTCCAACACAGACTTGAGCTGGATGATCTTATTACTGAGAGAGCTCCAGAATGGCCCTTAGAAAAACTTTCTCCTGTTGAAAGAGTTATTCTTGAACTTGGATCATATGAACTCCTCTTTGAAAAAGAGACTCCCCTTGCTGTTATTATTAACGAATGGGTAGACTTAGCAAAAGAATTTGGAGATGAAACAGCGGGGAAATTTACAAATGGGGTGCTGTCAGCCATTGGGAATGACGCCAGGCCTCAGGAAAAAAAATAATTGTACTTATGAAACAAAAGCTCGAATCATTGCTTGGCCTCTCTCTTCAAAATATATCTCTGTATGAACAGGCTTTTACTCATAAATCATTTTTGAATGAAAACGCCAATGCGCGCTCCAATGAACGCCTTGAGTTTTTGGGCGATGCAGTACTAGAACTGGCAATCACTAAGTTTTTGTACCAAGAATACCCAGAAAAACCTGAGGGAGAACTTACGAGCTATCGGAGCGCATTGGTGCAGGGAAAGCATCTTGCTGAGGTTGCAAAGGATCTGCAACTCGGAGAATTTCTTACACTTTCACGAGGAGAAGAAAAATCAGGAGGAAGAGAAAAAAACTATATTCTCGCCAATACATTTGAAGCTGTCTTGGGAGCTATCTATCTTGACCTTGGTTTTCAAATTGCCGAAAATTTTATTCTTTCATACGTTGCTCCACGCCTTACAGACTTGGTAGAGCAGGGGCTTCATAAAGATGCAAAATCTCAATTCCAAGAATATACTCAAGAAACAATGGGGATAACTCCTCACTATGACCTTATCACAGCAAAAGGGCCAGACCACGAAAAAGAATTCATCATGGCCGCATTTTTAGAAGAGAAGCAAGTGGCTCAAGGTTCCGGATCAAGCAAGCAGAAGGCGGAGCTTGAAGCTGCAAAAAATGCTCTTAAAAAATATGAAAACGAGATTTCATCATGTGAAAATCAAAACAAGCCGAAATGTTAAAATAATTGTAAGAACGATCGCAATGATAAAGAGAAAGAAAAATATTTCTTTCAAAAGAGAAAATGTTGGCAGAGATCCCTCTTTGAGTTGATATCGTTCTCTTACAGTACAGAGGAAAAAACGTATGGTCGCATTAAATATCCGACCTGCTCGTACAGGATTCCGAAGAAGCCGATATACCCATTCCAGACCCGATGTTTGCATCCATTGAGGTGCTCTTTTCTGTCTTCCAGTAAGAAAATCAAAGGCCCCTCCTACTCCCATTGCAAACCGAATGTTTGGCATTGCGCTAATATTACGCGCAATCCAAAGTTCTTGCTTTGGTGATCCAAGTGCAACAAAAAGAGCTACTGCTCCAGAGTCATTTACTTTCTGTACAAGATTGCTATCAAATTCTTGTTCCACAAAATTGTCATAAAAACCAACAACATTTGAAAATTGATTCGCAATTTCTTCAGCGGCTCCCTCTTTGCCTCCTAGGAGAAATACCTTTGATTGTGAAGTCGCAAGAAATTGTCCAAAAATATCAACTCCAGTAACACGACGTTTTATTTCCCTCGTATAGTTTTTACGATCAAATGCAAATCGAAAGAGAGAGAGAATTCCGAGAATAAAATTTTCAAATGTGAGTTTCTTTTTCAGAGAGGTTTCAATACCTACTTTGTCTAAAGAAAGAAATCCAGACGCCCATAAAATGCCTGTGCCATCTGCCAAAGAGAGATTAGATTTTCTTAGAATGGATAAAAATTTGGCATTATGAAGTGATTGAACTATCATTTCAGGATTTGGGGTAGTACAAATATACTGCTCTCCTTGTGGCAGCTGTGAATAATAATGAAGTTTGAGCAATGCTTGGGAAGGGCTCACCGTGTCAAATGGAACGCCGAGTACAAAAATACGTCTGGTTTCCAATGGAATTCAGAAAAACAGGAATAGTATACGAAATTTTCTTATTCTTTTCTCTGGAAAAAGCTTGAAAATATTTTTAAATCTTAATCTTTTAAGAAGATTTTTGTGCTCGCAGGCAAATATTTTTACATCCAGAGATGTTTCCTTTGAACCCATTATGAGACCCCCAGTACTCGAGAATTTCAAAATGAGTGCTGCAAAGTAGCTTTTGGAGATGTTGAATATCAAATGAGTGATAATATCTCATTTTCTTATTTTTTCCCCAAGGAATAAGAAAATCTCTTTTTTTCCACCATGGGAGAAAACATGATCTCCAGAAAGCTTTTTTCTTTTGAATGACGTATTTTTTTTGATCCCACAGGTTCCAAACGGTGAGAACAAATTTTCCTCCTGGTTTTAAAATACGATGTATTTGCTGGAGTGTTTTTTTTCGTGCTGAAGCATTTGGTGCGTGATGAAATGCCGCGATGCACCAAACCTCGTCAAAACTTTGATCAGGAAAAGGCAGATCTAAAAAATCAGCTTTGTAAAAAATGGTCTTTGGATGTTTTTTCTGAGCCAAATAAAGCAATCTTTCTGAAATATCTACTCCATGTATTTCACAATTTTTTTGCTTAAACATCTGCACAAGTCGACCATTTCCACATCCCAAATCGAGTATTTTAGATGCAGTAGGGGTGTCTTTGAACAGGAGTGAGAGCTCCCCCCAAGGATATTGACGCGTCGTATCAAACTCGTCGGCAATTTCATCATAGATTGATTCGAGTGCTTGGGCTGCCTGTCGTGGAGTCCAAAAAAACATACAAAAACTGAGATATTTTTAAATAACAACATGTTCTTCTGGTTCTTCATTTTTTAATTGTTGCCCTATTCTCCCAGTTCATACAGATCTATATTATCCTTCCCCACAAGTTTTACTACTTTTTCTACTACTTTTGCCATTGGTATTACTTCTTGTGTTCCTTTGACCATATTACGAAGGATAGCAGTCCCTTCGCGAACTTCCACTTCCCCCAGAAGTATCGCCCAAGGTGCTCCAAATTTGTTTGCAATAGAGAGTTGATAGCTCATAGATGCTTTTCCCATGGCTCCTCGCGCATGTATTCCTTTGTCGTGAAGTTCGGCAAGTATTTTCATCGCTTTCTTTTTTGCCTCCCCCCCCAACTGAGCAACATATACATATATTTTGTCTTTTTCTGGAGGAGTTATGTGCTCTTCTTTCAAATGAGCCACAATACGCTCAAGGCCAAATGCGGCACCTACTGCCGGAGTAGGTCGTCCACCAAGAAGCTCGACAAGCCCGTCATAGCGTCCTCCTCCTCCAACAGCGTTCTGAGCTCCTTCATGCTTATCCCAAAATTCAAATACTGTATCTGTATAATAATCTAATCCGCGAACAAGAGTTTTATTTTCTACATAGGAAACTTCTAGTTCATCCAAAAATTCTTTCACTTCTTGATAGTATTTCTCAGAGACATCATCTAGGAAATCTTCAAGCTTGGGTGCCAAAGAAACAAGTATTTGGACATCCTCATTCTTGGAATCAAGGATTCTCATTGGATTTGACTCAAGCCTACTGAGTTCTTCTTCTGGTAAATGTCTTTTTTTATCATAGAAATAATTTTTAAGCGCTTCATTATAGGCTTTTCTCACTTCCAATGTTCCAATCGTATTGATCTGAAGTGTAAAATGATGACCAATTTTAAGATCATTTAATATGACCTGACACAGGTGTATAACCTGTGCATCTATAGATGAATCACGGGATCCAATAACTTCAAAATCAAGTTGATGAAATTGACGATACCTCCCTTTTTGGGGTCTGTCATACCGGAAATGTGGCTCAATAGCATAGAGTTGTACCGGCTGAGGCAGATTGACCATACCGTGTTCAATATAGGCTCTCACAATTCCAGCTGTTGATTCGGGCTTGAGTGTCATAGATTTTCCAGATCTGCTTTCCATAGAAAACATTTCTTTTTGCACAATGTCTGTGGCATGTCCAATTCCTCTGGTAAATACATTTGTATCCTCCATAACAGGAGTTGTGATACGGCGAAAGCCCGCTTGTCTCAATCGATGTCTCGCTACTTTTTTTATGAGAGTAGAATAGTCATATTCATCAGGAAGAATATCCTGAAATCCTCGAAGTGTCTGAAATTGCTGCTTCTTTGAAGCCGTGTCTTCTTTCATGAGAAAAAACGAAATAAAAAGTTCCAAAACATTGTCTCAAAAAGATCTTCTGGAGACAATAAGAAGAAGAACCAAAAAAAGAGGGGAACAGCACATGTTTCTCAAACAGAGATAACAGAGGTGTTGATTCCCCTCTTTGTGTATACTCGAAAGGCGCTTATAAGAAGCAAAAGGACTTTCGAGCAAAAAGGATCTCACACATAGAAAAATCTATGAATGAGGAAGCTCCCTACCCCTTGGTACTCATTTTTTTCTAAGACCGAAGCACCATCGGTCTTCTATTTGAAGGCAATTCTATAGAAGAATCTACCGCGTATTTTGTTTTTGTTTTATATGTTCGAAGGCAGGCCATCCACCCCGCAAGTGCGGAGGGAGGCTACTCTTCGGTGGTTCCGGCTCTCACAGTCGAGAAGCCATCGGAGAGTAGGGAGGAAGGAACCCGCTAAACACATTCAAATGCGAACGAGCTCCTTCCTCCCCCCAAAGATATGAGGAAGCAAAAGAGAAAAATATGAAATGTAAAAGATCTTTTTTATTTGGACGAATCCCCTCATTATATCAAAAAAAAAGAGCCTTGAGAAGACCCTTTCTTTTTTCATCACAAAAAGGAGTGGGAAGCCATCAAGGGGTTTGGTATCATGACTGCACCCTTGTCTTCCCACTTCACTCGCTAGTAATTATATACTAAAATTATAAAAATGTCAAACAACTTGGGTGTTCTTATCCTTATTCTCGGCCCATCTGGAACTGGCAAAGGGACCACTATTGATCTCCTGCAAAAGCGTCATCCAGAATGGGTGTTCCCTCCCTCTGTCACTACTCGGCTTCCTCGTCCTGGGGAAAACGAAGGTGCAGTATATAATTTTGTATCCCTTGAAGAATTTGAAAAGAAAAAATCTATAGGTGAATTCTTGGAATGGGCATGTGTTCACGAGTCTGACTATTATGGAACATTAAGATCAGAAATTTTGCCACCACTTGAAGAAGGAAAAATTGTCATTCGAGAGGTAGATGCACAAGGGTTTCTTTCTATTATAGAAAATTCAGAGATTCCCAGAAAAAATGTAATTGGAATTTTTTTATTCCCGTCTTCATCAGAAGAGCTTATTAATCGCATTACCAAAAGAGCACCCATTTCTCCGTTAGAACTTTCTCGAAGAATGGAAAGTCTGCAAAGAGAAATTGAAATCGCGAGCGCATGTGATTTTCAAATTCAAACTGAAGAAGGTGAATTAGCGCTTCCTGCAAATGAAATAGAACAAATTATAAAGCTCAAAACGCGTTGAAAAATCTGTCCAAACTCGGCAAAATGATAAGGTGTTCGGGAGTCGCCAAGTGGTAAGGCAACGGGTTCTGGTCCCGTCATTCGGGGGTTCGAATCCCTCCTCCCGAGCCATTCAAGATTTTTGCTAAAAATAGAGAGTTGAAAGGTTCGTTAAGCTCTATTTCAAGCACCTTTCCGCCATGTGCAAAAATGTTTAGAACTGCCATTTCTGCGATTTCAAGTTTTTTATCACCGGAGAAGGTTTTATAGCTTGTAGACAGGCTTTTTAGCATGTTTAGAAATTTTTTAAAATCAGGTATAAATTTTGTTTCTTCTTTCTCCATTTTGCTTAGATCTTTGTTATAGTTTTTGATCTCATTTGTAAGTTCGGTTTTCTTTCGTCTGTATATTTTTCGCTGACTGGTATCATATTCTTTTCGATATAGCAGATGGTTTTCTTCAAGGTTGGTGAGATCGTTTTTTGCTTTTGTTCTTGAGCCTCTGATTCTTTTCTTTTCCTGTTCTCGTCTCTCAAACTCATCTTCAGAGTGTTTTCGAGCTGCTTTTATGTATTCGCGATACTTCTCTTCAGTGAACTTGGGACTAATATGCTTGAACTTACGATCAAGAGCCTCAACTATGTCTTTTGCTTGTATAGCCTTCAATTGAGACTTTGTGGGCACAGCAACTTTTTTCTTGTGGGCATTGTCTACAACATATCGGAGATATTTTACCTTTCCGTTGTTAATAATCTGTGGCTTATATTCTATGTTTGGAACGATCGCGTCGAAAATTTTTCCTCTCAAGGGTTTATCTACTTTTATATACTGACCACCGCTTCTTTCCATGCGCTGAGCTTCCCAATACTCTTCTTCCGTAATCATAGCTGGGAAATTATACTTTTCCCGAAGATCAACTTCCGAGTCTCCCTTCAGGTTCAAAATTCCACAATAAATCTTGTCTTTGAACATCTTGTTTATTTTTTGAGAAGTCATGTACTGTTTTTTTCTCGCTTTTTTTCCTGAGATCAGTTCTCGATAAAAACCTCTTTTATTAAGCCAATCGGCAATTCTTGGTTCTTTTTCTCCTGCTAACCTTTTTTGCCATGCTTGTTGTATGAGACGCCAAAATTTTCCTTTCGCGTATCTCTCTTTTTTAATATCATATCCAAATTTTGTTCTCCCCAGCGGGTGCCCTTCCTCATGTTTCCTTATATTTGCTTTCTTTACATGCGTACTGAGGTTGTCAGAATAATGTTTTGAAAAAACAAAGGATATTCCAAGGAGCATTTTACCGGTATCGTCTTTACTAAACTGTTGAGTACAGAACCTTAAATCAACAAGTTGCCCACTGTCTAAAAGGTCTATAATTTCACCTCCTTCAAACATGTTTCTTGCAAGACGATCTGGATGCCATGCGATAATGCCATCTATTTTTCCTGCTTTTATATCCTTGATCATCTTTAGAAACTTAGGTCTTTGCCCGGACATTTTGGCAGACTTGCTTTCTTCTATTACGTTTACAACGGTAAGTCCATCTTTCTCTTCTAGTTTTTTGCAAAAATAAATTTGATCTGGGATTGAAGCAGCTTGCCGCTCCTTTTCTTCACTCGATTTTCGAGCGTAAATTACATACCGATCAGCTTTTTCTTGTAAAAAATCCATAGGTAAATTTTAAATTATTTTGAATTTTAAGGTAAGCTATAGCTATGAAACACTACGAAGACCTCACCGATAAAGAAGGAAAAGAGGAATACCATCAGCAGGTTAGCAAAGACATGAAGCTCTTGGAAGAGAAGGGGATTGTAACCAAGAAAAAGGAAAATTTTGAGGGAAGACCGCTTTGGGAAACCTGCGTTCGTCCGGATTTTATTGTGAAGGCGATAGAACTCGCAAAGAAAGAAAAGGGAGATCCCAACAAGGTAATTATCAATGGGCAAGAGGTGTTACTCAGTTTTTTGCCATTCTTATTCTTTCTCAATGTAACCGACGAAGAGCAACATCGGAAAGCAGAAGAGTATTTGAAACAGCTCATGGCTAATGCAAAACTCGCAAGTCAATAAGCAAGGGTAGCCTTTCGCCACGTGTTCGCTTGTGTGCCGACAACTCCTCTTTTTCGGAGATGATTGCCACCTTTGGCAAAAACGCGACATAGCGAAAACGTGTGACACGTGTGCAAATTGAAGAAAATGCTGAAACTTACTTGTTCACTTGTTCATTCCTGAATTAAGAGGTTTGCTTCCATCAAAGTCTTGCATGATTTTTTCCAAATTCTCTGGATCTCCCTGCATGGAAAATACTACATTCCCGCGCGTTTGGAGATTGATTTGGAATATGTCTTCGAAGTCCTCCTGCACGCCCTTAAGGGCAGTAAGACCATTTTTGAACTTCGCGGTGCTATCGAATCCCTTGATCACGAGTCTGCCATATTTAGTCTGCATCTCATAGTCTATAGACTCTTTTAAATCGATTAGAGTTGGTTCATCTGACTGGTCTTGAAGCTCTGTCACCTGTGAATCTTCGAGTCTGCTGATAATTTCTTGGATATCTGGAACGGACGACGGTGAACATCCCGTCAGGATTGCAGCCATGATGACGACTACTGCTATAAATGGGAACATGAGGAAAATATAAAATATACACAAAATGGGACGACCCTTTGAGCAGTCTCCCATCAGCTCTTGCGAACATCCGAAAGGCTAGAGCCGCCCCTCTTTATGCCCTTTTAGGCAAGAGGAAGCTGCTCGCAAAAAGCCAATGATGATAGGAAACTGCTCAGCTACATACTACGAAAAAATCTTACTGGAGAGCAAGCAGTTGTTTTTAGAGCTCGCCGAGATTGACATATTTTAGAAAAAGTGTATTATGAGATACTGTCTTACAGGGAGCGTACCAATTTGGGGACCTGTTCTGTCATTTTTTGCGGTTGAGATTGATACAAAAAGGAATCCAATCATGAGAATGGAAGTCGAAGCCAAATAGGTTTTTTGGATGAGCAGCTTGAAGAGGAGATTGACCATTCAAGTGCTTGAATTTTGTTTTACAGTCGGTGAATTTCCAGAATCTTCTCCTGAGAATAAGAGCATTTATATAATTGGCAGCAGTTTCTTCATGCTCAAACCCACGAATACCACTGAGCCTAATCTCCACAGAGGTGCTGTGATAGCCTTCAATGAGATTTGTAGTTCTTGGAATATCAAGCTCAGGATGGTTGATAGAGGCAATAATCAAATCTCTTTTCTTGTAGTAGTTATCATAAGCATCTCGTATTTTTTGAGCATGTGGATATTTCTTTAAATCCATTCCAGCAATAGCGATATTGAGCTCGTCTTCTAATTTATTGAGGTCTTCTGTCGTCATTGCCGACCAAAATATTTTCTGTAAAATATGCTGAACAGTAATCAGGTAGTGGTATTCATGTTCAATATCTGCTAATTGATTGCTCAATTCCACAGCCTTATTCTTATTATACTTGTGAGAAGATATGAGAATGCTCTTACCGAGATGAGCTAGTTTTTTCTCCAAGGAAGATATTTTTCTTTTGGCACTGTTCACCTTCATATTCCTATCTAATGCAGCACTATAGTGAGTAAGGCAGAGCTGAACAATAACATCGGGAAAGATTCTCTTCGCCACACTCATCGTCTCTCCCATGCTCTCATCACAAACAACCACCTTCAGCGGATAGCCAATCTCCCTGAGCATTAAAAATCCTTGCTCAATATCATGCATATTCTCTGAAGCTGCCAAAATATGAACAGGAATATCGTGAGATTCATAATCCATGAAGGATATGTCTACAAGCCCCTTCTTTGTCTTCGCTTTTCTTCCGGTGACAGTCTGCTTGGAATCCTTTACTCCAATACACTTACCATCAACCAAAACAATCCCACAATAATTCTGAGGACACATCAAACGAGTCAGCTCATTGGAATCAATTAGTTTTGGCGTTGTCTTGTTTATGATTTTGCAAATCGTCTTTTTATCCATCTCATTTTCTACGGCGAGAATACGGCATGAGTTTCTGTTGAGATGAGCCTTCAGGATTTCTTCTGCTTTTTTGTTTTTGTCGTTGAGAGTTATTTTCTTGCCGCAATCATGGCAGTAAATACGAAGATGGTTCCGGTGACGCCCTTTTCTTATAGTGTTGAGTCCTTCACATACAGGACATCGAAGTTTTTTTTGTATTTGTCATAAATAAATTAAAGAAAAAAAGAAGAAATATTCTACTTTATCTCGATAACTTTCTCCAGAGCTTTACCTCAAGCCGTTATTCTTAAATCACAGGCCCCCAAATTGGTACGCTCCCTGTCTTACAAGACTTTTGTTTTGTTCTTTAAAAACATCACTTTTGCCTACTGGTTGGCTTTTCTGCATTGAATAACTTCAGGAAATTCAACTGGTAGGCAAAAACGGCAGGCAGGAATAATTGATTTCTGTCCAACGATCCACACAAACGAAAGAGGCTAGAAATGAAAGCGACGAACCGCTCCTCCCTCCTCACCACCCTTCTCGTACTGCTCGTTCTCGGTCTGGGCGCTTGCGCCACGACCGACCAACAGCAGCCGAGCGCCATTCAGAAGCTCGTCTTCCAATTCACCCCCAGACTGGTCGCCGAGCACGTCACCCCCGGAGTCTACGAAGTCCTGGCAAAGAATCTCGTCATGCAGTACGACTGGCGAGATCCGGAGAGCCCGGATCCGATGAGTTCGCGCTTCCAGATCGCGAATTGGAACATCCGAGGCGCCTATTACCGCGCCCACGATGTCAACTGGGATTACGAGACCAGGACTGACCCGCGAAAAACCAAGCTCCCCGAGATGATCAACCTCGTCGTCGACAACGCCCGCTTCTTGCCCGACGACTTGGTGGTCGGGCAGGCGGAGATCCTCAAGGAAGAGATCTCCGTTCTTGCTGCGGGAAACGACAGCTTCGATGCTGAAGAGGTGCTGGGCTCCTACGCCGACAACGCGGAGCACTGGGCGGGGCTGATCGAGCTGTATCTCTCGGACAGGTACGGACTCATGGCGCTCGCTCGCACCATGGATCCGATCTACGAAAGCTACGATCGGCATCGCATCCGCACCGCGGAGGAGGAGCTCTACGATAACGAGGTCTACGGTCACCTGTTCAAGGAACAGCGTAGCAGGGACTTCGTCTATCTGCTCCTCTGGTGCGAGCGCCGCGCCGTCAAGAGCTCGGGTGTGGACAATCTGCGCGCAATCGCCAACGCCCTGAAGCTCGGGGCGGAGACATTTCGCAGCAGCTAGTGGAACGCGACCAACCTGCCTGCCAACGGTTGCTACCCACACTTCTCCGGTGCTAGGACTCGCTTCGCACATCCCGTGCAACAGCTGAGACGGCGCACTGGCAAAAGTGTGTCATCTCAGCTATTCCTTGACCTCTGCAAAGAGTGTTGAGGGATGCGATTCCTAGCCCGGAGTGTCCTCACTCTGGGCTTTTTTCAATCTATTTTTTTATTCCTCTTCCAAAACGCCATCACCCCACCTGTACTCCGATATCCCAACTTCTCCGCAATCTCCCGCCATTTCTTCCTTCCCTTCCGCATCGCCCGGATACTTGTAATCTTCTCTCCGGAAAGAGTACTGCGCTTCTTTGGTCTACCGAGAATAACACCTTTTCTTCGGGCTGTTTCCAATCCCGCTTTGGTACGCTCGGAGATGATATTTGCCTCAAACTCTGCAAATATGCCCATCATCTGGAGAAACATCTTGCCCTGAGCGGTAGTCGTATCGATCTTGTTTTCAATAAAAATTATTTCTTTGCCATTCTCCTGAATCCGATTCACCACATTCTGCAAATCGATGTTATTCCGGGCAAGCCGGTCAATCTTCGTACAGATCAGGATATCAAAACAATTCGTCTGTAACGTCTCACGTAACTTCGGGCGTTTCTTCAAATCCTTGGCACTGGCTTTCTCAATCACCACTCTCTTGAGCTTTATATGTTCATACTCACAGTATTTCCGAATCTGCTCTTTCTGGTGGTCGATCGAGTGCTTCTGTTTGTTCTCATTCGTACTGATCCGCACGTACCCTATAGCCTGAGTTGGAGTCGATTGCCTCATTATAAAGCGAAAAATCGATCACGTGTTACCTCTGTAGCGACTGCAAGTCAACTCATAAACGGTCGTTTATGAGATAAGGAAATGAGGGTTTATGCCTAAAAATAGGCAGATATAGCTAACTCAAAATAAATTGATCTAAAATAATGCATGAGAAAAGAGATCAGAAACGGAACATCGTTTCTGTTTTCTGACAGCTTTTGCTTGACCCCATTTATGTTCAATAGGATTGAGGTCGGGAGAATAGGGAGGGAGATAAAGAAGGGTGTGCTCTGCATCCTCAAGAGCTTGTTTCATGTCTAAACGTTTGTGGAACATGGCGTTGTCCATGACGACCACAGAGTTAGGAGGAAGCTGTGGTATGAGATCTTCAGTAAGCCAGGCATAAAAGACATCTGAGTCAATGTTACAGTCAAAAAGGCAAACAGTGAGCAAATGGTTGTTTATGATAGCTCCAATAACATTGACTCTCCCTCTGGCATGCCAATCTTGGACTCCGTAGCACCTTTCTCCTCTTGTGCTGTATCCATGAGTTCTCGGCATATCATGGGCGAAACCACTTTCATCAAGATACACAATAACTCTTCCTTCTCTTGTATATTTTTCTATCTTCCTGAGAAATGCTCCCCTGAGTACTTCATCTGCTTTGGGATGATACAGAGTTTTTTTTATGACTGACTGCAAGCCTGCGTAAAGCATACAGAATGCCATTCGGACTCACTCCAAATTTTTTCGCTCTTTCCCATTGGTAATCATCTGGATATTGTTTCACATCCTTCTTTAATTTCTTCATATCTATTTTTGTTGCTGGCTTATTTCTTTTTAAACACGGTTCTATCCGCCTTGCCCATCGGAATAGCGATGCTATTCCCACTCCAAATCTTTTACTGGTTTCTAAGAATGTAAGTCCTTCCTTTCCTTTGATCTTCATTACTTGCTGACGAAATTTAAGTGGATATGACATATCGAATGGGTGAAAGAATATCACCCACAGTATATCATATTATCCTGAGTTAGCTATAGATACGATCGAGATGCCAGAAATGAAGTGAACTTCTGAACATCATTCCTGCTCTTCGTACGCTTTGTTCATATTCACCAGCAGGATGTTCAACATGTTTACCAAATCCTGATCATCATTTTTTTCATACTCCATTATCGTCCGGATTACTTCGTCGCGAAGTCTTAGCAGTAACTCTGTTCGTTCCTCAGATACAAGTTTTTTGAGTTCGGCGAGAGTGAACAGCTGATTTTTCATAATCTCGTGGAATACATCAAAACACTACGTATTTGGTTTTATACAGTCAATAAAACAAATTTGAGCTTTATTCTAAAACCCCGAAAAGTGTCACTTTTTGTAACATTCAATCGAGAAAAGTAGCTGAAACAAGCCATTTTCATATTTTCTCTGAACAGCTATTTCTTAGAAAGAAACAACAGAATGCTATAAAGAAGTTTCAAAATTGCGAATTTTTGGCTTTTTGAAGTCAGAAAAACAGATTTGTGCTTTATCTAGAAACCCTGATAATTGTTCATTTTTGTACACCTGAATCAAAGAAAGTAGCTTAAATAAGCCATTTTATATTTTCTCAAAAGAGCAGATTTTTCTATTGTTTTACGAAAGAAAGCCAAAAAAACGGTGAAAAAGTGTGAAAACGGTGAAAAAATGTGTGATTTTTTGTGACGGGATTTTTCTAAAAAACCTATATTGATTGACTGATTTCCATCTTCACCTTTAAGGAATCAGAAAGGCAGATCACCCTTCAAGTATTCTTTTGCACGATTGTAGTTCATGTCTGTATTGTCTTTCTTTTTGTAATAAATTTCGAGAAATTTAACTTTCATTTCTTTAGGATAGAATGCGTAGATTACTCTGATCCCGCTTCTATTTCCTTTCCCTTTCAGAGATTTGCAGGCAAATTTTTTAATTTTGCAGATCTCAATTGTTTCGTAACAATACCCGGAGACTCTCTGAACGCTGTGATTATCAATACCTTGAACATGGAAAAGTTCTATGGCATTTCTTTTCACAGTTTCTAAATCTTCTCCCAGAGTGGAGTATTTTTTGAGCAGCCGTTTCAGGTCTCGTTCAAACTCATGAGTCTGATTATACTGTATTTTCTTCTTCATATTGCCGTACTGAGGTTTGTGGAGTGCGATAGAAAACAGCCTCATAATCAATAGGCTTTCCGTCTTCAGCTGTAATCCATGGCACGTCCTCGTGAGAAAGGTCACTCAACTCCTTTGCACTTTTTCCAGAGAGTCGACCTAAAACGTTATCTATATGTTTGATTTCTCTTGCTGAAAGAAAATCGATATTTGGTTTTTTGATTGGCAAGTATTTTGTTTGATCATATTTAAAATACTTTGTTTTTACTTCTTCTATTTCTTCATCTGTAATCATTTCATCGACAATTTTACGAAACGCTATCGGAGTAGGACCGAGGCGATTTTTAATGTAAACAGCCCCAACCAGTTGCTCCTCAAACTTTTCGTAATAATCAAAGTCACAAAAATACAGCAATTTATAGAGAACAGTTTGTCCTATGTTCGGCAATGCTCCTACTTTCTGTGTTATGTAGAGCAATACTTGCTTGAATTTTTCTACGTTTTCCTGGGGAACGCTAATTCGGATAGCTGCTTCTAGAGACTTTTTGTCCTTAGTCTTTTCTAAGTCAACTTCGTATTTCTCTTCTTTTTCGTTTAACAACGTTCCCAATGAGATATCAAAAATTGTAGCAAATTTCTTTGCTTCGGAAAGAGTCAACTCTCTTTCTCCAGAAAAAATCTTTCCAACAGTTGGTCGCGAAACCCCCAACTCTTGAGAAAGAAACTCCTGAGAGAAACCTTTCTTCTTGCGAAGTTTTTCTAAAAATGTATCCATTTGGCAAGGGTAAATTTAGCCGCGAGGCGGGAATTTATCTCTACTACGAGGATAGGTATTCTTTTCATGGATTACGCCATCTCGACGCTGTACCACCATCTCCAAACCTTGATTTTTTGCTACCTCACGAGCAACTTCTCTTGCGTCTTGCTTGTCCTCAATAACGCGAATTGCCCGCTCAGCTCCAGGTTTGTGAACTTTCCAGTCGCCATGACCGGCGGGTGAAACCCAAATTTGATTATTATTAGTCATAAAAAATGTTAATTACATCCTCAGTTTATCGTTTGTAATTTTTTTTGTCAATAGCTTTGTAAAACTTTTTTACAAGAGACTTAAAAGACCCTACCAGAGATAGTGTTTAGAATCCAGAACGGCTAATCATTTAATAATCGGATTTTATAGCTTCACACCTGCAAAATCCCGCTTCACTGAATACGCTTTTTTTGAGAACTCTGAGAACCTCTGTACCAAAAGACCTGCACTTTTGCGGTTTTCCTGCATATACTGCATCAAGTGTTTAGCAACTGCATCCACTCCCGAGCCAATGCTATTTTATGGCTTTAAAGTAGACTAGACGAAAAATTAGCAGCAACTGTGCTAAGTATTTTTGGGAGAAGTAATAATTTTTTATGTTATTTTCGTTAGTGGTATTTTTATACTTCCAGTACGTTTAAATAAGTGCTTTGATGTTTTTGGCGGAAAAAGATTTTTGCTCATCCCCATGACTACTACTTCACCTTTTGTTACATTCTCATTCTCTCTCCAAGAGGATACCTGTACTCCTTTGCTCTGATAATCTACAAAATGAACAGGTATAGTGGAAAACGCCATTGCCTTCAAGATAGCATATCTATGATGCCCATCAAGAATAATAAGAGTTTTTTGATCAACAACAATAGGTTCAACATACCCATTTATTTGAATATCTTTAGAAAGCTTATTGCAATATATTTTATCTATTTGTTCATGCTGTTTAAGTTTTTTTATAGGGACTAATTCAACTTTTTTTTTAGATATATAGTGTATTTTTTTTTCTTGCTTTGAGAATAGTAATGAAGCATTTTTTAAATCAGTATCATTATCGATCTCATACCATTGTATATCTTCAACCAAGTGCGCATAGATTCCTGTTGAAGATACTAAAGACTCAAAAGCTACTTCGTAATAATCATTTTTCCCATGATTGCTCATATAACTTTCTAAAGTAGGTATAAAATATTTTTCAAAAAACTGCTTTTTAAACAAATATATATTAATAGTTTTATATTTATCTATAAAATAGTTTTTTGTTTTTTCTTGATTCTTTGAACCAATAAAACTTTTTATTTTGCTAGTTTTTTCATCCATTGTAATTACAGTTCCAGAAATAGCTTTGTCATATTTCGCTACCAAAACTAAATTCTGATGATTGGCATCCAAAAGAGGTGTTAACATTTCTTTTTCAAACACAAGATCTCCTTCAAGGCAGATAACATCATTTTTTATATAATCTTTTGTAAGCCACAAAGAATACATATTATTGGTTGAAGCGTGATCCTTATTGAGCACATACATTATTTTCATTCCTTTATAAAATTTTCCAATATGCTCCTTTATTTTTTCAGCTTTATGCCCCACCACAATTATTACTTCTTCAATTTTTTTTAATTCAGCAAGATGATTTAAAGCTCTTTTTATAATGGTTTCACCGCTAACCTCAACCATGACCTTGGGAATGTTCTCTGTCAGTGGCAGCAATCTGCTTCCACTTCCGGCTGCCAAAATTATAGCCTGCATTTTATTTGTTTTTTCTGTTGGCTTTCCTTTCTTTAAGTTGTGATTTGACATAGGTTATATTAGTAAAGTAGTAACTAAAATAAGATTAATTATCATAATAAATATTATAAAATAAGTACTATATTCCTTCTTTATAAGAATGCTCGAAATCATCATAATGCCAAAGAATATGTATAAGATTGATAAATAAACCGGAACTATATTAAGGAGAATGGCCGTATAAATCAGATGCGAAGGAGGAGAAATACTGACTCCCTTTCTATAGCCTGAAGCTGTTTTTTCAGCATTGAACCTGGCAAGCCTATATATACCGCAACCCGCCATGAACACTGATGATATTAGTAAAATATTATTATCAAAAACTATAGCAATAATGAATGGGGGCGCAATAAAAGCCATCACATCAACAAGGGAATCTAAGTCTGTCCCAAGAGGAGAAAACATTTTAAATTTTCGTGCTACGTATCCATCTGCAATATCAAATACGTCTGTAATCGTTAAAAATATAATTGCTATGATAATTTGATCATTCAAAATCAAATAAATTCCAATTAATGCGAATAGAAGCCCTCCAAAAGTTATCACATTTGGGATTGTTGCGTTGGGAAATCTTTTGTTGATTGGAAACAATAAACTTTTCATATTTCTTAAAAAATAGCCCTCCCTTATTAAAAAAATAAGGGCGCCAGCCATAGTAACACAATTGATGCCAAAATGGGATGGTGATTCCCTACGGCAATAAAAAATTGAGGGTTGTGATGGAGCTTCGGCTTGAACCTGAAAACCACATTGTGAAGGCAATGCTGAAGAAGCATGTCTTTAATAATCCAAAAAAACTAGATCTCAGAAGGGAAATGCCTTGAATCTCTGGAAATGGGAGATCTTCTCATTCCATCTTTCTAAGCATTTAAGATGACAAAGGCTCCGTTGTCCTACAATGAAAGAGAGCTCGCTATTTTTCCTATGAGGTATCCAACCACTGCTGCAGCACCCGCAAAGAGTGCCATCTCTATACCGGATTTCCACCATATGCGGCCGGTAAATTTTGTGATAAATGCTCCCAGAAGAAAAAGTCCGATCAGGGCACTTAAAAGTGACAATACGAGCGCATCCTCAAGGGAAGCAAGAAAAAGATAGGGAAGAAGGGGGATGGATCCTCCAAGGATATAAGAAATCCCCATGTATAAGCCATTTTTCCATGGGATTTCAAATTCATCAGGAATGATTTTTAGCTCTCGAAATGCCATCTCTTTCAAAAAGAGATCTTGATTTTTGGAAGCTTCTTCCGCCATAGAGCCTGCGAGATCTTGAGGCCAGCCATCATGAACATACATGTCTCGAAGTTCTCGTATCTCTCCTAATAGATTTTTTTCGATTTCAATTTTTTCTTCTGCCATTTTTTTCTCCAATATTTCTTTTTCTGATTTGCTCGAAAGAAAAGACCCCACTCCCATAGAAATTGACTCAACAGCAATAATGACCAGTCCAGCGAGAATAACCGTAAAGTGATCCTGTGTTCCAGCAGCAATGCCAGTGATCACTCCTACAGTTGACACCATGCCATCTTCTACTCCAAAAACCACTTCTCGTATAAGAGAAGAGAGGTTTTTTCTCTCAGAATGATTATATTCTGACTGATATTCAGATGTCATAAAAATGGAAAGTTGCGCCAGCAAAGAGTACGACATTTCTCTTTTTTGGGAAAACAATATTTTGGGGACATATCTTACGACTTATTATTGCATGTGATATCATCTTTATGATTTTTAAAGACACATGTCTCTGCAATCTATTCATGAAAAAAACATTGTATTTTTGGAAGTAGAACCAGAGGATATGCAGATTCTACAAAAAGAATTTCCTGAAGCACAAATTGAGTCTGAACCGCTCTCAGAAGACAAAATCATACAAAAGTATGCTGATGCTGAAATTATGTGTGTATTTATCTACTCTCAACTTACTTCAAATGTTATTGAGAACCTCCCGAACCTCAAATTGATTGTTACCAGATCCGTAGGATATGATCACATTGATCTTGAAGCAGCAGAAAAAAAGAATGTCGTTGTATGTAATGTTCCCAACTATGGAGCACATGTCATTGCCGAACATGTTTTTGCACTTCTTCTCTCGAGCGTACGATGTATCAAAGAGGGGGATGAACGGGTAGAAAAATGTTTTTTTGATTTTCATGGACTCAGAGGAGTCTCTCTCAAAGGAAAAACCCTGGGAATTATTGGAGCTGGAAAAATTGGGCAAAATGTTGCTCGTATTGCCTCTTTAGGATTTCTTATGGACGTCATCGTTTCTGATGCACATCCAGATGAAGACATTGCTCGTGAATATCATTTCCAATATGTGTCTTTGGAGCAAGTATGGGAAAGAAGTGATTTTATTACCCTGCACGTCCCACTTATCCCCAGCACAAAACATATGATTAACTCTGAAACCATTGCCAAGATGAAAAATGGAGTCGTTATTATTAATACTGCCAGGGGTGGTATTATCGATACCAAGGCTCTCATTGCCGGTATTACCTCTGAAAAAATATCTCATGTGGCATTAGATGTTTTGGAGCACGAACAAAATATACAAGAAGATAAGGAGCTCATTTCATTGCCACAAGTAATCACCACTCCTCATATTGCTTTTTATGCTGATGATTCTATGAAAAAAATGTATGAAGAAGCATTTGTTTCTCTTCATCAATTTTTGGAAGGTCAGGATTTGAAATACCAGGTACAAGGGGTGTAGATGCATACCACAATTGTCACTTGCAAAAAGTGTCACACTTTTTTCTTGTGTACGTATATTACAAATGAGCACTCATGTGTTTTTTTTGTATATTACCTGCAGTCCATGGGATTTATTGCGTAAAAATATCAATGGGAATGTTCTTTAAAAAATAAAGAAGGAAAAAGATAATGGAGAGGGTTCTTTTCGCATGAAGGAGGAGAGAGCGGCAGGGGCTTTCTCTCCTTCAGTTGTAAAAAATGATATACTGCCCGCTGATGAAATCCCAGCACTCTGAATTTATTGACCATTATCAGGAGTGGAAACACAAAGTGTTCAGCTTCTTTCTATACCGTCTTGGTGGAAAGAGGGAAGTGGCAGAAGATCTCACCAGTGAGACATTTATAAAGGCATACGAACATTTTGAGGGATATGATCCTGCATACGCTTTCAGTACTTGGGTCTTCACCATCGCCAGAAACACACTTATAGATCATTTTCGAAAAGAAAAACAAGTCTTGCCTCTGGAATTGATGCCAGATGAAAGTGATGAATCATTTGCAGAAGAGCAAATGCAGCGCGACGCAGACGGATCTTTCCAGAAAGAAAAATTATTAGTTGCTCTCAGTTCACTTCCAGATGTACAGCAAGAATGTATTACCCTCAAATATCTCAACCAGATGAGCACAAAAGAAATTTCAAAAATAGTACATACTTCAGAAGCAAATGTTCGACAAACTCTCAGCAGAGGGATAAAAAAACTCAAAATATATTTTCAGGCATGTATCGTTCTTTTTCTTTTCTTTTTCCATATTCTTTCTTGATGAAAGATCCAAAAAATAATTTTCGGCTTCCAGTACAAAGACTCTCGTTTGTAGCAGATATGAAGATACGCTGGAAACTCTTTGTTCTTTCTTTTATCAAATCATTCTCCACATTTGGAAGATGGAAAGTGCTTATTCCTGTACTGCTTCTCACGGTCCTGCTTCCGCTGGGAAATATGGGGGTGGCGTCATATGTGTATAACAACGAACAGATTATCAGAGGAGATTTTTTATATGGATATAAGAGAAATCTTGAAAAGAAAAAACTTTACAAAAGAGAAATCCCTTCTGAAAAAGCTGAATACTACCTTGCCCTTTCTGAACGTCGTATACGAGAGGCAGAAGTTGCTCTTCAGAGGAATGGGAGAAGCATAGCTGGTTTCCCAGGAATGACCGCTTCTAAAGTTCTTGTAAAAAACAGAGAATTCCCTGTTGTTGTATCCGATGATATTACGGCAGGCCTCGTGACCGAAAGCTCTCACTTTCTCTCTCTTTCCGTTGAAGAAGGAGGAAGGATTGTAGAAAATATTGAGAAAAGAGTGTTTTTGCAGCACCTCACAAGTCACTCCGAAAAAACAGAACAGTCTCTCAAAAAACTCAAGCATACGACATCCAAGCAAACAACAAGAGAAATTGCTGTATTAGCACAAAAAATTAACACCATCTATCATCAGAACGCGCGAAACAATCTCGCATACGATTCTGATGATCTTCGACGTCTTCAGCCTATTTGGCTTAATGCTGAGGAAGGCGTCGTAGGAGATAATCAAGAAATTGTGGAAGAATGGAAAAATCTCTCTGAGTCAAAAAGACAAAACGTTCATAAAAGACGAATCGCACTTTCAGACACAGATGATTCTTCCCTTTCTCAAGCCGACTCGACCACTCCTTCAGCAGCGCCAAGTTCCACTGCTCTCTTGAAAACGAGAGAAAATGAAGATCTCTCTGATGGCCGTGAAATTGGAGAATTTTCAAACAAAATAACAGGAGAACCAATTCTTTCTGAAACATTAGAGCCTGCAAGTGAAAGCCAAGGAAGGACAGAGGATGCTGAGCCAATGCTGATAGTAGAATTTGCAGAAGCAGAAGTAACAGATGATATATCTCCAGGATCCTTTGAATGGGCAGATGAATGGGAAGAACGATTTGCTGATCAGGATAATTGGCAAGAGTTTTTGGAAGAAGACTTCGATAAAGAGGGAGAAACCCTGTGCTCTCAAGGAGAGCAATGGGCTATAAATGCTCAAGGTGAATGTAAAATATTTCCAACTCCCTGCGATATTCCAGAAGATGAAGGTTGGGAGCTTGTAGAAACATGTGAAGGAGAAAAGAAAGATTCTCAAGATGAAGGTGGATTTTCTCACGATGGCAGAGGGGAATAAAAAATTGAAATTCCCTTAAGTTCTGGTATAGTGCACTCGTATGAATGTACGAATGGTACTTGCAATGGGAGAAAATCGAGAAATCGGTACAAGCGGTTCTCTCCTATGGGATCTTCCTGATGATTTGAAACACTTTAAAGAAAAAACCTTGGGAAAACCGGTGATTATGGGACGCAAAACATTTCAAAGTATTGGAAAACCGTTGCCGGGCAGAACAAATATCATTGTAACCAGAAATGAATATTTTGAAGAAGCAACGTCTCGTGTTGTCCACTCTCTTGAAGAAGCATTTCAAGAAGCTCTTCAGGAAAACCCTGAAGAAATTTGTGTTATTGGAGGTGGTGAAATCTGTACATTAGCACTCCCCTATACTTCCCACCTTTCTCTTACCTTTGTAGATGGATCTTTTGCAGAAGCGGATGTGTTTTTTCCGGTTATCGATGAATCTGACTGGAAAGAAGCTTCTCGTGAACATCATGTTCCAGATCAAAAACATAAATATTCTTTTACGTTTATAGGATTTGAGCGAATGACTCCAGTCCAACCATTGCCGATATTGGGAACGGCAAACACTGAGTACGTCCCTCAAAGTGAAGAATCTCAAGAAGAATCCATTCCAGAGAAAGTGGAAAGCACGGAAACAGAGGTGGCCGAAGATATCCCTGAGAAGGAAAACTCTCCTTCTTCCCCTCTTGCAGAAGAATCTGAAGAAAATACTTCTCAAAATGAAGAACCTCCCGTTTCTGAAGAAGTTATCTTGGAAGAGATCGTACCAGAAGAAAATACTGAGAGTCCTCCTTCAGAAAAAATAGAAACAGAATCTGAAAAAAAGGTTCCTGCCAATTCTGAAGAAATCGGTGCCGATGATCTGTCCTCATTGTTTTAAACAATTACCATTGTTTCTTCATTGGAACAAATTTTTCTGTCCCGCTTAAAAAGGGGGATCTTCGAGGGGGATTATTTGGAGAATATTTTACAATAAACCCCTCTCAATCTCCCCTTGGGAAGGGGAGAAGATTTTTAATTTTTCCACCGAAACCCCGCAGTGCGGATTTGGTTCTTTTTGGCTTCAAAAAGAACATTGTTCAATGAGGTGATCATCACTCGCTATCGAGCGACCTCTGCTTATTTCTTGTTTCTTATTTCTTAATTCTTGATTCTTAATTCTAAATTCTAAATTTTGCATTCTTCCTTCCTAAATTCCCAGGAAGCCTCCATACCATCTCCATATCCCTTCTCCCCAAAAATACGCGACAAAGGTGCCCAATACGAGAAAAGGGCCAAAGGGAATCATTGATTTTCCTTTTTTTCTTTGCAGTACAATCAAAATAATTCCCACAGCCGCCCCCAGGAAATAAGCAAGAAAAAGTGCTACCAATGTGTTTTGCCATCCCAGAAGAAATCCCATAATTGCTCCCAGGCGCAGATCGCCCAAGCCAATCCAAGCTCCTTTGGAGATGAGAAACAAAAGACCAAAAAATCCTACTGGAATCATTGCTCCCCACACCGCACTTTGCCAAGAAGGCGTAAAGGAGAGGGGAAGAGAAAAAATAAGAAATATGAGCAGAGGAAGTGAAATCTCATCTGGAATCTCCATATATTTCAGATCATAGACAGTAACAATCAACAGCGTGGAGAAAACGATCAAGGAAAAGAAAAATTGCATCCACTCAGCAGATGGAGAGGGAAATGAAACGCTTTGGATCCATGTCAAAAATCCCCAAAGAACACCCATGCTCAGTTCCACGAGTGGATATTGAATTGATATCTTTTTATGACAATATCGGCATTTGCCTCTAAGAAAAAGCCAAGAAAACACAGGTACAAGATCTGAGACACCAAGTACATGCTTACATTTGGGACACTCCGATCGACCAGTGCAAATCCCTTTTTGACCACTCCAAAGCCTGAGGATCACAACGTTTGCAAATGATCCAACAAAAAGGCCACATATGCTTGCAAGAAATGGAAAATACAAGAAATTCATACGTGCACAAGTATACGTGGTTTTGTCTGAGAAAAGGAGAGGAGAAAACTTGTAAAAAACATAAGAATATGATAAGATGATAGGATTATAAAAAATAAAAATATGAGGAGTTTTTTATTTCTCCGGTCCTCTTTTGATTCCCCTTTTGGGGAAAAAAGGAGAATATTTCAAAATGTTTCACCTGCGGAAGGGCTAAATTTGGAAAATAGGGAGGACGATGAAGAAGATGAGAAAAAGGGAGTGCAAAAGGAATCTTCCGAAAAAAGAGCAGGGCTCAGGGAAGACGTTAAAAAGAAAGAAGATAGTATCTTTAAAGATATAGAGTTTCTTTCAACAAAAGGAATAGACCAAAAAGATCATACTCATGAAATACAATCTATTTATGAGGAAATAAAAAAGAATCGAAAAGCACGGAAAATATATGAACCGCTTCAAGAAAGTGAAAAAGAGGGGGTGATAGCCCTGATAACAGCGCGGCTTCAGTCAGATGGATATGACCTGAAGGGACTGGATATAGGTGTAGGAGACTATGCTCTATTACAAGATAACACTAGGAGCATCAAAAAACTTGCAGAGGAAATCGTTTCGATCTGTGCAGAAGAAGAGGTCCGCATGAACCCTGATTGGCTAAATAAGTTATTTGAAAATCAAAAAAATATTCCTTTTGACTGGGGTGAATATAAGAATGGGGTTCCTGAAGAAGAAAACAAAAGGGTGCTGAATCATGTAAGAGCATGGGCAAAAAGTATACAAGAGCAGTTGCAAGATAGAAGGAGTGAATACGATAGGGAGAATGAGCCACTGAATAAGGAAAAATTTAATCTTGAGTTTGAGCAAATGAAGCCGCTCGGACAATGGAGATATGAGCGCCCATTGAATATTCTTCCTATGGTTACTATATGGTCTGATATAGAAAGTTGGACCTTGGATACTCATGGTGACAATGTAGAAATATTTTATGACCCAGAATCAAGGGAGGTCAGGACAGAAAATATCAATATCGAAAAAATTGCAATTATTGATGAGAAATTACGAGTATTCTCCGCGATACTTTTAGATCCGGAAAATGGTAAGAAGTCACCATCATCCACATTTTTTTTAAATACTTTTCCGGAAAGACTGGAAGAAACTCGAGTGCTTACAGACGATTTTATGGGAATTAGCGAAGATCCCGATAAGCAAACAGCAGAAATACTGCCCCTCATCTCTTCTCGCGCAAATATGCGTGTTGAAAGATACATGCTTCCTGTTATTTTGGGATGGAAGGGATCAGAGAAATTTTTGGCAGAAAATGCGGAGCAGTATTGGGAACGCGGCAAAAAAGAATTTGCGAACAGATTTACCACCATCGAACAAAAGGAACTTCTTGTAAAAAATCTTGATCATGCGCTTGAGAGTACAGAAAGGGAGAGGGTCGATTTTGAAGCGGTGCTTATGCCAGATAACTTGCGAAAAAAAGCAAATAAACTCAGTCTTGAATATTGGCGTGGAGAAAATATTTCTGAAGAGCGAAAAAGGGAAATTGAGCAGTGGTTTGAGGGTGGCATGAGCTGGTTCAACGAAAGTATGCAAAGGAGTGAGGTTCGAAGTATTCGTCGTGGCGAATTTATGAGTGAAGAATATGAAAATACATGGAATACAATCCAAAAATTTTGCTATAGGCGAGAGCAACAAATACCTGGATTTACAGCTTGGCTGAGGGAAAAAATGAAAGAATATAAAGAGGAGATTGGGGAAGATATTGAGAAGCTCAAGGCTCACAACAAGGCTATGGATCAAATCAGAGAAGACCTTATTGAAGAAAAAACATCTCTTATAAAATACCTCAGAAATAGTAGCATAACCCCTCAAGACCTTGAGATTGATTTAGAAAAAATACATGAATACGCTCCTTGGTATACACTGGAAGATCATGCTTTTAATTTAGAAGACTTGGGCAGAATCGCACTCTCTCCAGAAGATGCTTCAAAATATCGAAAAGCAGAGGGTGAGATTCTCAAGGCTATGAAAAAGAAAAAAGAGCAAAGTGAAACGCAATATAAAGAGCTTTCTGAAGCCATGTCTCAGATGAGAGAGGACCTGTTGCCACAAAAAACGATCTTGGTGGAATATCTTAAAAAGCATGGCGTAACCCCTCAGGACCTTGAGATTGATTTAGAAAAAATACATGAATACGCTCCTTGGTATACTCTGGAATATCATGCTTTTAATTTAGAAGCCTTTGGTAGAATAGCAATCGGTATAGGAGAAGTCCCAGAATATCGCAAGGCAGAAGAAGTGGTAATAACTGCAATGGAAAAGAAAAAAATACAAATAGAGAGACAAGGAAAAGTGGAGACTGAAGCAGAATCAGCAGGAGAGGCAAAAGAAAGAATAAAAAAAATAGATTTACAAAAAGATGCAGACTTTATCCGTAATCAAGAGTTTATTGAGACAAATAACATATCTGTGCGACGGGAATCTGTATCAATAGAAGGAAAACCGGTCTACATTCATGTCTTTGAAAAGTCAGGTCATAATAACAAGCGAAATTTTATTGTAGTACACGATACAGAAAATACGGCCTTTGATACTGCACTTCAAGCCATCAACGATGGAGGGAAAGTTATTGCTCTTGAGTCAAATGAAGGAAGACATATTATTGGCACTAATATAGAACCTAATAGAGTATTTCTCGATGGTGGCAAATATGCCGCACTTGGGGAAAAAATGACCGAACTCTTGGGAACAAAAGGTCGCATTATTGCTCTCCACAATAACTATGATGGTGTTAATGGACAAGAAAAAGAAGGAAAGGGGAATTGGGATATTGAACAACTTAAAAATAATGGATATAAAAATATAAAAATTTTCCGAATCCCAGGTGAAGATACGGATAATGCTGTTTGGATGTCATCCTCTGTACCATATGAAGAAAGTGAAAAAGGGAGACGGGAAGTGCAATGGTTTTTAAAAAACCAAATGAATGTAGTATACGAATACGTACCAAAAAATAACCCGAATGACACATCTCTTGCCAATTGGGCCGCCATTAATGATCGAGAATACTATAATGTGGAGATCCAACATGGCAATGCTGAGGCGCAAAAGAGATATCTGGATGCAGTACTAGAAAAAGACTTGTAAGGACTGAAGGTATGATGCATTAAGCAGTTCTTTTGCTTCATATTTTTACCGCTTTGACAAGATGAGAGGTCTTGAGAAAAACCCTCTTTTTTGGTATAATGGTAGGATACATTTATACAAAATAAAAAAAAATATTTCACGTGGAAGTTCTCCCATCTCTCCTTAGTCGGCATGCGTTTCAAAGATTCCCTATAAAAGAGGGGTATTTTGAGAATCGCAGAGTGTTTCAGGCTGCAGAAGCAAGTCCTGAAGCAGCTTCAGTTGACTTGCCATCAGATCCAAAAGAAATACAAACACCATCAGAAATGGCGGAGTATCTGGAGAATAAGATGGATGAACTTGGTACCTTGGAAGCAAGGAAAAAATATTTTCAAGATCTTGCCGCTAGTGAAGTACAGCATGTTTCCAAAGTTTTAGGTCCGGATGAATTGAGGAACACATTTGTCATCGCAGGTCTCTCTGAGATCAAAATCGATAAAGATGAGATACACCAGCTTGTGTCTGAGCAATCCACCAAGAATGTAAGTATCATCAGGTCTTTGATTATGAACGAATCTGGAGGACATCTCTTTGCCGTATCTCCAAAAGAGGCATTAGGTCTTGCACAAATGATGCCATCAAATTATGCAGATAGATGGGAATTTAATCCTTTTGTTCCAGAAACAGCAGTCCAGTACGCGGTAGAATATTTGAAAGAAGCGGAGAAAGACTTTCTTGCTTCTGAACTCAATCAAGCAAATCATCTCTTGGCAACAATAGCATCATATAATGCTGGAGTATCAAGGGTGAAAGAAGCAATTGAGAACGCCCAGAAGAAAGGCGATATAAGTGGCTTTCGAAAACATCTTTCAAAAGAAACTCAAGAGTTTATAAAGGGTGTGCTTACTTTTAGTGATGTGTCCCTAGAAAACATGGAATTATCCGAAGAGGAGAAGAATGTTATGCAAGATGCAAGAGGATACTCGGGAGATATGCTCGAAAAGATTAAGGCTTGGTGGAGAGGTCTTGAGGATATCCCCGTGCCGGCGTGGATGGATCCAGAAAATTACCATCAGCAATGGCCTCTCAGAGAAAATTCAAAAAAAACAAAAGAATATCTCAAAAAACGATCAGAGGCAGGGAAGCTTGAAAAATTAAAAAGTAAAATGGATGTAGAGGAAGTGAGAGGCGAAACCAAGTCAGAGCTTGAGCAGGCAAGGGAGGCATTTGAGCAGCAAGAAAAGGTAAAAAGCACGGTAGAAATGAGCTGGCACAATGCTTATATGAACTACCGTGACTCTCTTTTACCAGAAAAAAGAAGTGAATGGGTGGGAGGGAAGGATCCGCATCCAGAATATTTCGCCGGTAATCCCGACGAGCAATCTGTCTGGTTTGATACAGATGGCAGCCTTAATCATGGAGTATTAACAAGTGTACTGGATGAAATTATTCCTCCAAAAGGATCTATAGTGATAGATCTAAACGGAACAAAACAATTCATTCCAGGTACTGCACTTCTGAGAATGTTGTATTTGAGTAATGAGGAAGCAAAAGATGGAAAGATACTTGAAGCGGAAGGAATTCAAAAAGGCTTCACCCATGAGACCGCTCTGGGGTGGGTTGAGGGATTAGAAAAATATATTTACGATCAGGAAAAGAAAAATGGAATCCAGGCGAATACACGAAGTGCTATGGAGGAGGCTAATATTGATTTGAATAAACTCAGTAATGGACTTGGGGACTTTGGCTCAGGACTTGTAGAAAAACTCATAGATGGAGATGCAACCGACAAAGCAGAAGTTGCTGTCTTTGCCTTTGCACTCTGGAAGCTTTATAAGTCTTCTGCCGATTCAGTAAAAAATCTTATGTGGGGAGGACTGGGACTGTATGTATTTGACAAAGTGCAGGCCGAACATACCGATCTCTTTGGGGGGCAGAGAATACTCGATATGATTGCCGGAGGGCAGATTGCTGATATCCGCGAAACGCCACTGGCCGCATTCCTCCATTCGGAAAAGAAAACAAGTGATATGGAAAAAAAAGCAGGACTGGTAATGCTGGAAGTTCCCATTGACTGCCTCTTAGATTGGGCAGGAAATGTGGAAGCAGCACCAGAGCCAGATCTGTTTGCTGATAGTGAACGACCAAAAGCTTTGTACTATGACACGATGCCCGGTATGCTCAAAGCAAATTTTCACCAGCTGTTTCCAGAATACAAAACACAGAATGACTTCCAAGCGGCAGAAACCATGTGGCAAGTGTTTGAAGCATTCCTCCTGAGTTCTGCCAAAAAAGCAAATGCCTTTGATAACAACATCGAAGTCACTCGCGCGCAGGGTCTGGATTACCTGAGGGCAAAATATACGGGCGACAAGATCTCTGGAGAATTTGAACAATACAGAGACCACATTGGCCGACTGCATACACAATATGCTACAAAATCACCAACGTTCTCTCGGGTACTCGAACATGAAATCACCAGACGCGAAATTCAGAAAACTATTGCTGAAAATCAGACACTATTAGAAAAAGTTATTTCTTTTGGAAAAGAGCAGTGGATCAACTGGGTTCCTCTTTTAGAAGGCACGTGGGATTGGTCACTCGAACAATTGGGACTCGCCATGACATGGCTTGAAGACACCGGATTCCCAAAATCAGAAGAGTTTATCCGCAAACTCGCGGCAACTGGATGGCGCATCAGTAAAGATGGCTATAATCGTGTAGAAGGAGCTGTGACTGGATTTTTTGGAAAGGAGGAAGTGCAAGTGACTCTTCAAAAAATTGGAAAAGGTGCAAAATGGGCGATTATTGCTCCGTTTAAACTAGGAGCATGGACCATAGAAACAGTACAAGAAAAAATTCCAGATGCTCTTGAAAAGGTAGGCCATGTGACAGCTTGGGCAGGGGGGATGTTTGAAGGTGCATTTGACCTTGGAGAGAGAGGTAATGAACTTATTTCTATATCAAGTGGAGAAGATATCCTTGCAGTTTTGAGAGACTCCGGAATGGCCAATGATGTAATGGCTTCATTTGGTCTAATACGAGAAAACGATCTTAAAAATTTATGTGATGCTATTTTTGATCAAAAAGGATCATGGATGAAAAAGATTTTACAACAAAAAATTATTCGTGAATCCGCATTACAAAGAGATTGGCCACTTGCAGAAAATCCAGAAAAAACGGGGAAAATTCAAATTGAAGATGCGAACAATATGAAGCTTCCCAGAAAATTAATACCCCAGTTTTTCTTTTTGAATATTCCTGGATTGGGAGCTTTGCAATGGACAGCAGACAAAGGAACTGCAGGAGTTCAAGGATTGTTTGATGGTTTAAAAATGGTTGGAAAAGTGGCTTCCTTAGGAAGGAATTTTGCAGAAGGTCCACTTTGGAGTGGCATAGAGGCTGTGTCTCCCGACACATCTCCAAATATACAATCTATAGAAGCCATGTCATATATTGAAAATCTCATTGACGAGAAATTTGATAGTGCTTCTGATGAAGATCCTATTAGTGTTTGGAGAGCAAAACATGTCAACCAGCTCTTGATTCAAGTCCTAGAACAATTCTCAGGTCCACAGAGTGAAACATCTACAGTTCAAGAACAATTCACGGCAAGACTTGTTCGTGAGAAGCCTTCGTGGGTTTTAAATGGACTTGGTAAAAGTCCATCAAAACAGAAGGTAAAAAACAAAATACAAGACGCTCTACAAGAGATAGACAGTGATGATATTCTTGGACGTGATGAAGACCTCTCTGACAAATTAGATGATCTGGGTCTAATGCCTAGTGGAGGTGAAGAAGATGAAAACGGAAGTGGGAGTAATGGTGGTGGACGTGGATGGCTTCGCAAAACTCTTGATTGGTTACGGCGTGGATAAAGAACCTATTTTAAACCTCTTCCTAAAATATTTTTATGACTGAAGACTGGAGAAATGACCAAGGCTTATGGGGAGAAAATACTCCTATATCGTCTGATGAAATTCTTGACGAAGATACTTCTGAAGATCTCTCAGAGACATTCCTCAAGACCTCTTTCGGTGATCCTGATTATCCAAATCCAGATACCCCCCCTGTTCCAAGTGAGACCGCGGAAATTCCTGCTATGGATCCTGAAATTGAAGATATTTTAAACGATACCAGGCAAAAAATTTCGATTTTACAAGTAATAAAAAACTTTAAACCAGAGATGTACGGAGCACTTACTTATTTGGGAGTAAATGCATTGGTTCCATTTGGAGGAGTTATTGCTGGTGTGCCACTTGGTCTCGCAGTATGGAACTATCAAAAGGCAAAAAAACGCGCGGAAGAAGCTGGAGACGACTCTGTTATGGGGATTCGAAAATTAACCAATACTCTTGTCTACAGTGCTATTGGGGCGGTAATTCCGGGAACAGATTGGATTTGGGGGGGGGCAGGAGGAGCAATACTGAGTACCGGCATTCAAGAGACAAAGCATCATTTGGGTTCTGCAAAGCATGAAAAAAATATGCAAATAGTAAATGTGCAAAAAAGTTTTCCAAAAGCAATAAAGCATTTTACCAGCGACTCTGGCAGAACCGTGATCCAAATATTGGATGAATCCTTTCCTATGCCTGATGGCATAGAGGAAAATGAAGAAATTGAGATTGTCTGGAGCCATATACTGCAACAAGCTGAAGGACAGGGTGTCTCCTCTCCTCATCTAGAAAAAAAACTACAAGAGATAGAAAAAAAATGTAAAAAGCTTGAACGATGGTGGACTACTATACCCCAAGAAAAACAATCAGAAATTGTCCATCCGCTCCTCCAAACGGACGAAGCAAAAGATTTTCTCTGGGAAAAACTCTCAGAAGAGAAAAAGAGGAGAATTATAGCCAGAGGACCTCGCATAGATAGTCCCGACAGTCTTGCGGTATGGAAAACTATTGCTTCTTCAAAAGGTACGAGTGATGCCCAAAAGCAAGAAGCTATGGGCGAACTACGAAAAATCTTAAATGGAGGAGGACGGACAGAAGAAACAAGAGAAGTAACCGAAGGTGATTTTATGAGAAATTGCTCTGATGCAGTTGCACTCCAAACCTTTCAGAATAATCCAAGGTTAAAAGCTCTGTTCTTGACAGGGCAATTAGAAAATGTAATATTGGAAATCCATGATAACTCTGACAAGGAAGGTCTTAATAAAAATGGCTTCATGGATATTTTAAAACGATATGGAATTAATATGGCAAGTGATGCTGTAAAGAATCCAGTGGGATTAAAAAACCCTATAACTTGGCTTATAAATCTAGGTGAAACTTTTTTGGAGGAGTGGCGAGATAAGGACAGTAGCAAAGGAGAATAATTTCTAATGATAAGTACCTTTTTCACATATAAAAAATACTATGTCTTTCATTCAAAATTTTTCAATAAATGGCTCTTCCCATCAAAAAATATTTCGAAACAGAAATAATATTCCTGCAGAAAATAATGTGCCACAGCCTACATCTTCAAATTTTCCTGACAGACTCCACAACGTTTTTTCTGCTCCTCAGGGATTTTGGAGTACCGTCGCATGGCCGGTAGTAACTTCTTGGAAATTTTTGGGCTTCACAGCTGCAGAAGCTTTTGGGAAAATTCCATCCGCTGTTATGGGTACAGTTAATGCAACGCGTTGGAGCATTGGAAATATATTTGGCTCTCAAAAAACAGGGACGGAAGGGTTAGTGCCAAATGTAGCCAAAAGAGGCTACAGGTTTATAAAGCGGGGCACGTGGGATGCCGCGGGAGCACCAGTAGTGAATGCTACAAGAGCAACAGCGTATAATGCTCTCAACTGGGCAGCACATGTCCCCGCAGATGTTCTGAAACTTCCCAAAGCCGCTTTTGGGGCGTTTGAGGGCATACGACTCAAGCTTATTCATATACTAGGTGATGTAGTTGAACCCGTATTTAAGGCGTTAAAAATGAATAAAATAATTGATTATACCGATCGAGTTGGGATACTCGCAAATGACTATGGCAAGGCTATTCTCGATCCATTTCGAAACACAGCATCCGCACTTGGAAGGGAGTATGACATTGCCTTCGACGCTGTACTTGATGCTCCTCGTGGGCTTACAACGGCATATACAGGAGCTATACATGAACCCTGGACTTCAGGTGTCAATGACTCATTTAGAAAAGTCGCTAATGAGCCTGATATCTTTGCGGCAATGGGTGCCAGTAGAGATACAATGAATGGATGGCTGAAGACATTCCTTCGTCCAAAGCACCTCCGTGGAGGAGATATGGAAATGGCGGCAGTATAATGTATCATAGAAACCCACTCGGACCTCCCTCCTGTCTGTTGACAGACATGGCTCAAGGGAGAAGCTTTTTTACTCAAATCGAACTATTGGCACAAAGTATAACCTTTAGCTCTTTTCTTTGCGTTTCTTTTAAGTTCTTTCACTCAAAACGGACTTTTTCCATATCTCATCACGCCCCAAAGTGGCCCCTTTGGAGTTCTGCATCCGAGAAGGTTCTGTTTGGAGTAAAGAAATCATAAAAATAGAAATGGTACTTGCTTTCGCATCATTATTTATGATATGATTTTATCACACTATATTTTCATATTATTTTATAATATATACCATGAGTACCCTCTCTGTCCCCCTCAATGCTGAATTGGAAGAAGCAATCGACATTCTTGTGAAGAATGGTGTAGGACCCAATAAAGCTGCTGTTGCCCGAAAGGCAATTCAAATTCTCGCAGAAGAGAACGCAATTGAAGCAGTGCTGCAGAGCGAAAGAGAAGTGCGGTCTGAAAAAATTCTCAAAGGAGACTTGAAGGAAATTTCCTGCGCTCTTTCTTCTTAAAAATGATTTCGATCTGCTATACACCCACATTTATACGACAGTATAAAAAATTGGAGCCTGCCTTACAGGACGAAGTGTATGAAAAGATTCAGGTCTTTCAAAATGACCCTGCTCATTCTTCTCTCAAAACACATAAACTCAAAGGAAGACTTAAAGGGCGATGGAGTTTTTCGGTAAATTATAAAACACGTATTGTGTTTATGTATTCTTTGAAAAAAACAGCTGTCTTGCTGGCTGTCGGAGACCATGATGTGTATAAGAAGTAGATTTACATATCATATAAACCCACCCAGCCTCCCTTTCCAAGGGATGAATTTTATTTTTCAAATCGAACGGTTGGCACAAAGTGCAACCACAAGGTGGGAACTTCTCGTCCCCTTTGGCTCTCCTCTATATTTTTTTGCTTTCTATTCAAAACGGACTTTTCCCCATATCTCATCACCAGAAAAAAAGGGGGTATACTTTTTCTATTACTGCCATATACGCTTTGGAGCGATGCTGTATTGCAAATGATCAAATATTACAACCTGCAAAACTCAAACAGATCATGAGAGACACCTGCTATTATTGAAAAAACACTTTGTATGCCCTTGAGCGATGTCTAATGCCGAAGATTTGAACTGTTCTTCCTTGAATTATATAGAGCACACGATAGTTCCCAACCCTTAAGCTTCTTGCGCCCGAAAGAGTATACTTAAGGGGCTTCCCAAATACTTTTGGATTTCTAGTAAGCTTTTTATCAATAACGGCTAGTATTATTTTTGCATTTGTTTTCGAAAGCCTTGGGATATCAGTTTTTCCTACAGCTCTTGCGTATTTAATTTTATATTTCATGACCAAGCTTCTTCATGAGAGATAAACCCTTTGTTGTTTGCTATTCTTTCATCAACCAACTGGCTAAAATATATATCCTCTTGCAGTTCAATAGCTTCTTTGAGCAGCTCCACAGCTTTTGTAGAGAGAGGCATCTCATCTTTTTTTGCGAGCTGGATAAGAGCTTCTTCCATCCATTTTGGAAGACTGAGATTTAGACGTTTTTTAGTAGTAGGCATAGAAACTTAATAAAAGTGTAACACCATTGTAACACCTTTTCCCAGGAAATATCAAGATATTTTTGTGCAATCCACCACACAAACCCACCTCGCCTTCGGATTCGTCTGAGCTCATCGTCGAAGACCTTTTTAAGGGAAAGATTTTATTTCTCAAATCGAACGGTTGCACCTCGTTTTTTCAGTTCCTTCAGAATTTTTGTCCAGATCTCATCACGTTCTGTATCAGTGAGAGTTCTATCAGAAGCACGAAACTCAAAGGAAAGAGTGACGGATTTTTGCCCTTCAGGAATTCCCTCGCCCTCCCAGACTTCCATAACTTCTGAGTGTGCAATACGATCGTCAAGCTTTGTAAGTCCTTGCACAAGATTCTGTACCAGCATTTTTCGATCACAGAGAACAGATCGATCGAATGGAATTTCTTGGAATCGAGGCAGTGCCTTCATTTTTTGTGCCTTGTGCTTCATCACAGCAAGTGGTGAGAGCTGTAAGGAAAGAAATGATGTTTCTGTCGGAAGATCAAATTCTTTGGAAACGCTTGGATGAAGCTGAGAAATGCTGATTCCACTTTTTCCAACCTTAAGAACGGCACTTTTTCCCGGATGTTCAAAGGAAAGTGGGACTTGTGCTTCTTCGACTCGCGCTTTCCATCCATGAGCCGCACAGAGGACTTGGGCAAGTGATTTGGCAGCAAGAAATCCTTCTCCGACAAGAAGAGCCGTGATGCGATGGTCTTCTTTTTTTTTGTTATTTCCAAAATAAAACACATTCCCGCTTTCAAAAATTCTGAAATTCTCCCGATACCTTCTGTTCTTTTCTGCCGTTTCCAGAAGGCGAGGAAGAAGGGCGGGTCTCATAAGACTCAGGTCTTCGGAAATTGGATTCTGAAGCGTGACAAAAGGAGCAAAGAGGTCACACTGTGATCTTTTGAGCAGTTCTCCTCCCAAGAAATTCAGAGTGACAATTTCATGGCATTCATTACGAGTGAGCACTTGGGAAATACTTTTTTCCAGTTGTCTCTGGCGCTCAGGAGAAAACATCCGCACTTCTATCGCTGGAGATGTTTCTGGAATAGTGTTCAGTCCATAAATACGCATGACCTCTTCCACAACATCTTCTGGAATACAAATATCTTTCTGTCTCCATTCGGGAATAGTGACGGCATAAGAATTTTTTTTGACTTCTACTCCAAATCCAAGATTGGTAAGAATTTTTTTGATTTCGGCATCTTTAATTTTTACACCGGCGATGCGATCTATGAGTTCAATAGGGACAGCGACTATTCGTTTTTTTTCTTGTATGTTCTTCTGATCCATAATTTCTGATGCGATCTGAGCATCAGGGAAAATATCAAGAAAAAGTTCAAGTGCTCTCATGAGTCCTTGTTCGGCCATAACAGGTGGAACAGATTTTTCATAGATACCAGAGGCATCAGTACGAGGTCCTACATTCAGAGCAGTTCGGCGAATTCGTACCGGATCATAAACAGGAAAATGGAGAAGCAGATTTGTAGTCTCCTTTTGTACTGCAGAACTTTCTCCTCCCATTACTCCACACAGATCAAAAATACCGCTTTTTTCATCTTCAAACACTATTGTCTCTGGAGTGAGTTTGCGTGTTTCACCATCGAGTGTCTTCATCGTCTCTCCTTTTTTGGCAAGCCTCATCTTCCACTGTTTCCCCACAAGACCTGCATCAAAGGCATGATTGGGGGCGCCATATTCCAGCATGACATAATTGGTAATATCGACAATGGCGGAAATAGGGCGGATATCACACGCATTGAGGCGTTTTTGCATCCATTCTGGAGAAGAAGCGTTGCCGTCTACTCCAGTAAGATATACCGCCAGGTAGCGGGGGCAAATGTCTGCATCTTTGGGAATGGTGATCTGAATGGGAAGTTTTGTTTTCGGAATTTTCTTTTGTAGTGGCACAAAATTTTGTGCCCCTTTTGTTTTTCTGAGTTTTCCCAATCCACATGCCGCTACCTCCCTTGCAAAACCAATATAGGAAAACAAATCCGGACGATTGGTAATAGTCGTGTTTTCAATATCGAGTACTGTATCTCCTCCAAATTGGTAGTCAAAAAAGCTTTTCCCGACAGGAGCATCTGTTCCGAGCAAATAAATCTCTTTATTCTCAGAAGCTCCCATGTGCAGCTCATCAGGAGAGCAGATCATACCGTCGGATTCTTCTCCGCGAATTTTTATTTTCTTAATTTTGATCTCACCCCAGAGATTAGCCCCTGGAAGAGCTACGGGGACACATTCTCCTTCTTTGAGATTGCTTCCTCCACACACAATATGGTGTATTTTGCCATTTCCCACATCCACTTGGGCACACCAGAGCGTGTCGGCATTTGAATGTTTAGCGACTTTCATAATTTTTCCTACTACGACATTTTGCAATGCTTCCTTCTCCTCATTCTTCATTATGATTTCATCAACTTCCGCCGCACGCTCGGTAAGAACTTCTGCAATGTGGCTCGGGTCCGACTCGGTAAAATCTACAAAGTCCGAAATCCATTCAAGTGATATTTTCATTCCTCCAAAAGAAAAATTCCTGCAAATTATAGAGGGAAAGAGCAAAACTCCCAAGAGAATACGGGAATGTTGAATGATATCGTTGGCGATATTGTGTATCATTGTATCAGTGATCTTGAGATACGAATTTTTAATTTTAAAATAATTTTTAATTTTTAAGATTTAAAAATTAGTTTTTATTTAGAAATTAGAAGTTATGAATTAGAAATTTTTAAAAATGTGCCCCTTCATAATATCTACTCTACAGCTCGATACTTGACACATATCTATGGTTATGTATAATAATCTACTTTTTGTTTCCGGCATGAAAAATCTCTTTCTCCTTGTTTCCAGCACTCTCCTTCTGATTGCATTTGTCCATGTTTCTTCTGCAAACGTAGGCAGGACCAATAGATCTGGATGCCATGTATGCACTCACAATTGTGAAGCATTACGACTTGCCGAGGGAGAGTTGCATTGTCATTTAAAAATCACCTCTAAATTTTTAACTGTTTCTTCTCCTTTTTGCCCAGAAAAATCTTCATATAATCGATCTCATGGAAGGTGTCAGTGTTTTCAAGGGCACTTTGCCAAAGGAGACAAATGTGTGCCATATATTCCTCTCTCTGAAAGGTGTGCTTTTCCGGAGAAAGACCGAAGATACTTCAATCGTCCATGGTGCACTCAAGAGCCTTCAAAGCAAGCAATGTGCCTAAGAGAATTTGGGAAGCATGCGGTTTATACATCTCAGGCAAAATCGTGTACATGTGCAGATGGATATACCATGACTGCTCAGGGAACGTGTAAAGTTTTTGCTCCCTCTAAAAATACACAAAGTATTTCTGAAACATCTCACTACCAAGCGTTCACGAGAGAGCCTGTCTCTCTCGGAAAATGGATTTTTACTTCTCAAAAATTAAAAAGAGGACGGTCTCTTTTTGGAGAACTTTCTTGGAGTTTTTCTGATAATACGCTTACTACTCAGGTCAGAAAATATCGCATACAGGTAGGAGATAGGACTCTCGGTAAGTGGGTGGAAGAAAAATATGTCTCCTCTTCAGTTCATAAAATACAATTTCCATACTCAGAAGATCATTCTTATAAAGTATTCCTAAAGGCATTTGATGCAGACTGGAAAACGATTCAGGAAATTATGATTGAACTCTAAAAATCGAGTGAAAAAAAGAAGATGACCATAGAGATTGGCTTTATCTTTTTGTTTCTTACGACCCATTACATCTTGCTTCCCACGTTCCAGAGTTCTTTTGCCGCTTGCTCTGCCGCATTTTTTGCGCATTCTATAAAAAGATCTTCTGGGGCATTTTTTTGTCGATAGGCAAAAAGAATTCCTCGTGAAGAGTTTATGATAGCTCCTTTTGCTCCAGCATAAAATGCTGGCTGCACATCTTCTGCTCCTCCTCCTTGAGTGCCATAGCCAGGCACAAGGAATATCTGCTGAGGCATGTCTTGTCTCAGAAGTTTTATTTCATCTGGGTATGTGGCTCCTACTACAGCTCCAACAGAAGAGAGTTTACTTTCCCCTACAAAATTTTCTCCCCAAAGAGCAACTTTTCTCGCTACGTGTTCATGAAAAAGTTCATCTCCTACTGCGAGATCTTGAAATTCACCGCTACTTGGATTTGAAGTTTTTACGAGAACAAAAATTCCTTTCTCATTTTGAACACATTTTTCAAGAAAAGGAGTAATGCCATCGATTCCCAAAAATGGTGTTACCGTCAGTGCATCGTATGGTTTTTGTGCTCCCAAGTATGCCTCTGCATAAGCTTTTGCAGTGGATCCGATGTCATTTTTCTTTCCATCGGCAAGAACAAGAAGGCCTCTTTTTTGTGCAAAAGTACAAATCTGTTCCAACGCGTCTATGCCTTCTGCTCCAAAGATTTCAAAAAAGGCGAGTTGTACCTTTACAATCGCAGTGTACTCAGAGACAGATTCTATAATCTCTGAACAAAATGTTATGAGTGCCTCTTTTGGACGTTGTTTTTGAAATTTTTTTGGTAACAGATCCCAATGTGGATCAATCCCCACACATAATGGAGATTGCTTTTTTTGAACTTGCTCGGAAAGTTTGTCTGCAAAATGCACTTCTTAAAATAATTTAAATTTTAAAATTCAACATTTAGAATCTATGCAAATTCCCTTCTTTCCTGAGAGCCTTTTTGAATACGCTTTTGAAGCCTTCTTAAATAGCGGACCTTGCGATAGACAAAATAAAGAACACAAACACTCAGCACAGCAAACCAGATTCTCATAGAAAGAACTGGGAGAGATTCAAGTTGCGCCCAGAGCAAAAGAAGATACAAAATTCCTAAAAACTTGAGCCCAAAAGAGGATTTCTTAAATGTTTTGTGTAGTGCTTTTGATGAATTCTTTGAAAATATAATTTTTCCAAAAACTCCCAGAAGAACGAGTGCTGATCCCCAGCAAAGAATAACCGCTAAAATCCAAAGAGGCTCTGTTTCTCCTCCTTGCTTGCTTGTGAAAAAAATCTCTACGATATCCATGTGTTTCAAAAAAATATTCGCTGACATACTGTATCATGTCTCTTTAGGGGAAAAAACTACTTTTCCCTCTCATGATAAACTACTTTGATACAGTATCTTTTTCCCCTTGAGGCATTCTTCTCTGGTTGTGATGGGGCAAAATTTCTGGATGTGTAAAGATTAAGAGGAAAAATCCAGATCCAAGCATACAGAAAAAGCTTAGAACTTGAGATATTCTCAAGTCTTCAAAAAACCAAAACGAAAAAGTTGGAACAGAGTCCCCTCTAAAAAATTCCAACATTGTATTTCCAAAAAATACAAGGAATACAAGTGCTGCAAAGAAGGTGCCATGCTTTTGAAATTTATCACTTCTCCACCATCTGAGTCCTACATAAAATAAAAATCCGTAGTAGAGGGCTGTATACAGTTGTACTGGGTGGAGTGGTACCGCATATCGGACTTCTTGTACTGCATACGTTATGCCCAAAAAAAATCCATCTGAAACCGGCTTCCCGTATCCCCAGCCGGAAAAAAATGATCCAATGCTCCAAAAAATAAGGAGGAGGATTGTGGGAAGAACGAAGGCATCAAGCCATTTCCACAAATCTTCTTTTTGACGATATGCAACAAGAAAAAAAACTGCTAAAAATCCAAGGGCGGTCCAAAAGGGATCAAGCCCTCCATGCCAAAAAAAGAAAAATTTTTCCAAAAAGAGAGAGGTCTTTTCAAAGAAATGCATGTTGTTGGATTCACTTTGAAAGTGTGACCAAAATTTAAAAATTTCTCCAAGTCTGCCTGCTACAAACGCTACTCCCGCAAAAAGAAACAGGTTTTTATAAAGAAACATAAGTGAAAGTTCCTTTTCATGGACCGTGCGTGTTAGGACCCAAGTAGCAGAAATAACCCCAAAAAGGAATATCGTTCCCCCTGTGGAAAATGAAAAAGGTCCGATTGGAAAAAGTGCAAGATTCATAAAGCAATTAATGAAATATTTCTCAAAAATTTACGACATACAGTACATAAAGTACAAAGCTGCCAAGAGAGCTCAGTGTAAAAAGAACATGCCTCCCTTTTAAAAAATAGTGCCAAATACTAATATTAGCAGAGGCAAATAAAAGGAATGCGGTGAAAAAGAAAAGAAATGGTGTGGAAAAAAGGCTTTGGAAAAATGGAGTTAAAAATGAATTTCCCTTGAGAAAGGAATATCCGGCTATGAAGAAAAAAAGCACATAAAACGAGAGGAGCCATCCGAGAAAAAGACGTAATTCACTTAAGATGATGTGAAGTGTCCTCGAGGAATTAAATCGTGAAAAAGTTCCTATCACAGAAGAGTTTTCTTGTTCTTCTTGTCTTTTTTTAGAAATCTCTCTGATATGTGCCCATTTTTGCTTTCGATCCTCAGAACGAAGTGTCAAAAGAGCATCTGTAATAAGCTTTGCTCGTGTAAATGCATAATGCATTCCTGATTGTAATTCAGGAGAGGTTTTTGCCTCTGGAAAAAGGTTATTTGAGCTTTTTTTTGCTATTTTGGATAGATGCCCTGAGATAGATTTGAGTTGACCCAATGTCAT
This sequence comes from Candidatus Altimarinota bacterium, assembly GCA_965250085.1. Classification (GTDB taxonomy): domain Bacteria; phylum Patescibacteriota; class Gracilibacteria; order CAIRYL01; family CAIRYL01. The sequence goes on from OZ252287.1 coordinate 815,372, forward strand.
CGTATTTTTTGCTGATTTTTTATGAGTCGCGCCCTGCATTATCTCTTGAAACTTCTCCTCCAAATCATCTTCTCCTGTGTGTTTTTTGTGACGAGGTGATGCAGTAGTGTCATACCCTGTATCGGCAACTGCAGGCGATTGATTCTGAGCGATGACTTGCTGAATACTCGTTAAAAGCTCTTCTGCAAGTTGTTGCATATATGAAATATTGTTTGAAAGGCGAAGTCTCATCAGAGTGTCTACATTATTTTTGATATTTCGAAATTGTTCTCCACTCATATGTTTTTTATGTTTTTCCAATATCTCCTCTCCTTTTTTTGTAACAATCTCCATTTCCTCCAGAATTGCCTTTCTTTGTTGTTCAAAATTTGCATCAACAACAACGGTATTAGCCTCTTCCGTGCTTTCTGGTTTCGCAAATTCTATGCCCAGTTCTTGCTCAATTTGTTTTTGAAGTTCTGATAACCCCTTTTTTCCTTCTTCTTCACGATTCTCCTCTGGAAGAGTGGCATTGCATACAGAAAGTACTTGAAATCGATATTCTGACACGAGTCTTCTGTATGCTGTTCCGCGATTCTCTGCATCTATTGTTCCGGTTGTTTTTTTCCCATTTTCATCAAGAACAAGAAACCAAAAACTTTTTGCTGTATTTGCTGTTTTCTCCTTCTTGCTTATCTCTTCAGCGTCTTCAGTCTGAATGTTTTGATCTTGCTCTTCTTCAGAAACTTCTAAAACAGAGAGTCCCATTTTATGGAGTTCTTCTTTTGCGCTTTTTGCATCCTGGACATCTATAGTCCCTGTTACTTTTTGATATTTGCTATTGAGAGCTACATAGAGAAACTGCATGTATTTTCACAATAAAAAATCATCCATAAGTATACCAAATTTACATGACATAAGAACAATCTTGTCAGTTCTGTATATTTTTGTGACAATCATAAAGTATCAAAAAGAACCAAACTATGAATCGTTTTTTGTTTTCATTCCTTGCAATCTCGCTTGCAATCTTCTGTATTGGAGCGCTTCGATTTTTTTATCCAGAGTTATTTTCAGAAAACCTTATCCCTTTCGTTCAGAATATTATTTCATCTGACAAAGACACTGTTCCTTCTGAAGACTTAAAAAATGGCGAAGTCGAGAATAAGGATATCCAGGATTACCTTTCTGATACCATTGCCGAAAAGACACCAGAAGATGAGCATGCTCTTTTTGAGCGCGCTCAAAAGTTTTTTTTGCACAATGCCCTTCTCTTTGCAGAACGAGACCTTCTTGTCCTCATAGAAAAAAATTCTGAATATAAAGAAGCTCGTTTGCTTTTGATAAAACTCTATATTCGCAAGCGTGATTTTGAAACAGCTGAAAAAATAGCAAAGGAATCCCTTCAATTATTCCCCAACGATCAGAAGTTTTTAGTGCCTTTAGGCGATTTATTTTTGCAACAGGGGCATATTGAAGAAGCAAAAACTACATTTTCTGCATTGTTGGAAACTGCTGCTGAAAGAAATTTTTTTCTGGGTATCATTGCTTTAGTAGAAAAAAACTATACCGAAGGAAAGTTGCTATTGGAGGCAGCAAGTGAAAATGAAATTTTTCGTACAAGAAGCAATCTGCTCTTGGCAGCATTTAAAGAGTATGATCTCTTCCCAGACGGGAGCCCCTTACACTTGGAAACGTTGCTTGCAAAAGTGTTAAATGATATTGAATTTTTTGAGCTTTCGCTGCTTCTTTCAAAAAATGTTCTTTTAGAAAACACAGAATATAGAGATGCATGGCTCATAAATGGGTACTCACACCTGAGTATGGGGAAATATGAATTTGCACAGAATGCATTCCAAAGAGCTTTTGAAATAGATCCTGTCAATCCGGTAACAGCATATTATGTCGGAATAACTCTCAAAAGATTGCAAGACTTTGATACGGCTCTTAATTTTTTCCAACGCGCTCAAAAAAACGGATTCTCTCCTGAATCAGAGATTCTTCGTGAAATGGCAGACACCTATTATTTGCAAGAAAACTACACTCTTTCTCTGGAGACGCTAGAGCAGTCACTTACTCTTTCTGTACAAGATGTCAGTGAGTTTATACGACCAATACATGTCGCTCTCAATTTTTTAAAAAATCCAGAACTTGGTATAAAATTTGGAAATTCTGCGGTAGAAAAATATCCTGATGTCGCTATGGCGTACAATCTCAGAGGATGGGCCTATTTGGAGAATAATGATCTTGTGAGTGCAGAAAATGACCTCCAAACAGCACTGCAAAAAGACAATCAGCTTTCTGCCGCGTATCTGAATCTTGGAAAACTGAGAGAAGTTCAGAAACGCTGGGAAGAGGCTCTTGATTTATATGAAAAAGTATATGAACTTGATCCTTTTAGCGATATTGGTCGATCTGCTGTACAGCGCTATAATGCACTTGTTGATCTCTCATAAACTTCTTTCTGCTTTGTCGCAAAGCAAGAAAGTATTTTTTTCCTTCTCGAAGAAACAGGGTTCTTAGGATGCCTCCAGAATAAGAAATGCAATGGGGCTTTTAATAAACGTGCTCTAAATAACACTCCTCACAATATATTTTCTCAGGTCTTTCGGGAGAATAGGTGGTTTGTATTGATTTGCTGCATTTGTCACAGGCCCTCTTATACAGCTTCCTCGTATTCCTCAGTGCCATCCTCTTCTGGTGTCTTACGTCTGGATGATAATGTGGTATCGGAAGATGTTGTTTTCTATAAAACTCAAGCTCTACCTTCTGGATCTTGAACAGCTTCTTCGTCTCTTCACACTCTATTGCCCAAGAAAGAATATCGTCAGGAATGTCTTCTATGTTCGGAGGAAGTTTCTTGGCTGCTATCTTCTTCGAAATATCTTCAAGTTCTGACCTCTCTTCTTCTTTCCACTTCCAGCCTTTCTCGAGGACTTCTTCTTTGGTGAGTGGATAGTATTCTTGTGCTACTGTTTCGTTATAACAGAAGGGACTCAGTTCCACAGGAAAAAACTCTCCCCACTCTCCTGTCTCTCTCATATGTCCTATGATCTTCGGTACTAGCTCTTCATATTCTTCCTTGCTGTATTGCTTGTTCAGGATGCAGTACTTCTTCTGTCGAAGACTTACACTTCCAAAACAATTTTGACATGAAAGGCATAAATAACAGTAATAGAGATCAGAAATTCCACCCCATGAGTATAGGCTCCATAGTATATTCATAGCTCCCTCTCCAACCCCGCAGCACTCATAGCAGAACTCTGCTGAGTTCCCCCATCGAGTAATGTCATAACAGTTTTTTCCTCCTCCCTTCATATTGGTGCAATATTTAGAGTCCTCCATATGACTACAGTCAAAACACCATTTCGAGTTCTTACAATTATACAAATAATCACCTGAAGAGTTCTCAGTATTCTCTCCAGTGAAAGACTTTCTTGGATGTTCAAGCAGTATACTTTGTCTGTCCTTTTGAGACATATTTTTAAAAACTTGGGAAAGTTTTTGTTCGTATTCCTTTAAAGGAAATTGTTGGTTATATAAGCAATATTTCTTATTTTGTAGTCCCACACATCCGAAACAATGAGTGCAATTTCGACAATCATACAAAGAAGAAGAATCTGAACACTCTGAACAATTTTGAGAAAATTGTAAATTATAGCAACTATTACAATCTATACATTCATAACAAAGTTCTAAGCCATAGCTATGAACAGAATCAAGTGTATTTTTACAATTGAGGAGATCTTGAGAATAGAGACAGTCTTCACTATGATCGGTGCAGAAGCAAAGATAGCAGTTTTTATCCCAGCCTGCGTAGTTTACATATTCAGAATTTTTATTGTCAGCAACCACAAGGGCCATGGTGGGGACTTTGTGAAATAATTCTTGAAATTGAGAAAAAAAGGGGCGTGTAAAATCGAAATCTCTTCCATAGGAAAGAGGATCCCATTTGTCGCTCCACCAATACGGATTTTCACAGACAGTTGCAAGACTCTTTGAAGAATATATAGAAAGCACTTTCCTTCCTGTCATGTCACATTTTCTCCAGTAGAGATTCCGTATGTTGACGATAGCATTCCTCTTTTGAAGACGACATTCCATACATAGTCCTGGTGATGGAATGTTATATTTTTCACCTCGGAATATTGGAGAAATTTTGTCATAAAATTCCAAATCTGTATCCACGATCTCAAACTCAGCCACGCAGTGAGAGCAGATTCTATTCATATAAAAAGAATACTCTCTCTTCATTCTCTTTTTCAAGGGAGGCTTCTTTTAAAATACTGAGATCGAAGTTCTTTACTCCACTTTTTCTCTTGACCTTTTTCTCTATAACCTCTACCATAGGTTATGGTTTTATAGTTTAAAATGAAATTTGATCATAAGCAAAATATTCAGTTGGCACTCAAAAAAGCACTCGGAACTCTTAAAAAAGTGTCGCACATGGTGGAAAAAGATGAATACTGCATAGATGTCATGCAACAAATAAATGCGGTTATGGGGCTTTTAAGAAATACCAATGCTCGTATTGTCAAAAATCACTTGGAAACATGTGGGTATCAAAAAATGAGTTCCCAACGAAAAAAGACTCGAGATGAGTTTGCCAACGAACTTCTCAAAGCTCTCGATCTTTCTTTACGAAAATAAAATGATCATGAATACATTTGAATATTGGCTTATGAATAATCCTCTTAGGTCGTTTCTTCAAGACAAACTGGAGATGAAGATAATTCGGAAACATGTTTCACTTCAAGATCCAGAAAAAATTTTGGAGATTGGTTGTGGGCAAAGCGTAGGTACAAAACTGATAAAAAAATATTTTAACCCGAAAAAAATATGTGGCATAGATCTTGACATGCGAATGCTCCATAGAGCTCGGAATCAAAATTCCGATCCGTTGATTGAATTTATGCAAGCTGATGCCACAAAACTTCCTTTTGCCGATGACGCATTTGATGCGGTATTTGACTTTGGAATTATTCATCATATATCCAATTGGAAAGATTGTTTGTTGGAAATAAAAAGGGTCGTGAAGCCAGGAGGAGTCTTGGTTCTTGAAGATGCTTCCCTGGAAACATTTCAAGGTAGATTTTGGGGGAGTTTGCTAAGGAAAATGACAGATCATCCCTATTTATCAATGTATACATATCAGAAATTTTCTAATTTTTTAAAAGACATAAATCTCAATATAGAATTCCAGGAAAAATACTCTCCATTAAGTATTTCTTATTTTCTTATTATAGCGCGTAAATATGGTTGAATCCTGCCATCATCATATGCAGAAAAAAAAACCGGACATTCTCCTGTGGGGATCTCTCTTTGTGATTGTTGTTGCGTATTTTTTGCATCTTTTTGGTCCTGCTCTCGGAGAAATTTCTCCTCTTCTGAGTGAATTTTTTAAAGCTGTATTTGAGTTGATGAATCAAATGTGGTGGGGGCTTGTCCTCGCTATTGTCTTTGTTGGAGTTTTAGAATATATCCCTCAGAATCTGATCTCTGGAGTCTTGGGAAAAGGGGGTACATTTTCGGGGCTTGTAAGAGCCGCTGGGGCAGGGGTGCTGCTTGATCTTTGTTCTCATGGCATTTTGTTGGTAGGAATGAAGCTGTATAAAAAAGGAGCTTCGCTCGGCCAAGTGATTGCTTTCCTTGTGGCGAGTCCCTGGAATTCTCTTTCTCTTACGGTTATTCTTTGGTCACTTGTTGGGCTCAGGTGGACATTAGTTTTTTTGCTTCTTTCGCTTGCGATAGCATTGATATCTGGAGGTGTTTTTGAATACTTAGTACAAAAAAACATACTGCCAGAGAATCCCTTTCAAGAGAACACATCAAAAGAATTTGAGTTTCGCAGAGAATTTTTTCACTGGATAAAAAATATCACCTGGAAACCAAAAAGTTTTTTTGTGCTGCTTTCTCATGGAATTCGAGGTTCACGAATGATTTTACGATGGATATTTTTTGGAGTAGTTTTGGCAGCACTCTTAAGAATTGCACTCTCTCCAGAAAGTTTTGCTTTATTTTTTGGACCCACCCTCAGAGGATTGGGGCTCACTCTTGTGGGCGCTACAATATTAGAAGTATGTTCTGAAGGCTCCACTCCTCTTGCTGCAGAGCTGCTCACTCGCGCAAAAGCTCCTGGCAATGCCTTTAGCTTTCTTATGGCTGGGGTTTCCACCGACTATACAGAAATTATGGCTCTTAAAGAGACAACTCTTTCATGGAAAATCGCACTTTTTTTGCCCTTGATAACGCTCCCCCAAATCATTTTTCTGGGGATAATTCTTAACTCTGGTCTTTGATATGAAAATACCTTTGGATCCCCAGTTCTGTTCCTAAGTATATACTTCCTGCACCACATTCGGCACAACTGAATTGTAGTTTTTTTCCTTTTATTTTTTTTGTCGCCCTGACACTTTCGCATTCTTTACAATAAAAGATGATATTCTGGGATTTTGCTTCTTCATCTCCTTCTGGTATTTGCTCTTGCACAGTAATATTCAGAAGCTTGGTATAATTAATATCTCCTTGTTTTTCTTCTGATACATCACGTTCTACAAACTCATATGGAGTATTATCTGACGAAACATTTTTTGCTGATGACGTATTCTTTTTTTTATTCATAATCACCGAGTGACATTTGGTTTTCAATTGGTGGTTCTGCTTCCAAGTGTACTGATGAAGCATCAATGTTATGTGGACGAGAGAGTGAATCCTTCACATATGCCCTTTGCTCATCTTGTCTTCCTACCCATCCTCCAGAAAATAAAACACACTGAGCAAAAAGAGAAAGAAATACTCCTATCCGTACAGAAGATTCACTGTCAGCATTCTTCATAGCATATGAGCTCAGAACGAAGAGCGCGATGATAATCGTATATGCTCCTATTCCTCCCAGAAAGAGCCACCAGTATGAATGTGATATTCCTTTATAGTCTTTTTTCTTTCGGAACATCTCTCTTCCTAAAAAAATAAGAGTAACTATCATTAAAAGAAATAATATCCATCCAAAAACAGGAAATAGACCAAATGCATGGAAATTTTCAGTAGCAAAATCCAGAGTATTTTCATCAACGATGAGCTCCCCTGTTTGCGTATCTCTTGCCAATTTATGTCCCCATGGGAGAAAAAGAAAGAGTACTCCCAAAAAACCTCCCGTTAAAACCAGTTTTCGAGAGAATGAAAGATACTTAATTTCCTTTTGAAGTGTTTTTAGATTCACAAAAAGTTTCAAAATACTGAGTAAATGTAGTCAAGACACTCCAAAAATGCAAAGCGTTTTTCTTATATTTATTTTGAAAGAAGAATTTGGGCTATGTGTTTTGCAGAATTAAGAGGGGTGAGGAGAGCGATATTTTTGGCGAGCATCTTTTTACGATTTTGATTTTGTAGGAGCTTTAGAATTGTTTCTTGAAATTTTGCGGAGGTAAGATCTTCTTCTAAAAGGATTTTCGCAGCTCCGCATTGTTTAAAAAATTCAGCATTTTTGACTTGATGGTTATTGGCCGCAGAAGGAAGTGGAATAATTATTACTGGTTTCTGCGCAGCGGCAATTTCAAAAAGAGAATTGGCTCCAGCTCGGGATATCACAATGTCAGATGCCCAAAGCACATCGCCAAATTCTTCTCCTAAGTATGAAAAGTGACGATATGCAGGTGTGGGGCTTTCAACAGACTTCCCTTTTCCTGAAATATGGACTACATTCGCATGATTTCTTAGAAATGCGAGTGAGTGTATCACCAATTGATTTATGGTTTCTGCTCCTTGACTCCCTCCCATAATAAGTATGATTGGCTTGTGGGTAGAGAATTTGAGAAATCTTCTTCCTCGTTCAGTCTCTCCAGAAAGAATATTTTTACGGATTGGAGTCCCTACATGTAAGGCATTGGGCGTTGGAAATGTAGAAAGTGTACGAGCTGCTAGTCTGTGCAGTATTCGATTTGCCAACCCCGAGACACTATCACTTTCGTGAATAGTGAAGGATATATTCTGAAGTCTCGCAGCTATTCCCACTGGAAGCGAAACGTATCCCCCTTTTAAAAAAATCATATCCGGTTCCTCTTTTCGAAGAAGAATATATGCATCAAGTATTCCCTTTAGAAAGCGAAAAAAATCTCCAATATTCTGAAGAGAGAAGTACCGACGGAGTTTTCCTGTGGAAATTGATATACGCTTGTATGTGTATGGATGCGCCGAAAAAATATCATTATCCAGCTTGCTGTGAGAGCTAATAAATACAATCTTGCAAGTAGTGTCTTGTTTTCGCACTTCATCAGCAATAGCGAGGACTGGTGTGATGTGGCCCCCAGAGCCGCCAGCAACAAATAAAAGTTTTTTCATGAAGTATGAAATTTTCTGAGTAAAGAATTTTTGGAAAAAGATTCACGTGGAGAAAGCGTAGAAATATGAAGCAATACTCCAAGTGCAAAAAGAGTCATTGCCAGCGACGATCCTCCATATGAAAGAAATGGCAATGTGAGGCCTGTGAGAGGGAAAACTCCAAGTGCTACCAAAATATTGATCAACGCTTGAAATACGATCCAAGCAGTAATACCGATGGCTACAAGTGATGAGAATCTGTCAGGTGCATTTTGAGCAATAAAAAATCCTTTGATTCCGATATAGAAAAAAAGTGAAATAAAAATTAATATTCGAATAAATCCCATTTCCTCAGCAATGCCAGCAAAAACAAAGTCCCCTTGAATTTCTGGAAGCCATCCGAACTTTTGGGTACTGTTTCCAAGTCCTACCCCAAACCATTCACCACTCCCTACGCCCATGAGTGATTGTTCTATTTGGTATTTATCACTCTCATTGGTCAACTCTGGAAAGAAGAGTGCTTGGAATCGAAGGCGAATATATGCATGTGAAAGTATGATAGGCCATGCCAGCAGAGACGCAGTGAGCCCTCCTGCAAAAATTTGAAATATATTTCCTCCGGCAACAAAAAACATAGATGCTGCAATAAATCCGAGTACGAGCACGGCCCCAAAGTCTGGTTGAAATGCAACCGGAAGAACCATAAGAGAAACGAGTATAACAAATGGAAGGAACCCTCCTTGGAATGTTTGAATATCATTTTGTTTCTTGCTCATCCAAATAGCAAAATAGAAAATAATTGCTACTTTGGCGACTTCTACAGGCTGCAGTGAATTAAGAAGAGGGATAGAGAGCCAGCTTTGAGCAGCTCCATAACTTGTTCCCAATGGTGAAAATACAAGCAGTAACAAAATGAGAGCTCCTAAAAAAATAAGAGGTGCTAATGTCTGCCATACTGCCATGGGAACCATGTATCCGACAAAGGCAAAAATAAGTCCTATTGCTGCACTTTTTACTTGGCGTTTAAAATATAGATCATTGCAATTATTATTTTGAGGCTGACAATATTCAGCCGCTTTCTCTCTTCCTTCTCCAAATCGACAGTCTTCAATTTCTGGATGATCCTGACAGTATTCGACAATAAAACTACTCGATTCCTTAATGTATGAATTATGAACGCTTAGTGAACTCAGCATCATGAGTCCAAATGCCACCAAAAAAAGTGCTGCGGTGAGGAGGCCGTAATCTGGGGAATACTTTTTAAGCATCCTAGCGATTGTGACAAAAAAAGGAGTAAAAAACAATTTTTAAGACTTGCTTTTTAGGACTATTCTCTCTTGCAAAACACCTCCCTTTTTATAAGAATCTTTGAGACTGAAGAAAAAAATATGATCACAATAAAAAATCTCACAAAGATCTATCCTGGTTCAAAAATTCCAGCTGTGAATGATATTTCCCTACATATTGCCAAAGGAGATGTTTTTGGCTTTTTAGGACCCAATGGCGCCGGAAAGACAACGACTGTTAAAATATTGGTGGGGCTCATGAAACCAACAAAAGGGTCTCTCATGCTGCTGCATTCTTCTCCACAGGATTTTGAAGCAAAGAAAAAAATTGGATTTTTGCCGGAACATCCCTATTTTTACCAATATTTAACGGGAAGAGAATTTTTACAAATGTGTACAGAGATTTTTGGAATGTCTGCAGAAAAGGGGCGTGTGTGTATTGAAAAAAATTTGCATATGGTATCCCTTTCTCCTGATGCATGGGATCGAAAAATTGGTGGATACTCTAAGGGGATGCAACAGCGCCTCGGTGTTGCCCAGGCCCTTGTTAATGATCCAGAATTGGTAATACTGGATGAACCTATGAGTGGTCTGGATCCTATTGGAAGAAAACAGATGAAAGATTTAATTTTAACTCTTAAGAAAGAAGGAAAGACTGTGTTTTTCTGCTCTCATATCTTAAGTGACGTAGAAGATCTCTGTAACCGCATTGCAATTATCCATAATGGACACATCGTTCTTTCTGGCAATGTGGATGAAGTGACAAAAAATTATTCCATTCCTCTAGAAAATATCTTTGTAGACACTCTTTCAGCCTTAAAAACATGAAGCTTCTTTTTTCTCTTGCTAAAAATACATTTCGCGAAGCGGTGCGAGACAAAATCTTTTATACCATTTTCTTTTTTGGATTTGTGTTTCTTCTGTCATCACCTCTTATGGAAAGTATTTCATTCGGTCAAGAGGGTCGTATTATGATCAATTTTGGTATTACTATGATCCATATTTTTGGATTGTTTATTACTATTTTTTTAGGAAGTCGTTTAATTTTTCAGGAAATAGAACAAAAGACTATTTTTCTTTTGATTCCCAAGCCTGTTCGGAGGAGTTCTATTATTTTGAGTAAATTTCTGGGACTGGGAGCGGTATTATTTTGTACGACTCTCCTCATGAGCATTGTATATTTTTTGATCGTTCCGTTTTCTTGGGGACTGCTGCTCACCATTGCATTTCTGTATCTTTCATTTCTTTTGCTACTAGCAATTGTATTGTTTTTTTCTGCTTTTATGTCGCCACTTATGGCATCTATTGCAGGAGCGCTTATGTTTGTAATTGGCAATATTACTGCGTCAGCAAAGCTTTTTGTGAAAGGTGAAATGTTGAAAAAAATTGTAGAGATTGTGTACCACCTCTTTCCCAACTTTACCAATCTTAATCTCAAAAACTATGTTGTCTATGGTATTGAATATGCCGCAAGCGATGTTCTTCGCATTCTCCTGGTGACAGGATTATTTATTGCTCTCTTTCTCTTTTGTGGCATTCAGATTTTTAGTAGAAAAGAATTTTCTTAATCTTTTATCTCATGAGATTCGAAAAACAATTCGGAATTTTCATCCTGGTGTGTTTTTCCTTCTTTGCAATTTGGAAAAATCATTCTGCACTTTTTCCGCATTTCACCAATAAATATTTTTCAAAAGTTGCTCAAAAATCTGTTTTACAAAATGGTGAAAAAATAAAACCGTTTTTACTGGGATTCGATGCATTCATCGCAGATATATATTGGCTCAGAGCAATTCAATATATAGGAGGTAATGCTGCTGCTGGTACATTTCCTGTACTCGAAGGATATGCCAACACTATTACTGATTTTGATCCTCAATTTAGATATGTATATCATTTTGGAGGACTTTTTCTGCCAACTCTTGGAAAATATGAATCAGCGCGAAAGCTATTGGAAAAAGGAGAAAGGAACGTACCAGATGACTGGCAGATTTCATATGACCTCGGATTCGTTCATTTTTATTATCGAGATGATTATGAGAGTGCTATCAAGGCATATCAGCGATGTCTCCAGAAAGAAGGATGCCTTCCTTCTTCCCATACACTTATTAATACACTCGAAGCAAAAAGAGGAAAAGTGGAAATTGCCTTTTTTAATATGCTTGAGCAGTATAAAAATTCTTCTAAAGAAGATCAGGAATTTTATGCCAAAAAAATAGAGGAACTTGGGAAGCTCTTTGTTCTCCAGCATGCTGCGCAATACGCTTCTCCTACAGAAGACATTCAGGAACTCTTGGGAGTGCAACTGGAGATGACTAAAAAAGTACAAAGTGCAATACAAGTGCTAGAATCTCTTACAGGGAAGGATCTTCTCGATGAACGAGGGGCGATACAGGAGGAACTTTTAAGAAATCCTTTCGAATTTAATCCTTTCTTTTGGGATAAGGAAAAGCAAGTAGTACGTCCAATTCAATGGTAAAAATGAGAAGAATGTGCCGCCTTGCATTTTTTAGACAATTTCCGTAGTGTTGATGCAAATATTTCCCTTTTCCCCATGAAAAAGATACTTCCTCTCGGGCTTATAAGCATATTGCTTGCCTTTATAATCTTTCCTGTGTCTCCTGTATTTGCCGAGTGCGCTGATAATGATGGAGATCGATACTATAGCTGTGATAATATTGATGATGAGCTTCCTCCCTTTGCAAAAGGCAGTGAAGAGCTTCGTTGTGACCAAGCAACGATTGATGAAAATTCTGATGATTATGATTTGGTCATTTCTCCAGAAATTACTTCAATAGCTGGAAATAAGGTGCACCCTGGTGCTATAGAACCTCCCAATAGTCAGGTAGATCTCAACTGTGATGGAAAAATTACTGGATATCTTCCTGAAGGTCGCGAGGGCGGTACTGACTTTTTTGAACTAATGGAAAAGGTCATTGTGCTTATTGGGCAGGTCGCAGTGTTTATTTCAGTAGGAGCTTTGGTCTATGGAGGGATAATGTTTGCTACCGCCTCTGGTGAAGAACGCAAGCTTCAAAAAGCAAAAAAAACTATCGTCGGAGCAGTGGTGGGACTTATTATTGGTCTCATTGCATGGAATATTGTTGGATTTGTAACTGGAATATTTGGATAGTTTTATAGAATGTAAAAAAGAAAAGCGAGAAGATTTTTCTCGCTTTTTTATGTACTACTTATGTTCTCTCTTTAAAACAACACATGCTCTCTGCTCTTCAGGAAATCATAGAAGAACTCCAAGAAATCGAAGAATCGAATGAGAAACTCAAGTTTATACTCTCTCTCGCAGATGAACTTCCTGAGTTTTCGGAAAAGGAAAAAACTCCGGAGAACAAAATTTCTGGATGTGCATCAAATGCCTATATCGTTTCAGAATACAAAGATGGAAAAATATGCTTCCGTGGTGACAGTGATGCACAAATCCCTAAAGGGATATTGGCACTCTTTATTCTCGGCTGTGAAGGCGTGTCTCCTGAAGAAATTGTGAAACTCGAGCCAGAATTTTTGGAACATACAGGATTGAAGAATATTCTCTCCCCGTCTCGCGTGAATGGATCATATCAGATCTATAAACGCATACAGGAAGAAGCGAGAAAGTACGTTGCTGAATGATATTTTTCTTGAAAATTAAAACTTCTTTTTACATTTTGAATTTTGCATTATGAATTCAGAAGAGCTCCATTTGCGAATCTGATTTCTCAGAAGATACTTTGGAAGTACTCGAGAGAGGTGTTTTTTTGGCTTCCTCCAATTCCTGCCAGAGAGCATCCTCTTCTTTTTCTTCATCCGTCATATCCGCAGGAGAAAACGTTTTTTTAAGTCGATTGATAAGTGAGTGAAATTGAAATTTTCGGAAAAATGACTCGAGTTCTTCTGGAACAATGTTGGAGATATGCCCCCCTTCAAGGGTATATCCATCTAAGTTCAGATCTCTATGCAGGGTTGTCATCTCTTTGGTGAGGAGTGCAATCTTTGTTTCTTTTTGAATCCTTTCTCCCATCGCACCAGGAATCTCATGGGCATGATGGCAAATACTTTCCAAAGTGCCATATTGTTGGAGCAACTTTGAAGCCGTTTTTGCCCCCACTCCTGGGACACCTTTCAAATTATCAGAAGTATCCCCCACCATTCCTTTATAATCCGGAATTTGTTCTGGATACACCCCCAGTTTCTGAAATACATCTTCTCTCTTGAGATGCAAAGGGGGATGTCCACCACTTTGAGGAAGTCCGAGAACAACATTCTCTCCCACAAGTTGAAAAATATCATGATCACCGCTCACGATTTCTATATCAAAATCTTTGTTTCCTCGATACATTTCTGAAATCGTAGCAAGGATGTCGTCTGCCTCCAATCCTTCGTGGGAAAAGAGGGGGATATGAAACGCATCAAAAATATTGAATATTTTTGGGAGTTGTGAAACCAACTCTGGAGGCATTTCTGGACGATGCCCCTTGTAATCTGGAAATACTTCATGACGTCTGGTTTTTCCCTTTTCATCCTTTGCTCCAAAAATATAATCCGGCTTCTCTGATCCAATAAGGGAAAGTAAAATCGAACTTACCCCAAAAATAGCATTAATAGCATTGCCATCCGCATCCGTCATAGTTTTTGGAAGTGCAAAAAATGCTCGAAAAAACAGATGTGAGACATCTAAAAGTAGGATTTTTTGAGACACGTTGAGAAATATGAAAAGAACAAAAAAATTTTGCCACATCCCCCCTCTTTCTGAAAGAGCAATAGTGTATAATTGTCGCATCTGTTTTGGCATGGTTCCTTCGATGAATTTCCTTATCCTACGTATCCTTTGCATATTGGGCTTTTTACTCTCTCTCTATGCTCTTCATATAAAAAGATGTCTGGAAAAAGACATCCATCATCGTTCTGTATGCGATATAAATGACAGAATTTCTTGTACCAAAGCTATAAAAAGCGGCCATGGCGATCTGTTTCTCATCCCAAATTCTGTATGGGGCATGCTTTTTTATGTGACCATGTTTATGACCTCATATCTGACTCCTCAATTTCTTTTCCCTCTTGCCATAACCTCTGCAATTGCATCTGTGTACTTAGCCTTTGTACTGTACACAAAAATAAAAAGTGTGTGCCTGGTGTGCACGAGTATTTATATTATAAATATTTTTCTGCTCGTCATCAGCTGGCCAGTGAGTTGAGTGCTTCACTCATAACAAAACTCTCATCACGCAAAATCTTATGAGAGATATCGACTCCAGAAATAAATGTGTTTTTGCCGATGACTGCATTTTGTATAGAACAATTGTCTAGTGTGACCCCTTCTAAAATAAGAGAATTTTCGAGAGAAACATTTTCTCTGACCATAACATTGTCTCCCAAAAAAACGGATCCTCGAAGAGATGTGTTTGGGGCAATTGAAGTGTTTTTCCCCTGTACTATTTTCCCTTCCAGCAAGTGCAGATTGGCAGCGAGATATGCAGAGAATGAGCCAATATCAAACCACTCCTCCTGAAAAGAGAAGTACCGTACTACGTGTTTTTCTTCCAAAAGATATTCAAATATTTTTCCAAGATCATCTCTGTTTTTTTCAGAAAAAGAAATAAGATCTTTTATATTTTTTTGAGGAAGGACAAAACATCCGGTCGCTACAAGTGTCGATTTTGGATGTTCTGGTTTTTCTTGAAAACTTTGTATAACTCCTTTTGCACTCTTGTGTGGCACCACAACCCCAAAGAAGCTTGCCTTTTGTGCATCTTCGATATCATACACTGCCAAGAGCACATCTTCTGCAAAGGATTGAAACTCAACAAAAAACTGATCAAAAGAAAATCCAAAATAATTATCCCCTGCTATTACTAAAATATCTTCTTGAATTTTTTTTTCTTGTATCACTAGAGAAGTTGCGTACAGAGCTCCTTTTTTTCTTTTTTCGCTCTTACTATCTTCAATAAATATTTCTATTTTTCTTTTGGGAAAATATTTCTTTTTCCATTCTTGAAAATCGTTTGCAAATACTGCATTGGTAGAAACAAATATTTCAAGATTTTCTGGAAGAGATTCTATAATCCAGGAGATCAGTGGCTTTCCTGCAAGCGGTACCAAGGGCTTTGCTGTTTTTTCGGTAAGGGGCCAAAGGCGTGTCGCAAATCCTCCTGCTAAGATAATCACTTTCATTCTTGATGCTTTTTAAAAAAGTAGAAAACATAATTCCACATACTCCATATGATTATTTTGATATCTTGCCAAATGCTCCAGGTATGGATATAGGTAAGATCGGTTTTGAACATAACTTCTCTGTCATCTCTTTGTCCCTGTATTTTCTTCAGCTGCCATGGCCCCAACATGCCCGGACGAAGTACCATCCTCCTTTTAAAATGTGCTGGAAGATTCTTCCATTCTTCTGGAAGTTCTGGTCGAGGCCCTACAAAACTCATCTCACCCTTGAATACATTTAAAATATTTGGAATATCTCGAACAAACTCTCTTTTACTGTGATATCGAAAAAGATCGAACGATTTTCCTCCAGCGCCGATTCGTCTTTCTGTTCGAAAAAGTTTTTTTTGCCCTTGGAAAATTTTTTGAATACAAAAGACAGGAAAAAGAAGAACCAGGAGCGTCACTGCACATAACAAGTCGCTTCCTCTCTTCCAAAATTGTCCCCATCCAAAGAGGGGTGAATGTGAAAGTGTCAGAAAAGTTTTTCCAGAGATTGATTCTGGGAAAATATTTTCCCGAAAAACTCCAAGAATTTCTGGTGCAATACGAAGCCCTAAAAACCTTCCTTCTGCAAAGAGAAGAAGATTCATCATCTGTTCTTCTGCATCACAAAGCAATATTTCATGAATATCATATTCTTCACTTATTTTTTCGAGTGCATCTAATTTTCCACATATGGGGACATTATGAATGTGCTTTTGTGTGGCTCCAAAGGGAGCAAGTATTGCCACGGGTTGGTGTCGGGATTTATTTTTTTTGAGCAAAGAAATACTTTTTTCAGCAGCTTTATTTGCCCCAATAACAAGTACTCTTACAATATCTCGTCCTTCATTTGCTTTTTTTCTTTCCCAGTATTGTTCCAATTTCCAAGAAAAGAGAAGGAACCCCGTTCCCAGCGTGAAGATGAGGAGAACGATTGCTCGTGAGAAAAATATTTCTCTACGAAAAAAGAAAAGGAGAACAAAAAGCATTGTGCCCCCAAGAGATGAAAGAGAGGCACTCCGCAATATGTCTCCCCAATTTTTTTCCCGTAAAGAGTATTTGCCTCCCCATACCAAAAGGAATATCCATACGGGTGTGATCCATAAAGCATTTTCGAGATACGACCTAAAAGGAAAGTCTGGACGATCAAAACTTCCGAGGCGCAAGTAAAACGCTCCTATAAATGCTGCAAGTATCAGAAAAATATCGAGAGCAAAGAAAAAGAGCTTTTGTTTGAGAAGAGGTTTGTACATTCCAGAACTTTTTAAGAGACTTCTGCTAAGTAGCACTCTTCGCAGTATACCGTCTTTGATCTCGTAGGGGAACCTGTCCGCCGCAATCCCACAATTCGGGACGAAGGCGGGTATGTGGTCTGTATCCCTTTCTGACACTTGTCACACGTCCCTGAGTAAAGCTTTCTAGAATTTCTGAGAACCATTCTTCTTTTATGTCGTGCGTCTGGATGTAAATGAGGAACTGGCAAGTTCATTTTTCTATAGAATTCTAATTCTGATTTTTGGATTTTAAAAAGCTTTCCTGTTTTTTCACATTCGATTGCCCAGTTCAAGATATTATCGGGGATATTGACTATACTCTCTGGAAGTTTTTGAGCAGGGATCTTTTGAGTGACATCTGAGAAATTTGTCTCTTCTTCCTCTTTCCATTTCCATCCTTTCTGGAGAACTTCTTCCTGGGTAAGAGGAAAATATTCATGAGCAGTCGTTTCATTGTATCCAAATGGTGAAAGATGCTGAGGAAAAAATTCTCCCCATTCCCTTGTTTGTTTCATATGTTCTATAATCTTCGGCACCAGCTTTTTATATTCTTCCTTCGTGTACTGTTTGTTCAGAATGCAGTGATCCTTATGCCGCATACCAATACAACCGAAAAGATATGATGCACCTTGCGGGCAAATTTGAGAATAATAAATATCATGTGATTCCCACACATTTTCACAGAAAAAAGTACGATAAGCATTATACCCCCCCACAGAACACTCGTAAGATTCATCTATTCCCATTCCAAAATAGGTAACATCATAATTTCCAAAACTTACCTTATCGCCCTTTTTTAAATCAGAGCAATATCGGGAATTTTCCAAATATTCGCAGTCAAAACAAGAAAAGCAGTTTTTTGTTTGCACCAGATAATCACCCGTAGAATTTTCTGTGTTTTTTTCCTGCATCCATTTCATGAAGTGTTCTGAACGGAATTTTTGAAAGCCTTGCCAAATACCCTGAAGAGATTTCTCCTTTTTGATTTTCGAGACCTCCTCTCTATATTTTTCCGGAGAGAGTTTTTTGTTAAAGAAATGATGACTCTTGTTTCGCAAATTGACGCACCCAAAGCAATTTTTACAGCCAATAAGATTTTCGGAAAAATGACATTCATCTGAATTATGAGAATCAACAAGAAACGTGCAAAAAGAACAATTCGTACAATTGAGACATTCATAGCATCCCTGACAGTCATATATTTTAAATGAGTCCACTGAGTCAAAACACCTATTGACTCCTTTTCCATACAGGCATTGTTCAGATTCATCAGAATTTACAAGTAAATAACAATTTTTAAGCCATCCGGCATGATTGCAATAGTCAGAATTTTCCATAGTGGAACTGAGCACTGCGAGAGAGAAATGAGGCACTTGGTTGCAAAGATCATTGAATTGATCAAAAAAAGAACGGGTAAAATCAAAATCTCTCCCATATTCAAGCGGATCCCATTTATCACTCCACCAGCAATCTGGGCAATACACTGGAAACTGAACTTTTGCATCGTACATAGAAATTATTCTCTTTTTGCAAAGGTCACATGTTCGGTGATACATCTTCCTCTCATTTCGCCACACCATTCGCCGTTGCATGCGACACGATGGACAATGAGTTGGCTCTGGAACGTTTGTTTTTCTATAAAACTCCTGATCTTCAGGAAAGATCTGAAAATCTTCTGAGCATTGGACACACTTTTTCATATGAGTACTGTACCTCTATTAATATACTTCTTTCAAATAACACTCTTCGTCCTTCGACTTCGCTCAGGATGAATCAGTATACCTCTGCAAGATAACACTCTTCGCAGTATATCGTCTCAGGTCTTTCTGGGGAATAGGTGGTTTGTATCGATTTTTGACACTTATCACATTTTCTTTCCCAAATTTTTGCAGGATTTCTCAGAGCAAGTCTTTTGTGATGCCGTATATCTGGATGAAGATGCGGAATAGGGAGGTCCATTTTTCTATAAAATTCGAGTTCGCCTTTTTGAATCTTAAAAAATCTTCCTGATTCTTCGCATTCTATCGCCCAGTTCAGAATATCATCTGGGATATCTGCTATACTCTCTGGAAGTTTTTGAGCGGGAATATTTTTAGTGACATCTGAGAAGCCTGGCTCTTCTTCCTCTTTCCATTTCCATCCTTTCTGGAGAACTTCTTCCTTGGTAAGAGGAAAATATTCATGGGCAATAGTTTCGTTATACGCAAACGGCGATATGGATATCGGGAAATACTCTCCCCATTCCCCTGCCTGCCCTGAGTTTGCTTGCAGTGAGCTTGTCGAACCTGTCGAATGGATCTCCTGCATATGCTTTGCTATTTTTGCAGCGAGTTGATGGTATTCTTCTTTGGAATATTGTTTATTCAGAATACAATATTTTTGATTTTTGAGTCCTACGCAGGCAAAAAGATCATGACTGTGATGACAGTCTCGAGAGTAATAGATATTGTGGCAATACCATGTAAAAAAACAAGCGATACAGTCTTCTAGTCCTACAGCCGAACACACATTATAGCAAAATTTATTTCCATCTGGAGCACAAAAATTACAATCGTAACTTCTTACTGTTCTGGGCACAAATCCCATATATTTCGAATCTTCACACTCATTACAATCAAAACATTCAAGGCAATTTTTTGAGTTATAAATGCTTTCGCCTGTACAATTTTCACTATTATAAATATGTGAGGACACATGAGGTAATTCCGCTTTGAGCTCATTAAGTCCGTTTTTTAAAGAGAATATCTTCTTTTGAGTAAGATTCACATACTCTTGTGCAAATCGTTTATAGTCTTGTTTTGAATATTGGGTATTAAAAACACAGTATTGCTTATTTCTCAGTCCAAAGCAGCCAATACAATTTTTACATGCTGAACAATCCTCCACCATAAGACACTCGCTGCAATTGCGACAATTGGTAAAGAATTTGCATCCATGGCACTTTTCTGAAGAAACTCCTTCGTAACTGAGTTCCGAAGAATATACTGCTAACCCATCAAATACATCCTTTGAATCGACGATAAATTTTCCGTTCATACAGTCTTCATTATTTCCCGCTCCGAATATGAGATAGCAGTTTTTTTGATTGAGGGCAAAATTGGTGTAATAGCTATTTTCTACATTCGTCGTATAGAGAGAGGCATGTGGCACGTCTGCATAGAGTTCTTGTATCTGCTGGGTTGTTGTTTTTGAAAAATCAAAATTACGACCATAATCAAGTCCGCTCCATTCATCTCCCCACCACACCTCTTGATCATATACTATATATGGAGTATCTGGAGAATAAATGGAAATGATTGATCTTCCTGTAGCATCACACTTTCGTTGATAAAGTTTCCGTTCATTGCGAAAGGCTATTCTGTTTTGATATCGACATTCGGGGCATTTTTTGGGTGATAAAATATTAAATTTTTGACCAGCAAACACCGGAGAGATCTTGTCATAAAACTTCAGATCTTCTTTCGTGACCTCAAAATCTGCTGAGCACTGTGTACAGGTTTTCATAGGATGAGAGTATCAAAGAAGCTCCTCCTTGAAAAGGAAGGTTGGGTGGGTTTATTTTTAAGAAAGGCCCAAAAAACCCTTAATCCCTCTTTGCCAGGGGGGAAAGATTAATACACTTCTTTCAGATACGCTTCCTCAGAATATACCTTTTCCGGTCGCTTAGGAGAGTATGTGGTCCAAATCTCTTTCCCTGTTTTTGTGCACTTTCGTTGCCAAAGCTTCCGTGGAGTTCTGAGTGCCATACGATGCTGATGCCGTATCTCTGGATGAAGATGTGGAATGGGAAGATTCATTTTGCGATGAAATTCGAGTTCTTCTTTTTGAATCTTGAAGAGTCTTTGAGATTCTGAACATTCGAGTGCCCAATTTAAGATATCGTCAGGAATATCTGAAATTTTATCGGGGAGTTTGGAGGCAGGAATACGTTTGGTAACATGAGAAAGTTCTTGCTCCGGAATATCTTTCCAAGTATATCCTTGCTCAGTAGCTTCTTTTTGAGAAATAGGAAAATACTCATGAGCAACTGTTTCATTATATCCCCAAGGGGAAAGTAATGCGGGGAAAAATTCTCCATATTCCTTTGTGTGCTTCATATACTCAATAATTTTTGGAAGAAGCTCTTCATATTCCTCTTTTGAATATTGTTTATTCAGAATGCAGTATTTTCCATGATTGAGACCAATGCATCCAAATATATGATCAGAGTTGTTGCATTGATCTGAGTAGTAGGTTTCATGACAATAGTGGCTCGCCATACAAAATGCAGAAAATCGCATGTTGAGTGTACTAATGAGCTCACATGCCATTTCTGGTTTGTAGAGGGAATAGTTGAGGTCATATGAGGTCTTGGCATCCAAAACATCATACAAATAACTGCAGTCTTCTGAATTCGTAACATTGAATGCGTAATAACAATTTTTAGAATTCTGTATATTATTCCCCATACAGTTTTCTGAATTTAAGATATACATATCTCTATGGATTGCCTGTTGCATCTGCTCTTTCCAAATTTTGAGATATTTCTGAGTCTCAGAAAAAGATCCTGATTTCATCTCTTCTTGTCTTTTGTGATATTCCTCTTTTGAATACGGTTTATTCAAGATGTAATATTTCTTGTTTCTGAGATTTGTAGAAAAAAGACAGTCTTTGCATCCTTTGAGATCAAAACAAAACGAACAATCATTACAATTTTCCATATGCATGCTGTACCGCACATTATAACAGGTATAACAGAGGAGGGATTCATAACACAGCTCCGAATGGTATGCAAATATGCAGTCTACACAGTTTTTAGAATACTTCGTAAACAGATTATAATAGCAGTCTTCATTTGCCTCTCCAGCAATATCGAGATAACAATTTTTATCATCTCCACAGTAATTGCAATAATAACTGTTTTGACAATTGACAATATCAATCCCCAGACGGGGCACCTTCGTCATCAGATCTTTGAACTGCTCAAAGAAAGGACGGGAAAAATCAACGTCCTGTCCATAATCAAGTGGGTTCCACTTGTCTCCATACCATTCATCAGGATGGTACACCGGAAATACCGTGTGAGGTGGATATATAGATACAAAAGATTTTCCACTGAGGCTGCATTTTCGCTTAGAAAAACTGCGATCATTCCTCCATGCCATTCGTCTGCGTACGCGACATTCTGCGCAATGCGTTGGAGCAGAGATCTGCATTCGCTCGTAAAATTTCTGATCTTCAGAAGCAATATGAAACTCAGCCGAACACTGAACACAGGTTTTCATGATTGGTTGCTTATGAAGCAGAGTATCAAAAGGATGTCCTTTCTGTCACTACGACCCTGAACTTGTTTACGATGAATCTGTCCTTGAATCGTCCACCATTTGTACCTGTATCTCTTCCGGAAAAAACGTTTTCAAATGATCAACTACAGCCGCTACCTGTTCTTCTACTTGTTTTGCTGCCTCTGCTCCTTGATTTTGATGCACTTCTTTCTGCAATTCCAGGATTACCTTCCCTTTGTCGATAACAATCCTGCTCACTCTGAATATTATGCCATTGGGTGGCAAAATCGAGCTTGTAACATAGTATTCTAAGACATTGGCGAATAACTCTTGAGTATGCTCATCGTCCCTAGCCGTCTCGTGATGAAGGATCCAGTGCATGACTTTCTGCACATACATTTTACTATCATCCCCTTTTAGATATGTTGCGTGAATATTTAGACCTTCTGGGACAACCTCATTCGCTGGAATAATTTCAACCAATTCTGCAAGAGCAAGAAATGCTCGTGCAGCAATTCCACAAGCAACATAGTGCCTTCCAAAACTCTCTCTTTTCTGGAGTAAAAGCGCAATCGCTGTTTGTATTTCTACTATTGCTTTATCAGTGTCCGAACCCCATTTGAGGCTCTCGTGGAGAACTTCATTGCTTCTGTCCCGAAAAATTGCAGAAGGCAAGTTTACTACGACATCAGCAGTCCAATGTCTGATGTTTTCGGCGGTTCTGATTTCATGATTCACGGCGAATGGAGCAATCTCTTCAACGCTTTCTACCTCCCAGTCTTCGCCATATGTAACTATATTGTGTTCAAATCTAATAGTGCGAATATTTAATGCCTTACAATCGTCTCTATCGAGAGTGGCTAATAACTCCTCCTGTTCTGCCTTTTGCAATCTACTTATAACAACACCAAAAACTCTATATGGGTCAGGATGTTTGAAACACTCTTCCAATAAAGTTTTTACAAGATTTTCTTTGCTTCTTAGGAGAGCTCGGACAGAGCCTTGTGCTCTGCCTGATATTGCACTCTCGCCTGGAAGGCCATTTCTTTTGGCAAACGTGGGTCGACCTGATTCATCATCAGCTCCCTGTACATAGATTTTCCCAAGAGAGAATCTGCTAAGTGAGTCAGCAAGGCTTTCTACCGTTATTTGTAAGCTTCCATCCCCTTTATATTGTTCTACTCTGACCACAGCTCCCTCTGTATTCACTGATACACTTTTTACTTGTTCTTCATCAGCTAGATAGCCTTCTAGGGTATCCTGAAAAAGTATTCTGATTTCTCCTGACTGTAGAAGGTATAAATTTTGCAACATGAGCTTCATTACTTGGTCTTTCTTGTCTTTCCAAATAGCTACTATCATTTCTTGGCGGGTTTGTGCTGAAACTTCTAACTCTGGAAGGAGGTCGAAAAGGCCTGAAAGTGCTATTTTTCCTAAGTGTTCTTGAAAGAGATGTCTGTAATTGTTTATGTCTGACATATCACAATATTCGTGAACAGCCTTTATTGCGTTTCCTACATCGTCTCTATGTTGATCAAGAATAGCTTGTATTGCTTCCCTCTCACTTGACGCTTGTTTGATTTTCTCTCGCATCTCTGTAATAGCTTCAGAAGGTATTCCTGTTCCACCTTTTTCTAATCCATAAGTTCCCATATCTCCTTGTGATGTAATCGTAGCTTCTAATTTAGCTATTTCTTCTGGATAAATTTCTTCAGTTGATTTTCTTGATTCAATAAGCCCGTTAAGCATTTCTTTCGCCTTTGACACGTATGACAAATTATTTATTGTCCTCTTTTGTGTGGCGGTTTCTGACATGTAATGTGTGGATGAAATTGACAAAAGTGCTGCGAATATATAATGTATATAGAGAGTGGCAAATACCACCATATGGTGATAATTACCACCACTTATTTGTCCCCCTCTTTTTCAAAGAGGGGTTAGGGGAGATTTCTTTGCTTTTGACTTTCAACTCTCGTGTATACTGAAATATTTCAACAAATCGGCTTGGCAAAAAATGAATCTCGTATTTACGAGACCCTTCTCCGTGAGGGAGAGTCTTCTGTGGGTCATATTTCTACAAAATCAAAAGTGCATCGTCGCAATGTGTATGACTCCTTAAAAAGACTTATAGAAAAAGGACTCGTGTTTGAAATCATTCAACGGAAAGAAAACCGCTATCAGGCGGTGGATCCTAATAAGCTTATGGAGCTTATTCAGGAAAAAGAAATCAGGCTGGCAAAAGTAATGCCTCACTTGCAGGAATTGTATACAGGCACTCCCCATACAGAGGAGGTGTATATCTATCGGGGTCCTGAGGGATGGAAAAACTATATGCGAGATATGCTCCGCATTGGCGAAGATGCATACTTTATTGGAGCCAAGGGAGGATGGTTGGACCACCGTGTGAAACATTTTTTTCCGCAGTTTATCCGCCAGACCAAAAAGAAAAAAATGAAGTTCTATCACCTCTTTGATCATGAAGTAAAAACTCAGTGTCCAGAGATTATTCAGTATATCGGGAAGAACTATAAATTCTTTCCTAAGGGATATTCAACTGGTGTAGCAGTCGATATCTTTGGCGATCATGTTAATATTATCTCCGAAATGAACTTGGGGGGCTTAGTCGAAGAGTTTTCTGTAACAGTTATTATAAACAAACATATTGCAGATGCATTTCGGACTTGGTTTCAGTTTATGTGGGATTTTTGCCCTGATATACAATAGTTTTATTGCTTTTTTCTCTTCATTAAAATGGATATATAGCAGGGTTTGCTCCGAGTTTTAAAAAGAGTTGACCGAGTAGGGAGTTAAGAAGTGCCAAGAACAAATATGCCAAAATAGGAGAAAGGTCGAGCATTCCCAATCGTGAAAACCTGAGTTTTTGAATAGGTCTTAAAATAGGATTTGTGACATCAGTAAGGAACTGAGTGAATCTTCCACGAGGAATCGGAAACCATGAAAGAATCACTCTTAAAAAAAGAAAGAGAATGAGGAAATCTATAATATATCGACTGAAGATGGCAAGAAAATCTATAGGATTTTGCATGCCTGCAGTATAAAACTATTTCAGTACTTGTGGAATCCGAATCAATGAATGCTTTGTTCCTACTGTAATAGTGACTCCATATGGAGGGTCCGCATCCTTCTCTGTTTTTGGTACTGGAAGAGGAACCAGTTCCGAAAGAAAATATTTTCTCAGGAGTCTCGCCAGCTGACGATTGTCATGAGTGTCGACAAATTGTATTTCCGTTTGTTCCAATGTGACGTCACTATTGTTTACACGGGTAACAGGAATGCCAAATCGTTCCAAATAAACGGCTGTTTCTCCCGCGAGTCCGGTTATTTTGGTGCCATTAAAGATAGAAATTTTGAGATCTCTGGTGTGCCATCTTTTTCGAAAGATATTATCTGCAAATATACGAATACGTTCATATTTGTTGTTTGTGAGGTTTAAGAAAGGAACAAGAACAAATGCTCCTCCATAGAGCTCTCTATCAGGCGTTACCAAAAAACCTCCTGGTTTTGTTTCATCATTATTGAGCCCAAAAGAAATAACTTTTTCTGCTGAGAGAGTAGTTCCCAATTCTGCAAATGAGATCATTTCTCTAAGAGAAAAATCTGTTTTTACATGTCCATCTACTAAAGAATACAGTTCTTTTATCTTTGAAGGTGATGTTAAAATTTCTCTGGAAAGTGCTTTGTTTTGAATAGCGGTAATAACCTTTCTCTGACGTTTGGATCGCTCGAAGTCAGAGCTCCCATGACGAGACCGTGCATATTTGAGTGCTGTTTCTCCATCAAGATGCTGAGCTCCTTCTTCGAGAAAAAAATGTTCATACCCCCAATCTTTATTTGGATAAAGCTCATCATCAATTGAGCTCTCCACAATAACATCTATTCCTCCAAGAGCGTCTACCCCTTTAGCAAAACCACTAAAGTCAACTTGTAGGTACCGATGAATATCAATATCAAATATCTCATTGAGCTCATCCTTTAACACTTGTACTCCTTCATTGTATCCCTCATCTTTTGCTTCTGCCTTGTAGGCCGTCATTACATCACGAATGACCTCGTTTATCCTGCCTTGTGTTACAGCCGTTTGTACATAGAAGTCACGTGGAATAGAAAGGAGGACCGCATTTTTTTGTTTCTGATCAACACTCGCAATCATAATGGTGTCTGTGAGTGTTCCACCGGAATGCTCGTCTCCTCCAACTCCCAGCAATAATATGTTGGTGTGTCCATATTGATCTTCGGGTAAGTCACTGCCTACTAATCCCAGAAGGTCTGAGGTTTCAAAATGAGTAAAAAATTGAAAAGCACGAATACTTACTTCTCCTATCAAAATGAGAGCAAATATGATCCCTGCAATACTTAGCAATGCTCGTATTCTTCCTCTTCTCTGGCGTCGTTTTGCAAAAAATTGAAACGGCGCGGAAATGCTTTGCTTACACTTTTGAAAAAAAGAAAGACTCAAACGAGAAAATGCCTTTTTCCTCTGAGATGCTCGAATATTTCTCTTCTGAAATGTCATGTCCATCAGAAAATCTTTCCAAGAGTAACACATGAAAATTAATTTTCAATTTCCAATTTCTAATTTTCACATGAATTCAAATTTTTCTGAAATATTGAACTCTTGCTTGTTTTCCAGTACCATTTTCCAGCTCTTTTATCTTCGCCACGGTAGCTCAGTTGGTAAGAGCGCAGGATTCATAACCCTGAGGTCGGCAGTTCAAATCTGCCCCGTGGCACCAAAAAAACTATTTTTCTTTTTCTTCAAATTTTATGAAGTATGTTCTTTTCATCTTCTGTGCATTTATTTTTTTGAGTGCATGTTCTCATAGCAATACTCAGACCCCGAATGAAGACCAGAATGATCGAGAGAAAAATATCACCATGAAAGATGTAATGTATATGGAAGGAGAAAACAGCGCCATGGGATATTTGGCAAAACCTGAGGGAGAAGGTCCATTCCCAGCAGTGCTTCTGATCCATGAATGGTGGGGGCTCAATGAAAATATTCGCCAAAACGCAGAGCGTTTTGCTGAAGAAGGTTATGCAGCTCTTGCCGTTGACTTGTATAATGGTTCATCTGCCACAGATCCTGATGATGCACGGAAATTGGCAACGTCTGTCAGAGAGGATATGGACAGCGCATTTGAGAATCTTACAAGTGCCATCGCTTACCTTCAAGACCTTCCGTCTGTTGACGCAAACAGAATGGCATCAGTAGGGTGGTGTTTTGGGGGAGGATGGTCATATGAAATTGCCAAAAATAATCTGGGGGTTCAGAGCTCTGTGATCTATTATGGACAGTTTAATCCCGAAGATGATTTGTCTCAGATGCGAGCTAAAATATTGGGGCATTTTGGAGAAGAAGACGCTTCTATCCAAGTAGATACGGTGAAGGAATTTCAAGCAACGCTTCAGACGCTCTCTGGTTACCATGAGGTCTATATTTATCCAAATTCCGGACATGCGTTTGCCAACCAGGACAATGATAATTACAACGAGCAGTCTGCAAATACCGCTTGGGAGCGGACACTCAATTTTTTAAATCTCCATGTAAAAGCCAAAACACTTACTGTTGAAGCAGATAATACTTGGTATGGCTCGGTGCTGGTGAGAGGGTATCCAGAAGTGGTACAGATTATTGATCCTCAGTGCACAGAAGATTGTGAGAAAGAGGAAGTGCAATTTCACTTGCTCCAAACGAGTCGCCCTGATTTTAAAGAAGTCTTGGAAACACATTCTGAACTTTTTGCTCAACCCAACACTCTTCGTCTTGGATGCGTATCCGAAGGCAAAATAAAATACTCTAACTTTTCAGACGACGGAGAAGGTGTGCCCATTTTGGAATCTGCACAAGACAGCCCTGTAGAGATAGTACAGGGCTTCTTTTTAAATAGTGAAACTTCTTCAGCAATTTTGGATGCAACTCAGGAGAGTCCTATTGCCCTTAAACTCAAAAGACTTCGCCTTTCTGAAGAACCAGAGGAATATCCTGTCTGCTACTCGCATTTCACTACAATGGGAGTGCTTTAGCGGGGAAAAGAAGTGATTATGATCGCCATCACAATAATGCGAATGAGATCATATCCCATGTCAATCAGATATACTCTGAGGGAT
The DNA here is from genome assembly GCA_965250085.1 of Candidatus Altimarinota bacterium. Lineage (GTDB taxonomy): Bacteria > Patescibacteriota > Gracilibacteria > CAIRYL01 > CAIRYL01. The sequence goes on from OZ252287.1 coordinate 843,803, forward strand.
TTTTTCGGCCAAATGAAATATGGAATACTTCCTATAATCATAAATCCCAGCCATATCCAGAAAGCAACTATAAGTGCATCAGGAATGACCGTCATATGAGCATAGTCCATCATGTATACCAAGATAAAAGCTACTACTAGAGCAGAGCAGAAGGAAATAAGGAGCCACCACCAAAAACTCGTAAGATCTTCTTCTTTTTTTCCAGTAAGTTGCATCCATGACTGCCCAAAAAGTGGTCCATACCAAGCCGACCCGAGTATAACGTCTGCCACTGCCGCAACAAAGAGGGCTAAAAAAGGGGGTTGAAAATCCATATTTTTGTCAGAAAGGAAACAAAAACATGATACTTATTTTTCTCTGTTCTATAAAGCACTCCGAAAGAAATGCTCTCCTTTAGTTCTCTATTTTTCTCGAGTACAATACACTCATTGTCTTCTGAATATGACCCTGCAAAAAGAAAAGATTCGCCACGTAAAGCATATTCTGAAGATATCTCTTCTTGTTTTTTGGATGCTGTGTTTTGTGGCGGGTATTGTCGGAACTATTTATTTTTTACGAATCCATACTCCTGAAGAAGCTATTGTTCTTATGGAGGGGTTTATTCGTCAAAATACTCTTGGGATTATTTTTGGAGCATTCGTACTTTATTTTGTGCGTTCAATTATCTTTGTTCCGGTTTCTGTATTGGGAGCGGCACTTGGAATTGTGCTAAGTGACAACCCAATACTTGCCATCAGTATTGCAGGTATCGGAGCATTCTTATCGGCAATTCTTTCTTTTGGTATTGCAAGAGCTCTCGGACGAGAATGGGTTGCAGAGCACGAATCCGATCGATTGAGATATTTTGACGAAAAAGTAAAAAAACGTGGATTCTTTACTATTCTTATTCTCAGGCTTCTTCTGTTTATTCCGTTTGACCTTATTAATATTCTGAGTGGAGTCTCTGGCATTCGACTTGTCAGTTATGCTGCCGCAACATTTATTGGCATCTGGCCAGAAGTTGCCGTACAGGTGCTTATTGGCAGTGCCGTGCTCAATCCAAAAAACATTATATTTCTCATTGCCATAGCTCTCGCCATACTCGCTTTAACCTACTTTCTCAAAACTCATTCCCATTTTCGCGATATTTTGAATCCTAAAAAGCAATACAAAAAACTCAAAGAGAAAAGACAACAGAAAAAGTCTTTATAACAAGTCTTCTCGTTCTGTCTCTGTTGAGCTTTGTCTTTTATTAGTAGTACGCTTCCATAAAAATATGTTTTTTTGTAAAATTTTTCTCCTCTGTCAGAACACGGGTTACGTCTTTTACCATGGGAGGAGATCCGCAAAGATATATATCTTTGCTCTGCAAATATTCTGCGGATTTTTGAGCAATATATTCAGTGACCATTCCTTTTTTTGCAACTACTTTTTTGAGATCTTCTTTTTCTGGATCAGAGAGGTAAAAAACATAATCAAAATTGGGGACCGTGTTTTTAAATTCAGAAATTTCATTCATATATGCAATATGGTCAGCCGTGTAGTTCCCAAATATCAATATATTTTCCCCAGAAGATGTTTCTTTTTTCAATTCTTCCAAAAATGCTTTTATAGGAGCTATTCCACTTCCAGTTGCCATAAAAATTTTATCCCGCTTCGCATCCTGTAAGGCAAAGTGTCCAAATGGACCCCGAAACGTTATCACATCATCAACTTTCAGATTATCCAGATACGTGCTCCCTACTCCTTCTGGAATAATTTTGGCACAGATTTCAAAACAAGGGAGTGTCTTTGGCGAAGTCGCGAATGAATACGCTCGAAATACTTTTTCTTCAATTTTGAGAGAAAGAAATTGTCCAGCTTGAAAGTGAAATTTATGATCTTTATGAAGCTTCACTTCAAATTGAAATACTTTCATTTCTTTTGCTTCATTGCGCACATCCTGTAAAACCGCCTGAAATTCGGGAATAGAAATCATGATGTGAATGGAATGAAAAGTTGAAGGATTCGCGTTGTGCTCCTCCTCTCTTTAGAAAAAGAGAAACTGAGGAGAATCTTATCCTGAGAATTAGAGCGTGTACACCATAAGTTATTCTCTTTCATTCTTTCGCCTGCCATGACAGCACAAAAACAAAAAGTCCTACAAAACTGAGAAATAGGAGTTTTCCTAACGTTTGTAAATACAGACCTGAAAGCCCTAATAAAGTAGAAATAAGAAGAAAAAGAAGGAGTGTTTGCCTTTCGGAAAACCCCCGCTTTTTGAGCTGGTCATGTAAATGTCTTCTGTCGCCTCCTTTGAAAGGCGATTGACCAGATTTCAAGCGATGAAAAATAACACAAAAGGCATCAAATACAGGAATTGCTAGAACTAAAAAAGCTGTTGCTATTTTTCCTCCGGAAAAAATAGAAAGTACTGCTATTAAAAACCCTGAAAACATCGCTCCAGTATCACCATTCAGAATTTTCGGAGGAGCGATATTAAAAAATGTGAAGCCAAAATTTGCCGCAGCAAACGCAAAACACATCGTCGCCAGAACTGGCTGATCTACAACTGGACTCAGAGACAAGGCGCCCAAAAATATTCCTGCCAGCACAGAGGTTCCTGAGGCTGCTCCGGGCACTCCATCTAGCCAATTCACCGTATTCATGAGTCCTACACACCACAGTACGGTCGCAACTGCTGCAATCAATGGTGAAAGTTCAAATGCCATCTCTCCAAATGGATTGGAGATATAGATTATTTCAGTTCCGGTTGAAACAAGAAGTATTCCCAATAGTATCTGTAATCCCAAACGAAAAACGGGGTGTACTCCTTTACGGTCATCCCAAAATGAAACGATTGCTAATAGTATAATTCCCCAAATAACTCCCCATAATTGAAGATCAATTGGAAAAAATAGTACCAGAGAGAGAAGAAAGCTTAGAACGATCGCGACTCCTCCTGGGTATGGAATGGGGTTACGATTGTGTCCGTACTTTTCTGGAAAATCCAAAATATTCCATGTGGGGAACAATTTGTATACTCCTAGGCTCAACACAATACTCAGCGCTAATGTGCTCAGTGGTATTAGAATGAGCATATTGCCAAATTCGGAAAAAATCTCAGAGAACATAATACTCCCAAAATCTTGCACAGATTTGTAGTTTTGTCTATGAAGACTCCTCGAGAATTCTGGATGCAAGCTCTGGATCTTGGTCTAAAAGAAGGGAAAGTGCTAACTTGTTTCCTTCTATGGGCAATTTGAAAATAAGATTTTTTCTTAATTCTACTATTACGGATGTGATGCTTTCACTTTCTTCCACTGATCCACAAACTTTGCCGCCAAGAACCTTCTCTATGTCATCGACTTCATCAGGAAGTGTAATATCTGCTCTTACATAAAATATCTGCTCATTCGTTCCTCCTGGTGAAACATAATTTTTTTCACCAGTATTTATTTCTCGCACTTGAGTAATCCATTCTCTTTGTATTGGAGTCTCCTCGCACAACTCATCTTTTGCCATCTCTAAGAGAGTTTTTTCTGGTTTCTCTAACGATCCAGCAGGAAATCCAAGGAACTCTTCTGCGGCACCAGAACGGTATTCATTTCCTAAAATGGTATAGATTTTTCCTCTGTGCTCGATAACAGGGATTATTATAACGCTATCTTGGCGAAGGAATAATAGTCGATCTCGTCCATTCGGAGCTTGCGTTACTACCACTTGCATGAGTAAATTATCTCCTACTTTTACTTCCCTCAAGACTGTCGTAGGAAGTTTTTCTCCTTCTTTTCTTTGATACCATTCAGAGATTGCTTTCCTCATTGCTCAAGTTTTTAATTTAATCAAATTTTAACCAATAAATATATTTTGTCAATCGCTTCCGCATACTGTTGACTTCCCTGTATCTCCTTTGTAAACTGCTCTGGCTCTCATTTCAGGATGAGAATATTTTTTTGAAAGTACGTTCCCATGTCACAATCTCTTACTCAGATTCAAGAAGCTGAAAAAAAGGCAGCAAAAATAAAAGCTGCTGCAGAAGAAAAAACACATAGAATCATTGTCGATGCAGAAGAAAAATCGCATCAAGACTCCAGAAAACACAAGGAATCTCTCCATGAAAAACAACGTGCATCATTGATGAAACACAAAGAAATATGCGCCGAGAAACTCGAAAAAACAGAAAAGCAAATGACTGCCTCCTTGATGTCTTCCAAAAAGAAGTGGGAAGGAAATGTTCAGAAGGGAGCGGACTTTTTGGTGAAATCATTCGTAGAATACTTTTCATAAAATTTGTAATCTGTAATACCTCTTCTTGGCTACTCAAATTTCTACAAAAATTCGGCTCCTTTCTCACTCCGCGCTTGCAAAGCGGTTGCTTGCGTTTTTGCAGGAAAAAGAGATATTTCATCTGAGTGCTCAAAGTCAAACTCGTGAAACCGCAATACATAAAGGAACTCACACTTGGGGAGAAATTGAGTCTGCACTTCGGTTTCTTGCTCCATATGAAGAAAAAAAAGGAGGCATTACTCGCATATTTGTAGGGAGCAAAGTACTTTCTTCTGAAAAAGAAATTCTTTCTTTGCAGAAAAAATTTCCACTCAAAAAGGTTTTGATGGAGATTCAAAAAGCAGAACATTCAAAAAACAAACAATCATCGCTTCTTCTGAAGCAAGAAGAACAGGGGATATTTTGGGATGAATGGAAAGACGTTTCTCTTTCTGCTGCTTTCAAAAGCAAAGAGTACTCTGTTATGTTTTGCAAATTCCAACGAATCGCTGAAGAATCATTGCACGATGGTCTTTCTTCACTTCCTCGGTTGAGTCACCTTGAAATATTGGGAACTACAAAACTTTCTGTTTTGGGAATGATTATTTTTCATCACGAAGAAAAAAAACTGCTCCATGAGTTTTTGAGTGCTCACGATGGAAGCGAAGTGCAATTGGAAACGAATGGATCTTCTCCTCAAAAAGTATTTGCTCGTATTCAAAAAGAAAAACTATCCGCTGAAAAAAGCTTAGCTCAAGTAGAACAATCTATCATAAAACTATCAGAGCATACTGATGATCTCAAGCTTCTTTCTGATTATTATCTCTGGGAAAAACAAAAAGAGAATATGTTGCAAAATACTGGTGAAGTAGGAACATCTGTGCTGAGTTTGGAAGGATGGATTCCTCAAGATGCGATTGATGATTTCGAAAAAGAATTAAATAAAAAATTTCCTGAGACACACTTGGAAAAAATTGAGCCAGAAAAAGGCGAAGTGGCTCCAGTGGAACTGAAAAATAAAAGTGTCTTCAAGCCGTTCGAGATTATTACACGTTTATTTGGACTTCCATCTCCAACTGAACTGGATCCTACCCCATACCTCACTCCGTTTTTTATTATATTTTTTGCATTTTGTCTTACTGATGCCGGGTATGGCATTTTAATAACCATTATGACTTTTCTTGTATTGAAATTTTTTAAAATGGAAAGTGGTACTCGAGAAATGTTTCGCCTTTTATTTGTAGGAGGAATAGCAACAATCGTTATGGGCGCTATTTTTGGTGGATGGTTCGGTATTCCTGTAGAAAACCTGCCTCCATTTTTACAAAAACTTCAAATATTTGACCCCATCGACGATTTGGTTTCCAAGGTAGGTCCTCTTGCTCTGGGACTTGGAGTGTTACAACTCTGGTTTGGAGTATTGCTCTCTGGCATTACGAAGGTAAAAAATGGACACATTTCTGAGGCATGGCAAACATCATTTCCCCTTGCTCTTCTGGTGCTTGCATCAATTGCATGGCCAGTGGTAGGTTCACTGGGCTTTGTGGAAGCGGCAAAAATATTAAAATATGTCTTTCTTGGTCTTCTTCTCTTTATGGTATGGGGATTTGGATATGGAACAAAAAACATTTTGGTGAGACCCATAATGGGGGTTTTTGGAATTTTGAATGAAGTAATGGGATGGCTTTCAAATGTGCTCTCTTATTCCAGGCTGTTTGCTCTGGGACTTGCCACAGGAATCATTGCTCAGGTATTTAATGAAGTTGCCTTTACTATTGGTGGCATTCTTCCTGTCGGGCTCAATGTCATTATGATCGTGTTTATTATTTTGTTTGGACACACCCTCAATATAGGGCTCAATACTTTGGGATCATTTATTCATTCTGGTCGTTTGCAGTTTGTGGAATTTTTTGGAAAATTTATGGAAGGAGGAGGAAGCCAGTTTCGCCCCTTCAAAAAAGAACGCCAATATTTATTCTTAGAGTCCAGCTAAGAACTTTGAGTGCTGAACTCTGAATATTATTACTTTCCTGATATTTAGAATTTAGAACTTAAAAAACTCATAACTTCCTTTTTCTATTCTTTTATTTTACTTTCTATGGAAGAAACTATGGTTAATTTCGGGCCAGCACTGGCCATTATGGGCGCTGCGCTTGCTGCTGCTCTTGGGGGCATCGGTTCATGTTTTGGAGTCGGAGCTGTAGGACAAGCAGCTTCTGGCGTCACTGCTGAAAAACCCGAAGCTTTCGGAAAACTCCTCGTCCTTGGAGCTCTCCCTGGGTCACAGGGAATTTATGGTCTTGTTGGTGCCTTCTTGGTGCTCAACTTTTTTCCCAATATTGCAGAAATGGATATTGCAACTGGATGGAAAGTATTTGGTGCATGTCTTCCATTGGCCCTCACTGCTCTCTTCTCTGGAATTTTTCAGGGAAAAGTTGCTGCTGCTGGGACAAATATTATTGCTAAAAATCCAGCAGAAGGAGGAAAGGCTATTATTCTTGCAGCCATCGTAGAAACATTTGCGATCTTGGGTCTTCTGGCAACTTTCTTGCTTCTTAACAATGTGCGAGAGGCTATCGAGGTTGCTGCTTAGTTTTTTGAAGACTTTCATTTTTTTTATTTCATATTTTTAAGCTCTTTTTCATGGCTCTCACTGACATCCTGCAAAAAATTATCGAAGATGCAGAAGCTTCTGTTCAGGAATCTCTGAAAGATGCAAAAGCAAAGACAAAAGAAATTTCCAAAAAACATGATGTTCTTACTGCAGAAATTACTGCAGAAATGCAAGCAGAGACACTTCGAAAAAAAGCTTCTATGGAGCAAAAAATTGACGCTCATTTGAATATGGAGTCTAAATCTGAAGAAGCTTTGTTGAAAACAAAAATATTGAAAGAAGTACAAAAAAAGGCGTTGCAGGAGCTCGTGGCCCTCTCTCCAGAGGAGCATCAAAAGATCCTTACGCATCTTTTGATGTCAGTTTCTGAGGCAGGAACGGTGCATCCGGCGAAAGGCCAACGCTCTACTTTAGAAAGGGCAATGCAAAGCTCAGGTGTGTCTTATTCACTTGGGGAAGAAGCAGATATTTCTGGTGGATTTCTTTTTGTGGGAGACACTGTTGACGTCGATGGAAGTTATGAAACTCTTCTCATGAAAGAAGTATTGCCCAAAATAGAAACTGAGCTTTCAAAAATTCTTTTTCATTAATCTATTTGACTGCACATAATTACTTAGCGGCTATTGGCAGTGTTCGTGTCTTTGAAACAAAGCTCTTTTCGGAAGCGGAAAAAGAGAAGATGCTGGGCGCCTCTTCTTTTGGAGAAGCTTTTGGAATGCTCAATGATTTAGATTTTGCTCCTTTTTTAAATGAAGCGGAGAAAACAGAAGACTTTGAAAGTGTATTACAAAGTGGTCTCCACTCAGCAAAACAAGAGCTCCAGAGACTTGCTCCTCATTCAAAAGAAATGGATGTCTTATGGCTGCAATATGACTTACACAACGCAAAAGTTCTTCTCAAATCCGATTTCCTAAAAGAAAATATTGAAGATTTTGATGAACTCTTGCTTCCATATGGCTCACAAAGCCCCGCAAAGATGAAATCACTCCATAGGGGTGAGACTTCGGAGGAAAAAGATACTTGGATTCGAATGGCGTTCGCAAAAGCTCTGCAAATATATAAATCGTCTCAAAGCCCTCTTGAAGCTGAGCATGTATTGGATGTTGCATTTTTTGAAGCAGCATCACGTATTGCTCAGAAACAAAAAAATCGTTTCGTACTTGATTTTGTAACATCATGTATTGATCGGCAGAATATTTTGATTGCATTCCGCTTTTTGTTACGAGATAAAAGCGCAGAAAGTGTTCCATTTCTTCCTGGAGGCACCATTTCTCAACATGCTTTGAGTGATGACATGGAGCATTTTGGCACCCATCTTCCATTTGTTTGGAAAGAAGCAGTGCTTGCAGGAAAGCAGGACTTTGAAAAGACAGGAAATCTAGCGATACTGGAAAACAAACTTTCAGAGGTCATCATGGATCTTTTGGGGGTTGCTAAAGTTGTTATTGATGGTCCAGAGCCGCTGATTGCATTTTTTTGGAAAAAGCATCACAACTCTCAAATCTTACGCACATTACTTGTTGGCAAACGAGCTGGTATATCTGAAGAAAATATTCGACATATTTTGCCAAAAGTATATTAGGAAAAAATGTCCAATTTCTAATAACTAATTTCTAATCAAGTATCAATGACTAATGACCAAATCAGAAAACATAAATTCTTAAGCATTTTGACATTTGTCATTATTTAGAAATTAGAGCAATTAGGCATTAGAAATTCATAACTCACTTTTATTCATAACTGACAACCCCACTAAATTATCACTATGAAATACCGCATTGCTATTGTCGGCCAAAAAGAGGAAATTCTCGGATTCAAAGGTCTTGGGCTAGAAGTACATGATGCGGAAACTCAGCAGGAAGTGGAAGATATTCTTTTTGATCTCAAAAAAATAACGAATTCTGAAGGTGCTTCTCGTAAATACGCTATTATTTATGTTTTAGAATCATTTATTGAAAACATGGAAAAAGAAAAATATGAGCGTCTCTCTGAAGGAGCGCTTCCGGCTATTATTCCTATTCCTGGGCACATGGGGTCCAGTGGATTTGGAGAAACAAAAATTCGACGAATTGTAGAAAAAGCTATTGGATCAGATATATTTGCCTGATGAGCTCTTAGCACTTGGCTATTAGCCTTTAGAAAAAATTTCATTCTTGTTTCAAACTTTACTTATAACATCGCTAATTGCTAAAGACTAATCGCTAACTGCTACTACCAAAATTACTTTCTCACTTTATAAACTTTCTAACTTCTTCATATGACAGAACAAACAGGAACCATCATTAAAGTCTCCGGACCACTTGTGGTCGCAAGCGGTATGACCGGAGCAAAGATGTACGAAGTCGTACGGGTTTCTGAAGAGAAGCTTATGGGCGAAATTATTGAACTTTCCGGAGATGAGGCATCTATTCAGGTATACGAAGATACTACTGGTATCGGACCTGGGGAAAGCGTGCATAGGACAGGAGAGACGATGTCAGTAGAACTGGCTCCTGGACTTTTGGAAAGCATCTACGATGGTGTCCAGCGTCCTCTTGATGCTATTGAAGAAGCGTCTGGATCTGCATTTATTGCTCGCGGTATTGATGTGCCAGGAGTAAGTCGAAAAAAAACATGGGAGTTTATCCCCGTTGCTGAAAAGGGATCAAAAGTCCAAGCAGGTGATGTTTTGGGAACAGTGCAGGAAACCACTTTGATTGAGCACAAAATAATGGTTCCTCCAGGAATGTCTGGAACGCTCTCTGCTCTCGAGAGTGGAAAAAAGAAGGTAGAAGAAGTGGTTGCTGTTATTGAGGATGCTCATGGGAAAAAACACAATATCACTATGCTCCAAAAATGGCCTATTAGAGTCCCAAGGCCTGTGCGAGGGAAAAAAGTACCGACTATTCCTCTTGTAACTGGTGGCCGATCTATCGATACATTTTTCCCAATGGTAAAAGGTGGTGCTGGATGTATTCCGGGTCCATTTGGAGCTGGAAAGACAGTAACACAGCAAGCTCTTGCAAAATTTTGTGACGCCGAAGTCATTGTCTATATTGGATGTGGAGAGCGTGGAAATGAAATGACAGAAGTACTGACCGAATTTCCTCATCTGGAAGATCCCAACACAGGAGAGCCTCTCATGAAGCGAACTATTTTGATTGCCAATACTTCCAATATGCCAGTTGCTGCTCGTGAGGCGAGTATTTATACTGGAATTACTATTGCTGAATACTATCGCGATATGGGCTACTCAGTAGCACTCATGGCCGATTCGACCAGTCGCTGGGCTGAAGCGATGCGTGAAATGTCTGGACGTCTGGAGGAAATGCCAGGAGAAGAAGGATACCCTGCTTATCTTGGTTCGAGAACTGCTCAGTTTTATGAACGCGCAGGATACGTAGATTGCCTCGGGTCAGACAATCGTGAAGGTGCTCTCACTGTAGTAGGAGCTGTTTCTCCTCCTGGAGGAGACCTTTCAGAACCCGTAACCCAAAATACACTTCGCGTGACCAAAACTTTCTGGGGTCTGGATTCTGCACTTGCCTATAAGCGTCACTTCCCAGCTATCAACTGGCTCACATCATATTCTCTCTATGTAGATAATATTGAAGACTATTGGAGAAAAAACATAGCAGAAGACTATCCAGATGTTCGAAGGAAGGCCCTGGGGGTACTCCAAGAAGAGGCTAAGCTCGAAGAGATTGTAAAGCTTGTGGGAATGGAATCGCTCTCGAGTAAGGAAAAGCTTACTCTCTTGGTAGCAAAGTCACTCAGAGAAGACTTTCTTTTTCAAAACGCATTTGATCGTGAAGATGCCTATACTCCACCAAAAAAACAATATGGTATTCTCAAGTCTATTATGACACTCTCCGAATCTGGTATGGAGGTGGTAGAACAAGAAGATTTTGATTTTAGAGATCTGCAGGCTCTTCCAGTGATTGAGAAGCTCGCCAGTGCAAAAGATATTTCTGCCGATGAGCTTGAAAAACTTGATGCTCTGCAAAAAGAAGTAGAAACTTCTGTTTTGGGCCTCAGAAAATAATTTTTTCATTTGTATTCATAATTTTTTTTCATAAACATGCAAAAACAGTATAAAACCGTTACCGATGTCGCCGGACCGCTCCTAATTGTAGAGCTTCCAAAAGACGCCAGTGTAAAGTACGAAGAGCTGGTAGAAATCTCTCTCCCGAATGAAAAACGGGTAAGATTGGGAAAGGTCCTTGAGTCATCAGAAGGACGTGCTGTCGTACAGGTATTTGAGTCGACATCTGGCATTCCTGTAGAAGGAACCAAGGTGCAGTTTCTCGGAGAATCTCTCAAGATAGGAGTATCTGATCAGATGCTCGGCAGAGTATTTAGTGGAATTGGACGACCTATCGATGGAGGAGGAGATATCATTGCTGAGCAAAAAGTAGACATCAATGGGTCATCTATTAATCCAGCATCTCGTGAATTTCCAAATGACTTTATTCAGACCGGTATTTCTTCACTTGATGCCATGAACACACTGGTACGTGGACAGAAGCTTCCGATCTTTTCTGGAGCAGGATTGCCTCACAATCGTTTGGCTACGCAAATCGCACGTCAGGCAAAAGTGCGTGATGGAAGCTCATTTGCCGTAGTGTTTGCTGCCATGGGAGTGACTTTTGAAGAAGCGCAGTATTTTCAAAAAGAATTTGAAAAAACTGGTGCACTTGAAAACGCAGTGCTCTTTATCAACACTGCTGCTGACCCGGTAGTAGAACGTATTGCAACTCCTCGTATAGCCCTTTCCACAGCTGAATATCTTGCTTTTGAAAAAGGAATGCACGTACTCGTAATTCTCACAGATCTCACCAACTATGCTGAAGCACTTCGTGAGGTATCTGCGGCGCGTAAAGAAGTCCCCGGTCGACGTGGATATCCAGGATATCTCTATACCGACCTTTCTACTCTCTATGAACGAGCAGGGCGAATCAAAGGAAAAGACGGATCTGTGACACAAATCCCTATTCTTACCATGCCAGAAGATGACATTACTCATCCTATTCCGGATTTGACGGGATATATCACCGAGGGGCAATTTGTAATCGATCGAGGATTGGCGAAGTCAGGACTGTTACCTCCTGTTGATGTGCTCAAATCTCTTTCCCGCCTTTGGTCTGCCGGAGTAGGAGAAGGGAAGACTCGTGAGGATCATTCTGGAGTCAAAGACCAACTCTTTGCCAGCTATGCTCGTGGAAAAGATGTAAGAGAGTTGGCCGTAGTATTGGGAGAATCTGCACTGGATGAAAGCGACAAGGCTCATATGAAGTTTGCTGAGCAGTACGAAGAAAAATTCATCAACCAAGGAGAATATGAAGAACGAACCATCGAGGAAACACTCGAACTCGGTTGGGAACTCCTCAAAATGATCCCCAAGGCAGATATGAAACGGGTGAAGCCAGATATGGTGAAGAAGTATATGAAGTAGTTCGGAGTCTAGAGCTTGGACCGAGGAATAAGTCAGAATTGTAGGGACGTGCCACAACACGTCCTTTTTAGGATTATATTTTTTATGAGAATTTACTTGACAATAAGATTTTTATAAGTTTAAATAATCTCCTTTTTAAATATACCGTGAGCTGCGAAAATAGGGTATTTACTACAATGGCAAATGTAAATAAATTCATTGTAAAAGAGCTTGGATCACCTGAGAGATTTAATGGTCATGAAACGGAGCTAATCCATGAATACCAAACCATGTCTCAGAGCTCTGAGTATGAGCTTCTTCTTTCCTCTTCTCAAGAAGCTATATCTCAAATGCGATCAGGGGAATGGAGTGAGGTTTCTCTCACAGAATTTGGAGTAACTCTGACCCAAGTATTGAGAACATACTATTACGAACGTCATACTCAGGAGCAAATGCGCACACTTCAAAAAGAATTTGCTGAGAGGGCTATTGCAGCAAATAAATACTTTTTTGTACTTTGGGAACAACTTGCTAACAAAAAAAGAGCTCAACGAGAAAAGATACATGCTCTTTCAAAAGAAACTCGTGAAAAACTGGATCAAAATCCATACCTTCTCATAACTCTCAAAGCGGTGGTGGAAGACTTAAAAAGTGAAGGTTTTGAGCTTTTAAATCCAGAAATATTAGAAATACCAGTATCACAGGTGCTCACAAAAGGGGTCCATGTTGTTGCTGAAAACACCGAAGGTGAACAAAGAGAAGTGTGGCTCTATCTTCCTGGAGGAAAGATAAAAACAGCAGTACATGCAGCTCCAGATAAAGACTATGAAATATGTAAAACCCTCGCAAGAACTTTTGCTGAAAGAGTCGCCGAAATAATCGGAGAAGGAAGTAGAAGCTTGGGAACGCCTTTCACGGTGAGCATTGGACCTGGTAATCCTATAGGTAAGAGTTTTCAAAGAAATGAAAAGTCTGTTGCAGTGCCTCAAGTGCCCCCAGATCCTTCTCCGTCTTCTTCATCTGTATAAATCATGAAAGAACAATTTTTGAATGTAGCGGCATTTGAACCATGCACCAAAGTGCATGGTCCTGGAACAAGATTTGCTCTTTGGCTGCAGGGATGTCCTTTGAGATGTACTGGCTGCACAAATCCTGAAATGCTTGATGTGGACAAAGAAGCTCAGAGGGTATCACCTCGAGAAGTGAATGTACTCATCAGGAAAGCGATGGAATGTGTGCTTCCTATGGAAGGAATTACTGTTATGGGAGGGGAGCCAACATCTCAAGCCGAGGCTCTCTTTCCTGTTTTAAAATATGCACAACAAGCAGGGTTGAACTCGCTTGTTTTTAGTGGATTTACACTAGGGCAATTGCGGAACAGGAGAGATCCAGCCATAGAAGATCTCTTGGGCCTCACGGACACTCTTATTGATGGTCCGTATATTGCAGCTCTTCAAGATCCAGAGCTTATTCGTGGATCAACTAATCAGCAAATTATTCACCTTACAGATGCCTTAGAAAGAAGAGATTTTTCTCGGAGAAATGGAGAACATTCTATCCAGATGGGGATAGGTGGTGTGAGTGTCAGTCAAAGCGGATTTTTTCCCGGCGATCTTTCTCCATCTGCCACATGAACCAAGCAGAAGTAACTCGGCGAGATCAGTTTGTACCAGTTGTAATTGACACACTTACTGCGTTTGATCCTGCGCTCTGTATGCATGGCGATCTGGAAGATGGAATTTTTCATGGAAATGCGAGAAGTGATGTGCGCGATTCTCTTCTCAAAAACATTGTCCGTACAGAAAGTGATGAGGCAAAGAAGTATGACTATGTGCTCGTATATAACGCTGCTACAAAGCGTATCGAGTTTGGTGATGAACTTTGTGATTTTGAGGATGTAGATCAATACATGAGAGAGGATTTTATGAAAGAAGAAATAGTTCTCAGTAATGGAAGTCAAGATGAGGTGGGAGTTATAAATCGTCTTATTGATCCAGATATTGTGTCTCCTAGTATGAGTTCTATTCCTGACAAATCGGTTCTTCGTATGGTGGAGATGCTTTTGAAAAAAGGAAAAACAATATGCCTGGTGATAGATGAAGCGAATGAATTTATCCCCCAAGAAAACAAACAGGTATCTGCTTCGGAAAGCGTCCATAACGAGGCTCTGGTAGTTGATTTGGTACGAAAACTCAAACAACATGAAAATGCCCACCTGATATTGCTCGACAGAGCCAACACTGTGAATGGAAGATTGCAACGTGAAATACCATTCCATGCAATGCCAGCAAGTACTCGAGCAGACGTAGAAGATATTTTGAGAGATCATATTTCACCAGGGAACCTTTCCACAGCAATTGCACTCTCAACAAGAACTCGAATTTCTGATTTGGTGAGACTCGTGGATAGAAAAGGAGGAGATGAGGAAGAGCTCTTGGATTCACTTATTTCATTTCGTGCTCAGCAAATTGTAAAGATGGGGGGCGGAATACTTGAATCTTCAGTATCAGGTGTCGCCGATAAAGAAATCGCAATACAACTTGAAGCGAGAGAGTATTGGGAACGACTTGGAGAATCTTTTTTAAAAAATCCAGACCTCATTCCCAATGGAGTGATTATCATAGGACCTCCAGGAACCGGAAAAAGTATCATTCCCAAATGGATTGCTTCTCGACTCAAGGTTCCGTATATCAAGCTCAAAGAAATAGGTACCGAAGGACTTGCTGGCAGAAAGCTTCAAAAGATAAAGCAAGCGCTTGAAACAATACGATCCCAAAGACCATGTGTAGTGCACATAGATGAAATAGATAAAATGTTTCCAAAAAAACAAGACCTTCAAAGCAACAATGATGATGAAGCACGAGCGTATTTGCAAGACAGAATTTCCGACGATGAATTTATGAGTGGGGTTATACTCATTGGAACGAGTAATGACCCTGACCATATGGATTTTCCCATGCTCAGAAGTGGTCGATTTGGAGATATGGTAGCCATGATGCCTCCCCAAACGCTGGAGGAGAAAATACTTCATTTTAAGGCAGTATGGCATCAGCTTCCCTCTATTGAGAAAAATGAAATACTGCTCCCTGGTGATGAGTTTATTAGAGCTCTTGTGAGCCAAACTCCTGAACATGCTACTGGTGCAAATTTTAAAGCTTTCCTCCAAGAATGTCTCAGAGAGTTCCTTCAAGATAGTTCTGATTATGCTACCTTCAACGAAGTCCTTATAAGAAAAATCTCTCATTTTGAAAATCGATTTCCAAGAGATCCACGATATAAAGATCAGTGTGAAAAAGCTTTGAGAATGCATAACGCATTTTCTTTTCGAGAAAATAGTGAAGATGATGAAGTTAGTACAGAAACTTTACAAATGTTAGCACTCGAAGCTGCTCAAACAGGATTAACTGATGGAGCTGAAGAGCTTCAAACCTTACTTCAGAAAACAGATAAAGTAAGAACAGATATTCTTACAGGTGCACCAGAGTTAGAAGCACTTATTGCAAAGAAGACCTGTCTTTTGGAAGAACAAGAAGTAGCTGTAGATGTTGCCAAAAAAGAAGAAAGTAAGCTCAAAAAAATTGTGAGCAAACTTCAAGGATCGAAAAAACAATTAGAGAAAACTCTCGCAGGCCTTAACGATGAAATTGCCAAAAGAGTAGAAGCAGATACCGCAGAAGCAAGATCAGCAATAGAAGAGCAAGTTCGTGAAAGGATTGCTGAAGAGATGGAAAAAGTGGAGTTTGCTGAAACAGAACTTTCTGCCCTCAGAGATGAAGTCCAGGAAAAAGAGTGTGATGTTCGAGAGCTTATAGCTGACCTGGAAGCGAGATCAAAGCAACTCCAAAGTGAAGCGCAAAGATTGCAGTCTCTGTTGTCCCAAAGCGCCTATCTAGGAGAAGAACCAGATGGACTTGCAGATATTTTGGACACTATTGAAAGACTACTTGCCGACCAAGTCGCAGGTTTGCAGCAAGCGAGAGAGGTTCAAGCATCTCTCAGGAGTGATGAAGAACAAAGAGCAGCA
Source organism: Candidatus Altimarinota bacterium (assembly GCA_965250085.1). Classification (GTDB taxonomy): domain Bacteria; phylum Patescibacteriota; class Gracilibacteria; order CAIRYL01; family CAIRYL01. The sequence goes on from OZ252287.1 coordinate 860,081, forward strand.
GATTTTTTGCTCCGAGTAGTAGAAACTGGGCAATACCTTCAGCAATCTTCAGGTGCTATGCGGAAAATATTGGATAAGATTGCCGATATCAATACTGTACGAGATACCAAAGGTAAAAACCTTCTTATGATTGCATTGGACAGAGAAAAAAGTGATGATGATAAGCAAATTTTAGAATTTGCAAATGTTCTTTGCGAGAGGGGGCTTGAAGTGGATACCAAAGACAACAACGGAAGAACAGTTCTGATGTTAGCAGCTCGAAATTTTTTGGAAGTTACAAATTATTTACTGCTTGATCAAAACGCTTCGATAGATGCACAGGACAAATTAGGGAATACTGCTCTTATGTACGCCTCCTTATCTATGAATGCGGAAACAATTAACTTTTTAAGAAGTCACAATGCTGATATAAATAAGATACACACTTCTGGAGACACCGCTCTTATGATATTACTAAAAAGAAAAAACGATAAAAAATTATTAATTTGTATGGACGCCTTTTTTGCATCACATGAAACAATAGATGTTCTTCGCAAAGCTTTAGGTACAAGTGATATAGCCTCCTATTATGATCACATATATCAAGAAGCATCCAAATTTGGCATCAATCTATACAGATACTGTAACGAGATTACCAGCAGAAGATCCATAGAAGATCTTTCAAATGCAAAGGAGGATACACTCTTGCAACTTTGGGACAAGAGATTTCATGTGGAAGAACTCCCTGTTTTGGATCTGAGTATAAGAGATGGCGACAATGAATCTTGCTTTACCATTGCTCTAAGAAAACTCTCTGGTAGTAAGAAGAATGCTTATGAATCGCTATGGCGAAGGACAGTACATGATTTAATAGATCAAGGAGCTCTAGAATTTGTACAAGCTGACCTCAGGCAACTAGTGCAAAATAATGAGTTGACAGTGATTGAATGTCTAGATAAAGAGATGCCTATTGATAGCGATGTTATACTTTCTATTTCCTCTGATCCCGATCTTGAGGAACACCTGGATGATTCAATGATGACCGCATTAGATAATATCACATTAGCATAAAACACTTTTTTAAACTCCCATGACCACTGATACATACACTCCTGAAAGAACTAGAGACTTGCTTGAACCAGATGTACTTGCAGAAGTAACGAGGCCTCACCTGCCCGTAACAAAAATATCTCATCAGTCTATAATGGCTTTTCTGCAAAGCAAACTGGGAACAGAAGTGAGAGAATCTATTTCTGAGTTTTCATCTGCGCAACTACGAAAAAGCTCCTCATTTGAACCGGGGATAGAACTCGTTGCTCAAGATTCCACTCCCTTCGGTGAAATGATATTTTATGATGCCGGCACAACCGATGCTCCAGAATTACCTTTTTACACCCAGGTAATTGATATTCCCAGTGGGGAGGTAAATGCTGCAATAATATTTTTGCTGTTGAGAGAAAAATTGGATGAATTTTTAGCATCTTCTCAAAATCCAGATATCGGTGATATTTCTTATCTCGTAAGAAAAGTTCGAGCGTTTTTGTCTTAATTATTTAGTAATTAAAAAAATTCTGTAATCCCAGAAGATTTAGTTAGAATTGATGTTTTTTTGTGTATTTCATTTATTTCTGCCGCATATTTTGGTATAATGAGGAGAATATAAATATACAAATATGTCACATAAACATAAAGATTGGACAAGATATGGGATCAAGCCCAAGTATGCGGATAAAAAATATCCCAAAGTTTTTGATACCATCATCATTGGTGCTGGGCCCGCTGGAATGACCTCTGCAGTGTACGCAGCACGGCGAAAAATGAAGATTTTGCTTATCTGCGGAGACAAGATAGGAGGACAAATGCAATGGTCATCTGATATTGAGAATTATACTGGAGTAAAAAAAATAACCGGTCCAGGACTTACGGATCGATTTTTTCATCATGTGCATCATATAGAAAAAGATATAGAAAATTTTGATCTCTGGGTTCGAAAAAAGGAGCTCGTGACAGGTGTAAAGAAAAATTCAGACAATACTTTCACCGTTACTACTTCTGCTGGAAAATCATTTGAGACAAAAACGCTCATTATCACAGCGGGAAAAGTGCCACGAACACTTGGAATTTCTGGAGAAGAAGTTGCCATGCAGGGGAATGGACTTTCTTTTTGTGCCACATGTGATGCCCCACTGTATAAGGACAAAAAAATGGCAATCATTGGAGGGGGCAATTCTGCTATGGATGTCGCATTGCAACTCAATACTCTGACAGATGACATTACACTTTTTACAGATATCGGTCACTTAACGGGAGAGGAAGTTCTTGAAGAAAAACTGCTCAATAATTCACATATAGATATAAAATATAATGTTGATGTCAAAGAGATATTGCTGGATGAAAAATATCAAGTGCGTGGTCTCCGATATTCTGAAAAAGGATCGAAAGAAAAAGAATTTGTGTGCGAAGGTATCTTTGAGGAGATCGGACAATTGCCTGCTACAAATTTTCTCAGCGAATTTATTGAGCTCAACAAAAAAGGAGAAATTCCTATTGATAAAAAGTGTAAAACCTCTCTCTCAGGCGTATTTGCCGCAGGAGATGTCACCGATGAAATTCATAAGCAGATTGTCGTTGCAGCTGGACAAGGAGCCATCGCTGCGCTGGAGGCCCATGAGTATGTGTTGAAGTTGTAATTAAACCCACCTAACCTCCCTTGGTAAGGGAGGAATAAATAACTTCCCCCTTGAAAAGGGGGATTGAGGGGGTTTATTTTTTTACACCTCAAATACATATCCTTCTCCCCGAAAAGTGTGAATGGCATCTTTTCCGAGTTTTTTCCGTATTTTTCCCAAGTATACGTCAAGTGTGTTGGGAGAAATATTTTTTTGTTCTTGACCCCACACCGCATCAAGAATTTCTTTGCGACTTACTTTTTTCCCTTCATTCTCAAAAAAGAATTGTATGAGAAGAAATTCTTTTGGGGATAAAAACCACTTTTTATTTTTGATAACAAGTTTTTGTAATCGAGTATCAAGAGTACATTTTCCGCATTTTATTTCTTCCGTAAGATGATTTTTTTCTTCTTCCCTCTTTTTTATAAGGGCCTGAAGGAGAGAAAGAAACTCTTCCCTCTCAAATGGCTTGGCAAGATACGCATCTGCACCAGAGGGAATAGATAGCACCCTTGTGATTTCATCTCCACGACGAGGCAAGAGCAAAATGCCTCCTACAAACCCCTGTCTTCTCAGTTTTGCGCAACACTCAATTCCATCTATGTCACCAGTAATTCCCACACCAATAATAATCGTTTCAAATTTTCCTGTATTTAATGAAGTAAAGACTTCCTCTGCATTTTCTACATGAACAATGTGTAAATCATATGCGGCAAGTCCTTCTAAAATCACTTTTGCGGATTCAGTATCATTCTCTACGAGAAGAATGTGATATGGCTTGGGAAATTCAAGAGGAATGGGAGAAATTTTCAATGCGATGCGGAAAGAAGGAAACTTCTTTTATTGCCACTCTTTAGCAAAGAGGGGAAAGGGGAGATTTATAATTATTACTAGAATTGTTCCAAAAATCTCAAATCATTTTCAAAAAAGAGTCTCAGGTCACTGATACCGTGCTTGAGCATAATTTGTCTCTCTATTCCCATGCCAAATGCAAATCCATTCCATTCGTTGGGATCAAGTCCTCCATTTGTAATAACATTTGGATGAACCATTCCCATTCCTGCCAGTTCCAACCATCGCTCTTTTCCATCCACCTTGAGGAGTCCATCTACTTCTACAGACGGCTCAGTAAAGGGAAAAAATGAGATTCGATATCTGAGCTCTATGTTTGGAGCAATAAGCTCTCTGAGCGCTGAGGATACCACAAATTTTAAATGTGATAGTGAAATATGCCTGTCTACCATGAGTCCTTCGTATTGATGAAACATAGGAGAATGCGTCGCGTCAGAATCTTTTCGGAATACCTTCCCAGGGGCTATTATTCGAATCGGTGGCTTGTGAGATTCCATATATCGAATTTGAATCCCTGATGTCTGAGTCCTGAGAACATGATCTTCCAATGGTTTTTTGAGCCAAAATGTATCCTGCATTTCCCGTGCAGGATGATGCTCAGGAATATTAAGCGCGTTGAAGTTGTACCATTCATTTTCAATTTCCGGCCCTTCCGCTATTTCAAATCCCATGCGAGCAAACACTTCTTCGAGATGTTCAATATACGCATGAATGGGGTGCCTCTTTGCATGCGTCACTTTTGGAGCCGGAAGCGTGACATCCATCCATTCTTTTTCTGCTAAATCATCTCCTGAGCCCTTTTCGAGCGCAAAAAATTGTTCTGCAAGGAATCCTTCCAGTTCTTTTTTTGCCTCATTAGCGGCCTTCCCTGCTGCCGCCCGATCTTTTTGTGGAAGTGCAGAAACATTTCTCAAAAGTCCCGTCAGCTCTCCTTTTCGTCCTAAATATTTCTTCTCCAAAATTTTGAGTTCTTCTTTTTCCGAAGCACCGGAAATCTCTTTCTTTGCTTTGCTGACTATTGATTTAATATCGTCGAGCATGTGTCTCCTTCAAAAAAGTTCTCTGGAATTTTCTCAAAAAAAGAAGAGAAGGGAAATGAGGAATATTTGAAAAATATTTAGAAAAATAAATGGAAAATGGTATAGGCATAAGCAAAATATCCTGCCACATCAATGAGAATATTCAGTATCCAAAAATTAGGATTCAAGTTTTTCTCTATTTTGTACTGTAAAGGCATAAACAAAACAGCAACTGCCCCACTTATTGCATAACCAAGTAGGAAATACAGAATTGTTTTGAACTGGAGAAATTCGGCAGAGGTAGTAAAGAAAAGAATTGCAGAATAAATCGTAAAATAAATTACTCCTTTTTTGTATGCCCCGTATCTTGTTTGTAAATCGTACATAACCTAACTGATAAACTCGTCAACGCTAGCATCACAATTCTTCTTAAGTCAACCCTGTCTAGCTAAAATACTTCACCGCATTCTCAAATATTTTTATACACGGATTGAGCTTTGGAAGATCTTTTCCTGCGCGCAGCAATTTCTCTTTTTCCAGTCCAAAATCGGGACGATTATAAAAAAACATACCGCGCTCTGGATGAGGCATCAGTCCCATAATGCGTCCAGTTGGATCACACACTCCGGCAATATCCAGGAGTGATCCATTGGGATTGTGTGGTTCTTCCCCCTCTGCAGGAGAGCCGTCTTCTCTTACATATGTGAAAGCAATCTGATCATTCTTTTTGAGTTCCTTAAGGCTCTCTTCTTCCATATAAAAATTTCCTTCTCCGTGCGCGATGGGAACATAAAGTGTATCGATTCCTTGAGTAAAAATACACTTCTGAGATACAGGCTTGATATGCACCCAGCGACACGTATATCTTGCGTTTGTATTCGCCAGAAGTGCTGCCTGGCGTTCTCCATATTTTTGATCAAGTGCCGGCACGAGTCCCAGAGCTGTAATCATTTGAAATCCATTGCAAATTGCAAGCGTGAGCGTGTCTCGTGCCACGAACTCCAGAAGTTCCTCTCGCAAATTATTATATATTTTATTTGCCATCGCTTTCCCAGCACCAGTATCATCTCCATGAGCAAAGCCTCCAGGGACTGCAAGGATCTGGTAGTCACTAAGCTTCCTCCGCCTATCAATGAGATCATTTACATGCACAATCTCTGCACTAGCCCCCTGCATATTAAATGCATATGCCGTTTCCTCTTCACAATTGATACCGTAGCCAGCAAGGACGAGTACACGAGGTTTCATAGAAGTTTTAATTACGAATGGGCAATTACGAATTACGAATGAAAATTAAACATAAGATTGGAAAGGAGAGCGATAGGCTTGGGTCATCTGATCTACATTTGAATCAATAGCTTTTTCTCCGCTGAGTCCGGTGATCGTTATCTTTTGATCATCAGTTACCTTCCCCACCAGTTTTGCTTCCGGAAGTGCGGACTCAAATTCTTTTTGCTTCTTCGGATCTACCGAAACCGCAAAACGACTCTGTGACTCTGAAAATATCAGATAGTCATCTCGAGGACGCGTTGTCGCGTCTGGGCGATATGGCACTTCTCTCAAGTCAATTTCCATGCCAAGCTGTCCGCCAATCGCCATTTTCATAAGAGCCGTTCCCAAGCCTCCAATTGCGGGAGTGATGGCTGCAGATATAAGTCCTTTTTGACCCGCTGCATAAAAAAATTTATACCGCTTTAAAGCTTGCTCTGTATTTACCTGTGGAGCCTTCTCTCCAATTTGTTCATGCATTGCTGCATATTCACTTCCTCCCAGTTCATTTTTTGTTTCTCCAATGATATACATCAGATCGCCAGGAAATTTCACATCAAGTGAAATACATTTCTGTACGTCTTCTATGACTCCAATAGAGGAAATAAGAAGCGTAGGTGGTACTGAAATTGTTACTGGATTTTCGTTTTCATCAAATCCCTTAAAGTCATTAAACATGGAGTCTTTCCCGGAGATAAATGGAGTGCCGTACGCCGTCGCAGATTCATAGCATCCGCGCGCTGCTTCTTTGAGTTGACCGAGTCTCTTGGGGTCATGAGAAGAGCACCAGCAAAAATTATCAAGTAGTGCGAGATACTCTGGATTTGCCCCTACTGCAACAGATTGTCTTATGGCGGTATCGATGGCACAAGTTGCCATGTGATAGGTGTCGAGATCACTATATTTTGGATTCAGTGCCTGAGAGAGTACTACCCCTCGGGAATTTCCAAGTACTGGCGCGCTCACAGAGGCAGAGCCATTCACCCTTCCCTTTCCTTGTAATGGTCCGATGACACCACTGCCTTGCACATTATGATCATAGTGGAGAGAGATAAACTCATAGCTCGCAATATTTTTTCTTCCTATCATCTGAAGCATCTCCTGAGTAAGATCTGTAGGCATTGAGAGTTTCAAGACTCTCGATTGAACGTTTGGGACTTCCGTTTTTTGATGTTCCTGAGGCAATCCATTGTGGAGAAACTCCATGTCAAGATCTACAATCATTTCGCCATTATGTTTTACTTGGCAACGAGGTTCTTTGGTAAATTTTCCAATGACCCATGCGTTTACTCCGCGCCGCAAAAAAAGCTCTAAGAGTTCGTCTGCTTTTTCTGGTAGCACTGACATGGTCATTCGTTCTTGTGACTCACTGATCCAAATTTCCCAAGGAGAAATATTAGGATATTTGAGCGGTACTTTTTCAAGGTCCACTACGCACCCTCCACACTCACGTGCCATCTCTGCCACCGAACATGAGATCCCACCAGCTCCACAATCGGTAATGCTGTTATACAGCCCCAGATCACGAGCTTCTTTTACGAGGGCATCGCTCATTTTTTTCTGTGTAATGGGATCACCAATTTGTACCGCTGTCGCTGGAGATCCCGTATCAAGTGCTTCAGAAGAAAATGTTGCTCCATGGATTCCATCAAGTCCCACCTTTCCTCCTGACATGACGATCAAGTCCCCTGGATTGGCCGATTTTTCTGCACTTGGCAAGCATCCTACCTTCTGGGGAATCAGTCCCACAGTCCCAGCAAACACCAATGGCTTTCCTCGATATCGACTTTCAAAATAGATTCCTCCTTGAGGAGTGGGTATTCCTGATTCATTACCACCGGTATATACACCCTCTACCACTCCCTCCATAATCTGTCGTGAACTGAGCGCTGGATTTTTTTTATTTTTTCCGCGATACAAAGGTCTTTCGTCATCTATGTCTCCAAAGCAAAAAAAGTATCGGTTGAGTATTGGCTTTGCCCCCTTTCCAAACCCAAGCACATCACGATTGACCCCTACTATTCCAGTAATTGCTCCGCCAAAGGGATCGAGTGCAGAAGGACTATTATGCGTTTCTACTTTATCCGCTACCAAGTATTCATCATCAAAAATAATTCCTCCTGCGTTATCACTAAATACTGAAATACAAAAATCATTTTCTCCTTTTTGTTTTCTTACTTCCTGAGTCGCTCTCTTTATATAGTGCCTATAAATTCCATCTTCAATTTCATCCATAGGATCAGCAAAGATAGTATGCTTGCAATGTTCAGACCAGGTCTGAGCGATTGCCTCGAGCTCAACATCAGTTGGATTTCTTCCTTCCTTTCTGAAATACTCACGAATCACTGTGAGATAGTTCAAGCTGAGCGCAAGGGGTCCGCGAAATGTTCCATCTGTATTTTTGATTCCTTTTTTCCCCAGTTCAATCAGCTCCTTATCAGATATTTCCAGATTCACTTCATCTGCTCTTGGGGTGTGATGCAGATCAACTTTTGGAATGAGGAGATCCATGCCTCCATCTTTTTCAAACTCTTCTCGAGATTTGATATGGATCCTTTGAATGAGAGAATTCGCCATTGAATTAGCAATTATTTCCACATTTTTTCGATCTAAATTTCCACGAAGAAATGTAATTTGTGAAAAATACACCGCTTCATCCGGATGATGAAGTTTTGTTTTTAAAAGATCTTCAATACTTTCGGTCACGGTATGGGCAACGTTATCAGTTACTCCGGGTAAAAATCCAATTTCTATCGCATAGTCAAAATCATCTATTTTGACTGAGTCAAAAGTATATTCCTCAAAAAGAGGGTTGGTGAGCATCGTACCAATTTTATTTTTTTGTGTATCAGAAAAGTTCCTTGTAATTGTATAAACATCTACTATTTGAGCTTTTTGCACGTTGTACCCGCTTGCTTGAAGTCGTTTGAGACGCATGAGAGCTCTGGTGTCCTTGACCGTATTTTTGATCTCAAGACGAAATGCACTCATGTATCAAAATTATCAAAAAGCCCCTGCATTTCTATCGTATCAAACATACGATATTGGGAAAGAGATTTTTATTTTTTTTTACTCTTTTTGCTTCTCTACAAAAAATCTTCGAAGGAATTTCTTGAAACTGCATCTTCTGGGAAAAAAATTATTCTTTCTGCAACTCTCCTTCTAAGAGTTCCTTTTTGTGTCAAAAGAAGCTTTTTTATTTCCTCATTTTGTACTCCGAGATCATAAAAAAATCTCTCAAATTTCTCTCGTGTAGATTCATAATCTGATCCTGTTATACCAAAAAATCCTCCATTTTGAAGTGCTTGTATCCCCATTGGGGAATCATTTGAAGGACTGTCTCCAAATACAATTTTGAGTTTTTTTCCAGTTTCTATCTGTACACTCTCCAACTTCTTAACCTTCTGATTTCCCAGCAATGGAGAACCCTTTGTTCTTGCCTGAAGTCGCTGTGTTCTTTTCTTTTTTTGCATTGTACCAAGAACTGCGTTTTTTCTTCCTTCTTTAATCCAAAAGTAGGGGCTCATCTTTAATGCTGTGGTGGCAATCCTTTGCAAATTAGTGGTGACCACTCGTATATCAGACCCACGAAACAAACCTAGCTCTGTTAATGCATGATGAATGCTCGCATTAATGCGAATAACTCTTGTCACCACAAGATCTGGAAGTTCTATTATTTGATCTGCGTGTTTCTTATTTTTTTCATGTGTTTTAAGAGTTATCTGATCTCCTTCGTCTCGTGTTTTTTCCATTACTTTTCGTGTAATATCTCGCACCATATCTAAATTCTTTCCTGCAAAAAATCGTGTTCTGAGGAGTAATTCTTTATTCAGGAGAGAGGAAAGTATATCGTCTAAGTGAAATACAAGGTTGTCGAATTCAATCATCTTCCGGGCAAATTCATTAACTATTGCATTGTTTGCTAGTTGATTATTTCCGTTCAATCCTTGTTTCTGAGCCTGTTTTTTTGCCGTGTAAAGGCAAACAATATCTTCCCAAAGAAGGAGTATTGTTAAACATATATCTTTATTAAGCGCATTGATATCAATCACTTTTCCCCCATTTATTCGAACAGTTCCTTGATTATTAAGCCTTGCTCTAATGATTTTCTCATATGTAATTGGTAATAACAGCCTCTTGAATTTTTCAACGGAAAACGTCCAAAAGGAAGGGTCTCCAAGTTTTTCTAAAAATACATGCCTCCCAATGTCTTCGGGAAACATGGTGCCGTCCATATCACTTGCTACAAGGCTTTTTCTGAGCTCATCAGAGGAAAAATACTCTAAGAGAAGTTCAGAAAAATTAGATTCTCCATCAGTTTGATGTTCATCAGCAAAGGTTCGTATCTCCAAATATGCAGACATTGTAGATATAATATTTATTACATTATTAATATATTTTTTTATTTTGTCAATCTAAACTCCCCCCTCAACACCAGACGAACAAGGTGACTTCGTTTTACTCCATAAAATTATTTATTTTTTCAGCAATGTGTTTTGCAGAAATACCTGCCGAATCATACAGCTCCAACGGTTTTCCCGAGAGCTGGTATTCTCTGGGGCCCATCGTTAAAAATGTGTCGACTTCAAGATTATTCTCAGCAATATATCGAGCTATTTGAGATCCAAATCCAGAAAGAATATTGTGATCTTCCGTAGTGATTACCTTCTTGGTTTTCTGAATCGATTTTTTGAGGGTGTCATCAAATTGTTTTAGGCTACTGACAATTATGATCTCAACAGAGATTCCTTCCTTTTTAAGTTTTTCACGCGCACTGAATGCTTCGTGCACCAAAGGTCCACTGGCCACAATGGTGATATCTGTTCCTTCTCTCAGGAGATCACATTTGCCGTGTTCATATATATAGTTTTCATCAAAAAAGAGTTCTCCGTTTTCTTTGGTGAGAGGCGAGAGTTTATGTCGCCCCATGCGCACGTAAAAGTTTCCGTAGTGAGAAACTATATATCGAATAATACGATCGCAATGATTTGGATCTGCTGGTTCAATCACGTATGTGTGAAACATTCCCAAAAATGATCCCATGTCATCAATCGCCTGATGAGTTGGTCCATCTTCTCCAACCGAAAGTCCACAATGGGTCGATACCATTTTAACATTTGTGTGGTTGATATCATTCACTCGTGCCTGATCTTTTGCCCGCGAGGAAGCAAATGCACCAAATGTGGAAGAGAACGGAATATATCCTGCAAGCGAAAGTCCTCCAGCGCATGACACCATGTGCTGCTCAGCGATACCGACTTCTATATGTTGATTGGGGAGTTCTGCTTTGACAAACTTGGTCATAACCGATCCTCCCAGATCTGCCGTCATGGCAATAATATTTTTGTTTCTTTTTGCCAGATCAAGGAGCGCTTTTCCATAGGACCCTCGGCAATCGGTAATCTCATCGTAGAGAAAAGGCTCCCCTACTTCTATATCTGAAATAGGACTCAGGTCATCAGGAAAATCAGCATGTTTTGGAGTATAAGAAACTTCCTTGCGAAATGCATCGAGAGTAGCTTGTTCTTCTTCAGAAGTCTCAAGTGATTTGAGGATTTCATCACACTCTTCTGGCTTTGGCGCTTTTCCATGCCAAGTAGCTTTATGATCCTGTCCATCCGGCTCCATGAAACCTACCCCTTTTCCCATAATGGTATTTCCGACCAAAACAACAGGTTTGCTCGTGATTTCATATGCTTGTCCAAGTGCTTCCCACATATTTTCATAGTCATGACCATCCACCTCTATTACATGCCATCCAGCGGCAGCGAATACCTTGGAAATATCAATCGGCATGATCTCTTCTAAGCTGTCAGTGAGTTGTACTTTGTTATAATCCACAAATGTAATCAGATTTTTCAGTCTGTATTTATGTGCAAAATGAATCATTTCGTGAACAATTCCTTCCTGACACTCTCCATCACCCAGAAGTGCAAATACCTTTTCTCCAGAATTTTTATATTCCTCTGCCATCGCAAATCCTGTTGCTACAGATCCTCCAATACCGAGTGGTCCGGTACCATACCAAATCCCTGGCACGTGCCTGGTTACATGTCCTTCATAGATTTTTCCTATTTTTCGAAAATCACGAATGACTTCTTCTTTTGGGATCCATCCCATCTCCGCAAGCACGGAGTATACCCCTGGCGAAATATGCCCATTGGACACCACTACTTTTTCTCCGGTGGCACCAATAATTCCTGCGTACAACAGTGTTAAGTAATCTAAGGAAGAAAGCGATCCGCCTGGATGACCACTCTGCGAATTTTTGAGCATAGCAATAATGCTGTGTCGGCAAGAAGTGGTAAATGATTTTAGGAACTGAAGATCTTCTTCTGAGAGTTTGTGACCGAGCTTTGGAGAGAAGGACATAAAAAAGAATTTTAAATGAATATTGAATTATGAATTTTGAATTGTTGATTGTATTTTCCGGATTTTAGGAGCAAAAAGAAAGTATTTTCTCATAGTTTTGTTATTTTTTTTCTTCCTGTAGGGGCTGAAGATTTTCAGCCTCTACAATTTTAGGAAACTTTCGACTTTTGACTTTTGACTTTCACCTTGCTTCTCCGGCACAATATTCACGATTTTTTTACTCTGGACGTGTCAAAAAAAAGAGCAATTGTCAAAGTCGGCACCGCCCTTACTACTATGAAGGACGGAAGGCTCAATCTTCCCTTTCTTGCCAATCTTACTGAAGAGCTCAGTCATATTCATGGAGAACATTATGAAATAGTGCTGGTAAGCTCTGGTGCCGTGGCAGCAGGAAGAAGGAGTCTCTACCACTCTGTACATGAAGTCACTAATCGACAAGCTCTCTCTTGTCTCGGGCAACCGCTTCTCATGGACTATTATCGAGATTTTTTTGGTGTTCATGACAAGCATGTAGGGCAGTGCCTCTTTACTACTCGCGATTTCGAGAGTGATGACGCTCTACGAATCATGAAAAATGTCTTAAATGAACTTTTGGAAGCGGGTGTAATCCCCGTTCTCAACGAAAACGATGCGGCTTCTGACATTGAGATGAAGTATGGGGATAACGATCAGCTCGCTTCACGAATAGCTATTTTAATTGATGCTGATGTGATGATTCTCCTCTCTGACGTAGAGGGTTTCTATGACAAAGATCCTCAAACTAACGACAATGCTCAAATTGTTACAGAAGTTACTAAAATTACTCCAGAAATTGAACAAATGGCGGGAGACAAGGTTTCTGAGCATTCTATGGGCGGCATGAAATCAAAAATGAGAGCGATTAAGCGAGCAGTTGGAGCTGGCATTCCGGCATATCTTGCCTCTGGAAGAAAGCCAGGTGTTTTGACAAACATCCTTCTCGAGGAGAAAAAGGAAGGATCATATTTTCATGCACAAAAGTAACGTGGCGATACGACTTTTTGTCACTGGCGGAACATTTGATAAAAAATATGATGAGCTCACTGGAAAGCTTATTTTTCAAGGCACTCATGTGGATAAAATTTTGCAAAAAGGCCGTTCATCGCTTGATGTACATATTACTACCTTGATGATGATTGATAGCTTGGACATGAAAGAAACAGAACGACATGCAATTGCGAATAATTGCGAAAACGCTCAGGAAGATAAAATTATTATTACTCATGGCACTGATACTATGGTAGAAACTGCAAAAATAATTGCTAAAACTGTTTCCGATAAAACCATTATTTTGACAGGCGCTATGATCCCTTATGCATTTGGACATTCTGATGGATTTTTTAACCTGGGATGTGCTCTCGCTTTTGTCCAAACCCTTCCCAATGGCGTGTATATTGCTATGAACGGGGAATATTTTTCTTGGGACGATGTGCAAAAGGATAAAGAAAAAGGTATATTCAAAAGAGTGAAATAAGGTGTGTATTTAGTTTTTATATGATCGCTTTCCTTTCTGGAACCATCACAGCCAAAGAAGCACATGCACTTCTTCTTAATGTGCAGGGGGTGGGATATCGAGTGTTTTGTTCACTCGAAGTAATTGCAAGTGCCAAGAAGGGTCAGGAGATATTCGTCCACATACATCATCACATCACCGAGAGTGACATGTCACTCTATGGATTTGCCAAAAAAGAAGATCTCGAGTTTTTTGAAAAACTGATCTCTATCTCTGGCATCGGCCCCAAGATCGCATTGGGAATTTTGGAGTCTCCCAGCAATTTGGTAAAAAGAGCATTGGAAGATGGAGATGTGAGCTTTCTGAAATCACTCAAGGGAATTGGCAAAAAAACGGCTGAGCGAATGGTGGTGGAACTTCGCGGCAATCTTCCTCTTTCTGATGAAGCAAGTGCTCTCCCCTCAGAAGTGGTTGAAGCTCTTTCGGACCTTGGATTTGAGCGCATGCATATCCAAAAAGCATTTCAGAACCTTCCGGGCACCCTTAATTCTTCTGAGGAAATGGTAAAATGGTTTTTGCAAAATCATGCCCTCTAGCGTATAACAAGCATGTACCTTTTTTCATTGCTTGAGATTTGCACAGAGTAAGACCAAAGGCTTCACACTTGTGGAAATAATTGTTGCCGTACTTATTATCGGATTTTTGGCGGTCGCTACTTCAAGATATATATTTTCAAAACAATACGCCATCCAGCAAGCAGAAAATCTTTCTTTAGAACTGATTACTGCTCTTCGTGATGCGCGAGGATTTGCTATGTCGGGAAGACAAACCATCAATGAAGGAACAGGAGGGGAAGAAATTCCGGAAGGGGGATATGGAGTGTTTTTTGATGCCACTGATAACCATGCTGTTGTCTTTGCAGATATTAATTCTAGCGGCACATATGATCCTTCTGAAGATACTTTGATATATGAAACTCAAGAACATTATCCTCTGCTTCGCATCATGGTGTATAGAGTAAATATTGATGAAAATTCAGACCACTCAGCTGGGCTTGTTTCAGATTCTGAGGTTTCTACAGAAAGCTATTCACAGAAAAATTTTTGGATCATCTTTGCTTCCAACACAGGCGAGTCTATTCTCGGAAGTGAAATAGAAGGAGTTATCACCGATGAAACCAAGGCATTTTTTATTGATATTATTCTCCCCGATACAAAGCATTATCATGTGCACTTCCACAAAATTTCTCGATTTTTTAATATAGAAACCGTAATCTTATAAACAGATGCCTGACATGAAATATATGTACGCCACACCAAAGGGAGCCATTTTGGTAGAAGTTCTCATTTCTTTTCTCATCTTTGTAGTGGGAATTACCGGTTCGCTTGCCCTTCTTATGCAATCTGCTCGTGTAAATACCCTCAATATTAATCGTCTCACAGCGCTCAATATTGCAGAAGATGCTCTGGAAGGCGTCAAGAATATTCGCGATACTAATTGGCTTATCCACTCATCTAATCTGAGAGAATGTTGGAATTTTTCTCCCGATACGAATGAAGATGGAACTTTGGACTCTAATGATGATGCCTGTACAGCAGATAGCTATGGTCAAAATAATTTTCCTCTCGGAATGTGGGATAAAAATGGGAGTAATAATCGCCTTAGATCATTTTTGGTGGATTTTGATGCGGCTTCATCTCGGTGGCTTCTTCTTCCTTCCCCGGAATATCTTGATACAAATACTATGGCCTTTACTGTATATTCTGGATCACACCTCAATGGAGAAGCTCCCAATGTCTCCTCTATACGAGACCCTCAACTCTATCTCACCCCTGATGGTCGGTATACACATGATTCTTCTGGAAATACTCCTTCTATGTTTTATCGCACTGTAGATTTTTATTACATTGATAACACAGGAGTTGGTGAATCTCAGCTCTTTCCCAAAGGGGCTGACTTTGCAGATCCCACAGAAGCCAAAGGAAAAGATAATCGCATTCGGATAGTGGCAACGGTCTCTTGGAAACACCATTTTCAAAATTCGGATTTCGTATCTTTGGAGCTCGAAACCATTATTACCGATTATTTAGATCGAACCAATTGGACAGATTAAATGCATCTTTGACATCCACTCATATCTGATATATGAACTTTTCTCGCAGTAAAAACAAGAAAGCGTTTGGGTTTACCCTTATAGAGGTGACGATTGCGAGTATCATCTTTGGCATGTCAATGATCGTGATTTCGTATGCAACGATCAGTTTCTACCAGGGGAAAAAACGCCAAATTGCTCGCAACGCATTGATGGAAGAAACCAAGGCGCTTATGGAGCGAATGGTGCAAGAAGTCAGAACCAAGACCATTGATTATGATGAATACTTTAACCAACTCCCCACAACGACCCTTGGTGGCCCAGAGCCTTCTACAGCAACTGCCGGAGGAGATTATGGTCAATTTTATCGTCAATACTATCATCATTTTTGGTATATAGATCCTGCTCAAGATGATACGACGTGCGGTGAATACGGTGTGAATGATCCAAGCAGATATGAATTTGATCCTTTGGATCCTTGCTACGATCAGCATGTAAATGAAGGGTATTTTTCTACTCGTGCAGATAATAACACCAGTACTGATGATGCCACACTCTCTGCATTGGATGATGATCCAGCTCCAGGGGTAGATACAGAAAAAGCAGAGCTCTATTTGATCAGCAGTGATGGCAAACAAAAAACCATTTTGAAGCGAATCGCAAATGGTATTGATGATGATTATGACGGCACTATAGATGAAAGCGATGCAGAGGATACAGGGGTAGAACAAATAGGGATTATTATGCTGGATCTGAAAGATCAATATGATAATACGACTATCAAAGACAATAATGTAGTATTCACAACAGGTGAAGATGGATATTACGACTGCTGGGCACCAAATAATGATTTTGAGTGGACGACAAATGAAGTTATTCCGATCCCTATTTCTCCACCCAATATGGAAATATTGGAACTCAAGTTCTTTATCACTCCCATAGAAGACCCTCGCAAAGCATTTAATGAAGCGGATATAGAAGTGCAAATGCATCCGAGTATTACTATTTTGTTGACCACCCAAATTTCTTCTCGGTCTTCCCGCCAGTTTAGAGGAGCGCTTCCTCAGCCGATTACCTTGCAAACGACCGTTTCATCTCGCGTGTATGAAAGTGTGGGAATCCCCTTTGAATTTTCTGGAACCAATCCAATACAAGCTTGTCTTATTCCTGCATCAGCTGGGGGGGGGGTGGGTGGGTGTCCAAATGATATTTTGGAAGGAACAGAGCAATGTGACACCAGTCAATTTGGCGGAGCCACGTGTACTTCACTTGGATTTCTTTGGGGTACCCTTGCCTGTAATGGAGGCTGCACCTTTGATACCAATGGATGTAGCAATGTTTCTCCTGCTGATTGCAACGCTGCAGGTGCTCCTACATGCGATGGTCAAACCGCTACTATTTGCATCGTCGATCTTGGGGGCACTCCTATCATTATAGGTGGTAGTCATGATGGTGAAGTGTATGCAGGATTAATCACTGAAGAGAATGGGTCAGATGTTATTGTGGGCACTGATACAGACGATAAACTTTACGGTGGAAATGGAGCAGATGTCATTTGTGGACTTGGTGGTATTGATCATATCTATGGTGGAAATGCTCAAAATACTATCTATGGAGGAGAGGGTAATGATTTTCTTTTTGGTGGAAATGGGAAAGATGAGCTCTATGGGGAAGGGGGGGACGATCTCGTTAATGGGGAAATTGGGAAAGATGATGTCATTGATGGTGGATCTGGCACAGGTGATACTTGTGAAGATGAAGGAGCAAATACTATAAATTGTGAAACGCTTCTCTAGGAGCCATAATTCCTTGTCCGTCCAAGTCTTTTTCATCACAGCGGACAGGTTGGACTTGGATGCTTGTGACTGTAAAAGGTTTCAGTCCAAAAAATCTTCGTTGGTTCAGGTTTGCAACCTGAACCATTATGGTTGAATTGCTTCTAATTCTAAAAGATCATCATGAAAAGAGCGTGTGCAATACTCCTTTACTGACTACTTGTTCACTGATTCACTTGCCCTCTTTCCTCTTGAGAAAAAGCCGTGTTTTATGCTATAATAAGAGGATATTTTGCACTTTCTATGACTGAATTTAGAATTTTCTGGAAATACGCCATGATTCTTCTTTTGTGCTGCACTGTTTGGGGAACAAGTGATGATTTACAGAATTCAGCATTTGCTCAGTCTGAAAGTGACACCTCTACATCTGATACGAGTGGGAACGAAAGTGGTTGTGGTACCTCTACATCTGATACGAGTGGGAACGAAAGTGGTTGTGATACCTCTACTCCAGATACAAGCGCAAAAGAAGATAAAAGCCTTCCCTCCAACTCTGGTGATAAAATATACAAATATGAACCTGGAGAAATCATTCTTAACGAATCAGTAGACAACTGCTCTGGAAGGCACTGCATTGATATTCAACAGGGAAATATTCTTACATTTGAACAAGTTGGAGAACGATTTATCCGTACTCTCACCGGAACAGTGGTATTGGTTGCCATTTTAGTATTTATGATTGGTGGAGGATTTTGGATTTTCTCTGCTGGCAATGAATCACTGGTTGAACGGGGAAAAGATATGATGATTTATTCCATCATTGGAGTTCTCCTCGTATTGGGAGCCTATGTTATTATCAAGCTCGTACAGGTTGTCCTCTTTGCACTTGGAACATAACTTTTTGATGAAATTCATACGAATTTTTTTGATGGCGTCTTTTTTCTTCCTCTTCCTGGGGGTCGGGAATTATAACGCATCAGCCGAGCATCAACATTGCGGGCCGCCACTTACGACCGAAGCGATTGAAAAATGCGAAGCGGAGCATGGTGTGGACTCCTTGACCCTTCAGGCCCCATTTCAAAAAGGAAAAGAAACCATTGATACCAGTGGAGATGCTATTTCCATTTTAGGACAATATGTGGAGCAGATTTTCTCCTTTGGTATGGCCCTTATCGTTATATTTGCAGTGCTCATGATCATGGTCGCGGGATATGAATATATGTTTGCCGGCGGCGACAGTGGCAAGACGGATAATGCTAAGAAGCGAATCATGCAGGCTCTCTTGGGGGTAGTGCTCGTGTTACTGGCGGCATTACTGCTCAATATTATTAATCCAAATTTTTTCAAATTCGCATAATGAATAGCCCTCAAAAACAGCATGAAGAAAAAGCCCGGCAAGAGATGTTTCTTCGTATTTTTCTGCCAGGGTTTTTATATGCACTTGGAGTTTTGATTGTCATGCTCCTCAGCGGACAAGTCATAGGGTCAGTTCTCATGGCACAAAATGCTGGATCCACAGCGCCTCCACTCCTGAGATCCACTATGGATGATTGCAATCTGGGTTTTTTTGGCGCCTGCAATGACAACACAGGAGAATATGTCGCGGGTCCCGAAGCAATTTTAAATACGTGGATATTTTCTGAGGCGATTCCCTGGTGGGTTTCATTTTTTATCGCCTTTACCGCCGGAGTAGCGGTGCTCATGCTCATGCTGGGAGGTATCTTTCTTCTGGTTTCCGGAGACAAAGATGAAATGAAGCAAAAAGGCATCAAAACAATTATTTGGGCTATCTCTGGACTCTTAATTGTCCTGTTTGCCTTTGTCATTGTCTCCATTATTGAAAATCTTCCACTTCCCGGAAGCACCGCAGAGCAACTCATAGAAAATACTGATTCTGGCGGAGCTGCCCGTACTCGTTCATAAAAAATATGAAATCGAAACCTTCTTTTTTCTCGGCATTTTCTCGAATCTTTCTCCAGGTTCCCGTTCTGGCAGGAATTGCTTTGGCATTGATCTTACTCACTGCTACAGAAGCATTCCAACACCTCTACGTCGCCCAAATGCTCTCCGATATCTCATTGCTGACAGCAGATGTTTTTCCTGATCCGGACAAAATCCCTGATGGCAATCTGCCTCAGGGATCTGTGGAGAGTGAATTTCTGCTCGCAGTGATCAACATTATTCTCGCTCTCACCAGTACGATCATGCTTGGTGCCATGCTCTTTGCGGGAGCTCTGTTTGTCATCCACTTTGGTGATGAGGAAAAAATAAGTCTCGCCAAAGGAATTTTTAAGTGGTCTATTGCTGGTATTATTGTCATTCTCGTCGCGTATTCTATTATTCAGGGAATTACTCAACTCACCTTTACCAACCCTCCTGCTGCATGACACGAAAACATATCACTCTCTGTCTTTTTTCTTTTTTTGGAATTAGCATTCTGCTTTTTTTCGGTACTTCTGGTTTTGCAGCAAATATCGGGGAAATTGTTGAAAGTGGAAGCGGCATATCTGTTCTGCCCGAAGATCTCCCCGCGCCTGAAATTCCCGGCTCAACTGGTGAAGAAAAAATCGATCGCGCTGTACTCATGCTGATAAATGTCATTCTGTATATCTGTGGAACGGCCGCAGGGATTATGATTCTTGTAGGTGGCATCCGATACGTGCTTTCTCTGGGGAATGACGACGCTTTGCAGGCTGCAAAAAAAACAATCCTCTGGGCCATGGGAGGACTTATAATGGTGATTCTGGCATGGATGGTGATCCTGAATGTCGTCAGAGTCGGATCACTTGAGCAACGCCTTGATAGTAGTGAAAATCCTATCGGAGATCAATGTGGCCCCAATCTTACTATAGGGTGCAAAGGGAGATGTTGTGGCTGTGGAGGTCCTCTTGATTGTGATGAAGAACTCACTTGTGGAGGACCGCTTGATGTCAGCGGTATTAAAGTGTGTCAGTGAAATTGAACAAAAAACTCCTTCCTTGCTCCCTTCTCCTTGCCCCTTGTATACTGCAGGAGCTTTTGAGGTGAGATATATGCCAGAAAAATTTGATTCACATGTAGAAGTCATCGCAGAGGATGAGATAGAAGTTCTCGATGCTTCTGGCGACTCTCCAGAAGAAATCGTTCGCATTTCTGCTGACGAAGAAACTTCTGACACGAATGTCGATCCCCTGCGGAAGCTTCTCGAACATGCTAATGAGTTTCGGAAGATTAAATTTTTCGGACCATTGGCGCTTCTTCTCAGTATTGTGGGAATTCTTCTCTATCCACTCTATCTTTCTTCTGCTGCTATCTGTTTCGCACTTCTTGATCTCTGGAAAGGCAGCAAATTTACACACAAGATTTCATATGTAGCTCTTGTTTTAGGAATTCTTTCTCTTCTGAATACTTGGACATAAACATATGAAAAAAATATTTAACACTTTTGTAGAGCAAGATCCTTCTGAAAAAAATAATATCGTTATTCTGCCCGACGCAACTGAGAGCAGAAAAGCTCCCGCATTTGAAAAATCAAAAAATTCGCACCTGGATGATCCGTTCACGCCTTATTCTCAAAAATCAAAACCCTTAAAAGATAAAGGGAAGATGGTATTTCTTGGAAGTATTTTTTTGACATTTCTTTTTGGAATGAGCATGATTCAAAATGTTCGCTCTATAGAACACGATGTTTTTCAAAAAGAAAAAGATGCTCTTTTGCAAAGTATTACTGAAACCCAGAAAGGTATTCAGGAGCAAGAAGTGTATGCTGTTCGCAAGGGATTTGATGCTCTGCAAGAACAATTTGAGAGTATTCAAATGCTTCTAGAGCCACGTTTATCTTTGGAGTCAGAAGGCGTAGTGACCGGATTTCAAAGTGCCCACTATTTTCTTGATCTCGGAACGCTTTTGGCACAAATAGGTGATGAGCTTTTGGTATTACAGGGAAAAAAATCCCAAATACACAAATCCCTGTTTTTGGATTCTCCGAACTACCTCTCTGTTTTTGAGGAACTTTCTCCTCATGTAATACTCATAGCCGAGAGAACTCAGCAAATCGCTGATCTTTTGCAAAAACTTCAATCGAATCTACTATCAGATACAGTTCTAGAAGAAATCCAAGAGATTCAGAATCTTGTTGGACAAGCAAATACTCTTCTTTCGAAGTGGATTTCATTTTTTCCCGCTATAGAAACAATATTGGGCAAAGAGTATCCTCATACGATCTTTGTTCTCTTGCAAAATAAAAATGAACTCAGGGCGACTGGAGGCTTTATGGGGAGTATTCTCGAAGTTACGTTGGATCAAGGAATTATTACCCAGCAAGATCTTACTGATATTTTTCACTATAGTGGTCAATTTTCTGAAGATATTCCGGCACCAAAACAATTCTCTCATTTGACCGGTGGATTTTTTCCACATGATGGAAATATTTATCCGGATTTTTCACGGTCTGCAGAGCAAGTCCAGTGGCTTTTAGAACATGCTACTGCAGACACTCCTGATACTATTATTGCTATTCATCAGGGCATTTTGGAAGACGTGTTGAAAATCACAGGCCCTCTTACTCTCCCTGACGGAAATGGTTTGGAACTCACTGCCGAAAATGCTTCTTTTTTACTTTCATACGTTGTCGAGGCCAAAATATTTGGAGCCGGAGGGCCAGAGTCACCAAAAGGAGTATTAGAGACTCTCTTACCCCTGATCAGAGAAAAAATATCTGATACAGATATCGCTGCATTTATTCCTCTGGGAGAAAAATGGATTCAGCAGAAATATATACAGGCTTTTTCTCGTGATCAGGATATTCAAAAGCTCTGGAGTCATTTACAAGCAGAAGGAGCATTTCTTCCTGAGCAAAGTAAAAAAATTGATTTTCTGGGCATCACTCAAGAAAATGTAGGGGGAAATAAAAGCGATGCATTTCTGACGCAACATATCGATCAAAAGAGTTTTCTGAATCTCAGCGGAGAGATGTTTCACACTATTCACATTCAAAGAGATCATTCTTGGGGGAAAAAAGAGAACGAGCAATTTGAATCTTTACACAAGATATTTGGGGCTTCATATCTAGAACGAGAGCAATTGAGGGATATTATGGGGGCGGGAATCAATCGTATGTTTACAACCGTGTATCTTCCAAAAGGATCACGACTCTTGAGCACGAGTGCAAATATTCCTCTTGAGAAAGTAGTGCACACAGAAGAAAATGAAGCGACTTTATTTCAATTCTTTTTTCCTCCTGTGGGTCCTGGCCAAAGCGAAGAAGTAGAGCTTTTTGTCGCTTCTCCTTATGAACTCGATACAGAAAATGGAGATGTCCTTCCATTTTCTGCCCTTCTGCAAGCTGGCTCCGGCACTCAGTATTTTACCAAAAAATTTCTTACGGAATCTGGAATAGAAATTGAAGGACAAGAATTTGAAAAAGCGTTATTCGTTACTGATTTGCACTCTGTATATTTGATTCAATAGCTCCAGTTTCTATCGTGGTGAACGTTCTGGAGAAAGGATGACAAACGCATCATTCCCAACTGGTCGATTCGCGCTTAAAAATCTCTCCCATTCATACGGATATTGTTCTCCTCGTTTAGTTCCCACATCGTTCGTGATGACCACATCTTCTGAATATCCAATCACTGTGAGCATGTGGTATCCAGGATGCGGGTAAAATGGATTTTTGAGAAGTTCTCCTTTTATGGGAACTATAATTGGATATCCCGTATGTATTACCTTTTGAATGATCTTTTTATTCAAATCAAACAGGTGAACCACTTGCTCACTTGAGAGATCATAATACCCCTCAATAAATCGCTTCATGTCTTTTCCATACAGATCTTTGTGCTCACCAAAATTTTCTTTTTCCTCTTGCCAATTGATCATGTCACGAAAGATCTGATCTGCTTGCTCAGCTGTAACAGTTTCTCCAGAAAGAAAAAGATATGATTGTAAAAGCGCTGCTTCTTCACAGCTTTCGTCATGAAAATCCCAGCCTCCTTCGTTTCGAAACGGATTTTGACAAATATAGGGAACATCTAAGAGTTTTTCAGAAGGGATTTTACGTATGTCAACATTCTGGATCTTCTCTTCAAAAGAAACTGTTTTTTCTTGGGAATCTGCACTTCGTTGCTCTTGTAAAGTTGTTTCAAAATTCACTGCAGAAGAATCAAGAAGTTCTTGTCGATGCTTTTGCACCCGCTGTGTTTCTTGCCACACATAGAGCTTAGATAAAACCTTGGGGCCTACGAGTATTCCGAAGATGAGAAGACCAAGGATTATCCAGTAATACACTCGTCGGCTCCTTCGCTTCTCATGCAATGATGAAAAAGAAGTGTGATTCATGGCGGAAGAGTATTATTTTTTATAAAAATTAAGATCTTAATGTTTTTTTTCACTCCAAAAGGGAAGATGATGTATTTCTTCACATCTCCAAAGATATGCTCCTCCCAAAAACAGAAGAGCCCCTGTAAACGCTGGTAAAAAAATACGAAGCATGAAATGCATGTCTTGAACTCCCATTTGAACAGTTAAAACTCCCAATATCATTCCCAATGTTAAAATACATGTTTTGGAAAACCGCTTCCAGAAATGCTTCCAGGGAAACGGGCCTGAAAGCTGTGGAAGAAATATAAAAAGAAATATTGTCTGCACAACAAAGGCAATAGTGTAGGCAATCCCAAATGAAGCGACTCCCCACGAAGAAGATTGTATCAACATCACAGAACTCGCAATAAGCAATATGAGAAAAAGAATTCGCGAAATCATCGGATACAGAGTATCTCCGAGAACATGAAACCCTCGAACGAGCAAGTGATTAATGCTTTCAAATGGAATTGAGAGTGCGAGGGGAATGAGCACTGCGATCGTTAGATCAGATCGTTCCTGTAGTCCGTACACCAGTCGTACAATCGCGGGGGCCAAGAGCACCATGCCTGCTGCTGCGGGCAAAGCCAAAAATAAAATCTGACGTGTGGATTTTTCAAGTCTTCTCACAAATTTTGCTGTATTTTTTTCTGCAATAAAATCAGAAAGGAAGGGGAAAACAGCCGTGGCTAAAGAAATTCCAAAGAGAGATACGGCAAAGCTTTGCAAATTACGTGCGTACTGGAATGCAGAGTAATTTCCTGCTCCCAAAATTCCATCTCCTAAGCGAGCAAATACATAGAATCCTATTTGGAGAGAAACCAGTGCAATGACCTTGGGCCACATATTCCAAAAGAGTTCTCGAAAATATTGATTGTGGATATCAAAGGAAAATTGAAACCGATGTGACGATGCATAAAAATCAAATATCCGAAGCAAAAGATGGAAGAGCGCTCCAAAAAGTGCTCCCCATGCAGCTGCAAAAACTCCTATTTCTTTTCCAAAAAATACGATAAATAAAATAATGCCAATATTGTACAAAAGGGGTGCGAGTGAGTATGAAAGAAATCGTTTATGAGAAAGGAGAAAGCTTCCTATAAAATTTGAAAATGCAAAGAGAAGATTAGACCCCAGTAAAATACGACTCAGAGAAAGAAGGATCTCTCTCTGATCGAGTGGTGTTTCTGGAAAGAGTATGGTCAGAAGTGATGGCAACAGAACAAACAGTATGCCAGATGCTATGAGATACAATGTATTGAGCACCGTAAAAAATGTGCCAAAAGCTCTTTCTCCTTCTTCTTGAGATACCTTTTGTGCCTTGGTGTACAGCGGAATAACAAGGCTGAGCAAAGCTCCTGTTATAAAAATAGTCAGAAGAGTGTCCGGCAACAAAAATGCTTTGAAATATGAGTCTGTAAACGCAGTGGTGCCAAAACTCCGTACAAAAATAGCATCTCTCAGCCACCCCAAAAGATAACTTCCCGTAGAAGCAATAGCCAAAACGAGAGCCCCCGCTCCTGCGCCAAGAGGCCCAAAAAGTTTTTTTCGAACAGACACGTGTTGCACAAAAAAATCTTCAAAAGAGTACTGCTGAAGTGGAAAGGAAAACAAGCTGAGTTGAAGCGATTCTCCCAAAAATAGCTTCAAAAACCCTATCGTTCCAGGGGGCTTTTTTTGCAAAGCGGAGGAACAAGAGGATTCAAGAGGCCTTTATATCTGTTTTGTTAGGCGAGAAAGCCCATAAGAAATATTTTTATATTTCATTACATTTTACCAAATATTTCTTTATTTTGCAATGTTTTTTTCTTGTAAAAAACGTCAGGCATCTCTGGATGCCAGAGCGCTTTTTTTATGTATAAATATTTTTCATAGAGAGATCGTTTTTCCCAAATTCAAAAGAAGCCCTCATCACATTGAGAAGACTTCTTTGTGCTTCAGGAATACAAAACTATACTTCTTCTCCTTCGGCAGAAGGTGCATTTTCCATTACAGATGCAATTCCATTTTCACAGGCATCATCAGAGCTATACATTTCGCTTGTGCCAATGATTTGACCATTGCCTGCTTTAAGGACAAAGTAGGGAGAATCGTCACTGGCCGTTCTTTTTTCAAAATTATCTTTGTTTTGAGAATTTTCTCGAACAGATGAGATACCATTCTCACATCCATCTTTGCTTTCGTATCCCTCACTCGCGAGAATTTTTTCACCATTGCCTGCTTTGAGACAAAAATAATAGTCACCATTTGATCCGGTGGAGATTTCAAATTTTCCTGCCATAAAAAGTGCATAAAAGAATAAAGGACACTTATTATGAAGAAATTTTTAAAAAACTCAAGGTTTTGGCAAGTATTCTTCATGAAAGAATGCATACTAGACTGCTTTTTTGTATGAAATATATACTAAGCCCCAGTTTATCCGACACATTTATAGAATGGATAAACTAAAGCTATGAATACATACCTTAGTGAACGACAAATCATCCAACATCGGCAGAGGGTATTGAAGGATACAAAGAAGTATGGAGCGACAAAAGCAGCGAGAATATATGGGATACATAGGTCAACCATCTATGAATGGAAGAATAATATTGTGCCGCAAAAGAAAGGTCCTCAAGAGAAGGTACCATGGCAGACATCTCAGGAGATGGAAGAAAAGATTATCAAGATGAAGAAAGGGACCAACTATGGACCAAAACGAATTAAACAGGAATTGAAGATCATTGGAATTGAACTGGGAGAGAAGGCAATACGAGGAGTTTTAGAAAGAAATGGATTGGTAAAGAAGCAAAAGAAGAAGAGACAAAAGAAACAGAAGAAATTCTACGCTCCGTATCCTGGATATAGAATCCAAGTAGACACCAAAGTAGTACCAGATGAAGGAATAGATCTTCGATCAGGAAAAAGGTATCAATTCACTGCCATAGATACAGCGAGCAAGATACGACTCCTTATGATTTATGAAGAACTTTCTAACTTCACCACCATAGACTTCCTCAAGAGAGTTATTGAGTTTTATACAGAGATAGGAATCTCTATAGAAACTATTCAGACAGACAATCACATTCCCTTCACCAATCTTTACGCTGGAGGAAACAAGAAGAAAGATCATCAACTCCTGAGAGTTCATCCATTTACTCAATACTGTCTCAACAAGAACATAGAACATCTTCTCTCTAGACCAGGCACTCCTCAGGATAATTGCTTCGTAGAAAGATCTCATCGTACTGACGGTGAAGAATTCTATTCCTTCCTTAATCTCTCTCAAATGAATATTCAACAACTTCAACAAGCTATCCAAGACTGGACCTTTACCTATAACTTCCTCAGACTTCACTCTTCCTGCAACTATCAACCTCCTTTTAAATATCTTAACTCAACTGTCTGGACTACTGGGGCTTAGTACATTTTTGTATGAAATACACGAGATGTTTCTGAGCAATACTATCGCCTTGTAATGTCAATACAAAACAATTTTGATATTTTATCTATTATGTTATATTTTACTATGAATCTTAATTTTTCCACCTTACAAAACACACATGGTCTCCCCTGAAAAAATGTCTTCTGCCAACACCGTAAACGTGGGAATAAACGGATTCGGTCGTATTGGGAAATGCTTTGTGAGAGCGCTTCACAAAGGGGGTGCTGGCGATACCTTAAAGGTGGCAGCTATCAACGATCTCGGATCTCCTGAAGATCTTGCACATCTCCTGAGGCATGATTCAGTTCATGGAAACTTTTCTGGTGAAGTAGAGAGTGGGAAAGACTGGATACGTGTCAATGGGGTAGAAATTCCTGTCACCAACCATAAATCTCCAAAAAATTTGCCTTGGGCTGATCAAAATGTTCGCATTGCACTTGAATCGACAGGAATATTCCGCGATCAAAAAGGAATGGATTATCATTTGGACGCAGGGGCTGAGAAAGTTGTCATTTCCGCTCCAGATAAAGATGGGAGTGCTAAAATGATTGTCATGGGCGTCAATGACGAGGAATATGATCCAGAAAAACATGATAAAATTTCAAATGCATCCTGTACCACAAATGCCATCGCTCCTATTGCAAAAGTCTTACATGAAAAATTTGGCATTGTTCGTTGTCATGCTGATACAGTTCATGCATGTACTGCTGGCCAGTTGGCTGTCGATGGTCCTCATAAAGACCCACGACAGTCAAGATCTGTCCTCGGGAATATAATTCCTACTACGACTGGGGCCGCGAAGGCAGTAGAACGCGTTTTTCCTGAACTCGCTGGTAAATTCACAGGAGATGCGGCAAGAGTCCCAGTTCCAGATGGCTCTTATGTGCTCCTTCATTGTTTCCTGGAAAAGGAAGTCACAACTGCAGAATTACGTGCGGCTCTTGCTCATGCCGCAGGAGGAGAAATGCAGGGGATTTTAAGGCATAGTACAGATGAATTGGTTTCATCGGATGCTCTAGGCGATCCTCACTCTTCAATTATTGATGCAAAATTTACTAAAATGTTAAATCCCAACTGGGCGAAGGTTGGCGCTTTCTATGATAACGAAATGGGATATTCTCATCGCCTTGTGGACCTCATAAATATGATGGGTTCTCAGTAGTCTCCTCAAAGAAAGTCGTTGCTGGTGGGCAAGAGAGGACTTGAACCTCCACGGCCAGATAATGGCCACAAGGCCCTCAACCTTGCGCGTCTACCAATTCCGCCACTTGCCCATAAAAAATGAGGAAACGATGATGTAAAAACTGCAATCTTCTGAATTCACACCCTCATCCGCCTTAGGCGGACTAACATATTCCGCCACTTGCCCACAAGGAAGGGTGCTGAGAGCTGGTGTATTGTGAATATTTCAGAAAGAAATATCAATAGTTTTCAAAAAATCTCCCCTAACCCCTCTTTATGAAAGAGGGGAAATACACCTTTTGCTCCTTCCTTTGTAAAAGGGAGGCTGGGAGGGATTTTATTAGTTCTCCAAGTCTTCATTATACTCACCGATGGTGGCGACAGAATTCATTTTTGATCGATGTGCCAGTATTTTTTGAGCCTCAGTAATGTTCTTTGGATCCGCAATATCTTCTGCCCATTTATTCAGTGCCGGCACCTGAATGCCGCGACCGTATGAGAAGCTCAATTTCCAAGGCATATCTTTATACAGTGCATTCATAGCATTGAGACGAAGAGTCGAGTCAGCACCAGATTGCCCTCCAGAGAGAAACACAATTCCAGGAAGTTCTGCTGGCACTGATTTTTTAAAACAATCTACCGTCATTTCCGCAACTGTATCGAGATCTGCTTGGTCCGCACAATCCTTTCCTGAGAGCACCATAGATGTTTTGAGAATGGTTCCCTCTACGTCCACATTTTGACGATTGAGTTCCTCAAAGAGAATTTCAAGAGCGCGACTACTGACTTCATAACATTTTTCAATGGTGTGATTCCCATTTAGGAGCACTTCTGGTTCCACCATGGGCACCATGCCTGCTTCCTGAGAAAGTGCTGCATTACGCGCAAGTGCATGGGCATTGGCATACATGCACGCTTCTGTAGGAATGCCATCACCAATAGTAATAACGGCCCTCCATTTGGTAAACTTGGCCCCAAGTGTTGAGTATTCTGCAAGCCTTTCTCTGAGACCATCAAGCCCCTCTGTCACCTTTTCTCCTAAGTGGAGGGCGAGATCTTTGGCCCCCATGTCAGTTTTTATCCCTGGGAGGATTCCTTTATCAGAAAGAGCTTTCGGGAATGGAATACCATCATCTGTTTTTTGACGAAGTGTTTCGTCAAAAAAAATCATTCCGCTGAGGTATTTCTCTACCTCTGGGGCAGTCACGAGGAGCTGGCGGTATTGACGTCTGTTTTCTTCATTGCATTCCACGCCTACTCCCTCAAATCGCTTTTGACACGTGGGAGAACTTTCATCAATAGCCAAAATCCCCTTCGGGGATACTACCATTTGCTGAGCTATGTCATGCAGAACACTCATTTGTATATGGATAAAAGACTTTTGAATTTTCCCAAAAAGACCTGCACGGGGCAATGGAAATATGGGAAAATAATGACAAATACACTGATCTGTCTATGCGAGAATCATTTTCTGACAAGAAAACAAGGGCTAAACACATTCTTCAGATTTTAGAAAAAACATATCCTGATGCCAAATGTGCGCTCAAGCATGAAACAGTATTTCAGTTACTGGTAGCAGTGATACTCTCGGCGCAATGTACTGATAAACAGGTGAACAAAATCACCCCAAATCTTTTTTCTCTTCTCCCAGATGCCACAGCTTTTATAAAAGCCCCCCTCAATCAAATAGAAAGACTTATCTATTCCACGGGATTTTATAAAAATAAGGCGAAAAATATAAAAGCAACAGCAGAAAAAATAGAAAAGAATTTTAAAGGAAAAGTGCCGAATACTATGGAGCAGCTTGTACGGCTCCCAGGCGTGGGAAGAAAGACAGGAAATGTGATTTTAGAAACCGGATATGATAAGAATGAGGGCGTCGTGGTGGACACGCATATGATTCGTATTTCGCATCTCCTTTCACTGGTACATAAATCGAGCAAAGAGAATGCGGTCAAAATAGAACAGCAGCTGATGAAACTTTTGCCACAAAAAAAATGGGGAAGTTTTTCTCACTCTATTGTTTTTCACGGACGAGAAATATGTATTGCTCGTAGGCCACAATGCCATAAATGTCCTCTGGTAAAATTTTGTCCTGGAAAAAAGATAGAGTGTTCTTAAAAAATTTCTTTCTTCTCATCTGACATTTGTTACAATCTTCAGAGCCTATATTTTTAGGTTTTGAAGGGAGAGATTTACCTCTTCCTTCGGCTTTAGAAACTTTTCCACTTTTAACTTTTGACTGACTTCGTTCATCTACATGTACACTCACACTATTCCCTGCTTGATGGACTGGGAAAAGTAGAAGAGTACGTTCAAAAAGCCAAATCACACGGCATGAAAGCACTTGCTCTTACCGACAAAGCCAATACTCATGGCCTCGTTGATCTGTACAAAGCATGTCAAAAAGAAGGTATCAAAGCTCTTCTGGGATGTGAGATGTACATTGCTCTTCGAAGTCGTTTTGATAAGGAAGCTGGTATCGACAATAGAAGACACCATATTGTGCTGCTTGCAAAAAATCAGACTGGGTACGAGAATCTTCTGAGACTTTCTTCCGAAGCATTTTTGACTGGCATGTACTATAAGCCTCGCATCGATATAGAACTCTTGCAGGAATATTCTGAAGGGCTCATTTCTATCTTGCCGCGAGTAAACGGAGAGGTCGCAAGGCATATTTTAAATCAGGAGGCCAAAGAAGCTGAGACGACCCTTTCCAAATATAAAGAAATTTTTGGGGATGATCTCTATATGGAAATGGTCCACCGGCCCCAGTTTGAAGAACATGCATTTTTACATCAAAATCTTAAAGATCTTTCCGAAACCTCAGGCGTACCACTGGTGGCTACAAACGATGTGTACTATGTAGAGGAAAATGACAGTGATGCGCATGACACTCTCCTTTGTTTACAATTTAATACTATTAAATCAGATCCCAATCGATTTCACCTCAGGGATTATAATCTTTCCTTTGTAGAAGAATCTCAAATGAGAGAATGGTTTTCAGACCTCCCAGCAGCAGTCGAAAATACCAAGCTTATAGCAGACAAGTGTAGTGTGGACTTCGAATTTGGAGTCCACAGAATTCCTAAGTTTCCTCTTCCGAAGGACCAAAAAAATGAATATGAGTATTTAAAGCATCTCTGTCATGAAGGAGGAGAAAAGCGATATCAATTTGATCTCTCCTCTCCAAACACTGAAGAACAAAAAGCTATTGTTGAAAGACTTTATTTTGAGCTAGATGTCATCCATAAGATGGGTTTTGATGGATATTTTCTTATCGTGTGGGATCTCATGCTATGGGCACGTACTCAAGACATTGCTGTTGGTCCCGGCCGTGGGTCTGCTGCCGGATCATTGGTTTCATATCTTCTGTATGTTACCAATTTGGATCCACTTGAATACAATCTTCTGTTTGAACGATTTTTAAATCCAGAGAGGATTTCTATGCCTGATATCGATCTCGATTTTGCTGATGATAGGCGAGATGAAATTCTTGAGTATGTCGCTGAAAAATATGGTCGTGATCATGTCGCACAAATTTGCACATTTGGAACTATGGCGGCACGCGCAGCCGTCAAAGATGTAGGACGTGTTATGGGGCTCCCTTTTACAGAAATGAATGCATTTGGAAAATTGATTCCTTCTCTTCCCGGCACAACTCTTGCGGAAGCTGAAAAAAAATCTCCAGAGCTCAAGGAAAAATTGGAGAAAGATGAAATAGCGCGAAGTATTTATGAAAATGCAAAAAAATTTGAAGGAAATGTGAGACATATTTCCGTGCACGCTTGTGCCGTGGTCATCGCTCCTGATCCTATTCGCAAATACACTGCTATTCAGCATCCCCCTAAAGATGATGATGCTATTATTACGCAATATTCAGCAAAACCTCTTGAGGCTTTGGGGCTTCTCAAAATGGATTTTTTGGGACTGAGAAATCTCACTATTTTAAAAAAAACATGTGAAATTGTCGCCCGCACCAAGCAGCAACATATCGACCTGGAAACACTTCCAATGGATGATGCTACAACATATGAGCTCCTCTCAAAAGCACTGACAACAGGAGTCTTTCAATTGGAATCTGCCGGAATGAGACGATATCTCAAAGACCTCAAGCCTACGCGTTTTGAAGATATTATTGCGATGGTATCCCTTTTTCGTCCAGGACCGATGCAGTTTATTCCTGACTACATTGAACGAAAGCATGGAAAAAAACACGTCCAATATGTACACAAAAATTTGGAAGACATCTTGAGGTCTACGTATGGAATTGCCATCTACCAGGAGCAAATTCTGCAAATGGCGCAGGTGTTTGCCGGATTTACTCTAGGAGAGGCCGACCTTTTGAGACGCGCGATTGGGAAAAAAATCGCAAAAGAACTCAAAGCTCAAAGACAAAAATTTATTGATGGCGCTCAGAAACAAGGGTACGAAGAAAAACTAGCAGTGTATATCTTTGACGACGTCATAGAGCCATTTGCCAATTATGGATTCAATCGTTCTCATGGGGCATGTTATGCCATGCTTGCCTATCAGACTGCGTATCTCAAAGCCAATTATCCTACAGAATTTTTCGCAGCTCTTCTTTCATGTGACAAGGAAAACACCGACCGCGTTATTCTTGATATTCAGGAAGCTCGCCAGTTTGGCATTCATGTATTACCACCAAATATTAACGAATCATTTTCAAATTTTACTGTTACCAATGAAAATGAAATTAGATTTGGCCTCACGGCTATCAAGGGAATTGGCCAGGGCGTTGTGGATAATATTTCAGAAGTTCGACAACAGGAAAAATTTGCGACCTTTGCTGACTTTTTGGCGCGAGTACCGTCAAAAGTACTCAATAAAAAGTCACTTGAAGCTCTTGCAAAATCTGGAGCTTTTTCAGAATTTATCGACCCTGGCATCATGGTGGGACACATGGGAACCATTCTCAAATTTACGCGTGCCGAATCTGTGACCCCGGATAAGCAGCAAGATTCTCTTTTTGGTGGACAAAAGATAGAAAAAGCAGAGCTTTCTCTTCCTCGTGCCGAACCGGCCAAGCTTTCCGAGCGCCTCAAATGGGAAAAGGAAGTATTGGGAATCTATGTTTCTGCCCACCCCTTACAGGGAATGGGGCAATTTTTCGCTAAAAAGGGAGTTTTGATTTCAGAGATTCCTGATACCATGCGATTTACGACAAAAGAAATTACCGTGCACGGACTTTGCACCGATATTCGCAAGTTGATAACCAAAAAAAATGATGTAATGGCAATTATCACCCTTGAGGATTTGAGTGGAAAAATTGAAGCAGTTCTTTTTCCAAAAACATATATGAGTTTTATTCCTTTTTTAAAAGAGGATTCTTTTATGACCATAAAAGGAAAGGCTGACAAAAGAAATGGCGAGTGGCAGATCATAGTTTCGTCGCTCACTTCTCAGGAATTAGAAACCATTCGCCAATCTGCTGAGCAAGAGGGCCTTTTGAGTGCTGATGAAGAGGTTGTAAATATTGTGGAACATGAAGAGGAGGAACTTCCGAGCGATGCTGATGGGAAGAATATTTCCGAGAATATTATGGAAGAGCACCAACAGCAAAATTCCAAATCCCCTTACTCCATCGAGCTTCCAGAGAAATTCTCTCGAGACCAGATGCAATCCCTACACTCGCTCCTCTCTCAGCATCCAGGCAATACAAAAGTGCAGCTTCTTTTTCAGGGGCACAAACTTACCTTTCCACATTCCGTTGCCATTTCAAAAAACTTAGAGGGCTTGGTTTCCAAGCTCATAGATTGAGTTTTCTTCCACAAATAAAGAGGAGTCCGCTTGCGTTCTTAAAGAAGGGAAGAGGTCGCGATATCTTCATTGTTCTCAAATGATAGCGCGCTTTTCTTTTGCACGCTGTTTTTTTCCTGTTGCCCCAATTTTTTCCAGTATTCTTTGGCAGAAATATTGTTTGGGAACAGGATCTCTGGATTCATTTCTAAGAGTGGAGCCAGGACAAAAGCTCTTTTGTGCGCGAGTGGATGCGGAATTTGTAATATGTCCAAATCAATTATGTTTTCATTCCAAAAAAGAATATCTATGTCGATAGTTCGTGATCCCCATTTTTCTGTTCGTCTTCTCCCCAGATTATTTTCAATTTTCTGAATGCTCTGCAAAAATTTGAGCGGACTGAAGTCTGTCTCCATTCGCACACCCGTATTGAAAAAATCATTCTGATGTGTCTTTCCCCAAGCCTTTGTTTCCCAGATTGAAGAGGTTTGTAAAATTTCCCCTAGGGTTTTTAGTTCTGCAATCGCTGCGTCGAGAAATTTTGCGCGATCGCCCTGATTGGAGCCAAGAGAAAGAAAAACAGTACTCATGTTTGTCATCCGAAGAGGAAGATAAGAAGAAGTGTTTGCTACAACTATAAATCCCTTAAACCTCCTTTATCAAGGGGGCTTTTGGTTTGCCTTTTCCTCCAAATCTTGAAAAAATCTGTCCGTTGCTTTTATAAAATTCTATGGAACGTACACTTGTCATTATAAAACCAGATGGAATACAGCGTGGCCTTATCGGAGAAGTCACTCGACGATTTGAGCGCAAGGGGCTTAAACTTTTAGGAATAAAAATGATGACTCTCGAAGAAGCTCTTCTTAAAGAGCATTATGAGCATATCGCCGATAAGCCATTTTTTTCAGGAATTTCAGAATTTATGCAAAGTTCTCCTGTTATCGTGCAATGCTGGGAAGGGGTAGAAGCCGTACATGCAGTCCGCCTTATTTGTGGTATTACCAAGGCTCGGGAAGCTGATGCAGGGACTATCCGCGGTGATTTGGCAATGAGCATTCAATGTAATGTGGTTCATGCTTCTGATTCTTTAGAAACAGCACAAAAAGAGGTCCCTCGATTTTTTGAAGAAGAAGAACTCTTTCACTATGACAAATCAGAGTACCTTCACGTATACTCTGAGGACGAACACCCCAGATAATTTTTTCAGATATGCGAAATGATGTTCCTCAGGCGGTTGTAATACAAAAAATTTCTGATATTGCGCACCGTGTCAGACTTTTTGTACTCGAGGCCGAATTGAATTCTCAACCGGGACAGTTTGTAATGCTTTGGATTCCCGAGATAGACGAAAAGCCATTTTCCATTGCTGGAGACATGAATGGCAAAATTTCATTTGCAATCTCTGATGTCGGACCATTTTCACATGCTTTATTTCAGAAAAAAGAAGGTGACATGATCGGAATGAGGGGGCCATTTGGACATGGGTACTCCCTTCCACAAAAGCAGAATGTAGTACTCGTCGGTGGTGGATATGGCATGGCTCCACTTCACAATACTGGAATTCATCATCAAAAAAATGGCTGCATGGTAACCGCTGTAACTGGTGCTCGATCAGCAAAAAATGTTCTCTTTGAACAAGAGTGTAAAGATTCGGGATTTCAAACGTTTGTGACCACTGATGATGGCAGTGTTGGTGAGAAAGGATTTGTCACTATGGCACTCCAAAGAATTTTGCAAGAGGAAAAAATTGATCTGGTGCAAACGTGTGGACCAGAGAAAATGATGAAAGTTGTAGCGGAGACATGTCAGGAAAAAAATATTTCTTGTGAAGTTTCAGTTGAGAGATACATGAAGTGTGGATTTGGTGTGTGCGGACAGTGCGTTGTGGACGGCAGTGGAGAACGTATGTGCATGGAAGGACCTGTTGTCAGTGGCGAGCGAGTGATCAAGGAGTTCACTGACTTTGGAGAATACCATCGGGGAGCAGAAGGGCAAAAAATTCTCTGGTGATTTTTCGCTCCTGAAAAATAGGCGTATTCTGTATTCATTATTTGTTATTTTCCTTGGAGGACGGTACATTATTTACATGGAACATTCTCTTTCTGAGCTTGAAACACACACACTTTTGCTTCCTTCAGGAGAAAAAATATCTCTTACGGGACTCTGTGTTGATTCTGAAAATGGAAAAATCCTTGGCCTGTGTGCTGGAAAAAACTTTTTTGATACTGACAACATTGTGACACAAGGATCTCTTTGGAAATATCAGGGCAAAGATAAAGGCACTTTTCAGGGCCATGATTGGAGGCGGTTTCGAATCCAAAACCACAGAGGTGATGCCCGGGGAGTTGTTTCTGAAATGTGGTTTGATGCCGAAACATTCTTTCTCACTAAAATTGAATGCACCCGTACCTTTTTGAAGCTTTTTCCTCAAAAAAGAATATATCGTCTGTCTGACATATTTGAGGTTCTTCCTTCAAAAAAACGTATCATTGTACATGAAGAAAATCGTGCTTTTGGAGGATACAGGCTTCCTGTGCAAAATTTGAAGCACGTTCCGAGTGTGGGATCTGCTCAGTGCCAAAAAAAAGCCTCTTGAGTATTTCAAGAAGCTTTTTCTGTATTTTTTGTTTTTGTGTGTGGTATATGTTTGATGCTATACAACCGTATCTCCTACTTCTACAAACAGTCGTACGATCGCGAAAGACAGAAGGACGACAATTATTCCAATACCAGCCCAAATAAGGATTTTCTTTCCCTTTTCGGTATTTTCTTCATTTCCAGCAGAGGTGAGCATGAGGATACCGGCATAAATCACAAAAATTACTGCCAGAAGGCCGAGAAATGAAAGAAAGTAATTTACAAATCCAATAATAGCTTCACGAAATCCGCCAGCAATAGCGTCTTCTGGGCGGTCTTCTTGAAAGAGAAGATCTGCACCAAGATCCGCACTTTGTGCGAGTACATCTGCTTGTGGGATCAGTCCGATACCCATTCCCAGTAAGAGAATTCCAATGCCAATTTTGACAATTGCGGTGTGAGAAAAAGAAAGAGTTTTCATAGGAAGCAAGAAAAATATTCTTGAAAGTTCAGATCATTATATCAAATTTTCTCTCTTTTTTCAAGGGAAATATTGACAGATATTTGCTGTATGCAATACTTCCCTTCTGAATTTAATACCCGCATTCTGTGGTGAAGTGCACCACTTGGGATAAAAAGATATTAGAGATTGTTATAGAAGTCAAAGACATG
The DNA here is from genome assembly GCA_965250085.1 of Candidatus Altimarinota bacterium. Classification (GTDB taxonomy): domain Bacteria; phylum Patescibacteriota; class Gracilibacteria; order CAIRYL01; family CAIRYL01. Next base: position 897,527 of record OZ252287.1, read on the forward strand.
GGTGGGAGTTCTAAAGCCGAGAACTTTCATGGGAGTGTTGTTAAGAGTATCAACAAAGGATTGTAACTGGTTTTGAGAGAAATTCTTGAGGTCAGCTTTCTTAGGGACAAATTTTCTAAGTTTTCCAATGGCGTTTTCTACAGAGCCTTTTTGCCAAGAAGAGTAGGGGTCACAAAAATAAATAGGGATTCTTAAGTCTTTATATCTTGTGTTTTCTACACCGTTGTCCAAGGTAAGTGAGTATGCAGGGAGTTGGTGCAGAATGTCTCCAAATCCCTGCATGGATTCTCTGAGCCGAGACACCTTCTTCACGAATATTTTGAGAGTCGTTCTCTAACGATGACAAGAGTTTGTGGGGAAGCTTTCTTGGGTCTGCCCATGGTATCTCCTTCGTAGTGTCCAAATCTTTTCTTCTGGTTGATATGCTGAGGTCTTTGGGCAATAAACACTCTATCTTTGATGATTTCATGCTTTGATTTCTTCTTTCTCCGTTTACGCTTCCTATATCTCTTGCGATAAAGAAGAGGACATAGGTCTTGTCCGTGTGCACTGTAGAGATATGTATAGATGGCATCTTTCCCAATACGAACTCTCTTCTCCAAGTACAGTACTCCTGCAATCTTCTCTGGTGACCATTTTAACAACATCTTTTCTCGCATATACTTCTCTATCTCATCATCCTCACGTACCTTCATTCCTTGGTATTTACTAAATCTTCTTTTGTTCTGTGCTTTTTGATGAGCCTTACACGCATCGTATCCTCCTCTCTTCATCTTCCGCTTGAGCTCTCTGATGATTGTAGAGTGACTCCTGTTCATCGCTTTGGCTATCGATCTCATCGAATACCCTTTGGAGTGGAGTATTAAGAGTTCTTGTCTCTCGCTCTTACTGAAGTGTTCATAGTTGTTCATGCACCTAGAGTATTAAATTCTTCCGAGGTGGTGCACTTCAAACTCGAATTGAGGATAATTATTTAAGAAATATGGCTGAATCTTTCCCCATTTCTTTAAATGATACCCGCAACTTCCAAGACAATGATGTCTGTCCTGATGAGGAAACCTTGGCTTTTTTGATTGATGGTACAGAATTTCCAGAAGGTGGTCTTCAAGAAGAACGCAAAAGTTCTGAAGCTGTCTGCCATTGGACCCGAGAAAGCCTTGTCAGTCACTTGAATGGCTGTGTGAGATGTTCTGAAATTTTTACCGGGACGCAACAATTGTTGGAAGACATTCTCGAAGAATCCTTCTCGGAAACTGGCGTATAGTCAGTTCTTCATGTTTCCAGAACGTGGAAAGATTTTTCTGCACACAAATTTAAGATTCAAAATTCAAGTTGACCCTGAGCACGCGACGCGAACCACGATCTTCATGCCCAGCGTCAGGACTAGCCTCACCCGAATACATGTACCCATAGTGACAACCGGCATTTCGAGCACGCGAAGGATTTTTTCCACTTTCCACCCATATACTCATTTTTCTCTCAAACTGTTCTTCATTATTTACACGCTTATATTCACTTTTCAGATCAATAAGGCCTCGTTCTGAAAGAACTTGTACTCCATCAAGTATTTCAGTGGCATCACCTTTTACGACCACAGTTCTACCATCAGTATTGACATACGATATTCTCGTTGCCTGAGATCGAGCAGTATAGTAATTAAATCCCAAGGTTTCTTCAGGTGGTTCGGCACATCCATCTCCGACAACAAGTTGTCCCTCTTTATTGAGAAAATAAACCTGAGCTTGTTCCAGAGATTCCACGCCTGACAAAAAATCAGGCATATTAGGGATAGCTCCTGCAATTTCTTCCCATGTTTTCAGTTGTCCTTTATATGTGCGATCTGCTTTAGAAAGGGCTTCATATTGCCTTGAAAGTGACACAAGTCTTGGGTCTTCAGGCAGAATATCTTCATCTTTTTCCACAGAATTTTCTCCAATACGAGCCTTTGCAATATCTTCACGAATGCTATGGACCATAGCTTCGAAGAGAGCTGGTCCTTCTAAAATTGTATCTATCTTTCTTCCAAGCCATTCAAGATTGTGGGCGAACAGGTCGAGTTTTTCGGCTGCTTCTCCCGGCAAAGGTGAAAATCCTAAGAGTGTTGTGGGGTTATCGTGGTCATAATCAGCATATTGAGTATATTCACTTGATGATGATTGAAGATCCAGTGTCATTCGAAAAAAGAAATCCCCTCTGCAATTTTTGATTACTGTTTCAAAAGGGGTTGATTCTTCTGGCGGAGAATCGTGTGAAAATGATTCGAATTGTCTTAATTCCTCTAGTGCTTGAGCATGAGTAGCCATCATGCAGGATACAATTTGCTGTGTAATAGTGTCATACGAAGGTTCTTCTGGGGATGTTCCGAGTATTCCAAATGTATATCCTGCAAGAGGGAGTGATCGTAAAAATTGCGAAATGACCTCTTCTATTTGTTGTCGCTCTTGATCTGGTGAAAGCGTTGGCGTTGCTGCTTGTACTGGAAGAATTTCTGTTGTCATGTGTATTGTAAAAAATGCACCGTAGCGGCATATTACTCCTTTTTTTCATTTTGTCAATCAGTTCCCTGTCCAAAAAAAGACCCACTTTTACGCTGGGTCTTTTTATTTTCGCAAAATACAAAACTCGTTACACCGCTACCGCATCTCCTGCTCCTATAAAGAGTCGTACAATTGAGTATGAGAGCAGAATAATAATAATTCCTGCTCCTGCCCAAAGGAGAATCTTTTTTCCTTTTTCGGTGCTTTCTTCATTGCCCCCAGAGGTCACCATGAGGACTCCCGCATAGATTACAAATACCACGGCAATGAGTCCTAGGAAGGTCAAAAAATAGTTAATAAAACTCACGACAGAATTTCTGAAGTCTCCGCCGGTCACATCTCTTGGCTTGTCTCCATCGCCTATGAGCTGTGCAGCCACATCTGCCTGAGGAATAAATCCCAAAAGGAGCCCTGCTGCAAGGAGAGTAAAGGCGATATACCAAAATGTTTTATGGGAAAATACTCGTGCTTTCATAGGAAAAAGGGGAAAAAGAATTGTATCAACACCCTGATTGTAGACTTATCTTTCTGAGAAATGCAAATGTTCTTTTTAGATTTCCACCAGCTTGAGGCCCACTGTTCCGAGCGAAATAACGCCAATTCCCATCCATTGCCATATGTTGAGTCTCTCGTTATAGAGGAAGTGAGAAAGGATTGTGGTGACCACAATGCCAGCAACTCCTATTGCTCCAACGATGCCCATAGGTCCCATGGTTCCAGCAAGTGTCAGTGCTCCCGTTCCGAGAAGTGTACTGCTGGAGATGAAAACAATTATCAGGAGTGTTTTGCGCGGAATCCGCTCTACTTTTTTTCCGGTAACAAGGTAGCGAGCAAATCCTAAAATAAGAACTGCAAATCCGATAAAAAGTTCCCAAAAGTATCCGGCGGCGAGTGGATTGGTTTGTCTGGCTACCGTCATGACCAAAAAAAATGCAACACTGCCAAATGCTGTTGAACCAAGCGCATACCACAGCCCGTGCCTTGTTCTCTTGTCTAAGTGAGACATGTGATGCTTTTGGAGAGAAAGATATGCCACTCCCGCCATAATCATCAGGGCAAACAAAAATTCTTTTAAAGAAACTGTTTCTTGTAAAAAAAGATATGCCCACAGAAAGATAAGAACCACGCGGCCACTCCCAATAGCAGTTGAAATCCCTACTGGTAAAAATCTTTGTGAGAGAAATCCTAAAAAAAGCGCTATTCCCCCCGTAGAAGCGGAAGCCGCGAGTATCGGCCACGCAGCGAGTGTGCGGAATGTTTCTCCTTTTCCCACAAAAAAAATCAAAGGAAGCATGGTAATCCCCAAAGAAAGATTGCGATATATCGCGAGGGAAAGTGCGTCCATACTGCGTGCGTACTTTGTCAGAAAGACAAATTGTACTGAATACGACAACATGGAAAGAACAGAGAGAAAGAAAAACATGGAAAAAATTATGAATTATAAATTTTGAATTCTAAATGAAACGAAGGACGAATGACTAATAGCCAGTAACGAAGCGCATATTTATTACAACGTCCAATCGATGGGCTCTTTGCTCTGGGCTTTCAAAATATCATTGGTCTTGGAAAAGTGTTTGCATCCAAAAAACCCATTGTGTGCTGAAAGAGGGGAAGGATGTGCCGCGCTCAGAACAAAGTGTTTTGATGTGTCTATGACTTTTCCTTTGTCTTGTGCGTACTTGCCCCAAAGAAGAAACACAATGCCTTCTTTTTCTTCTGATAAACGCCGTATGACACTATCGGTAAATTCTTCCCATCCTTTTCCCTGATGTGAAGCTGCTTGATGTGCTTCAACTGTCAGGATTGCATTAAGAAGCAGTACTCCCTGGTCTGCCCATTTTTGCAAATCTCCAGTTTTTGGGAGAGGAATACCGAGGTCTTCTTGTCTTTCCAGAAAAATATTTTTCAGAGAAGGTGGAAGTGGGACATCCCGTCCTACAGAAAAACAAAGCCCGTTTGCCTGTCCTGGTCCATGATATGGATCTTGTCCCAGAATTACTACTCGTACTTTGTCAAAAGCCGCATGATGAAAGGCGGCAAAAATATTTCTTGGTGACGGATAGAGTGTTTTTTTCTTCGTAATTTCTTGTATCAGAAATTTTTTAAGGGTTGCAAAGTATTCTTTTTGAAATTCGTTTTCTAATGCTTTTTTCCAGCCGTCCTCTATGTTTGGATTGACTTCCATGTAGAAAAATTGAAACAAACGAGAGTATACGAATGCCCTCGCAAAAAGTCCAAGTCTTATTTGCTTTGAGCCTCATCCTTTACTTTTCCGCTCTCGTCGTAGAATATGGGATATAGGAAGCTATATTTTTAAGAAGCGCCGATGAATGATGCACGCAAAACGTTTCGGAGCAAAATGTGGGATGTTCTCAGTCATCCTCAAAAACAGAATCCCGATAAAAAAGATGCGCTAAAAACACATCTTTGGGATGCTATGGAGCATGGTCGAGGAGGGCTTGGACACTTTGTGAACACCTTTACATTTTTTCTCATTATTCTTTCGCTTGTCATTCTTCCTCTTGAGCTTATTCCTGCTCTTGAGAAATATCATATTTTTGCAGAAATTATTGAAATTTTTATTACTGCAGTTTTTACTGTCGAATACGCACTGCTGATCTACTCAGCCCCAAAAAAATGGCATTATATTCTTTCCTGGTGGGGCATTATCGATCTGCTTTCCATCTTGCCGTATTATATTTCTCTCGCAAAAGTGAATTCTCAGGTTTTCCGATTTGTTCGCTTGCTCCGCGTTATCCGTATTTTGAAGATTGCACATATGAAGTCTGAAGAAGAAGTGGTTGATACTGTTCAAAAAAAATCAGAAAAGTTTCTTTCCCTTATGGATGGGGAATTTATTGAGAGAGTAGTAATGCAACATCCTTTTTTTCTTATTATTGGTCTCTTTGTTCCCCTGCTCTTAGGTGGTGGTGGAGTCTTGGTTCTGGCACTTGGAAACTTCCATCAAATCGCTCTCACTATTGGTTCCGTACTCTTTGCCTTTATGTTGTTGTTTCTTTATAAGGCATGGCTCGACTATCACTATGATGTCATGTATATAACCAATAGGCGTATTATTTTTCAGAATGAACATATTTTCGGTCGCAGTCACAGCAATGTAGAGTTTCGAGATATTACCAATATTCATCCTTCTCGCAGAGGCTTGTTTGCCTTTCTTCTTGGGTATGGTTCCCTTGTTCTCGAAACATCTTCCGATCAGAGCATCATTGAACACAAAAACATTCGCAAGCACCAGGAGGTTGCCAAATGCATCCATGAAAAATGTCATCTGCACAAAGGCACCATAAAGAATGGATAATTCCTCCATGGAGAATTGCGACATATCTTTCGTTCCTTCGTTAGAATTTTGGGGATTATTTTTTCCTGCTTGCTTTGTGGGAGATTCTTTAAAAAAATTGATGTCGCAATTTGTCTTTTGTTTTTTTATGTATCTGCTTCTTTTTTGGGAGGGAGAAAGGGAATGATTTCTTTCTGTAAAAAAAGATTGGTCATGAGCTGTATGTTGTTCTTTCGGGCAAATTCGCGCATTTCAAATGTGTCACATTTTATCTCACACCATATGCGAAAAATCCCTAAATCTCTCATTTCTTTCAACACTGCAAGCCCTAAGTATGGGTCTTTTTGTTTTAAGGCAGTATATATAACCACGTCTGGAAAGCGCTTTTTTTTTGCCATTTTTGTAAGATTCGGAAAACAGGGGTCTCCTTGCAGCACTTTTTCTTCGGCATTGACCGGAGTGACCTTCTGCCATTCGTCTTTCAAAAACATATAGATATCAAATCCTGGTTCTTTTTTATTGTTAGAAGCTCCCACTACAGCAAAATGGAATTCTGTTTGAAAAAAATCTTTCGGATCGAAGTATAAAGACATGACACATTACGAAGAAATGGCTGCTTTCAGGAATGCGTTAAAAAGTGGATGTGGTCTATTGGGACGAGACTTGAACTCTGGGTGAAATTGCGATCCCAACATAAAGGGATGTGTTTTTATCTCGACTATTTCAACAAGATTTCCATCTGGCGAATCTCCGGAGATATAAAATCCATTTTTTTGAAGAATCTCTCTGTAGTCATTATTAAATTCATATCGATGTCGATGTCGCTCTGAGATGTTTCGTTTTTTATATGCTTTATACGCCTTTGTCCCTTTTTTCAGGACACATGGCCACGCTCCAAGGCGCAATGTTCCTCCTTTTGCTTTTTGATCGCTTTGTCCAGGGAGAAAATGAATGATTTGATGCTTTGCTGTGGCGTCAAACTCTTCTGATGTTGCACCTTGAAGTCCGCACACATTCTTTGCAAACTCAATTCCCATTATCTGTGCGCCTAAACAAAGCCCCAGATACGGGATGTTGTTTTCTCGTGCATATTTTGCCACAAGAATTTTTCCTTCGGTCCCTCTTTTTCCAAAACCTCCTGGGACGCAAATCCCATCGCATTTTTTGAGCGTTTTCCATTCTGTCTTATTCTTTTTTTCAAGTTTTTCAGTATCTATCCAGAGAATACTTGCTTTTCGCTTGTTGGCAAATGCTGCAGATTTTATCGCTTCTATAACCGAGAGATATGCATCATCTAGTTCATTATATTTTCCACAAAGTCCAATGCGTATCTCTTGTGATGTCTTCTGAATATTGTGGAGCATTTTACGCCACTCTGTAAGCCTTGGATGTATTTGTTTCAAGTTCATTTTTTTCTCTAATACCTTCGTTATCCCATATTCCTGCAAGCAAATGGGGACTTCGTAGATACTTTGTACTGTTTGTGCTGGGATTACCGCCTCTTCTTCTACACTACAAAATTGCGATATTTTTTGCAGTAGCTCTTTTGGAATTATGCGATCAGCTCGACAAATAATTATATCCGGCTGAATTCCTGCTTTTCTTACCTCTCGCACTGAGAGTTGAGTTGGTTTTGTTTTGAGTTCTCCAGCCGCCTCAAGGTATGGCAGCAATGTGAGATGGACAGAGATAACATTTTCTCCTCCTTTTCGCATGCGCATTTGCCTGATTGCTTCAAGGAATGGCTCTCCTTCTATATCTCCTACGGTTCCTCCTATTTCGGCAATAATAATTTCAGCATTCGCCTTTTCGGCGGCCTGTTCTACCTTTTCTTGAATTGCATCAGTAATGTGCGGCACCACTTGAATGGTTCTCCCCAAAAAATCACCCTTTCGTTCTTTTTCCAGAACTTCTGAATACACTCTTCCGGTTGTAACTGTTGAGTATCCTGCCAAGTTTTCGTCAATAAAGCGCTCGTAATGTCCGAGATCCAAGTCTGTTTCGGCTCCGTCATCTGTCACAAAAACTTCTCCGTGTTGAAAAGGTGACATTGTGCCTGGGTCAACATTTAAATAGGGGTCCAGTTTTTGAATAGATACACGAAATCCGGCCCTTTTGAGAAGCATCGCAATAGAAGCTGATGCGATTCCCTTCCCTAAGGAAGAGCATACTCCACCAGTAACAAATACATATTTTCGAAGTTTTGCAGGCATTGAAAAAAAAAACGTCGGCCCTCGCCTGACGATCCGAGTATACGGATTTTTTGACGGAGGGCAAGAATATTTTTTCCGTGAATCGATTTTTATTGTGTTTTTCTGCTCTTTAGAAACCTTTCCGAAATCCTGAAAAGAACCTCTTTTTTTTTTCCAAAAACGAACCCTTTGTTCTCTTCAGAGATATTCCGATACAATGTCACTACGATTTTGGTGTGCAATGCTTCTTTTTCTTGATGTAGAAACAACTGGCTTTGATCCTACTTCTTCTGAACTCCTGGAGCTTTCTGCTGTGCGCTATGATGGGGAGGGGGTTGTCGCTACATTTGATGAGCTCATTTGTCCTTCTCCAGAAGGACCTCTAAACATTCCTCCGGTTGTTGAAAGGCTTACTGGCATCACGCCGGAGATGCTTTCAGAAGGAAACCCATTAGAAATTGTCCGCTTTGAGTTTTTAGAAAAATTTCTTCATCCGGACGATATAATTGTTGGTCATAACATTTCGTTTGATACCGGATTTTTGCAAGAAAAAGGATTTGCTTTTTCACACGCAGAAATTGATACCTATCCACTTTCAACAATTATTTTGCCAAGCGAAGAAAGCTATTCGCTTGAAGTGCTTACTGAAAAATATAACTTGCCCCATGAAGCCGCGCATCGTGCACTAGGAGATGTTCTTGGAACGCTGGAGTTTTGGAAGTTTTTGGAATACAAATATCATGCTGATTTTTCTAAAGAACTACAAAAAACCTATGCTGAACTTTTAGAAAAAACAAATTGGACGGGAAAGCATTTTTTTTCTCTCCTTGCGAACCCAAATCCTGAAAATTTCACAGATGCGTCTGTAAAGCGGTCTTTTCGGGAAGTACGCTCAAAAGCAAGCACCTCTAAGGAAAAAAAATTTGTTTCTGCGGTAGAATCTTTTTTTCAAAAAAAGGAATCTGCTCTTTGGGAAGTTTCTTTCTCGTTTCCTTCCGACCCTCTTTTTCTCGCAGTTGAAGCTATCTCGTCCTTTTGCAAAAAAACAAAGGAGACGGTATATATTTCATATTCACCTGAAAGAGAAAATTTTATTTCAGATTTTTTCCATTCTCTTAAGAATACTGATGGCGTTTTCTATGAAAAGTATTTTTCCTCTACGCTCTTGCTCAATGAAAAGAAGTGGGGCGTTTTTCTTGGTCAGCAACAGTTTTCTGAAGAAGAAATTATTGTTGCGCTTAAGGTCTTGAGGGACCGCAAAAGAGGAGCGGTTTCTGCTCCCAATCTCTATCGAAAGGAATGGTCTGTTTGGCGCCAAATTGCTCAGGGGCAAGTGGGAGAGGGCGGTCAAGATGCGCTTTTAGAAAAAAAGAAAGCAGGGCGGGTCGTGTTTGTTCCAGAGCGTCATCTCTCCGAAATACAAGGTGAATATCTTTTTCTCGATGGAGCCGAAGACTTGGAAGACATTCTTACTTCTTTTGCTACGCAAAGTGGCTCTTCTTTGCGTGTTCGTTCTTTTTCTAAACAGGCATCTGTTTCGCTTCAAGAGGATATTTCGTTTTTCTTTGATCTCTTTGGGGCTTTTTTGAGAAAAATTGTTGGCGAGCACTCGTACCCACTTGATATCCCTTTTGATGCTTCTCTTTCTTCAAGCACTGAATGGGTCCAATTTTCTCGGCGCCTTCAAGAGCTCGTGAAAAAGAGCAAGAAAGAGCTGGGCTCCTTTCCTTTCCTCTTTTTGCAATTATCTCTCTGGTTCGAATTTTTTTCTTCTCCTGCAAAAGAAAATGTTCTTTTGTTTTTTCGTCTCTTTCCAAATGATGAAATCGAGTGGCGAGAGAGTCCGACCCTCTTGAGTTCTTCATGCGCAGATCTTTCTAAAAAATTTCCGTCTCTTCTTGCCCTTGGAAGTCATTTTTCTAAAAAAGAAGATGGTGCGTGGGTTTTTCCTTTTGAGCTTCCCCCAAAATTTTCACAAGAGAAAATATCTCTTGTTCAGGAGATGGTGCCTTTTCAATTTTTTTCGTTTTCCGATGTTTCTCCAAGTCAAAATACTCCTCGTGCTTCTCTTGAATACTTAAAAAAATTAATTGCTTCTTCTTCAGGAAATGTCCTTGCTCATTTTTCTTCTCAAAAAAATGCCGAACACGCTGAAGAGTTTCTGTTTTCTGTGTTTCCCGATTCCCATTTTGATATCGTAAGCCACAGAAAGGGCGGTTTGGGAAAGATTCTTCACTTCTTACAAAAACCGGGACGGAAAATATTTTTAACAACAACCCCTCTTTTGCAGCGCATACAAAAGTCCTTTTCTCTCTTTCCCAGTTTTAATATCTTCTTTTTTCAAAAGTTCTTATTTGATCCACCACAAAAAACTCTTTTTGCAGCGCGGAAAAAATTTTTTTCTAATGAATTTCTTGATTTTGTGCTTCCCAGAAGCCTTGGTCGGTTTGAGACCGAACTTTTTCGTTTGAACGAAATGCAATCCATCCCCTATTCTTTTTATTGTTTTGATGCTCGGATTAATGATTCAAGTGGCTTTGGTGGAAATTTTGCAAAAATGTCTTCAGATATTTCGCTGAATCAAATTTCTCTTGATAAACTATGAATGGAATTTTGCTTGATTTATTCTTTAAAATAATTTATAATAGTTCGATATTTCGTTCTTTTTATCTTTTTTCAAATGAAAACAAATATACACTTTTCACCTGTTCTCATTGCCATTGCAAGCATTGTCGTGCTTCTAATAATGGCCTGTGCTCCTTTTTCTTCTCAGGCAGCAAATTCGGATTTGCTTGTGCAAGACGTGGTGGCGGCTCCCTACAATGCCAGTGCCTTTATTTCATGGTCAGAGCTTTCCGGTGAGTTTGGAGAACCAGTCGTATCCTATGAAGTTTTTTATGGCCTCTCTTCTGTAGAAGAAGGGCTTGTTGAAAGTTACGACGATATGGCGTCTGTTGTTGGATCTGAAAATTCTGTAGCTCTCTCTGACCTTTCTAATGGTGTTCGGTATTTCGTTTCTGTTCAAGCAAGTTTTGAGGGTGGCGATCGAAGCGATCTTTCCAGAGAAGTGGTAGTTACTCCATCTTCTGTCTACAGCGAGCTTCCTTCGACAGAAGTTGATCCTTCTCAGGTGTCTCCAGAAGATTCTGCTATCGATAGTGAATCTCCTGTTGTGGAAGAAGCGCTTGCTCTTACAAAAAATATTATAAAAATATCCTTTTCCGAGGAGGTTTCTCTTCCTGAAATTCTTCCCGAATTAAGCTTTTCTATAACCGAAAGTGCTGACGCTTCTCTCGGTCTTTCTGTTGTAAATGCAGAGTATAAGGTCGATTATGCCGATTCTCCTGAAGAGATTGTATACAAAGATATTGTCTTTTTAACCTCTGAAGAAGACATGAATCCTGATGCGGAGTATATTGTCACCGTAAGTGCCGCTATTGCGGACCTTTCTGGTAATCCTATTGACAGTGGTGTTACTGATTTTGCTCTCTTTGCTGGGACCGATGCTGAAGAAATTCCTGTTTCAGAACTTCCTTTGGTTGCACCAGAAGCTCCTATTGAAGATTTAAAGCCAGCTGCTCCTGAAGGCGATGTCTCTGCCCCTGAAAATGTATCCGATTTTACTATTAATGCTATTGAGGGTGATGAAAATTTTCTCCTCAACTTAGAATGGAAAAAAAGCTCTTCTGATGATGTTGATCATCAAGATGTGTATAAGAGCGAGGATGATGGAAGCGCCTGGGATGATGAAGCCGAGCTTGATGCTTTTGCTGAAAAGTACAGTACTTCTGCCAGTCCTGAAAGTGAACTCGCATACAAAGTTACTGCTACCGACGACGCTGGGAATGAAAACGCTGGAGCTATCCAATCTGTTCGTGTTCCCGCTCTTACTGCAACGGGGGCTCCTCTTGCTCTTGTTTCTCTTGGTTCTCTTTTTGGTCTCGCTGGAATACGTCGGTTTAGAAAAAAATAACCCTGAAGAAAACAACATGAAAGAACGACAAAAAAGACTCTTTCTCAAGAAAGAGTCTTTTTTTAGATCCGCCTTGACGAACGAGACGATGGTTTTTAGAGTGTAAATCCCTTTGTTTTGTAGTGCGCTATCAAAAGATATCATTGGCATTCTTTTTTCTCCTTTTGGGAGTTTTTCTTCTCCTTTTTCTAGAGTCGCAAAAAATGGCTGATGGAAAATTTCATGTGTATTTCTTTGATGTTCCCGTCGGGGACTCCTTTTTGATTCAGTCTCCTCACGGAAAAAATATTGTTATTGATGGGGGAATTGATAGTTCTGTTGCCTCTCGCTTGGGAGAGGTTTTTCCTTTTTGGCAAAGGACTATTGATCTTTTAGTTATCAGTCACCCCGATTTAGATCATTTGACTGGTGCATTGGCGTTAGTTCGATCACATGATGTTCGTGGCGTTCTCCTTTCCGGTGCTTTTGCGCCTCACGCTTTTTTCCAGGATTTTTTAAAAATAGTAGAAGAAAAAAAAATTCCCATTTTTTTGGCTCATGAAAACAAGGATTTTGTATTTGATGGCCTTTTTTTTGACATTCTTTTTCCAAATTCCAGTCTGGTGGGCAAAAAAACGTTAAGTATGAATAATTCTTCTGTTGTTTTTCGCGTATCCTATGGTGAAGATTCTGTTCTTTTTACTGGAGACATTGAAAAAGAAACAGAGAAAATTTTACTTTCACAAGCTTCTTCACTTCAAAGCAGTCTTTTAAAGGTTGCCCATCATGGGAGCAGAACATCTTCTCTTTCTGAATTCCTTTCTGCCGTTTCTGCTGATCATGCTGTTATTTCCGCAGGGCGGGAAAACTCCTTTGGACATCCTCATGAAGAAGTCTTGATTCGCCTCGGGGGCATCCCTACTTTTGTGACCAAAGAACTTGGAACAATTCACGCCATTTCTGATGGTTTTGGGTTTCAATTTATAACAGCAGTGAAGCGTTCTCTATTCCTTTGATATTTTTTGTAAAAAAAGAGAAAATTTTTCCGAATACACTATGTTCCAAACAATTCTTCTTTGCGCCGGCCAATCTTCTCGTATGTGGCCATTGGGTGATAAAATATTTTTTGAATACCTTGGAAAATCTCTTTTTGAGCACCAGGTCGAAAGGCTTCTTAAAACAAGCTTTGGTCAGAAAATACATATAGTTGGAAATGAAAAAAACTTTTCTCTTCTTCAGGAAACCGCTTTTTCTGCTTTTCCTTCTCAAAAAGAGCGTTTCTCCTTTTCTCTTCAGAAAGACGTATCGGAAGGCATGCTTGGTGGTGTTCTTGCTGCAAAGAGCAATGTTCAGAAGGACGTCCCCCTTTTTATTATGAGTTCTAATGATTTTGTGGAAAAGTCATACTTTCAATTTCTTCAAGACACCGTCGTTTCCTCTTCCTCCGACATTTTTATCTGTGGAAAAAAAGTGGAAACATATTTTCCTGGTGGATATCTTGTTCTTAATTCCAAAAATCATGTGAAAAAAATTGAAGAAAAACCCCGTCCTGAAAAAGTTCCTTCGAAATATATCAACCTTGTTCTTCATGTTTTCAAAGATCCTCAAAATCTTTTTTTGTATTTGGAAAAAGAAAGAAAAAAGAGAAGTCACTATGGATATGAGTCCGCTTTGCAAAAACTTTTTGACGATGGCGTTGTTGCGGAAGCAGTTTTTTACAAAGGTGCTTGGACGACATTAAAGTATCCCTGGCATCATTTCGACATGATGGAGACGTTTTGGAAAACCCTAAAAAACCCGCTGATTCACCCTTCTTCACAGGTTTCAAAAAAAGCTTCTGTTGCTGGAAATGTTGTTCTTTCTGAGGGAGTGAAAGTTTTTGATTTCGCGGTTATCACGGGTCCTTGTTTTATTGGGAAAGACACAATTGTTGGAACTCATGCACTTGTCCGCGAAAGCCATATTGGCGAGAAATGCGTCATCGGCCATGGGACGGAAGTGGCGCGGAGCTATCTTCGGTCTCATGTCTGCTTGCATCAGAATTACGTAGGTGACTCCGTTCTCGACGAGGGGGTTTGTTTTGGCGCTGGAACTCGAACTGGGAATTTTCGCCTCGATAAAAAAAATATTTCCATCCAGGTGCGAAACGAAATCATTCCGACTTCACGGAACAAGGTGGGCGTTTTTTGTGGAAAAAATGTTTCTGTTGGAATCAATTCGAGTTTCATGCCGGGTGTGAAAGTCGGAAACAACAGCTTCTTGGCTGCTGGCGCTGCTTTTTCCGAGGACATCCCCGAAGGTGTTTTTTTGAAAGGCCTTTCGTCTTTCTCGGTTAAGAAAAATAATTTTTTTCCACAGTGATCGCTTTTTTTATTCTTCTTTTCGCGACTGGAATGGGAGGTTTCTCGCTTGTTTCTTTTTTCCCAAAAAATCATAAATTCGCCCTTCTTCCCTTGGAATGGCCCTTTCTTTTTCGAAGCGCAGGTCAAAAAAAACACCATCCTTTCGTTCTTTTTTTGTGTTCGGGCCCCTGTTTCTCTTTTACATGACCCTTTTTTCGGGAGGTATGTTTGCTATAAAATATTTTCAATATTTTCCAATCCTCCATATTATTAATTTTTATTAAATTCTTTTATATATTTCTTAATAAGAAAGGGTTTTCCTGTTTGCAATTTTCTAAAAGAAAAAGTACTCTACGTATGCCTTCTTTCTCCCGAAAAAATGAAGCTCTCTTGTGAGCAAAAGGATTTACAAAGCGCCCTTTCTCTTGTACAAAAAGCAATAAACCCCCAAAACACACTCCCTATATTAGGGAATGTCCTTTTAAAAGCGGAAGGTCAAAAACTCTACCTTTCAGCGACGAACCTGGAAACAGCCATCACAACGTCTTTTTCCGCTGCCGTCGAAAACGAAGGGGAGATAACAGTTCCTGCCAAGATTTTCTCGAGCTACGTAGGATTTTTGCCGAACGAAAAAATCGCGCTGACCCTCCTCGACGGAGAGACTGTTTCTCTCGAAACGAAGAACTCAAAAACGAAAATAAAAGGAATTTCCTCAGAAGAATTTCCCGCAATCCCCTCCGTGGAAAAGGAGGTGAAATTTTCTCTTCCTCGGGAGGAGCTGAAAAAAGCGATAGACCAGGTGGCGTTTTGTTGTGCGACGTCAACAACAAGGCCCGTCCTTTCGGGCGTGTATTTTTGGGGGAGGGAAAAAGACCTGAGACTCGTCGCGACGGATTCATACAGGCTGGGGGAAAAAAAGATGGTTCTTTCGAAGCCGCTTGAAAAAGAACTCAAGAGCATCGTTCCTTCGCGTGCAATGCAGGAGCTCGAAAAAATACTCGCTTCCTCTGAGGAAAAAACCGCGGAAATCACTTTCTCTGAAAACCAAATTTTGTGCGAAATAGGGAAAACGCGGCTCATATCCCGCCTTATAGAGGGGAAATTCCCCGAGTACTCGCAAATTATTCCCAAAACATCAAAAACGGGAGCAGAATGCGCGGTGGAGGAACTCGTGTTAGGAACAAAAAGAGTCGGTCTTTTTGCGCGAGAAAACAACAACAACGTGCGACTCTCTTTTACCCCAAAAGGGATAGGGATTACGACAGATGCAACGGAAATAGGGACAGAAGAGTCGCAAATGGACGCAGTGGTGCAAGGCGAAGAATGCTCAATCGCGCTCAATGGGCAATATTTTTTGGATATTTTGCAATGCCTAGAAGGAGAAAAAGCACAAATAGAAGTGGAAGGAAAACTTTCGCCAGTCGTAGTAAAACCGAAAGACACAAAAGGCTTTGTTCATGTAATAATGCCGCTCAAAGCCTAAGGAAAAAAGAGCCAAAAAACCGCGCACTTTTATTTCTCTTTTTGGAGAAAAAGAGAAGAAAAATATTTTTATTTTGAATATTTTTATGAATATTTGGGAGCAGGAGAAAAAAGGAGCTCTATTGCCAGATTTCTTTGAGAAGCAAAAGGAGATCTTTTTGTGTATGCAAAAATGGGAAGAGCGAAAAAAACTGACGGTTTCAGGGCTTCCCAATATATCAGCAAAACTTTTTTTCTTAAGAAAATTTTTTCAAGAAGGAAAAAAGGAAAAAAACATTCTTTTCGTGTTCCCCAACAGAAATGAAGTCCACGAAGCCATTTTGGTAGCACCTTTGTTTTTTTCGGGAGAAACACACATGTTCCATTTATTTTCTGAGGAAGTGGAAAAAAGAGAGCGAGAAAAAATAGAATGGACACTTTTGCTTTTAAAGCAAAAAAAAGAAGATAAAAAACACATCTTTTTTTGCACAAGCGAACAGGCACTCGAAGCCTTCCCCCATAAAAAAGATCTGCAAGACCAAAAAACAATACTTACAAAGAAGCAAAAGATATCCCCCTTACAGCTTTTTAATGAGCTTACAGATAGGGGATATACACTTACAAATGACCTTTTTCTGCAAAAAGGAGAATATCGCAGAAGTGGAAACATTATAGACGTCTTTCCCATAGGGAGAAAAAAGCCAATAAAAATAGAAATAGCATATGACACTGTGGAGAGCATCACTGAATTTTCACTCGAAACAAAAAAAATAGGAGAAGACGTACAAAAAATAAATCTTTACCCCTGCTCTGCGTCCGAACGCGAAGGATCACTTGGAGACCTCTTGACACCAGAGGATATCCAAATTTGGAATGAGCTTGAAGAAATCACAGAAACGAGTTCGAAAAAACTAAAAAAAATACCAGCAAAAATCCTAAAGATATCATCTTTTCCAGAAAATGAAGAAACCTCCGTTCACCTTCGGTTTCTTTCCGTATTAAAATTTTACAATCTTCCAGATCTTCTTCTTGATTTCCGGGAAAAAGAACAAACCAACTGGAAAACACTTGTTCTTACAAAAAGGAAAGACGAACTCAAAAATATCCTCACAGAAAAAAAAATATCATTTTCTGAAAATACTAAAAATGCAGGGATCTTGCTTCTTGATACCGGAGAGCTCGAAGCAGTGCCCCCCTCCTTTCAAAACCCAGAAGAAAAAATGTCTCTTCTTACAGATCGAGAAATCTTTCACCTCAGCACTAAAAAAAAGAAATCAATAAGTTCAGCAGCAGCAAACATAGAATTTCTCACAAGTCTAAAAGTGGGAGACCTTGTGGTGCACCTCGATCATGGAATCGGAAGATTCTTAGGAATTGGGGAGCAAGAAATAGACGGACATATTCGAGAATATCTAGAGATTTCATACCTTCACGAAGACAAGCTTTTCGTTCCCGTGGATCAAGCAGATAAAATTTCACGCTTTATTACCGAAGAAAGCAGAGAGCCAAAACTTACCAGACTGGGGGGGGTCGAGTGGAAAAACATCCAAAAAAAAGTCAAAAGAGAAACAGAAAAAATAGCAAAAGAACTCCTGGACATGTATGCCAAAAGAGCACAGGTGAAAGGATTGCAATTTGGTCCTGACACGGAAAGGCAGGAACAATTTGAAAAAAATTTTCCTTACGAAGAAACACCGGGTCAAATAACCGCTATTCGAGACACCAAAACAGACTTGGAGAGCACAAAACCAATGGACAGACTTCTGTGCGGAGATGTTGGATTCGGAAAAACTGAAGTAGCCATGAGAGCTGCATTCAAAGTGGCAGACAACCAAAAACAAGTAGCCCTTATCGCCCCCATTACCATTCTTGTGCAACAACACTATGAAACATTTCAGAAACGAATGAATGAATTCGGAGTAACGGTAGAAATGCTCTCAAGATTTCGAACACCAGCACAACAGAAGAAAATTCTTCAAAAGCTCAAAAAGGGGACGATAGACATCATTATCGGAACACACCGACTTCTCAGCGATGATGTTGAATTTTATGATCTGGGGCTGGTTATTATTGATGAAGAACAGCGTTTTGGAGTAAAACAGAAGGAAAAGTTCAAAGACCTCAGAAGCGAAGTTTCCATTCTCACTCTTTCGGCAACCCCGATTCCCCGCACGCTCAATTTAGCTCTCCACAAACTCAGAGATATCACAACAATTACAACCCCGCCTCCAGGACGCCTCCCCATCATCACAGAGGTAAGAAAATATTCAGATCACCTCATTAGAGAAGCCATTTTGAAAGAAAAAAAGAGAAGAGGGCAAATCTACTTCCTTCATAATCGTGTGGAAACCATTGAATCTATGGCAGAAAAACTGAGACTTCTTGTGCCGGAAGCTACATTTGCAGTAGGTCATGGTCAAATGAAAGCAGAGATACTTGAAGACAGAATCCTTTCCTTTAAAGAAAAAAAATATGACGTGCTGGTGTCTTCCACAATTATTGAAAACGGGATAGACCTTGCGAACGCAAATACGCTGATTGTAAACAACGCAGAAAATTTTGGACTTGCCCAGCTCTATCAACTCAGAGGGCGAATCGGAAGATCACCCAAACAAGCATACGCATATCTTCTTCATTCGTCCCAAAAACTGAGCCTCAATGCCAAAAAAAGACTCAAGGCCCTTATTGAAGCATCAGAACTGGGGAGCGGGTTTCAACTTTCCATGCGAGATTTGGAGATAAGAGGAGCAGGAGATGTGCTTGGAGTGAGTCAACATGGAACTGTAAATGTGGTGGGAGTAAGTCATTTTTTGAGGCTTCTTAATAAGACAATCAAACAAATGCAGGAAGGGAAAATGACAGAGAAAGACGAAGAAGTAACAGAAGTGCTCATAGAAATTCCACTCGATGCCTATATTCCGGGAACATATATTGCCAATACAAAAGAAAAGATTTTGATGTATCAAAAACTCGCAGCGGTTCAAAACCATGAAAAACTACACGAACTCGTGCAAGAGATGGCAGAAGAATATGGACGGATGCCGGTACAAGTCAAAAGCCTTTTTGAAGTTTTGGACCTCAAAATATCAGCGCGTGAAGCCGGAGTAAAAGCCATAAAAATAATTTCGTCAGGCAAAAAAGATCAAGAAGTACAGTTGCACCTCTCTAAAAAAGTGACAGCAGCAGAAATCATGAATCTGCTGAAATATCAGTCATATTGGATGATTTCTGGAGAAATGGTAAAAACAGACATTCGAAAACTAGGGTTTCACTGGACAGAGAAAATTAAAGAAGCTCTGGGAACGTTGAAAAAACAAAAAATTCAAAAACGAAAAAAACAGCAACGAGCGGGAGCGAAGCAGAAAAATAAAAAGAAAAAGAAATAATTCGCAAATTTTCTTAAAATTCGTCACAATATGTTTATAGAACTCGGAAGTCACATATGATTCAATTTTCAGAAGTAACCAAAAGCTTTGGACTTCAAACTGTTTTAAATAACCTTTCGTATCGTCTTAAACAAGGCGAATGTTTGGTAATTACAGGATCCTCTGGAGTCGGAAAAACGACACTCATCAGTCTTCTTATTGGAGCAGAAAAACCAGACGGTGGACAGATTCTTATTGACAACATTCGAGTGGAAGATCTGTCAGATAGTGAAATGCAAATGTACCGACGTCGCATAGGAGTCGTTTTCCAAGACTTCAAACTCCTCAAGAAAAAAACCGTATTTGAAAACACAGCATTTGCCCTTGAGGCTTGCGAGATAGAGGAGGAATCCATAGAGCGCAAGGTAGGAGAAATATTGCAGAGAGTAGGTCTTTCGGCAATGGCACACAAATTCCCCCATCAGCTTTCCGGAGGAGAGAGGCAAAGAACAGCAATCGCCAGAGCACTTGTCCATAGCCCAAAACTACTGGTGGCAGATGAGCCTACTGGAAATTTGGACCCAGAAAACACAAGAGAAATAGCACGGTTGCTCAAAAAACTTCATCAAGAAGACGGACTCACCTTGCTGATAACCACTCATGACCCCATATTTCTTGAAGAGATAGCGCCGTGTAGAGTCGTGCAACTCGAGCAAGGGATTTTTCATAAAAAATCATGACGACATACAAAGACTCTGGAGTCGACATTTCAGCAGGAGACAAAGCATCAGAAGTAGCGTATGAGGCGGCGCTCAAAACATTTCCTTCTCGCAGAGGAATGATTGGAGAGCCCATACAACTCAAAGGCAGCTTCGCAGGAGCACTCGACTTCGGGGACTATTATCTGGTGCTGGGCTCTGATGGAGTAGGAACCAAGATAGAAATTGCACTCAAAACAGATAATTTTGAAGGACTCGGATACGATCTTCTGGCAATGGTAGCAGATGATGCCATATGCGTCGGAGCAGAAACAATCGCGATTACCAACACTGTTGATACGAACAAAGTAAACGCCAAGATGATTTCTGTAATGATGGAATCACTGCAGCGCGCATGCACAGAGCAAAAAGTTGTTATTCCTGGAGGGGAGATCGCGGAGTTGGGCGATTCCATCGGCTCAACCACGTGGAATGCGAGTGGCACTGGCATTGTGGAAAAAGACAAATATATTACCGGAGAAAAAATTCAAATTGGAGATACTGTTCTCTCTCTCAAAGAAACAGGATTTCGTTCCAACGGGTTTTCTCTTATCAGACATATTTGTCAGCAACAAAGCATTTCTTATGCAGATGAATTTGAGAATGGGAAAAGCTGGGGAGAAACGCTTTTAACGCCCGCAAAAATATATAATGATTCCATCTTGTCACTTACTGGGCGATTCGGGCAAACGGCGCAAATAAGTATCCATGGCATTGCGCATATTACCGGCGGGGGAATTGCCGGAAATCTGAAACGTATTCTGAGAAAAAAAAATCTGGGCGCACATCTTCCCGACATTTGGGAACCGCCAGAGATGATGCTGCAGTTGCAAAAAAAAGGAAGAGTGGAAGACAGGGAGGCATATGCGACCTGGAACATGGGAAATGGAATGCTTCTGGTCGTTTCCCCTCAAGACGCAGACAAGACAGTTGAATTTCTCGGCAAAGAAGGAGTCAAAGCACAAAAAGCAGGCGAGATCACCGAGAGCGGAGAGATCACACACCAAAATTTTGGAGCCTTCCAGAAGGAAGAATTCTTATAAAGACGACTTTACCCATATTGTTTTTATATTCACGAACTCTTTCAGTCCATAGTGTGAAAGTTCGCGTCCATACCCAGAAATTCCGACGCCACCAAATGGAAGCCGGGGATCTGATTTTACAAATCCATTAAAAAAGACGCAGCTCGTATCGAGCTCAGAAATATATTTTTTTGCCATCGCAACATTTTGTGTGAACACTGAGGCACCAAGTCCGAATCGAGTGTCATTTGCAACCTCGACCGCTTCATGAGCGGTTTTTACGACAATTACTGCCGCTATTGGCCCAAAGGTTTCCTCCTCATATACCGGCATTCCCTTCTTCACGTTTGTAAGAATTGTCGGCTGGTAAAAGTGTCCCACTGATCCCTCTTTCTTTCCGCCAGACAGGAGCACGGCTCCCATCTCAATTGATTCTTGAACTTGCCGCATCACCTCTTCCAGACCACTTTTTCCAGACATGGGACCAATTTCGGTTTTTTCGTCTAACGGATCTCCGAGAATCATTTTTTCTGTCGCTTCTTTGAATCGATGCAAAAATTCTTCAGCCCTTTTTTCCACGACGACAAAGCGCTTGGCAGCAATACAGCTCTGTCCGCAATTTTGAAAACGTCCAAATGTAGCCTGATCAATAACCAGGTCCATATCCGCATCCTCCAATATGAGAAACGGATTGCTTCCTCCCAGTTCGAGTACGGTTTTTTTGATCTGCTCTCCGCATTGCATCGCCACCTGACTTCCAGCACGCTCACTCCCCGTAAGCGTTGCTGCTTTGACGCGCGGATCTCCGATGACCCCCTTTACTTCTCGAGAACTGATCAGAAGGCTTTGAAAGACACCCTCAGGAAATCCAGCATCCAGAAAAAGTTTTTCGAGTGCCAAACTGCACTGTGGAACATTGGAAGCATGTTTGAGAAGTCCCACATTCCCCGCCATCGCCGCCGGAACAATAAAGCGAATCACCTGCCAAAAGGGAAAATTCCATGGCATTACGGCCAGCACAATTCCGAGAGGCTCAAAAGTGATATAGCTTTCACTGGCGTCAGTTGCCACCACTTCTTTTTCTAAAAAAGATTCCGCATTTTCTGCATAAAATTCTGAACACCACGCACATTTTTCTATTTCTGCAACGCCCTGCGCGAGAGGCTTCCCCATCTCCAGCGCCATAAGCTTTGCCAACTCCTCCTTTTGCTCCCGCAGTACTTCGGCAAGGCGCATCATCAGTTGTTGCCTCTCAGCAAAGGAGGTTTTTTTCCACGCTTCAAATGTCTTTTGCCCGAGGTCAATTTTCGATGCTATTTCTATATCAGAAAGCTCCTCAAAGGTCTTGAGAACCTCTTCTGTAGCAGGATTGAGTGATTGAATAGGCATGGAGAACAGATTATAAATTTTTTGTAATCCGCGGGAGTTCTTCATGAAAGACGCGATGGTTCTCAGAATAATCAATTGGTATTTCGACCAGATGGACCCCTTTGGATTTTAGACATTTTTTGAGAATCGGCACAAAATCTTCTGTTTTTTTTATACGATGTCCTTTTGCACCGTAGCTCTGGGCATATGCCACAAAATCAGGATTGCCATAATCAAGCCCAAAATCAGCAAATTTCATTCCCTCCTGTTTCCATTTGATCATGCCATACGCGTCATCTCTGAGCACCAATATCACCAGATCAAGCTCAAGACGGACAGCTGTTTCTACTTCCTGAGAATTCATCAAAAATCCTCCGTCGCCACAAATAGCCATGACCTTTCGCTCTGGGTGCACCATCTTTGCCGCCATGGCCGAAGGAAGCCCCGCTCCCATAGTCGCCAGAGCGTTATCGACAAGAAGAGTATTGTATTCATGAGCCACATACTGGCGAGCAAACCAGAGCTTATACATCCCATTATCCAGACAAATAATCCCGTCTCGTGGCACGGCTTCCCGCACATCATGCACAATACGCTGTGGAAGAAGAGGAAATTTTTTGGCGGTTTCTTTTTCTGAAATATGCATCCTGAGGACCCCCTGGACCTCTTGGAAACGAGCAAAATCCCAATGGGTTTGCATTGTTATTTGTTCGGACAAATATGTAAGAGTTCGGGAGATATCACCAACCACCTCGATATCGGGAAAATAGATTTCATCCACTTCCGCGGAGCAAAAATTGATATGCAACACCTTGCGAGTGTCATCATGATGCATAAAAAATGGAGGCTTTTCGATCACGTCATGTCCCACGTTAATCACCAAATCCGCACATTCAATTGCCCGATGGACAAAATCTCCGTCCGAAAGCGCTGCAGTGCCAATATACTGATCGTGCAGAGAGCCGACCATCCCCTTTCCCATCTGTGTATTGCAAAAGGGAATACCGGTTTTCTGGAGAAAATTCTCAAGAGCATTGGCGTTTCGTTTGCGATTGGCTCCAGCACCAACCACCACAAGAGGTTTTTTGGCCGATTCAATAGCATCAACCGCCCATTCTATTGCTCGAGGATCTGGAGCCGGTCTTCGTACTTTGGTTCTCGCAAAAACTTCAGCATCGGTTTCTTCTGCGGCAATATCTTCGGGGAGTTCCAAATGGACGGCCCCGGGACGCTCTTCCTCAGCGCGCTTTACTGACTCACGAAGAAGTGCGGGGATGGTGTTGCCATGAGTGATTTGTTTTGTGAACTTCGTAATTGGCTTCATCATCTCTACCACATCAATGATCTGAAATCGCCCTTGTTTGCTCTTTTTGATGGGCTTTTGACCGGTAATTACCAAAAGAGGCATGGCGCCCAGTTGCGCATACGCGACACCGGTCACCAAATTGGTGGCTCCAGGGCCAAGAGTGGAAAGCGCTACACCCACGCGACCCGTCAGGCGCCCATATGTTGCCGCCATAAAAGCCGCCGCTTGTTCATGGCGCGTTACGATGAGTTGAATTTTTGAAGTCCTCAGTGACTCCAAAAGATCCAGATTTTCCTCACCTGGAATTCCAAAAATATATTGTACCCCTTCATTTTCCAGACACTTCACAAACAGATCAGAAGCTTTCATGAGGACAAGATAAAAATTTATGAAGTTCGTACGGTTACTCAAATCTCAGTTGGAACCATTTTTGTCCATAAAGATTATAGACCCTTCTTTTTTTCTTCTAAATACAAAAGGAGAGAAAATGGAGAAAAAGGACACAAAAAATAATAAACCCACCCTTTTCAAAGGAGGAGCATCTTTTCTTTCCCCCTTGAAAAGGGGGATGAAGGGGGTTTAATTAATAAATTATTAACTCTTTTCCCATTTCAGGAGCCGGCTTATAATTATTCGGATGAATGCAGACACAAAACTTTTTTGGGCACAACTGGATTTTCTCACCATGCGCCGTCTTAAAATTTTAAGGCGATATTTCGGGGATTTGGAAACAGCAAAAGAGCATTTTTCTGAAGCAGAATTTCTCAAGGCCGGCATACCACGGCGCAGTGTGACGGCTCTTATAAAAAAACAAAGGGAGATGAATTTCAGAAAAATTCAGAAAAAATTTGAAGAATCGGAAGCGACGCTGCTTTTTTTGGAAGATGGGGACTTTCCCGAGTCGCTCAAAAATATTTCTGACTCGCCTATCTTTCTCTTTATCCAAGGCGAGATACTTCCAGAAGATCTTTTGTCGCTCTCGGTCGTCGGAACCAGAAGATGTTCTGCTCATGGCAAGCAGTGTGTGCACCATGTGCTCCCCGACATCATTCATGCGGGATTCACCATTGTCTCTGGCATGGCACGCGGCATTGACTCTCTGGCGCACCAGGAAGCCCTCGCTCGAGGCGGACGCACTATTGCTGTCTGGGGCACGGGAATAGACAGAGTGTATCCAGAAGAGAACAAGGCTCTGGCACACAAGATCAGAGAGCAAGGCGCCATTATTTCTGAATTTCCCCTCGGCACGGAGCCCAACAATTACAATTTCCCCCGCCGGAACCGCCTGATTTCCGGGCTTTCACTCGGGACACTCGTGATAGAAGGCAAAGACAAGTCCGGCTCTCTCATCACTGCGCACCTTGCTCTCGAACAGGGGAAAGAGGTGTTTGCCGTCCCCGGATCCCCCTTTCTCCCTCTTTCAGAAGCGACGAATCGTTTGATCAAAAAAGGCGAAGCAAAGCTTGTGCAAACCAGCGATGATATTCTGGAAGAATTTGAATTTGTGCACGAAGTGGAGAAAAAACCGCTTCTCAAGCCCGAGAACAAACTGGAAGAGATTATTTGTGGAATTCTCACCAAAGAACCTCTTGCCTTTGACGAACTGGTGATACAAGCCTCAAAGCCGAGCCATGAGCTCAGCAGTGCCCTCACCGTAATGGCGATGAAAGGTATGGTGCGAGACTTGGGAATGAATCAATGGGCGAAGAGTTTTTGATCCATAGTTTTCTCCCTAAGCGGGAGCAGGTGTCATTCGCTTCGCTCAGAACACTTGCTCCCGCGTGAAGAACTTATAGTCATTTTCATAAGAAGAAGACTGTTCATCGAGTCTTACATCCCCATACGGGTAGTAATCTAACAGCTGAATGATATTCCCTGCATCATCCGTATCCACATTACTGCCCGTCACAGATGATCTGCATAATGATAGATGATAGAGGGAGTGCCCTAAGCGGGAGCAGGTGTGCCTTGTGCCACCTGGTCCTGATATTCTAAAAGGGTCAGCAATTGCAAGAGGACCATGGGGACAAGCAGATGAATGTAGCCAGTACTCTGGCCTAGCCACATATATAGCCAATCTTTGATGGTACAGGTTACAAAATACAGAGAGCTGTTCATGTCTTTATCAATGCGTATAGAAGGCATAGGTTGTGAACAAAGTAGAGTTAAAAGATTGTGAGTGAAGGATGATGGAACCAGGTGTCATTCGCTTCGCTCAGAACACCTGCTCCCGCGTGATACAAAGTGAATGTTGGTGCACGCGTTATCGGGGAAAAACCATAAAAGATTCTATACTCATTTCTGTCGGTGAGAAAAATCTATTAATCCCAAACCAGAAAGAAATAGCTACAAAAAATACATACGCCAACATCCTTCCAACTATATGAAAGTCTGAATACTTTTTCATTTTATCCAGATTATAATACATACTAGCAACTCCTATTCCAAGAAAAAGAGAGATAATATATATTACCCAAAGCGTAGCTATTCTTCCATTATAGTCGATATTCTCGAAGAATGTGTTAATAATGAAGAAAACAGATGTCAATAAAAATATGAAATTACACCCAAAATAAACTAATAGCCACATTAAGTACCTTAATGACAAGGTCAATTCTCTCTTTAATAAAACTATATTTTTCATAAAAAAACTAAAAAGAACAAAAAGGGTTTAATCATTTTTGTCATCCTTGTCACTACCCTCTTTCAGGCTCTCAGGAACCCTAATTTTTTGACCGGGATTGATCAGACTTGGGTTATCTAAATTATTGTACTCAGCAACCTGATTCCAATCGCTTCCAAAAATACCTGATAATGTATCTCCTTTCTGAACAGTGTAAAATTCAGATTCAGGGAGCTGTGGACCATAAACAGGTGGCTGAATCGGACCGATAAATACTGAATTTTGATAATTATTTTGCGTAATGTTTAAAGATTGTTCAGGAGATTCATTGAGTTGTTGCTTAATTTCTGCCAAAGTTTCCCCATTAGGGATAACAGAAGTTGTCATAAACAGAGGCACGGGATCTTCATCTTTACCTGAAAATCCTTTTGCTATGTTTATTAATCCAACGCTTCCAACGTGAACTCCCTCATACATTGCACCTACTCCTGCATATGCTGCAATCCCTGAAGATCCATAAGTTAAAGATGCTCCTCCCACCACACCAAGCCCGCCAATGCCTAATTCTACTGTACCTTCCCCTACTGTTCTCCAATTCACATCCCAACTTGCGGGGTTGTACCATTCTTCCCCACTCGGATCCACATACTTGAGCGGATTATTCCTCACATATGCATATTTATTGAGTGATTGCGGATCAGAAATATCTCCAAACCAGGGATCAAGGGAAATAAACCTCCCAATCCCACTATCATAATACCTCGCCTCATAGTAGTAGAGCCCCGTATCCTCATCCTTCTCTTTGCCCGTAAACTTATAGTCATTTTCATACGAAGAAGACTGTTCATCCAGCCTCACATCCCCATACGGATAATAATCCAGTAGCTGAAGAACATTCCCCATATCATCTGTATCCACATTGCTTCCGGTGAGATGATCTGTATGGTGATACACCACATCACTCTCATATGAAGGGACACTCACCTCTCCACACCACCAATTCGCCTCCTCAACCACTGGCCAAGCGACCTGTTCACCCGTACTTAAATTCACCACACACATCTCACCAAAGGTCTCGAGGTAATGTGCTTCCGTAACAGTTCCAGAAAGAGAAGTTTCATTCTCCCAGAGGGGTGATGTGTCTCCAGCACAACCTGACAAATCAACTGTGCAAGTACTCCCACTGCCACTGACCAGACCATCAGAAGAGGCGGCTACTTTCATGTTTTTTTAAAGAGAAAAATTTGATTTACCGCACGCGTTATACCTGTCCGCTGTGGTGGAAACGTGCGCTAGCGAAAAAAACCTTGAATATAAGATAAATTTTAAGACAAATTTCAAGAAAATTTGGAACAGAGGCAAAATAATTTTTTTCGATGTTAAATAAGAAAAATAAGTAGGTTTGAGAAAAGAGAATAAGTAAAAGTAGAAATAAGAATACTGTTGTATTTAAAGATAATTTTATCTTTTCCCTTGATTGAGCTTTTAACAAGAATCCAATAATCAGCCAGCCAAAAGATATAACAATAAAAAGGTAGAGAAAAAAATACCCGGCTAGTCCTTCATTTATTTGGAAAGACAAGGTAAAAAAGTAACTTAGTAACGGCAGAGAGAAGAGTAATACGGCCAAGACTATTGTTTTCCAAACTTCGCTTTTTGTTCTTTGGTAATAGACATAAGATAAAAGACTACTTATCGCCAGTATGACAGAGCACAGTAGTGAAATCCTCACGATGAATAGATTTGAATTTGTTAAGAATAGAGCAAGAAGAATAAACGATAGCAAAGTACTCCATAGATAAGTTTTTCGTAAAGCTCCCGCAAGGTTTTTCATAAGTTTAAAATAAAAGTGTTTTAGGAATTTCATTCAATAAAATCTTTAATATAACCCCATGCTTAAGAATTTCTTAGCCAACTGTGGATTTCAACGTTTCCGTGTCCTGTATCCCCAAATCCCAAATTAACAACATTGGCTTCTGGTCTCCATGTAGCTATAGCATCACTTCTTCTATTGTATTGATCAGACCTAAAGAAAAGAGAGCCTTGGTTGTGAAATAATTAAGAACAAAGTAAAAGATTATAGTAAGAGTAGTTGCAATCAAAATACCCAGGCTCTTTGAGGTAGTCAATTTTTCTGCTAAAAACAGACAAAACTTACAAATGAGCCATAAATAAGTAAAAAATAGAATAATTATCAAAAATAATTGAATCATTATATATGAATCACCCAGTGGTAATCCAATCTTAAACAAAAAATCTGTGATAGCAGTTGCAATATAATTTATAAATGACGGGAAAATCATAATTTCCTATAAAATGATAAAATTAAAAACTAATTATCATCGTTTTTAGTAGTTTTAGAGCTACCGTCATCATGCAACTCGGGTATACCGTCTTCATTTGTTTCAGCCTTTAAGATACCTAAATTTACAAGCTGATCTTTTATTGAATTATTCCAAGCATCAGATGTTCTTAGCCAACTATGAAACTTGTTCGAAGACCAATAAAAGTTTCCACCTCTTGCACGCAAATTAACAGCTTTTTCTAAAGCGTGTCTAAAACGACCCCTAATAGACATAGGTGGATATGCGACCTTACCAGCAATTTGTACATTATCTGACCTATGATACACATTTATAAAATCAACAACGGTTGAGTCTTTATCGGAGAGAAAGTAGTTATCATGAACAGGCGTTCCTAATGTGAGAAGAGTATCCACCTTTCTTCCAAGTCCACTATTTATTGCTTCAATGGCAACATTGCCACCATGACTGTGTGCAACTATATTTAGTTGCTCACCTTCGGAAAAATTATAGTTAGAGATAAAACCTTGAAGAGACCTTGCTCCATTGGCACGGGCCTCGGTGCTGTTTTTTCCAGACCAGTTGAAAGCCGCAGAAGATTTGTCACCAAGGTCACTAGTTACTCTGTTCATGTAAGAACTGGAAAAAGAATTTCGACTTTTTCCTGGCAAAACAGTTCCATGAATAAAGATAGTGAGAAGCCCATCAGGATCAATTGCACCCAAGGGATTATTACGGACATAAGTGTACGAATTTAATTGCTGAGGATCCTTCAGGAAAGTTTCTGGAGAAAGTTTTGCCATCGGGTCAATAGCAGTAAACCTCCCAATCCCAGAATCATAATACCTCGCTTCATAATAATACAAACCCGTATCCTCATCCTTCTCTTTGCCCGTAAACTTATAGTCATTTTCATAAGAAGAAGACTGTTCATCGAGTCTTACATCCCCATACGGGTAATAATCCAGTAGCTGAATGATATTCCCTGCATCATCCGTATCCACATTACTGCCCGTCAGATGATCTGCATAATGATAGATGATAGAGGGAGTGCCGCCCTCTGCCGGAGGTTCCCCTCCTCCTCCATTCCCATGATCCACCGTAATCGCACCGGAACTGTATACCATGACCGGTGCATTGACCCCATCGTCAATCACTCCATAGACATACTGATCCCCTTCAGGCAGACCTGAGGTGTCCCAATACAGAGAGCTGTTCATGTCTTTATCAATGCGTATAGAAGGCATAGGTTGTGAACAAAGTAGAGTTAAAAGATTGTGAGTGAAGGATGATGGAACCAGGTGTCATTCGCTTCGCTCAGAACACCTGCTCCCGCGTGAAATTAACTATCAACTAATAATTCTTTAAAATTCTTACAGGAATCTTTGATATGAGGAACAGTGTGTATTTTTAAGTTAAAAATTATCTCCCATATACGATCGGTATTTTTCTGTTGATTTTTTTCTTTCTTTATCTCCGTGTTCAAAATTGTCTCGATATCCATATATATTTCTTCAATATCGAGAGACATCTCACCGAGTCTTTCCTCAGATAATCGTTCTTGAAATTTCTTACTAATTTTTGATCTAAAACTAAAAGTACTAGGATTAGATCCTAAATAAGATTTTCCATCAGAGACATTTAATTCATCAAGATAGCCAGAAAGCAACCCTGATAACTGTTCTATTTTCTGAAAGTTCTCATAAAGCTCATTCAAGTGACCAAGGTCAAGTTTTTTTAATTTCAGTAAATTCTTGGTATTGGATAAAGTCAAAATCAGTCTGCCATAATTGCTGTAAAATTCAATTCTCTGATTATCAGAAAAATTACTAAAATTACTAAAAATAACTTTTACATCTACATTAGCATCTTTTGGGATATTCATATCTAGGATTATTAATATTAAAAAAGTCTAATTCTCAAGCTTCTTTTTTAATCTTCTAACATTTGTTCTTTTCTTAGCAATTTCTTTCCTGAAGCCTCTTATGTCCTTCTTCCACTTTTTAGCATGGTATTCGTAATCTTGCCGAGTATTCTCTTTCCAGTAGTTTTTATTTTTTGTAGTGGGATCTTTAATGTACCCTTCATGTTCTTTTCTCCGCTTATTATATGATCTCATTCCCTTTTTTTCACGCCTAATCTGTTCTTTAATTTTTAATATTTCCTCCTTTCTCATCGCCGAAGGCAAATTGCTCATCCCATGAGCTGTCATGGCAACACCAGTAACAGAAACACCGGCAGAAGTTCCACATCCTACAGCTCCACCTGCAGTACTTAAGCGGGAGCAGGTGTGCCTTGTGCCACCTGGTCCTGATACTCAAAAGGGTCAGCAATTGCAAGAGGACCATGGGGACAAGCAGATGAATGTAGCCAGTACTCTGGCCTAGCCACATATGTTCTTTTTACAGGATTATTTTCTATATATTCTTTTTTTTGCCAAAAATAATCCTCAGATTCAATAACCTTGGGCATATTTGTTTTTTCCCAAATACAATACTTTCCATTTTTCATAAAAGCCGATTCTAAAGATGGTTCTGTGGAACGAATATTTTGCATCAATTCATATGCTGTATACTTTTTAAAATCACGGACAAATCCTGCTACATCAGGACATTGTATGATCATGTGAATATGATTGATCATAAATACGTATGCAAAAATTTGCAGGTCTTTATTTTGCTGACAGTATTCAAGTGAATTTGTGAGAAGACCCCAACGATCATAGCGGTCCAAAATATATAGCCAATCTTTGATGGTACAGGTTACAAAATACAGAGAGCTGTTCATATCTTTAGAAACACGTATAGAAGGCATAGGTTTTGTGAATAAGGCGGCTAAAGATTGTGAGTGAAGGATGATGGAAGTCATTCGCCTCGCTCAGAACACCTGCTCCCGCGGAAGATATGATTGATCATAAATACGTATGCAAAAATTTGCAGGTCTTTATTTTGCTGACAGTATTCAAGTGAATTTGTGAGAAGACCCCAACGATCATAGCGGTCCAAAATATATAGCCAATCTTTGATGGTACAGGTTACAAAATACAGAGAGCTGTTCATATCTTTAGAAACACGTATAGAAGGCATAGGTTGTGAACAAAGTAGAGTTAAAAGATTGTGGGTGAAGGATGATAGGAGCAGGTGTCATTCGCTTCTCTCAGAACACCTGCCGCGTGGAGCTTGATTTTATTAAGAGTGGAAAGACCAACAAAAATACTAATAATAAAATCTTGAAGACATGAAATGCAGAAAATAAAAAATCAGAAGGATCATATAAAAACCAAACATATAAACTATAAAAAACAATGCCAATAAGAGTAGAAAAAAAAATAAAAAAACAAGAAAAAAATCCAAGCTTTTTATAAAAATGAAAAGAAATCAAATATGCAAAAACCCAACCTATTGAACCAATTATAACCCCTTGAAAAAAGAACCATCCAGCAAGACCATTAAATGTGCGAAAAGTAGAAATGTAATCATGAATCGAATAAACAATGCAAAGAAGTGATAAAGAAACAACTATTTTTAAGAGTGCCGACTCAAAACAAAAAGAAGAAAAGTAATAATTAGCCAGGCTGAATACAATAAATGATAAAAACACTGGCAATAAAATATGAGTATAGGGAATTGGATAACTCATAAAAATTAGAAAAACCAAACTGATAACGACTGATGTTACACAGCATCCATAACTTACTTTTTTGACAGCCTTAGGAAAATTATTCATATGACAAAAAGAAAAACTTATTCTTTTGAGCCCTCTTCCTGCTTCTTTTTTATAGTTTCTCGATTACGAAGGCTTCGAATCATAGTTCCGATATCACTCCAGGCTTGATCACTTCTTATCCAACTGTGGATATCTATTTTTTCTTGTGTATAACTCAAAGGCTGATTAAATTCTAAATTAGAAGTTCCACTTGCTCCTCTCCAAGGATGTCGAGGTTTTTCATCCGTTCCCTCAGCACCAGCCCATTGAACAATATCTTCTACATGATACACATTATAAACCTCATGAATATTTGTTGTATCTAATTCATAATCTGATCTATTTGGAGTTGCCAATAACACTAAAGCATCAACATTTCTGCGAATTCTTTCATTATTAATAGCTTCAATGGCAACATTTCCACCATGACTATGCCCTACTATATTTAATTGCTCACCTTCTGCAAATTCGTAATGTTCATTTATATATTTTGCAAGAGCCATAGCAGCTACGGATCGTTCGGACTTATTGTTTCCACCAGACCATCGCATATTAATATATTTATTGTCACCCAAGTCAGCGGAGGCTTTTTTCATATAACTTTCTGAGAAAGGATTTGCATCTTTCCTTGGCAAAACAGTTCCATGAATAAAGATAGTGAGAAGTCCATCAGGATCAATTGCACCTAAAGGATTATTCCGCACATAAGTATAAGAATTAGACTGTTGTGGATCAGTTAAAAAGGTTTCTGGGATATATCTGGCAATCGGATCCACACTCACAAACCTCCCAATCCCAGAATCATAATACCTCGCCTCATAATAATACAACCCCGTATCTTCATCCTTCTCTTTCCCCGTAAACTTATAATCATTTTCATAAGAAGAAGACTGTTCATCCAACCTCACATCTCCATAGGGATAATAGTCGAGGACTTCCAATACATTTCCCATATCATCCGTATCTACATTAGACCCTGTCAGATGATCTGCATGATGGTACACAATCGCAGGAGTGCCGCCCTCTGCCGGAGGTTCCCCTCCTCCTCCATTCCCATGATCCACCGTAATCGCACCGGAACTGTATACCATGACCGGTGCATTGACCCCATCGTCAATCACTCCATAGACATATTGATCCCCTTCAGGCAGACCTGAGGTGTCCCATGTATAGCTGTCAGACACATCATCTTCAGAGATCCCCTGCTCGTTGATACTCCTTCCATCAAATCCTTCAGTATCTGTATCAGAAAAGAAAGAAACAGACGCATCGTCATCGGGATCAGAGTCTGTCCAGGTAATCACAAATGAAGTATCGGCTGTGTCATCCACTCCATCAGGTTCCACAAGAGTGAGCGTGGGAGGCGTGTTATTCGTCCCTCCTGTATCTCCATGATCTACTGTCACTGGTCCCGCACTGTATACCGTGACCGGAGGATTGACCTCATCGTCAATCACTCCATAGACATAGTAGTCTCCACTCAGAAGATCTGTCGTATCCCATGTATAACTATCGGTCGCATCGTCTTCAGAGGTTGCCACCAGCAGTCTTCCATCAGCACCACTATTATCTGCATCAGAAAAGAAAGAGAGGGAGGCGTCATCATCCGGGTCATCATCTGTCCAGGTAATCCCAAACGACGTATCGGCTGTGTCATCCGTTCCATCTGGTTCCACAATCGTCAATGAAGGAGCAGTATTCCCCGACCCCCCGCCTTCGTGATATACAAAAACCGAACCCCCGCTATATGCGATGACGGGTGCATTGACCCCATCGTCAATTATTGCTGAGAGTGGATATTCTCCCTCTGGAATTGCAGAGGTATCCCACAAAAAAGAGTCGGTCGTATCGTCTTCACTGAGCAGTGGAGACGTAACGGAGACAAATTCAGTTCCATCATGATATCTCACATCGATGGATGCATCGTCATCTGGATCAGAATCCGTCCACGTGATGAGAAAACTCTGGTCAGCACCATTATCTTGGTCAAATGCGGGGAAAAGGAAGGTAAATGTGGGCGGAATGTTTCCTTGTGCGTGTGCGGAAGAAAAAAGCATAGAAGAAAACACGGACGGGATATCGAGATATGAAGAACGCCCATTATTGCCATTTCCGTTCCCGTTGCCATTCCCATTCCCATTCCCACCGCCCGATGGAGGGGGAGAACCGGGAACAATCTCGGCGTTCGAGAGAGTTGCAACTTTCATACCGCCGGCTGGCAGGGAGACAAAATTCTTCACCTCGCCATCTTCAATGTCAGAATATTCATTGACATATATTGTCTCTTTTCCACTGGTCGCATTGACCTTTTTCACTCTCGCGCCTCCTTCATCATACTCATAATTCACGGTGCTCACTCCATCTGTAGAGCTCAGCATGCGGTCTTTGTAGTCCCAGCTATGGGTCCACGTATCATTGGAAAGAAGATTTCCATTTTTATCATATGTGTACGGAACGGTTTGAGATTTCCCTTTCACTTTTGGTGTTATGATTTGAGTAACGGCATGGGGATTCGCTGTCGTCCCAGAACTGGTAGCAGAACCTCCTCCTGCATAGGCATAGGTGCCAGCTTCTGAATGGCTCAGCATATTGCCAATGATATCATAGGTAAATTCACGAGTATAATTGTCTCCATTGGCGGCATTGGTCACGGTTGCGGAGAGCAGTCTGTCCAGATCGTCATAGGTATAATTCACGGTTTTTGCAGAATTGGTGCTAGACGCATCTACTATTTGGGTAATGTTTCCCACCGGATCAAAGGTGTAGCTGATGTCTTGTAGTAGGGGCTCAAGATTTTGAGCCTCTACGATAGTGGTTTTATTGGTCAGTCGGTAGATCTGATTGATATCATAGGTGTTTACGGTGCTCACGCCATTGGCGGAGTCGATTTGAGAGATACGTCCAATGGGAGAGGAGTCAATATTTGTTATCACCGGTGAAGAACTCAGTCCATCACATCCATTCGTCATGCCAATATCACTGTCAGAAAAACATTGCGAAACAGTTTCTAATTGCCCCGCTCTGCCATATCCATATTCCACCGCTGTTTTTCCGTCAGGATACGTGATACTCAGCTGGTTCCCCACTAAATCATAGGTGAACGAAGTGGTATAAGTTGTCGCGTTGATATCTTTACTCTCACTCAAAACTCGTCCCAAGATATCGTAGGCATAGTCTTTTTCCACGGCTGAGGAAACAATCCGCCTCAGACGTCCGGTGCCATGGGTGCCGAGATCATAGGTATAGGTAGCTTGGAGCTGGGAGTCGGGAGCTGGGAGTGTGCGAGAAGACTCTGTCAGCACTCGGTCGAGCTCATCATAGGCATACGTGATTTCCTGATCCTTTGGATCAATTTGAGAGATGAGATTGCTATTGGCATCATAGTCATAACTCCAGGTGCCAAAGGTGGTATCTCCAGAGGTATGCAGATCCTGCATGGTGAGACGGCGACCAAGCAGGTCGTAGGTCATACTTCGTTCGTTTCCCTTGGCATCGGTAATCTTCGTGAGATTATTCAATTGATCATAGGTGTAGTTTGTATTGAAAGTACTGCCATCGAGGTGTTCAGTGACTTGCACCAGATTGCCCCTCGCATCGGATGCAAAATCTTTGGAATGTCCATTGGCATCGGTCACGGTTTGTGACCATTGGTCGTAGCTGGTAGAAGTGGTGCCGACGGGAGTGGTAATACTCGTGACACGATTGATCGTGTCATACGAGAGCTGGGAGCCAGGAGTTTGGAGCTGGGAGGAGTCGTAAGAACTTCCGGTCTCAAATGTGGGAAGGGTTTGTTTCTCCACATTTCCCCGATTATCATACTGAGTACTGAGTACTGTGTACTGATTACTTCCTTCAGCTTCAGTTCTCGTTTGGATGGTTCTGCCAAAGCCGTCCAGGTACACAATCCCCTCTATCAAAATCTCCCCCAGCCCCTCTTTGCGAAAGAGGGAGGGTGTATGGGTGTGGGTCGTCGTCGTTACACTATTGGGCACTGAAGAGGTATTGTAGCTATATGTAGCGGCAGTTACTTCGTTCGCAGGTGATGCGGGATTGGTGACTCGTGATTCAACCACTCGTCCCAGACTATCTAGCACGGTAATTGATTTCGCTCCATTGGGATCGGTGACTTGTGTGGGTACTCCGAAAAGGTAATTATATTCATAATTTGTACTGTGTGATTTGGCATTGGTAATTGTCTTGGGATACAGATTTACTGAATCATAGATAATATTAGTGTCGTATCCACGGGGATTGGTGATCTTGGTCGGAAGACCGTATCCATTGTATTGAGTTTTCGTAGAAATCCACTGCTGACTGCTGACAACTGACAACTGACTCCTTTCTGTTCTGTTTCCAATGGAGACCTGCCCCAGCGGGAGATCATCATAATACATTTTGCTTTCTCCAATGACGTTTCCACCATTATCGAGTAACTCCTGTCTTTTAGGGAGAGAGAGGATATGATCGGTGGTGCTTAGGGCGTATTCAATATTGCTGGTGAGGGTATCGGAGCCGATGTCGGTAAAATTTCCCGCACCATCCACAGCATTGACTTCTCCATAGTCAATTTGCTGTGTCATATTTCCGTACGCGTCGTAACTGAATTCTGAAGCGGTAGCTTTGTAATTGACGGAGCTTTGTTCGGAATAGGTCAGGGCGATGTTTTTTTCTAGGAGTGATTCATAACTATTGGTTCCACGAGGTTTAATATCGTAGAAGTTTTTTACTTCTTGTAATACATCTCCTACAGGAGTGTATATTTTTTGATTTTTCAGAGATCCTTTGCCGGCAAAATTTTGTGAAGGACTTCCCTGCTCGTATTCGGTCACAACTTTGGAACCATCTGGCAGTGTTTTGGTGACGGTTTGAAATCCCAGAAGCTCCTGCTCCTGCACATGATTTCTATACATTTTCCCTCCGGTATATTCGTAGTTTATTTCACTGGTATTTCCCAAACCGTCATTTGTAGAGAGTTTAGAAAGTGTCAGGCGGGGAATCGGAAGTTCAATATTAGCGGCACTTCCATCAGCATTGGTATAACTGGAAGCAGGAGTGTATTCAAAGCTTGCTGACCCTCCGAGAGGACTTGTCACACTGGTAAGGACAGGAAGGTCAAAAATAACGTCTTCTAATTCTGGAGAAATATTTCCTTCGTCCATTTCCCGATATCTGTAACGAATATATTTTTCCTGGATACCATCATGGTTGATGTCTGTAAAATCATACACCGCATGAGCATCAGGATTATTCGGGTTTCCAAATTTCAAATCATTTCTCTGTATAAACGCATCTTCCCAACCGTTCCCATTATTGAGATACACCATACCAAGTGATTGAAAATACATATCTGGTAGTCCATCACGATTGATGTCCATGAGTTTCGCATCTGCAAGATATCCATCATACTCGCAAGAATTCTCACCAGGAGTGCTTGAACTGTTGCAATCTTGCCCACGTTGTTCATACATGCGTGCCGGTAGAATGAGTTCTTCAGTGATATCATCCCATCCTTCTCCAGTGTTTAATAATATTTTCTTGCTCTCTACAAATGACCCAGGAATAGGATTTTCGTAGTCATAATCATAAAAAGCTTCGTATTGATAATCATGCACCAGGTCATCGAGACCGTCATTATTGATATCGATAAAAGTGCTTCCTGCTTGATGGTACACATCGTTAGGTATATACCACGCATGATTTGTGTCATCTTCATCAAGCCATCTGTCAGCCCCCTGACCGTTATTTTTATAGAATATGTAGTCTTTTGTATTATTTCTTCGCCTTTCTCCATAATTAAACGCATCGAGAAGTGAGTCTTTATTCACATCGAGAAAAAAGTATCCGTATTTATATTCCGCATTCTCAGAGAGAAGCCACTGAAATGGTTCATTCGGGTCACAGACAAAACGATCACTCTGATTATTTCCATCATCAACACAGTGATTGAGTTCAATATCACCGTTAAAATCAAGATATGATGACGATACAAGAGATTCTCCATCGTGAAGATCATGAAGGCCATGATTAAGAGGTATTACTTCTTCTGTCAGATCGCCATTCCCCTGATTCAGGTACAGCTTCATTTCATACTCATCATTTCCTACATATCGATTAGCAAAATAATCTTGCCAGCCATCGCTATTATAATCGCCAAAAATATAGTGGTAGAGTCTATTTTGCCAATGTCCCCCTAAATTCGGATCCCAATAAGCCGGAAAATCAAGAGAGAATGACCGGGAACCATCATAGGATTCATACTCAAACACAGTGGGAGGAAGGGACAGCTCACTTCCATTGGAGACCCCCTTTTGTTCTACGTTTTCCAGAAAAACAATGGTGTCCTGAGTGGCATAAGAAAATGTATACACGACTTTGTCTCCCGAAAATGGATCGATGACTTCTATCTGATCCAATACATCTCGTTGCTCCACCACTGGAAACAGTCTGGAATACGATGGGAGCATATCAAATTGTTCAATAGTGCCGGAAAAATAGGGTTCAAAACGAACTTCATAGGGCTGAGTTTCATTTCCATACACAATACGCTGTAAATAGACAGCTCCCTGACTTTTGGTATATTCATACGATATTGTATTGCCATTGGTATCTTTCATTTCCGTAACATACCAGGCGTACATCCTGCCTCCATCATCACTCTGCTCCCGTGCATCTGACATGGTTCCAAAACGATATATTGTGCCGGTAGCATCAATAATTTCCCAGGTATTATCTATTTTGAATTCATGGCGCACTACTCCAGCCTGTACCTTGGGAATGTACGTTCCATATCCATTGGCATCAATAGATTCAATGGTGAGTTCTCCACTGCCACCGGCAAAAGGAGAGAGGAAATTGTTGTTCGTGTACAGATCTTCTACCCCCGTGCGTGAGTATCGTTCTATCTTGGGAAGACTCAAACTCCATCCGGTGCCCAGTTCAGAATTGACTTCTTTATTGCTGGCGGAATAGCTCAATTGAACTGAAGGAGTAAAGCCATTCCTTCCGGGTGGCACGAAAATGGGATATGAATACTGCACATCTCCGGTGAATTCACTCACGGTGTATTCACCACCGAGACCGACAACATTGCTCAAAGGATCCAAATTCATTTCTGGCACAAAGGTAAAATCATCATCTTGTCCGACTGCATTAGCAGATGAAGAAGCGGCAGACTCAAGAGATTCAGAATCTTGTGTTTCAAGAAGAGGTTCAGCAGAAGATAGTTCTTCGGAAGAATCTTCTCCAACAGGATTTTCCGCCTCATTGGTAGCAATTGATTCTTCTATAGCCTCTTGTGAATCCAATGTTACAGATTCATCTACCGTCGAAGCGTCCTGTGCAAATGCGACAGGCAATATTCCTCCTTGAAGGAGGATAAAAGTACATAAAAAACATAATAATTTTTGCATAGTCTAAAAAGAAAAAATTAAAAGACTAGAGCCTCTCCACTTTTTGTGGAACTAGGCTTTTAGGATCTGTTTCCGCAAAACTCTCCATTTTCTGCTATTCCTCCAGACACTTCTCCAGCCTCTTCGCCTTATCCAATACATCATCGCAGCATTCCAATGGATCGGAGGCAAACTCGTCATACGATAATAAAAATGAATAAAAATATAAAAATACCGAATAAGTAAACAATATACTATATAATTTATTTAAAATAATTCCTCTGGAGACCCCATATTTCTCTAAAAAGCAAGAAGTGGTCAATGATTTTCTTTTACTTTTTAATAAACCCTTAATGTTTCATTAAAGGTGTTTTTATGAAAAATGCATGGTTCTACTGCCTCAAAAGTCAGTATTTGCAATTCATATTTTTAAGAAGCGTCAAGAGTAAGTGAGAAAGTGAATCAATGAATCAGTATATAAGTTGTCAGTATATTCAATTACAAATTACGAATGACAAATTACGAATTCAGTGCTCGGTTCTCAGGGTCGAGAAAAGGGAGCCTTTATCAAAGATCTTTTTAAGAAAGGAAGCAAAAACGTCATTCTGAGCGAATGAAATGAGCGAAGAATCTGAAAAATACTATACGAGAACTCTTTGACGCATACCGAAACGAGATCCTTCAGTCGTCACTTATTCCTCCTTCAGGATGACGACAAGCCAAAAAATTGTTCAGCATTTCCAGTCGTAATGCTGGCAAATTCTTCAAGCTCCATATTTCTCAAATCTGCAATATATCTCGCGGTGTCGGCGACAAATGCCGGTTCACATCGTTTGCCTCGATGAGGAACAGGAGCGAGGAACGGAGCATCGGTTTCGACCATAAGGTTTTCCAGAGGTATCTTTTTGGCGACGCGCTGAATCTGTAGGCTTTTGGGAAATGTGACAATGCCCGTAAAGGAAATCATTCCTCCCAATTCGATCACTCTCTCTGCAGTTTGAAAATCTTCAGAAAAACAGTGCCACACAAAAGGGTGTCCATCAAAACCCTGAAGCATGTCCAGTGTTTCATCTCGTGCAGATCTGGAATGAATGACGAGCGGCTTCTCCAGTTTTTTTGCCAGTTCAAAATGTTTCTCAAATGCATTTTTCTGGATTCCTTCTAAAGGGTTGGTCTCACGAAAAAAATCGAAGCCCGTTTCTCCGATAGCGACAACTTTTTTGTGTTCAGCAAACTCTCTAATATGCTCAAAATCTTTCTCAAAACTTTTTTCGATATCTGCCGGATGAATAGAAACAGCACCAAAACAATTTTTATACTTCTCAATAATGCGTAGTGTTTTTTGAGCATCTGGAACGCGACAACCGATACAAATCAATTTTTTTACGCCAGCATGATGTGCGCGCTGGAGAATTTCTGCGCGATCTGAGTCAAAACTTTCAAAATGAATATGACAGTGGGAATCAATGAAACGCATTATGACTTTTTTAAAAAATCAAAAATGTCTATTGATAAATGTACAGAGCTCAATTACGAATTACAAATTACGAATTACAAAAAAAATAAAAAAAGAAGAAGCTTGTCTGTTAGATATCTGTAGAGGAGGGGTTTCCTCCTCCATAAATACTTTAAGGTTGCGGCGGACAAGCAAAGAAGGGGGGAAGTAGAAAGAAAGGAACAACGCACTAACTGAATGATGAAATTCAGAACTTCTTTCGCCAAACGGGAATGAGTTAGTGCGTTCTTACAAAAGAAAAGATTGCATTTATTAAATTTTTATTCTATAATATACTTAGTTTCTCCTCATCTCCACACGCATATTTTTTTTCATGTCTATGAGTGTTTCCAAATCTCAATATTCCTCACATCATATTGATACCAAGCATCCGGCAGTACAGCCAGTGTTGGAGGTGCTTGAAAAGCAACAAAGTGCACACTTCTTTCTCCAACGAAAATTCAATCTTCTGCTCTTTGGGGCGCTATTTATTATCAGCATTCTTTCGCTTCTCTACGCAGAGGCAAAGATAGAAAACCATACGCAAGCAAATCTTCTGAGTGCACTTATGGCGCCAGAACAAGGGATGCATGCGGCAGGAGAGGAAGAAAGTGAGTGAGTGAATCAGTTGTCAGTATTTTCAATTACAAATTATCCGCCTTCGCTA
This sequence comes from Candidatus Altimarinota bacterium, assembly GCA_965250085.1. Lineage (GTDB taxonomy): Bacteria > Patescibacteriota > Gracilibacteria > CAIRYL01 > CAIRYL01. Next base: position 939,309 of record OZ252287.1, read on the forward strand.
GGGCTACGGCGGACAGGCGAATTACGAATTTAGAGTTTTACAAACCGCACATTGCACTTGGTCCATTCCAAATACTTCTGGAAGTCTGAAGAACTGATGCCAATGGTAGCAGTATTGATATTGGGATGAAAGAACACGGTGTCGTATTCCAAAAGATCAGCGTCGATAATGACGTTTACTTCTTTCGCACTTTCATAGATAAGTCCCATAGGTGTTACTGATCCTGGAGTGAGGCAAAGGTATCTTTGAAGTCGCTCCGGAGAAGCAAAACTCAGCTTTGATTCTTTGGTGAGCTTTTTGATGAAACCAAGGTCAGCTTTTTTATGTCCTTCAATGACCACCAGATAGTGTTGATCTCCTTTTTTATTTCTCAAAAAGAGATTTTTGGTATGTCCCCCTGGAGGCATTGATTTTTTATACTGTTCTCCTTCTTCTACGGTAAAAATAGCAGGATGGGGATACTCGGTGTATTTGATGCCGAGGCTTTGGAGGAGTTGATACGGGTCTTGCATGGAGAGAATAGTTTTTAATATTAAAGCTTTGCAGAGACACTACTGCCATTCACCAGAGATAAGGCGACTCTTTTTTGCACGTGTCCATTTTTTAATCTGAATTTCGCGCTTACGTGCCTCAGACTTTGTTTCAAACAATTGGGAAGAGTACACCAACTGGAAAGGACCTTGATCCTTTGCAAATTGAGAACCCTTTCCAAGATTATGATCCTTGATGCGTCTCAGAGGATCTGGAGAGATCCCAGTATAAAATCTTCCCGTTCTTGCTTGGGCGATATAAACATACCAAGACATTTTTATTTCTTAAAGATAAGATCGAGGCCCTTCGATAAATACAGCGTAGCTGTATTTACTCAGGGTCATTCGACTCTTAGAGAACGGTTTCCCCCTAGAGAATGGCTAACCCTTAAAGAATGGTTTCCCCTTAGAGAATGGTTTACCATGAGCGATCCCGCAAAGCGGGAGAGTCGAATGGTGCCGATGGAGAGACTCGAACTCTCACGAACCGAAGTTCACAGGCACCTGAAGCCTGCGTGTCTACCAATTCCACCACATCGGCGCAAAAAGTATTGTGGCAGAAATAAAATATTTCGTCACGAAAAACCCGCCTCTGACATTCCTGTCAAAAGCGAATTATTCGGTCTTAAAATCGAGGAAAAATTATCCCATATTCTCTCCACCACCCTTCTTGTGGCAAGGGCATTTGTGAGCGAAGAGTTTCATTACTCCAGCAACACCAATAAGGAGATAGACGATATTTTCTACCGCCGGCATGCTCCCCAAGAGCATGTTGACAACATTCCAATTGCCGCCAAAAAAATGACTAAGGCCTACAAGACCCCAGTTGAGCGCTCCAATAACTACCAAGAGGCAGATGAGCTTACACATACTGCAAGGCTTTGACATAAGAAAAGAGGGAAAGAAATAAAAAGCTGAGGTGAGTGTATCATTTTATCAGGAATTTTTACAATTTTCTGAAGCTCAGCGGTCATCGGCAAGGAAATACGTTGTCAGTTGTAAGTGGTCAGCAGGAAGAATCATGGGGCATCTTCGGGGCTGACAACGTATTTACCGACTTTCTAATTCACTTCTCTACGAGGTATGTACACCTCTCAGAACCGCGACCGGTATTGCAGCGCTTCAGCAACATGCTGTTTCTCAATATTTTTTTCTTTCGTAAGATCTGCAATAGTTCGCGCGACCTTTAGAATCCGATGGAACCCTCGGGCAGATAAATTCATCTGGCCCATAGCCATGCGAAGAATTTCTTTTGTCTGCAGGTCAACTCCGCAAAATTTTTTTACTTCTTCCACATGCATCTGCGCATTTGAAAAAATGGAAGACTCCTGAAATCTTTGCACTTGTATGTCACGAGCTTTTTGAACACGTTCTCGAATTCTACTGGAGCTTTCAGAAGGATGGTCTCCTGTGAGTTTTTCAAATTGGACCGGTGCGACATCTATATACAGATCTATACGATCGAGTAATGGACCAGAAAGCTTCTTTCGATATTTAGGATCAATCTCAAATGAGGTTCCATCAGAACCAGGATCATACCCAGATGGACTCGGATTCATAGCGGCAATAAGGAGAAAGTTGCACGGAAAAGAAGCACTGCCACTTGCGCGAGAAATGGTGATGGTCCTGTCTTCAAGCGGCTGCCTCAAAACCTCAAGAGTACTGGCGGGGAACTCCGCGAGTTCATCGAGAAAAAGGACTCCATGATGAGCGAGAGATATTTCTCCCGGACGAGGATCTTTGCCACCCCCCACCAAAGACACACTCGACGCGGTATGGTGTACAACTCGGAAGGGACGAGCAGAAATAAGTGGAGATTCTGGCGGAAGAAGATTTGCTATGGAATAAATTTTTGTTGCCTCGAGTGCTTCTTCTTTTGTCATTTGTGGAAGAATGGATCGCACAGCGCGCGCCATGAGGGTCTTTCCAGACCCAGGGGTGCCATTCATAAGGATGTTGTGACCACCTGCAGCGGCAATTTCCAGAGCTCTTTTGGCATTTTCCTGCCCTTTAATAGAAGCAAAGTCCTGAAGAGATTCTTCGCCCACTTCTATATCGTGCATCTGAGTGGTAGGAGTGGGATCAAGAGCTTTCTCTCCCAGAAGGTGTGACAAAACCTCCAGGAAATTTTCGGCACCATAGACCTCAATACCTTCGACCAAGGCAGCCTCTTTGGCATTTACTTTGGGCAAAAAAACACGAGTATATCCTCTTTTTTTTGCCTCTGTGCAAATGGGAAGAACGCCATTTATGCTCCGCAAATTACCATCAAGAGCCAATTCTCCAAGAAAGATGCTTTCCTGAAACACATTCGAAGAAACTTCCAGCTGATTATTAATAATAGTAATTCCCAGGGCAATAGGAAGATCAAACCCCGGACCAATTTTTCGAATGTCAGCTGGAGCTAAATTGACGGTAATACGAGTGCTGGGGAATCGAAACCCTGAATTTTTCACAGCTGAACGAACTCTTTCTTTTGCTTCCTGAACAGCAGTGTCGCCCAACCCTACAATAAAGAATTTCGGCATGCCTCTGGCAACATCAACTTCAACTTCTACGGGGAGGCACTCCAGTCCCCGGACGGCCATGGAGTGAATTTTTATTGGCATGAGCATTCTTAAAAAATCCTTCATACCAAAACAAAAATTTACACAGAGAGGGAAGAAAAAAAGGTAAAAACTTAAGAAGTGCTTAATAATTTCTTTAAAACTTTTCTTAAGAAACGTTTGATTTTAAAAAATTCGTGCAATACAAAAAAAGCACAGCAAGCTGTACTCTTTTTGTTTGTGTATTTGTTCTGATAGTTCCGGCATCGGAAGACACGAAAGTGCTTGAGCGCGGAGTCAGAAACTTCATTGACGAGATGAAAATTCTCCACTGGCCTGGGGAAGTGTTTTGGTCTTTCCGTGACCTGCTCCATGGGTGTTCTTCGCGTCTCTCGGCAACCAGGGCTGAAAGGGAAAAACGGAGCAATTTTCGGTGTGGAATCTAGAGATCGTCGAGGTCTAAAGATCCGCATCGGAAAGTAAAGAAAGGAGAGCCTCTTCTCTATCCGCTCAAGACAAATATTTTTTCTTCATGTGTGGTCGGAGAGAAGAACGGCTCACCTTTTCTCACTTTCTCGAAAGAGGAGAAAAGGATTGATATCAAGTGGTGGAAAGGAACAGGGGGTATGTATTTGTATTCTTTTATCCTTTTATATGAGGATGTATATTTGTTTTGAAGGGTTTTGAAACGAGTGGGAGAAGAAAGTGAAGACCGTTGTCGAAGGTTCGTTAGCCCATTTCTATCTCAACGTTTCAGGCAATCGTATCAAACGAAATACAAATTGTCAACAGAAACCAATTGCGATATTCTATAAACATTTCAAAAGGACACTTTAAAAAAAAATCAAAAATTCTAATATCAAAATCTGAAACAAAATCAAATGTTCAAAATTCAAAAAAATAGCAGAGATGAATGTTTTTAAAGTTAATTTTTTTAAGAATCAAAATTTGTTTTGAAATTCCGATTTCGCACTGTTTCGAATATATTGAAAATTATGCAGGTGTATACTCTATGCGTATTTTTTCACACAATGATTCCAGGGCTTCTCCTTGTCAACAAACCATCGGGGAAAACGAGCTTTGACGTCATTCAGCAAATTCGAAAGACACTCAACACAAAAAAAGTAGGTCACGCGGGGACACTCGATCGCTTTGCCACAGGTCTTGTTGTCGTAGCAGTTGGAGAAGCCACAAAGGTCCTCTCTGAGCTTCTTTTGTCAGACAAAACATATATCGCGGAACTTCACTTTGGGATTACTTCTGATACTGATGATTCGGAAGGAGAAAAGATAATCATGCCAAATATTAAGAAGTTTTCTCGATCAGATTTGCAGAGCGTACTCTCCAAATTTTTGGGAAAAATTCAGCAAATGCCCCCACTCTATTCAGCACTGAAATCTCAGGGAAAACGACTTTCTGATCGCGTCCGACGCGGAGAAGATATGCAAGTAATTCAACAGCAGAAAACAAGGGAGGTTGAAATACTCTCCATAGAAATTCTTGAATTTGCATTTCCAAAAGTGACGATAGAGGTGCAATGTGGCAGCGGAACATATGTTCGCTCTTTGGCACGAGATCTCGGAAAGGAAATGCAAACAGGAGCGCATCTTTCCGCCCTTCAAAGAACTCAGATTTGGCCCTTCCGTATTATCAATGCAAAATCCCCTGATGAGATTCATCGAGAGGACGTCTTGCCATTACAACCAATTTTTTTTCCATTTCCCAGCCGAGAAATTTCAAAACAAGAAGCACATGATATTCGGCATGGAAAATCAATCTTTTTAAAAGGAGTACACTCGGGAAAAGTAAGTCTGTTTCATGAAAGAGCACTTGTGGCGTTTGCAGAAGAGGAACAAGGAAAAATATTTCCCAAACGAGTATTTCTCTAAAACTTATTCCACAAAGGTCAGCCATTTTTTATATTTTTCCTTCCCGTTAAGACCCTCAATATCTCCGTGAACGATTCGCAAATAGAACTCGCTCAATTGAGCGGTAATTGCCCCAATAGTACCATCGCCTATTATATGACGTCCTTCTGGAGATACTGCATTTGGATTTATAGTAATACTTCCTATTGGTTTTACTTCCGCGGCAGTTCCAGTAAAAAACATTTCATCTGCGAGCAGGAGTTCTTCGGGAAGGATGTTTCGCACTTCTGTACTGATGCCCAGTTCAAGCTTGGCAATAGTCATAATTGTACCGCGGGTAAATCCAGGGAGAATATGGTCTTCTTTAGGAGTGATGAGTTTTCCATTTTTTATCAAGAAAATATTGGTTCCAGGACCTTCTGCAACATTTCCGTCTACTGAGTCTAACTGGAGAGCTTCATCGAACCCTCTTTTGTTCCTGGCATCTCTACTTGCTCTGCGTCCATTTCCATAATTCTGACTCACCTTTGCCTTCATATCTGCTGTGTCAGGATGCAGGCGTCGTATTTTTGAAATACCAACATTGAGGACCCCCTCAAGATATGAGAACGGCTCTACAAAGGCAGAAAAATGAACAGAAAGATCATTTTCGTGAAGACCAAGTTTTTCTGGTCGCCAAAATCCAGGCCGAATATAACGATCTTTTTTCTCCACTTCTCTAGCAGCACGAACAAGCTCTAAAATCGCTTCTCGAACTTGATCTCTGGACAGAGTCATCACCATGTCCTCAGATTCTGCAGAATGAAAAAGACGATCGACACAATCATCGAGGCGGAAGATAACGGCTCTTCCGTCATCCATCTCTCTGACCCGAATGCCATCCCAAGCTTTACCTGCGTATTCGACACTATGGCTCCCAACAGAAATCCGAGCCTCCTCTTCGGGGACAAGTTCATCGATATGCCATACGGGAACACCTTTTTCTGGCATTTTATAAATCAAAAACAGGAGCGCAATTATTCACATTATTGTGCCAATTGTCAATTTAGAAACAAGATCAAAGTGAGATACAAACGAGATCTATTGCCAAGTAAAAAATTGACAACATCTTTTTAAAATAGTTTAATAGATATCCTGTTACTATTTTTATGGCAAAATCTCTTGAAGGATCTTCTGCATTGTCGCTATCTTCATTAGCAATGGAAGAGTTTTTTAGCCATGCAACGACGCAAGAACTAATGAAGGGAATACTATCCGATTCAGACGATGAATCGCGTGCCTTAGAACAAATATTAAAAAATCCTCAACTTTTATTGCAATTATATGCGGACTGTATGCAGGTACGCATAGAAGATGTTCCGTTTGAAAAGATAGAAAGCATCAGACTCTTTTTTCACGAACGCATTGCCACCCTCTGTCTTAAAAATCAAGAAACAAAGCAGTATGAGATACAGCATCTTCAGTTCTTTCAAGAACATGCCCTCATGTTCATGGCTAATGGTTTTGTGCCCGTGTTGTGTGGAGAGAGGGATAATGCATGGGGAGCTCCCCTATATCCACTTTATGGAAGGATTGGAGGAGAAACGAATGGAACAGCATTTCCAGCCGAGCATATTAAACTTCTCAAGCTTCCTGAAGGAATAACAATGGCTGATTTTGTGGAGCCTGCTGACAGAGAAGAGGTGATGCAAAAAGCGCAGAAAGGAACTCTGGGATTTAGCGAAGAGAACATAGCTCCGTATATGAGCGTACTTACGATGTCCGCGCATCGACAAGAAGGTCAGATCGATCATGTGGAATGTTCAAGCCCCATCACGGTTCCCATTGGAAATATTGCATCACATCCACTAGAACAAGTGAGGCAGTATGGGACAGGGCTTTTTGAAGGGATGGCAGCAGAAAGAGGTCCTGATGGAGATATATATATTTTTGGACTGCAAAATCATTGGAAAAGAATGAACAAGGGAGCTGTCTTTCTCGGAATGCCAAAGGTTCCGATGGAAGCTTTTAAAAAAATGGTGATAGACACCATAAGAGCCAATGTGGATTCCATCCCTCCGGCGGGGCAGGGAAGACTGTATCTTCGCCCCAATCTCTGGGACCATGGAGAGAAGATACACGTCGATACGTCTGATAAGTGTTTTGCGCTTTTGATTTCTGCCGTTACGATTGGAAGTCTGGAGAGTTATTTTGCCAAAGGAGAAAAAATATTTTTTATGCCTACAAATTTTCATCGAGCGGTAGACAGAGGCCTTGGCCAAACAAAGGCTATCGGGAACTACTCAGGCACTATTCAGCTTTTACAAAAGCTTGAGCAGCACAGGATGCATGGAGTGGTCTTTCTTGATCCAAAGCAAAAGCGGATAGAAGAAACAAATGCATCTGGCGTGATTTTCATTCAGAAGACAAAAGACGGAGACTATCGGATCATTACACCAAGTCTCAAGCACCAGACGATTCTGGACAGCATTACCCGAAAAACAATACTGGCTCTTGCCAAAGATAAGGGATGGGAAGTCGAAGAAAAAGATATCCATCCAGATGAAATCTACGCGCTCACCCAAGAAGATGCAGAAGAACCAATTGTTGAAATGTATGCCATAGGAACTGGCGCAGGAATGGCTCCAGTTAATAAGCTTCAAATGGGAACATTTACTATTGATGATGAAACAGGAGAAGGGTATTTGAAAAAAGAGGGGAAACCTCTTGTGGTCAGTGAGTATGATTTACAAAATCCATGGGGAGAAGCCGGAAAAATAATTTTAGAAAAATTACTCAAGGCAAAAAATGGAGTACTGGCAACAGAACACCCAGAAAAAGAATATTTACAGTGGGTAACAAGGATCAGCCTTGATTCCACAGACTAAAGATAGATTTCCCTTGGTTTCGCTCCTCTTGCCGGTCCGATCATTCCTTTCTCTTCCAAAATATCGAGAATACGTGCCGCACGCGCATATCCTACGGAGAGACGTCTTTGCAGTAATGATGCTGAAGCTTTTCCTGTACTGCGAATTACCTCTATGGCAGCTCCTTCCAGATCATCGCTCCCCCCACCCCCTCCAAATCCTCCTCCATGTGCGTTGGGGGCTGCATTCTCTTCAGAGATAAGGTCAATTTGTTCCGCATCCCCTGCGGTCAATTTTACATGATTCACCACCCGCTCAGTCTCTTTCCCGGAAATATAAATTCCCTGAATGCGCTGCGGCCTGGAAAGCTTGGGATTGGTATAGAGCATATCTCCTTTTCCGAGGAGATCTTCAGCCCCAATACTGTCGAGAATTGTCCTTGAATCGATAGAAGAAGTTACTGAAAAAGAAATACGGGTAGGAATGTTTGCCTTAATCAGTCCGGTCACCACATCCACAGAAGGTCTTTGAGTCGCAATCAGCAAGTGCATACCCACAGCTCGTGCCATCTGTGCAATACGGCAGACCATCGCTTCGGTATCTTTTTTGTACTGCCGCATCATCAGATCTGCCAGCTCATCAATGACCAAGACAATCTTGGGAATCTTTTCTTCTTCATTGGCATTATATTCTCCAATATTTCGGTATCCCTTTTCACTAAATTCTGAATAGCGACGCATCATTTCATTGACACTCCACCTGAGAGCAGAAAGAGCCTTGTCGGCATCAGTAATTACTGGTGTAAGAAGATGAGGAATACCATTAAATGGCATGAGTTCTACTCGCTTTGGATCAACGAGAACAAGGCGAAGATCTGCTGGTGAATTTTGGAACAAGAGAGAAGTCAAAAAAGTATTCATCGCCACTGATTTTCCCGAGCCAGTAGCACCGGCAATAAGCAAGTGTGGCATATCTGCCAAATCTGCGACGATAGGATCTCCAGAAACGTTTCTGCCAATCGGCAGGCGAAGCATTCCAGAGGCTTCTGCAAATTCTGGAGAGTCCAAAATTTCCCGAAGGTGGACCACAGTCCGCTCGATATTTGGGATTTCGATCCCCACCAGATTTTTACCCGGAATAGGAGCTTCGATACGCACGCTCTTGGCGGAAAGTGAAAGTGCCAATTCGTTTTTAAGGTTTGTAATCTTCGAAAGCTTCACCGCTTCGTCAGGAACGAGAGTAAATTGCGTCACGGTTGGGCCAATGTGTGCCGTGCGCATCTCTACCGGAATGCCAAAGTTGGCAAGTGTCTTTTGAATCTCTTCCGCCATGCGCTTGAGCTCACTATCCTTTGTATGAATTTCTGAAACGGAAGGATCCAACAAATCAAGGCCTGGGGGCTCCCAGTTAGAAGCATCAACGGTAGGAATTGTCTTAGGCGTAGTTTCTTTTTTCTGAGAAGAAGGGTTTTCAACTTTTGGAAATGACGGGCGTTTCACCTGGAAAGCATCTTTTTCACGTTCTTTTTCCAGAGCTTTTTTCATACCCTTTTCGACTTCTTTCTGCAGAAATTCTGGCCGCAGGATAGTAATTTTTTCAGCAGATTTTTTTCGAGATCCTTTTTTCTTTTTTCTGGGCACAAAAAAAGTAAGAAGTGACCAGAGCCATATCCCCACCTCTTTGAGGGAGATTTGAAATGCGACCAAAACACCAATAAGAAAGAATCCAAACAAGAGCAAAAGAGCGCCTATATCTCCTAAGGACATGCGAAATAAAAGGCTGGAAGCAACTCCAAAAAGCCCCGCGGCTTCTTCAGGATGATTGAGAAATGGCGAACTCATGTAGATCGAAGGCATACGCCATGTATGAAAAACTCCAGATGCACCAAAAAGTACAAAAAAGCTTCCCAAGAGAGTTGTGAAATTAAAATTTGTTTTCCGGCCGAAAAATGCTGCAAAACTTAGCCCGGCAAAGAGAAATGGCAAAATCCATGCACCCACTCCAAAGAGAGTAATTAAAAGCGCACTCGTTTTCTCACCCACGATGCCAAGATTTCCTAAAAGACTCAGCAGAAAGAGGGTTCCGAGGAGTGCAAAAATAACCCCCGCTACTTCCTGCGATATTGACTTTGGAATATCGATTTCCATTTTTGGCATTTTTGGAAAGAGAGGAACGCTTTTTTGTTTTTTTCTACGAGGAGTGGCGCGCCGGCGTCTTCTGCGAATAGCCATACAGAATTAAGAGAGAACAAGTCTCCGCCATTTTCTCAGAGTTCCATGGCAGAGGCAAGGAAGGAGATCCTTTTGGAATACTTTCCTAATAGTATATATTTAAAAAAGCCCTTCCCCCAATTATGTCTCAATTACAAACAGCAAATACTATTGCCTTGATACGCCCCGCCAATTTTACCTGGAATACGGAGACAAATGATAATGCGTTTATTCAGTATAATGCCAATATTTTGGACGAACAACAAAAGGCATTAGAGGAATTTGATCGTTTTTCTCATCTTCTTCAAGATCATGGCATTACTGTTCTCATTTTTAATGACTCCTCTGAGCCTCATACACCCGATAGTATCTTTCCCAACAATGCGATTTCAACTCACGTGGATGGAACTCTTTGTTTCTACTCTCTCAAACCACAAAACAGGCGACTTGAAATCATAAAACACAAAGAGTGGATGAATACTCTTCGAGAAAAATTCACGATATCTAAAATATATGACTACTCTTTCGAACACGAAAAGAAAATATTTCTTGAAGGCACTGGGAGCATGGTCCTGGATCGAGAAAATAAAATTTGTTACGCTGCTATTTCTGAGCGAACAACACCACAGATGTTATGTCAGTGGGAAGCCGATCAAGGATATAAAGTGATTTCATTTCACACTTCGCACAAGTCCTCTGGAACTGAGAAAACGAGCCCCGTATACCATACAAATGTGCTGATGAGCGTGGGAACTCATTTTGTGGCGATATGCTGGGAAGTTATTTCTGATAAAAATGAAAGAAAAAAACTTCGCGATGCATTTGAAAGTACCAAGAAAACAACAATTGCTATTACACCAGAACAAATGGATCATTTTGCTGGAAATATATTGGAAGTTCGGAATCAAGAGAATGAACATTTTATCGTCATGTCCCAGAAAGCCTTCAGAAGTTTATCTTTGGATCAAAAAGAACATTTAAAGAGGAAAGGAGGCAATATTTTAGCCCCTGATATTTCCACAATAGAAACGGTTGGCGGCGGAAGCACCAGATGCATGATGTTAGAAATATTTTTGCCACAAAAAAATACTATTTGATAACCTGTAAAACCCATCCAGCAAATACATCGAGCCACCCAAAAAAGAAAGCGATTCCTGTGAGGATCAATATCCATCCCATAATGTGATGTGTATATTTAGCAATACGTGAAAGTTTTTTTAGCATTTTTTTCACCTCCGGCACAAAAAGACTGCAAATCAGAAAGGGGATGGTGAGACCCAAAGAAAAGAATATGAGAAGCCACATTCCAGCGCGAGCAGTTGCTTCACCGGTTGCCAAAAACAAAATCGATCCCCAAATAGGCCCCGTACAGGCAAGAGAAGCAAATCCGAAGGTAGCTCCGAGAAGAAGATCACGCATGACGCGAGAGGAGGAGTGAAGACGGCTCATAATACCTCCTGGATTCACAGCAGGAAGAGGGATAATATCCAAAAGCATCAGCCCAAAAATTATAAAAAGAACGCCACCTATGCGCTGAAATAGTTCTTTGTGAACTGCAAGAGGGGTTCCGAGAAAGCGGACACTCATTCCGATCAGAGCAAACGCAGTAGCAAAACCAAAGGCAAAGATAAGAGTATTGCCAAATATCTTCCAGCGAGAATTTTTTTGGACAGCACTGCCTCCCAGAAATGCAAAGAACCCAGGAAGGACAGGAATGATGCACGGCGAAAAAAAGGCCGCAATTCCAGCAAGAAATGCGACCCAAAGTGTAATATTCGCAAGTTCCATAATATTCTATGAGCTGACTTCTTCAATAGCGGCATTGAGAGTCGCCTCAGGAACAGCCCCTGGCACAAGCCTCACCTTTCCAGTTTTTGTGTTGAGTAGAATGTTCCCAGGAGTTCCGATCACACCGATACTGGCCCCTTCTGTGAAATCTGCTTGAACACGACCAGCCATCTCATCTGAATCAAGACAATTTTGGAAAGCATCAGCATCAATGCCTATACTACTGGCAATCGCACCAAGACCCTCCACCTTATGAGATCCAAATTCTTCTCCAAAAATGACATCACTAAACTTCCAGAAAGCTTCATCATCTCCGAGTTTTGCAACACATTCACTCGCTTCGCCTTTCTTTTGAGCTCCAGCATGAATACTCAACGGAAAATGCCGATAAATCCATGCGACTCGTCCACCAGAATTGTCCACAACGGATTGAGCAGTAGGATGAAATCGTTGGCAATACGGACACTCAAAATCAGAATATTCAATCAAGAGGATCTCTGCATCGCGGGAACCAACAACATGATCAGATTCGCGCAACCCAGGAACCGATTCGGCTTTTTCTGCAGCTTCTTTTTGCTGAACCTCTTGAGCATTACGAGCTTCTTCCTCCTGACGACCAACATATCGATCAATTCCTGCATCTACAGCAGAGTCAAGACCTTTCAAATAGTCTCCCAAAGGGGGAACGCCAGTAAAAAGGAAAATAAGAACCAGGAGATTCAACACTGACAAAATAGCAATGACAGCATGAATAATTTTTGAAAGAGAAGGATTTTCTTTTTTGGACATAAGGAGATAAGAAAGAGTAAAAATAAGTGCGGAAAATAGTGTCGCGAAATTCTGAAGAAAAGTAAAACACTTTCTCCTGCACATATGTGAGATTTATTCCTGCAAAGAAGGGAACCGTTCATTTCTGAGTTTAATAGAGATGTTTTCTGGAAGAGAGGGAATTCGCCTGTTCCAAAATGGCCAAAGAGAGATCTCTACTGCAGAAACTTCTTCTCGATTGGACAGCAAAGCTTCCGCTTCTTCTTTTGAAAGACCTGTGATTTGTGATTTTATTTCATTTACAAATAAAATCCCTGCTTCACTCCGAGGATCAATCAAAAATTCTTCTGCTCCTCGAGAAGGAATAGAAATTTTCAAAAATCCCTCTTGTTCATTTTTTTCGAGAAGCTCAGCTGCATTTTCATTGATATCAATTGCAGCCAGCCTCATTGAAGAATCAGTTTTAGTAGAAAGATGTGCCCAGAGAAGTTTTCTGAGTTCAGAATCAGAATATGCCCAAGCGCGGACGCGTATTTTTGCAGCAATAGTAAAGCTTTCTTGCGTCGTTCCAAGAATATCTTTTTCTATTTCCAAGTCCAGAACCTCTTTTTCCACAAAACCTTTTCCCAAAAGCAAAACAAGATCTGTACTTTCCTCATGATTTTTTTCTTGCAAGAATCGCAAAATATCTTTTTCAGCACCTTCCAAAAGCTCTGACTCAATTTTATTTTGCGCCGCCTCTATATCGACTTCCGCAATTCTCGGAATCCAATCAGTAAATCCTCCAGAAAAATGTTCTTCAGATTCTGCCCACAGTCCTGTTTGAGAAGACTCTGGAAGACCCGGAAGAAAAAACTTTTGTGGACTTATATTTCCTCTTTCTCCAACAAATTCTCCAAAAACATCTTGTTCATCGGCAACCACCGGCATTTTAAGCGTGCCCGGTACTAATTCGCCATTGGGATTTGTGATGGATGAAGGGATAATGACCCAATCTTCTATACGAAAAACAAGTCCTACATTGTTTTGAAACCTCGTAGTGGGACGAAGACGCTTCTCCTCAGGAAACGCGTTATAAATCACAATTTCTCCATTTGCATTGGTCCCTTGAAACTCTTTGGAGACAGTGGGAAATTCTATAGCTTTTTCGAAAACAGATTCGAGAGGAACTCCTATCACGTGATCTTCTTTCAAAATATCAGGATCAACATTTCCTTTTTCTGCGTTAATGAGCTGCAAATTCGTAATGGTTTCAATAGCTTTTGTTTCTGGAGTAATAAAAACAGTTGACCCGGGAAAAGCGACAAAGGAAAGAAAAAAGAATAACGCCACAGAAAAAAGAAGAAGGAGAGAAAGAGCTTGCCAAGAAGGCTCTGTCAAAAACTCTTTCCAACTCTGAGGACGATGAAATGTGTAGTGAGGATTTTCTTCTATGGTAATAGGAACTTTTCGTATGGAGGATGGAAAGTCTTTTTCCGTGTTTTTTTTGGCAACAATAGCATCCTTTGGTGCCTTTTTCCCCCAGTGCTCAAGGGAGGGATGTGCTTCTATAAGGGCCGTTTCACACATTTTACGACCCTTTGGATAATGTGTAATAATTATGAGATTTTTCCCATTTTTTTCTGCTTCTGTGTGAAGAATTTGAAGATTGACAATACTCTCAAAGATAATAGATTTTCGAGAGAGCACAAATACAGTTGTATCTGATTTACAATTTTTCATGCTTTGGATCAAATCTGAGAGATCTGCATTTTGATCCATATAAAAAACTCGCTCATTCATGCTCTTTTTCTTCAAAAAATCAGGCAGAAAGAAAGATACGGACTTTTCTCTTTTTTGTGAAGAAGCAAAATATCTGTCATGTTTTTTTGAACTCCAAAACACATACTATTTTTCGGATACTAATCGGCTTACTTTGCAATCCATTTTCTTTTCTGAGAAAATAGCGGTCGTATTTTACTTATACGCGCTATGACTCCTGAAGAAGAAAAAAACGTGTTTCTCGAATCACTCAAAAAAGGACAAGAAGCCTCCGAAGGTCAAAGCCAAGGAAGAAAGAAAAAAGGGCTTTCCGGAATAGCGCTGTTTGCAACGTTGTTTTTGCTGTTTCTTCTGGTGATCACTCTCCTGATCTTCATTATTTCTATTGGAGGGGCTAATAATCCTATTCTGCAGAGCTTTGGAATCGACAGCGCAGAGGTCAAAGAGTTTCTCAAGTCACTGGTCAATTGGGTTTTTGGTGCGCTGACAATTCTCTTGCTCCTGCTCTTCTCCATAGGGCTCTTTCGTGCTATTTCTGCCAAAAAAGAAGAAAAACAAAAAAGGAGAAGATCACTTCTTTTTGGAGTGGTGTGTGGAGGGCTCATTTTTGCAGTAGTTCTCGCATGGCTTGGTATGTTTACGTACATTACGAACTTGCCAGAGCCAGACTTGGCAGAAAAATACAAAATTCAGGCTATGAATATGAATGTGACAGACTCCATTACCGCTCCCGCAACACTTTCTTTTTCCGCAGGAGATATTGAAGAAATACTCAGGCAGCAGGGAAGAAAAGTACAACGATTTTTATGGGACAAAGAAGGGGATGGTATTTTTGAAATCGATAATGGAAAGGATCCCAATATCGATCTGTATTTCTCTGACCAAGGCCGACAAACGATAGCTCTTCTTGTGGAGCTCGAAAATGGAGAAACAGAAAAATTTCAAATCGCATTCAACATTTCCCAAGTTGTATTTGAAGCTCTTCCATCTTCAGGAGAAGTCCCTCTCACAGTTGAATTTAACGCCTCTGAAGTTACCAGGGACTTAGCAGTGAGAACATATGAATGGGATTTTGAAGGAACAGGGGAATACGAGTCTTCATCAAGCCCAAAAACAATTCATACATTTGAAACAATAGGAATTTTTCCAGTAAAACTCAGAGTGATTTTACAAGACGATCGTGTAAAAAACTTTGAGAGGGAAGTTACTGTTCTCGGATCACTCTCTGAAGACACAACAAATGCCCCTTCTCTTTTTATGACTACAAATCCAAGAGCAGACGATCAGGGAAGGATACGAGCAGAAAAAAGTCCATTACTCGTATCTTTTGATGCTACGAAAACAACAGATGCAGAAGATGATATTGTTTCCTTCGAGTGGGACTTTACGGGAGACGGTATTCCAGATGCATATGGAGAAAAAGCAGAGTACGAATTTATTACCTCGGGCACTTTTGCCGTAACCCTCACAGTTATCGACGCAAAAGAGAACAGAAGTACAAAAGAGATTTTGGTCATTACCCAAAAAGATGCTGTATCAGCAATTATTCTTGCAACCCCAGAAACAGGGGCTGCGCCGCTCACCATAGAGTTTGATGGTTCACATTCCACATGTGGAGACGAATGCCACATTCTTTCTTATGAATGGAATTTTAATGACGGAACACCAGTCCAAGTAACAGGAGCACACACGACTCACACGTATACCAAGGTAGGAACATTCTCAGTGCAACTTAAAGTGACGACTGACAGTGGAGAAACAGCCGAAGGAGAAAAAATTGTAGCCGTTCGTGTTCCACCGTTAAGCGCCTGCTTTACTTCTAGCAGGATTCAAGGAACTGCGCCATTGACCATTACATTCCAAGATTGTTCTGAGGGAACGACTTCTTTCTGGAAATGGGACTTTGGAGATGGCTTCCTTTCCGAGGAACAAGCACCTACGCACGTATTCCAGGACTCAGGAGAATACACAGTGATTCTTTCTATTACAAATGAGAATGGGACTACTTCCCAAGCGTCAGAAAATATTACAGCGCAGTAGAGCTCTCAATATTTACAAATAACTTCTTTAAAAAATCTTATATTTATTTTTATGAATAAAAAAACGCAAAAAGCCATGGTAATGACACTCGCCCTTCTTTCTATTCTTGCCCTTCTGGGAAGTGTAATACTCCCGTTCCTTCCAATTGCGACTGGAAATTAGGCTTTTTACCTCGAAACATTTAAATTTTCTCAACTTCAGAAAATAGAATCTCTGATTTTAAAACGTGGAACAATGATATATCTCAGGATAATTATGGGGCGACCGATGGGATTCGAACCCACGACATCCGGGATCACAACCCGACGTTCTAACCCCTGAACTACGGTCGCCACAATACAATAGGTATAAAGCCAAGAAAGTTTAGTGATTCAATATTGAAAATGCAAGATTCAATTTTGGATTTTTTATTTCACATCTTTTTATGTGTGAGAAAAAGAACAAAGTTGATACGTACATAGCAGAGAGTCTTGCAAATGGGAATTATTTGTCCATAATATCTGATGATGGAAGCAGAGCATATTATCGGTGAGCATGTTTTACAAAATGCTCAAGAAGGAGATCAGGAAGCTTTTGAAGAAATTTTTGAAGCTTTTCTCGCTCCCATTTATAGATTCGTTCTTTTTCGAATTGATGACATAGAAAATGCAGAAAAACTAACAGAAGAAATTTTTCTCACCATATGGAAAAGGATTAAAAGATTCAAAAAAGACGGAAAAGCACCTTTTGCAGTATGGGTATTTCAGATAGCACATAAAAAAATAGTAAACTTTCTAGAAAGAGTAAAAAAAACAAGCCCTGAAAGACAACAGTTTTTAGAAGAAAGTAAAAGAAAAAAAAGGGAAGAATTAGAAAGAATCTCTTTCGAGGAACAAGAAAAAAGCATGTTGTCTCGGGCACTTGCAAAAACCCCTTCATCTCAAGCAGAGGCAGTTATTCTCAAGTATTTTTGTGGGCTTACCAATGAAGACATTGGAATGATTCTTGAAAAAACAAGTGGAGCCGTCCGAATATTACAATCCAGAGGACTCAAAAAACTAAGAGAAGCATTTGAAGAAGAAGGTCAGGTAACTTAGGAAACATAAATTCTTATGGAAAATTCTTCCGCGTCACTTGAACGGCGACTCTATGAAGGAAGACACGTTGTTCCTTCAGAGAAATTCCGAGAATCACTAAAGGCTTTTCTCTTTTCACACATGGGAGAGGCAAATGAGGCATGGATACTTCCACTTGCTCGGAAAATAGGAGAGCAAGAAGACCTCACTCATATTAGAGATATTCTCTGGGAAAACATTGGAACACAAAAAGAATATGAAGAGCAGAGAGAAGCACTAAATCCATTGGCACTTCTTAAAAAACCAAAAATCCAAAAAGGAATTACGGCTATCCTTTTGATCACTATCCTCATTTTTGGAGGTGGAAAATTTATACTCGGCACACAAACAGTAGGAACACATGAGACGTCTGTCGTAAGCACTTCAGAAGAAGCATTTCTTTTACAAGGATC
Source organism: Candidatus Altimarinota bacterium (assembly GCA_965250085.1). GTDB lineage: Bacteria > Patescibacteriota > Gracilibacteria > CAIRYL01 > CAIRYL01. Next base: position 957,173 of record OZ252287.1, read on the forward strand.
AATTCGTGAGCAACTCACAACAAGTGCAAATCTTTTAGAAGGCGATACTTTCAGCACCAAGGAAGACACGGCAACGATTTCATTTTTTGACGGGACACTTCTTCATATGGGAAAAAATACGAGCCTTATTTTGCAAAGAAATATCCCCCACCCCTCTTTTCCTGACACAGGAGAAATAGACCTCCTTTTAGAGGAAGGACAGATTTGGATTCAAACGAATTCAACTTCTAATCAAAGCGCAGGCGTTTCTATTATAGCTGGCGATATTGTAGTAATCCCTGAAGCTGCTACGGCTGATATTACGAAAGAAGGCAACACTGTGATGGTAAGGATATGGGAAAGGAGCGTGAATATCCTTGATCGAAAAAGTCAAAAAAGAGGGATCTTCATAGCGGGAATGAAAGCACGTTTTTCTTTAGTAGAAGAGCCCATGGTCGAATCGATACAGGGGCAAGATGAATCTGAAGAGTGGATTCGAGGAAGCAAAAATATCGAGAATCAGTATAGCATTGCATCTCGAAAAGAAATTTTGGATTCGTACAAGAACCAAACAGGAGTACTCCCAGGCTCTATTTTCTATTTGATAAAAAGGTCACTTGAGAAAGGAAAAGAACTGAGCAACAATCCGGAAAAACAGTTCCAGAATATAGAAAAAAGATTCCAAGAAGCATTTTTGCTTTCAGAAAAATCAAGAGGAGACCTCGTGCAAAAGACACTTGCCGAAGGAGTCACATCACTGCAGTCTCTTTTAAGAGAATCTCCGGAATTTAAGCCTTTTGCACTTCATCTCTTTACAAAATTGAAGAAAGAACTTGCCTTTTTTGCAGGAGATTTACGATATACTGAGATACAAAAAGTCGTTACGGCATCAGAAGCAGAAGTATTTTCGGAAGACCCCATTTTTCTGCATCAGAATATTCTTGAATCCTTGTGGAGCATTCAATATACTTTTACGGAAAATAAAAATTATGTTCCCAAGGATGAATTTGCAAGATACACAGCACAAAAAGAACTTCTGAGAAATGCCGTTGCAAAAACTCCAGAACAAAAGAGATCTCTTTTGCAAATCAAGATTCAAGAGCTCCGACTTCTAAACTTTCTCTTTACTAGACTTTTTGCAAAGAGAGATATTGAGAGTGGCGAAGAACGTGTTATAGAGGAAGTACTTTCTTTGACAGAAGAACAAGAAAATGTTGCACATCTCCTTTGGAATCCAAAAGCTTTTTCCAAGTCAGAAAACCCTGTATTGATTTTTGCAGAAAAAGTAGGGATATATGAAACTTTGCAGGGAAAAAAAAATCAGATAGTGCAGCTACTTAGGGAAATAGAAGACACCCCGCGGTCGCTACCTCTTCTCCACGAAATTCGAAAAGAACTTAACGATGAACTCAGGGACACCCTTACCGAAAAAATGATTGATATAATTGAAATTGAATTACAACAAACTCTTTTAGCAACAAATTAAGCACTCATATTTATGAAAAGATTTGCAGATGTCATCGTAACAGGCACTGAGCAAAAAATTGCTCAAGAAATCATCACTACTCTTCTGAGAGAAGGAAAAGATTGGAATGCAAAAGATATTGAAGAACTTAAAAGCAGATGTACCCGAGGGAATGATATCTCTAGTTTATCCAATATGAAGATTCTCAAAAGCTATCGTCATCTTATCGCTACCAAGCAAATCCCGGAAACTCCATGGCTCCAAAAAAAACTCCGCAAAAGATCTATCCGTACTCTTTCCGGCATTGCTCCGATTACGGTACTCACCAAGCCATTTGCGTGCCCTGGTAGATGTGTCTATTGCCCGACGGAGCGTGCTTCAAAAGATGGGAAGACACTGTTTGAACTCGACTCGGAGAAAAAATATGGAAAACAAAATGTACCCAAAAAGTATAAACGCCCTGGGGCACTTGTCATGCCCAAAAGTTATATTTCTTCAGAACCAGCAGCAATGAGAGCACTTCTGAACTCATTTGACCCTTGGAAACAAGTCACAAACCGTTTGCAATCCCTGAGAGATACTGGACATGAAACCGATAAGTGCGAACTTATTGTGCTGGGAGGAACATTTTCTTTTCTTCCCAAGCGGTATCAAAACTGGTTTGTCAAAAGATGCCTGCAGGCGATGAATGGAGACAACACATCTCGCATTCAAAGGAAGACTGTTCAAAAACAAAATGAAGGAGCTGCACATCGATCTATCGGTATTGTGCTGGAAACACGGCCAGATCATATGGATGAAAATGAAGCACGTCGATTTCGATATATGGGATGTACTCGAGTAGAAATGGGAGTACAAACTCTCAACGACACTGTTTCTGAATACACAAAGCGTGGCCACGGAAAGGCAGAAGCAGCGAGAGCTACAAAAATACTCCGCGATGCGGGATATAAAATCTGCCACCATATGATGCCAGGACTCCCCGGAAGCACTCCCCAAATAGACAGAGAAAGTTTTCATGAACTCTACACATCCTCAGATTTTAAGCCTGATTATCTCAAGATTTATCCCTGCTTGGTTACACCTTATTCCGAACTGGAAAAATGGCATCGGGACGGCAAATTTGTCCCCCAAACAGAAAAAGATCTCATTCCTCTTTTACTCGACATCAAAGCCATGACTCCGCCATGGGTGCGCATTACTCGTTTGATTCGAGATATTCCTCGCACTGCTATCCTTGGAGGATCCAAAACCACAAATTTACGTCAGAATTTGGCAGAGATATGTAAAAAACGAGGAACACTTTGCCAATGTATTCGGTGTCGGGAAATCCGAGATGATACTTTTGACCCAGATCAGGTGCGACTCAAAAGGATTGATTATGAAGCAAATGATGGACAAGAAATTTTTCTCAGTTTCGAAACGTCAAACAACAGGCTTATTGCTCTTTTGAGACTTCGGATTCCTTCTTGGTTTTTTCCAGAAAAAAATCCAGGAAAGCCAATTTTTACATCTTTGAAGAGTTGTGCGCTTATTAGAGAATTGCATACCTATGGAGAACTAACTCCTATTGCTCAGAAGAAGGGCACTTCACAGCATCGTGGATGGGGAAAAAAACTCCTCAAGGAAGCAGAACGGATCGTGCGAGAAGAATTTGGTATTCCCCAAGTGGCAGTTATCTCTGGCATCGGCACCAAAGAATACTATCGGAAACGAGGATACCATGACGAAGCGACCTATATGATTAAATCGCTTTGATTTTTAAGCAGCCTTCCTCTTTTCTTCATTGTTAAGAAAACTGGTGATTCGACCTACCGTTTTTCTAAGAATAGGAGGATGAGAATCTTTTCCAGGGAGACTCAATAGCGACTCGATTTCATGAAGATAATTTGAAAGAAGTGCAGCAATAATATCCGTTTCAGAGCTCTCCAAATTTATTCGCTGCAAATCTTTACGAGAAAGACGGATGCCACAAGTATTACCCAATTGACACTCATTATTAATATACGATTGAGTACGAGTAGCGCCTCCTGACCTTGCTAAATCTTCTTGAATGCATTGCTTGATATCAGGCGATGGCATAAATAAAATAAACAAATATTAAAAACAAAGCAATTTTAACAATAATAAAAATATATTGCAATAAAAAAGCGAATGTACGAACAGTTGAATATTTAGAATTAATATTCCATTTTTGTCAAATATGTGTCATAATAGAGAGAAGAAAAATAAATGAATTCTTCCCTTTTCTATGCCACAGATCTTTACATGGACAGCAGCGGTCTTTTACGCCATTTTGCCAGCTATTTTTTGGCTCATCATATGGTACAAAAAAGATTCTCTCCAGCCGGAACCAAAAACTATGATTTTGAGAGCTTTTTTCTTAGGAATGCTGGGAGTACTTCCCTTTTTTGGTATTCAGTTCATGCTTCAAGACAGCTCACACCTTATTTCACTTTGGGAAATTCTTCAGACAAAATACTTTCTCCTTTCTACCTTTTTCTTTGTGCTGGTATTGGCGGGGCTAGAAGAATTTTTTAAACATTTTTCAGTGGTCTGTATGGGGCGAAAGCTCGATATATATTTTGATCAGATTGTAGATGGCATTGTATATTCTGTATCTGCAGCACTGGGATTTGCTTTTATGGAAAATGTTGTGTATTTCGCCAATGCACTCATGCTTGATGGTATCTCTCCCTCTTTTCTGAGAATCTTTATTTTTAGAAGTTTTGGAACAATGCTGGGCCATACTATCTTCTCCGGTATTTTTGGGTATTTCTGGGGACACGCTCGACTTTCACACACTGTATGCAAAAAAGAACGAAGAATGCACTTTCCTCATTGGCACAATGCACTTCAGACCCTCGAACTCCATATTATTTTTCACCACATCCTCCACCATCATTCCACAAAAACACACCATCATCGCAGGAGAGATCTTGTCCGAGAAGCCTTTTTCCTCGCGACCTTTGTGCACACAGTCTTCAATCTTCTCATTATTTTTGAAATCTTTGGCACTACGCTTACACCGCTGATAGCCCCCTTTCTCCTTTTGGGATTTCTCTATCTTTCCCATCAATTTTTGATCAAGCAAAATATCAAGATTTGGAAGATTCCAAAGCCCAAAAGAGTATAATACTTTTTGTAAGAACATATGGCAGACAATCAGACGACATCGGCAGGAGTTGTCATTCCAGATGACGCGAAGCAAAAATACCCAAAACTCGTAGAATTCATTCTGCAGAGTGAATCAATGAATACAGAAGAGCGGAACTACTGGCTTCAGGTTCTCCCAGTGATGACTCCAGAGCAAGTAAAAGAGCTCGAAGATATTCTTACAAATGAAAAGAAAAAGCTGGCGGCTATAGATGAAAAATATTCTGTAAAAAAAGCGGAAGAACCAGCAATTGATATCGAAGAAATAGAAAAGAAGCGAAAAAAAGCCAGAGAAGCAAGACGGACAAAAGAAGAACAAAACAAAGTAACTGATGAAAAAACAGCAGAAGCACTTTTAGAACAATTGGAGAGTCTATAAGAAGCAGTAGACAAAAATATATTTTAGTCTTGTGTAAAACATGATCGAATGTATACTCAAGACGTATTTTAAAAGAATATGACTGAAATTGCCATATCCCCAGAGTCCGATATTTCTGGATCAGCAAGAGACAATTCTGAATCAGTAGAAAGAAAATCAAGACTACAGATAGCGAGGAATCTTATCTCGAGCACAAATCAACTTGTAGCCGACACTAAAATCCCACCAATAGAAGGTGCTGTGTCGGAAAATTTGACAGAACAGGAGGAAGTCATTAGAAGGGCAGTCAATCGCTTTCATTGTGCGTTTGCGGTATTTCTCGGTTCCATGCCCTTTTTCCTAAAAGATTTCATCGCTTCATCAGGACCTGATGAAGTGACAATGGGAATAATAGCGGCAGCTGCAAGTGGAATAGCCTTGGAGGTTGCAATGATTCTTCAAAAGAGACAAAAAAGCAACATTAAGGATCAATTTAGAGATATAGCGCCAATCGTAAGGAAAAAATTACAAGAACTTAATGTGAGTATGACTTTGCCAGAGGCAATCCGATGCCAGATAGAACAATTGACAGAGCAAACAGAGTCTTTGACAGAGGAGAGATACACGTGCTAACTCTTTTCAAAAAGATCACATCATAAGATTATATGAGAGAAATTATACTTCCATTTCTTTTTGAGTCCCCATTTCTGTGGCTCCAAAATCTTTGTTGTGAGTCACTGTGAGTACAAAATGCAGGCATTTCAATATTGCTTGCAGCTACGCCATTTTCTAAAAGCTCCTTTTTTGCTATCTGCCAGAGATCAATTTGATTTTTTTGATGTATAAAGGGATGAAAAAACTCGGGAGTTTCTTTTTGAGGATTTGTAAACTCCGGAAGATGAATGCTGGGAGAAAGGGCAAGGACAATGTTATGAGGGTGTACAAAATATCTTTTTTGCAAAACGCCAATTGTTTTAGTAAATATTTTTTGAGCTAAGCCACGCCAGCCGGCATGGACAGCAGCTATTACCTCTGTTTTTGGGTCATACATAAGAGCTGCCATGCAGTCAGCAACTTTTACCAAAAGCGGCAGATTTTTTTCAGTCGTAATAAGGGCATCGGTGTTCTCATTTTTTCCAGAAACATCGACTCTTTGGACACTATCGCCATGGGCTTGTTTCATAAAAGCAGGAGCAGGAAGATCAAGCTTTTTCCAATCAGAAATATTGTCATTTTCATCTTCCAAAAAGTTGAGTGGCTTCCCACAAAACCGGACAAAGACTTTGTCTAAAAATGGCTGAAAGATTTGAGGAGATATCATCATTTTTTGTATTCTTCAAAAAGAACCTTTGGAAAAATATTGAGCATTTCTTCTGCAGAAAAGGAGGACTGCTTTTTTGCAAGGATTTCACCACACCTGCCCCAAAGACATGCACCCGATACACATGCATCAAGAGCAGGTATTCCTTGGGCAACAAAACCAGCCACGATACCGGCAAGAGCATCGCCAGTACCACCAATGCTCATTTGAGGCACTCCAGTTGTGTTGTGAACATCTTTCCCACTTGGGTGGGCGATGATATCCATCGGGCCTTTTTTTAAAATTATACAATTATATTTTTGGGCCATTGATGCGATATTTGCCTCGCCTGCCTCTCCTCCAAATATTCTTTCAAATTCTCCTGCATGAGGTGTCAATATCCACTGAGATGTTTTTGGTATTTGCAAAATTTCTAAAATCAGAGCGTCAGCATCAATGACCACCGGGACTGATACTTGAGAGAGAAATTGTATAATAGCAGAATGTGTTTCCGGATGCTTCCCCAGTCCGTTTCCAATGACAAAAACATCAGAGTCCGTTTTTAAAATAGAAGGTAAATCCTTCTGAGTAAAATGCGAATCCTGGAATTCATGGAGAACAAAATTAAGACCCGCCTTTTCCACAGCTTTTCGATGCTCAGAAGGAAATGCCACAAAAACAAGGTCTACTCCACTTTTTTCCGCACCAAGCGCGGTAAGAATAGGCGCTCCATAAAAATGCTCACTTCCTCCAATGACATAAACTCTGCCATTTTGCCCTTTGTGCGATGATGACTTTCGAACAGGGAGTTTCATGACCTAGAGTGTGTCATATTTTATGTACTCCGAAAAGGATTGCCAAGTGCTAAAAACAGTAACATAATATCGCCATTTTAAATCAATTTTCGTAATACACATGGGAAAAAGAAGACTTCTGAGGGTCTCTCATTGCACTGAAGTGGATGATATCTTTGAAACAGAAGAGGGAATGCATGCTGTTGAAAGAGTGACAAAAAGTTTTTTCCGTTCGTCAAATAATGATCGAAAAGAGAGTGGAGAAGGTATCAAAAATAAAAAATGCCAATATATCACGGGTTCTATCATGCAAGCCGCCTATTTACGAGATATGGATACATTATGGAAATGGGAAGATGATCCCGTTGGACGTCAAAATCTAAGAGAACTATTAGATAAATTGCCTGAATTGAAGCAGTATGTATTAGACGCCAGCCGATTTTCAAGATCCCATTCTCATCAAGAAAGTATGGACTTTATAAAGCTATTAGATAAAGCTTCGAATAAAATAAAAAAAGCTATTGTGGCTGTCCTTTGTAGTTGAAAAATAATTTGATAATTTATCAATAATAACTTTTAATACGCTAGACTTTTAAATCCCCGCATTCTGTGGTGAAGTGCACCACTTGGGATAAAAAGATATTAGAGATTGTTATAGAAGTCAAAGACATGGGTGGGAGTTCTAAAGCCGAGAACTTTCATGGGAGTGTTGTTAAGAGTATCAACAAAGGATTGTAACTGGTTTTGAGAGAAATTCTTGAGGTCAGCTTTCTTAGGGACAAATTTTCTAAGTTTTCCAATGGCGTTTTCTACAGAGCCTTTTTGCCAAGAAGAGTAGGGGTCACAAAAATAAATAGGGATTCTTAAGTCTTTATATCTGGTGTTTTCTACACCGTTGTCCAAGGTAAGTGAGTATGCAGGGAGTTGGTGCAGAATGTCTCCAAATCCCTGCATGGATTCTCTGAGCCGAGACACCTTCTTCACGAATATTTTACGAGAGAGTCGTTCTCTAACGATGACAAGAGTTTGTGGGGAAGCTTTCTTGGGTCTGCCCATGGTATCTCCTTCGTAGTGTCCAAATCTTTTCTTCTGGTTGATATGCTGAGGTCTTTGGGCAATAAACACTCTATCTTTGATGATTTCATGCTTTGATTTCTTCTTTCTCCGTTTACGCTTCCTATATCTCTTGCGATAAAGAAGAGGACATAGGTCTTGTCCGTGTGCACTGTAGAGATATGTATAGATGGCATCTTTCCCAATACGAACTCTCTTCTCCAAGTACAGTACTCCTGCAATCTTCTCTGGTGACCATTTTAACAACATCTTTTCTCGCATATACTTCTCTATCTCATCATCCTCACGTACCTTCATTCCTTGGTATTTACTAAATCTTCTTTTGTTCTGTGCTTTTTGATGAGCCTTACACGCATCGTATCCTCCTCTCTTCATCTTCCGCTTGAGCTCTCTGCTGATTGTAGAGTGACTCCTGTTCATCGCTTTGGCTATCGATCTCATCGAATACCCTTTGGAGTGGAGTATTAAGAGTTCTTGTCTCTCGCTCTTACTGAAGTGTTCATAGTTGTTCATGCACCTAGAGTATTAAATTCTTCCGAGGTGGTGCACTTCAAACTCGAATTGAGGATCCATTTCATCTGAAACCATGCAACCAATGGATAAACTCTTCGGACCTGACGATAGACCGGTAGATCAAAAAGAAAATTTGATCCAAGAATTGTACACGAGATTCTCTCAAAAGTTATCAAAAATAACACGAAGCACCAAAGACAAAATAGCGCGATTTTTGCATTAAGCTCTCCGTCAAGAAGGTTCTTGTGATGAAAAAGAAGAATCTCAAAAATGAGAAGAAGAAAAATCCATTTTCTTCTTCCTCAGAACATGCAAAACTACTATCCGCATGAATTTTGAACCACCCAAAAAACGATTACCAATATGGCTTGTTTTTTTGGCGCTCCTTATCATCTTCCCGTTCTTAGGAAGATTATTCCCACTCCTCATTCTTTTTTGGCTTTTTTCCAAGACAAAGTTGTATGATGTGTGGAAAAAAAAATTTACAGAAGCGCAAAAACGGGGGTTCGACATTTCTCGCTTTCAAAACAAGGCTTCTTCTGTGCCTTCTGAAAAATCAGCTCAAAGTTCGCCTTTTTCATCATCTTTTTCTTCTCCCATGAATGATTTTCGTCTTCAACCAAAGCATATCTTTGGCGCCATAGGAACACTCCTTCTTGCATTTCTTATCATTGATGGATTTTACAATGTCCCCCCGGGGCATGTGGGAGTGATTTATGATCGAGGAAGGGGGGTCCTCGACGAAGAAAGGCCAGAAGGACTCCATGTTAAAGTTCCTTTTTGGCAGGTGGCAACCATCATGGATACGAGGCTTCAGGCCTATACAATGAGCATTGCTACACATGAAGGACAAAGATCCGGAGATGATTCTATAGAAGCACTCACCAAAGACGGACAAAAGGTAGATATTGATGTTACGATTCAATATCGGATTCAGGGAAAAAAAGCCTCTGATATTTTCCAAACAGTAGGACTCGACTATGAAATCAAGATCATTCGTCCAGAAGTACGAAGCGTGATTCGTGAAGTTGTGACAGGATATGAATCCAAACAGCTTTTTAATTTGGAGTCGAGACAAGAAGCCTCCAGTCAAATGGAAGTCAAGCTTTCTGAGCAATACAGAGGCAACGATATTATTTTAGATGCACTGCTTTTGAGGAATGTACGATTTTCTGATGTATACCTCAATGCAATTGAAGAAAAACAAGTGGCACAACAGAAGATAGAAAAAGCAGAATTTGAACGCCAGGAAGCAGAGATCATTAAGGAAAAAGTAATCATCGAAGCCCAGGCAGAATCTGAATCTATCAGGCTCAAGGGAGAAGCGCTTTCTCGTAATCCGGAAGTTATTCAACTCGAATTTGTAAACAAAATGTCCGACCAGGTCAATTGGGGCATACTTCCAGATGGAGTATTGCCACTACTGGATTTGAAAAATTTACAAAATTAGTCGTTAACTACGAGTCTTTCACTTTCTTCAATGAGAGCGATGAAATGAATGTTCTCATCAAGAAATTGATGACAAACGACAAACGACTGACAACTGACGACAGATGACTTTTCCGGTATCATCCTTCTGAAGCTACTATATATTAATCTCTCTTACACCCACACCCTATGCGCGTTGCACTTTTTATCGATGGCTCCAATATTTTTTATACCGAAAAGACACTCGGGTGGAAAATTGACTTCTTTAAAGTGTATAAATACTTTGATTCAAAATTTGCTGTCTACAACGCATTTTACTACACCGCCGAACCAGAAGAAGAGGAAATACGGAAAAAATATCAAGAATACAGTCTGGCGAGTTACACTATGAGGCTCAAAAAAACGAAGGAAATTCGTGACAGTCGCGGCAAAATTGTCGCCAGAAAGGCCAATCTTGATATCGAAATGGTGTTGGATATGTTTAATGCCAAGGACAACTATGATCTTGCTGTTCTCTTTACGGGAGACTCTGATTTTATGAGACCAGTAGAACTTCTCAGAACCCATGGGAAGCAGGTGTTTGTTTTCTCGACCAAAGGACACTCCTCTGTGGAGCTGATCAATGCTGCTGATAAGTTTTTTGATTTCACACAGACAAAGAAAATGTTTGCTGAAACTGAAGAAAAACCGAAAGCAACTGCCAAGAGAACGAAAAAATCCACAGGGGCGAAAAAGAAATGAGAATATGAATACAGCTCTTAGTCTTTAGCAATAAGCAATAAGCAATAAGCAATAAGTACTCAGTACTCAGTACTCAGTACCTCATGCGTAATTCCCCGAAGAGAATTTTTTTTACAATTTTACATTTAAAATTTAAAATTTTCTCGATACAATCCTTGTACTTAATTTCTCATTCGTAATTCATAATTCGTAATTCGCTATATGGCAATTCTCAAAGTAAATCCAACGCGAGTGAATCTTCTTTCACTCAAAAAGCAAATAAAAACTGCTTCTCGGGGCCATAAGCTTCTCAAAGACAAGCGTGATGGACTGATGAAAAAATTTATGGAGATTATTCGTGAGGCTCGAGAACTCAGGCATCAGGTAGAGGAGCAAATGGGAGAGGCCTTTAATCTATTCCTCTTTGCCAGTAGTGCGATGCCCAAGCATGCCATTGAAAACGCACTGCTTTCTCCCACTACAAAAGTAGACTTGAGTGTTTCCACAAAGAATGTAATGAGTGTCCATATCCCCGAATTTGATGTGGAGTTTTCTGGAGATACGCTCACGTATTCTGCAGTAAATACTTCCGGAAATCTCGATCTGGCACTTCTGAAATTTCAAGAAATTTTTCCGCATCTTCTCAAGCTCGCAGCAGTAGAAAAAGCGGCCGAAGCACTGGCCGATGAGATTGAAAAAACCAGACGTCGAGTAAATGCACTCGAACACATTATGATCCCAAATCTCAAAGATACGGTAAAATACATCGTCATGAAACTGGAAGAACAGGCGCGGGATGCACTGGTAGGGGTGATGAGGATAAAATCTATGATCGAAGAAAAAGAAAAAATCGCGCGGAGAAAAAAGAAGTCAGAAGCGATGGCGATGGCATAATTCTCCCTCTTCATATGCACCATTTTTTTTTGAAAACAACAAGCATCTTTGTCTTTTTGGTGTTTTTTTCTGGATGTACTTTTTCTTCTTCGAATCAACCAAACAAAGACACGACAGAAGACACAGTTCAAGAAATTCTTTCCTGGAGTGACGAAGAATTCCATGAAAAGGTTCAAAGCTCATATGAAGCAGGAAAAACATGGTTTCTTCAGAGTTTTCGCGCAAAAGGCCTCTTTGCATATCAATATGATCCTCAGACGGATACCTCTTCTTCTGAAAACAATATGATACGCCAGTTGATGGCGTCTCGACTTCTCGCTGAGATAAGTCAGGAAGAAATAGGTCTCAGGAAGATGCATCGTACCAATTTGGAATTTATAAGAAAATACTGGTATCGAGAAACAGAAAATGGGAAATATGGATATATTTTTTTCAACAACAAATCCAAACTGGGGGCAAATGCGATGGCACTCAGAACACTCGTTTGGAGTCCATTTTTTGAAGAATATACTCAGGAAGCCCAAAAACTCGCTGATGGGATCATATCTCTTCTTCATGAAGATGGATCTTTCGAACCATGGTTTATAGAACCTTCTTATCAATATGATAAAAATTATCTCCTTACCTTTTATTCAGGAGAGGCAATTCTTGCTCTTGTAGAATATGGATCACTGGAAGGGAATGATCGATACAGAGAGCTTGCAGAAAAGGCTCAAGGTTTTTATATCGATCGATATGTAGCCAATATGGACAAGAACTATTATCCTGCCTACGTCCCATGGCACACACTTGCGCTCAATAAGCTCTATAAACTTACGGGAAATGCTGAGTATTCAAATGCTCTCTTTGCACTTAATGACAAGCTTCTTGAATTGCAAGATGTCAAAGAACATATCGGAAGATTTTATAACCCCCAAACACCTGAATATGGCAGTCCACATGTGGCATCTGATGGAGTGTATACAGAAGGACTCATATATGCATATGAAATTGCCGAGATCACAGGAGACAAAAAACATCAGAAGAAGTATAAACAGGCATTAAAACTTGCCTTTTCTCATCTTTTAAAGTTGCAATACACACAAAATAATCTCCTGAAAGGGTTTAACAGTCACAAATCGATAGGAGGATTTCATGCGCGGAAAGAAAGATACAAGATTCGTATTGATAATGTGCAACATACACTCGATGCATATCGAAAGATTTTGGAAGTATTTCCAGACGAATAAAATTTGCAGGAGACACAAATTCGTATCTCCTGCAAAAAGAAAAAGGGGAAGAAGGAACGAAATTAAAAACTATTCCACAACATTTGATTTGTCACTTCATGGTGATATATAACTTCACCAGTTTTGATGATTGTTCCCAATTCTGCTGGACTTCGATGAGCAATTTCTTGTTTGAGGTCTGTATACTTTTTGTGATTCTCTGTTCCGAGAGCTTTTTGTAAAAATCCTGATGCCTTAAATGCCTTAAGAGCACCTCCGACATTTCCCCAAAGCACACGTTTTTTTCCAAGGGTTTTTTCTATCTCTGCATACATTTTTTTAGAAGAATCCATACCAGAAAGTCCAGCTTGAAGAAGGCAAAAAGAAGCAAGATATGGATTGGAATCAGGGGCTACAGAGCGGACCTCGATTCGTGCTGATTTTTCATTCCCAATAGGAACTCGTATCATCGCACCTCTATTACTGGGAGACATCATTATTTCATTAGGAGCTTCGTAGTTTGGATCCAGCCTTCTGTAAGAATTTACACTCGCATTGATGGTAAGACATAGATCATTTGCATAATATAAAATACCATGCGCAAATTTGATCGCACTCTCTGAAAGAGAATCTTTTCCGCCTTTGGAATAAAAAATATTTTTAGTTCCTTTGGAAATACTGATATTGCAATGCATCCCGCTCCCATTAATTCCTACGACGGGCTTGGGAAGAAAACTTGCCGTGCATCCCATAAGTTTCGCAACTTGGCGCGCAATGAGCTTGTAGAGCAGGATTTGATCACATGTATTGAGTATCTCTGTGTACTTAAAGTTAATTTCAAATTGTGCTGGTGCTACTTCCCCATGATCTTTCTCATTTTCAAATGCCATAGCCCGCTGTACTTCGGCTGTAGTATCAATAAATTGTCGAAGTTCATCCTTTGGTAAAGCATTAAAATATCCACCACGCGTTGCGAGTTCAAATCCATCTTGGCTGTGATAGTTTTGCTCCGCATCTATTCCTCTCATAAGAAAACCTTCAATCTCTGGAGACATGAGGACCGTATGCCCCTTTTTCTTGTAGAGTTCATCCGTAAGATCCTTAAGTCTTCCACGAAAATCACCGGAATACTGAGACCCGTCTTGATTGCGTACAAAGGCAAAAATAAACACCTTTCCTGGCCCAAAAATATCAGCTGGCATCCATCGGAATGAACCCCAGTCAACTTTAAATCTTAGATCAGATTCCCCTAGATTAGAAAATCCATGTATGGACGATCCATCAAAAGTGAGATTGTCATGTGAAGTTAAAAAGAATTTTTTGTCATAATCAAGCATATGAAGCCTCCCTTCCAAGTCACAAAAAGCAACCGTTACTGCCTTTATACGCATTTCACCTTTTAGATATTTTACGATTCTTTCCCGAAAAAACCCTTCAGATTTTCTTTGCAGCCTAAATTTTTTCATTTCCAAATTCTTTTTCTCTAATTCGGAATATGAAAGTAATAAAAAATCCCTCAGGCTTTCAGAAAAAGGCGGAATAGTCATATCTTAGAAAGATTAAAAAATAAGAAACACGATCATTATCCATATTCATATATGAAGATCAATCTTGAGAAGGGCCAAAAATAAACTTGTAGAAATCTTCTACAACACTATAATGAAGTCATTCTGCGGGAATAAAATCGCATACAAATTGTATCCGTTAAGAAAAAATTACACATTGACGAATGGACAAAAATATTCTTACTCAAAAACTGCAAAACATCGGACTTCAAAAAAATGAAGCCAGGATATATCTCTCTACCCTTGAGAGCAATACCAGTCCGGTTTCTCAAATTGCAAAATGCGCTCAAATGAACAGAGTAAGCACTCATAGCATTCTTCTCAGGCTTTTGGAAAAAGGGATGGTGATACGAAGTGAGCGAAAAGGGATCAGCTATTTTACCGCTCTGAACCCAGAAATTCTTATCAGAAATACTGAACAAAAGGCACACTCCCTCGCAGAAAGTCTTCCGTTTTTAAGATCCATCGCAGGAGAGAAGATCGTGCACCCCAGTGTTCGATTTTTTGAAGGAATAGAAGGCATTAAAGAGGCCTATTATGAATCACTTACATCACAAACAGAAATACTCAATTATGCAAATTCAAAGAATATTCGGGATCACTGGAGCCAATATGATGAAGAATATGTCTTGGGAAGAGCTGAAAGAAACATATTCCTCAGAGGCCTTGCCCCAGACGACAAAGATGGAAAAATAGTACAAAACCAAGATGCGAAATATCATCGCGAAACACGACTCATTCCAGTTGAACATTTTCAGATTGAGAATGAGATCAAGATTTTTGATGAAAACATGCTTATTACTTCCTTTGAACCCTTTCCATTTGCGCTCATTATTACTTCCAAAGCAGTAGCAGACACTCAGCGACAGATATTTCAAATCGCCTGGAACTCTGCTCAAAGATCTTGAGAAGTGGCTTGAAAAATAAGAGCAACAAAAAACGCAGAGAGAAAAAACCCTATCTCTGAAGTCAGAATAAGGTGTTCAAAAAACAAAAATGAAGCAAGAACTCCAGAAAGACCAAGAAACATTGTTTTCCTTCTTCTCTTTTTTTTGAGAGACTTGATGAGAGACCAGAGACGTACAAGAAAAGCGCTAAAGATAACAAATGCCAGGATGCCCAATTCACTCATAACAAGGAGAAAAGTATTATGAACCGGTTGCAATTGCCAAGGAAAGAAAGTATCAAATCGAGCCATAAAATAAGAAAAATTCCCCCAACCGATACCGATAAATGGATGAGAAGTAACCAAATCAAATGCAATAAAAGTTTGAGATATTCTCTCAAAAGAAGAGGTGGAGAAATCATCCAAAAGAAGTCGGAGTATAACTCCTACCAAAGCCACGAAAATTAAAAGAAAGAAGTGCTTATGTGATTTTTGTGAAGAATCCTTCCTCAACACATATGCCAAAAATCCACCCAAAGAAAGCGCTACAAATGCTGAACGAGAAAAGGTACACACAAGACCCAAAAGAAGAACACCCCTGAATATCCACCATTTCTTTTCGAGAATTTCTGAAAGAAAAAAAATACTTACCAGAAAAAATCCAAGAATATTCGGATGCAAAAAGCTTCCATGGGCCCTCAATACTTCACGAAATTCAGACTTAAGAAGAAATGCTCCCGGAGGAAGATCTACTGAAGAGAGAAGAGTGGGAAATGTTTGCAGGATTCCAAAGATAGCTTCTGCAACTCCAGCGATCAGAAGAACTATTACAATGTATTTTGTTCGCACGGAGTGAAACCATAGCAAAAAGACAAATAATCCGCCCAAAAGCCATAAAAGGAGAAAAAAAGCACCACTCTCCCATGCAGTGTTGAGCCATATAGAAATGCCGCTGAGAATAAAAAATAATCCCCACAAAAGGCTTTCTCTGTAAAAAAGAGCAAGAAAAGAGGAGGATGTTTTTTTTTGAAAAAGCTCAATACCCGAGAAGACAAGTAAGAGAGAAAGCACACAAAGACTTGCAGACCAAAAAAGAGTAGAAAGCGAAGAAAACCCACCTTGCCAAAAAGAAGCAGCTTCACCGATATGAGTTTGAAGAGGAAAAAGAAGAGAAAGGAAAAAGACACTTGTGAAAATCTCAAATTTCCACTTGTCGTACACAGAAACTAGATATTTCCAAGAGAAAAAATTCATCAGAGATCAAAACAGTTTTCATCAAGTTCGGGCTTTGAACGCTTTGCCAGAATACAATTCATTCTTCGTTCTGCTATCTTAACGCCTTCTTCTGGAGATATTCTATTTTTGACTATATTGTCGTTTATGTCGGCAAAAATGGCAAAAAATGATCCAGGGTCAAGGGTCTGTAAACTCTTTGCATATGCAGCTTGGAGTGCAAATATTCCAAAGAATTTTTCGATAGACTGTTCTTCTACCATGTCAAGCCTGGATGTGGGTTTTTTTGTTTTTTCATGGTACAAAGCAAGGCTTTCTGGAGAGGTAAGAAATTCCAAAAGTTGCCAAGATTCTTCGGGGTACTGGCTATTTCGAGAAACTACCAAAGGATAATATTTCGCAAAGGCTTCTCGTTTTCCAGATTCCGCAGTAGCTGAAAACTGAGGTACTGGGGCAATACCAATATCTTCCACCTGAATAGAGTATTTATTGGCACGAGCGAATCCATCAATGATGACTTTGACCTGATCATATGTTGATGAAAACCCGAACATCATAGCTGTTTTTCCACGAGCAAATGCCCCTAGTTCCTTTTGATCCGTATACAGTCCCGTAAGTGGCAAATTCCAAGAAAAATGACGAGAGCTGGGGAGTGCAAATCCCGTATAGAGTTTGAGAGATTCTAAAACGGGGAATGACTGCTGACCAGTGCTGGGATTTACTCCTTTTGCTTTTG
Organism: Candidatus Altimarinota bacterium; assembly: GCA_965250085.1. GTDB lineage: Bacteria > Patescibacteriota > Gracilibacteria > CAIRYL01 > CAIRYL01. The sequence continues at coordinate 974,482 of OZ252287.1, forward strand.
AAAACAGGGCTCTTTTTTGTTCTGCATCATACAAACTTGCTTCTTGTTGAATAAGCAGAAGAGAGAGGATGTCCGGAAAATGCAGTATATTGGCAGCGTACCCCAAAGCAATTCCAGAAAGAGAAAATCGTTCGATACTATTGTCTGTTTTCGTAAGCCCAAAAACTTGTTCCTTGAGAGCGGTCCATGTTTCGGCTGGCTTATTTGTGGAAGGAAGGAAATCTCGAAAAAGCTGCTTATTGTAGTACAGTGCGAGTGTATCCACAAAGAGTGACACGCCCCAAATTCGATCATTGCCTTGTTCGTCAGGGAGGATTAAATCTTCATTTACTATCGGAAGGAAAATATCTGAAAATTTTTCAGGAACATAGAGAGAATTTGGAGCGGGGAAAAGCTTTCCTTGATAGCTTGAAATCCAGTCATTACGAATGGCAAAAATATCAGGCCCTCTTCCTTCTGCCAGCTCGTTGAGCAGGAGAGCTTGATATTCATCTATATTATGAAATTTTTTATACGTAATCTTTACATCTTTGTACGTGCTTTGAAATGCCTGAATTTGTCCCTTAAGCGTGTCCTCCGGATCGAAGAGATTATAGAAAACAATCTCTTTTTTTTGAGTTCTGACCTGTTCTGTATCGTCAGGGCTTTCTGCTTGCTTGCGTTCACACGCCCCAAAAGACAAGACAAGTACACTGCTCAAAACAAGAGAAACCAACTTTTTCATAAAATCTATTCTCAATGATATACATTTTCTATTTTCTCCTTTTTTAGAGGGTGGCGCAAATTATTTTCTCCAAAGCTTTTGATATAGCTTCTGAAAAAAGGCTCTTCCACCTCTTTCCTTGTAAAAAGCTACAGCGGAAAAAATATGATTCTTCACATTTGTTTGTAAAAAAACTCTTTTTGTATGAGCAAGATTGTAATTAGATTTTTTTGTCCATTCCCGAAAAGATTTCATAGTTTTTTGAGGAGACCAAAGAGAGATTGCTACTTTTTGTGCATTTTGAGAGAACCGAAGTCGCAATTCAGGACCTTGTTTCATTGTCAGAATCGCCTCTGCGAGAAGTTCAATATTGCCACTTTTGACAACCTTGCCACCTTCAAAGGATGAAATGTCGTATGAAATTTCGCTTCCCTCTGTCATTAGGACCGGAATACCGTATGCAATCATCTCGTTTATTCTGTTTCGGGCACCTGTCTCTGTTTCCGTGCAAAAAATATCTGCGAGAATACCAATGTCGCTTTCATGGTATACGAAAGGCATTTTTTCTGAATCGACCCATCCCAGAAAATGGAAATGATCTCGAAACGAAGAAGCGTCCACTCGTTTTTTAAATCGCTCAAATGGATGTTCAGCAATGTGATCAATTGCTCCACCTGTAGACACAAAATATATATTTGAATCTTGAGAGATGGCCTTTTCAAGTGCATGAAACAACGTTTTCTCATCACACCAGTTATTAAAACCTCCTATTTGAGCTACGACAAAAGCTTCTCTTGGCACTATTTTTCCTCTAAACAGAGAATCTTTCTCTGAGTTCTGAAACTCATGTGCTTGAGCGGAAGGCAGTGCATTGGGAATTACATGTATCCATTTTCTTCCAAAATGAGATCGATTTACTCGCCCGAGAGAAGCGGCTTCACCGAGAACGGCAAATTTTTGAGGAGTAGAAACGGTAGAAATCTGATCTGCTCGCAAAAGAATACTTCGTTCCTGATTCCAGCCATGAGAGAGATAAGAGTCATGCCCAAGGCCTGCGCTTTGCGCTTCCATTTCTGCCATAATCCATCCATTGAGATCCGCCCAAAAGGGCGTATTGCGATTGAGGCACTTAGAAGCAACATACGCTGGGAATGTATTAACCCCAAGAACCAAATCATACGCAGAAGAATGCAACCATTTTTTAGCACATTTAAACAGATCTTGGTGGCTTCGAGAAATAAGAAGATACTTTTCTCCTTCTTTGTAGACACCTTGTTGATCCGTAATCAAAAAAAGAAAATAAGAATGCCCCTCTTCCTCGAGAGAGTCTACGAACTGCTGAGTCCTGAGTTGAACTGCAGACCTGAAATGAGGAGACATTTCTGGTAAAGGGCCATTTCCAAAAACAAGAATTTTTTTCATTAAATACAATTGACTATGAACTGTATATGAATTCTTGCCGAAAAGTGCTATTTTTGCAAAGATTTCCCTCAGATTGTCTTTCCATACATGGAGTTTGTTCTTTACAACACTCTTTCACGCGCAAAAGAAAAATTTGTTCCACTTCACAAAGACCGAGTGGATTTTTACTCTTGTGGCCCTACAGTGTACAACCGAGTGCATATAGGGAATTTGCGTGCATTTTTAATGGCAGACACGCTTTATAGGTGGCTTCGACATGGTATGAAATATAATGTCAGATGGGTCATGAACATCACAGATGTAGATGATAAGACTATTCGTGACTCGAAAGCGAAATATCCAGAAATAGAACCAAAAGCAGCGCTCAAAAAACTCACGACTTCTTACGAGGAAGAGTTTCTTCAGGATCTTGAGGCTCTCAACATATCTCAGTCCTCGTTTTATGCTCTTCCAAGAGCGACAGAGCATATCACTGATATGCAAGACCTTATACGGAAAGTGTATAAAAATGGATATGCGTATGAAAAAGAGGGATCTCTCTATCTTTCCATTGAAAAATATGCCAAAAGTCATGTCTATGGACGGCTTAAAAATATTAGTCGTTCCGAACTAAAATCTGGCACACGCACACTTGCTGACGAAGGGAATAAGGATTGTATTGATGACTTTGCCCTCTGGAAGACACAAAAAAAAGGAGAGCCTTATTGGGATTTTGATCTCAATGGGGTCAATTATCCGGGTAGACCGGGGTGGCACATTGAGTGCAGTGCAATGGAGCACAGTACATTTGGGAGTCTCCCCTTTGACATTCATTCTGGAGGAGTGGACTTGTGCTTTCCTCACCATGAAGATGAAATCACACAATCAGTCGCCGGATACAAAGAAGAGCCAACCAAATATTGGTTTCACAATGAGCATCTCATGGTAGAGGGAAAAAAAATGTCAAAGTCACTTGGAAATTTTTATACCCTTGAAGATTTACTTCAAAAAGGGCATTCAGCAGATGCCATTCGATTTTTTCTTATTACCAATCACTATCGAACGAAACTCAATCTTACTCAAGAAGCGCTCATAGCGACCGCGCAGTCACTACAGCGAATCCGAAATGCACTCTTGGATCTTCCACAAAACCCTTCAAAAAAGAGAGGATCATCTCACGCAGAAAAAAAACTCGAACAATCTTTCTGTGACGACTTAAATACCCCTGCCGCTACAGCGGCTATTTTTACGGTACTAGGCGAAAAAAAATATTCCCATCAGGAAAAACGACAATTTTTTGAGTATGCAGAAAAACTTTTTGGAGTACGATTCTTGGCAAAGAATCATATAGTTCCTTCAGAAATAAAGCTTCTCGCAGAACAGAGACAACAAGCCAAAAAAGAAAAAAACTTTGAAAAGGCTGACTTCCTGAGAAATGAAATAAGTGCCAAAGGATTTGAAATTAGAGATTCGGGAAACGATTTTACTCTCGTTCCCAAGCAACTATAAAAAAGCACGAGACAGACTCCAATCTTTTCGCTTGCAAATATCGTCGTCAAAGGACAGAAAAATACAATCCTTCAAAAAATAAAGCATAGCGCTTCTCTTAAGGGCTGAGACAGGATATGGATTGATAAATGTCGACACCATAGACAACTGGTTCTTTTTTGTCGACAACAATACACTGTTTTACAAATAACAAAAAGCATTGAAAAGTATATTTTTATAGAAACAAACTGCTTTTTAGGCTCGTTAGACACGAGACACATTCACGTGAAACGCTCTTTTTAAATTTTAACACTAAATTGTAATATAAATTTTTATATATTCCCTTTTTAAAGCCAAAAAATGAAGACTTATATTGTTTCATTTTTTCTTAAAAAATACGTTTCACTTTGCTCAAAAAAGCCCCTCTGTTTTCATTGACTCACTACTCTGGATTTTCTATCATATGAGACGGTGATAAATGAAGAGCTGTATACGCAGTGATTCAGGCGAGGAATCTTTCGATTTTGCCTTGCAGGTGGCCAAACGGTCACAAGAAGAGTTTGCCCTTTGACATCACAAGAGAGACAGATACACCTGTCTTGAAACGGAAGAAGCACTTGGAGAAGCTTGTAAGAACTGTGTGCAATACGGTTTCTTGTAGAAAAATATGTATTCCCTGAATTACAAATGCAAGTGGGGGTCCGCCTTAGGCGGATCAAGAAGGCCTGCTTGTAGGTATTATTTTTATTCTTTTATTTTTTTATTTATGAGTACACTCAAAAGATTATTTGCGGGTGTTGCTGGTATAGCCATCCTTATGGCTGCTTTGTCATTCTCTGTATTTGCATACGATGACACCGCAGGACACTGGGGAGAAGACTATATTAACGACCTTGCAGATCTTGGGATTGTAGATGGTTCAAAAACCAACTATTTCCCAGATCAAAATCTAACACGAGCCGAACTCACCAAGATGGCTGTAGAAGCTTGTCTTGGAGGTATCGACTCAGATGTGCTTCCTGATACTCCAACATTTAGTGACCTTGATGGTCATTGGAGTGAGGATTATGTAGAAACTGCATACGCATATGACGTAGTAGGAGGTTATGACGATGGAGCATTCCTTCCAGAAAACCCTATTACTCGTGCAGAAACAGTAAAAATCCTTTCAGAAGCATGTCAAACACCAACTGACCTTGACCCCAGTTCACCATTTGGTGATGTCGGAGCAGGAGATTGGTTTCACGACTATGTTGTCAGTGCAACCAATCACTGTATCGTACATGGTATGGGTGGAGCATCTGACGTGTTTGCCCCAAATAACCCTATGACCCGAGCAGAAGTTGCTAAAGTAGTGTCCAACACTATGAGAGTAGCTGATGGCGAAGATATTTGTGGAGTAGTAGCACTTCCTGGAGATCAGGACGGTGATGGTGTAGCGGATGCTGACGATAACTGTCCAGACGATGCTAACGCTGATCAAGCAGATGCTGATAGTGATGGAACAGGAGATGCCTGTGAAGCCGGACCTACCGCTTCTGATGGAACGGTAGAAGTTAGCCTGAATGCTGATAGTCCAGGAGAAACAACTATTCCTAAAGGAGGATTCAATATTCCTTTTATGTATGTTGATATTACCGCTGGTCCGGGAGAAGACGTGGAATGTACTAATTTCATTGTTTCCCGATCAGGACTTGGTGATGAGGCTGATATTGACAAGGTAAAAATCTTTGAAGGATTCACTCAGCGTGGATCTGATAGAGGATTTACTTCTGACGAAGAAATTGCCGCTCTCAATCTCAATGCTGATCCGGTTATGATTCCAGCGGGCAGTACTACCCGAATAGGAGTACTGGCAGATATTGATGCAGGTGCCATTGCACAAGGAGAGCACATGTTCTCTTTTGACCTTTCAAGCGACGTTCTCTGTTTTGGGGCTGATACTGGTGGACCAGTACCGGTTACGGGAGATTTCCCGATCATGAGTGAAACCATGGCTATTGGTTCTGTTGCCGTTGGAACTCTGGACTTTGAGTTCAAAACCGTTGCCGATGACGAAATTGAAGTCGGGGACACTAGTTCTGAACTGTGCCGCGTACAAGTAGAAGCTGGAGCAGCAGAAGATGTTCTTCTGCGGGCAGTAACTCTTGAATTTGACGGACTCAATGACGGAGAACTGGTAAATCTATTCCTGAGCCATCAAGGAGAAGCTATCTCTGATGTAGTTGATTCAACTAGCAACGAGGAAGCAACCTTTGATTTGACAGGTCTTCCTGATGGAGGATTCTTCTTTGAAGATGGAGACAGCAGAGTGCTCCGATGCTTTGGAGATGTTGTCGGTGGTGTAGATGACACTTTGAACGTTGCATTTGATGACGTTCAGAATGATGTTGTTGCCACTGGTCTTCGATTTGGATTTGGAGTAACCGTGACCGAATCAGGTCTTCTTGCTGGAGATCCTATTGATATCCTCGGAGGTGACATCACTTTTGCGATAGATTCTACTATCCGTGATGTGGCGACCGATACTGACCAGGTCAGTTTTGGAACTCTTACGATCAGTAACCTTGGTGAAGCGGTAGAATTCCAGGATGGAATGACGCTTTTCCTTGATACTCTTGGTATAGTTGGAGGTGATGCTGTTGCAGCGGCTTCCTTTACTGATATCAAGTTGACAGACGTTGAGTCAGGAGCCACTATTTTGGGTCCAGATGATCTTGTTGATGGTGGTGGTGCCAATGATGTTTCTGTTATATTCAGCGATGAATTTGTAATGGAAACAAACGAAACCCTCGTTCTTGATATCATTGGTGATATTGAAGACGCTGGCTTTGGACTCCTTGAAGGAGACGAATTCTTCTTCACACTCGATATGGATACTGTCATGGTAGAAGGAATTGAATCTGGTGATAATTCTGGTGGAGGTGGTGGTGCATTCGGACCACATGAGATTACTCCTATTGGAGATCCAACCACTCAGACATACACTATTGAAGATCCAACTCTTACCGTCAGTATTCAGTCTGAATCTGATGATATCTATGTTGCGAAAGCGGATGATAAACTTCTATGGAACGGTACTGTCCGCGCTAATAGCGTAGAAGACCTGATTATACGGAGTATTAGCTTTGACAACACTGGAACATCAGTTGACGCAGATGTGGATCAATTCTCTCTCTATACCGTAGATGGTGCTACGAGCACTCTTCAGGAAACTGGTGAAGACCTCTCCGGAGGAACTCTCACGTTCTCTGAACTCGATTCAGATGGTTCTGCTGGTATCCTTGTTGGTGCCGGAGAAGAACTCGGACTTGAGATCCACGGTGACATTGCTTCTACCCTCAGTGGTCTAGGAGTTACTGTCATCCTTGAAGTAGGTGCAGCTATCGATGCTGAGGTTGAAGATGATGAGGGAGATGAAGCAGCAGTAGACGGTACCTTTACCGTTACTGGTGCGACCTATACTCTCATCGATTCTGGTGTGCTTGACGTAAGCATTAAGGCAAACGAAACACCAGATTCTATGGCCTTCTCAGCTGAGGGTTCTGACACCTGGTATGATGTTGGTGTCTTTGAATTTGAAGCAGATGACGAAGATGTCAAAGTTGCTGAAATGACCGTTGATATTGTAGGCGTTTCATTTGACATTGGAGGCAGTGGTGGCGATGACAGTTATGACTGTGATGGTGTACCAACTTCTCCTCCGGATGACATCACCTGTTATCCAGATGCAATTGATGCATTGGCTCTCTTTTATGACGACGGAACACCAGTTCTGAAGGACGGAGGAGCTGCTGCTGAAACCAGCGACGTTGCTGATGGAACTGCCCTCTTTGAAGACCTGGACTTTCTTGTCGCAGCTGATCAAGACATGCTTATGTTTGTGAGAGCGCGACTCAACGAAGTATCTGATAGTCAACCAGGACGAAGTGGTATGACATTTGCTGTCAATCTCTCATTTGACGACACAACAGATGAAAGCCAGATACAGGGTGAAGAATCCGGTTCTGAGCTTACTGTTGGTGGTGGAGAACTCACTGTAGATGGCGCTGGCTTTGATACTCTTGCCGGAGACACTATGTTTGTCTTCCGCCAACGTGTTACCGCAGAACTTTCTGGTAGTCAGACGACTACTCTTTCTGCAGGGACACGAGAAGGTCTGAAGTTTGACGTCATCGCTACTGGTGGCGAAGAAGCATACCTCAAAGAAATAGATGTCAATGTTGCGACATCAGGTGCTGATTTGGGAGTATGTGAACTGTACCTGAAAGATGGATCTGACATCCTTGCTGATGTCGACACAGGAGCCGCTCTTGTTGGAGATATCCTCCTGACAGTTGGTACTTGTGCCAACGGTCCTTGTGCTCCATCTGAGCCAACCCGTCATGTAGTTGATACCGGTGGAGACACCTTTACACTTGAGGCAGTTATCGAAAATGCAGCTTGTGCTGGAGTACCTGTCTTTGGTGATAATGACGACCTTACTTTCGAGCTTGATGTCAACGGAACCCTTCCAGGATTCGATGATATCCTCTGGGAAGATTATGGTACTGACGGTACTGACGGAGCTTTGGTCCGATGGATTGACCTTGGTGAAGACGATGAGTCTACCACTAAGGTAACCAATACTCTTGAGTAAAATAACTCTATGAGTAGTACTGAGAATGAGTCCTTCCCTTTTGGAAGACTCTTCTCAGTTTAGGACCTTCATCTTTCTCGTTGATCTTCCTTCAGATCATTTAAGATACCAAAAACTAGAGACCCCTTGATCATCCCTGATCAGGGGGTTTTTTGGGGTAAGGGGTGAATTACGAATGTACAAATTATCCACCTTCGTCCCGCATTGCGGGACTGCCTGCCTGTCGGCAGATACGGTGGCGGACAGGCGAATTACGAATGAGAAAAGGAATCATCAAGACCTTCTTCCCTTAACAAGGGGAGATAAGAGAGGGTTTTCTTTGCTGGCTTTCTGCCCGTCGGAGTCCTTTTCAAGAGATTCCAGCGGGAAGGAATTGAGAGAGCTTTAAACCCACCTAACCTCCCTCCCTTTGGGCAATGGAGGGACAAAACGACACTGGTGACAAGTACTTAATTGCAATCAACTTAAAGTTTTTTTCATTCAACATTTAGAATTCATCATTTCTTCCTCCAGCTTGAAATTCGTAATTTGTCATTCGTAATTCGTAATTTTTTTGTTCTGCTGAACTCTTTACTGTTTGTCTATGGAAGCATCTTCCCATCTCTCATTTTCTCCTCCCCTCCCACAAACACCCGCTCCACCTTTCCCTGCAGCTCCATGCCTTCAAAGACACTATTGCCGCCTTTTGTTTCCATGTCATCAACCCGCACCGTCCATTGTTTCTGCAGATCAAAGATAGCAATATCGGCATCAGCACCGAGAGAAAGTGTTCCTTTGGGAATATCAATCACTTTCGCGGGAAATGTAGTCATTTTTGCAATCACATCTTTGAGTTCTAAGAGCCCTTTTTGCACCAAAGAGGTATATCCCAGCGCAAAACTGGTTTCGAGTCCCACAGAGCCCCAAGCGGCCTCCTGAAAAGTAATCTCCTTTTCTTCCTTTGTATGAGGAGCGTGATCAGTACTGATAATGGAGAGGGTTCCATCCTGCAAGCCTTCAATCACTGCCTGACGGTGACTTTCAGACCTGATGGGCGGATACATCTTGCCGTAGGTGTTCATTCCATCGCATATCTCATCCGTCAGGCAGAAATACTGCGGACAGGTTTCTGCTGTGACCTGAACTCCTCGTTGTAATGCTTCCCGAACATATTGAATTGCTTGTTTTGTGGAAACATGGAGAAGGTGAAGCTTTACTCCTGCTTCTTCGGCAACTGCAATATTTTGTCGCACCGCTTCATCTTCTGCTTCTGCCGGCACTCCTTTCAGGTTCAATTTTTGTGAAATGTTTCCTTGGTGCACCACTCCGCCATCGGAAAGATCTTTTGCTTCCGAATGAGGCATGACCACCAGATCGAGTTCCTTTGCTTTTATCATCGCTTTTCTCAGGAGATCTTTGTTCTGCACATCGCTCCCATCATCGGTGATACCCACTATTCCGGACTGTTTCATATTCTCCATGTCTGCCAGTTCTTCACCGTTTTGCCCCTTAGTGATGGCTCCAGCCACAAACAGATTTCCCAAATGGAGATCCTTTGCTTTTTTGAGTTGGTATTCCACTGTTTTGCCTGCATCAGTCACCGGATCGGTATTAGGCATGGTAACCACTGAAGTCACTCCTCCAGCAAGAGCAGATTTGAGACCCGTTTCAATCGTTTCTTTTTCTGGAAATCCCGGATCACGAAAGTGTACCTGCAGATCAATAAGCCCTGGCACCACGAGTTTTTCACTTACATCAATGCATTCACACTCTGATGAAACATCTTGTTTCACTCCCACGTGGATAATCTTGCCATCTTTGACAATGACATCACCCACCATGTCGATATTGTTGGCAGGATCAATGATATGGCCATTGGTGAGAACGAAGTCATGCATGTACAATTTTTAATTTTGTAATTTTTGTATCCTTCTGAAAGATTCTTCGGCTTATGTTTCACCGTATTGCTGTACACTCAGATATATCATGAAGTAATTGAAGCCTCAGAATGACGGAGAATTAAAAATGAAGCATTAAAAATTTCAAAAATCTTTTTAAGATTTTTGCTTCCCATCTTTTCTATCACAGGCAAGCCAGAGAAGCGCCTTTCGGACAGCAAGCCCATTTTCTACTTGCCTGAGGACTCGATTTCTCTCATGATCCATCAGTCCATCGGCAATATCCCGATTTCGAACAACAGGACCAGCATGCATCAAAATTGCTGTATCTTTTGCTTTGGCAAACCGATCAGCAGTCATGCAATATTTCTGAGCGTACTCTTTCATACTGCCAAAATCAGCAGACTTTCCTCGTTCGGTTTGTACTCGAAGCGCATACACAGCATCACTACCTAGTAAGGCATCTTCAACAGTTTCAAAGTGTTTCACTGGCAATGAATCGATGCTTTCTGGAAGAAAGATCTCAGGACAACTCACTCTGATCTCAGCGCCCAAGCGAGGCAATATTTTTACCAAAGAGCCAAATACTCGTGAATGACTCACATCTCCTACAATGGTCACAGTTCTTCCTTCCAGACCTCCAAATTCATCCAGCATTGTACGCGTATCTAGGAGAGCTTGTGATGGATGCTCATTGCCCCCATCTCCCGCATTCAAAATTGCTGGGGAGACTTCTTTACAAAGTGGCTTCAATACTCCTGATTCTGCGATTCGGATGACCAGTGCGCTTGGTTGCAAGGCGGCAAGTGTTTGAGCTGTATCAAGCAGGCTTTCTCCTTTTTTCACAGAGGATCCCACCGCTGAAATGTTGGTTACATCGGCACCCAAATGTTTCCCTGCCAGTTCAAAGCTGGCTCTGGTACGAGTTGAATTTTCATAAAACAGATTTATTACTGTTTTTCCGCTCAGCAGTGGAATTTTTGCAGAGCCACTTTTCCGAAAGATGTTTGCCAGCTCAAAAATTAAGGCAATGTCATCATCAGCCAGGTCATCAATTGATACAATATCAAAAACAGAAAGATCACGACCTGCGCGAGCTTTTTCCAATGTTTCTTTCCAGTTTGTAGACATGGTGCAAAGAGGTTTTTTGCTACACAAATGGTAGCGCAAAGGGGGGGATTTGGGGAAGAGGAAATGAAGGATCTTCTTTTTGAAGCCAAAAAGAAGCAATCCGCCACAGGCGGACTCCTGTGGAAAAACAGAAAAAAAATAAATAAAATCCAATCCAATTAAATTCAATTTTCTTCTATGCTATGTATTCAAAAATTTCTGCGAAGGTAATTTTTCCATTCAAGAACTTTTGCACCGCTTCTGTATTTTTCTGACACAGTTCTGCACATGCTTGTTCTCCTCTTTTCAGCGCTTTCCGAGCTAACTGGAGAGATGGGAATCGTCCTTCATCTGGCAAAAACAAGTGTCCAATTTGGTCTAGAGAATCCATTTTGTGCAGATATCCAGATGATTTTTTTCCTTCAAAAAGAGCATATTTTGCAAATATTTTCATGTCAGGAGGCGCACGGTGTGCCCAAAGACTCCCATTCTCAAATTCAACTGCTGCATGCAGCCTTCCCTCTGGATGAATCACCACTTCTATTTTTTCTTGCGATATTCCAAAAAGCCTTACGAGTGAGATAATTTCAAATGCTTTGTTCATAAGTGTTGCCGAATCTATGCTGATTTTTGGCCCCATATTCCATACGGGGTGTTGAAGAGCTTGATGAGGTTCAACAGTTTTTAGTTTTGTATCTGGCCACTGTTTCGCATCAACAAATGGTCCTCCGGAACAAGGAAGATATACTTTTTTTATTTTTTTCCGAGGATTTTTTTGGAGAATCTCCCACAAGGCCGTTTGCTCTGAATCCAAAGGATAGACAGGAATATTATTTTTTTGAGAGAGTCGCATCAATTTCTCTCCTGCCATCACTAAAGACTCCTTATTCGCCAATATGAGCTTCTTTTTTTTCTTGAGGACCAACAAACTGGAGTCTACACCAGTAATATCGGCAAGAGCATTAACCACAATATGAGACGTGTGCACATCAATGATTTCTTCATATCCATTTTTACCGCTCACAACTTTTGTATGAGGATATTTTTGGGAAATCATTTTTGCAATTTCCACATTGAAGACATGAGCACATTCAGGAGAAAATTCAGAGATGATATTTTCTAGTTTCTTTGGATCTGACCCATATGCAGAGAGTGCTCGAAGTTTCAAATTGCTTGGAAATTCTCGGAGTACCTTCAAAACAGAGCTCCCGATAGACCCAGTAGCACCCAAAAGAGTAATGGAAGTAGGCATTTATATGAAAAAGCGCATCTCGTATAATGTACAGTCCTCAATTGCGAATGACAAATGAGACAATTTTGCAGTTTTGCAGAGAGCTTTTCATTTGTATTGGGAGATGATACAATACAAAGAAGGGTGTTTGACAAAGATGCCCTTGAGAATATAATACGCACCTCTTTTAAGAAAAAAATGAAGACTCTTCCTCAGAAGGATGAACAAGCGGCAGACCAGGTACAAAGCAAAGGTTCTCCTGAAGGACTCAATATGAAAAAAATTGAATCTCATACAGCTGAAAATGTGGTAACAGTAGAGGCCACTTCTGGAGCGAGTGAAATACTCGCAGGAATGGAGGGAAGCGAAATAAATGAAAAGGATCATTCGATTTCTGAAAAAAAATCAAATACATCTCAGGCATCTTCTGCTTCCTCCAAAAAAAATGAAGATGCAATTCGATCTCATTTGAGCAAAGGAGTTCTTCTTCCTACACAAAAGATAATGGTGCGAAAAGTAAAAACTGCTCTCCATCACGAAGTTAAGCAGGTACACAAGCAGGTCAAAAAACTCAAACGAAACTCAATACGTTTTGCTCACGAGCTCGCAAAGGCTTTTCAAAAGCTCAAAACGCTCAAATATCTTCTTAAAAATATTACAACCTTTGCACTAGATTTTGTGCAAATGCTTTTTGAGAAAGTCCAAAAGAATGAATCTTTGGCGCAGGTCACCATTTCAGAATAAAAGTATTTGCAATGATATAGATGGAGCATCACAATGAGTTCACTCTTTTTGGTGTACATGGGAAAAGAAAGATATACACCATCGGTAACCCAGCAAAAGCTGATAGATGAAATTAGAAAACTGAAGAAGAAAAAAAACGCTATTCTTTTGGCTCATAACTATATGCGTCCTGAAATTTTTGAAGCCGCAGACTTTTGTGGAGACTCTTTTGATCTGTCTCAAAAAGCATCTGAAACAGATTCAGAAATTATTATTTTTGCAGGAGTCCATTTTATGGCTGAATCAGCAAAACTCTTAAGTCCACAAAAAAAAGTTCTCCTTCCCTCTCTTAGAGCAGGGTGTTTTATGGCCGATATGATCAGCGCCGAAAGACTCCAAAAAATGAAAGAGAAATATCCAAAGGCTGGAGTATGCCTGTACGTGAATTCTGCAGCAGCAGTAAAGGCTCTCGCAGACGTCTGCTGTACCTCTGCAAACGCAGTGGAAGCAGTCGAGAGTTTGCCACATGAAGAAGTCATTTTTGCTCCAGACAAGCATTTAGCCGAATATGTTGCTTCCAAGACAAAGAAGCGAATCATTCCGTGGACAGGATTTTGCCATGTCCATACAAAATTTTCTGAAGAAAAAATTCTGCGAGCAAAAGAAAAATATCCAGATGCTAAGATCATCATGCACCCAGAAACCCCAGAAGAATTTCACCACTATGCTGATTATATTTGTGGTACTGGTGGCATGATTTCCTATTCTCAGAAAGATTCTGCAGAGCAATATCTTGTTGCAACCGAAGAAGGGATGGTGTGGAGGCTCAGGAAGGAAGTACCCGAAAAAGAGTTTTATCCAATTATGGGGAGCTGCATCAACATGAAGCAAATTACTCTAGAGAACATTCGAGACTCACTTTTTCAGGAAAAATATGAAATCACTATTGCTCCAGAGATTTTTGAACCCGCTCGAAAAAGTCTAGAGCGAATGATGAAGATTTGAAATTAAAAGGCTAAAATCCATTGATTTGAAGCCAAAAAAATGAGATAATGGAAGGAATAAAAATACAAAAACATGAGTCACTCTCATATCCATAAAAAATTGCGACTACAACGCTTGAAGCATTCAGTTTCGGAGCACTCTCTTCATGCGCAAAAAAAAGAAGAAACAGAGCAACAGCTGAGAAACCTTATTTCCGGAGCCATTTTTTTGGAACATGAAGAAAAAAGGAAGCAGATATGGACAGATGCACTCCCTTCACTCACGTTGACAGAAATGAGAGTGCTATCCGGAGCCATCATACGCGAGAACCTCCGCGCAAAAAAACGCGAACGGAATCTGCAATTTGAAAAAATTCCTCAAAACATTTCAGCCATAGCCGCATGAGTACTGCTCCTAATCCACAGGCACGAAATCCGGAATCTCCAGAGGAATCTTTAGCACAAGATGACGAGAGAGTGTTAGAAGCGTTTGACACAAAAGCACTTCAAAAGGCTGAAGAACAGAGCGTGGAAGTAGCAGATAAGATGGGGATAGATCGCCTGAATGGTGTTCCTGTGAAGATCGATGACGATGATTTTGAAAGAGCTCCTGAGGAAATTGAAGATAAGCTCGATGCCCTTGCGATAAACTCGTTTTTAGCACTGGGAGATCTTTTTGATTCATTCGACCCTGAAAGCTTTGACCAACAAAAACAACAGTTAAAACAACAACCAGATGCATTTCTTACACATTTACCTCTCTATGAAAAAAATGCTCTGGAAATCATTTCAATGTGCTTCGCTGAAGAGAAATCAGAAACTTCACTGGGGAAATATATCCAAAGCGCGTGGCCAGGACTCGTTGACTCAGTGTCTGTTTCTTTCCTTCTCGCAAAACAAGCTCAATATGAGGTACAGGGAAGGGAGGGGAGATTTTCTTCGGAACAAATAGATACAGCACTTGCAAATATTGAGGATGAATCACAAGAAAAAAAAGGAGCATTGAAAACACTTTTTGAAGGAATAGGAGAAAGCGTGAAGGAAGTGGGGAATTTTCTCAAAAAACATAAGAAAGAAGTCGGAATTTTCCTCGTGATTACGACAGCTCTCTATGTCGCTAAAGGTCTTTTTGGGAAGAATGACAAAGAAGGAAAGGGATTCTTCGACTGGATCAAAGGGGCACTTGGCATTGGTACTCTGGGAGGAGCAGGAGTATTGCTGGAAAAATTTCTCTCTGGTGATTTTGAGGGTCTCTTTGGCGCTTTTCAAAAAAAAGTTGAAGAGTGGGGAGAAGAAAAGGCACAGAAATGGATTGCAGGAATACTTGGAGAAGAGAATGCAGAGAAATTTTTGAATTGGGCACAGCAAAAGCGTGAGGTTCTTGATGGAGGGTTTGAAAAACTCTCTGATGAGTGGCAGCAGAGAAAAAAACAGATTACAGAATGGTGTAATACCAATGGGATCAATACAGAATGGTTGCCTGATTTTAAAAATATATACGAAGAATACATTGCTGCAAATCCTGCCCTCTCTGCAACAGCGATTACCCTGACGCCAATTTTGACGTGGTGGTTTTTTCGTTCAGTGGGAGGAAGTGGTCTCAAAGTATTTCTGGGAGGATTGATTTCCAAAAAAGCAATTGTAACTGTCGGTACTTTGACAGCACTTTCAGTAATTCTTTTTGAAGATGAAGAGTTGATTCAAAATGGACTCAAAAAATTAGGATTTACTCCAAATGAAGATGGAAAAGTGGAGTTTCTTAAGGAGATAGCAGAAAAAACCATAGATGCTGCCAAGTGGCTCAATGGGAAAGTGAATAGCATTCTCTATGCTTTTGGGTTTGAGCAAGCGGGAGCCAATGTGGTCAAAGGAGGAGCTGCTTTGCTTACAGCACGATATGGGAAGGAAACTCTGCAGATCGCAAAAATTGCTCTTCCCTTGGGTGTTGTTGCTACCGCGCTTTACGGGATTGATGAAGTTATAAAGAATTCAGAAGAATTTTCTGAATTTCCCAATACAATTGATGGTCAAACAGCATTGTTGCAGGAAATTATCAGACAAATTGCAGAAAAAGATGAAGAAGTCCTTGCATTTAGAGATGAGCTCTTGGAATTTTTGATGAATCCAGAAGAGATGGCAAAATCATTTCGTGAAAGATACGAAGAAAAAATTGTTTATAAATTAGGAATCAAGGGAACCAATTTTACCGGAAACTTTATCGCTGCATTTGGGATGCAAAGCCTGGACCTTCTGACAACTCTTGCTGAAGATACAGACGGGAACACTCATACCAAAGAACTTCTTCAGGAGGCATCAGAAAGGGGATTTGAAGGGTTCGACATTTTTCGCTTTATGCGCGCACTTTATAGTGATGGTCACGAAATCATGATAGACAAAGGACGCATACAAATACTTTGGAAAACAGGGAAATGGGTAGTCCTTACAAAATCCAAGGTTCATATAGATGCGATGGTAGAGGCCGTCAAATCACCCTTTTCCAAAGAACATTCTTGGTTGGGGCAAAAAGGAATGCTCGAAACATTTGTCATGGGGAATTCATTTTTTATAACTATTGGCGCCACGGCAGGGGGTATTAAAAACTTCGCTTCTCCTGAGCATGGAATAGGAAGGATGAAAAGTATGGCAAAGGGGGCGGCACGAGGAGCAACTTTTGAAATGCAACTGGCCAAAGCTCCATTCCTTACAGAAAGAATCTGGCGTGAACCGGCAGAATGGGCAAAGCTTAAAAGACTTAATGTTGAATATAGAACCCTTCGTGCTCTTGAGGGAACTCGAGTAGTAGGATTAATGCCAAAGCCAACACAAGTAAAAGCTCTAGAAGAAATGTATCGCGTTGCCTATAAAAATAGACTCTTTTGGGAAGAAGGAAAAGGAAAGGGAAAACAAAGCTGGACAAAGCAAGGACGTGTAAATGTGTGGGCAAAGAAAATGGACAATATAGAGAAAGTCTTAAAAACAAAACGATTTGGAATGAACGATGCAGATGTTGAGGATTTTCGAAACAAGGTTCGTAATACTCCTGAAATGAGAGAGCTTGCAAAAAGATGTGCAGAACAAAACGCACGTCGCGTATCTCTCAGAGAACGCATTCAGTCACGTTTTTCTCGTTCGACTTCATCACAAAAAACATCCCCAAATCCCCATCCACAAGCAGTGTCAAAGCCAGTAACGGTAGAATCTCCAAAAGTTAAGGCAGCTCTTAATGAAGCAACTCCAACTGAAAAAAAAGCCATATTAGAAATATTAAAACATCCAAAGTATCAATCATTTCTTCAAAATGCGATGAAATATGGAGGCGTCACTCTGACGTGTACGTTTTTGTATTCTTTTGAACAAGCCGACGATAAAATTGAATTTTTGGTACACGCAGGAAAAAGTTATGGCGCTCTTGCCGCCGGTATTGAAGGATTTAAGAGATCTCCAGGGCATCCTCTGGCAAAACTCACAGTAGCCATTGCAGTAGCAGGAACCACTTGGATTGCAGGAGATTATGTGAGTGGAAAACTGGACAAGTGGATGCCCAATAGAAATCAGGATGTTACTGGATGGATTCAGGCTCAAAGAGGATTTGAGTCACTCGGAATGACGCTTGGCGGAGGAGCGATGTCTCTCATAGACCTTGGATTTGAATCTGCTGGGATCAAGGGCGGAGTAGATGAACACATAGATCCATTAGAGTATCTCAGTAAAACGGTAACCCTCGGCTCCCGATTTCGGAATTATAGAGAAGGAGTGTTTGCAGAATACCTGACTCGAAATATGACAAAGCTGAAACAAGAAACACAAAAGACTCTCGATGAATACAATCGTCAACTGGGACGTCTTGATGAAGAATTGCAACATACACAAGTTGATGGTTGGGAAAAGCGGGCTGATTACCTTAGAGAACAAGCGATACCAAAGCTCACATCATTTATCGATGGCACTTGGGTCGAAGAGAAGCAATTAGAGCTTCTGATACAGCAAGATATGATCCTGCAGCCAGCAACAGATGCATTCATTCAGAAAGCTGAAGAGATTGATCCAGAACAGGGGAAAGATTTTATTCCACATCTTCTCAATCGAATTGAAAGAAATTCAGCACTTGTGACATCGGACTCAGAAAATGTACTTTGGGGAAAATTGCTCGAAACATCAGTTGAAACAACGGGACACAATATAAACTTCAGAGATTATGTTTCCTACTACACACTTTTGAGCAGTCAACTTCGAAAAATTGGAGAGATTCAAAAAGAAGGGAATATTTCTGGAAAAAGACTGTAATTAAAAAAAGAAAAACGTTCCTCTCGACAAGAAATTATGACACACTTGGTGAGCGTTTTTAGGGCAGTCAAATAACATGATAGAGGCACTTATCGAATGGGCGAAAGAAATGATGCTGGAGTACGGGCTCTGGTTTTTGGCGTTTTTTAGCGTTACAGAAGCTTTTATTCAGCCCATTCCAGTAGAGCCGGTGTTAGCTGCTTCAGTAGGATTTAATATTGCTTCTCCTCTCGTGATACTTCTGGTTGCCGGTGGAGCTTCTGTGCTCGGGGGATGTATTGGATTTCTTTTGGGACATAAATATGGACACCCAGCATTTCTCTATGTATTTCGAAAAAATGGAAAAAAATGGATGAGCACAGGAGAAATTTTTTTTGAAAAATGGGGAATATGGGCAGTATTTTTCTGTGCTTTTACTCCTATTCCATTCAAAGTGGCAGCATGGCTTGCAGGTATTTTTGAAATGTCGTTTCCAGGATTTCTTCTTGCGGCTGCACTAGGACGATTTTTGCGTTTTGCACTCGTAATTTATGGATTAGATTTTTTCTTTGGATTATGAGTTTTTTTGAGTCTATTATCCTTGGCATAGTACAGGGAATTACAGAATTTCTACCGGTATCCTCTTCCGCGCATCTCTGGATATTCGAGGAGCTTGTTTTTCAGAAAAATTCCAATCTGGCCCTGGAAGCATTTTTACATTTTGCAACCCTGCTCGCGGTAGTTATCTTTTTTCGAAAAAAACTTTGGAGTCTTTGTAGAGGATTGTTCTCTTCACAAAAAGATCGTGTGTTTGTAGGGAAGCTCGCACTCGCAACAGCTTGTACCGTCATTGTTGCCCTTTTTCTCAAGCCCTTTTTAGAATCGGAACTTACTAAAAACGTAGTTATCATTACTCTTCTGGTTACGGGTATATTGGTATTTTTTTCTGACAAATACTCTCTCTCGTCCATAAAAAATTTTTCATGGAAAACAGCTCTTATTCTTGGCATTGTGCAAGGTGTTGCAGTGATACCAGGGATTTCTCGATCAGGAATCACCATTGCACTCCTTTTGTTTCTGGGTTTCGAGCGAAAAAAAGCAGTAGAAATTTCCTTTCTTCTCTCTATTCCTGTGATATTGGGAGCATTTGTTTTTCTTTTCTCAGATCTGACATCCGCAAATTTTTCTGCCCCCACTCTGTTTTTCAGTGCAACGGCAGCATGCGTATCGGCAATTTTTGCTATTTGGGGAATGCTTCAATACATAGAAAAATATTGGAAATATTTTGCTCTTTGGTGCTTTGGCGTTGCAGGAATGCTCCTGACATTCTCTTAGATATTTTCTGCCAGAAAAAAGAATTCATACACTCCAGGAAGAGCATTTTCCATTTTGAGTCTTATCAGCTCATGATCAGCGCCTTCAAAGATGACTCCTTTTTCGATTGAAAGCGGAGCGACAAATTTTTTACCCTGAGGAAGTATCTCGGATATGTTCACAAGAGGGGTCTCTTCGGACACGAAAATAAGCAGTCTGCCTTTTATCTCGTCCCCTCTGGAATCTTTATCTTCCAAGAAAAGGAGAAGAGTTTCAAAAAATTCAGAAGACGCTGCTCTTTCTTTCCCGACTTCAGCAGTTTGTATTTCTGCGAGTTTAGAATTTGAAATTCTAAAATCTTGAGAAACTTCTCCCACAAGTGTGTCATCCGTGAGAGCAATAGCATATATGGTGTATTCAGTACTTTCTCCTGGAAGCAAAAAGGAAAATTCGGATCTTCCATTTTCATCAGTAGAAATATTTGGAGCAACAAAATGAGTATGAAGAGATGGGAAGATTTCAGTTTTTTCCTGCACATGTTCTTGCTTTGGTGCAGAAGAGTTTATCACTCCAAGGGTATCTGAAGTTTGGACGTCATGAAAACGAGTACTCCAAAACACACCTCCCACATCCTGGTGCCGAATTTTTTCTGAGGGCGTGTCTGTGACAAACACAGATATATGTGAGGGAACACCAGTCCCATAGACGTCTTTTGTTTTTATGTTCATACGAACTATATTCTGAGAATTGATGCGCACGTTTTTTGCTTCAAGAGTTATATCAATTTTTTTCTCCTTTGTGCTCATGGGAAGTGATGTTAGTACTGATGCAACTTTTGGAATAAAACGTACAGGGTTCATGCCGGAAGTAATTCGTGAAAGGAGGCTCGCCTTTTGTTCTTCAGGAATAGTATCGCCCAGTTTTTGTATTTCTTCTTCGAGCATTCCACTCTCTTTTTCAAGAGAGACAATCTCTTCCTGCACAGCAACCAGTCGTTCGCGTGCTGTTTCCTCGCGAACAGTCGCCTGTCTCAGCTCGAGATCAGCAGCATTAAACGGAAGGATTAAAAGATCTTTCTGAAATACTTCCCATTTTTTTTGAAGAGAAACCTCTTCTTCTTTTTTTTCAAAAATAACTCTTTGTGTCATCATTTTTTGATACGCTATATCTTGAAATTCGTTCAAATTCTCCTTTCCCTGTACGGCAGAAATCGAAACAGTAGTACTGGGAAGCAAATTTTTGAGGACCGGTATCTCTAAGATATTTTCTGCATTCAGAGTGAGTATTTGTGTCTCAAGAATGTCTTCTTGTTCTAAAGAAAACAAGGCATGTACTGGCTTCAGAAATGGCGATACTACAAAAAGCTCTGCAGTATCTCCTACACTATATTCCTCTTGATCAAAGGCGACTGTAAGCTGAGGAGAAGTTTTTTTCTCTTCAAAAGGAATCTCTGAAAAGTGTCCTGACTCGATGTCGCCTATGAAGAAATACTTTGAAAAAAATAATGAAGAGTCCACATTCCCAGAGAGAAAATATTCCCCGGAAGAGAGAGATGAATCGAGAGAAATACTCCCCCAGAAAGCTCCATTTTTATCTACAGGCACGGTTATGGCATGAAATTCTTCCATAGATTCGTTCTGAAGAACAACAGTCACCTCTTCCGCCTCGGAGAATTGGAAAAGACTCCCTTCCCTTTGCCGTAGAGCACCTGTAAAGAAAACATGATCATTGGGCTGATAGAGAAACCGATCAGAGGTGAGAAATCCAGAAATGTTTGAAGGACTTGATTTTTCTAATAGAGCAGATTCGTTTATAAGTTCAGGGCTCATAGCAAAAGAAGCAAAAGCACCATTTTTCTTTCCCAGAATAAAATACTCCTGATGAGTTTCGTTGCTCCTGGCGACAGAAGCAAGACCATCCGTATCGCTTAAGAGAGTATCGAAGAGAGTAAAGGTATCAGCGTCCTTTGCGAATATATGGAACTCCATATTGGACATTGGCTTTCCTGATTGAAAATCTGTTGCCCAAAGAAGAAGAGATTTTAGAGATTGTTTCAGAACTATTTCACTTTCCGTAACAGCAAAAATTCCAGTGAGAGGGTCTTCTGAAGGCAAAAAAGAAGCCTCATATGCATAGATACCTGATACTATTTCGAGTGTCTCGGGAAAGGGAATACTCTCTTTTTTTGGATGAGAGTCTGAGTCTAAGGAAGCCTTCCAAAGAGTTCTCTCACGAGGAGAACCATCTGTGCATGGATTCCCTAAAGAAGAAATATTGAGCTCATGTTGAATCAATTCATCTTCCGATATTTTACAAACGGAAAAGGAGACATCTCCTTTAAAATTACGGTGCTCAGTAGTGATCTCAACAAATCCTCCTAAGTCAACTGCGGATACATGCTTCCCAGGTACAGGAGAAAGAATACGGAACTCAGGCACATCTTCTCTAACCGTAAACATTTCTTGCACACTTTCTGCAAGTACTTCATGAGGAAAGCTTTCACTCTGTAAAGCTGAATCAATAAACCAAGTATATTGCTGATTTTTTAAGAAAGGGGCATGTATTTGATAGGTATACTCTCCCTTTTTTTCTTCCAAGAGTTTTATATCCATATTTTCTGGCGCAATATCTGGAGAAAAGGAAAGATGTTGCAGTACTTGTTCAGGAAGAACCCTTCTGTTAAATGTGAGTGCCATAGCATTATCTGTAGTCATCGCTCCCTTCTCTTTTGGCCAAAAAGCAGTCATCCTAAAATCAGAAAGAGTCATGAAAGAAAAAATGGATTTGGCAGTGCTCACCTTATTTCCCGTTCCACTTTTCACACCTGGTGACACTGTGAGATGGACTTCTGCACTTTTAGGAAAATATGGATCGAAGCTCACAAAAAATGTATTTAGAGCTCTGTCTTGATCCCACTCTACTTTGAGATTTCGCGATGTATCGGAAGGGAGATCAGGAGTGATAGACAAATGATTAAAGAAGGACTGACTTTCAACCGCTTGATTCCATGTCACTTGGATACGTGATGTGGGAGCAATATTTTCAGAATCATATTCCGGCGTAATACCCAGAATTTTTGGCTCTTCTGTCTCCAAGTGCCATATGATTTCTTGATCTAAGTGGCTTCCATCAGCAAAAAAATTGTCTGTAGAAATAGTCGCAGTGAGAGTGTTTCCAAAAGGAAAAGCCTGTTCTTCAGGGATAAATTCTAAAACATGAGTGCTGAGTAATTGGAATTTTCCAGAAAGAGAGGGAGAAAAATGGATAACATCAGAAAAATTAGATGAAAACTGAGGAAATTGAGACACTTGTTTTTCAAAAACTAATGGTCGATTAAAAACAAGCACAATAGAATCATGGGGATTGAACGAAGGGAAAGAAGAAGGATCAGAACCTCCTAAAGAAGTGATTTCATTTTGAATACTTTGCACATAATCCCATTCTGCTGAGGAGATAGGAGAAATAAGTTGGACCCGAGGAGGTCCTACGACAGTAAATTTTTGTGAAAAATTAGTTTTTATATGTTTCCCAAACTTGTTTTTTGCCCCTGTTCCAATCTGCACTTCAAATACTTCATTTTCGACGAAAGAATCTTTTGGTTCAAAAACAAAGGAAGTAGGATTCTCCCAAACAAAATCTCCATGTCTCTCAGGGGAAAGGGTGAAGGCGTTTTCTACACTGCCTTGGTTCATGGATTCAGAAAACTCAAATCGCAAAGGAGCATTTACAGATATCTGATACATATCGCCCTGTGGAGCATTCCAAAACATGACAGGCGACTTTATGCTCACAAAAAAGAGAACGATCCCTCCTAAAAAAAAGAAAAAAGCGAGAAGAGCAAAAAGAAGTGTTTTTCGAGAGTATCGCATATTTCGTGTTACGAGGGAGATATACAAAATGTACCACAAGAGAGAAATGGAATTGTATCTGTTTAAAAATATTAAGTAGCAGTAAGGGCAATTGCCAAAGCATCAGCCGCGTCATCTGGCTCTGGCAGAGCATCAAGAGAAAGTATTTTCTGGACCATGGTTTGTATTTGAAGCTTAGGAGCTCCACCATTACCGGTAACCGCTTTTTTTACCGCTGTTGGTAGAAATTCTTGTATAGGAATTTTAAAAAATTCACTTCGTTCAAGAATGATGCCGCGAGCTTGCGCTACCAGAAGGCCACTCGTCACATTTTTCACAAATACCAGTTTTTCAACAGCAATCAAGTCAGGTTTCCACATGTGAATGATTTCTTCAAAGTCTTCTCGTATTTGACAGAGTCTTTTGGGAAGAGAAGAAGTTTTTCGAGTTATGAATATCCCAAAGTCTTTGGAGATACAAGAATTTTTAGTCACTTCGATTACTCCAAAACCAGTTTTTTCCAATCCAGGATCAATGCCGAGTATAATTTTTGATTTTTTTTGCATGTTGCAAGCAAATTTTCTGCAATTTTCTTAAAAAAAGCGACAGAATATCATTGATAATACCGTAAGAATATGCTAAAATAGAGGGAAAAATAGAAAAAACATATGCTTCATGAAGAAATGCCACATTCTCAACCTTCTCCAGGAAAAAATATCCTTCCTGATATAAATTCTCACGAGAAAAAATCTGCTCCTCAAAATCTTGATGAACTTCTGAAAGCCCCGCGTAAAGAAGCCCAAACTTCTTTATTCACGAAAAAGAGAAAAAATCATAAGCAAAAAAGAAAAGCAAAAGAACGGGATAACTCTTTTGAGTTTTTGAATGTTTCTTATTCTCCTCTTTACAGGTCCTTTCGCGCAATTTTTGGCTTCCTTCTTCTGATGCTTACGATTTTTATGGGGGTGGTTTTTGCAAAAGAACAAGTTGATGCAGAAAGATCGATCTTACTTTCTATACGAAGAGGGCAAACGTTTGTTTCTGATGAATTTCAAAATAAAGAAATACAAGTGAGAGGGACCGAATACACACTTTCTTCTGGAGAAAAAGTCAGAACGGAAGGAGAAGAATCAGAAATTCTTTTGGATGTAGCAGGTCAAGCAGAGATACGAGGGTATGGGGCAACAGACTTTATTTTTAAGAAAGATGGAGGAGTAATTACTATCGATCATTTTGCAGGAGACATATGGGTATTTGCTCCTCAGACAGTAAAGATTTCCTTTCAGCCATATTCTTTTACACTTCAAGATGGATCGGCGCGTTTTGTTGCTCAAGAAAATATGATGATAGTAAAAGCTTGGGAAAACAGTGTGACAGCTGTTTTGCGGGACGAAGAGACAGAAGAAGAGTTTCAAATCGTTTTAGCTCCTATGAGCCAGGCAATATTTCCAATTTCAGAAAAGAATCTTCCAGAAATGGATGTTCTCAAGCAGCTTAGATTCTCAAAACTTTTAAAAGAATTTCATATCACGAGCATCTCAGAAGACAGAAAAGATAAAAAAAACTTGCGTCGTGACGAGTATCTTTCTCAAGAAGTTGCTCGAAGTATATTGCAGAATGGAAAAAAAACTGGGGACATTAGAGAATTTCTTAATAGATATTTTGCATTTTTCCCTTCTCGCCGAAAGGCAGCAGCAGAGAGAACTGTTGAAGGTCAATATACAGCGCTTTTGGAATCGATTTTCTTAAAAACATTTCAAGAAAACCAAAATATAGATTTTTCTGGAAGCAAAGGAGACCTTCTGAGCTTCCTTTGGAAATTACAGATGGTGGAGGATGTCTCTCTCGCAACGGATTTACGACATCAAACGGAGGATGTCATCCTTTTACAAAGCAGGGAAGACCAGAGACCTCAATTTGAGAAAATAGCACTGCAAAATGCAACCCATGCTCTTCAAGAGGCGTTCACAAGGCAAGATGCTCAGTGGGCAGACCTTGAAATACAGAGAATCCAATATTTGTGGCCCAATATCCAGAAAAGACATTCAAAAGACCCATCTTTTTTGAGCTTTTATCGAGAAGTATTTTTCAGATTATTTCTTTCATATCCAGAACAAGTAAGTGAACGGCTTTTTGCTTTTTTAGATTCGCTTGATACAAATGAAGTTGCTGTAGCATTTGGAACAGAGAGAGCAACTACCCTCATTGAGATTATCCAGAAAAATCTTTCACTTTCTCAAGCTCTTACGGTTTCAAAAAACCTTACCTTAGCGCAGGATATCTTGAGAAATGCAGATAAAAAGATAGATCGTATTGCGGTACTTGAGGATGACCCCTTATATCGCAACACGCTTCAGCAAAGAGAAAATGTAATGATACGACTTAAAGTATGCCGCATATTTGATCAATGCGCAGATGCAGATTTTGCTAAATGGAGAAAAAAACAAAAAGTTTTAGCATGCCATATTGATAATATTTGCACCTCAAATGGATTTTCTGAGTGGCTCAGAGAATATGTGTCAGATGGAACACTTAAGGCATCTCCAATTGAGTTTGATGAGACACCAGAAGACATAGATGTCGCGATTATAGGACAGCAAATGTTACAAGCAGCTGAAATCGAGATACACAGTGGATATACTACAGACAACAACTTTTTCTTTATCTCAAAAGCCATAACAAAAAATGGGTTTGAGTTCTCAGGACGCCTTTCCGTAGAGCACGGATACTTGGAAGATGTACTCTTGCTCCAAGATCCTCAAGTAGAAGTTTCAGGAAGACATACTCTTCAGACACTGGAGAGAGCTATTTCTTTTACTCTTTTTCCAGAAGAAGAATATGAGCCACCTTCAGAAGAAATATTGTCTTCAGCACCGACTCTTGACCCGGTGGTTGCAGATGTGACCATTCGTAATCTCCAGAAAGAATTGGCAGAACAGAACATCATCGTACTACTCATAGATATGAATCCTCTCAGCACTCGAAATGTTTTGATAGACCATGCTATCGTGGGGGAACAACAAATCCCAGTACAATTTGAGTATGTGTTTCGAAGTTCTACAGGAGAACATATCTTGAAAAACATAATTCTCAAAAGCTATTCAAATGTATCAACAGAAGAAGTCGCTCTTAGCAGAGCCGTTCAGCACATTTATATTCTCGATGAACAAGGCCAAAGAAATAATACTCTTATTCAAATGGCCAGAGGGCTTCTCGTAGATGCCCGTTTCCAAATATCTGAAGAAGACTTCTCAATGAAGGTTGAAGAAAATCATATTGTTTTTTCTGCAGTCAAAGATATGTATAACAACAGAATTAAAGGAGAATTAGAAGTCGAAACAGCCGTATTTCTTGAGGTGCAAAATATGGATAACTCATGGTCAGCACAAAATATTACTCTCAGTGGATACGAAAACTTTTTAAACCCTCCTGAGGCCGTCGAAAATGTCTTAGGGAACGTGTCTGAGGACGACTTGGCTCTTATAGATGATATTTTGAATCAAAACTAGAACAGGGAAGATCACTCTTTCTTTTTCTTATTTTGCCATACAATGTGTAAGGTTCTTATTGTAAAATATGAATATTCTAGCGCTTGATCTCGGAGAAAAAAGAATTGGCATTGCCCATGGGAGTACTCGAGAACGAATTGCTTTTCCTACTCAAGTTATTGAAAAAGAAATTTCCACGAGAAAAGAGGATATTTTTAAAGAAATTGTAGAGATCTGTCATAACAGACAGATACAAAAAACTTTGATAGGACACCCTGCTCCACTCTCAGAAATTGGATCCCATCAAACACAAACGTGTCGTGATTTTGCAGATGATCTAGAAGATTTTTTTGTTTTTCAAAAAGAGGATATTTCAGTGGAATTGGCAGATGAAACATTTTCCACCAAAATAGCTCAAAAAAAACTCAAGGATATCGGGTATTCCTCAAGGGAGCAAAAGTATAAAAAAGACGCAATTGCAGCGGCAGAATTCTTACAAATGTATTTTGATCTTCAAAAAGCCTGACAAAAATGGTGTCCCCGATGCGATTCGAACGCACGACCTTCAGATCCGCAATCTGACGCTCTATCCAGCTGAGCTACGGGAACATGATTCGTGAAGAATGGTCCTTCGACAAGCTCAGGACATTCGACTTTTCACGCATTATTCGGTCGGAGACCATGAGCGAATCTGAGGTTGTCGAAAGCGAGTCGAATGGTAGCGCCAAGGGGAATCGAACCCCTGTTACCAGGATGAAAACCTAGCGTCCTAACCACTAGACGATGGCGCCATATAAAACCGCTTGGAATAATGTAAAGAACAGTACGAAAGAAATCAAGTGGTGGGTGAGGTGGGGATCGAACCCACGGCCAATGGCTTAAAAGGCCACTGCTCTACCACTGAGCTACTCACCCAAAATCGGCAGAAAGTCTAAAGTAGAACGACAAAAGTCTCAACTTTTTTTTCTGTATTTCACTCTTCTGTTCCAAAAAGACTAGAGATCATAAAGACAATCGCGGGAAGTGCAAACCAGACACTGTAGTTGGATATCATGGTTCGCACCAATGAAGACTGTTCTGCAATACCAATAATAGGGCTTTCTCCAAGTTCTATAAAGGGAGCAGTGAAAATAGATATTCCAGAAATATAGACGAGTATCGTACTGACAATAAGTCCTGCGCTCAGGATGCCATATGCGCCTGTCAAAAATATAGAAAAGAACCGGGAGCGATCCTGCAAGAGATCAATTTCAAATGCACCTCGGATAGTGAGCAAAACAGTAAGCACCACAAAAATAGAAATTTTCATAATAATAAAACCGCTATTGTCTGTTTGGATAGAAATAATATCGAGAACAGGATCTGTTCCTAAAAAATATTTTTGCACTAAGTTCCCTACTCCATCTGCCGCAAGAATAGCAACATAAGAGCTGAGAATCACTTTCATAGTCTGATTCTTTCCAATAACAAAACTATAGGCAACAATTACCAGAAAAAATACAATTACAAAGAGGTCCCAGGTCAGATTGATTTGCATGTATCGCTTTTGAAGAAGAAAGAGTTTTCAGCGCATAGTATAACGAGATAATCAAAAATGAGGCAACTCTTAAGTCTTTTGAGAGTTTGTTTTCACCAAAAGCTCTTTTTTCTTCTTTGAGAACTGCTTCACTTGGTATTCACGCTTTCTTGCCGCAGTATCACTTTCAAACTCTTCGATATGAATCATTTTTATGGGAAGCCGAGACCTTGTGTACTTTGCTCCTTTGCCAGAATTATGAGCCTTTTCCCTCTTTGCAGGATTTGTGCAGTACCCAGTATAGAGCGACTCATCGTTGCAACGAGCCACATAGCAATAATATTTTTTCATTTTTTAGTTCTTCTGGTTATATTTGAATGTTTTGTCCATCGCTGTCCACCACACTCCTGAATTTACGCAAAGTTCTCCATTATAATGAGCACAATCGTTTTCTATGAGGTTTCCATGCCTACAAGACCGGAAGGTCAACCCCCTTTCTCCATCCTTCGCTTTCAGCTTTGGAGGGCACTACAAAGGGGATTTCATTTCATGATTCGGGTCGCACAAAAGCTTGACATTACAGATAATAAGTCACAAGATACTATCTTTTAGATAGTTTTTAAAATTTTCCTATCTTATTGCCTATGTCAAAAACACACGAAATGCAATCAAGTCAAGTAACTGTTCCTGAACCGGATGGACCTGAAATTACAAAACTTCTCGTTGGACCGGCTAAAATACATCCCGTTTCTCCGGAACAAAGGGTAGAATTCTTCGCTGCTCATTCAATGTCACACAGAGGAGAGTTTGCCAGAATACTTATAAAAAGTGTAAATGCAGGAGTGTTTGATATGATAGGAGTGCCGTTGGAATTACGAAATCATGAATTCACTAGTCTCTCGGAAACTCCGGAAGGTTGGCATGTTCTTCATACGGGAGGAGGAACCGCAGGAATGTATGCAGCAATTGCGGGTGCATGTTTGCCCGAAGGAACGCTTTTGGTAGACAATGGGTTCTTCGCAAACCTTGCCGGAGAGAAGATGGTAACAACGGGAAGATCGATTCAAGAAACAGTAAAATTTGAGAGAGGACAAGGACTTATTATTGGTTCTCCTGAATTTAATAAAATTGCTACAAAAATTAGAGAGAGGAGCATCAGCTCCATATATTTGGTAGAAAATGCTACTACTACCGGAGTCAATCAATCCAAAGCCATACAAGAATTGGTAAAAATTCGGAATGAAGCAGGAACAGATGTAATTATTATTGTTGATGCTGTATCAGGATTCATAATGGGAGGAGAAGAAGAAAGAGAACAATTACCAGATATTATTTTTTGGGGCAATCAAAAGCAGACAGCCATAGGAACAGGAAGTGGAGAACTTTTATTTAATAATCGCGCATTGTCAAGGGCTATACAGATAGAAGATATACTACACCTTGATGCTGGAAGATCATTTGGCATTCGAGGCGCTTACGGCACGGAGCAAAATCGCATGGCAAAAAGAGGCCAAACAAAAAATACTCCTCCGATGGCAGAACTATATAGACAATTATTGGTGCT
Source organism: Candidatus Altimarinota bacterium (assembly GCA_965250085.1). Classification (GTDB taxonomy): domain Bacteria; phylum Patescibacteriota; class Gracilibacteria; order CAIRYL01; family CAIRYL01. The sequence goes on from OZ252287.1 coordinate 1,004,630, forward strand.
TCAAAATATGTACGGGGAAAATCAAAAATGGAGAGATATAGCAGAAATGCAACTGGAGGCAAGGAAATTGGTTCATGAATCTCTTTGTGAAGGAGGAGCATTAGGAGGATTTGGATTGGAATTATTGACTTCTGAATCAGATTTGCAATCCTCTACTGTTCATGTTCTAAAATTTCCTGAAGGAGTAGATGCAACGAGAGTCTTAGAAAAAGCTCTAGAATTAGAGGGTGTGAAAATTGCTCCCGGATTTGGCCCAGAGAGAGAAAGAGAAGTAAGGATTGGTGTGTATTCTGCGAATCTAGTAGGAGAAGTGGCTAGAGGCATTAAAGGTATGACAAGAGGATTGGAAGCCATTTAGTCAATAAATGCCACTTGGTAGCACCAAGAATTTATTAGATGATTTGCAGGGAATTTTAGAAAAGCATTCAAGTGAAAAATACTTGAACGAACGGCGGGCTTTCCGAGAGTATGAAAATCTAGAAGATGATCGTATGGTTCATTTTCTGAGTAATGCTTTGTTGAATATGGATGGTGTTCTTTACGCCATACAGGAAGAGAGGTGTGCTTAAAAGAGAACAATTCCTCTTTTTTCTTCCTCCGTGCTATGATTCTGTTACATATTTTTTCTTTAAATATGTCTGATCTTGTTTTATAACTATATTTTATGACAAAGAAAATATCCATAACTGATTTTACGAGATCAAAGAACCAATTAGCGTTAACTTATTTTGCAGACGATATTAAATTTACTGCTTCACATTGGTATCCAGACATAGATTTTTTCGAGCTTGAGAAAGAATATGGTTATCCTTTCATGGAAAAAATATATTTCCACATAACAATCTTCAATTTCAGTCAGCTTATTAATTTACGTCCGGAAACGGTTGATCTTGGTCCTTTCTCAAAATATCATACTGCTGATTTTGAGATGTTGTGGAACTCTATATTTAAGGGGGGTTGGGCTCAGTGGCGTTATGAAAATGACCTCCCCAATTATAAAGGTCCTAAATTTATAAGTAACCAAGCGGATGTATCCATACCTCCAATTTCTATTGAAGTAAAGGAAGTGGAAGTTCTGAATCTAGTGGGCGGTGGCAAAGACAGTCTTGTATCGATGAAATTATTTGAAAAAGCAAAGATTCCATTTTCTACCTTTGCAAGATCTCAATCGAAGATGGGGCGGGCAATAGTTCAGCACGACCTCATTGAAACGAGTATAAAAGGATGTTCGTCTAAACAACACCATAAGTACTATGTATATGATGATTTTTTGGATTCCCCAATCGCAGATTTACATCCTGAATATGAATCAAAGCGTTTTGATTTTCCTGAGACAGTGATGTGTGTGTTTTCAGTGTTTCCATTGATGCTTAAATATGGTTATAAGTATGTATCAATGGGAAATGAACGCAGTTCCGATGTAGGAAACCTTGTTTGGAGTGAGACTGGAGAGGAGATTAATCATGCGTGGGCAAAAACATTTGAGGCAGAGAAGCTCTATAATGAATACATTAACAAACATTTGATTACAAATTTCTCATCTTTTAGTATACTTCGCCCGATATATGATGTTCTTATTTTTGGATTACTTAGTGAAAATGAATCACTAGTAGAAAATATTTTCTCATGTAATATTGAGAAACCATGGTGTTATAAATGTCCGAAGTGTGCGTATATCTGGCTTTGCTACATGGCATATTTACCAACGAGTCTTGTTAATACAATTTTCCAAAATAGAAATTTGTTTGATGTTGAGGAAAATCAAGAATGGTATGCTCAGCTTCTTGGTTTGGACGAGCATAATGCATTTGAATGCGTTGGACAAATTTCCGAGTCGCAATTAGCTTTTGAAATGTGTAGCCGGAAGGGAATCACTGGAAAAGCAATGGATCTCTATCATCAAAATATAAAAGATGTTGATTTTACAAAAATTGTAGACAAGTATCTGAATGTCGCCACAGACACTCACATGATTCCAGAACCACTTTCTAAGATATTTGATATTTTTTATGATTCATCAGCCCGAACAAGAATGAAAATTTTAAAGGGCATTGCCAATTAAAAAAAATATAAAGCAAGTTCTTTGTGGATAAAAAGTAGAATAGTGGCTTCTATCATGCGAATTGTCCTTGAGTAGCAGTATGTTTTTCGATGAAATCAAGCGAAAGAGTCTCTCACAAGAGATTATTGACGCCTTCGACTCGGACTGGTCCCCTCGTTCGTTCGAGTCTTTTGGACTCGAATGCTAGTGGATATTGACAATTAAAGTTCAAGTGAATTTATCCGCCTTTGGAGGAAAATACTTGAACGAACGGAGGAGCCCACACGAGGCGGGGTTACTACAGAAGAGGTCCTCTTCGGCTCCCCCGACTTCGTCGAGATCGCTCAGGACACAGTATCTTTCCGATTCGCTTCCTCTCCCGCCAAGGCGGGATCGTCGCTCATCGCAAATTCAACTCTGGAGCGGGTAACGAGACTCGAACTCGTGTGACCGGCTTGGAAGGCCGGGGCTTTACCAACTAAGCTATACCCGCAAAAGAGCAGATGAATTGTAGCGAAGAATTTTTAGACTGGTCAAGAACTTTCTTTGTCCTGCCTCTCTTTGGCATGTATGGTGTTTTCAATCAGTTTTGCGACTGTCATGGGCCCCACTCCTCCAGGCACAGGAGAAATATGGCTCGCCTTTTGAGCAACGCCCTCATACTCTACATCGCCCACAAGTTTTCCGTCTTTATTTCGATTAATACCCACATCAATCACAACAACACCATCACTCACCATGTCAGAGGTGAGAATATTTGGTTTTCCCACAGCAACTATAATAAGGTCAGCACCGAGTGTGTATTTCACAATATCTTTCGTATGAACATGACACGTGGTTACTGTTGCATTTCTGTTCAGCAACATCATAGAAATTGGCTTTCCGACGATATTTGAATGACCAATCACTACTACATCCATTCCTCGAACATCGATATTATATTCTTCCAAAAGTCGCATAATACCTGCTGGAGTAGCAGGAGGAAGATCTTCAAACTCTGGAGAGAGAAACATTTTTCCTAAATTATACGCATGGAATCCATCTACATCTTTATGCGGATCAATAGCACGAATAACATCGGGGACATATAAATGATGAGGCAGGGGAAGCTGGACAATCATCCCTGTGACGCTTTTATTGGTATTTAATTCCTTAATTTTTTGAACGAGTTCTTCTTGCGTAGTGCTTTCGGGCAAATCTAAGATCTCTGAATCAATACCAGCCTTTTGGCATGCCTTTTGCTTGTTTTTTACATAGAGAGAGCTCGCGGCATTTTTTCCCACCATGACAACTACTAACTTTGGAGGCACATCAAATTTTTGCACCTTTTGCGACGCTTCAGAAATCATTTTTTGAGAAAGCTTTTTGCCATCAAGAACAATTGCACTCATTTTTTTTCAAAAAAACTTTGAAAGGAACCCAAGGTTACATGAGAGAAAATTTCTTTTCCACCACATCGAAAATCTCAGTACCAAGATCTTCGATACTCCTTGTTCCATCGAGAACGACAGAATGAGGGTCTTTTGATTGTAGTTTCAAGAAGACGTCTCGTACTTTTTGTAGTTTCTGGTGTTCTTCAAAAAGTTCATTCTTCTTCCCTCTCTTTTCTATTCGCTGTAAACAGTCTTTGACTGGCACATCGAGAAAAAAAGTATAATCAGCAGCCCGAAAAGTCCTATTTATTTCACTCAGCCACTTTTGATCACATGACAGCGCCCCATAGGCAAGAGTACTCCAAATATATCGATCACATACAACAGTCGCTCCTTGGAGCAAAGAGGGGTCTATTTTATTTGCTATGTGATGTGCTCTGTCGGCGGTAAAGAGAAGCTGGAGCGCCTCAGGAGCAGGGGTCCATTCTTTTTGTAACGCACTTCTTATAAAAAGACCAATCGTATCTTCTGATGGTTCAGAGGTGTGAAAAGCGGTAATACCTTTCTTCTGTAGGTTTTTTACGAGCAGGGCTGCTTGTGTGGTAGATCCACTGCCATCAAGTCCTTCAAAAACAAGAAACATAGGGTATATTAACGATTTTTTAAAAATTGGTATAAAGCTCTGGCGACTTCATATCGAGAAAGTTCGTGCGCTGGAAAAAGATAAGATCCCCTGTCAGGAAAGAGCTCATATTTTTGCGCTATGCCAACATATGGAGCGAACCAATCGTTTCCATTGACATCAAAATATCGAAAAGGAAGATTTGTTTGGAGGTCGAAGGTGAGGGTTAGCATTTTTAAAAATTCAACAGTATTGACGGTATTTGCCGGGCGAAAGGTTTTGTCTGGATATCCATTAATAATTCCCATATTTGTGGCCATATTTACGTATCGGATATACCATGCGTCATGGTCTGTATCAAGATATCGGAACCCACTTTTTTCGTCAGAAATATCTTCTTCTGCATATTTTGTAAGGAGCAAAAACTTTGCAGATTGCACCCTGTTGACACTTTCTTCTCCTTTAAAGTCTCCATCAGGGAAACCATTAATGACACCTCGTCGGAAGAGTTCGAGGGCAGATTTCCCCTCTTCAGAAGTAATATTGATATCTGGAAATGGTATTTGAAATCCTTCAAAACTCTCCATCACAATGTCTTCGAATCGCGCTGATGGAATATCAGGTAGCTTTTCAATGCATTCACCGTCGTATTGAAAATATGCAAGATCTTCACGGAGTTTGCACTCATTTATGTATGTTATTTCTTTTGTCAGACATGGAAACTCAGAACACGTTTCATATATTTTTCCACAGACAGGTGCTGAAACAGTATCGCAATACAAATTTGTTTTATAAAATATAACTGTCGCAGCCGGAAGAGAAAGAGGAAAGTTCCCCATAATATTCGCATCACCCCCACCAAATCTTTTCGCATCTATATATCCTGGAGAGACAATGCTCAGCTGCAAAGATTTCCCTAGGTCGACGTCCCGGGAAATATCAGCTAAAAATGTCACCACTTTTTCTTCACCAGGTTGAATACGGATAGTCTCTTCGAAATCATCAAAAATAATGATTTCATTTTCAAATACACCATTTTCTTGTGCTAACAGTTCTCCCAATTCACCTCGTAGAGATATGCGTTCGATACCCCTATAAACTTCTCCAATTTGCTGCATAATAAGTTTTTCTATCATCACCTCTTTCGGTTCGGTGTTGCGCATTGCTAATTGTCCAAGGAAAACATCAGAAGATCCTCTTGTGACATTTTCTGGAGGAACACCTCGAGAAGAGAAAAACACACCTGATTCAAAGGAACTTTGCTGAGGAGTAACTTGAAGAGACTGCATTGGAAAATTGCCTACTACGCTTGCAGTGACGTGCGGCTGAATATTTTTTATCGTGACATTTTTTGGTGATGTAATTTGAAAAGAAAGAGTTCTTCCAGACGAGGCATTGCCAAGATCTCCATAGAGAAAAATCTCTTTTGAAGAGTTCTCTCTTACAGGGAGAAGAAAGTCAAAGACAAGAAGATTGTCTGTAATTTCTTTCCTTGCAGAAAGTATATGTCCAAGGTTATCCCTGAAATGAAGATTTGTTATTTCATCTGACAAAAAAGAGCCATTATAGGAAAGAATTATTTGAGAAAGCTCGATATCACTTTCCCGAGCTTGTAAAAAAAGTTTGGACAAAGGAACATTTTGAGAATTAGCTGAAAAAATTCTATTTTGTGGCTCATGTGGAACAAAAGAAACTTCGAACACACCTTTACTCTCCTGATTGGAAGTAGTCATAATGTTTCCTTGGAGAGGAAATTCGCCCTGGATGTCTACATTGTATTCATCTTTCACCGTCGTGATTCGTATATCGCGAGCAGATTGCATCTCATATCCAATGCTTTTTCCAACCGGAAGACCATAGTCAAAACTTGCTTTCAGCAAGAGTGATATCTCTTCAAAAGGTTCAAGTTTTAGAATCCCTGTAAAAGTAATAGCATCTTCCAAAGAAAGCTCCAAGGAATCCATAAGGGTTTTTCCATTGATGTCAGTGATTTTTAGCCGAGAGAGAGTACTGGGGTTCAAACTCCCTCTCTTGTGGAGCGTAATCCTTGAGAGAGTGACGGGCTCTGTGCCAGCATGTAACGTAAAGAGAGCGAGAGGGACACCACTTTCACCACCTGTAATAATTCGCCCCTGTGGAGTTTCAGAATTGAGCTCAAACCTTACAAAGGGATCAGAAAGTGTAAAAAGGGGAGTTCGGAGAGGAAATGTATCTCTCAAGACAAGAGTAGTATCTCCATCATCTGGCACCGCTGTAACACCTGCTCTGGAAAAGATTTGAAATCCCACCGTTTCTCCATTAACGGCAAAAGATGAAACATCTCCCCTTAAAAAAAATATTTTTTCTTCTCCCTGCTCAAGTGTCAGTACGTCTGAAAAATATACCTTCCCCTCTTTATAAAAAGAAGGAGTTGAAATAATACTTCCAGAACTATCAGCAAAATGAAGATTTTGTATAACATTTTCTGGAGTACTTCCGAATCGTTCCAATATGATTTTCTGAAAAGAAATACCATCTATTCCATGAGTAGAAAATTGAAATTCACCAAGCACTGCTTTTTCTTGCCCGCGAAAAATTTGTGCAATTGTGTTTTCTGTATTTTGCAAGGAGAAGGAAGCAATTGTGTCGGTTTGAGAATCAATTGCAGAAACCAATTGTGTTTGGGCTGGAAAATTTATAGAGACTTCAGCATTTCCGCCAAAATCTTCTTCAGCTTCAATATTGCCATTACTGGCGAAGTACAATCCGAACTCATCTCCTTCTGGAGTACTGGGGGTAATTTCTGCAAAAATTTTAAAAGTGCGAGTTGTCCCTGAGGGCACCATAAAATCCTCTATGAATACCGCAACATTCCCTTCTGCATTTTCGGGGCCGAGAGTGATACCCCCCGGTTCTTTCAGCCATATTTGATGAATATTGCCACTTTTCATATCTCCGTATGGAGAAAAAATCATACGATTGACATCAATCGAACCAGATTCTGCAGTAAGAGCAAGAGAACCAATTTCCGTCTCTTGACCACGGACAATAACATCCGGCAAGCCATGAGAAGACAAGGAAACATGCAGTGTTGGAGTTATTGCTGCAAAAGTTGAAAAAGCACTTATAACGCATACAACACTGAAGACAAGACAGAGCTCTATGTAATAATATTTAAATTTTTCTAAGAGATGACGCATGCAAAGTAAAAAAGATAGAACAAATGATCTTCACAATTATAGTCCACTGCTCTGCAGCCTCTTGAGGCGTTCAGCCTCCTGAAGAGACTCGATGAGGGCATTTAAGTTCCCTTCCATAATACTGGGAAGGTTAGAAAAATTTTTTCCAATGCGATGGTCAGTGACACGATCTTGAGGAAAATTATATGTTCTAATTTTTTCACTTCTATCGCCCGTACCGATTTGGGCCAGACGCTCAGCACCAGCTTCTTTTTGTCGCTTTTCTTCCTCTATTGCATAGAGTCTGGATCTGAGGACCTTAAAGGCTTTTTCTTTATTCTTGTGTTGTGATTTCTCATCCTGACAGGTCACGATTATTCTAGTAGGAACGTGTGTGAGGCGTACTGCAGAGTCAGTTGTATTGACTGACTGCCCTCCTGGCCCAGAGGAACGAAATACATCTACTCGTACATCGGCAGGAGCTATTTCAAATTCAATTTCTTCTATTTCCGGCAGGACAATAACAGTGATAGTAGAAGTATGCACACGCCCCTGAGATTCAGTCTTGGGAATACGTTGGACCCTATGGACACCACTTTCAAATTTTAATGCAGCAAATGCGCCTTCACCGCGTACAGCAAAAATCATTTCCTTGACCCCCCCTGATTCAGAATCTTGTTTGGAGAGCAACTCCACATTATATCGATTCTCTTCTGCGTACCTGAAAAGAGCACGAGCGTATTCTGCGGCAAAAAGTGAAGACTCTTCTCCTCCAGCAGCTGGTCGGACTTCTATGATGACGTCTTTGTGGTCATGCGGATCCTTAGGAATAAGGGCAATTTTTACTTTTTCTTCTAAGTCCTGAAGAGATAACATCTCTTCCGTTAACTCTGCTTTTGCCATCTCAGCTACCTCAAGGTCAGCGTCTGTTTGGAGCTTTGTGAGTTCTTCAATATTTTTTTGTTTTTCCAAGTATTCTCTGCCAAGTTCAACTATTTCTCTCAGGGAAGAAAGCTTTTTTCCTAAAACTTTCATTTGAGAAGGGTCAGAGGTAACTTCTGGGGAACTCATTTGTTTTTCCAGATCTTCGTATTCAGTGATGAATGAGGTGAGCTTTTCGGTAAGCATTTATTTCTGTGAAAAAAACCACTTCTTCAAAAACTGTCCGGTATATGATTTTTTTACTTCTGCTACTTCTTCAGGAGTGCCAGTAGCGAGGACTTCACCTCCATTATCTCCTCCTTCTGGTCCTAAATCAATGAGGTGGTCACAGCTTTTAATAACGTCTAAATTGTGTTCGATTACAAGAACCGAGTTTCCTTTTTCTACCAAAGCACTGAGAACATTTAGAAGTTTCTGCACATCTTCAAAATGAAGCCCAGTAGTTGGTTCGTCAAGAATAAAAAAGGTTTTCCCAGTGCTTCGCTTAGAAAGCTCTGTGGCCAATTTTACCCTTTGCGCTTCTCCTCCGGAGAGAGTGGTAGCGCTCTGTCCAAGGTGAATGTAGCCAAGGCCGACATCTTCCAATGTTTGCAATTTATTCTTGATATTTGGAATTTTTTCAAAGTATTCCAACGCTTCTGAGACCGTCATGTTGAGAACATCTGCAATATTTTTTCCTCTCCAAGTGATCTCCAATGCCTCAGCATTATATCTCTTTCCTTTGCACACTTCACAGGGGACGTACACGTCTGGCAGGAAATGCATTTCTATTTTTACGATCCCATCCCCTTGGCAAGATTCACATCTTCCTCCTTTGACGTTAAAAGAAAATCGACCAGCTTTGTACCCTCTGAGCTTCGCCTCAGGGCTTTCTGCGAAGAGATTTCTGACATCGGTAAAAACACCGGTATACGTTGCAGGATTAGATCGAGGAGTACGACCAATAGCGCTCTGATCAATCACAATCACTTTATCCAAGTGTTCTATTCCCTTAATCTCCTTATGCTTTCCAGCTTTTGTTTGAGCCCTATTGAGTTTGACGGCAAGAATAGGCCCCAAGATCGTATTAATTAGTGATGATTTTCCAGATCCAGAAACTCCTGTTACTCCGACAAAACATCCAAGAGGAATTTGTACGGAAATATTTTTGAGATTATTTTCTTTCGCTCCAATAATTTCTAACTGCTTTCCATTTCCAGAGTGTCTTTTTTTTGGGATGGGAATTTCTTTTTTTCCAGAGAGATATTCACCAGTACTAGATGAGCCACTTTTCATCATTTCCTTAGGGGTCCCAGAAAAAACAACCTCTCCTCCATATTTTCCTGCCGCTGGACCTATTTCTAAGATATAATCAGCGCTTCGCATGGTTTCTTCGTCATGCTCTACTACAAGTACAGTATTTCCAATTTCCTGAAGGCTTCTGAGTGTTTCAATAAGCTTGGAATTATCTCTTTGGTGGAGCCCAATGGATGGTTCGTCCAGTACATACAAAACCCCCTGCAATTTGGATCCTATTTGTGTTGCCAAACGAATACGCTGTGCCTCTCCTCCAGAAAGCGTGTTTGCCGCTCTGTTGAGTGTGAGATATTTCAGCCCTACATGGTCGAGAAAAGAAAGACGATCAGTAATTTCCTGTAAAATAAGCTTTGCAATTTTCATTTGCCGCTCATTAAAAATCTTTGGAAGATGATCAAAAAAATCTCGTGCTTCAGCGATAGAAAAACTAGTGGCATCAATAATATTTTTGTCTCCTACTGTGACACCCAAAATTTCTTTTCTGAGCCTTTTTCCTTCGCAGGTGGGACATGTTTCCTGTTCCATAAATTTCTCAATTTGTTTCCGAGAAAACTCACTTTCTGTTTCTCGATATCTTCTTTCAAGATTTTTGATAACTCCTTCATATTTTGTCGCAAATTCACCACTAAAACGGTCAGAATCCATTTGGACTTCATATTCCTCATCACCAGTTCCGTTTAAAATAATATCAATATTCTCTTTTGAGAGATTTTTGACAGGAGTATTCAAATCAAAGCCATGTATTTTTGCAACAGCTTCAAGAATTCGGATATACCATGACATTCCCGAAGTACTCGTTGCCCAGGGCATAATAGCTCCTTCAGCAATGGTAAGCTTTGGATTTTCCAAAATCTTCTCTTGTTGTACTACCAGTCTACTGCCAAGTCCATGACAATCCGTACAAGCACCGTACGGAGAATTAAACGAAAAATTCCGTGGCTCAATCTCTGGAATGACAGATCCGTGCTCTGTGCAGGCAAACCGTTCAGAAAATGTCTCAAGTGTGCCAGTGTCTGGATTCAGAATAATCATTCGACCTTCTCCATGTCGAATAGCGAGCTCTATGGAGTCGGCAAGTCGTGTGCGATCTGGATTCGGTTCTTCAATTTTTTCTCCAGTGGAAAGTGTTTTATATGTTTTTCCAAGATCCTTTACCACCAAACGATCCACCACAGCTTCAATATCATGTTTCTTCTTCGGATCCAAATTCACCTCGTCAGCAATTGAATAAATCTCACCATCAACTCTCAAGCGAAGAAATCCAGCCTTCTGAATATTTTCGAGTACTTTTAAATGCTCTCCTTTTTTCCCACTTATGAGCGGAGCAAGGATCATAATCTTAGAGCCTTCTTCCAGAGAAGCAACTTGTTCAATGATTTGAGAAACACTCTGCTTTTGAACCTCTTTTCCACATTCAGGACAATGAGGAATTCCAACTTTTGCAAAGAGCAGTCTGAGATAGTCATAAATCTCTGTAACGGTTCCTACGGTAGATCGCGGATTGCGAGAAGCCGTCTTTTGATCAATGGAGATAGCGGGAGAGAGTCCTTCTATGGTGTCCACTTCTGGCTTTTCCATCAATCCCAAAAATTGCCTCGCATACGTAGAAAGACTCTCTACATACCGACGTTGACCTTCGGCATAGATCGTATCAAACGCGAGGGATGATTTCCCGGAACCAGATACTCCAGTTACCACCACAAACTGATTGCGAGGGATTTCCACATTTATATTCTTCAAATTATGCATGCGCGCGCCTTCTACTCGTATGTTTTGTGACATAGTTTTTATACATATACAAAAAAAGTGCCCTCGTTTTGGCACCCGAGGAGCTTAGCAAGAAAAAAGGCAGAAAGCAACTTTTCGTTATCCCCTAATGAATATTGTTATCGCCAGAAGTGATATTTGCTGCGACAGCCTTCCGAAAGCAACTTGATACAGAGGCTGGGTCAATTGCAACATATACTTTCCTTGCATCATTCAAGTTTCGCGTTGCTTCTTCCTCCATTTCGGACGACACTGGTTCTCCATTTTTTCTCATAACAGAAGGCACATCGGGATTACTACCTATCCATTCTGATCCTATAGGGGCCCGCTGAGGGACTTCGTCTTTGGGAGCGAAGGTATGACCTGGAAAAAGGGAGTTTTGGTCTGAAGACATTGTAATGCATTTAAAGAGGCTATATTGGCATTATAATCCTTTATATTTTATGTGTCAAATAATTTTAATATATGCCTAATAAATTCTTACTCTTTTCTTTAGAAAAAGGCAAGAAATGAAATATGTCCTTTGAGTAAAACCCCCTGCCCTCCCTTCCTCCTACGGCGGACAAGTATCAGGGGAACAAAAAAAGTTATTTCACTACAAATCCTACTATGCGTTCGGGGACAAAAACCTCTTTCACAATTTGACTTTGCTCCAAGTAAGCTTGCACCTTAGGAAGTTTTTTCGCTTCTGCAATCACCTCATCTTTTTTTGCATCTTTCGCAATCTCAAAATCTCCTCTTACTTTTCCGTTTACCTGCACCGCATATGTCACCACATCTTCCACCAGATATTTCTCATCATATTCAGGCCACTTTTCATAGGCGATAGTACCTTCATTTTTCAATACTTCATGCCAGATCTCTTCTGTCATATGGGGTGCGAATGGGGAGAGGAGCAGGGCAAATGTTTGGAGTGCTTGTCTTGGAATTTTGTCTAATTTGGTGAGTTCGTTCGTCAGAATCATCATCTGTGAAATGGCGGTATTAAACCGAAGTTCATCAATATGATCGGTCACAATTTTAATGGTCTGATGGAGTAAGGGCTGAAAATTTTCAGCCCCTACGAAAGTACCTTGTATTGATTTTTGAGACACTCTATACACTCTGTCTAAAAATCTTTTAATTCCTTCCACTCCACCAGTCGACCATACCTTTCGTTGATCAAATGGTCCCATAAACATCTCATAGCACCGCAGAGTATCAGCTCCAAATTTTACTACAATATCATCAGGATTAATCACATTTCCGAGTGACTTGGACATTTTACGTCCATCTTCCGCAAGGATCATTCCTTGGTGTCTCAGTTTTGCAAATGGTTCATCATAATTGATGTATCCATGCTTATGGAGTGCTTTGGTAAAAAACCGTGCATAGAGGAGATGTAATACCGTATGTTCTGCACCTCCCACATAGAGATCTATAGGACCCCAATGATTTAAAAGTTTTTCAGAAGCAAATGCGATTTCATTCTGTGGATCCATAAAGCGAAACATATACCACGAACTGCAGACAAAGGTATCCATGGTATCTGATTCTCGTTTCACAAGTGTTCGGTCCTTTGGCATATCACCAGATTTTTTGAGTTTCTCTTCAATACGTTTCAAACACTTTGCGTTATGAAATTTTTTCGATTGCTGGAGGGGAGACTCTCCATGCGGCACGAAATCTACATCGTTTGGTAAATGCACCGGTATTTCATCTTCTGGAAGGAGATATTCATTTCCTTCATCGTCATAGGCGATAGGAATGGGAGCTCCCCAATATCGTTGACGTGATACCAGCCAGTCGCGGAGCTTATAGTTTATTTTTTGTTTTCCACATCCATTTTCTTCCAGCCATGCAATTATTTTTTCTTTCGCTTTTGAAGTAGAGAGATTGTCGAGAAAATCTGAATTCACAGCAGTCCCTTCTCCACTGAAACATTTTTCATCAGTTTTGTGTGATACAACTTCTCGTATTTCAAGTTTATATTTTTTTGCAAACCCGTAATCCCGCTCGTCATGTGCCGGCACCGCCATAATGGCTCCGGTGCCATAGCCCATCATCACATAATCAGCGATCCAAACAGGAATTTTTTCTTGATTCACTGGATTGACAGCAAAAGCTCCGGTAGGTACTCCCGTTTTTTCTTTGCTGAGTTCGGATCTCTCGAGTTCAGATTTGGAAGTAGCAATTTGTATATATTTTTGTACAGCGTCTTTATTTTCTTCTGTTGTAATTTGTTCCACGAGTGGATGTTCTGGGGCCAATACAAAGTATGTGGCTCCAAAAAGGGTGTCTGGACGAGTGGTAAAGACGGTTACTTTCTCTCCATTGATTTCAAAGTCCACTTCGGCTCCTTCACTTCTTCCAATCCAATTCCTCTGTGAAATCTTGGTGGAGTTTGGCCAATCTATTTTTTCAAGTCCACTTATAAGTCCACTGGTTTTTCCATCATCTTCAATAAAATCTGTAATGCGAAAAAACCACTGCTCTAATTTTTTTTGCACCACCTCATTTTTGCACCGTTCACACTTTCCATTTATCACCTGCTCATTTGCGAGCACTGTATTACAGTCGTTACACCAATTGACCGGTGCTTTTTTGCGATAGGCGAGATTGTTTTTGTAGAGGAATGCAAAAAACCACTGCGTCCATTTGTAATATTCTGGATAGCAGGTGCCAATCTCTCGATCCCAGTCATAGCTAAATCCGAGTTCTCGAACCTGTCTCTTGAATGTCTTTATATTATCCGTTGTACTTTTTTCTGGGTGAACCTTTGTTTTGATCGCATAGTTTTCCGCTGGCAGGCCAAAAGCATCCCATCCTATGGGATGGAGCAGTTCATATCCTTCATGGCGTCTTTTTCGTGAGACCACATCGGTGGCGGTGTATCCCAGAGGATGTCCCACGTGGAGCCCTGCCCCAGAGGGATAGGGAAACATATCGAGCACATAGTACTTTTCTTTCTTTGAGTCATCTTTAGCTCGAAACGTCTTATTTTCTTGCCAAAACTTCTGCCATTTTGCCTCTATCTTGCGATGATCGTACTGATTCATACCGCGCAAAAAATCGAATTGATTTTAGCAAAACCTCGCTCTCAAATACATTCGTTTTGACCATGACACTTTGCACTGTAGATTTTGTTATACAAAAATCACGGCAATAGATATAAATATTGAATTTTAAATGGTACATTCTTAAAAGAAGTATGGAGTTTTAATTTTTTGAAAATTAAAAAATTGAATATTGTTTAGAAATTAAAAATTGGGAATTGAAAATTTTTCAGTTTATTTCCATGTAGTGAGTTCAAAACCCCGTAGCTTTAGCTCGTGAGTAGTTCACTTTTTTATCCGCACATTTATGAAACTTCAAAATATATCAAAAACACTTTTCATCACTGGTTTTTCACTCCTTTTTTTCTGCCTTGATCGAATTTCAAAACTTTGGGCACAAATATCTTTGTTTGATGGAGATATTGCTCTCTGGGGTGATGAGATACGCCTTCAATTGGAATATAATGCCAATCTCGCTCTCTCCCTTCCAGTGCCGCTGTGGGCACAAGTTGGCATTTCCTTTGTCGTACTGATTGCCCTGATTGTCTATATTATTCGAGGGAATCATACCGGAACTGAGATAGAAAAATTTGCTTTTGCCATGATCTTTGGTGGTGCACTCGGGAACCTCTACGATCGTGTTACTTTTCACCAAGTAGTAGATTTTATCGCAGTGTGGAAGTTTCCTGTCTTTAATGTGGCAGATACGCTTATATTCTGTGGAGTGTTTATTCTTTTGGGAAGAGAAATCCTCAAGAGCAAATAAGATCATGTTAGAAAGACCAAACATTTCGATCATCAGGGTTTTGTATAAGTCCTAATTCTTCTAATTTTTTTACAAATATTAAAAATTCGTTTTGCTGAGCAATAGAAAACGCAGAATCATCAAAAAATAATCCTGAATTAAAATACCGGTAGAGAGCCATTTTCATAACGTCCGGATTATTTATGTTTGAAATTCTACGCTCTGCTCGAAAGGCTGCTAGTGCTTCACAGACTGTGAGATGAATAATTTTGGGAGCATTGCTAGCGAGAGCGCTGATAATTTCGACGCAGTCAGGAGTTTCTAAAATTTCAAGAATATCCAGGTGTTGGAGATGTTGTTTTACACGAGGATCTATAAAGACATGCTTTTTGGGCGGAACACTGAGCCCTTTCAATGGATAATCGGAATCAAACGGAAATGACAACTCTCCATAATCATAATAAGGTTCTCCAGTTCCTTGCATATGTAAGGACTAAAACATAGAGAAATAAAATATTACTTTCTACTTATTTGTCAACATCTTCCCCTCTATTTTCTTTTCTGCCATACTGACAGCATCAGCTTTTGTTTTATGAACTCTCCTCTCACCACTTTTCTTACTCGGCTTTTTGCAGGAATTTCCGGAGGATTACTGGGAATGGTTGCTGCGCTTTTAGTATTTCTCCTTTCTTCATTTGCAAATCCTACAGAAGCAGGGCTTGCAGAGTCATACTCTCTTGTTTCAATTCTTGCTATGGTGTTTGTAGGAACAGTGGTGGCGAATTTGGTAGTAGGCTTTATATTGGGAAAGTTTGAAAGTCACAAATATCATCAGATGCGGGGAATGATGTTTCAGATCTTTTTCTTTACCCTCAGCCTCTTTCTCTTCATGATTCCATTCTATCTCTTTACAACAGAATCACTTCTGACGACGGCTGGAATTCATTTTCTGGCAGGATCGCTTCTCTGTGCTTTGGTATGTGAGATTATGAGTTCTCGTACTTCAGCTCTCACTGGACTAATGGGAGCTCTGTTAGCGGGGTGCTTTCTTTATGGATTACTCAGTCTCTTATTTTCTGCTGAAGCAACACGTTCAGTACTTCTCATATTTTTTCTGCCAATGGCTTGGATATGTATTATGACAGGAATATTTCTTGCAGAGGTCTTGCACAGCGGAGTGAAGAATCTGTATGGTATAGACCTCTTTGAAGCTGAGCCTTCAGACAACAACCCTCATTAGGAATATGAATGAAAAGTTTTTTATTGAAGGCGGTGCCACATTATCAGGCACGGTAGAGATTTCCGGCTCTAAGAATGCTGCTTTGCCGATCCTTGCAGCAACACTCTTAGTAGCTGGATCTTCTACGGTGACCAACGTTCCCAACATTGATGATATTGCCGCCTTTTTAGAAATTTTAGAGAGCTTGGGAACCCAAATATCTGAAAAAAACGGAACGCGAACCCTAAACACTCAAAACATTGCACCTCATACAAAGGCTCTCAATCATCCACATATTCGTTATATGCGGGCGAGCATTCTTCTGCTTGCTCCTCTTTTGGTTCGATTTGGAGAAGTAAAAATTCCTTTTCCAGGAGGATGCGTACTGGGAAAGCGTTCTGCAGAGAGTCATTTAAAAGCCCTTGTAGGCTTTGGTGCAGAAGTACAAGAATCTTCAGATTCCATTCACCTCACCTCTACAAGAGGCCTGACCGCAGGATCAGTGGTACTCCCTGAGCGATCGGTAACAGCGACTGAAAATGCGGTAATGATCGCCTCCACACTACAAGGAGAAAGTGAGATTCGCATGGCAGCAGCAGAGCCACATGTACAAAATCTTTGCCATTTTCTGGTTTCTGCAGGTGCAAAGATTGAGGGAATTGGAACTCATACACTTCAAATCCAAGGAAATCCAGATCTTCAAAACGGAAATATCGCTATTACCCCCGACTATCTGGAGGCGGGAACATTTATTCTTGCTGGAGCGCTGACTGACAGCACAATCACAGTACAAAATGTAGAAGAACATCATCTGGATTCCTTTTTCCAAAAACTTTCTGAAGTCGGGATCTCATGCTCATTCGATCACATACAAAAATCAGTAACAGTTTCTTCCCACTCAGGAGACCTCACTCCAACGAATATTCAAACCGGTGTCTTTCCCGCATTCCCAACGGATCTCCATCCACAATTTGCAGTACTGCTCTCACAATGCAAGGGGACATCAAAAATATTTGAAACACTTTTTGAACGGAAATTTGGATATCTGCTTGAACTTGAAAAAATGGGAGCAGACATAGAAATTATGAACCCTCATCAATTTCTTATTCATGGAAGTAAAAAACTTGTGGGAACTCCTGTTGCCAGCCAGGATATTCGTGCTGGTGCAGCGATGCTTTTGGCAGCACTCATTGCAGAAGGAACGACAGAGATTTCCAACATACACTATATCCATCGCGGATATCAGCACATAGAAGATAAACTCCGTGCACTCGGAGCAAAAATAAAGAGAGTGGAAGGATAATGAAAATTAAAAACTCCCTCTTTATGAAAAGAAAAGGGGAGAAAAATCTAAAAACACTTTGAAATCCCAAATTGAGAATTACGATTTGCTCTTCTCTTTTTCTTCTTGGTGTAGTTCAGCAGAAACCTTCATTCCTTCACGAGAAATATTTTTCCAATCATAAGGGAAGCGATAGTTCTCTATAGCTCGTACAAGTGAGGCAAATACTTGCCATCCATTGTAGGAAGGAAACAGGAAAGAATTGCCTTTTTCTTGGTTTGGATTATAGTCCTCGAGGAGGATGGAGGAATCTTCTTTTGCCAAAGGAACCACTCCATAGGACAACATATTTTTTAACGCTTGCTCTCCATTTGTATCATCAGTAAGCAGAAGCATGGCATCGCTGGCGGAATAGAGTTTTCTCATATTTTCTTGTGTGTTTTCCAAAATTACAATTGAATCATTTTCTTTCGCAAATTCTGTCAGAATCATTTGATATTTTTCCGTTCCAATACCAAGAAGTGCTAATTGAATACCAAGAGCTTCAATGCCAGGAAGAATCTTTGCAAGAAGGTCAGCACCACTTTTTTCTGTCAATGGCATCCCAAAACCCAGCAAAAATATTTTTGATTCTTGCAAAAGTCCAAATTCACTTTGAAACTCTTCTTTGTTTGTCGCTTTTTTTTCAAAAGTATGTACGGCAAACTTTGCATAGATTTTGTTGTCATACGCCGCCGAAGGCAATTTTATGACTTGAGAGGAATTCATATTTCTTTTTGTGTGATTTTTGAAAAAAATGTATCTGAACATAATAGCAGAAAACTTCTTTTTGCTGAAGTAAATACCCTTGCCAAACCATGCAGATTTCTGCAAAAAACATATTTCCTATTTTGTCCAATATGACCTCTATAAAATCTCAAATTCGAAAAAACATACTCCACAAAAGAAAAGAGCAATCGTTTGAAGACAATAAAACAAAGTCGCATATCATATGTCATTTTCTTTTGCAGAACATCCAAAAATCTCTCCCTCAAGGGGGACGAATACTTCTCTATGCTCCCCGACAATCAGAAGTCGATATTTTTCCTCTTTTCGAAATGCTAAAACAAGAGAGCACAGTCGAATATCACTGTTTGTTTCCAAAAATAACTGATGAAAGAGCCTGCGCCCTGGAAGCTGTACAGGTTCGAAATAGAGATTCATTTACAGACCATGGCAACAGCTTTGGTATTCAGGAGTCAAGCAATACTGACTATGAAGACCCCACATCTCTTGATCTTGTTCTGGTGCCATCTATTGCGATTGACACACAAGGCAATCGCATTGGGCATGGGAAAGGATTTTATGATCGATTCTTGAAGAGGATTTTACCAACTTGCTATAAATGGGCACCTGTCTTTTTCTTCCAAAGGGTTGAAAAAATTCCAGTCGATTCTTATGATGTTCCTGTCGGTGCTATTATTGATGAAACCGGCTTTTTCTCTCATTTGTAAATTCCCCCATGGATTATTCTGCTATAAAAACTACAGATCCAGCACTGTATGATATTTTGCTTCTAGAAGAACAGAGGCAAAAGGAAGGCCTCGAACTCATTCCATCGGAGAACTATACATCACCAGCTGTAATGCAGGCTATGGGAAGCATCCTTACCAATAAATATTCAGAAGGATATCCATACAAAAGGTATTATGGAGGACAAAAAAACATTGATTCTATGGAAGAACTCGCTATTAAGCGAGCAAAGGAAATTTTTAAGTGTGAACATGTGAATGTTCAGCCATACTCTGGTTCTCCGGCCAATACAGCTGTATATTTTGCCCTCCTGGAACATGGAGACAAAATCATGGGAATGAAACTCGATCATGGAGGTCATATTACTCATGGCCTTCCTATTTCATATTCGGGACGAAGTTATGAAATTGCCCCATACACAGTAAACAAGGAGACAGAACAAATTGACATGGATGAAGTGGAGCAGATTGCACTTCAGGAAAACCCCAAGATGATCATCGCTGGATTTTCTGCATATTCACGAGATCTTGATTGGAAGCGATTCCGAGAAATTGCAGATAAAGTGGGTGCTATTTTGATGGCAGACATAGCTCATATTGCAGGACTCATTGCAGCAGGAGTACTCAGGAATCCATTTGACTATGGCTTTGATGTGGTGACGACGACGACACACAAAACTCTACGGGGCCCTCGTGGCGGTATGATTATGTGTAAGGAAAAATACGCAAAAGCAATTGATAGAGCTGTTTTTCCAGGATTGCAAGGGGGACCGCACGATCATGTGAATGCTGGGAAAGCGATCTGTTTTCAAGAGATTCTCACTTCTGACTTTCGAAAGTATTCTGAACAAATAGTTGCTAATGCACAAAAACTCGCAGAAGTACTGATAGCTCGAGGGTTTCGAATTTGCTCTGGAGGAACAGACAATCATCTTCTGCTTATTGATCTGACCAATAAAAATGTAACAGGACTGCAGGCAGAAAAAGCACTCGATAACGCAGAAATTACTGTCAATAAGAACACAATTCCCTATGAAACCAGATCACCATTTGATCCTTCTGGCATTCGACTCGGGACTCCAGCGGTCACTACGAGAGGAATGGAAGAAGAAGAAATGGAGAAAATCGGTAACTGGATAGCTGATGTGGTGGAAAACTTTGAAGACACTGCCCTGCATGAAAAAGTGCGGGAAGAAGTCAAAAAATTGGCATTGCAGTTTCCGGTTCCGGGGATTGAGTAAGAATTAAGCAATAAGTAGTAAGCCTGTCTACTTGGTATTTGTAGAGGAGGGTTTGAAACCCTCCCCTACGAATATGGAATCCTCCGTTGGTCGAAGTCTTTTACGCATATAGATGAGTCTTAAAGTCTCTCATGGAGGACTTGCTCCTGCGTCAAAACTTATATTTCTTCCAAAATTTCGAATATCACTCCGCTCGCAAATCCACGAGAAGATAAAAAGCGAAAGAGTTTCTCTTTTTTCTTCTTTTTTTCTAGGTTCTGAGAAAATGATAAGAGCTTTTGTTTTGCTAATTTTTCAACAGCGGTACGCTCATCCTCATCAGAAATTGTTTCCAGAACTTCAGAAATAATATCGGCATCTACCCTTTTTCTTTGTAACTCCATCCTCAGGGCAAATCGGCCTCGTGGAGAAGTATTTTGGCGATGGTGGATATACATCTCTGCAAAGGAGCTATCATCCAGTAGCTTTTGCTCTACACATTCTTGAAGTACGTGTTCAATGATTTCAGGTTGATCCGAAAACTTTTTGAGCAATTTTGCTTTGAGCTCAAATACTGAATGAGCTCTGAGCGATAAAATCTTGAGTGCTTTGTTTCGTATGCGTTGAAGTGTTTTCTTTTCTTCTGTCATATTTTTCTTCTGAGAATTCTCAGAGAAGAGCATACCCCTCTCTTATCTCCCCTAAAAGGGGAGAGGCTAATATGATTGAAATTCTGGATCATTTCCAATTTTACTTTCTTCGGGAAGCTGTTGCCCCTGATATTTAGAAGAAGATTTTTCCCCATATGGCACCTCTGCCGGAGAGCTCATTTGCTCAAAAGCAATCTGACAAATCCTCATGTCAGGATAGAGAACAATGGGCATTGTATTAAGATTTGTGATCTCCAGAGTGATCGTACCCTCAAATCCAGCATCAACAAATCCAGCAGTAGAGTGAACTACAAGGCCCAATCTTCCCAGAGAGCTTCGACCCTCTACTCGCGCTACGATATCATTGGGGAGCTTAATGCTCTCGAGGGTCACTCCTAAAACAAATTCGCCAGGTAGAATTTTAAATGGTTCATTTTCTGCAATCTCAACGAGCTGAGTTATATTTTCTGCATTCTGCATTTTTCGTGGATCCAGAATGTCGATTTTTTCAGGAATGTATTTTTTAAAAAATTTTCCGAGCCGAAGATCCAAAGAAGAGGCATGGACCTGAGAGAGATATTCTTTATGAGGAGAAATTATATGAATATCTCCAGATGCAATTTTTGCCTTGATATCACGATCAGATAAAATCATATGAGAAATTATAGATTTATAAACGCAAAAAATATCGTGTGACGAAACCATCCGTCTAAGGGGATTGCACACCCTTTTGAATACGAAGTAAGTATGATAATTATAAAAGTGAAAGCGGACTCTTGGTATATTCCAGATCTCTTTTAGTACGTACAGAGTCGTTTCTGAGTTGTTCAATACGCATGAGGTAGTCTGTGTTCACATTTCCTGTGCAATATTTGCCATCAAAACACGAGGTATCAAATCCATCAAGCTTCGGATTTCCTTCTTTTCCAGATGCAATCAGAGCGTCAAGCTTTTGGTAAAACACTCCATCTGCACCGATAAACTTCGCGACCTCATCTTCTGTGAGACCATGAGCAATGAGCTCTTGGCGTGAGGGCATGTCAATACCATATACGTTTGGATATCGTACTGGTGGAGCGGCTGAGGCAAAATAAACTTTTTGAGCGCCTACCTCACGCGCCATTTGAATAATTTCCTTAGAAGTATTGCCTCGGACAATGGAGTCATCTACCAAGAGGACATTTTTTCCCTTCATTTCAAGTGACACCGCATTGAGTTTTTGGCGGATAGATTTTTTACGCATTTCCTGACCAGGCATAATAAACGTACGACCAATGTATCTGTTTTTAATAAATCCTTCCCTATATTTTGCCCCAAACCTATGAGCCACTTCAAGTGCAGCCGTACGTCCAGAGTCGGGAATAGGAATCACGACATCAACATCCTTTTTTTTGAGTTTTTTTAAGATCTTTTTTGCTAAGAATTGACCCATCCTGAGTCTGGTTTTATACACAGAAATTCCGTCAATGATAGAGTCGGGACGAGCAAGATAAACATGCTCAAAGATGCAGGGCATATATTTTGTTTTCTTTGCACAAATGGCACTTTCATACTCTTCTGATCCGAATGGGAAAAAGACACACTCTCCAGGCAAAACATCTCGGATCACTTCAAATTCTAAAGCATCAAGTGCAACACTTTCAGAAGCGACCATGTAGTCAATTCCACGAGATGTTTCACGTTTTCCAAAAATAAGCGGGCGAATAGCATGTGGATCACGAAATGCAATGATGCCATGTCCACCAATGAGTGCGACACATGCATATGCACCATTACATCGTTTATTGAGTCTTGTAACAGCTGAAAAAATATCTTTTGCGGATAATTCAATATTTTTTCTTTGTTCCAGCTCATGAGCCAAAATATTAAGCAAAATTTCAGAGTCTGAACTCGTGTTCAAATGCCTTCTATCTTTTTCAAATATTTCTTTTGCCAGACCATCAGCATTGATGAGGTTCCCATTATGCGCAAGAGCAATACCGAATGGCGCATTTACATAAAAAGGTTGTGCTTCCATAGGAGAAGCGCAACCAGCTGTTGGGTATCGCACATGACCAATGCCAGCCATGCCAGCAAGCTTTTTCATATGGCGAGTCCGAATGACGTCTCTCAAGAGACCATTGTCTTTGTGTAAGTGGAACTTACCATCAAATGTAGCGGCACCAGCGGCATCCTGCCCTCTGTGCTGGAGAGTCGTCAATGCATCAAAAATATCCTGATTGACTGGATATTCGCTGTTAACAAGACCAACAATACCGCACATAGCGATAAAAAAAGTATGTTCATTGTGGAGGAAAGATCAGAAAAGATCAATTTTTTTGTGGAGAACTTTTTTTAGGATTTGCGCCAAAAGAGGATTGTAATAATGCTATTATTATGTTATAATAAACATATAAACAAATATAAATAAATGGAAAATATCAATGCTTCGTCAAAAGAAAATGATCAAAATGCTCCTCCTAATAGGAGCGAAAAAATAGCTGAATCTTCTCTTTTAACAGGAATACGCCTTGATTCCCTGCAAGAAAGTATTGAGGAAAATAATTTTAGAGAAACTCTCAAAACAGATTTCCTGCCTATATTACAAGCCCTTATTGCTCTTCGAGGCAAAGGAATAAAAGGAGCTCTTTTTGGGGTAAGAAATGGTCCCCTAGGGAGATATTTAGAAAAGATAGAAAGGATAGAAAAAAAATATAAAAACCTTAGAGAAGTTCCAAAAGATTCAAATATTTTATCAAAAGAAACACAAATCTTAGCGCGCATGGTGATAAGTGATATTCCTTTTGTAGTAAGCGCGTTTTATGAATGTGGAAAAATTTTAACACCAGAATATAAATCCAAATCAGGCATCAAAATACGCCAACAATTAGCAATATTGGAAGAAATTGAAGAACAAGCCAATCTTATCTTGCAAGTAAAAGTGCAGGAATAAGTGAACTATTTTTGATACTTCCAAAAGGGGACTGGTTCAATATTCCCCTTCCAAAAGCTCTTATTTTCTGCTATAATAGGAAGATTTTTAGAGCATTTTTGTGGAATCACCATCTGCTGCTTGGCACGGGAAAACTCATATGACTTCTGCACAAAGAAAAAGAATGAGAAAAAACATTGTTGCAGGAGGGAAAAAAGCAGATCAAATAAGAGAAATGTCCAAACATCACCATGAGTTACATGAAATCCCACATGCAGAAAAAATAATAGAAAATGCACTTCAAAACATCTCTGAAGAGCAAAATACAGAATCTCCTTCACTCCCAAGCAATCACCACACAAAAAACTCTTTTTTTAAACGACTCAAACAGTTTTTTCTTCCGTAATGTCATCATGATCAATACGCAAAAACTCGTCGAATATATAGAATCTGCCCCATTTCCACGGACAGAAAGAGATCGCTTGATTACCTTGGCATGCGTAGCAGATGAAGAGCACCAACGCCATATTTATCTTCTTGTGAAAAAGTTTGCGGAACGAGTTAAAAATTCCTCCTCCCTCAGAAAAGCTCAACAAATTCGTCAAAAGGGAAAAGAAATTCGAAGATTTATGCATAAAAAAGCTGAAGAAATTTATGGTGCAGTTGAAAATAATCAATTACAGAATTTAGAACTTACGATGAATTCTTTTTAATTTCTCTTATGCCAGAAGCACAAAATCAACCGGTAGACGCAGGTCTTGATAACGCGAAACAAGCTCTAGAGGAGAATAAGGAGTCATCTATTCAAGATTTTGAGAGTGTGAAACAAGGAGTTCTGCATGGAATAGAAAAAGATAAAAGCGAAATATCAAAGCTTCTTCAAGGACTTGAAGAAAATCCCGAAGCATTACAAGAGTGGGAGACATTTGTACAAAATGATCTTCCAAAGCATATTGCCGAAATAGAGGCCTTACAAAAATCAGAAGATGAAGGAGTGCTGTCTGGTTTGAAGGTTGCAATAGAGCAATTGGAAGCATCTTGGCAAACACATCAAGCGGTTGCTCAAGAAAGTTCTCATGGGCTGTACGTAAAATCAGAAAAATATCTAGAGAATACTGCAAAATTTAATGAGCAGATTGACGCTGGACTTGAAAAGAAGCCAATTATGGTAGCTCTTTTTAAAATGATCTCAAAGATGATCGGAAAAGATTTTGATGAACTCATTCGTGAACCAGGTTTTATCGGTGATATAGCAAGAGGATTTTTCGAAATGAAAGAGGTAGAGGGTTCTCCAGTCATGTCAGAAGACCTCAAAAATAATTTAAAAAAAATGATAAATACTGAAAACGGTGAACCTCTGAGTAATACCATTGACGGAAGTGCAAGCAATGATCCACAAGTCGCCAACATGCTCGCAGACTTGGGGAAAAGATTTTCTGACTCTACCAAAGGAGAAACCATTTCCGTTGTGGACTCCAAAACATATGGAATATCTTCTCAGGATCAAAAAAATGCAGGAAAAACTGCTGGAGTAGCAACTCTCCAAGTTTCTAATGCGAATCAAGCTGCGGCAGTTATATTATTTGCACAAAAACGATCAAAGGATTTGGGAAAAGCTCTTAATGAACGCATCCAAATGGATGGAGAACTCGGACAAGCTCTCAAGGGGTCACTCAAAGATTTAACAAGCTCTGATGTTAATAAGTATGCGCAAACATATCAGAAAGGCTATCCTGACAATGTAACCGCAAGATATAAAGGCGGTAGTAAAAATGGAGGACATTATGTTCAAGTGCGCTGGTATACGGATGGTGTCCTAGAACAAAATGAAGATGATACTGATGAGGAATCACCTCAAACTGAAACGAATGAAACCAAATAATAATCCTTTTTATGTCTCTTGATACTACTCCGACGCCGGCTCCAGAAAATGATCTTGAGGGAACTCGCAGAGAAGCACAAAGTGCTCTGTCTGCAGCAAGGGAATCTCGCGAAAAAGAGGTTCAGAATATGGGCATCAATACATTCCTTCGAAAATCTCTCAATGAAAAACTTACTGCGCTTACAAATCCTCCCTGTCTGCCCGAGTCGCTCACAGAAGATATGACACTGCGATTTGATTTTTATAACAATACACCTCTCGAAAGGCAAATAAGCTTGGCAGACGTGATGCCACCTGAAGTGAGAGAGGTGATGACTACTCAAAAGAACGAAGAACTCAAAGGAACACGCCGTGGGAACACTGGGGAATTTTATAATGCAGAAACTGGTGAACGGTTAAAAATCTTTACCGGCACTGAAGTCCAAATTTGTAAAATAGACGAGACCCAAGTAGTTCAAATCACAGAAGAGCAAATTGCGACGTATTTGTCCTCACCAGCAGAACAAAATGCAGAGCAGATTGAAGAACAAAAAAATATAATTCAACTCGCTCTTGAAAAGGGGATCGATCCTCAATTTATTTTGGCCTTACAACAAGTAGAAAATGGAAGAGCTCAGAGAGCTTTTGGAGTAATGCTCGAAGGAATTGATGATCCTGAATTGCAACTTATAATGGCTATAAAAATCATCGGAAGATATGAAGGTCAATTTGCACGAGCATATCCAAATATTCCGATTCGAGATAATGATGAAAAGTATACTCCTCAAGCGCTTGCATATTTTTCCGGAAGATATGCTCCAGTAAGCGTGGAAAATGATCCTGAAAATCTTAATAAAAATCATCTTCCAAATCTTGCGAATATTTATGGGCAAACCGATGGATCATATACTGCAAATGCACAGGAATTCCTCGCACAATATAATGAGAGATTCCGTTCATTCAATGAACCACTAAAACAAGTAACTGCCGATGAAGTGTTACAAGCCGCCCATCGTTATGAAGGACGATCTTATGAATGGGGTGGAGAAGGAAGATCTCAAGGGGGAATTGATTGTTCAGGGCTTGTAATACAAGCACTGCGAGATACAGGAGCTATATCTCCAAATTGTGATGCAGGAGCAGCGTACATTTTTGATATCGCACAAAAAATCCCTCCCATGGAAGGAGAAGAAGGGAACATGCTTTTTTGGGATACACCTGGAAAAGGGATTACCCATGTTGCTATTATTGAAAAAAATTTAGGAAATGGAAACTATCTAGTGTTTGATTCTTCTAGAACAACAGGAAGAGTGACAACAAGAGTGGTTCAAGCTGATAATATTCACAAAGTCGGGATCCTTCCCCATATTGCTTAAAATTACCGCATAATCATCGCTTCTCGATCTACTCCCACTCCAATAAACTTCGCAGGAGTATCAGTGAGCTGCTCTATTTTGCGTACATAATTTTGAGCATTGTCTGGAAGGTCTTCAAATGTTCTGCATTCAGAAATGTCTTCCTTCCAGCCGGGCATTTCTAAATATTCACATTCCACTTTTTCTAAAATATCCAGATTAGAAGGAAAACTCGTGAGTTTTTTGCCGTCATATGTGTATGTCACGAGAATTTTGAGTGTTTCAAACCCAGAGAGAACGTCTAATTTGGTCATATTCCAAGAGTCGATTCCATTTACCAGTACCGCATGGCGTGCGACGGGTACATCAAACCATCCACATCGGCGAGGTCTCCCAGTTGTTGCTCCGTATTCTCCTCCTTTTTCTCGAAGCTCTTCGCCCACCGCTCCTGAGAGTTCACTGGGGAAAGGTCCTGCCCCCACACGAGTGGTATAGGCTTTCACAACGCCCACGACTGACTCAATGCGCGAAGGGGCAATACCCGTACCGCTACAAGCACCAGCCACAGTGGTATTGGAGCTGGTTACATACGGATACGTCCCAAAATCAATATCCAGATGCGTGCCCTGAGCACCTTCTACGAGTACGGTCTTCCCATCTCGTCTTGCATCACGAATGTATTTGGTCGTATCGATAATCATTTCCTTCATTTCCTCAGCAATTTTTTTATATTTTTTGACTTCCCCATCTGCATCCATTTCAAATCCGTATACCTCCTGATGTACTTCGATGACCGTTCGAAGTTTTTCTTCAAAGGACGCAAACCCATTGGTGAGTTCTCCAGCACGAATACCGATGCGACTGGCTTTGTCCGTATATGCCGGACCAATACCACGTTTTGTCGTTCCTACTTTTTTCCCACCCTTACGTTTTTCCTGAATACAATCGATTTCCTGATGATAATCAAAAATAAGATGCGCTCGGTCACTCAGAAAAAGGCGACCAGTCGAGTCGACTCCAGCTTGCCGAATCTCTTCTATTTCTTCCAGCAGAGTTGGCAAGTGTACTACACATCCATTACCAATAATTCCTACTTTTTCGGGATGGAGTATGCCGGAAGGAATCAAATGGAAAACAAATTTTTCCCCCTCAGCATAAATGGTATGACCTGCATTCGCTCCACCTGCGGATCTTGCAATAATATCAAAGTGACCAGAAAGAATATCCACTAATTTTCCTTTTCCTTCATCTCCCCATTGAGAGCCCACAACAGCGCAAATATTTCCGAGCTTTTTGAACATCAGATGTAAAAAGACCGGCGCGAATGATGACAGAACCAAATTTGAGAAGCAAGAAAAAGAATGAGAAAAAGTATAATCTAAAAATTATAAGCATACGAAGGGACAAAAATTCCTTGCAGATTTTTCAAAATCTGAGGAAATATAGAAGTCATAAAAATAGAGTTCTCAACTATATTTTCATATGTTTATTATTCCTTCAAAAAAGACACAACCCTCCAAAGGAGTCTCTCCAACTGTGATTTTTTTCACGATTTTTCGAGAGATATGCTACCATTTCCCCCGTATCCTTTTATCCCTTTTTCATGAAACCATTAAAGGCGCAACAATATTTTGCGGAGTTAATAGGCACGTTTGCCCTTACTTTCGCTGTTACACTTTCTCTTACAACGAATTTGCCATTGGCAACACCTCTTATAGCAGGTCTTACTCTTGGGCTTTTTGTTTACACTATTGGTGACATTAGTGGTGCACATATTAATCCCGCAGTAACACTTTCCATGCTCGGTCTTGGAAAAATTGATGTCCGAGACACTATTTTTTATATTATTTTCCAAGTACTCGGAGCATATCTCGCAATGCTCTTTGCAGAATATCTCATTCCTGGAGGCCTTTCTGGAGCAGGGTTAGTATTTGATGACACAGCGCCAATCGCTCTTGCGGAGGCACTCGGAGTATTTGTCCTTGTCTTCGGAATATCTGCTGTAGTATTTAAAAAAGTGAATGCTGGAGCTGCAGGGCTGGTGGTAGGAGGATCGCTTCTTTTGGGAATACTTCTCACAGGAGGAGCTTCTCATGGAGTTCTCAATCCTGCTGTAGCATTTGGACTCGGATCTCGATCACTCATCTATGTTCTGGGACCTGTTATTGGAGGATTTTTGGGAGCACAGGTGTACGCATACCTCAAAAGCAAATAAGTCTTTATTTATTTTTCATAAAAAGGAGGGTGTAAAAGTCCCTCTTTTTTAGCATATGAAACATTATTGACTTTATACAGACTCTTTTCTTTGCAAGAGATCAAAGAATCTACATATGTTATCCCACAGCATTCCAAAAAGGATTTCTTGATCACAATCCTCAAGTACCAATGTGATATTTTCGAACCAATCCTTCCTTAAAGCTCTTAATGCAGAACGAACTACTACCATATTTCTTTCAAAATCAATAGATGCTGGCTCAGCATTTGTATGCGGGAACATTGTATGAAGAGGAAATGCCAGTCTTTTCGCTGGGGGTATAGTCGACTTCCCGTTGTTCCAACCTTTATGCGCGGTTTTTAAAATACCTAAAATTCTTTTTCTGAATACTTCCTTTTTCTCCTTTATCGTAGAGGGCCAGAGTACACCATCCCAATCAAAACCTGCCTCATCAAGGGAGAGTGCATGAATCAAACTCTTCACACCCGCTTTCTGTAAATCGCATACGCGAGCTCCAGAACTTGTGATAATTTCTCTTCTTCCTGAAGCCTTAAAAATTTTACTCGCATAGTCAAAAGGATCATGACCCGATCGATTTGTTGATAAGTTTTTTATCCTTTCTTCGAGAGTCCCGTCAGCAACACTCCTACTAGAAGATCGAGAGATTACCAGGGAATCTACACCACGTATAGGAAATTCTCCACTACGAAGAGTTACTGAAGACCCCGAATTACTTACCGTTTTTGTAATATTCAAGGCGCAAGATAGAATTTCACCCATATAAACTTAAAAGAAACTCATTATAATATTTTATATTTCTTTGTCAATAAATATATTTTCAGCATCCTGAAGTTCTTCCACAAGAGCATCAATATCACTCAGGTCGTTATATATCCAAAAACTTGCTCTTACAGAACCATGTGCGAGTTTTAGAAATTGGTGAGCAGGCTCTGCACAGTGCAAACCACTGCGGACACAAATATTTTTGGTATCCAAAAACTGAGCGAGATCATGAGGATGGATTTTTGGATGGAAAAAAGAAATGACACCTGCTCTCTTTTTTGGATCATGCGGACCGATAACCCTAAGATCTGGAAGCTTTTTCGCAAACACTTCCAGTGCATGCGCCATAAGCTCTTGATCGTGCGCTTGTATTTTTTGTCTTCCTGTTTTTTCCAAAAAATCACATGCAACTCCAAGTCCAACTGCTTCTGCAAGAGCCGGTGTGCCGGCTTCAAATCGCTCCGGAGGGAGAAGTGGTATAAATTTCTCTAGAGAGACAGCATCCACCATATCTCCCCCCAAAAGAAGTGGAGGGAGTTGCTCTAGAAGTTCTTTTTTGCAATACAGTCCTCCAGTACCTCCTGTTGCCCCCATTTTATGTCCGGTAAAAAATGCCGCATCTACTCCAAGCTCAGCAAAATTTATAGGAAGTTTTGGTGCACTCTGACAAGCATCTAAAAATGTTTTCGCACCATATGTTTTTGCAAGTTTGGCTATTTCCTGCACTGGAAAAATCTGCCCGGTAACATTTGAAACATGCGGGAAGGTGATAATTTTTGTCTTTGAAGTGACCAGTTTTTCAAAATCTTCCACAGTAAACACTCCATCCACATCTGGGGTTACAAACTTGAGGACAATTCCGTTCTCATCTCTAAGTCGCATCCAAGGAAGCAAATTAGCATGATGTTCGGCAATTGTAAGCATGACCTCATTACCTTTTTGTAAAAATTGTGCTCCAAAAGAATGTGCAAAGAGATTGGCGGCTTCTGTTCCATTTTTGGTAAAAACTATTTCTTCTTTTTTCACTCCAAAAAATGAAGCCACTTTTTGTCGTGCTTCATCGTACAACTTCGTTGCCTCTAGAGAGAGGGAATACATGCCACGATGAATATTGGCATATTTTGTTTCATGTATCTCTCGCACGGCATCAAGGACTACTTTTGGCTTCTGAGCAGATGCTGCAGAGTCCAGGAAGATAAGATCTGGGTGGGCTGAGAAGATGGGAAAGAGGTTTTTCATTGCTTTTTGCTTCGACAAAGTGTAATATATAAACACTAAATGTCCTTCGGGACCACCCCGTCGTAAGGCGGGGGTAAAAATCAGAGACCAGTAGGCCGTACAAGCTCACTGGTTTTTTTATAGAGTTTTGCAAAATCTTCTTTTGATATTCTTCCAATTTTATGAGAAAGCCTTTTGGCATCTAACAAGCGCATTTGCGAAAGGATCGCAACACTTTCTTGCTCTCTAAGAAAGGAAAACTGAAAATAGAACTTTCCTGTTTTTGACGTCCTCGTAAGGGGAATAGCTATAAAAACACTATTGCTAAATTTTTTTAATATTACAATTGGGCGCAAAAACTGGCCTCCTTTTCCATCTTGTTCAAAACCAATGTTTGTTCCCAATGCAGCATAGAAAATATCTCGTTCTCGGAAGAAACGCTGTTTCTTTTGAAGATGAAGATATTTCTTCTGTCGATTCCATTGGTCGAAATTTTTCATGCAAGCATTATGACACGATATTTGGGGATTTTAAAAATCCTTGGAGCAACAAATCTTTTCCTTCCTCAGGAGCAATCCCCCGTGATTCCAGGTAGAAAAAAAGTTCCTCATCAAATGGAGCAATGGTCGCCCCATGTCCAGCGGATGATACGTTTTCTGTTTCCACCCGGAGAATAGGGAGGGCGTGGCCACGAGCTTCTGGGGAAAAGAGTACAATTTTTTCATTAATCTCCATTCCCCCCGCTTCCGAATCTTTGCCCACCACACCACTTCCATCAAATCGAAGAAGAGAGGCATCATCCGCAATTCCCTTGAGATCCAGTTCACCAGATTGATTTTTTCCGTTCAAAGTAATGTTTACTTTCCAGTTTTTTGTATCTCTTCCACTTGTTTTTACAATACCAAAAACTTTTACGGAAGCATTATTTCCCTCAAGAATGATTTGAAGATCAAAGTCCCGTGAACCCTCACTGAGATCTTCCAGTAGCAGTTGTAGTGCTTGCTCTTCTTTAAGAGTTATAGTTTTTTGACCCTGTGGGTTTTTCATAATGGCCATATATTTGAATTTGATGAATTACCCCACACTTCCCTCCATCTCCAATTCGATGAGCCTATTGAGTTCTACCGCATATTCCAAAGGAAGAGTCTTAGTGATTTCCTCCAAAAATCCATTCACGATGATTCCTTTTGCCTCTTCTTCAGAAAGTCCGCGAGTTTGCAGATAAAACAAAACTTCTTCAGAGATCTTCCCAGCACTGGCTTCATGGATCACACTCGCAGAGTCAGCTTCATTCTTAATAGTGGGAATGGTATCACTTACCGACTGATCAAACAGAAGGGCATCACACTCTACGTTCACAATAGCGTTTTTTGCTGTCTTTTTTACGTCCACTAATCCTCGATAGGTAGAAATACCACCTTTCTTAGAAATGCTCTTAGAAGTAATATAGGCTTTCGATTCCTCTCCAAGGAGAATGACCTTCGCTCCTGTGTCTTGATTTTGTCCGCCACTGGCAACGGCAATACTCAAATGATCCGCGCGTGCGTTTTTTCCCGAAAGCACGGAACACGGATACAGCATTGTCACTTGCGAGCCCATGTTGCCCCCCACCCACTCCATTCGAGCATTTTCTGAGACCAGTGCCCGTTTGGTATTGAGATTATAGGTATCCTTTGACCAATTTTCGACTGATGAATATCGGAATCTTGCATTTTTCCCAACATACACTTCTACACATCCAGCATGAAGCGCATTTGATCCGTATTTGGGAGCACTACACCCTTCAATATATTCTGCATCGGCCTCATTTTCAATAATGATAAGAGTATGTTCAAACTGGCCCATTCCCTGAGCATTCATTCGAAAGTATGCTTGCATTGGTTGCGTTACTTTTACACCCCTGGGCACATAAAGGAACGTTCCTCCAGAAAATACTGCTCCATGTAAAGCCGCATACTTATGATCCGTATATGGCACACATTTCATAAAATATTTTTTAACCAATTCTTCGTGCTCTCTTACAGCTGTGTCAAAGTCTTCAAAAATAACCCCCTGAGATGCCCATTCTTCTTTCAAGTTGTGATACACATTTTTACTTTCATACTGTGCTCCAACTCCAGCAAGCATTGCCCGCTCTGCCTCTGGAATTTTTAAGCGCTCAAAGGTTGCCTTAATTTCTGGATCCACATCATCCCATGATTTTGCATATCCTTCAGTTACCAGTGGATTTGCATAGAAGTAAATTTCGTCAAAGTTAAGATCAGAAAGGTCCACTCCCCAAGTAGGATTTGGGGTTTTTAAAAAATATTGTAGTGCTTTGAGGCGGTGGTCCAGTAGCCACTCAGGCTCATTTTTTTCAGCAGAAATTTTTCGTACTACATGTTCAGAAATACCCCGGTCTTCTTTTTCTATATATTCGGAAGAATTATGTGCGTCTAAATCAACTCGTCCCATGGTTGAAAAATCTACTTCGGGAGTTCCGATTTCAGCCGTAATGGGAGAATGAGGAGAATTCATAAAAAAATGCTATTCATGAAAACCATGAGAAATACAATTTTTACAGGCTTCAAATGCAGAAAATCCTTGAGAGTGAACCTTTTCGGCTACTTCTTTTCCTCCAGAGTGAACAATACGACCATCGCAAAAAATATGAATTTTAGTAGGAGAGAGGAGATGCAAAATCTTTTCTTGGTGCGTCACTAAGACAACACTTGTGTTTCCTGGTGCTAAAAATTCATTTATCCCATCTACAACTGCCTTGAGGGCGTCTACATCTATTCCAGAATCAATTTCATCGAGAAATGCAAGCCTCGCTCCCAAAGTGAGAAGTGACACGATCTCCATTTTTCTTCGTTCACCACCGGAAGCTCCTTCATTAAGATATCTTTTTGCAAATTTTTGGGAGAGATTCATTGCCTTTAAATTTTCTTTCATATTTTTTTTAAACTTCATAATATTCTGAGATTTTTCGCCTTCAGCAACATACGCTTTTTCAGAAGCTCTAAGAGCGTCTTCTGCAGACACACCCGCAATCGCTGGAGGAGATTGATGCGCAAGAAAAATTCCTTTCCGAGCTCTTTCCCATGTTTCAAGCTCATCAAGATCTTTACCTTCAAATACCATCTTTCCTTTTGTCTTTTGGTAGAGAGGATGGGCCAGTAGTACTTTTCCTAAAGTTGATTTTCCGCTTCCATTCGGACCAAGAAGAACATGAAGCTCACCTGGAGAAATCGTAAGATCTACACCTTGCAGAATAGGAGTGTGCTCAAACTGGGCATAAAGATTTTGAATAACAAGCATTTTTGTGTATACCAAAATAGACAGATTGTTCCAGACCCAAATGCTATCATGGGCGAGAGAAATATGTCTAACAAAAACCATGAAGACGTTTTCTCCTCTTTTCTGTCAGGGGATATCTATAATATGAGATCTTCTAATTCTGAGAGGTTTCTTCTTCACTCTTCGCTACGGCAGAGGTTCCTTTCAGATAGAGTGGAGATTCAGCATTCACCATTTTTTTCACCTGCCCATTTTCTTCAAGATTGTCGAGTGCTTCGGTTCCAGCAATTTGCATTGCCAAAACTTCATTCGAAAGCATCAAATCAGCGCGCTGTTCTTGAAGAGTTTTGAGATGAAATCCTTGTGTAGCCTGAGAATTCGCAAAAAAGAGAAAAGATAACGAAAGCAACGAAAGAACAAGTCCCATGACAATGAGAACCATTGTTATCCCAATTTCTAGCCGTTTCGAGAGAGGTTTTTTGCGAATAGGAATAGGGGATGATCTTCTGGGCAGAGTGATTATGCTCATGGGTTATGTAAAGAAAGAGAAGGGGAAGATGTCCTTTTAGCAACCCTCATTCGAGCAGATCGAGCTCGAGGATTTTTTTCAATTTCTTTACGAGACGGGAGTATAGCTCGTTTTGTTATGACTCGCAATGGCAATGGCGATGGCTTTTGAACACTTTGAGAAGAGGGGTATTTTTGCTTTTTTTGGAGAGCATCGCTGTGGGATCGAAAGAATTCTTTTACGAGCCTGTCCTCCAGAGAGTGAAATGAAATGACAACAATCTTACCACTTGGTTTCAAGAGATTTACTGCTTGAGGCAAAGCTTTTTGCAAGTTTTCTAGCTCATGATTTACGGCAATTCGTAATGCCTGAAAGATGAGTTTTGCGGGATGTTTTTTTCTTCCAGAGGAATGAGAAATGATAAATTCGGAAAGATCCTTCGTGGAAGAAAATGGTTGTGAATTACGGCGCTCCACTATTTTTCGGGAATAAAAGAAGTGCCTTTTTTCTTCTCCAAAGTTTTTAAAAATTTCAGAAAGCTCGTTTTCAGAAGCAGTATTAATAATATCTGAAGCATTTGTTTGGAGAGAAAGATCCATTCTCATGTCAAGTGGACCATTGTGTCGAAAAGAAAATCCGCGCGCTGGGTCATCAACATGAAGAGATGAAATTCCAAGATCAAATAAAATGCCATCAACTGTATCAATATTTTTCTTTTGCAACTCAGTTTGCATGCAAGAAAAGTTTTTTGGAATCACTACGAGGGAAGGATATTTTTTTTTAAGCCGCTTTTCTGCAATCAGTTGATTGCGCTCATCATGCTCAAAAGCGATCAATTTTCCACCAGGGTTGATACGTTTTAGAATTTCTTCTGCATGACCACCTGTACCAAGGGTCATGTCTACAAAAATCTGTCCTGGAGAAGGATCAAATGAGCCTAAAACCTCGTGTAGAAGCACTGGAATGTGCATGTACCGTCAAGAAATTGAAAAAAATGAGAGGTGCTGTTAAGGATCAGAGGAAAAGGTGTGAACAAATTGTGAACAAATTGTGGATAAAAAATTTGATCTCCGATCACGGTTTGTATTGTGCCAAAGGGGAATATCGCAAGTCAAATTTTTTTTAATTTTGGGATAGCGTTCCGCATAAGAAGTGTTCATTTTTTGTGAACAGCACATTAAATAAATGGCTATACAGAAACGCATGCAGCGAGTTTTTTCTTATTTTTGAAAATCACTTTTCAAAAACAAAAATTGTTGTAGTATTTTATCGGATGCGAACTAAATTTGTGTTCTCTGTTTGCCATATTTCAGACTGGCTTTTTGGGGAAAGGTCTCCAGAATTTACGAAAAATATGTCATTTTCAGAAAAATTTTTCCAAATCTCTCTTTTTGTAAAAAACGAATCTTCTCCAGAGAAATTTGCACTGGTAGAAATAAGAGGTTTTTTCCAAAAATTCAGGAATTTTTGAACTTCTTTATCGATTGGAACTCGAATACCCACAAGATCATGCTCTGGAAAGAAATCTTTTAGAATTTTCTTCTTAGGAAGTAAAACAGTGGTCGGAACATCTGCCTCCTTCCACCTGCGGACAGCAAATGATTTGAGCGGATCTTCCAAGATTCCATACTTTTCAGCTTCGCATTCATTCGTAACCAGTAAGAGAAAAGGCTTTGAAGCAGAACGATTTTTTATTTTTTGAATTTTTTGAATCGATTCCTTAGAAAAAGGATCAGCAGAAAATCCATAGCTCGTGTCACTGGGAAAGATACATACTTCTCCTGCACTGAGTTCTTCACAGATGCGTCCAAAGTTTTTTTCCTGGAAAGATATTTCTTTCATCATGATTTCTGTCTATGTATGGGGAGTATATATCGAGATAAAGCATTTGACAAAATATAAAAAATATGAAATATTGACATCCAAATTTATACTCATATGAAATTTCTCCACCCATTTCCGAGAAAAAGCAGAAAGCTCGCACTTTCATTTGATTATGTACATGATAGATACATGCTCCTTCCGGGTTATCTGGAAAAATTTGCATTATACCTCAAGATTTTTGCAGTGATTTTGGGGTGTATTCTTTTCTTTGGATTATGGCGTTTATGGGGAGGGGATTTGATGCGATTTGTAAAACCCCTCTTGCCACAAGGAGCACCAGAGATAACAGTTGTTCCTCATGTATACACAGCTCACTTACAAGGGCAGCAGGATGCATGGGAGACATGGGAAGCTTCCCTCGAGGAAGTTTCCGTCCACAGTTTAGATGCAGTGCACAAGATCCCTCGATATGCAGCAGAAAACGCACATATTTTTACTCCTCAGGTGCACCTTCCTCTCTTGGATATGCACATGTTGCAGTCAGAAGGGTCTACTTTTGTAGCTGGGTTTGAGCCACGTATAGCCACTATGGCTCGGAATATAATGATTCCTTTTACGTTAGGAAACACAGAGTTTCCTTCGAGATTAGCGGCAGAACTCGCGTTACTCAGAACTCTGACAGAATTTAATCGTATTGAGATCCAGCAGTATGTATCTTCGTCGCCATTCAAAAGCGAAAAAATGAATGAGTATCTTGCGCGAGCAGAGCACTTGAATATTGTCAGTCGCCAAACTCTCGCCAATATCAGTGCACGAAAAAATAAGGAGCAAGAACAGGAAGAAGGGTTTCAAATCGTAGCGAACCAGAAAGAGGAGAACGTGATAGAAGCTCTACGTGCTTTTGCTGCCCAAAAGACAGAAAAGAACCTCAACGAACTTGTCATGAATAAACAAGAAGGAGTAGATGCCACAGCTCACAAAGGCCTTTTGAGTACTCTAGAAGAGCAATTTACCTCAGAGCTCAATATACTTGCTCGGTATGTAAATGCTGTGGAACAAAACAAAGAAGCTCTTATTGCGGGGGTAACAGTAACGCCAGTACGAGGAGTGGATTTGGGGTTGATTGAATAGTTTTTTTTATTAAAAATACCCACTCTTTTTTCGATATTTTCATCCGCAAAATTAAAGACAGTATACATTACTATTAAACAGGGAATTCAATAACTACTATATCAGGATCAGATGACCTTATTCTTCCTTCAAACTCAGGAGGTGCAATCATGTCCAGATAGGTTTCTCTTTTGTGCAGACCTGTACCGCTACTGGTAATGTGATATGTTTCTCGTTCTCCATCTGTTACCACAAAGTTTCCGAGATTATAGCGCCTATCCCACTCATTGAGAGGATTCTCTATGCACAAACTTGCAAGAAAATTCTTCAAACGAGGGCTATTGCCTACTGTTCTATAAAAATCTATGAGTTTTTTACCGCAGCCATGTGTATGACCAGACACAGAAATATTGATATGGATATTACTGTCCATAAAACCTTGTTGTATTTGGCGTATTCCAACGGGCTCATGTGT
Source organism: Candidatus Altimarinota bacterium (assembly GCA_965250085.1). Classification (GTDB taxonomy): domain Bacteria; phylum Patescibacteriota; class Gracilibacteria; order CAIRYL01; family CAIRYL01. Next base: position 1,043,030 of record OZ252287.1, read on the forward strand.
TGAAACAATAGCAATATCATCAGGTGGAACTTTATAATCTACTCCCAGTGCATTTTGTATGATTTCTTTTATGTTTCCCATGTCATCTCTCAAATGACTCCCAAGACAAATAAGGTGCATATTTTTTTGACCAATCGGAACAGACATATATTCATTCTGAAGAAACAAAAATCCTAGTTCTGACATTCTTTCTCTCAGACCTGGAAGCAATTCTGGTGAAAACCCTTCGTAGTCGTGATTCCCAGGAGTTGCAATAATTGTTCCATCGTGTTCTGCGAGTGGTTCCAAAATTTTACTAAGGGATAAAAATGAATCTTGAGAGAATTTGTCAGTGATATCTCCGCATAAAATTATTACATCAGCTCTTATTTTTTTTACAAATTCAATTACTCTTTGTGACATCTCTACATTATACTCTGCAAGATGTAGGTCTGAAATGACCACAAGACGTCGAATGTCTTCTCTTTTTTGGGGCTGTACGAATGTCTCAGCATCGGGAGAGCAAGCACCTTCATATATAATCCTATTCAAGGAGTATTTGTACCTTTGAATTTTTAAATTCAATGCATCTCCAGAATTAAATCTTTCATTAATATTATGAATAAATAAATCCCTATAATATTCTGTTTCTCGAAAAAACTGTGCCCCTCCCAATCCGAAGCAACCAGCGCCAAGTGTTCCCAAAGCTGCCTTTAAGAAACTCCTTCTGGAAGGATTTTTTTCGTTGAGTGATAGGTCTATATTTTCAGGAGAGGATGAAGGCATTTATGTTATATATATAAATTAAAGTTTGTTAACTACCAAATCAACATAGCATCACCAAAGGAATAAAATCGATATTTTCCTTTTATCGCTTCCTGATATAGCTTTTGTGCTTTTTGCACTCCACTTGTCCCTTCAGGATCCAAGAATGCAGCTACGAGCATAATGAGTGTGCTTTTGGGAAGATGAAAATTAGTGAGTAAATGATCAACAAAGTGAAACTTTGCGGGAGGAGAAAGAAAGAGGTTGGTCTTTTTGGTCTGCGCTGTCAGAGATTGATTGCTATCAATTCCTAAACATGATTCCAGTGTTCTGAGTGAAGTTGATCCCACGGCGGTAATTTTTTTCCCTGCCTTTTTTGCAATATTCAGTCGCTCCGCTACTTGATCATTCAGTTCCAAATATTCTGAGTGCATATGATGATCTTCTACATTTTCTGTTTTTACGGGGAGAAATGTTCCCGGGCCCACGTGCAGGGTGACAAATTCAATCTGAACTCCTTTCTTTTTCAGTTTCTTCAATATGTTTTGAGTAAAATGAAAACCTGCAGTGGGAGCAGCAACAGATCCTTTTTTTTTCGCATATACAGTTTGGTATTGCTCAGACGCTTTCAGCTTTTTCTGAATATAGGGAGGAGTTGGCATTTTACCGTATTTTTTGAGAAAGGTATCAAAATCAAGAGTTGAGAAAGCAATGTGCCGCCTTCCGTCCTCTTTCACTTTTTTTACAATTGCTGTTGTATGATCATCGAACTTGAGAATTCGATCAGGAGTAAAAAACTTTCCTCCTCGAACCATGCATTCCCATGTGTTTTCTGATGTGTTCTGAATTTGCTTTATAAGAAGAATCTCTTTTTTCCCGAAGGCAATCCGTGCTGGAATCACACGACTGTCATTCATGACCAATACATCATTCGGTCCAAAAACATCTAGAATGTCAGTAAATTTTTTATGTTCAATACTTTGTCTTTTTCGATCATAAAAAAACAATCGAGAACTTGATCTGTCTTTACACGGTTTTTGAGCAATGTGTTCAGAAGGGAGATCAAAATCAAATTCACTGAGCTTCATGTGTACTTGGTTATTCTACAGAGACTTTATCAAAGTCATCGAGAACAGCAATCCATGTTTTGCCTTTTATAAAAGGCAAAACACCTCCCTCGGCATCAAAAAAGGTGAGATCATCAGATCGGGAGCTTTTTTGCCATGTTCCTGAAATCATCTGTCCATTTTGGAATGTCATAATTTTTCCACTCCCAGTATTTTTCATTCCCATGCGTCCTTTCGGATCATCTTCTATCTTCCACATGTCTGCTTCTAACACGATCAAGTTATGCACTTCAATCTCAAGTGGAGATCTGCTTTGGTTTCTTTCAAAGACCCCCTTGTCTTCATTCCATTGCCAAACAGCCCGATATGCAGGATACGAAAAATCAGTCATCACTTGAGAGATGGGAAGTCTACTCGGCGGAGCACTAAAAACAAATACATCGGAAGAAAGAGGTGCAAGACCGTCAGTTTTTTCCTGAGAGAGTAGATGAGAAAAGACATTTTCAGTGCTGGTGAAGAGATTATGCGGTTTATTCAGATCAGTATTTCTCCAGAAAGTTTCGTCTCCAATGCGTTCATTATCGAGATCAAATATTTCGTTTTGACCAAAAAGTTCTGCCAGAACTTGGTCACTTCCCCCAGCGTGCGCCAGGATTCCATGGAGTGGTCTTATAAAATCAAAAAAATATGGTCTTGTACTGCGCACTGGTCCGATAATAGAAATGTCTTGATATGACGAAAAGAGTGCTAAAAATCGAGTAACTCCACCTTCTGCGAGAGCTTCTATTACAACAGGAGCTTTGTCGAATCCAGTCTGTCCAGCGCGAGCAGGTGTAGCATTATCAATCATAACTCCAATGACAAATTCATTGGTGTGTGAAGGGGCTGTGATGCTTGTTCCCGTCAGATGAGAAATAGCTTGTTCAGGAGGAGATACGGAGAAATCTGCCCGAAAGATATTTTTGTCATCTTTGAAAGGAGTATCGGCAAGAGAGAGAAGAGATTTCCTCTGGGTCAATACTTCTTGTTCATAAGATCCCTGTTGATATTTCAGGAATACAAATCCACCAATCGAGAGCAGGAGAAAACTGAGTATCAGCCAGATAAAACGCATACTGTACTTCTAAAGAAAATACAAAAATTATTTTTCTTTCTTTTCCTCTGTTGCCTCTTCTTGTTTTTCTCCAGATTCGGCTCCTTCTTCGCCACTTGCTTCACCTTCCTCTCCTTCGCCCTCAATGTCTTCCTCTTCGTCTGGCTCTTCTTCTTCAAGTTTTGGAGCAGTAGCAGAAATTACCGTGTCACTTAGTTCATCAAGGACAGTTATACCTTCAGGAAGGGAAATGTCTTTGATACAAATATGATCGTGATACTCTGCGAGACTTGAAATATCAACTTCAATATCGTGTACCAGGTCTTTTGGAAGACACTTCACTGCCAGTTCTGATTTGGAAGTTACCAAAATAGCACTTTTTTCTTTCACTGCTGGAGCATTCCCTATAAATGTAAGAGGAATATGAGTCGTTACTTCTTGGTTCATATCCAAAGCGTAGAAATCCACGTGCTGAAACTCTCCAGAAACTGGATGCAAATCATATGAATGTACCAGGACAGGAATATTTTTCCCCTCTATATCCAACTCGATAATGGTGGACTCTCCTGTCAAACGAAAAAGCTTCAAAAATACTTTGTAGTCTAAGAATAATTTTTCACTCTCTTGTATCCCAGGACCATATACCACAGCAGGAATACCACCATTCATTCGGATAGATTTTGCATCTTGTTGGAGTGTTTTCTGTGCTGAAAGAGCAGGATTTGCCATAGCTCAAGAAGATAAGAATTATATGCTTTCAGAGAAGATTTTTTTGGAGTGGCTTGCCACGAGCGATCCTGAGCCTGTTGAAAAGGAGTCGAATGGTGCCGAGAGTGGGACTCGAACCCACACTCCCCGAGAGGAACGAGATTTTGAGTCTCGCGCGTCTACCAGTTTCGCCACCTCGGCAGCGCAGTTTCAAAAAAGCCAAAGGATTCTATGTATTTTCCTGGGGTGAGTCAAGAAGTCTTTCTTCAAAAAGAGGGGTTCAACACATTGAATTTTTTCTTATTTTTTGGTATAATGGAGCGATGTTATAAGTTATAAAAAAATCATGATTGCCACATCATCAAAATCAGATATCGGTCAAAACAAGGACATAGCAGCATTTGCCTATGTATTGGTATTTGCCCCGGTTCTTTTGGTGACTCGACGAGACAGTGTGTTCATTCAACATCATGCGCTCCAGGCAACATACCTTGGTGTGCTTTTAGTTTTGTTTATACTCCTCCCCGGAAGGCTGAGCTATCTCAATATTCTTGTAGCAGCAGCGGCGCTTATGGGGTTTTTGGAGGCGCAAGCAGGCAATAAGTACAACATGCCCATTATTTCAGATCTCATTGCAAAAAATATTAATTTTCGAAGTGGATTTGGTGCTCTTAAAAGATTTTTTCTTTACCTCGGAAGTATTCTCAAGCGAGTATTTACAGAAGGTCCTGGTTTTGCCATACGAGGTACTGCGGAGGTCATTGAAAAAGCTCGTGGTATCGATGCACTCAAGATACATGGAGAAGTAGAAGACCTTAAAAAAACAGTTCAGCACTTGGAAGAAGAATTGAAGAATCTCAAAGGAAATCCAGAATAAAAAGCTTTCATTATGATTCTTTTTAAATGGAGCAATGTAGAATCATTTTTTACGTGGCAAATTGATCCACAATTTTTTCCGCTATACCGGTATACGACATGGGAGTCAGTTTCATCAAGTTTTTTTTGGCATCTTCTGGAATTTCTAAACTTGTAACAAAGTCTTTGTATTTTTCTGGGGTCAGCTTTTTGCCACGGGTAAGTTCTTTGAGTTTTTCATAGGGTTTTTCAATATTATATTTTCGCATTACCGTTTGTGCTGCTTCAGCAAGCACCGCCCAATTTTCTTCCAAGTCTGTCTTTATTTTTTGTGTATTAATTTCCAGTTTCCCCACCCCCTTTTCCAGGCTTTTGAATACAAGATATGTGTGACCAAATGCAATACCGATATTTCTCATCACAGTAGAATCTGAAAGATCACGTTGCCATCGACTAATGGGAAGCTTTTCAGCAAAGTGTCCAAAAAGAGCATTGGCGACTCCAGCATTGCCTTCCGCATTTTCAAAATCAATTGGGTTGACCTTGTGGGGCATCGTAGAGCTCCCCACCTCTCCTTTTTTGAGTTGTTGAGAGAAATATCCCAGAGAGATATATCCCCAGACATCACGTGCGAAGTCGATGCAAATTGCATTTACTCGCATCCAATTGTGACAGATCTCTGCTATAAAATCATGAGGCTCAATCTGGTCTGTTACCCCCTGCCATGTGAGACCAAGAGATTCCACAAACTTTTGAGAAAGTTTCATCCACTCAACCTTGGGATAGGCGACAGCATGGGCGTTAAAGTTTCCCGTTGCTCCATTCATCTTCCCTAAGTATTCCTGATTTTTTATGTGCCCAATTTGTCTTTTGAGTCGCTGGGAAAAATTGAGCCAGACCTTTCCCATGGTTGTCGGAGACGCTGGTTGCCCATGAGTACGAGCCAACATGGCTGCAGATTTCCACTCTACACTTTTTTCTTCGAGAAATTTTTGTAAGTTCTCCAATGTCGATAAAAGTGACTCTCGCGTTTCATTTTGTACTGCATTTCGCATCATCAGCGCGTAGGACAAGTTATTAATATCTTCTGAAGTACAGGCAAAATGAACCCATTCGCCGAGTTCTTCCAGTGATGTGCTCTGTAGTTTCTCCTTCAAAAAATATTCCACTGCTTTGACATCATGATTGGTGGTTTTTTCAATTTCCTTAATTCTCAGGGCATCGGGCTCGTCAAAATCGTTCTTTATTTTTTCTAAGAGTTTTTGTTCATCCTTTGTGAGACTTCGTACCTCAGAAATTTCCTTGCATTCGCTCAAAAACTTAAGCCACTCTACTTCTACTTCCACGCGATGCGCCATAAGACCTGCCTCTGAAAAAAAGTGCGCGAGATCTTCCACTGTGTTCCAGTATCGACCATCAAGAGGGGAGAGTGCGGTGAGCTCTGAGAGCATTTTCTTTTTGTAAAAGTACTATGATTATAGCGGAGGTGATTGGAAAGATCGAGAAATAGAATAAAAAAATCCCCCTTGTTCCCCCCTTTGTCAAAGGGGGGAATCAAATTTCTTCCCCCTCTTTACAAAAGAGGGGTTAGGGGAGATTTCTTTTCACTGCGGAGATAGAGAAATCTCATCTTGTATTCTTTCCTCAAAAACACTACAATCCACCAGCTTTTTTGTGGGAGTGTTTCGATAGACTCAGCACTAAAAACCTATTCGAGTTTGATCGACATGTTTGCACCACGATTTTTTATTTCTTTTGTATGAAACACGGTAAAAAATATCGAGCAGCGCTCGAAAAAATTGGTGATCCAAATGTCGAACACGGCTTAGAGGACGCCATTACAATAGTTGCAGGAGCTACTACCACAAAATTTGATCCTACAGTAGAGATCCATATTACCACGGGCTGTGACCCCAAACAGGCGGATGAAGTGGTGCGCACCACTCTAATGCTTCCAAATGGAACGGGGAAATCACCAAAGGTCGCTGTTTTTGCTGAAGAGGCAAAACAAAAAGAAGCGAAGTCTGCTGGTGCGGATATCGTTGGTGGGGAAGAACTGATAGAAACTGTGGGCAAAGGAAAAATAGATTTTGAGCTCGCAGTGTGTACTCCGGACATGATGAAACATCTTGCCAAAGCAGCAAAAGTGTTAGGCCCTAAGGGCCTTATGCCATCACCAAAAAACGGAACGGTGACAGATGATGTCAAAAAAGCAGTAGAACAAATCAAAAAAGGTCGTGTAGAACTAAAAATGGATTCCGAAGGGAATATCCATTCTATTCTTGGAAAGGTTTCTTTTGGCACTAAAAAACTCCTCGAAAATGCCAGAGCTCTTCTCAAGACTGCAAAAGAAAATAAGCCATCAGGAGTGAAAGGAAAATATATTAACACCCTTCACTTGTCCACTTCTATGGGGCCAGGCATTAAGGTGGAGGTGCAGAGTGCTATGAGTGAGTAATCTACTCCTCATTTGCACCAGCGAACTCCTTGGATAATCCACGAAAAGCGATATCTGCATCGTGCAATATTGTTTCGTCAGCGATTCCATCGTTTATCAGATGAAACATCTGTTTTTGCGTTTGAAGATTTTTTCCATGAACTTCGTCATAGGTTCCCTGTTCAAAGAACATTTCATATGCGGTAGGAAGATCTTCTTTTTTTGCTCTTGCTGCATTACGTTCTTCTTCATAAGCTCCACCTTCAACTTTCCGGATCCACCTTTTTTTCATTTTTTGTAAAAATTGTTCTGGATATTGGCTGATAAGGGAAAAATATTGCACGTCATGATGGGTGAAATGATCACTATCAATTCGGTGAGCTCTGTCTTCCGCCTGATATTGTTCCACATAATCTTCAGGAAGATCATCAAACACTACTGCTTTTGCTGCCGTAAAGGTGACACCCATCGAACCGGCGGAATATGTGGCTATAAGCAATCTGCAATCAGGGTCATTTTGAAATCGTATGCGCTCGTAATCCAAATGTGCCATGGGACGACCTTCAGTTCCAACGACAGGATGTCCATTGTCTCCTATCTTCCAGCTTCCATCATTATGAGTCTGAAATAGCTGCGGTTTGCCACGCGCATTACGGATCAAGTTTTTTTTACTCGTCATGCCGGTGTACTTTGCTGGGCGCAAATGGGCAAAGAGACGGGCATACTTCTCCGCTTGTGCTTCATATCTGCAGAACAGAAGGATTTTCCTCTTTTCCCGCCATGCATACTCTATAATGCGCGCAACTTCTGCATCTTTTGGTGTGTCGTCATGTGCTCCGATATAATCCATATTATTTATGCTTTGCCGCAATGCGTGTTTTTTTGCAAAAAGGCTTCCTGTATTCACCCCTCTCTTTCTGTTTTTTCGGAGACCATCTACCTTGTTCACTTCGTCATCTGGTATATATTTTCCATATTTTTGGCACCATTGGTCCCAGTGTAAAAACATTTCATAGATAGATTCTGCCTGTTCATCCGTCATAACAAACTTTCCCGCTTCTTCTGAGGAAATATATGTTTTGAGAGGCAGACAGTTGTGTTGTTGAGAAAGAGGCTGGCTTGGATCAATGGTGCTAAGTACATCTTGTTTACGGAAGCGAATAACATGCTGCTCCTTGAGAATGCTTAGGGCACGAAGAGCTTTGGGATCATGAAAAGGAAAGACTGCTTCAAAAGCAGTGTCACTCTGATATTCCTTCTTTTCGGGAAAAAGAGCATGCATCATTCGGCGGAATTCTGTCGGATTTTTGAAAGGGGTAGCTGTCATGAGAAGAGAAAATCGCCCCTGTAATTTTTTTGATCCTTGTGATTGTTTGCTGTCTGTATTTTTTCTACTATGGGCTTCATCGTAAATGATGACCCCATCTCCACTTCCAGACAGAAGTTCAAATCTTTCGGAATCTTCTATCTGGCGAAGGAACTCAATATTCGTAATGGTCCGATCCGGTCTTTGAGAATGGCGTAGCAGTTTTTTTCTTGCTATGGATGATATATTATGCAGGATCAACATCTGTGCGTCCTCAAAGAACTTATGATTTTCTTCCATCCAGGTGGTGACGACGCTGTTGGGAGAGATGATCACGTTTTCTTCATCTGCGGTGCTGGCAAGCGCAACGACTGTTTTGCCAAGCCCCGGTTCATTGGCCAGTATAATGCCGGGAACCGCTTCTTTGATTTTTTGCCGTATTTTTACAACACAGTATTTTTGGAAGAAATACAATTCTGTTCCTTCTTTGAGGGATGGAATTTTTGACGCTTGGATGGATCTAAAGTTGTTGAGCGCCCTTTTGAGAATCTTACGCACCAATGGAGTCGCGGACTCTGCAATGAGTTGTGTGACGTATGCTTCACCTGCGGCAAATGAAGCGGCAAATTGTTTGATGAGAATTTGTTCTGTAAATTGTGCCAGGATTTCGGTTCTCTGCGGATCCTGCCTGAGATCATCCAATGCCTTTTGTGACATCTGATCGATCATAGCAATGAGCATTTTGACCTCATCGTGTATAGCGGTTTTGGTTATTTGGAGCAAGCTTTGTTCACTCCTGGTGTGGGACGTGATATCAATACCCATGACCTTGATATCGTTGAGCTTCCCGTGCCGCAAGGGTACTGTGACTTCAAATGTGCCATCATCTGTTACGTTGACTCTTCTGTTCCAGCATCCAGAAATGTAGATATGTGAAGCCTCCGGGGCATGGCCTGAGACGGTGACGGTGTTTTCTCCTGTCTGTTCCGGTATTCTGCTGAGTGAAGCTTCCGGCAGCAATAATTCATATTCTGACAGATACTTCTCTTCGCGGGATATGCCTCTTGGTCCACGAAACCCCCGAAAGCTTGTAATCACCAGCTGGTCTATCTCCTCCTCACTCAGCTCCGGATGCGCCATCTGTATGTACATTTTGAGCTTAAGTGGATCATGCTGCAAAGCCGCAATCGCATCCTCCAAAGCATACTCCGCTAGCTCTTCAGACTTCTGATCTTCTAGACTCTCTACATCATGCCCGGCAAGAGCCCTCCACTTTTTCAGTTGCTCAGCTTTACCATCAATCCCAAAAACTTTTCCTATTCGCCAAAGATATCCTGCCACACTAAGAGACTCTCCATTTGCCAGTTGAAACGGATTTCTTATATATGTAGATACCTTCCCTACATTTGCCTTCGCACAGGCTTCATAATCTTCCCGTGCATGCTCTCTGAAATACTCTTCGTCGGTTTCTCTATATTCTACAACCTCCGCTAGCTCTTTCCACATCTTGAATTGTTCCTTCCAAGAAGCAATCCCAAAAACTCTTCCGATTCTTCTTAAATACGTATCGGGAGTAATAGACTCTCCATTTGCCAGTTGAAATAAATTTTTCCTAGATGTAACAACTTTCCCTCCATTTGCCTTCGCACAGGCTTCATAGTCTTCCCGTGCATGCTCTCTGAAATACTCTTTATCGGTTTTCATATATTCCACAACTTCTCTTCCAGTTAGTTCTTTCCACTTGTTGAACTGCTGTTTTCCAGTTTTTAAATCATATATTTTTCCTATTCTTTTTAGATATCCTAGTATCGTTAACTCCTCTCCATTTGCCAGTTGAAACGGATTTCTCATATATGTAACTACCTTCCCTCCATTTGCCTTCGCACAGGCTTCATAATCTTCCCGTGCATGCTCTCTGAAATACTCTTTATCGGTTTTCATATATTCTACAACCTCCGCTAGCTCTTTCCACATCTTGAATTTTTCTTTCCAAGAAGCAAGACCATATGCCTTCCCTATTCTGATTAGATATCCTGCCACACCAAGAGACTCTCCATTTGCCAGTTGAAATGGATTTTTCACAGATCCAACTACCTTTCCTCCATTTGCCTTGGCACAAGCTTCATAATCTTCCCGTGCGTGCTCTCTGAAATACTCTTCGTCGGTTTCCATGTGCTCTACGACTTCCAATCCCGACAATTCCTTCCACTTCTTAAGGCGTTCTGCCGTCGTAGTCTCTCCAAACATTTTTCCTATGCGCCCAAGATATCCTGAAAAACGAAGAGATTCTCCATTTGCCAGTTGAAATGGATTTTTCATATGTGAAACCACCTTCCCTCCATTTGCCTTCGCACAGGCTTCATAGTCCTGCTTTGCGTACTTTTCAAAATACAGCCGCGTTGTCTGTACCCCTTCAATATCTTTATCAAAAAGGATCCTCAGGTCATTCCTCAGCCGATCAATATCTGATTCGAGCCCTTGTCCATTTGTTTTTTCTACATCAGAGAGAGCATTTTCTATTTGCTGTTTACTGGATTGGCTCATCTGTTCTATATCGCTTACTTTCAATCTTTCGAGAGAATCAATTACATCTGTTCCCGATGTTATAAGTGCTTGCCGGAGATTGTCAGGTATCTCAATACCCATTGTGTGGATTATAAGTTTGGCAAAATATCATGAAAAAAGCTATACGTCAAGCTTAGAGCTTTCAGGTAACACTTTTTACTGTTGTAATCTTTCAATAATTTTTATTTCTTCCAGCCTTTTCTCCACTTCCTGAGACACCAGTCCTGAAATATCTTCTCCGTTTCGTATTTTTTCCCGGACCTCAGTTGCCGAGATATTGAGGCGTTTTTCCAGTTCATAGACTTTTATTTCCCCGTTTGAAAAAGCCTCTCGAAAGAGCTTCATTACAAGTTCGGATCCAGAAAAAATAGCGTCAAACTTTGGGCACAGCTTCACCACATGATGTGGCCATTCAGAGTAATTATTAATATCACGAATAGGAATAATCCAAAATTTTGTATCTCCTTCTTTCTCCCCTGCCAGGGGGGAGGTTTTTAAATCCCCCTCTAATCCCCCTTTGCAAAAGGGGGAAGATCTCAAGGCAAGGTCAATGAGTTCTGCGCGTTCTCCAGCGGTGAGGGGATTATCAGGTTCATCATGATTTTCAGCACTGCCAATGCCAATAATAATCTCTGAGTATCCATCAGAATGCTCCAAAACTTGCTTCACAGCATCGAGATGTCCATTGTGAAATGGTTGAAATCGTCCGATAAAAAGTGCTCGTTTGGTCATAGATCATCAATTTTCAATGTACAATGTACAATGTACAATTCAGAATTACAATTTTCCGAAATATGCAAATTCAAAAAGCACTTACATGGGCAAAAAGAAAGCTTGCAGAAGTAGAAACGCCATCTCTTGATGCAGAGATTCTACTCACTCATATTTTGGACTCCTCTCGAGAATATCTCATCATCCATGCGAATGATGAACTTTCTGATAAGCAACAAGAAGAGTTTCAAAACCTAATACAAAGAAGGAAGGATCATGAGCCAATTTCACATATCGTAGGATACAAAGAATTTTTTGATTTCCAATTTTTCATCAATAAGCATGTACTCACTCCTCGTCCAGAAACGGAAATTATGGTAGAAAAAACACTCGAATTTTTGAAAGACAAAAACGGCTCAACTATAGTTGATATGGGTACTGGAAGTGGGAATATTGCGATCGCACTTGCCAAGTATTTAGGACCTCAGCATACAATATATGCAATTGAGATTTCTTCTCAAGCACTTGAAGTTGCTCAGAAAAACGCAGTAAGCCTACAGGCTCGTGAGATACATTTCGTCCATTCCAATCTCTTTCAAAATTTTTCCATTTCCTCAAATCATACTTCCCCCTTGGTCATAGTAGCGAATCTCCCCTATATACCAAAAGGAAACACGTTGATGCCAGAAGTACAGAAATATGATCCGCATGAAGCACTTTTTGCAGGAGAAGATGGACTTAATATCTATCGTGCATTTTTTGCAGAACTACAGGAACAATTTTCAAGTCCTAATTTTTGTATTTTTGAATTTCATCCACCTCAACGAAAAATTCTCCAGAAAATGCTGCAAAAAATATTCTCAAGACATACCATAAAATTTCTTCCAGATTTAAGAAAAAATACACGTTTTTGTATACTACAGAATGTTTGACAAAAACTGAATATATCGCTTAACACAGCCAAAACTATTGAAAAAGAAGGAAAAATATGAGAGAATGAAAGGAATATCCTTCTCTCTACAAAAATAAATATATATGAATAGAATTGCCTTCATTCTCTCGCACAAATATACAAAAATTCTCGGACTCTTGCTTTTGGGAAGTTTGGCAGCGGGACTTGTGATGCTTATAAGCTCTTCAAATGATCTTTTGGCAGGTATCTTGCCTCCTGATTGGAATACTCCTTTTGAAAAAGTGAGGGAATTTATTGAAGTTCCGGAGGGGAACGCAGTAGATAAGATCAGAAATTTATTTTGGGATAATATCGTTCCCATCTTTAAGTACGTTATGGTAGCGGCAGCAATCCTTTTTTACACACTGTACCTCTATCAAATGGTCGTATCATCAGGAGATGAAGAAGGAATCAGTAAATCGTATAAAAATCTCCTTTGGGGAATACTTGGCTTTGCTGTTATTGCTGTAGCAATTGATGTTGCTGAAGGATTTGACGTGTGGGTCAATGGCGGAGATTTCGTCAATAGAGATCGTATTAACGAATCTCAACGGAGACTGGTAAGTTATTTTCAGCTCCTCGCAGGGATCGTGGCGTTTTTCTATATTTTCTTTGCTGGATTTCGAATGATTACAGCAGCTGGTGACGAAGAAATCATCACCGCTCAAAAAAACCATATTAAATGGGGTTTTGTAGGATTGATTTTTGTTATGCTTGCAGATCCGGCTATCAATCTTATCTTTTATCCCAATGAAGGAACAGATGGGCTTGGTGATCAAGAACTGAGTGTCTTATTTGCTGAAGGCCTTGGAGTGCTCAAATTTTTCCTAACATTTACGGGTGTTTTGGCGCTGATTTCACTCGTGGTATCCGCGTTCTTATATGTCACCTCCTTTGGAGATGAGAGTGCTACTGAAAAGGCCAAGAAAAACATAATCGGCTCTCTTATTGCTTTGGTTATTATTGTGATGGCCTTTGTCTTAATCGCAGTATTTGTTGGAGAAGGTGGGGGTATATAAATATTTCTTTATGATATTTTCTTTCCGTGCGTATCGGCTCCCTTTTCTTTTCATGAGCATTGCCATATGTATCTTAATGGTCTCAGGTGTTTTTTCTACCACGGCAAGCGCCGAAAAGAGCTCAAGGAATAGAATTTTTATAGCACAAAGAGACACGGATATACTGCCAATTGAAGATCCTACAGATTTCAACTCGGAAAATCCTGAATACAAAGGCGGAACAGGATCAAATGAAGGAAGTGATAAAATAGTGGGAACACTGAAATCTATTATCACTTTTCTCAAGTATCTCATAGGGGTTCTTGCTTTCTCTTGGTTCATTTGGGCCGGAATTCGCATGATTTCCGCGGGAGATAAAGAAGATCAAGCAAAGGCAGCTCAAAAAGGGGCACTGTACTCAATCGTGGCACTTCTCTTGGTAGTACTAATAGAACCGCTTATTACGAATACACTTTTTGGAGGTGGAGCATTTGACCCTGGAGCCCAATTGGATCTAAAAAATATTGAAATCGCTATTGGAGCTGGTTGGCTCGAAGTTATAGCTGTTGTTGAATGGGTCAAAGCCTTTTCAATTCTTCTAGGATTTGCATATCTTCTCTTTTCCGCGTGGAAATTTTTGCAAGACTTGGGAGGAGAAGAGGAAATCTCAAAGCAGCGCATTACTCTTCTCTGGATGGCAGTAGGATTTATTGTGGTTGCTCTTGATAGGATCATTATCCAAGAGGTTTTTTATAAAACATTCTTGGGCGTTGATGCACGAGTACTCTTTGAACAAAATGCGGTAAAAGGAATTCAGGAAATTGTAGGAATCTTGAATTATATGCTTCAGTTTCTGGGAATCATTGCGATTGGCATTATTATCTACGCTGGGTTTCTCATGATTACGAGTTTTGGAAATGAAGAAAATTGGGAAAAAGGCAAAAAAATTCTAACAGCTTCTGGCATTGGATTTCTTATTATTTTGATGTCATACATTCTCGTCAATAGCGTGCTTACAGGAAGGGTTTTGTAGTTTTTTCTCCCTATGCATTCATTTTTTTCAACACAGCGAAAATATTTTTATTTCTTCCTTCTTCTTGGAGGAGTGACAGCCTTTTTCCTTCTTTTTGGGGCCTACAATACGACCCTTGATGAACTCAATGCAAATCTGACGAATAGTCGCACACTATCATCACAGAATACTCCTCTTGCAAGATTTGTAACATTTCTGAAACAGGGAGAATTGGAAAAACTTTCTGCAACAGAATTTTTTCGTTATCAAGGATTTTACGAATTTTTTCAAGATGTACAGCATTGTAGTATTATCACAGAAGTGACCACACACTCTACCTCAACAGGATTTTGGCTTCACTTTTTTTGTACTTCCTCGGGAAACAGCCTCCATCCATATTTTGGATTTTTTCAGACAGAAGGAGTAAAAGAGGTCTTATGGGGAAGAACCCCAAGAGGAAAGGTTCTTTCTCAAAAAGGACAGGAAAATAAGAAAATACTTGCTATCGAAAACATCTCATCTGTTCCTATCGACACAAACAGCATATGGACAAATTCTGAAGGGAATGTGATAGATGTTTCTGCTCAATCAAACAAAGGAGAAGTTCTTAAGGGAGAAGTAGCGCTCTTTGTAACTGATCGCACAGATGAAATTCTTCTTTTTGAGAGTGAATATGGGTTTTATTTGGATCTTCAATAAGAAAATGATGAATTGCCGTCACCATTCTAAGTTTTTGCAACATTCTTCCCTGTGATACTTCAAGTACTTTGTGAACAAAAGAGGAGAATTTCTTCAAGGACAAATGAATAACTTAATAAGCCGGTAGCAAGGAATAAGCTTTTCTCCTATACTTTTTTTGTAAAGAGATAATATTGTATTCCTTCCATGTTCACACTTCAGGTCTCATTTCAAACTTCCCACACAGATAAGTATCAGTTTCAAGAAAGAGACTTCTTTGAATATCTTAAAAAGACGGAAAAACTCAAACCCTCAAGCATTCCAATCAAAGAGGCAGAAATACACCTTATCTTTGTAAATGATGAGTATATTCAATCTCTGAATAAACAATGGAGAAAAAAGAATACACCAACAAATGTGCTTTCTTTTTTTCTCTATAACCCACAAATCTCTCCTCTTTTTGGAGAAATATATATATCCTTAGAAACAGCGAAAAGGCAGGCTCAAGAAAGAAAACACACTCTTCAGAAAGAAATGAACAAATTATTTGTTCATGGATTGCTCCATCTTCTCGGACTTGATCATAAAAATGATACTGAAGCACAAAAAATGGAAGCTCTAGAAAAACAAATTTTAAAATCATAATCTGAGCTGTCCAGAAGCTTCT
Source organism: Candidatus Altimarinota bacterium (assembly GCA_965250085.1). Taxonomy (GTDB): domain Bacteria; phylum Patescibacteriota; class Gracilibacteria; order CAIRYL01; family CAIRYL01. Next base: position 1,058,823 of record OZ252287.1, read on the forward strand.
TCATGCTTGAACACAAATTGAAAACGAGTGCTATTAAAGTGATCAAAAAACAAAAAAAAGGTTTGCGCCAAAAAAAGTTTTTTGCCAGAATCAAGTTTACCTAATGATAGTCACATGATCACAGAGATCAAATGATCCAAGTTTTGTTGGAGAAGCATATTCATTTTTTATATTTTTCATGGCCCGAGACACCGTTATTGCCGCTCTAGACATCGGAAATTCAAAAATACGAACTGTTATTGGAGTACTCTCTTCTGAAAAAAAAGAACCTCATATTATTGGTATTGGACTTTCCCCTTCTCAAGGACTGAGAAAAGGCGCGGTGATTGATGTGGAAGAAGTTATTAACAATATTTCTGCATCACTCGAAGACGCAGAAAGGATGAGTGGCGTTCCTATTCATCATGTTTTTGTAGGAGTAGGAGGTTCTCACATTGAGTCCATCACTTCAAAAGGAGTTATTGCCATTGGAGGAAGAGAGATTCGAGAAGAAGAGGTAAATAGAGTTCTTGAAGCCGCACAGGCACTATCATTACCTCCAAATAGAAGAATATTGCGCATCATTCCCAAAAGTTTTTCTGTGGATGATCAAAAAGGAATTAAGAGCCCTCTTGGCATGAGTGGCATTCGACTGGAAGTAGAAGCACATATCATTACCGGTCAAGTACAGATTGTACAAAACATTGAGAAGTGTATACATCAAGCAGGGGTAGATATAAATGATCTTGTTCCTACTTCTCTTGCTGTGGCAGAAGCGGTCCTTTCTAAAAGACAAAAAGAACTGGGAGTAGTGGCCATTGATGTTGGATGCGATGCAACCTCCATCGTTGTTTATGAAGAGGGAAGCGTTCTTCATTCAGCGGTTATCCCCGTAGGAGGCTCATCTGTTACAAACGATATTGCCATCGGACTCAGAACTTCAATTGATACTGCAGAAAAAATTAAAATCGAATATGGCAATACCGACCCAGAAGATATTAGTGACCGAGAAACAATCGATCTGGGACTCCTTTCCAAAATTGATAATCAAAAGATTTCTAAAAAGCATCTTGCAGAAATCATTCAAGCCAGATATCACGAAATTTTCTTAATGGTAAAAGATGAACTCAGGACCATTGGTCGGGACGGAATGCTTCCTGCCGGAGCTATTTTGACCGGAGCAGCTGTAAAAATGCCAGGAGTACTTAATCTCTCTCGAGAAATTCTCGGACTCCCTGTCCAAATAGGGTTCCCACAAGAGGTTTCTGGAGTAGTGGATAAAATAGATGATCCCTCATTTGTAACAGCTATCGGACTCCTCCTTTGGGGAAGCAGATATGAAAGTGCTCGAAACTACACACTCGGTATTAATTTTGGAAAAGTCGGAAGCAATATTAAAAGCTTTTTTCAAAAACTGCTTCCATAAATCATACGATTCAGCACTTCTGTCCATATTACAATCCATAAGCTTCATTTTTTCTTCTGCTACTTTATAAACTTTTTTTAATTTTTCATTTTCTAACTTCTTTCCCTATGTCTGATTCACATCTTAAATCGCTCTTCGGAAGAAATACGGTTTCTCAAAGCAAGGAGAGTGCGGAGTTTGCTCCACCGATGTCACCTTCTGCATCCATCAAAGTTATTGGAATTGGCGGTGGCGGTGGCAATGCTGTTAACCGAATGATCAAAACTCAAATTGATGGAGTCGAATTCATTACACTCAATACAGATGCTCAGGCACTCTACTATTCGGAAGCTTCAAAGAAGATAAATATTGGAAAAGGTACTACAAAAGGATTAGGCGCTGGAGCAAACCCAGAGATCGGTAAACGCTCTGCTGAAGAATCCAGTGAAGAAATCAGGGCTGCTCTCGAAGGAGCTGACATGGTCTTTATTACCTGTGGACTGGGGGGAGGAACGGGGACTGGAGGAGCTCCTATTATTGCAGAAATTGCACGAGAATTGGGAGCACTCACCGTTGGAGTTGTTACACGTCCTTTTTCTTTTGAAGGTGCGAATCGTCGTAATCAGTCACTCGATGGACTGGAGGAACTCAAAGAAAAGGTGGATACACTGATTACCATCCCGAATGATCGCCTGCTTTCATTGATCGATAAAAAAATGCCACTCACAGAAGCATTCAGTGTGGTGGATGATGTCCTCAGGCAAGGTATTCAGGGTATTGCGGAACTGATCACGGTACATGGACTCATTAATGTGGATTTTGCAGATGTACAGACTATTATGAAAGATGCCGGATCCGCTCTTATGGGTATTGGATTTGCAACCGGAGAAAACAGAGCTGCTGAAGCCGCAAAAGCTGCGATTAATTCTCCACTTCTAGAGATGTCAATAGACGGAGCAAAAGGCATTTTGATTAATATTACCGGAGGAAATGATCTTTCGATGTTTGAAGTGGACGAAGCGGCTCGTGTCGTGACAGAAGCAGCAGACCCAGAGGCAAATATTATTTTTGGAGCAGTGGTCAATGATGACTATACTGGCGAAATGAAAATCACGGTTATTGCCACTGGATTTGATGAAGATGCCCAACAATCTTCTGAAGAAATGAATGGAGCATGGGGAGGAAAAGTACAAAGATTGAATGGGTCATCAGGAAGCTCTTCAACTCCGAAGCAAGAAGAAGATCTTGAAGTGCCAGCGTTTTTACGAAAGAGTCTGAAGAAGTAGAGAGTGATACGTTTATGAAATTAAAAAAATGGAGGAGAGAATTCGAATTCTCTCCTCCATTTCTATATACTTCCAAGTGACATGAATTTCCAGAACACCCTTTGGCAGGAAAAAAAATGGGAAACTTTTCAGAAAAAGTGTGAAAATGAAACATTTCGTATAGGAGATACTTTGATAATTGTTCGAAGAACTTTTGGTGGAAGAGTATTTTTTGAAATTCCTCGCAAGAATATTGCAAAATGCTCTTCAAATTTTTGGAAGGAACTTGAAGAGGAAGCACAGAAAGAATCAGCTGTCTTTACTCGTGTATTTCCGGCAGATAAAATACTTCCCCTTAAGGAGGGGGATAAAAGGGGTTGCAAATCAATAAACCCACCCGACCTCCCTTTCCAAGGGAGGAGAAAAGGGGTTCCTGAAGTTTTCCCTGAACATACTTTGTTTCTGAATCTCTCTCAACCTTTTCAGGAGCTTCTGAGTGACATGAAGCAAAAGGGGAGATACAACATTCGCCTCGCAGAGAAAAAAGGTGTTCATGTCTACGAAAGCACCAATATAGATACTTTTTATAATCTTCTGAAACAAACAACTGAGCGAGATGGATTTTCCGCTCACTCCAAACAGGTGTATCAAACCCTTCTCGAGACCTTTCATCATGATGCACTGCTTCTGGTGGCAGAATATAATAAGGAAGTCATTTCTGCTGGTATTTTTCTATTTTCAGGAGATACTGCGACATATTATTACGGAGCTTCCAGTAATATACACCGCAATGTTATGGCGCCATACCTCTTGCAATGGAAAGCAATACAAGAGGCACAAAAGAGAGGGTGCGGATGGTATGATTTTTTAGGAATTGCGCCAAAAAATAATCCTCAGCATGGACTGGCAGGAGTTTCGAGTTTTAAGGAAAAATTTGGAGGCATACGCCATGTATATGCTCCAGCGTTTGAAGTGGTGCATGACAAAAAGTGGTATTTTTTTCTGAAAGTGGCGCAAAAGTTAAAAAAACTCTTTAGGTCCTCTAAGTAGCCTGAGGAGGCTCCTCATTCAGAAAATCGTGAATATCATCAATCTCAGACTTGTCACCTTGTTGAGTTATAATCGCCTCCACTTTTTCATCATATTCTTTCTCCATTTTCTTCATCTCCTCCATAAAATTATTTACAAGTGACACAATTTGAGAAGCTCTTTTTCGAATCTCTGCTTTATTTTCTGGTTTTCCTTCTAATGTTCCATCAATTTCTTTCAGTCTTTCTTGCAAAATATCCTGGGCAATATCTTCTAGAACTGTTGTGGTTCTTAAAAACTCTACGATCGCCTGCAAGAGTTCCTCTGAATATGGTTCTCCTTGTTCAATCTGCTCGATGAGTACCCACTTTTGTGTATCAGAGAGAAGTGGAGAATATTCTACGCCATTGAGAAGTGCTGTGTATTGCGGATTCATAAAAAGTAGATAATAGATTATGCGGCTTTAGTCTCTTTTTCTTCACTCTCACTTGACCCGCTCTTTTCGTGAGACGTTTTTTCCAGAGTAATAGAGTCTTGGTCTACAGCAGAGAGGTACACAGAAGAAGAGCTCTGATGTCCATATCGAAAGAAGGTATGGTTTTTTAAATCGATTACAAAATGCTTTTTCTTGGAATCCGAAGATTGAAGAGTTACCCATATTTGTCCGTTTTTATCATGTTGTTCGACATCAAAAGAAAGCTTGTTTCCAGAATCCAATCCAAGTTTTTCTTCTACAAGTTTTTGATATTCTGTAGCGAATGAAAAACTGGCGACTTGTCCTTTTTTCCATCGTCTCCCGTTGTTTCTGTCTGTAAACGCTTTTGCAACGTCCAGAGCTTCATCTTTATCTGGTGTATGGGCATCATATATTCTTAAATCTTCTTTTATCGCTGCAAGAGATATTTGCTTACCTTCAAAAGCAAGAGTGTTGTCTTTCAAATTAATGACCACAGCTCGTGGCATGCTTTCTGTGGTCTTGAGAGTAATCATATCTCTTGAAATAGCAGTCACTTTGGAAGTACTTTTTAGAGCTTCTCGAAGTTCTTTTCTAGAATTGCTATCCCCCCAATATTTTATATATTCATTATTGAAGACAACCTGTATTCGACTATCTACTTGGAGTTCTTTACTTGTAATTTTTTCCCGTAAATATGCGCTCCTACCTTTCGCAGACTGTGTTCCCTCTTCAGCATGCTCAGAAACTTTTTTCGTATGTCCAATTTCGTCTTTTCGAATGCTCACCTTCCCCACTTCCCATCCAGCCATAGTTCGGAGAGTTCTTGTCCCCAAAGTGCCAAAAAGGTTTTGCTTGAGAGCCCTTCTGAGCGGACCAATATAGGCGGTCATGCCTTTTTCTCCCATTCTTCGTTCGAGTTCTCTTGGCATGTATCCAGTACGCATCATGCTCTGTTTATATTTTTCAAAATCTTCGGCAGATATTTCTGCCTTTTCCCGAAGGGTTGTCTGAAGTTTTTCTAAGTTGTTTGCAGCTTTGTTATTCGCAAATACTGTATCAGCAGAATCAATCTTTGTATTGAGTCTTCTAATAGATTTGTCCAGTGCCCATATTTGCCTCTTTAAATTTCGTGCACCTTCTTGTCTCAAAACCACTTCTTGAGTTTTTTCTTTCAGTCTTGAAACACCATTCCAGAGTTTTGCATGTAGAGCCCATCCTGAAGACTTGGTTGTTTCCAAAATACTATCAAGAGTTGTCGAAGATTCAGAAGATATGTCTTCAAATCTTCGTCTCATCTGTTGTCCCTCTTCATAAGTATCAGATTGAACACCATGAGTTGCTTCCAATTCCGTCAGAATTCGAGTTCTTTCATTCGCTAAAGCATCACGAGAAAGAATACGAGTTTGTGCGGAAGAAGAGACTCGCTCGGTAGCAATACCCATAATCCTCCTTTGTGTCAGCTCTGTGATTTGTCCAACTCTTCCTTGATACATTTTTCTTTCATGAGCAACTGTATCTTCCATTTCTCGGCGAATACGAGCTGGAAGAGTTGCATGAGCTCTTCTTCGCACGAGTCGAGAGGGGAGACCGGCAAAAAGTATTCTCCCTGATTCAGTTTCAACAACACTTCGAGCTTTTTCTGCGAGTTCTCCTAATTGTTCAGTACTTTCTACATGAAGCTTTTTGGCAGGATCAATATCGGGGGTCTCACTCGTTTCTGATGCTTCAGGATCGGAAGATTTTGCAATGCTTTTTCGCTCTCCATAGAGAGTCTCTGAAAAAAGAAAAAAATCATTTCGTGAAATATCCATTTTTGTATTAATATATCATGTAATTGTACCAAAATATCAGAAAAATTGCAATTGAATATGCTTTCTGCCACAATGCCCTGGAATATTTTTTCTCTATGCAAACCACCCAAAAAACACTTCCCAAGTCCCAAATACTTCTGACCGTAGAACTCGAAGATGCCGAATGGAAAAAGTATCGAGATCAAGCAGTTCGCAAACTGGGAGAAAAAGCAGAATTTTCGGGATTCCGAAAAGGACATGTTCCGGAAAAAGTGTTACTCGAAAAACTTGGAGAACATGCCATCCTTGCTGAAGCAATGGACTTGGCGCTTCCTCAGACGTATATGGATGCGGTAAAAACAGAGGATATCCATCCTATTGCTCATCCAGACATCAAGCTTCTTTCAGAATCTCCTTTTCGATATGAAGCTACCATTTCTATCATGCCAGAGGTGGAGCTAAAGCCGCTGAAAATGAAGCTTCAGAAAGAAAAATTTACTGTGACTGAAAAAGAAATTGAGCAAATGATCGTGCAATTTCAAAATCAGCTTGCAGAGAAAAAAGAAGTAGATCGTGCAATAAGAAAAGGAGACACTGCTCTTGTTGATTTTGAAGGCTTTGATACTGATGGCGTTTCTCTCGAAGGCACTCAAAGTAAAAACCATCCGGTAGAAATTGGATCAAAAATGATGATTCCCGGATTTGAAGAAGAATTGATAGGACTCAAAAAAGGAGAAACGAAGTCTTTTGAAGTCACCTTTCCCAAGGACTATCAAGCTGCGCGCATGGCAGGAAAGAAGGTGCGTTTTGAAATCGCTGTTCACGCAGTAGAAGAAAAAGTTCTGCCAAAGGTAGATGAAGACTTTGTCAAAAACCTTACCGGCAAGAAAAAGCCAGTTTCTGGACTTAAAAAAGAGATCAAAGAAGCTCTCTTAGAAAAAAAACAAAATGAGCAAAGAAAAGAGCACGAAAATCAACTTTTGGATGCTGTATTTATTTCTACAATAGTAGATATGCCAGAAATACTTATTGATGAAGAAGTCAATTATTTGCTCGACAATATTAAAATGCAAGGGCTGCAACAAGGAATCACTTGGGAAAATCATTTGATGCATCTCAAAAAATCGGAAGAAGATCTCAAAAAAGAGCTTCGATCACAAGCAGAAAAACAAAGTACCACTCGACTGGGGATCCAGAAATTTATCGCAGAGGAAGGCAAAAAAATCTCTGATACAGACATTCAAAAAGAAGTAAATTTGCTCCTCCAACGAACACCTGAAGAAAAACAAGCAGAGCAAAAGCAGAAGTTGCAAAAGGGTGCTGAAGGATGGAAAAATATTGAAAACAAGATAAAAGTGCAGAAATGGATGGATGAGAAGATCTCGGAACATGAATCATGAATTAAGAACACCGTCCTTTGTCGAATATTCTTTTGTGCTCAGAATCGTCATCACTCGAAGAGTTCCTGGATCAAGAGGGTCGCTCCATTTTCTCGTGTGAGCATCGCGATAATCAATCTTAAAGCAGTATGTTTCTTCATGCACATGCACGATACCAATACGATGTTCTCTTGAGGGATCATCTTGTAATGTAAAATTGTCAAAATCTGCGACCGCTTGCAGGATATCATAGCAGTGGAGAGCAGCTTTTACTTGAGGACTGCATTTGAGCTGAGTTCTGGTAGGAATAATGAATATATTTTTTCGGAAAGAATCATTCTTTCGTACTATCTGCTCTCGTTGAGATTTTTCTTCTGGAACATTTATATCATTCTGGTTTTTTTCAAGTGCATGAGTAAGAACATCACGTATACGCCTGATTTGATCAAGCATGCTCTGTATTTTATGAATGCTTCCGCCTTCCTTCATTTCTTCAAGAGTGAATTTGAGTACCGTGAGTGGGTCTTTGATCTGACTATCAAGATCGAGTAACATTTTCTGATATGCAGAAGAAAGAGGATCCATAAAAATTTCTTATTATTGATTCCCTTAAGGATATCAGAAAAACCCTTGAAAGTAAATATTTTTATAAATAAAAAGAATAAAATGTTTATAAAACATTAATATTCACCAATATTCTATTTATTAAATAAATATTAAATTCTACACTTTCTCTCAGTATATTCAGCAATATAGATACTTTTTATCATGAATATTTATATGTATTTGTACTGAAGAAAAATGAATTGATAGTGGGTTATAAATACACATAGCATACAAATAAATTCTTATGCTTCCTTTTTTATTGTCAATGATTGATGTCGAGCAAGTTCGGTCCAAAATCGGTCATCTGGTGCAAAAGATGTCGATCTCAAAAACAAAACTCGGAGAAATCCTGGGAGGAAAACCAAAAGATGATCCAAGAGTCAAAATTAATAGAGCGAGCAGATTTCTTTCTGGAGCGAAGAAAAATATTTCTCTTCAGGAAGTGAATCGTCTCGCAGAGTTTTTTGACCGCCCCGTAGAATGGCTTTTGTTTGATGAATCATATGTACTCTCTTCCCCAAACAAAAAGACATCTCATTCAGAAAAACCCATTGAACAAGTAGCGCAAAACTTACGAGAAATGGGATTTGATGAAGATTTTATCTCTGCTCAGATGACACAACTCAAAGCAATGAAGGTGTATAATTCTCAGGAAAACAAATGACAAAACTCAAATTTGTAAGTCAATTTCGAGAGCTTCCGAACGAGCAGAAGCCTCGAGAGAAGCTTTCTTTATATGGTCCCTCGGCACTTAATCTATGGGAATTAGTTGCTCTCATTTTACGGACAGGGACACGATCAAAGAATCACACAGAAGATGTAATGCAACTCTCCAGACGAGTCTTGAAAGACTCAGGTTTTAAGGGGCTTTTTACCCAAAAGGATGTAGCGGATGTTAAAGAAAACTTTGGCGTGTATAAAAGTCACGCAGAGATAGTAGTAGCAATTTCCGAAATCTGCAGGCGACTTCATGGTAAGTATGATACTTTTGATGCTTCAGAACCAAGTAAAGTCTTCCATCGTTTCAGGTTTCTTCAAAAAGCAAAACAAGAGCAATGTCATGTTCTCCATTTAAATCATAAGAAACGATGCACATATCAGGAGATCGTAGCGATCGGCTCTCGGGATACCGTCCAGGTGTATCCGACAGATGTTCTTCGCACGCCTATCTGGATCGGAACGCAAGAGGTTATTGTAGTACACAATCACCCAGGTGAATCTCAAGCCAGCAAGGAAGATGTTGCTTGGACACTTGCTCTTTCTCAGGGAGCCTACCAGCTCCATCAGATTAATATTGTAGATCATGTCATCATAGGAGCAGACGGATATTTTTCTTTTTTAGAAAAAGGGCTTCTCTAGAAAAAGATCGAATCCTCAGATATTTTTTATTCATAATTTAAAATTTAGAATTCAATATTCAATTTTTTTCTGCTACTCTGGCGGTGATTTTTCCCTTTTGCACTATGAATAAGTATTCCTTTTTTGTGCCCCTGATTTTGATTTCTGGTTTGATATTTTCAGCATGTGGACGTGTTGACCCGCCAGAAGTAACCGACGACGAAAACACTATTCTTCTCACAGAAGAAGCAAAAACCCCAGAAGAAACTGAAAACGATGTCATATCTGAAACAGAAGAAGAATCGACAGAAGATGCTGAAGATACCAGAAGCCTGACTTTGATCGAATGCGAAGAAGAAAAAGACACTCTTTCTGAAGCACTTGAAGTCAACACAGAAGCACTCAGAGGATGCGAGGGAGAGAAGAAGACTTTTTCAGAAAGACTTCTCACTCTTACTGAAACCAATACGCAAGACGGTAGATATAAGCGATTTTTGGAGTTTTATCTGGAGAATAACACACCAAATGAATACCCCTTCCCGAAATGTGGAGCTGTTGCCAGCTTTACTTCTGAATCCTGGTATTCAGCGTTTGAAACGGCACTCACAAATGCTGCAATCCCGTTTGGAAGAAGCACTGTGTCATCTAAGGATCTTACTGGCGGATGTGCATCTTCTGAAGGTCGAATTGCATTTTTTTTAGGAGCAGAAAACGAGGTACTCTCTGAATTTCATTTGATTCGATATAACCTCGATACAGATACTCTTGAAGAAGCACTGCTTGTTGATGGAAGCTGTGAAACATGCCCCAACCAGCTTGGAAAACGATTTGGACCAGTGCTTGTTTTGAGCGGTCAAGATGGAGCAAGTACTGTCGAATATGAATATTATTACGATGATAATATACTCAAGCAAAAAGAAAACGCTTTATAGTACTCATATTCTTGACACACAGACCGTATGAATATCTTCTGGGGAATAGTAGGAATCATTCTTTCGTATCTCCTCATTCGATATCGAGGAAGAGTGTATCAATTTACGGGGTCTTGGGGACTGGCTGAACGATTTTTGGGAAGGGGCGGAACAGCTACCGCAATTGTTCTTTTGGGCATTTTTATTTTCTTAACCTCTGTGACTCTCATGACAGGAAAGATGGACAGGATTCTTGGAGGGACCATAGGGCGGATATTTTAAGGAATTTTGTAATTTTTAATTCTTAATTTTTAAAAGAAATTACAAAGTCCAATGTTTAAAAATTGGAATTTAAAAATTATTTATAAAATTACAAAATTTAAAATTATAAAATTTACCCCATATGACATTTCTTTTCTCTCGTGATCAGCTCGAAGAAAGAGAGCTCAAAATGCTCCCTTCATACGCTCTGTGCAATAGAGAAAGCAAAGGGAGAGATTTTTTAGAGACACCTTCTTCCTCGCGGCTTGATTTTCAGCGGGATCGGGATCGGGTGCTCCACTCTAAAGCATTTCGAAGACTCAAAGGCAAGACACAAGTATTTGTTTCTCATCATGGAGATCATTTTCGCTCCCGGCTGACACATACTCTCGAAGTTGCTCAAATTGCGCGTTCTCTTGCACGCACACTCAAGTGCAATGAAGACCTTGCCGAGACGATAGCCCTCGCCCATGATCTTGGGCACACTCCTTTTGGACATTCTGGAGAAGAGGCAATGCGAGACCTGATGCATCGATACGGAGAAATATTTGAACACAATGCTCAGAGCAGGCGTATTGTCGAAAAGCTTGAAAAACGATCTTCAGACTATAATGGGCTCAATCTTACATTTGAGAGTCGTGAAGGGCTCTGGAAGCATGTTTCTCCACACGATAAGCAACTTCACAAGCTTTCAGAAAACTCTTTTCTCGAAGCACAAATTGTGGATGCAGCAGATCAAATTGCCTATCAAAACCATGATATCGATGATGGACTCAGAAGCGGTATTATCTCACTGGAAGAAATGGAAAAACTGGAAATCTGGAAACAAGCATCTGAAGGAGTAAAAAATAATTCTCCAGAAGAAATTAGAGTTTTTCGCAGCATTTCCTCACTGATAAACCTCATGGTGACAGACCTAGAAAAAGAAACAGAAAAAAGACTTTCAGAACTTGACCCTAAATCTCCAGACGACATTCGCAATACCGATCAAAAAGTAGTGGCCTTCTCTCTGGGCATGGAAGAGATGAATCATCACTTGAGGCATTTTCTTTACTCCAAGCTGTATAGAAGCGAAGAAGTTATGAAACAAAGTACTCATGGACAAGAGACAGTCAAAAAACTCTTTTTTCACCTTATGGATCATCCCGAAGATCTCCCGAAAAATCACAGGGCACATATTGATGCAGGAGAAAAACCAGAGGTAGTAGTGAAGGATTTTATTGCCGGTATGACGGACTCTTTTGCACTCGAAATGGTGGAATCAATTGGCAATTAACAATGTACAATGAGCAATTTTCAATTAACAATGCACAATGTTCAATTATTTTTGGCTCTTGAGTAGAATAATTACTTCAATTATTCTCTTAACATGCTTAAACACAGTAAAATATCGAATTATAAGATCAAAAAAATATTGAAGTGTTTTTGTGAAGATCTCAATGCATCAAAAACAGCAAATATTCTAGATCTCAATCGGAGAACGGTTGATCGATATTTTAATATTTTTAGAGAAAAGATTGCAAAGTTCTCTTTAGCACAGTCAAAGAGTTTTGGAGAATTTGAACTTGATGAAAGTTACTTTGGAGCAAAGAGAATGAGAGGAAAGAGAGGAAGAGGAGCCGCAGGAAAGACTCCTGTCTTTGGAATCCTTCAAAGAGAAGGAAGGGTATTTGTTTCTATTGTAAAAGATTGCTCCAGAAAAGAGCTCCTACCTATTATTCAAGGAAAAATACTAGAAGGATCAACTATTCATACTGATGGATGGAGAGCTTATGATGGACTCATTCTCAATGGATATGATCACTATCGTATTCATCACTCAGAAAATGAATTTGCACGAGGAAAATGTCATGTAAATGGTATTGAATCCTTTTGGTCTTTTGCGAAAAGAAGACTCTCTAAGTTTAACGGAATTGCTTCTCACAAGTTTAACTTTCACCTCAAAGAATGTGAGTGGCGATGGAACTATAAAGATCAAGATATTTTTGTTATAATGTCCAAAATTATCAGAGATTTTTAAAATCTCCTACTCTAGAGCCTTATTTTTTTATTCCCCTCTTTTATAAAGAGGGGTCAGGGGAGATTTCAAGCTTTCAGAATGCTGAATTACAAAAAACATCTCAAAAAATTCTCTCAGATACTCCGTACACAAATGACAGAGGAAGAGCGAATATTATGGTTAAAAATACGAAAGAAACAAGTTCTTGGACTTCAGTTTTATCGTCAAAAGCCAATAGGAAAGTTTATTGTTGATTTTTACTGTCCTCAAATAAAACTTGTGATTGAAGTGGATGGATCACAGCATTATGAAGAAGAAGGTGAGCAGAAGGATAAAGATCGCGATAGATATCTTCAGTCCTCAGGACTCCGAGTTCTTCGTTTTTCGAACTATGATATTCGAAGTAGCCTCGAAAATGTTGTCGATCATATTTATAATATTGCAGAGAAACATAAGAAAAAATCCCCCTCTTATCCCCCTTTTGCAAAGTGGGAGGGAAACACTATGAAATTCACTGGCACCACCATTACCGGCGCAGGCAGAGGAAAGAAACTTGGTTTTCCTACTCTCAATATCAAACTCTCTTCTGAGGAATATGAAGAAGGGGTTTTTGCGGTACGAGGAGAATTAAACGGAAAAAGCTTCGAAGGCGTAGCTCATTTTGGTTCTCGTCCTACGTTTGAAGACACAAATCTTAGTGTAGAGATTCATATCTTTGATTTTGCACAGAACGTGAAAGAGGGGAATGAGATGGAGTTTGAGACGGTGGGAGAGAGAATTCGAGACGTGAGAAAGTTTGATTTGCAAGAAGAACTTCAAAATCAGATACAAAGAGATATCCAGAAAGCAAAAAAACTCTTGGGCATCTATAAATAATAAAATTTATTCAGCAGTTAGTCCTTCTGTAATACCTCGTACTTCAAATTGAGAACACAATTCACCAACACGTGCCTTAATTTGATCAATATTTTCACCTTGTGCCATTACTATTTGATTCATCATTTGAGCTATCTCTGTCATATGTTCCTCCTGCATCCCCATTGAGGTTACAACTGATGTACCGACCCGCAACCCACTTGTTTTGAATGGGCTTCGCTGATCACCAGGCACTGTATTTGCATTTGCAAAAATACCAGCCTCTTCCAGCCAACGCTCTACATCTTTTCCGGTAAAGTCTTTTTCTCTCAGATCTGCAAGAATCAAATGAGTATCAGTTCCTCCGCTCACCAGTTTCCAGTCATGGTGCAATAAAGCTTCAGCGAGTGCTTTTGCATTTGCTTTTACCTGACGTATATATTCCTTAAATTCCGGTTGAAGGGCTTCTCCAAATGCAACAGCTTTTGCTAAAATTGTATTTACATGAGGTCCACCCTGAAGTCCTGGGAAGACTTCGGAGTCAATCATTTGCGCAAGATTCTTCCTCTTCTTTTTACCCGTTACTGGATGATGCTGAGGGTATGAATCTTCTTTTTTAGACATTATCATTCCACCACGTGGCCCTCTCATAGTTTTGTGTGTGGTGGTAGATACCACATCTGCGTATTGAACAGGATTTGGATGTTCTTTTGCCGCAATAAGCCCCAAAATATGTGCAGGATCTACTACCAAATATGCGCGTATCTTTTGTGCAATTTCAGCAAATGGAGCGTAGTCAATTGCACGAGGGTACGCACTTGCTCCCACAAGGATCATTTTTGGATTATGTTCCTTTGCGAGTTTGGCAACACTATCAATATCGATCAAACCGGTATCAATATCTACTCCATATGATTTTTGATCATAATCTTTTCCGGAAAAACTGGCTGGATGCCCGTGGGTCAAATGTCCACCATGTTTCAAATCCATTCCAAGAAAAGTATCTCCAGGATTCAGTAAAGCTCTATAAACCACATTATTTGATGGAGACCCAGAATTTGGCTGTACATTCACATGTTCTGCTTCAAATAATTGTTTTGCTCTGTCAATTGCAAGTTGTTCGATTTTATCAATTGTAGTCAATCCGCCATAGTATCTGCGACCAGGATATCCTTCTGCATATCGATTCATTGAAGGAGAAGACATTGCTTCTCTTATGGCATGAGATACAAGATTTTCTGAAGCAGTAAGCCTGATGACACCTACTTGATTTCTTTCTTCCTCTTCATTAAGACGAAAAGCCTCGGGATCAGCTACTTCCAAATGGGAATATTCACTCATGAACAAGAAAGGATAAAACTGTAATAATACAAATGCCTTTTTACACCAACATTTCCTTTTATGCAATATTGTTTTGTAGTGAATATGTATACATATTGCCTAGAGCTTTCCACTTTTTCCTTCCTCGGTTACAATTTCCACCGATTATTTTATCTATGGACAAAGCATACGACTCGCAGAAGCATGAAGATGTCATTTTCAAAAAATGGAAAGATTCCGGTGCGTTTCAGGCAACAGATCCAAAAAAATCAAAGACAGGAAAGTCATTTACTATTCCCTTGCCACCACCAAATGTAACAGGACAATTGCACCTGGGGCACGCTATCATGCTGGTGATAGAGGATATCATGTGTCGGTATCATCGCATGAAGGGGGATGCGGTACTCTGGGTGCCGGGGACGGATCATGCTTCTATTGCCACCGAAACGGTGGTACTCAAGAATCTGGAAATCAAAAACAGAGATGAAGAGATCTCTCGTGAAAAATTTCTCAAAGAATGTGTGAAATGGACAAATTCCACACATGAAACCATCGTCAACCAGATCAAGCGCATGGGAGCTTCGTGTGACTGGACACGTGAGAGGTACACCATAGATATTGGCATGAGCAATGCGGTTAATACTATTTTTCATGATCTCTACACGGCAGGGCTGATCTATCAAGGGGAACGGATGATCAACTGGTCAGTAGGGGCACAAAGTGTACTTGCTGACGATGAATTAGAATGGGAAGAACGAGAAGAGATTTTCTATCATATTAAGTGCGGAGAATTTGTAATTGGCACGGTGCGTCCAGAAACAAAGTGCGCCGATTCACCGGTCGTTGTGAATCCGAAAGATAAGAGATATAAAACCCTTATTGGACAAGAATTTGAAACAGAAACATACGCGGGCAAACGGAAGTTTTTTGTCCTTGCAGATGATCATATTGACCCAGAGTTTGGTTCTGGAGCCATGACCATTTCTACTGCACATGATGCCAATGATTTTGAAATGGCAAAGCGTCATAAGCTCCCGTTTCCTCGCAAAATCGATTTTGATGGACGCATGACTGATCTCGCCGGTCCGTGTGCTGGCATGACGGTGCTGGAGGCTCGCAAAAAATCAGTAGCAATCATGAAAGAAAAAGGACTTATCCTCAAAGAAGAGCCCTATGTTCACCGTGTGCCGCTGTGTTATCGCACGGGAACGGTAGTGGAACCTATGATCTCCAAACAATGGTTTGTTGATGTGAATAAAGAATTTCAGCATCCAATTCTCAAAAAAAAGACAACACTGAAGAAACTTACTGCGGATGCAGTGCGCAAAGGAGATGTCAAAATCATCCCTGAAAGATTTGAAAAACAGTATTTTCATTGGGTTGATAACCTTCACGACTGGTGTATTTCACGCCAAATCTGGTGGGGTCATCGTATTCCGGTGTGGTATGAAGAAAGTAAGGAGTCTGGAGAGGGGAGTATGGAGAGAATACATCTAGCCCATAAGCAGCGTCTTCTTTTTGCACGTCACTCAGAATCTGAGGCAAATGTACAGAAAATGGTCACCGCACAAAATGACGTTCCTCTCACTCAAAAAGGGAGAAAGGAATCCGAACAACTCGCTCAAAAACTCAAAAAAGAAAAAAGCATCCAGCGCATCATTTCTTCTCCCCTTTCCCGAGCGAAAGAAACGGCTGATATCATTGGTTCGACCCTCGGAATACAAGTGGAAGTATGGGATGAAACCTCAGCCATTGATGCCGGAGAGGTCGCCGGCACACCAATTGATTTTACTCATTCCGTACTTGAGAGAATGCAGAAACAGAAAACGGGAGAGAGTATGAAAGATCTCGAAGTGAGGGCAAAAGAGTTTTGGAAAAAGATCTCAGATCTGGACCCTGCAGATGGAGATATTCTCATTGTGGGACATGGAGTGATGACAGCACTCATTTTTGCTGTGCGTGATGGAGTCCAGCCAAAGCATTTTCCTCATTTTTGGAAAGAGAGATGGAATGCTGACTCTGCAGAAGCATGGAAGATGGGCAATGGAGAGGTGCAAGAAACCACCTTCCTCATTCCTCCAAAAGGGAAAGACTTGCGACAAGATGAAGACACTCTCGACACGTGGTTTTCTTCGGCACTGTGGCCGTTTTCTACACTCGGTTGGCCAGATACGCAGAGTCCTGATTTTCAAGATTTCTTTCCCACCTCAATCCTGGAGACCGGTCATGACATTATCACGCTCTGGGTTTCACGAATGATAATGACTTCTCTTTTTGCCACGGGAAAAGCACCCTTTCACACCGTATATCTGCACGGGATGGTATGTGATGAAAAAGGGAAAAAAATGTCCAAGTCCAAGGGGAATGGCATTGATCCTCTCCAAATGATCGATCGATTTGGGACAGATGCGCTCAGAATGTCTATGGTGGTGGGATCAACTCCCGGGAACCCTATAAATCTGGGAGAAAAAAAGGTCGAGTCGTATCGTAATTTTGCGAATAAATTGTGGAATGTGGCGAGGTTTATTCTGAACCAAAAAATCCCCCCTAGCCCCCCTTTACAAAAGGGGGGAATAAAACCAAAAACTCTTACGGAGAGATGGATTCTTTCGAAAACTCAGCGTCTGATTCAGGAAACTACAGAAGCTCTGGATTCACATCTCTACGGAGAGGCGGGGCAAAAGCTGTACGAATTTACTTGGAATGAACTGGCTGATTGGGCACTGGAAGCTTCAAAAGCCGATAACTCAAAAAACACTGCTGAGATTCTGAGATATGTTTTACAAACCCTTCTCAAGCTCTTGCATCCATATGTCCCTTTTGTGACGGAAAAAATTTGGGAAGAAATCCCCCTTCCTCCTACGTCTCACTTCGGCGGACAGGCTAATCCCCCTTTACAAAAGGGGGAAGAAAAATCTCAAAGGCTTCTTGCGATGTCTGAATGGCCACGTTCAGAAAAGAAATTTGAAGATCTAAAATCTGAAAAAGAGTTTGAATTTCTCAAAGAGATCATTATAAAAATTCGATCTCTCAAAAATGAGAAAAAAATTGAAGCGAAAACAAAAATTGCAGTGCATTTCACGGGGAGGAACATAGAGATACTAAAAGAGAATGAAAAAATTCTTAATTTTATGGGAGGGCTTAAAGAAATTCACTATACAGAACCTGAGCAAGAATCCATCTCTGATTTTATACAGGGCACGAATGTTCTTCTCCTTTTCGAACGCGATATTGAAGCCGAAAAAAAACGCCTTCAAAAAGAGATTGCAGAAGCAGAAAAACTATTTGCCAATCTTGAATCCAGACTCCAGAACAAAAAATATGTTTCTGGAGCACCAAAGCACTTGGTGGAAGAGACAAGAAATCAGAATAGAGAAATTTCGACTAAAATAAGAGAGCTCAAAAAACAACACGCCCAATTATAGAAAATGGCTTTGCAAGGGAAAAAACCTTGAAAAATAGGTCTAAAAATGAGATAATGTGATGATTTATTCCTTTTTTTGTGAATTTTTCTGAGTTTCATCGGCTTATTCACACTCATCCGCTCTATGATGCATCATCATTTTTCTATTCAAAAAGAATACTTGCTGCTCATGCTTCTCAAAAAAAAACAGATGCACATGGAGCATCACCAGTGGATGAGGACAATCAATTGCAATCAGCGGAAGAACTTTCTGAATTTGAAAAAAAGAGACAGGATCGTGAAAAATCGAAAAATCAGGAGACACGCTCAAAAGTGCGATTTGTTCTTGATGGAGGAAAGAGTGCGGTAAATTCTGCTAACATCGGAAGCATAAGCCACTTAACAGATAGAGAACTCAAGAATGCCCTTAATCCAGATGAATATAAACGTGTTTCCGGTGCGAAAAAGGAGTATTTACAGCATCAAAACCTCGATGAAGTTCTGCAAAAACTGAAAAAAGGAAAGAAGCTCACAACGGCAGAGACAAAACTCCTCACAAGTACTTCTGTGGCAGATGTAGTGAACGAGATAGAAGGAAAAGCACTCAAAAAGAAACTTTTTGATGCCTATTTTGGATGGATTGTTGGTCTTGCTGATAGTGAAGCACAAAGGAGTGATCGACGAGTACTTAAGCTTGCCCGAGATGTAAAACCAGGGCTTTTGGCCGATGGCAGAATTAGTAAATATCGTTCGAGTCTGGAAATATGGAGACAAAGTGTATTGGAGGATAGCAGAGAAAAGTTTATACGAGCACAGGAGGAAGTACGTACTAATATTCATCATCAGTTCGCAGTTGAAGAGATGGAAACAATTGATAATAATTCTTCTGCAGAACTCACTGAAGAGCAGAGAGAAGAGAAAATGATGCAAATTATAAAAACAAAACTGGGAACAACAGCAGTGACTGAAGCCGGACGAATAGTACAGCAACGAAAACAAGAGGGGACATCACTTAAGAAACAAAATGAAGAACTCGCTATTATGATCCATCGAGAGAAGCAAAAAGAGCTTCAGGAACACTTTGAAGAAGGAACTTTTGACGCATTGGAATTTTTGGAGGCGTCACGAGAATTTCTCACCGAATATGCACAAATACTGCAACTGCCAGATCAAGAACAGCGTGATATAGCGGAACAGTACAGCATTTGGAAAGGGAAGCTCCATTTTGCAGCAGCAGTTTCTGCAGGTGACACAGATGAGCAGCTGAGGCTTATCCGAAAGCTTTCAGAACACCACAAGAAATGGCCAGAAGATTTTACAGTGTTGTCAGAGTTTGGCGAAGATTTGTTTCGCAAGCTACATGCACAGAAGCAAGATATACTGAACAAAACAGGGAATTTTGAGGGAATTCCCGATCTTGAGGATTTACCGGGATTTCAAAACTTAGATGCAAAACAACAGGATTTGTTCCTCTTTGTTCTTGGTTCTGCAAATTCTCGGGGATCTGTTGAAGAGCGTATTACAGAGCAAATCTTTGGAAGACAAGGCGGAACCTTTGAAGGACAGCTCTCTGAACGAGAAAGAGAGATTTTGGCACAGTCATTGGAACAAAATATGACGTGGGAACAGTTAGAAGAGGCTGCTGGAAAACTGGGAGGGGAAAGGATAAGAAGCGATATTCAGGAGGTACGAACTGAGCTTATTCAGATAGAACAAAAGGTGAAGGAACTCAGCAACAATGGAGTAGAAGTAGCTCTTTTGGAGAAATGCCTCGCTAATACTCAAAGATCAGCATCTCAAGGTATGGATACCGCGGCACTTCTGAGTTCTGAGGACTCTGTCCGGGAATTTCGAACACAACTCAAAGAGTATGCAAAAACAACAGGGAGTAGTTCTCAAGAAATGCGCCGTCGCGCAGCACAAGGGCTTCCCAGTTTAGGGAATACATTACGAAGCTTTCGGAGAATTCAGGATCAGCTTGGCCAAGCAGTACTCTCTAGTCAGCAGGAAGGCGGGAATGCATTTGCGCAGAGACTGATAGATCAAATTGTCAGGCCCATCAATCTTTCAGGCCAAGCTCTGAGTGTACGAGAGGGTTCTCGAAGGAGAAAGGAAGCAGCCAAGCATTCGTACGAACATATGATTCAGGCAAATGGGGGGAAGCTCTATGGACTTTTGGAACAACTCAAAAATGGAGGCAATATCACTCCTGTATTTGAAAAATTGCAACAGCTCTCTTTTGGACAATCTAACGAGTCATTTGTAGTGGTAATTCCAGACAAAAAATTTGTGAGTCGCTATGAAGATACCAATATTTCTGATACAGGCTTTGTATTTTCAGAACGCAAA
The DNA here is from genome assembly GCA_965250085.1 of Candidatus Altimarinota bacterium. Classification (GTDB taxonomy): domain Bacteria; phylum Patescibacteriota; class Gracilibacteria; order CAIRYL01; family CAIRYL01. Next base: position 1,079,169 of record OZ252287.1, read on the forward strand.
GGGATTCCACAAATTGTTATTAAGCAAGGAATATATGATGCTCTCATCCATGGCGATGACCTGGAAGAAACAATAAAACGTGGTCTTGAACATGAAATTTATCACACACAAGCCAGACACTTAGTACCACAACTCTTCCTTGCTCTCGGAAAAGAAGGGAAGTCTTTTTTAGAAGCAGAGCTCAAAAAAATCTATGGAAAGAAGAAGACGGAGGGAAGGTGGTTCAAGAAAGGTCTCAAGTCTACAGATATGGCGGAAGAATTCATCGCTTCTGCCCTTGCAGGAGGATATGATGCAGATTTTACAGCTTTACAAAGTGAAGTAATGCAGCGCATGGGTGCTGATGCCTGGAAAAATATTACAGATATCAATCAGGAAAACTTTATTCGAAATTTGCAGCTGAGCATCCATGAGGGAAGCACACGAGTAGCGGGAGAAACAGCGGATCTTTTATTTGAATCTAATCCTAAGAAAATTCTGGATCCGAAACAGGACAGAACATCTTTTATTTTGGAAAAGTATCAACAGAAGAGAAAGTATATTGATACCAAGCTGGGACATGTGCGCAAAATGCATAATATAACAGGAAAAGAAGAATTTATTCAGAGTATTGAAGAAAATATTTCGGATATGGACGGACTGATACAGATGCCCACAGACGAGAACCTGAAGGAAGCAGAAGAGGTTTTCAACGAGTTGGACCAAGCAATGGACACCGCACTCTCAAAAGTAGCGGGAAAGGAAACGGAAGAATTGGGATATATGAGAGATCTTTTGGATAATACAACATTTCTTTCTCTAGCAGATATTGGACAAATATGGACCACTTTTAGTGATTTTATGGCCAGACGTCATGAGCGAAAATCTAAAAGGAGGTCTGGCGAAGTAGGAAAAGGGCTCACTGCAAAGACGTACAGAACTCTCTCTGGAGAATACGACAAAGAAGTCCAATCCGCGGAAAAGGAAGAAGTAAGCAAGTATCAAGAAGCCCATGATAATAAAGATGCCTGGGAAATCTACGAAGTTATTGACCGTACGAGTAATCCGGATGAATTTAAAGCGGCCATGAGGATACTGGCAGACAAAGGTCGTATTGAATGGACAAAAAAAGAAATTTGGAAGGCACTCCAGAGACTTGGCGCAGGAGTACGGTTTTATAAAAAGGATGCATATAACCAGAGTGCTCTGGCTATAAAAATGCAACGGGCATTTGCACACCTATATGACAATGATGAATATAGAGATCTGATGCAAAAAAATCGCGATAATTATGACTCCAAAAGAGAATCATTTACCAAAGAAGCAGATGAAGATATTGAAATATTGACAGAAGTCACCAGAGATATGCTGGTGGAGCATCGCCGTACCGGCCGTGTAGAACCGCCTCGATATGAGGCATATATTGATCTCATGATTACTAAAGGAAAGGCTTCGCCTGAGAGAGCAATGTACTACATTATCATGGGAGTAGCAGAGGGACTGCTGACCAAAGAAAGAGCTACCTGGTTTGATTCCAAGCGTTTGAACGATGTTCCGTTGCTCCAAAAATTCTTTCAGCCCACTCCGACCATTGACGAATTCCGACAGTGGGGTGAAATGTTTCACACTGATAATGGTGTCATGCCACAGGCATTCATCGAATGGATACACTATGATGTCCAGCTTCACAGTTGGGTTTTGGATCGAACACTTAAAGAGGCATCAGCAAAAAAGTGGGATCATGACTTTATGCAAAATATTGCGGCTATTGGGAATGCAAAAATGGCAGAAACAATAACTGGTACGGATAATGACGGGGTTCCAAATTTCCGAGCAACCGCATATCCAAATGTAATGGTAGGAATTCTCCAGCACTTTGGAGTACTCTGGCGACACAAAAGTAAAATTAACGATGCACAGTTTCGTTCAGAAATAGCCAGACAAATCGGATATTTTACTTCCTTGGAAGGACATTTAAAAGGACGTGTAAACAACAGAAATAACCATTATAAGATTTCTGCCTCTGAGCTCAAACGCCGTCCCCGAATGATAAGTGGTGAATTTGTTCCCGAAACACTAGGAACAGATTTTATGGGTGGAAGCCGAGATATTGTGAAGGCAATCGATCCAGAATTTTTTAATATTCTGTTTAATGATCAATATATTGGTACTGAGGAATTGGAGAATAAGAATTTTGAAGAAAATGTAAAGCCATATATTGAGACTCATTTTTCTGATGTACTTGCAAAAAAGAAAATTCCAATGCCCACCACGATGCATCAGGTATATGTAGAATTTGTAGAAGAGCTGGTAAAATATAAAATTGACCCAGATCCAAGAACAGGGGTGGGAAAAAAAGAAGCAGATAAAAATCTTGAGGTCATTATGAATGCTATTCCGGAAGCAATGAGAAAAATGAATGCGAGGCAGTATTATGAGAGGGATTATAATCTTGATAAAAAAACGACATCTGACAAACAAGAGAAGACAGCCTAATGCTTTCTTTTTCGTCTTTATTATATCCACTCAATTCTATTTTCCAGATTTCACGATCGCCTCCCGAATTGCCTTCTGGCGTTCCGATTGCTGCACTCTTCCTTTTGCCTTATTGGCACGTTTTGAAATTGAAGATTTGGGTCTCATACGAGGAGCGCGATGCAGACCATGTTGCCGTGAATTTGCCCTATTAGACATAAGTTAATTGATTGAAAGCCGGAAGATTGTGGCAGGAATCATCACAGAAAACAAGGGAAACGGAGTCAATTATCAATTTACAATGTACAATTACGAATGAAAAATTTAAGAAAATATGAAGTGAGCAAACAATAAGTAACAAGTAACAAGTCAGCAAGCAGGTAAGAAGTAAGTATTCGACACACAGTACTCAGTTCCTCATCAGTATTTTTTTATTCATATTCATAATTCGTAACTTGCTACTTGTAACTCATGATATTGTCCCCCTCTTTGGAAATTTAAAAAATATATACACGCTTTTTGCTCCAAGCTCCTTTCTCCTGACTCTCAGAAGTAATATTTTACCACCCCCATAAAGATAAAAAGTGATTAGTTTTAAAAGTTCTGCTCTCATTTTTTCCTCTTCATTTTGTGAATGGCTCGTCAAATGATTTTTTGAAAAATTTTTTGACCAACACAAAATATGGGGGTACTATCAGGTGGTCGACACAACATGTACCCTTTTTTAGGGCGCTTGTGCTTCTTTGCCCCCTTTAATGTTCTTTTAATTTTCCCCTTATGCCCCCTCAAGTTGCTACGACGAGTACTGCACACACTGATGTAGAAGAAAAAGAACACGATATATCAGAAGAAAAAACATCGGTTACCATCTCTCAGGATAAACAAAGGTATCCGCGTATTTCTGCTGTGAAAAAAAGAGATACTTCAATGGTGCCGTTCAACCCGGAAAAAATCAGGACAGCGATTTTAAAAGCAGCTCAAACAGTGGCAATGCGAGATGGCGAACTTCCGAATGAAGAAGAAACGAGTCATATGACACAAGTAGTGCTCAACTATCTCAATAAAAAATACGGAAATCGAGTACCAACAGTCGAAGAAATAAATGATCTGGTTGAAATGGCGCTTATTAAAGAAGGACACGCAAGAACAGCGAAAGAATTTATTGTCTATCGTTTTCAGAGACAGCAAATCCGTGAAGGACGTATTTTAGAAATGAAGAAAGCCCTCTCCAAAGACTTCCTTGCAAAATATGAAGGAAGACAACCAAAGTGGGGATTTAACGGCTTGGGATATATTACCTACAAACGCACATACGCGCGTATTGTTGAAGGAGCCGGTCGTACCGAAGAATGGTGGGAGACAGTAGAACGATGCACAGAATGGATCTATAAAATGCATCACAAAATGAATATTACAATGCCACAAAAATACTATGAAGATCTGTATGACGCCGTGTTTCATCTCAAGGCAAATTTTTCCGGGCGTATGCTCTGGCAGGCAGGTTCTACTACAGTAGATGCCTTGGGAGGGGCATCAATGAATAATTGCTGGTGTCTCCTTATGGACTGCAAAGAATCATTTCTCAATGCCCTCGATTACCTTATGCTCGGAGGAGGGGTTGGGTTCAATATTCAAAAAAGATATGTAGACAAAATTCCTCCCGTATATTCAGGAGTGGAGGTCGTAAGAAATGACGTTAATGATGCTGATTTTATTGTTCCCGATTCAAGAGAAGGATGGATTGACCTTCTTAGTAAAGTGCTTGACTCGTATCTCACCACAGGAAGGTCATTTACCTATTCACTCCACTGTATCCGCGGATATGGAGAACCTATTAAAGGATTTGGAGGAAAGGCCTCTGGGCCAGAGCCACTTGCCAATGGAATCACTAAAATTACTAATGTGCTCAAAGCGAGAGAAAGCAAAAAACTCAGGCCCATAGACGTTCTGGATATTATGAATATTATTGGAGAAATTGTCGTTGCGGGCAATGTACGACGTAGCGCAGAAATAGCTCTCGGAGACGCAGATGACACCGAGTTTATGGAGGCGAAAATGTGGTCTAAGGGCATTCCTAATCATCGGGCAATGTCCAATAATTCACTACTTTGTGACGACATCAATGCTCTTCCAGAGAGCTTTTGGAAAGGATATGAAATTAACCCAGAGACCGGTACGGCGCACTCTGAACCTTACGGGCTCATGAACCTGTCACTTTGTCAGGAAAAAGGAAGGCTCTCTGATGATCATCGCAAGGATCCAAATGTTGTGGGAACAAATCCGTGTGCTGAAATTTCACTCGCCCCCACAGAGGATAATGGAGGAGCCGAACCTTGTAATCTCTGTGAAATTTATCTGAATAATATTGCTGATGAAGCTGAATTTATCAAGGTAGCAAAACTGATGTATCCAGTTATCAAAACCATTACTCGGTTGCCATATCATCAAAGAGCAACTGAAGAGATTGTCCATAAAAATTCACGACTCGGAATGGGGATCACCGGTATTGTCATGAGACCAGATCTTACCACTTCAGAAACTCTTACCAATGTCTACAGAGCTATCGAAAAATATGATGCAGAATTTTCTAAAAAAAATGATCTTCCAGAGAGTATAAAACTCACAACAGTGAAGCCTTCAGGGACTCTTTCTCTTCTCGCTGGAGCAACACCAGGAGTGCATCCAGCATATTCACGTTACTACATTCGTCGTGTGCGCATGTCATCTGATGATCCACTCATACAAAAGTGTCGAGAAGCGGGATTGCATGTAGAACATGTCAAAAGATTTGATGGAACGGAAGACCACAAAACATGTGTTGCAAGTTTTCCAGTAGAACTTGAAAAAGGGATTACCATTGCAGAAGAAATGACGGCTATCAAGCAAATGGAACTCCACAAGCATATTCAGACTCATTGGGCAGATAATAATGTGTCTGTGACGGTGTACTACCGTCCAGAAGAGCTCCCCGCGATCAAAAAATGGCTCAAAGAAAATTATAATGATGGTGTCAAAACAATCTCATTTCTGCTCCACCAAGAACATGGATTTGAACAAGCTCCATATGAAGAGATCAGTAAAGAAAAATATGGAGAAGAAATGAAAAAATTTACTGGATTTGATTTTCAACAAAAAGAGCTCGAGGTTAAATCGCGCACTCTTGCTGAAAGCGTGGAGTGTGAAGGGGGACACTGTCCAGTGAGATAATTTTTGCGAGAAAAGCAGGATATTAAAATTTAGAAAGGAGAGGAAAACATTTTCTTTCTGGCTTTGATTGGAGGGATGTAGGAAAGAACTATACAACTTCATCTCTCCCTATTCGTTCCTTCGGAGGGATCCATTTTTGATCAAGGGTGGCATATACTTCTTCTTCAGTCGTTCCTGCGACTTTCTCTTTCCCTCTAAAGACACCATACTCAGAAAGCAGGAGTCCTTTCTTCTGAGCTATACGTCTCAAAAGAATATTATGCTCCTTTGATCCTGTAAAATATTGGAGTGCTGAACCAAAACTTTCTGGTTCTACAACTCTTAAATCCACTTGTCTCTCGCCTTTAACAAAAACTGAAGCCTTGGTATGCCCTTTGGCATTTATTTTTGTAATTTCTGGGCATGTGAGAAAGAAATTGATGACCTCATCAGGATTTTTACTCACTGCCAAAATATCAATGTCTCCAATTGTTGTGGACTGTCTTCTGAGGCTTCCAGCGACCTCTATTTGTTGCGCTTGGCTGCATTTCTGAAGATGTTTTACAAAGATATCAGCAATTTGCTTTGCTTCTGCATAAGGAATACGACTCTGCTGTCCAGCCGAGAGTTCTATCGATTTCTTGATATTTTCTACTGTCTTTTCCCCAAAATTTTCTCGCTCAGCTAATTTCCCACTTTTAAGAAGAATTGCGAGATCTTGCTTGCTTTGAATTTGATATTCAAACCAGAGAATTTTGAGCGTCTTGGACCCAATGCCTGGAATATTGAGAAGATCAAGCAATCCTGATGGAAAACCAGATTCAAGTTTTTCCAAAGCAGCGATCTTTCCCGTATCCCGATATTCCACAATCTTTCCTGCAAGAGCTTGACCAATACGTGGTATTTTTCTCAGTTCTGATTCTGATGCAGATGATAAAATCTCTTCAGAAAGCCCTCCTATTATTTCTGCACCCGTTCGGTATGCACGTATTTTAAATGCATTTTCTTCAGCAAGTTCCAGAAGATTTGCCATTTCCAAAAATCGATCTTTGAGCTCAAATGCCAGCACAAATTTGCAAAAAAAGACAAAAAAGAGTATATCATACAGATACTTTTTTCTCATTTCTTCTTTTCTATGTCAGACCACATGAACATGCAACATCGGCCTCGTAAACATTCTTCTCAAAAAATACTTCTTATCCTTGCAGGAATTACATTGCTCTCTACATTTCTTCCCTGGTTTCACATGAATATTCCAGAGCTTGGAGGAATACCTCTGGGAATACCAGATGTAAGCGTTAATGGCATGCATTCCGTAGGCATGCTTACATTTCTGGGATCTTTGGGATATGTACTTTGGAAAGGACTTCCCATGGCGGGGATAAGCATTCCTCAAATAAGCATGTCAGACATAAAACTTCAAAAAACTCTAGCAATTCTCATGATTGCTGGACCGATTTTCTGGATCCTAAAAATGCAGTTTGGACTTTCGGGAACAGGAATCGGATTTTGGGGAGCTCTAATCTGTAGCACCCTTTTTGCTTGGAAAACTTTTAAAAAATAAATTTTTTATAAGAGAAATCGTGCATCTAATGCAATCACTCCTTTTCCCTGAGATCTCACGAGGAGGGGATTGATGTCAAGTTCAGTAATTTCGGGGATATCAATTGATATATGAGCAATTGCAACAATCGCTTGTGCCAAGCGTGCAATATCCGCGGGAGCTTCTCCACGGATACCCTTGAGAAGTTGAATAGCTTTTACTTCATGGATCATATTTTCCGCTTCATAAGTATCCATCGGAGCAATCCGAAACGAGACGTCTTTCATGGCTTCCACATATACTCCTCCTAATCCAAACATAATTAATGGACCGAACACTTCATCTCGTTTCATGCCCACAATCACCTCTCGCCCGAAATGATACATCTTTTGTACTAATATCCCATCGACTTGTGCCTTTGGGGCTTTCTTCTGAACATTTATATTTATTTCCTCAAAAGCTGATATGACCTCATCTGCATTTTTGAGTGCGAGTCGCACTCCACCAACATCAGTTTTGTGAAGCACCTCATCTGATGCTATTTTCAGCACGACTGGATATCCTATTCTTTCTGCAAATTGTACGGCCTCATCTTTGGAATTTGCTATGAGTGCCGCCGGCAAAGAAATATCATAAGTCCTCAGAAGTTCCGATATGATTTTAGAACTGAGTTGCAAATTTCCTTTCTTTTGCTCAGTTTGTATTTTTTTCCGGAGAGAAGAAGAGAGAGGGTGTTTTTGAGTGGTATTTTTCTCTCGATTTTGATTTTTCCTCCATTTGGAAAGCTCTGCCATGCGTTCAAATGTCCGTACAGCCCTCGTGGGATACAGAAAATTGGGAACACTATTTTCTTCTAATTTTTTGGCGGCATATTCAATATTTTTCCCTCCCATAAAAGCAGTGAAAATGGGTTTGTCTGGATATGCTTCATTGAATGCTATCGCAACTTCTGCAGTTTCTTCCTTTTCAGTCATTATTTGTGGGGTAAGAATGGTGAGCACCATATCCACATTCTCATCTGCACACACCTTGCTTAGAGCGGATGCATAGCGATCACTCAATGCATCCCCAATGACATCTACTGGATTATGAATATTGGCAGTAGAGGGTAGTGATGATGCGAGTTGATGAGAAGTCTTTTGAGAAAACTCCGCCATTTGTAAAATCTCGGAAATATCAATAGCATCAGTAGCAATCACCCCCGGACCTCCTGCATTTGTAACAATAGCCACTTGAGTTCCATTGGGAAGAGGTTGCATACTGAGTGCGCGCGCGAGATCAAAAAAATCTTCGACAGTATGAGCCCTGAGAACACCAGAGGTATTCATAGCAGCCTCTACTGCTTGGTCAGAGCCAGCTAAAGCTCCAGTATGAGAAGAAACCGCCTTAATTCCGGCATCAGAAATGCCTGACTTAAAAAGTACAATCGGTTTTTTAAGAGCCACTTTTTTCGAAATTTCCATAAATTGTTTTCCGTCTGCAAAGCTTTCGAGGTAGAGCATGATCACATCGGTATCGTTGTCTTTCTCCAGAAACTCCAAGCAATCGTTTTCGGTAATGCCTGCTTTGTTTCCCAAACTCACAATTTTACTAAATCCAATATTTTCTTCATATGCCCAGTCAGTAATGGCTACAGCCATGGCTCCGGACTGAGATATAAGGGCAATATTTCCTTTGTTCGGCATTCCTTCTGCAAAAGAAGCATTCAGATCTTTATGGATATTCAAGACTCCCAAGCAGTTGGGTCCCACAAGGTTCATCTTATGTTTTTTTACAATTTTTTGGATCTCTTGCTCCATGGCAGCTCCTTCTTTACCGGTTTCTTTAAATCCTGCAGATATAATGACGACATTCTGAATTTTTTTCACAGCACATTCTTTGAGCACTGTTATTACAACAGAAGCTGGGACCGCAATGATCGCTAGGTCTATTTTTTCGGCTACCTTCAGTACTGAAGGAAATGTTTTTTTCCCCAAAATCTCATCAATTTTTGGGTTGATCGGATAAATCTTTCCATCAAAGTCAGAGTGCACCAAATTGCTCAAAATATCGAATCCCAGCTTCCCTGGAGTAGCGGAAGCTCCTATAAGTGCTACTGATGAAGGACAGAAAAGTTTCTTCAGCATATGTTTTTGTATTTGTTCAAGCCATTATACCAAATTTTCCTCGAAAAAACGAGGAAGAAAGGGGTAAAGATCGTGAGCGTTATGGTTGACAAATCAACAGTATTGGGTATAAATTAACCTACGAATATGTCCCGCATTCTGTGGTGAAGTGCACCACTTGGGATAAAAAGATATTAGAGATTGTTATAGAAGTCAAAGACATGGGTGGGAGTTCTAAAGCCGAGAACTTTCATGGGAGTGTTGTTAAGAGTATCAACAAAGGATTGTAACTGGTTTTGAGAGAAATTCTTGAGGTCAGCTTTCTTAGGGACAAATTTTCTAAGTTTTCCAATGGCGTTTTCTACAGAGCCTTTTTGCCAAGAAGAGTAGGGGTCACAAAAATAAATAGGGATTCTTAAGTCTTTATATCTTGTGTTTTCTACACCGTTGTCCAAGGTAAGTGAGTATGCAGGGAGTTGGTGCAGAATGTCTCCAAATCCCTGCATGGATTCTCTGAGCCGAGACACCTTCTTCACGAATATTTTACGAGAGAGTCGTTCTCTAACGATGACAAGAGTTTGTGGGGAAGCTTTCTTGGGTCTGCCCATGGTATCTCCTTCGTAGTGTCCAAATCTTTTCTTCTGGTTGATATGCTGAGGTCTTTGGGCAATAAACACTCTATCTTTGATGATTTCATGCTTTGATTTCTTCTTTCTCCGTTTACGCTTCCTATATCTCTTGCGATAAAGAAGAGGACATAGGTCTTGTCCGTGTGCACTGTAGAGATATGTATAGATGGCATCTTTCCCAATACGAACTCTCTTCTCCAAGTACAGTACTCCTGCAATCTTCTCTGGTGACCATTTTAACAACATCTTTTCTCGCATATACTTCTCTATCTCATCATCCTCACGTACCTTCATTCCTTGGTATTTACTAAATCTTCTTTTGTTCTGTGCTTTTTGATGAGCCTTACACGCATCGTATCCTCCTCTCTTCATCTTCCGCTTGAGCTCTCTGATGATTGTAGAGTGACTCCTGTTCATCGCTTTGGCTATCGATCTCATCGAATACCCTTTGGAGTGGAGTATTAAGAGTTCTTGTCTCTCGCTCTTACTGAAGTGTTCATAGTTGTTCATGCACCTAGAGTATTAAATTCTTCCGAGGTGGTGCACTTCAAACTCGAATTGAGGATTATTAGTTCCAAGGAATAGAAATTTGCAGATCTAGCCACTTCGAAAGACGAGTCCGATTCAATTCATCTTGCCCCCGTTCCAATATCCAATCCTGAATATCCCGCCGGCTCGGAAGAACAGTCAGAAGAAACGATTTCTGATGCTCAGAGAATAGAAAACCTCTGTTCAGAGATGACCAGTACAGGAGCAGAGCTGACCGACCCTTGGCTGAGGGAAGTCGTCACCGGTCTGAGCCGCACTGTCCGTTGGGCGGCCAGTGAAGTACTGGATGCAATCGAACCTGAACGGTACTACTGGACGAAAGAAATGCTGGAAAAAGCATACAATGATGGGCGTCTTAGAAAATATCATCCCGGTGAAGGTTTCCAGAGAGCGCTCGGCATTTTGAAGTATGACTACGGGGAAAGGCTCGGCCTCATTGGCTTCTTCTCGCAGGGCACAACCGAGCACGATCGCGTGGTGCTGTCGACAATTGCGAAGTTTGATCTGAAACTCTATGAAGCACTCAAGATGGGACTGCGGAACCGGAAGAAGTCTCGGAAGACTCACCAAGTCCGTTTGGAACTCAGCGATGGATCGGTGACCACGCCGGTCCGTACGCTTTCAGATCTGGTGCTCTCAATCAGGAGCATCGCGTACCGAGATCTTGAAGATCGTGGAATGTTGTGGATATCCGAAGTCGAGGAGATTTCAAAAGCTATCCAAGATCTCTATGCCTCGCGGCGAAAGAACATGGCCAGAGCTACCCACGCCGGGTTGCCCTCAGATCAATAGTAACTTAACCCTTCATCTTCGCCGTTCAAGGGTTGACAACCTACGTTGGTTCAGGTTTCCAACCTGAATCTTTACATTTCCATTACTTTTCACTCTAGGAAGATAATAAAGTATATTTCTTCATTCATATTTTTTCGATTCATGTAGAGGACACTTTTTGTCTTATAAGATTTTTGGAAAGTATAGAAATACCTGATTCAAGTTACCCTTCAAAGGCGGGCAGGCTAAACTTGAACCATCGACAGTGCCCTCAATACCTCGTGCCTCAGTCTCCTAGTAGGTGTTCTGACATGGATATTGGCTTCACAGGAATTCATGGCGAAAAAATAAACTCTGTTCTTTCCAGCATAAAACACAATTCTCGTAATGTTTTCTTAAATGCACACCAGAAAATACTTTTAATTTTTCTTAAGTTCTGGCATCCTGTTTTGGCATATTTCCCCTTCCTTTCATGGTCACAGATCAAAAACAAAAGGCGTTAGAAAGCGCTCTTTCACAAATTCAGAAACAATTTGGAGAAGGCTCTATCATGAACCTTTCCAGTGCTGGTAAGATGAAAATAGAAACGATTCCCACAGGAGCACTTTCGCTTGATATCGCACTTGGCGGAGGTATTCCCAAGGGGCGCGTTGTTGAGATTTATGGTCCTGAATCTTCAGGGAAAACAACCCTGACTCTTCACATTGCTGCTGAATGCCAGAAGCAAGGAGGGCAGGTAGCATTTATTGATGCAGAGCATGCACTGGACCCACAATACGCAAAAAATATTGGTCTGGATGTAGAGAAATGCACTATTTCTCAACCCGACTCTGGAGAACAAGCCCTTGAAATCACTGAGATGTTGGTGCGATCCGGAGCCGTAGATCTGGTGATTATCGATTCAGTAGCAGCTCTGGTGCCCAAGGCAGAGATAGAAGGTATGATGGGAGATTCTCACATGGGACTTCAAGCGAGACTGATGAGCCAAGCTCTCAGGAAGCTCACAAGCATCATTGGCAAATCCAAATGCACGGTGATTTTTATCAATCAAATCCGTATGAAAATCGGTATCGTGTTTGGCAATCCCGAAACAACGACTGGAGGCAATGCACTTAAGTTCTATTCTTCTGTGCGGCTCGATATTCGTCGCCGTGCCAAGATTGATCAGGGAAGTGGTGATGACAAAGAAGCGGTGGGGAATCGTGTGAAGGTCAAGGTGGTGAAAAATAAAGTAGCACCTCCATTTAAAGTCGCGGAATTTGATATCATGTTTAACGAAGGGATCTCCAGAGAAGGAGATGTATTGGACATGGCGGTCAATTATGACATTGTCAAAAAATCGGGAGCATTTTTCTCTTATGGAGATACAAAACTTGGTCAGGGTAGAGAAAATGCAAAAAAATTCCTCAGAGAAAATGTAAAAACAGCAGAAAAAATAGAAAAAGAAGTTCTGAGGAGAGTAGAAAAGGGAGAAGAACCAGGAGAAGAAGTCGCAGAAGAAAAATAATTTATGGAAATGATATATGCACCACCAACACAATTTCTCTGATAATCTTCGTCTTATTACTGCCCCAAGAAATGGAACGGAGGCCGTAACTCTTTTGGTGCTTACAGGGGCTGGATCTCGAAATGAATGTGAAAACGAAAGAGGGATCTCCCACTTCTTAGAACACATGTTTTTTAAGGGCGGAAAAAAGTTTCAAAGCGCAAAACAAGTTGCTGAGGCGATAGACAGCGTAGGCGGAGATTTTAATGCCTTTACCGGCAAGGAATACGCTGGATACTATGTAAAAACTGCAGCAGAAAATGCAAAAGTTGCATTTGATGTACTCTCAGACATGCTGCTCCACGCCACCTTCCCGCAAAATGAAATTGAAAAAGAGCGAGGCGTTATCCTCCAGGAATACAACATGTATGAAGACACGCCGATGTATAAAATCGGCTGGGATTTTGAAGAACTTCTTTTTAGTAATGATCATCCTATGGGATGGGATCAAATTGGTACCAAAAAACTTATTACTACGGTTAATCAAGATGATTTTCAAGCGTACAAAGCATCACTCTATACGCCGGACAATACGGTCATCATTGCTGCAGGAAATATTGAAAAAGAAGCAGCTAAAGATCTTACAGAAAAATATTTCATATTCGATAAAACCTCTCAATCACGCCATCATATTCCATTTATTTGGTCAGAAAAAAACAAAAGAATTCATATTCGCGATAAAAAAACAGAGCAAGCCCATCTCGTCATGGGATACCCTGGGCTTCCTATGGAACACAAAGATGAATACGTCATGCAACTTCTTGCAGTAATACTCGGGGGGAACATGAGCTCTCGCATGTTTCTCAATATTCGCGAAGCTCATGGACTGTGCTATTCCATTTCCACAAGTACTGACCGATACACTGATTGTGGAGTGATTTCCACTCATGCTGGAGTTGATATTCCTCGCGCTGAGAAAGCCATTATTGCTATTAAAAGAGAGTATGAACGAATGACAGAAGAAAAAGTCTCTGATCAAGAACTTCAAAAGGCAAAAAACTTTCTCAAAGGAAAAATCACTTTGCGCATGGAAGATAGCGAGCAGATCGCAAGTTTTTTTGGAACACAAGCGCTCCTGAGATCTGAGGTCAAAACATTGGACGATGTCTTTAACGCGGTCAATTCAGTGACAGCAGATGATATCTTCAGAGTGGCTCAAGAACTGTTTGTTCCTGCCAAGCTTTCTTTGGCGATGATTGGTCCATTCTCTGGCCAAGAGGAGAAATTTGAAGCGTTGCTCAGAGATTAGTTTTTATCAGTACTGTGTCTGGTTCCTTTAAAAATTTAATCGAAGAGTTGGTTTAATTCCCCGACCCTCAGGGTTGGAAAGATTTGTTTGCGAAGCAAACTTTCCTTCAGCAATACCTCGAGGCTCTGCCTCGGGGTAGTTTATTCTCCACACAACCTCATAACCCCCGTATACAGCATACTAGTATGCTGTATATGGATTGACGGTAGATGCTAAACTAAATGGAGGGTGAGTAATGGAGGGCAAAGGTTTCTTCTTTTTCATATAGAGAGTATTATCAAGTACACCTCTATATTTTTTATAGTCATATGTCCAAACCAAAACTCAATTTTGCACATCTGTGTGATAACGCATTTCTTTCACAAGACAATAAGCTCAATATTATCGGTATTTTTCGTGAGATCTATTCACAAAAATTTCCCTTTCGCTATCCCAAAATGGCAGTGGTGATGAATGTAACAGTGGAGAAAGGCATGCATCCATTCGCAATCCATATGATGAAAGAGGGAACCACAGATCCGGTAATGAAGATGCAGGGCGAGGTAAAATCAAGCGAAACAAAGGATTTTAATCTTATCATTGATCTCGCAAATATCGCTTTTGAAGACCAACGAAAATATAGAATAGATATTCTTATGGAAGATGAAGTTATCGGAGCCATTCCATTCGAGATAAAGCTTATGCCACAGAAAAAATAGTCTCTATTTTTATATATTCGAGCGCAGTTGGAATAGAAAAATTAAGAAGATGATGAATCTTAGAAAGGGTATTTGCGGAGTAGACACAAATGCGTATTTCCGTGTCTTTGTAATCTGCTCCATATCCGGCTTGGATAAGAGTATGGAGAAGAGGACCTTCCTTCATGTGTTTTATAAGATCTTGAGCAGAAATACTTTCTGGTAATCTCATGACATGAGAAGTAGTGGATTGTATTCTTGGATCCTCAGTAACCATACTAATGCCTTTTTTTCCTAGTTCCCCTTCACGTACTGCTTCAGTAATGAGCCTTCTTGCTTCTAATTGTAACTCCGCGACTTCTTTCCATCTTTCATCAGTACCATACATACGTTCTAATATAATTCGCTCACGATAGAGCTCTCCCATGGGTGGAGTCTGCATTGTTTGCCCCCTCTCTGCCATCCTTTTTTCATTTGTTCCATACGCCGCCTGTATCCCGAGCTTACCTCCCGTATCAAGTCCAGATCTTTGTACTTCTTGAGCTCGTGCCAGTGCTCTGTTATTAAACAGTAATATTCCGGAACCAGGTCCAATTGCCGGTTGTTTTTGGTTTGCCCAAAAAATAATATCGGGAATATACTCTCTTTCTGCTCCAATTATTTGCGAAGACACTGCATCAACAACTATTACTGTATTTAGCTCTTCCTTATCCCTTATCCTTACTAATTCTTGGATAGCCTGTGATTGATTGGCTCCTGTGGTGGTTCCGTTTTCTGTGAGATAAAGGGTTGCAATACTTTCATCTCGCATTCCTTCCACAATACCTCGAAACTCTCGCTGCTCCTTTCCAACAAGAGCATGACCCCTCTGGAATCTAATCGCTTTATATCTTCTCCCCATAGCCTTCATTTCACTTTCAGCGACTCGAGAAAAGTTATCAGTATCTACTAGTACTGTGCTCTCTGCAAAGCAAGCAGCGCGTATAGTTCTTTCCATCCCATCTGTTCCAGAGTTTGTATGAGCCACATGCCACCCTTCAGGAGTTTCTGAAAAATCTGTAAAATCAGCGTCTCTTAAATCTTCAGAAATACCAAGCATATCAAATACTCTTATATTAATTCCCTTTATGAGGAACTGTGCAAATTCACCCCTGTGGCTTTCTTCTCTAGCGAGTTCAAGTATTTTTCGAAATTCCCAATCCTCTTTTATACAAAGACGATGTATTTTACTTGGCCCCGCTGTATATCGTTCTATATCTTGAGGGGTAGGTAATTCCAAAGATTGTCCAATTGCCATACATATTTAAAATAAAGCATCGATACCATCTCAAATTGCACAAATTTTCGTCAAAACATTTATTTATTTTCTGTCAACTTTTATATTTTCTGAGAAACTCGTTCTTAAATTCTTGAAATTTGTTTTCTTCAATGTTTTTTCTAATACTTCTCATGAGTTCCAAATAGAAATGTAGATTGTGAATCGTAAGAAGTCGCATCCCAAGCATTTCCTCTGATTTCATCAGGTGTCTTATGTACGACTTTGTGTACCCCCGTGAGCAGGTGTGACAAGTGCAATCTGTATCAAGTACAGAAAAATCTTTTGCAAAAGATTCGTTCTTGATATTGATTTCTCCAAGTGTCGTGTACGCCTTTCCATGCCTCCCGTTGCGTGTGGGAAGCACACAGTCAAACATATCAATGCCGCGCTCCACACACTCCAGTATATTTTCCGGAGTTCCTACTCCCATAAGATACCGAGGCTTATTTTCTGGCAAAAGTGGAACGGTAGATGCGGTAATGCTATACATTGCTTCGTTTGACTCACCAACCGCCAATCCTCCAAGGGCATATCCGTCAAAGGGTATTCTGAGTAAATTTTCTACACTTTGTTTCCTGAGGTCTTCATAAATGCCTCCTTGTACGATGCCAAAAAGAAATTGCTCTTTTTTCTTTTGTTTCAAGAGGTTTTGGTGGTGTTCATACGATCTTTGAGCCCAGAAGCTTGTCCTTTTGACTGCTTTTTCAACTGCTGATTTTTCTGCAGTAGAAGGGGGACACTCATCAAATGCCATGATGATATCCCCCCCGAGGTCATATTGAATCTCTATAGACTTTTCTGGTGTGAAAGTGATTTTTGCTCCGTCTAAATGACTTTGAAAATCCACACCATTATCATGAATCTTTCGAATTTTGGAGAGAGAGAACACCTGAAATCCTCCAGAGTCAGTCAGCATTGGCTTCTTCCAATTCATAAACTCTGGAAGCCCTCCGGCATCGGCTATGATTTTTTCTCCAGGCCTCAGGTGCAAGTGGTATGTGTTGCCCAAAATCATCTCCGCTCCAAGTGCGTGTAAATCTTCACTTGAAACTCCACCTTTGATGGCAGCCGTTGTGGCAATAGGCATAAATGCAGGAGTCTGAATTTTTCCGCGAGATGTTTGCAGAGAACCGCTTCTGACATTGCCGTCGGTGTGCTGAAGATCGAAAAACATTATAAGCATTGGTATGTTCAGAAAAATCTCCCCTAACCCCTCTTTGAGAAAGAGGGGAAATACTCCCTTATAAAGGGAGGCATAATCTTTCTTATTTCTGAAACCATTTTAAAACTTCTTCTTCTGCATTGTGCAGTGAGACCTCTTTTGCTTTTTCCGCATTTCTCTCTTTCCATTCTACAGATTTATTTCCCAAAGTTCGTGGAGAAATTACTATCCTCAGAGGAATACCAATAAGATCAGCATCAGCAAATCGTTTTCCCGGGCTTTCACTTCTGTCGTCCACCAGTACTTCAATACCGTGAGGCTCCAGAGATCTTTCCAATTTTTCTGCCTCCAAAAAACTCTGATCATACTCCGCAGTTCCTGGTTTTCCGAGAGGCACAACCACTACATGATACGGCGCCACAGATGTTGGCCATATAATTCCATTTTTGTCATGAGAAGCTTCTACAATCGTTCCCATAAGTCGCGAAACTCCAAGTCCATAGCACCCCATAAGAGCATACTGATGCTTGCCCTCTTTATCCAAATACTTTACATCAAATGCTTCTGAATACTTTGTTCCAAGGTCAAAAATATTTCCCGCCTCAATGCATAATTCACTATAGAGAGGATTACCAGTTTTTTTTGACGTAAAACCCCCCTGAGGATTGCTTGTGCCAACAGGCATAGTGACATGCAGAAAATCAAAAATATCTTTGAATTTACAATCTAGACCAATATTACAATTCAAATAGTTAACATTCATTTTATTCGCCCCAGCACAAAAATTAACCATTTTCTTTACCGATTCATCGGCATAAAACTCCAAAGTATTATTTTTGACTGGAGAAATAAAACCCTCTGCAAGTTTATGTTCTCTGAGCTCCTCACTTGTTGCGCTACGAATATCTTCGGTTCCAAAATACTGCATGACTTTGTGCGTATTCACCCTCAAGTCACCTCGAATTGAGATCCCCACAAATTTCTTCTTCCCCCCATCTTCAATTACTAGCACAACTGGTCTGAGCATTTCATGTTCTCCAATGCCATATTTACTTGCAGTGTCAGCGATCGACATTGGTCCTTTTTCCACCATTTCTTTAAGATCAGCCTCTTTCTTAAAGGTAACATCGGGAGGCACTCCAACAGCAATTTCTGAATTTTGTGGATTGATTAAATTGCCCTTAGTGTCTTTTTCGAAAATTACAACATCCTCTCCAGATTCCGTCAGCACTGCAAACTCGTGTGATATCTTTTTGGTAAAGACTCCTCCAGATGCTTCGATGGCATACGCTGTGAGATGACATCGTTCGTATACACGAAGATATGCTTCCAGTGTTTTTTGATAATATGCATCCAAGTCTTCCTGACTGTCATGAAAGGAGTACATATCTTTCATGAGGAATTCACGACCACGCAAAATACCCGCCTTTGCACGGGGTTCATTCCGAAATTTTGTTTGAATTTGGTAGAGAGAGAGGGGAAGGTCTTTCCATGAAGAAATATATTCTTTTCCAATAGGAGTCACAATCTCTTCATGGCTCCAGCCAAGAACAGTGTTTGGTGTGGGTAAATAGGCAATAGGAACGTGATCCCGACCAGTTTTTTTCCAATTTTCAAGAGGAGTAAGTGCTGTCATACTGACTTCTTGTGAGTCGATAGCATCCATTTCTTCACGGATAATCTTTTCAATTTTTTTAAGTACTCGCTTCCCTAATGGCAAAAAACTATAGACACCAGCAAGTTCTTTGTGAATAAATCCGCCTTGCACCAAGAATCTTGCATTTGCTGAGTCCGCATCTTTGGGAGGCTCCTTTGTGGTCTTGATAGCAGCTTTGGTAAACTTCATCTAAGTATTGATAAGAAGAAAAGCAATGGCACATCCTAAAAATATTCCAGCCAACATTTCATAAAACGTATGCCCCAATCTCTCATCCAATTTTTTCTGTCCGAGAAGATAGTTGAGAACTTTGGCGTGTTGACCCGCTTCCCAGCGAATCTTTACCGAATCATATATTACCAGGAGTGCAAAAGCAGCACTAATAGCAAATTCAATAGACTCAGATCCCTTCAGGAGAAATGCTGTCATTGCAATACTGGAGGCGAGTGTAGAATGACCCGAAGGCATACCTCCACTGTGTCCAAATTCGCCAAATAAGATCGCCCTTTTTTTGCAGCTGGCAATGGCAAACTTCAAACTTTCTGCTACAAATACTGCAACAAGTGGCACAAAGACAGGATAGGTAGCAAAAAAACTCACGTTCGGTGGGGAGGAAAAGTACAACTCCATTGTTTCAAAAAACAACAGTTCTCTCAAGGTAACCGCTTCTCTCTTGAGGAATACGGAAGACCATATTTTTTGACATAATTTCTATTTTCAGTTTATAGTAAGTGTATCTTTTTCCTTTTACCCCCTTTTCTATGGAGATGCTCTTTCCTGGCGGCGCAGACTACGTCGCGTTATTGGCAACTACTATTGTTGTCTTTTTGTTTGGATTTATTTGGTATTCTCCTGGTGTTTTCGGGAAGACCTGGATGAAGCTTGTTGGTGTGAGCGAAGGCAAAAAAGAAGACATGCCCAAAACGATGTTGATGGGTTTTCTTAATACCCTTGTGGGAGTGTATGTCGTATGGCTCCTTATGGGCATGGTAAATCTTGGTAGCACGCAGGAAGCATTTATGTTTGGGTTTATCCTCTGGCTTGGGTTTCAGGCAACCATGCTCGTTGGCGGATGTTTATGGGAAAAAAAGCCGGTACAACTCTTTTGGCTCAATGGTGCATATTATTTATTAGCCATTTGGATTACCATTCTGGTACTCATGAACTGGAAATGGTAATCATTTCTCCTCTTTTTTCATAAAGGGGTATTGAACGGACTAAAATCTTTTTTATTCCTCTTGAACAAGGGAATGGCATTGATGTCGATTTTAAAAAACAAGTGATATACACTTATTATTGATGAGTAATAAAATTGCATTTCTTGGTGCTGGGAACATGGGGGCATCAATACTTTCTGCCCTTCTGGCAAAACAAGTAGTTGCTCCAGAGGAGCTGAGTGTATGTGACAAAAGTGCTGAGAAACTCAAAATTTTTTCCCAACAGAGAATAACAGTTTCTCAAAATGCAGAAGAAATTCTTTCTGATGCCAAATTTGTATTTCTGGCCATAAAGCCGCAGGACTCAGGAGATTTTCTCACCACACTTTCTGGAAGTTTTGATCCACAGACAGTACTGGTATCTATTGCAGCTGGGCTCAATATGAGTTTTTTGAAGAAAAAAAGTGGACTTCAAAAAATTGTACGCGTTATGCCCAACACACCGGCAATGGTGCATATGGGAGTTTCAGGAATGCATGTTTCTGAAGATGTTTCTCCAGAAGAAAAAAGCTTTGTACACACTCTTTTGGAAAGTTTTAGTACGGTGATCATGTGTGAGAGTGAAGATAAAATTGATGCGATCACCGCTCTTTCTGGCAGTGGACCAGCATATTTTTTTCGTATTCTTGAGATTTTTTCTCAGAAAGCTCAGGAATTAGGATTTAGCAAAGAAGAATCAGACAGTATTGCTCTAGAAACACTTCGAGGAGCAGGCACATTAGTCTCATTGTCTGGAGAGGAGTTTTCTGTACTTCGAAAAAAAGTTACTTCTAAAGGTGGTACCACTGAAGCAGCATTAAAAGTATTTGAAGAAAAAAAGCTTGAAGAAATACTCAATGCTGGAATTGATGCGGCAGTGGAGAGGGCGAAGGAATTAGGAGATGTACATTAACTTAAATTCTCTTTCTGAGTTCTAAAAAAATGTTTTGGTAGAGTAAATATACTCAAAAACACTCCTTGGTTATTGTAAGAAGTGTTTTTATTAAATCCCCCTAGCCCCCTTTTTTAAAGGGGGAATAAATTTTGTACTACATCATTCCTGGCATACCACCCATTCCTCCTCCCATAGCAGCAGCAGGATCAGCTTTTTCTGCTTCTGGAATATCAGTCACTGCAGCTTCGGTCGTAAGGAACATACCCGCTACAGATGCAGCGTTCTGAAGTGCTGCACGAGCAACTTTTTTTGGATCGATAATTCCAGCCTTGACCAAATCTTCTATCTTTCCAGTATTCGCATTAAATCCATAATTGGCGTTTTTAGCTGCCAAGACTTTTCGCACCATCACAGATCCTTCTTCACCGCAATTATCAGCAATCTTCCTCAGTGGTTGTTCAAGAGCCCTTCCAACAAGACCTATACCAAATTTTTCATCATTATTTTTAGATTTACTGACAAGGTCCTCCATGGCTTTTGAGTACGCGGCCATCAAAAGAGCAGTACCACCTCCGGGGATGATGCCTTCTTCCACTGCAGCACGTGTAGCAGCAAGGGCGTCTTCCATACGATGCTTCTTTTCTTTGAGCTCAATCTCTGTTGCAGCTCCTACTTTGATCACAGCGACTCCACCAGCGAGTTTTGCCAGACGCTCTTGCAGCTTGTCTCTGTCATAGTCAGAACTGGTATTGTCGATAGCAAGTTTGATCTCTGCAACACGAGACTCAATATCTTTTTTTGCTCCCTTGCCTTCCACAATAGTCGTATTATCTTTCGTCGCAATCACCTTTCGCGCTTCCCCGAGGTCTTCCATAGTGGTGTTTTCGAGCGTCAGACCAAGTTCTTCGGTGATCATTTTTCCGCCAGTCAGAGCGGCAATATCCTTGAGCATTTCCTTTCTTCGGTCTCCAAATGCGGGTGCCTTGATCGCAAGAGTATTAAACGTACCTCTCAATTTATTTAAAACGAGTGTGGTAAGAGCTTCTCCCTCCACATCTTCCGCCAGGATCACAAGATTTTTCTTTCCCGCTCCTGCCATCGCTTCGATCAGTGGCAGAACATCCTGAATAGAAGATATTTTTTTATCAGTAATCAGAATTTTTGCATCTTCCATTTCCGCTTCCATACGAGCCGTATCGGTCACCATATATGGTGAGATGTATCCATTGTCAAATTGCATTCCCTCTACGGTCTCGATCTCCAGACCCATTGTTTGTCCCTCTTCTACAGTGATAACACCATCTTTTTTTGCCTTTTCCATTGCTTCAGCGATTATTTTTCCAACACCTTCAGATTTAGAAGTAATCGTTGCCACCTGTCCCATTTCTTCTTTTGTCGTCACATTTTTTTTCATCTTATCAAGTTCTGCCAATACCACCTCTACTGCTGACTCAATACCATGCTTAACTCCCATTGGATTCATGCCAGCGGCCCTACCGCGAATGCCCTCATCAACAATAGCCGAAGCCAATATAATAGCGGTAGTAGTTCCATCACCAGCGGCATCCTGAGTTTTGGTGGCAGCTTCCTTGACCATTTGAGCCCCTAGATTCTCAAGTGGATCTTCGAGTTCAATCTCTTTTGCAATCGTTACTCCATCGTTGGTGACCTGTGGTCCTCCATATTTTTTATCTATGACGACATTCCGTCCTTTAGGTCCCATGGTAACACGTACAGCATCTGCCAGTTTGGTCACTCCTGCCTGGAGAGACTTGACGGCATCATCAGAAAAAGTAATATTTTTTGCCATGATAAGTGTGAGTTAAAAGTAAAAATAAAAAAATTAAAGAGTTCCGAGAATGTCTTCTTCTTTCATGAGGAGATATTCTGTGCCTTCTATTGTAATTTCTGTAGGAGAAGGAGAATAGGTTTTAAATAATACGGTGTCTCCTTTTTTGACTGCTTTGCAGTCTGGCCCAACAGAAAGAACAGAGCCTTGTTGAGGTCTATCTTTAGAGACAGTGTCAGGGATCACAATACCTGAAGCACGAACTTCTTCGGCATCCTCAGCTCTGACAACTACATTGTCAAAAATAGGTGTAATCTTCATATATTTTTAATGTAAAAGAAGCTAAAATTTAGCACTCTTTTATTTCGAGTGCCAGAACATTTTATAGAAAACCAAACAAGCGTCAAGAGTTTTTTATCTTTTATGCAGTGAGAATTTATACAAAGGCACCCCACCAATTTTTGACTTTATATGCAAAACATATGTACAATCATACTCAAGTAATCTTCTCTTTTTTTCTCCTTTTTTCTTTTTTCTTATGGCAACTCGTCAAAAATGGCCAAGTCGTTATATCTATATTCTAGCGGCTATTGGTTGTGCTGCTGGTCTTGGGAATTTTTGGCGATTCCCTATGTTAGCGTATGAATACGGTGGCAGCGCCTTTATTATAGCCCTTCTTATTTCTAATATTTTAATCGTGTATCCACTGGTCATGTTTGAAACCATTATTGGTCAGCGCTTTCAAGCAGGTGCTCCCAAGTCTATGGAAAAACTCAAAAAAGGTACTGCTTGGATCCAATGGATTCCCTTGTTCGCACTCATATTTATCCTTATGTACTACGCGCCAATCATGGCGTGGGGAGTTAAGTATCTTTTTCAGGCATTTTCTGGAGAGTTTTTAGCGGATCCATCGACCTATTTTGCGACCGATATTTTGCACCTGACGGATTCTGTAGGAGAGAGAGGAATGTTTAATTCAGGCTTATTTCAAGCACTCCTGGCTTCATATGCAGTAGTAGCCGTCTGTATGTGGAAGGGCATTGGTTCTGTCTCACATGTGGTCAAATTTACGGCAACAGCTCCTTTTATTCTCTTGTTTATTTTGCTGCTGAGAGGGGTTACATTGCCAGGGGCAGAAGAAGGACTCAGGGCATTTTTTGTGCCGGATTGGAGTGCTCTCAAAGATATCAAGCTTTGGCAAGCAGCTATAGGGCAGAGTTTTTTTAGTGCTTCTTTAGCTTTTGGATACTTTACTATGGCGGGAAGTCATCGAAGCCAAAGAGCAGAAGTTCCCAAATCAAGTATCTGGATCATTGCTGGAAATTTTGGAGTTTCGCTCTTGGCAGGAATTGCGGTCTTTTCTACACTTGGCTTTATGGCCTTGCAACAGGGTGTACCGGTGTCCGAAGCGGCACAAGGTGGGCCGATGCTTGCCTTTTCTGTCATGCCTACAGCAATTTCTATGATGCCGGCGTTTAAGATCTTACTGGCAGTACTTCTCTTCTTAGTCATCATCACTCTCGCCATAGATTCTATCTTTGGAATTGTGGAATCTATTTCTGCAGGATTTTTGGATCTCAAAAAGAAATATTCTCATGAGCTTCATACTACTCTCTCTATTTTACTTGTTTGTTTTCTCGGAGGAATTCCTTTTATGTTTGGAGCAGGTCTCTATTACTTGGACATCTTGGATCATTTTGTAGGAGGGTATCTCCTGGTGTTTATTGGATTTTTGGAATGTTTTGTTGCAGCGTATTTAGTGGGTCCAGAAAAAATACGTGGGTGGATCAATGAGACAAACACGACACTTAAAATTGGGAAAACATTCAACTATCTCCTGTATATTATTCCCATTGTACTCGGGTACATTTTGTTTGCAGTATTGGGACAGGAGTTCAAAACTCCTTATGAAGGATATCCAGCATGGGCACTTACGTGGATAGGAGGAGTGCCGCTTGCGATGGTGATTATCCTCTCTCTCATTTTTGGATATCTCACTTCTCGGAAAGAGAGTGGCAAGTAGGGTAATTACATTCAAAGGAGAGGTAGGATATATTACAGATTTTGTGAGAAACAAATTTCTTTTTTTTTGAAAAACCTCCACAATGCAGATACAATTTTGAATTATAAATTTTGAATGTTGAATTCAAAATCTCGTTTCTTGCTTCAATCTAACGTTCAAAATTCATCATTTAACATTTTGAAAGTATGCTCAAAGTTGCTCTGAACGGATATGGTCGTATCGGTCGTAATTTGCACCGAATTCTCATTGAAAATGATAATATAGAGGTCGTAGCCATTAATAACCGGAGCAAAAATGCAAAAATGCGGGCGCATTTACTCAAGTATGATTCGCTTCACGGTAAATTGGATGCAGAAGTATCTCATACGGATGACGCACTCATTGTGAATGGGAAAAAAATAACTCTCCTTGCGCATTCAGATCCTGAAGAAGCACCATGGGGGGATTTTGATGTTGATGTTGTGGTTGCTGCGACTGGGCATGTTCGCACAAAAGAGAAAGCACAATCATTCTTGAGAGCTGGGGCCAAGAAGGTGCTCATCTCTGCTCCTATGAAGGATGACACTCCGACCTTTGTCTTTGGTGTCAATGACCATGAAATCACTGATGATATCAAGATCTTGAGTAATGCCTCATGTACCACCAATTCTATTGCTCCGCCCATGAAGGTGTTGGAGGAGCACTTGGGAATAGAAAATGCATTTGTGACGTCTATTCATTCATTTACCAGTTCACAAAATCTTTTGGACAACGCCGCATCAGATTTTCGTCGAGCACGAAGTGCAGTCCAAAGCGTAATCCCAACTACTTCTGGAGCAATGAAAGCGATTTCACTAGTGATCCCTTCACTGGAAGGCAAGGTGGATGGACTCGCTTTTCGCGTTCCTATCGCGACCTCCTCTGTCAGTGATGTGCGATTTGTATTCAAAAAGGAAACGACAGAAAAAGAACTCAATGCTCTCATGAGAGAAGCCGCAGCAGGATACATGAAAAACGTTCTTGCCGTTTCAGATGAGCCCCTCGTGTCTATAGACTTTAAGACCGACCCTCATTCATCGATTGTGGATGCCATGTCAACTAAAGTCATTGACGGGAAGTATGCCCAGATGCTGTATTGGTACGATAATGAATGGGGATATGCCAATCGATTAAAGGACTTTTTGGAAAAACTGGCGAGTTTCAAGAAATAAAATATCTAAAGAAATTTCTAATGACTAATTGCTCTAATAACTAATGAATATCCAATGTCAAAATGCCTAAAAATAAAAAACAGAGTATTGTTTATTTGTGCATTCGTCATTAGGATTTGATTAGACATTAGGTCAATTAGGAATTTTTATTTCATTTTTATGTCTCAGCCATTTTTTCTTCATAATTTTCTTCAGGAGCATTCTGATGATGCAGATCTCAGATCGCTCATATCTCATATTGCACGTGCGGGAAAATATGTAGTCCATGCGCTGCAGCATGAGCATCTCGGACTTGCTGGAAGCACCAATGTGCAAGGGGAAGAGCAGCTCAAACTCGATGTTTTGGCGGATCAAATCTTCTGCCGTCATATCAGCGAAAGCAATGTGGCATGTGTTTTGGCGTCTGAAGAGCAGGAGGGAGAAATGGAGCTGATGGGAGAAATCGGAAAATATTCAGTTGCCTTTGACCCTCTTGATGGATCTTCATTGGTGGACTGCAATTTGGCGATTGGAAGTGTGTTTGGTATCTATCAGGGAAGAGGATTTGTAGGAAAGACGCCTCGTACTATGGCGGCGGCTGGGTTTATCATTTACGGTCCGCGTACCACGATGATGCTTTCTGTGGGAGACGGAGTACATGAGTTTCTCCTGAATGACTTTGGAGAATTTGAACTCATCAAAGAAAACATTACAGTAGGAGCTGATGCCGGTATTTTTGCCCCAGGAAATCTCCGTGCAGCAGCAGAAAGAAAGGACTATAAAGATCTGGTAAATTCCTGGATGAGTGACACCCTTACCCTCCGATACTCTGGAGGAATGGTTCCGGACATTAATGCTATTTTTTCCAAATCACATGGCATTTTTTGCTATCCATCCCATAGTAAGTATCCAAAAGGAAAGCTTCGTTTACTCTACGAATGTGGTCCCATGGCATATCTCATGGAACAATCTGGAGGCAGTGCCAAAGATGAAAAGGGGACAAAAATTCTCGATCTTCCCATAGAAGATATTCACCAAAGAACCACTATTTTTATCGGTTCTTCGCATGCGGTAGATCAGGCCTTGAAGAAATTAAAAAAATAACATTTCTTTTCGTAGAGGATGGTTTATAATCATCTTGGACAAGTTTCAAACCTGTCCCTACAATTTCAACACAATGCACCCATGAAAAAAAATTACCTTCTTGCAATTATCCTTGGAACAACCTCAGGATTTTTGTCTGCCTGGCTTTCAATTATTGAACAAGAGGGTCGTAGAGAAGATATACTAGCGTTTTCACCAGGCTTTATGTTCGCTTTTGCAGTACTTGCTCTTTCAATTTTTTGCAGACATCAATGGCCTAAATGGTGGAGGATTATTTTGGTTTTAGCTATTGTTAGTCCTGCTTTTTGGGTATCTGTTTGGGCCTCTTTAGGTTCTACAGATTGGTTTATAACACAAATGGGAGCACAAGGAGTTGTCATTCTTGCAGGTGCTATTGGTGCAGCAATTGTAAGTATCAGCTTTTTACTGTTGAACGCACACATAACAGCAATAAGTTGGATAAAACTTGTATGCTGGGGAGCTTTATTGGGAAATTTTGCTATGCCTTTTGCAAAAAGTATTGGATACCAGGAAAGTCCAAGTTTTGTCGAGACTTTTATTATGCATGGAGTATGGCAAGCTGGTATGGCATTTGCTTTTGTGTATCTTTTGGAGAAAACAAATTCCAATTAAATAATTAAAAAGTTTTTATTTTTCGTCTCCCAAGTTCCCAAGTAGTTCAGAAATTTGGAATCAATTTCCCCATCGGACTTGGTTTTTTAAACTAAACCCATAAAGAAACACACGCGTTCTAAACGCGCGCTAGCGAGAGGAAAACCATTTTTTAAAAGTTTTTAATTTTGGTGATGGAAATAGCTCATGAAAATAATACAGAAGAGGAATTCCTATCAAAAGCTTAAAAAAAATAGAATTTGATATACTCAAAAGAACCATTATGATCATTTCAAAAAATATGTCTAATTTCTCATTGAGACCATAGTTTATATTCAGCCATTCTGTGTATATGACGAAAAGACTCATTATAAAGAGAAATAGCAATTTCATAACACTTTCTCTTGTGTTCTTTTTTGGGATAAGTTTTTTTATTAATTTTACTTGAGGTGCAAAATAAAGAAATATATAGAGAAAAGCAATAAGGAAACAGAGAAGAGGAAATATGAACAAAAAATAACTTACAAAAACTAAAAATATATATGTAAAGAAGTTGATATGTGTAGGCATTGAAAACAAGGTTTCAGGAAATTCAGAGCCAAATATACTCAAATTACTTACTAACAAATCGATGATTGGAAGACTCTGATCATGGCCACCGCTACTGAGTATTACGACAATGGTATATAAAAATCCTTGAGCATAAAAAAAGAACAAAAGCTCTATTACACGAATTTTTTTGATTCTCCTCCCTTGTATTTTTCGAAAAGAATACGAGATGCCCCATATTACAAAAGATAT
The DNA here is from genome assembly GCA_965250085.1 of Candidatus Altimarinota bacterium. Taxonomy (GTDB): domain Bacteria; phylum Patescibacteriota; class Gracilibacteria; order CAIRYL01; family CAIRYL01. The sequence continues at coordinate 1,107,604 of OZ252287.1, forward strand.
TATCCAAAATGTGGAAAGCGCTTTAAAATGGGATGCATGGACTGTCCCCATTGAGATCGCAACAGCAAAGAATGCTAATATTATTTTTGGAAAATACGTCCAGAAAAGTTTCAAAAGAAGGGTAGGTCTATACGTTTCAAAAAATGTAGCTCTTTCTACTTTGCTCATGAAGAAAAAATAATTCTTTTTACAATTTATTAAAGTCTACTGCACCAATTATGAAGGTCAAACTCAATCTTTACAGTTCCCCTGTTCGCCAGTGCTTATTTTTAATAAAGACTTCGAGAAATTCATCTCAAACTCAATTATACTTCTATCATAAAATTTTTATTTCTCGTCTCCCAAGTTCTCCAATAATTCAGAAATTTGTGATTGTATTTCAGATATTGGAGACACTTCCTTCTTATTTCTTAAGCCGGAAACCATAGTGTCTTTCCATGATTGTACGATGGAATAATTTTTTTGCATCCATCGGCTTATGAGTTCAATACTTTTCTCATCTTTCTTTATATCGTCTATTGCTTCTTGAGCCCATGGTTCATAGTTCGCTGGTATGGAACTTCCAAAGACTTCTATCAGCAGCAAACAGATAACAATCTTTTCAATACTATTTTTTTGAGCAAACATTTCGAAAAATTCATTCCGAATCTGGTCAACTTTTCTATCTGTCATTGGCAACCTGCGATCACTCTGAATAAATCCAGAAAGGCTTATGACATGAGGAGCAAGATGTGACTCCATTTCTTCAAAAAGGTGTAGATATTCTGACTCTGGAGAAGTTTCTAGAGAATCCATCATCTATATACTAAAGATTTTTATTTTAACAATCGATACATTGCCTCAGCCACTTCTCCTCGGGTGATTTCTCGATTTCCCAAGAATGATCTGTTGAAATCCAAAAGTCTGTTGTCTTTGGCAAAAAGGGCATAGGATGCAAACCAATCGTCTGCAGAAACATCTTCAAAGGGATCAAAATCAAGATTTCTTCTCAGAGCAGTAGCATCTGTTTCGAGAAGAATTTTGAAGAATTCAGCGCGATTGATAGTATTTGCCGGGCGGAAGGTTCCATCAGGATACCCACCCACAATTCCATTTTTTTCAGCTGTAGCAACATAATCAGCGAACCATTGTCCGGGGGCAATGTCCTTTAGTGAGCTCTGTCCTGCTTCAACGGGAATATTAAATCCTTCTAGTAGCATCTTGGTCGCTTCAGCTCTATTTACAATTCGGTCGGGCTGAAAGCTGCCGTCAGGATACCCACCTACAATTCCATTTTTTTTGAGATATTCTATGGCTTTGGCATTTTCGTGACGATCACTAACATCGGTAAAAATATTGTTTGTGTCTTCGTACAATTTGCCACTTTCGCCCACCAGGACCCCAGCTTGTGCTTTGAGAACAAGTGGCTCCGATTCCAAAGCAATAAGTTCTACCTCTACTTTTCCATCCACAAAATCTTGTGAAGTGAGCTCGTTGGGTTTCACAATTCCTTCTCCTTCAGTCACAGAGACGCGCACTGTACCGCGAAAAGAGAGGGGAGTTAGATTGCCGACTTCATCGATACTTCTAATCACCACTTTTTCGGGAACACCTCTAATAAATTGTTTTTCTGCTTCGATTTCAAAAGCATTGACGGGCTTGAGCTCTCCCAAAACTTCCACCTCTGCACTCCCCAGGCTGCCAGCAGATATGGTAGCAGTTCCTAATTTTTCTGCAGTAAACCTGACTTGAGCAATGCCGCCTTCAAATTTATCAGCTCTGAGTGAACCAGGACTTACTTGTCCATGACCACTATTGAGAGCAAATCCTCCCTGTGGAATAAAATCAGTAAGCAAGGTGCCATCGGATGAGACTGCTCTGACTTCAATGTCTATGGATTGTCCCTCCAGAGCGAATGAAGCTTCGGGGATTATTTCCAAGTGATCAAATTTTCCGTCACCAGAAGTTTCTTCTGGAGCAGAATGGAGCACCTCTTCCTCTACAGTGACCCTCAAACTATCATCTATATCGCCATATTCTGCAGCGATCTTCACTCTTCCAGAATTCTGAGTAACAAGATCAAAATCTGCCCTTCCATCATGGAACCTGATGGCGGGAATAGAAATATCGGCATCACTTACGGTGACTTGTACATCTGATTCTTCAAAAGAAGTCAGTATATGTCCGTCATCATCAAGAGCCATGATAGAGACTCTCATTGTATCGCCTGGAAAAATTCTAGTGGGGCTCGCCTCAATTTCAAATTCCTCCAGGGTTCCAACTGTTGCCGGAGCAGTATTATTTTCTGAAGAGTCTGGAGTGTCAGAAGAAGAGTTCTCTACCACAAACGATCCGGATCCATCAAAGTATTCCTGCACAAACATCAGAGGGTGAATAGTGTGTTCTTTCGCATTTTCCAGTCCTAAACCAGCATTAATGGCTTGCCAAAAACTAAGTCCTGCAGCGGAGGCTTCGGTGGAACTAAAAGGCCAGTACGGATGCCATGGAGCAGAGTCACGATCAATTTGAAAATGTACATGTGCGGTGGTCGCTGTTCCAGTATCACCCACTTCTCCGATCTTTTGTCCTTTTTCCACCACTTCACCATTACTGACTTCCACTTTGGACAAATGCGAATAGGTCACATACAGATCTTCTGTGTCGCCATTGACAGGAGCATTGGGGATCTTGTGGACAATGTGATATCCAAATCCATAATTCTGCTCTACTGCTTTGGTTACCACTCCATTGGCAACGGCAAATACAGGAGTTCCGATAGGAGCCCTGATATCTACCGCAAGATGTGATCCGACCTCTTCTACATGGTCAAATTGATAATTTCCTAAGTACGCAACAGTATACGTGATTTGCGCATTGATGGTGTCATCATCATCCCTGCTACTCTGAAGCTCATTACTATTATACGGCATAAGAGGTATCAGTTCATTTGCTTGATATGAGCGATAACTTCGATCGTTGTATCCACCTGTTTGAACCCAATTGGGAACTTTTTGGAGTGGCATGACAGTTCCATCGAATGTGATTTGAGATTCGAGTATGCTTGCTTTAAAAAACTGAGCAGTGTCATCCAGAGTAGAGATGATCCCCATGAGAATGAAAGTGAGAATCGTATATGAAATAAATGGATGAACCGGAAAGAAGTGAAAAATACGAGAAAAGAAGTCTTCCTTTTCTTCGATACGATTTTTTCTCCTGTGAGAGGATGTTTTTTTTGGCATAGTATGTATATATGTATTTTTTTGATTCTCAGAAATGAGAATTTTTCATATCATTATAGCAAAAACTCTTCCTTTTTTCAAATGAATCTCTCCTATATATCAGTTTCTGAAGCCAATACTCTGGGTGCTGGCGCATATCTTTCCCACACGTTGGGTCTGAGACCTGAATGGGGAAGGATCGTACTTCTTTCTGGAGAACTGGGAAGTGGCAAAACGCGCTTTGTACAGGGGATTTTAAAAGAATTTGGAATTCAAACAGCCGGAAAAAGTCCGACATTTACGTTCTTTCGCGAACATACTTCTCAAGATCACAAAGTACTGCATGCAGACCTCTATCGTCTGGGTGAAGCGGGTGCTGAGCAGCAAAGAGAGTCTCTGCGAGAAATGCTAGAACATTATTTTTCAGAAGGATATATCCTTCTCATCGAATGGCCGGAACTTCTCGGAAAAGAAAACTTTTGGGACTCGGAAAACAGAGTGGAAGTATCTTTGGCTCATGGAAAACATGAGGAAGAAAGAGTTTTGAAGACTGTATTTCATAACTCTGGAAGCATCTCGGAAGGCAGCGTTCATGCTCTCATGGAGGAGTATTGCACTCCAGTCCATGTGCGAAAACATATTGAAGCGGTCACAAAAGTAGCAGTACAAATCAGTGAAGCGCTCTTTCAAAAAGGTGTTTTGATGGATCTCAATCTCGTAAAGTGTTCTGCACTCTGTCATGACCTCGTGCGGTATGTAGATTTTCCCAATTTTGAGAACCTCTCGCATTATCAGGAAGAGATTACAGAAGAAAAATTACGAACTTGGAAAGATCTTCACCAAAAATACAAAAAAATTCACCACGCTGATGCGATAGCAGATATTTTACGAGAAAGGGGATTTGATGCCACGGCCAAAGTAGTAGAAGCGCATAATACTTCGCAAATCTTTCGTAAAGAGCCATTTTCTTGGCCTGAGAAAGTGGTCTATTATGCGGACAAAAGGGCTCTTCATGATACTATTGTAAGCCTCAAAGAACGCTTTGCCGATGGGAGAAAAAGGTATAGCTATGAAGCAAGCCCAGAGCTGGAAAATAAAGTCTTTGTGCTGGAAAAAGAGATTTTTGAGTACTTGGATATAGAGCCGGAAGATATTTCCTAGACGCTATCCTGAATCTGGTTCAAGATCGCTGGCTCGTCTATGAATGTTACATAGGATAGCTTTTTTAGATCACAAAACTATCTTAGCTTGTCTGTTAAATAATATTGGCGTTGCCGCCCTACTTTTTTTGAGCGGACGTACTCCAATTTCTCAAGTGCGGTCAAATCCTTGTGAGCTGTAACTCTTGAAACATTATAAATAGTGCTATGTGTACTCATGGTTGTATATACACTCTCATTTTCTGCTAATAAATAATGCAATAATTGTTTTTGCCGATCATTCAATACTATATCCTTACTCACTCTCCTATCAATTTCCTTATTTTCAGAGACTTTTCTCTGTATATATTGGTCAAAATCCCTTACTGCTTGAATGATTTTTCGAATATGATAGTCATAAAAATAAGTTATGTCGCCATCGTCTTGTTCAGTGTATAAATAGGCATTTCCATACTGCGCAGCAGATTTTTTTATAACCGTTGAGATCGGAAGATATGCAATCCCCCAATAATTTTTTCGAAGAAGATACCAATAAAATAAAGTTCTTGCTATCCTTCCATTTCCATCTGTAAATGGGTGTAAATACCCGATCCAAAAATGTAAGAAAACAGCTTTAATGAGTGGATGAGTGAAAGTATCTGCATCTTGATCATTTGCATAATCAATAAGACGCAGAAGTTCTTCACGCATAAAGGATTCAGTTGGTGCAATGTGAGCAATCATTTGCTTGTTTTCATCTACGACAACTATTTCATCTTTATCAAGTCTAAATCTTCCTTGCTCTTTTTTTGGTATTTCAAGATCCTGATCTGTCAAAACATGGTGTAACTCTAAGAGTAAATTCTCACTCAATTCTCTATCTTTAAAGTCGTCTTCAATAAGCTGCATTGCCTTGTAATTATTAATAATCATTCTTTCCCCTCTATTGGTAGGTTTTCTTTTTTCTAGAATCATTTTCCTCGCTGCTTTACGCGAAGTATTTGCACCCTCTAATTGGCTAGATGCTATGGCTTCTTCAATTAAGCCATTAGATAAGAATCTTTGTTTATTTTGATCTGAAAGCATGGAATATGGGGCAAAAATACCGCCACCTATCGCAGTATCAATTTTATGATGCCATTTGTCGCTATCAGGAAGTGATAGAAAGGTAAACGGTTTACCATTTTCTTGGCGCAAAAAAGTGTTTCGTGAAAAAAGACTACGCATTTCTCGAGTTGCGACCCAAGACTCCTCAGGACTTAAACCTTTGGGCGGTACACGATGCTTGACTTTGTCCCAGTAAAGATACTTCGGGTCTACAGAATCAAAAAAATATTTACGCTGAATATGAGTATCAAGTGCTGAGAATTTCTGTAGAGCCCCCTTTCTATTCTTCGAACTAAGCTTCGGTTTTTCCAACTTAATTTTATTCATATTCATATGTAAAGTGTTTACATAAAGTTTACATATTCTTTATATATTAATAAAATATATATGTAAAGTGTTTACATAAAGTTTACATGTTCTTTGCATTTATCAATATTAAACATTAAAAAAATTATGGCTCTAGAGTAGGAGATTTTAAAAATCTCTGATAATTTTGGACATTATAACAAAAATATCTTGATCTTTATAGTTCCATCGCCACTCACATTCTTTGAGGTGAAAGTTAAACTTGTGAGAAGCAATTCCGTTAAACTTAGAGAGTCTTCTTTTCGCAAAAGACCAAAAGGATTCAATACCATTTACATGACATTTTCCTCGTGCAAATTCATTTTCTGAGTGATGAATACGATAGTGATCATATCCATTGAGAATGAGTCCATCATAAGCTCTCCATCCATCAGTATGAATAGTTGATCCTTCTAGTATTTTTCCTTGAATAATAGGTAGGAGCTCTTTTCTGGAGCAATCTTTTACAATAGAAACAAATACCCTTCCTTCTCTTTGAAGGATTCCAAAGACAGGAGTCTTTCCTGCGGCTCCTCTTCCTCTCTTTCCTCTCATTCTCTTTGCTCCAAAGTAACTTTCATCAAGTTCAAATTCTCCAAAACTCTTTGACTGTGCTAAAGAGAACTTTGCAATCTTTTCTCTAAAAATATTAAAATATCGATCAACCGTTCTCCGATTGAGATCTAGAATATTTGCTGTTTTTGATGCATTGAGATCTTCACAAAAACACTTCAATATTTTTTTGATCTTATAATTCGATATTTTACTGTGTTTAAGCATGTTAAGAGAATAATTGAAGTAATTATTCTACTCAAGAGCCAAAATTATATACAGAAAAAAGCCTTATCTTGGCGACGACCTACTCTCCCAAGGGCAAGGCCCTAAGTACCATCGGCGCGGAAGGACTTAACTACTGAGTTCGAGATGGGATCAGGTGTACCCCCTTCGCTATAGCCACCAAGATAAGACCTTTTTCATGATTTTGAGTGAAGTGGTATGTCTTATCTCACCGAAAAGAAAGCTATTCATGTATATTACAAACTTCTCTTAAAAAAGAGGTAATTAAGAAAAAAATTCTGTCTGCCACGACTCCAAGAATTGGATGAAACGTCTGACAAGTCAGACATCTCAATGTATTCCTGGAGTATTTTTTCTAAGAATTTAAAAAATTCTTAGAAAAAAGCAGAAAAAAAGAACAATTGTCCATTAGTATAGCTCGGCTAAACACATCGCTGTGCGTACACCTGCTACCTATCAAGCTCCTCATCTCGAAGCGGACTAATAGGGAAAATTTATCTCAAGATGGGCTTCCCGCTTAGATGCTTTCAGCGGTTATCCCTTCCGAACGTAGCTACTCGGCACTGCCCTTGACAGGTACAACCGACACACCAGAGGTTCGTCCATTCCGGTCCTCTCGTACTAGGAACAGATTCTCTCAATTCTCCAACAATCATGGCAGATAGGGGCCAAACTGTCTCACGACGTTCTGAACCCAGCTCACGTACCGCTTTAAATGGCGAACAGCCATACCCTTGGGAGCTTCTCCACCCCCAGGATGCGATGAGCCGACATCGAGGTGCCAAACCAGGTCGTCGATGTGATCTCTTGGACCTGATAAGCCTGTTATCCCTAGCGTAACTTTTATCCGTTGAGCGATATCCCACCCACGTGGTGATACCGGATCACTTGCACCAACTTTCGTTCCTGCTCGGCGTGTATGCCTTGCAGTCAGGCTCTCTTATGCGCATACACTTTCACCGCGATTTCCATCCGCGGCAAGAGAACCATTGCGCGCCTCCGTTACTCTTTAGGAGGCAACCGCCCCAGTTAAACTACCCATCAAACACTGTCCTTGTACCCGGATTACGGACCAAGTGAGAGGTAAAGTACATCAGGGGTGGTATTTCAAGGATGACTCCACTCAGACTAGCGTCTGAGCTTCAAAGTCTCCCACCTATCCTACACATGATGCACCTCACCCCAATGTCAAACTATAGTAAAGCTGCATAGGGTCTTTCCGTCTAACCATGATTAACCGGCATTTTTACCGGTATTGCAATTTCACCGGGCCTAGCGTCGAGACAGTGCTCACACCATTACCCCATTCGTGCGGGTCGGAACTTACCCGACAAGGAATTTCGCTACCTTAGGACCGTTATAGTTACGGCCGCCGTTCACCAGGGCTTAGGTGCACCGCTTGCACGGATTCCCGTGACCTTCTGGCACTGGGCAGGGGTCAGTCCCTATACTTCCTCTTTGGGAGTTAGCAGAGACCTGTGTTTTTGATAAACAGTTGCGTGAGCTCTTTCGCTGCGGCTCTCGCCTCATATAAATACATGGCAAGAGCAGTCCTTATCCCGAAGTTACGGACGCTGTTTTGCCGAGTTCCTTAACGCTAGTTATCCCGAGCACCTGAGTCTACTCGACTCGACCACCTGTGTTGGTTTGCGGTACGGTCAGAAAAATTTCTCGTAAACGAAGTTTTTCTGGTCCCCTTGGGTCTTCAGACTCATTCCCTCTCGCGAGGAAACATTCGATATCGTGCTTCGGCTCTGTCTGCGGATTTGCCTACAGACATCAACACCTAGACACTTGTACCCGAATTCATTAACGGGCTCTGAATACCAAAAGGCGTCCCTCCGCCACTCACTCCACCATCATTCATATCTCCTTGATCCCGACGAATCGGGACCTCAGATCAATTTCAAATGATTTCGCGCTGACGAAATTTTTCTGGTTCCGGAATATTAACCGGATGTCCATCGACTACGTCTTTCGACCTCGCCTTAGGACCGACTAACCCCACGTCGATTACCGTTGCGTGGGAAACCTTGGTCTTACGGTGTGCGTGGTTTTCACACGCATTACACGTTACTCATCTGAGCATTTTCACTTCTTGCCGCTCCACCAGACTTTCCAATCTGACTTCAACGCTGACAAGAACGCTCTCCTACCACTTCCTGCGAAGCAGGAAATCCGCATCTTCGGTTGTACGTTTGAGCCCCGTTTCATTTTCGGCGCAAAAGCGTTTGACCAGTGAGCTGTTACGCACTCTTTAAAGGGATGGCTGCTTCTAAGCCAACCTCCTGGTTGTCTAAACACTCTCACATCCTTTCCCACTAAACATACATTTGGGACCTTAGATGGCGGTCTGGGCTGTTTCCCTTTTGACGATGGCACTTAGCTGTCACCGTCTGACTCCCGAACAATACACTGCAGTATTCGAAGTTTGTTAAGGTTTGGTATCCGTTGTGGCGGACCCTAGCCTTGACAGAGCTCTACCCCTGCAGATTAACATTCGAGGCTATACCTAAATATATTTCGGAGAGAACCAGCTATCTCTGGGTTCGATTGGCATTTTACCTCTAACCACAGGTCATCCCGACGTCTTGCAACACGTCCGGGTTCGGCCCTCCAGTGCATGTTACTGCACCTTCAGCCTGCCCATGGTTAGCTCACCCAGTTTCGGGTCTAGTGCATGTGACTTAATCGCCCTATTCAGACTCGCTTTCGCTTTGGCTGCGGGTGTTACTCCCTTAACCTTGCCACATACAGCTAACTCGCTCAGTCGTTCTACAAAAAGCACGCCGTCATCCGCCGAGGCGGACTCCGACTCTTTAAAAGCATATAATTTCAGGATCTATTTCACTCCCCTTCCGGGGTTCTTTTCACCTTTCCCTCACGGTACTAGTTCACTATAGATCTCTCAGTCTAATTTAGCCTTGGAGGGTGGTCCCCCCAGATTCGGGCCGGATTTCACGTGTCCGACCTTACTCAGGAACATTCTACCGATATATACATATTTTGCCTACAGGGCTATCACCTTCTATGGCAGTGCTTTCCAGCACACTTTGACTATATGAATATATCAGATGTTGAAGTCCTACAACCCCCCGTCTACTTTATCTATAAAGGAAATTTGAGAATTGTTTTTACAAATCAGGAAGTTTTACTTTTGAATTTCTAATGTCTAATTTTTAATTTCTAAACAATTTATAATGACCAAATTTTAAAACATTAAAAATTGGATCATTGAGATTTATTTAAAAATTAGAAATTGAAAATTAAAAATTTTAAAGCAACATTCTCCGTATTTTATAAAATGAATTCATATTCTTTATAAACACAGTAGACGGGGTTTGGGCTGTTCCCGTTTCGCTCGCCGCTACTAAGGGAATCTCGGTTGATTTCTTGTCCACAGCTACGTGAGATGTTTCAGTTCGCTGTGTGTCCTCCATATGCCTAATAATATTCAACATATGGTTTCTCGACATAACTCGAGAAGGGTTTCCCCATTCGGAAATCCCCGGGTCAATGCTTGTTTATCAGCTCGCCGAGGCTTATCGCAGATTCCTACGTCCTTCATCGGAACTGAGAGTCGAGGCATTCATTATACGCTTGTACTCTTCTTTTTTTCTGCCTGTTTCATGACAGACAAAGTCTTTTTCTCATCAGTGCTCTTCTTATTGATGAAATTTGCAATATTTTATGATAACTTTCTTTATCCAGTGATGTAAAAGATCAAGCTCAGAACTTTCTCTGAGCTCCTCAAAAGCCAAATATATGGCTTCTCAAAAGCTCCGAGAAATGAAGCTGACAGATTGTAAAGATATGAAGGGGAAAGTCAAGGATTTTTCTTGAGTTTTTGCCCTTCGATTTACTGTCATTCACTCAGAGCACTCGACTCAATGTGAATAATAAATAGTTGCGGGCTTAGTGCGTGAGTAGTAATTGAATGGTGGACTCAGACTTTCAAAAGTAGAAACATTTTTGAAAGATCATTGGCATGAGTTTTTGAAGGAACTACAAAGATGGGATCTTCTTTTTGGGAACTGAATATTATTTATAACTTTTAAAAATTTCCGAATAATTATCTTTATTTACCGTCTTTCCTGTTTCTATGTAATATTTCAAACCAAAAAGATGTTTAACTAGAGCTTTTCCCAATTGACCTTTCATCAAATATTTCATAAAACCAGGAGAGAATGAAACAAAAGAAGTCATTCTTACTTCTGTTTTTTTGTTTCCAATCGAAGACAATTCATAGGTAGCAGACATTTCTTTTATAAATGGGAGATTATGCTCGGTAACTATTACGGTAAAGCTATTATTTTCATTTACTTCTGTGATTTTTTCGTCTAGAGATAACTTATCATCAAATTGGCAATGTCTCACACAATTTAATTCTCCATTCGAAGCTTTGTGCATGTAATGGGATGATTGCATGCCTGGATTATGTATATGAATATCTCCATATTGAACAAATAGCACCTCCCACGTTTTCTCTTTTGAGGCATGAATTACCTCTGTAAATTCTGATTTGTTCATATGTTTTAAATTAAAGTGTATCCTTAATTTTCAAGTGGTGGAGCATATCGGAGTCGAACCGATGACCTCCTGCGTGCAAGGCAGGCGCTCTAGCCAGCTGAGCTAATGCCCCAGAAAAGAGTTATCAGGTAGAAAGTTATAAAGTTCCAAGGTTAAAAATCCAATGCCGGAAAAGTGTATGAAAAAAAGAGATAAGTGGCAAGAAATTATATTTTATATTCGCATGGAAACCTTGAAAGTATTTTATTTTTCTTCTTCTGCACGAGCACCACATCTTCTATTCGAATTCCAAATTTCTCTGGAAAATACAGCCCTGGTTCTACTGTTATCACCATGTTTTCTTTGAGTACCTCCTTTGACTTTTGACTGAGTGATGGCGATTCATGGATTTGAAGTCCTACTCCATGCCCCAGAGAGTGAATGAAATATTTTTCTTGTTTGCCAAATATTTTTCTCACTTCTGAGTCTATCTTGGCACATGTATTTCCACTAATAGCGAGTTCGATTCCTTTTTGTTGAGCTTTTTGCACGAGGTCAAATGCATTTTGCCACTCTGCATTTGGAGATCCGTAGAAAAAACATCGTGTCATATCTGAGCAGTATTTTTTGTATGTCACTCCAGCATCAATAAGCACTGGCATATTCTTTTTTAGTTTCATAGCGCCACTGTGATGATGGGGGATTGCGGAGTTCTTCCCAAAAGCAATAATAGGCGGAAAAGAGAGTCCTTCTGCTCCCAGTTTTTCCCGTGCAATACGTTCAAAAATCCAGGCAATTTCTTTTTCTGTAACTCCTGTTTTGAGATAGGGAAGTATTTTTTTAAATGCTCTGTCATTTATCTTCGCAGATTTTTCTAGAGAGCGTATTTCGCCAAGCTCCTTTTGCAACCTCAGTTTCTCCACGATATTTTCCATCGGTCTTAGGGAAACCCCTCGACCAAATGCTTTCTTCATTTTCTTCAGATGAGCCACGGAAATATGCTCAGCTTCGAATCCAAGTGAAGCAATTTTGAGATGTACACAAAGCTTTTTCCAAAAATCTTTTGATTGACCTAATACTACAAAAGAAATCCCCATCTTTCCTCCTTTGTCAAAGGGGGAGGGATCTTTTCTTCCCCTCTTTGCTAAAGAGGGGCTAGGGGAGATTTTTTGAATAACCTTCTTTGCTACTTCTGCATACCGCCCGTCGCTGATAAGCACTACTTTTTTTCTCGTAACGATGAGCCTTCCATATGTTCCCCAAAAACCGGTGAGGTATCCAATATTTGTCATGTCGGAAATAAGAACTCCATTTATTTGAGGACGAAAGGTTTTTTGAAAAATTATTTTTTGAAAGTTTTGAATTCTTGTCATACAAAAAAATATCGAACCTTGTAGGGGTGAGTTTTAAACTCACCCGAGGACAGATTATAAACCTGTCCCTACGAATGAAAAATCTATGCTTTGTTCAGATCTACTCTTCCTCCTCCCAAGAGATGGAGATGCACATGAAATACTACCTGCCCTCCATCCTTTCCGACATTAAAGAGGAGTTTGTATCCTTCAAGCCCTTTTTCAGCGGCAATATTTTTGGCAGTCATAATGAGCCTTCCCATCAGAGACAGATCTTCATCGCTCGCATCCATCACTGTCGGAATTGGTTTTTTGGGAATGATCAAAATATGTACTGGCGCCTTGGGTGCAATATCCTGAATGGCAATCACCTCGTCATCTTCATATTCAATCATCGCCGGAATTTCCCGATCGATTATTTTTTGAAAGATCGTTTTTTCTTCAGTCATGAAATAATATTGAAAACGAAAGAATTATACGCTTTTTCAAGAATTGATGAATTCAATTTCTTCTTTCATTTGGCATTGTTCATTTGTAATTCGTAATTGATTATGCACTCGTTTTAAAAAGACATACTTCTCCATCCTGCATTATATATTCTTTGCCTTCACTACGCACGAGACCTTTTTCACGACAATGGGTCCAGCCTTTATGTTCTACAAAATCCTTCCATCCTGTTACATCAGCTTTAATGAAATGTTTTTCAAAGTCAGTATGAATGATGCCAGCGCACTGAGGGACCGTAGATCCTTTTTTGAATGTCCACGATCGCGCTTCTTTTTCACCAGCAGTGAAATAACTTTGCAATCCAAGAAGTTCATACGCGCTGCGGATCACCGAAGCAAGTCCGCTTTGTTTTCCTCCAGAGGCGGATCCACCTTCGGCGGACATTCCGAGGCTCTCTAAATACTCTGTTGCTTCTTCATCAGAAAAACTCACGAGGTCCGCTTCTATTTTTGCCGAAATCGGAATCAGAATTTCGTCTGCACCTACTCCTGCTTTTTGCTTTGCCGCACGTATATCAAAGCTCGATATCTCTGTTTCGCTTACATTGGCAAGAAAGAGGAATGGCTTTGTGGTCAGGAGATGTAGTTCCCTGAGAAGTGGCAATTCATCTTCTGTGAATTCTAGTGAACTCGCCCTGTCACCATTTTGCAATGCCTGTTCAATACGCTGACACATTTCATATTTGAGAGCGGCTGTTTTATCCCCGCTCTTTTTTTCTTTCCCGAGACGCTGAATATTTTTTCCCACTGTCTGGAGGTCAGCCAAAATAAGTTCGGTCACAATCACCTCCATATCACTTTTGGGATCAACATTTCCGTGTACATGATGGACATCAGTATCTTCAAAAAACCTGAGGACCATAGCGATCGCATTGCATTCGCCAATATGATGAAGGAACTGATTTCCGAGACCTTCTCCTTTGGATGCTCCTTTGACAAGTCCTGCAATATCTACAAATTCAACGACAGAAGGAATCACCTTTTGAGGACTTACGACTTTTGCAATCTTCTCCAGTCTCTCATCCGGTACATTCACTATTCCCACATTGGGATCAATGGTACAGAATGGAAAATTTTCTGCCGCGGCAGATTCTGACTTGGTAAGCGCATTAAAAAGGGTGGATTTTCCCACATTTGGCAGACCAACAATTCCAATTTGAAGCCCCATAGGAAAATTTACACATCAAAAAAGCACGCGACATGATACAGGATTTTATTTTTATGTCACAAATCTGATCTTCCCTTCAGGAGAAGAGTTTTCAAGGCGCGCCGAAAAGAGTACCTCCCTTCTTCTATAGCCTCTTTACATTCTGTGCTCATGCCAGGAGAAACGACTCCTTCGCCCTCTATTGGCTGGAATTCTGTACTTGAGGCTCCTTTGCCAGACTCAGGAAAAGATCGACAAGATATCACATTTCCTTCGGCGTCTGTTCTGGTAAGTTGTATGTTTCCCATGATGCCTCTCCAGTCTTCTAGTCGTAGCATTCTTCCGTCACCTGAACATTCTATGCCAAGTGGAGATCCATCCTCCAAAGATAAGCTGCTACAAGCTATGCCATCCTCCCACTCTTCTTCTGCTACCCGTAATCCTCTTTGAGCACTGACATTAATAGCATTTGCGATTTCTGCAAGCTCTTTTAATCCCTTTTCTGGAGAACTAGCTTTTATTGGAACAGGTGCAAGTAATGCAAGAGACGCAGCCAGTACTGAAAGCCTAGAAGATGATTTTTTCATGACCACAACTATAAATGTGAATTTCTTGCATTCTATCACTTTTCTTTAAAAAGACAATATCTTGTCAGAGCGCAAAAAAATAAGGATAATTATCAGGCAATGCAAATTATCCAAGTTCATACTGAAGCGCAGAAGCAATTCATAAATATTTCTTCCCAACTCCAGAATCTTGTTTCCAAAGAAGGATGGCGGGATGGAGTATTGACCGTATATGTGCCGCATACGACTGCAGGAGTAACGATTAACGAAAAGGCGGATCCAGATGTGCCACGCGATATCTTTCAGCATGTGCAAAAACTGGTTCCACGAGAGGCTGATTTTGCTCATGGAGAAGGAAATTCCGACGCGCATATTCTGAGTTCATTTTTTGGTTCCAGTCAGCAAGTGATTGTAGAAAACGGGAAACTTCAATTTGGCACCTGGCAAAGTGTTTTCTTTTGTGAATTTGATGGACCCAGAAAACGTAATGTTTGGCTGGAATTTACTCCAGCTGTAAATACAACAGCATCTTGAACTTTTAACTTTTAATTTTAAATTTTGAATTTTAAATTTTTAAACAAATTCCAATTTCTTAATTTTTTAAACTCCTCACTCTCATCTCCCCGTTCCTGACTCAAGTGGTTTTCTCTTGACTTTCATCCTGCAATCTCTACAATCTTTTGGCTTTTTTGATTTACACTTTTTTACCGGAATAATTTCGTGCTAAAAATTCGATTACAACGAGCCGGAAGGCGAAAAAGACCATTTTATCGTATTGTTGTTGCAGAACATGCTCGCCCTGTAAAAGGGAAGTTTGTGGAGATTTTGGGTCACTACAATCCACTTGTGGAGCCTAAAATTTTGGAGTTCAAGCAGGATCGAATCGAGTATTGGATCTCTGTGGGGGCACAGCCATCACAGACGATGGCACGGATGCTGGTAAAAAGTGGAGTCGCGGCGGCAGAAAAATTTGTTGAAGAGCGATTTATGAAGCCAACACGAGCAGAAAAAGAAAAAATGGATAAAGAAAAAGCTCAAAAGGAAGGGAAAGAAGAGCCTGAAGCAGTGGCACCTGATGGTGAAAAATCGGAAGACAAGCCAACTGAGGAAGCAGCGAAAGATACACCTGCGGAAGAAAAAACTGCAGACAAGACAGGGAAAAAAGCACCTTCTACTGAAGCTGCGGAAGAAAAATCATCTGACGAAAAGGATGACAAAGGTGAAGAAAAGAAAGAATCAGTGGACACCAAAGATGCAGAAAAAGGTGCCCAAGAAAAGGATGCAGAAAATATGAAAGAGAAAAAAGAAGAGTCACCCGATAGCACTTCCGTTGACAAAACTCAGGAGGAACAAAGTGAATCTTCTGAAAAAAAGGATTCAAAGGAAGAAGCATAAACTCTTTTACCTTCTAGACTTTTAACTTTTTAATCAAAGTTTCCCATGTCTGAATTTACAGAGCTTAATTTTTTAGAGCTTGTTCTCAGAGACCTTCTGGATGAGCCAGATCTTATGGAGCTGAAGAGAACAGAAGATGATCTTGGCGTGTTACTCGAAGTGAAAGTTTCTGAAGGAGATATGGGGAAACTCATAGGAAAGGGAGGGCAGACCGTTAAAGCATTGCGAATACTCCTAAGACTCATTGGTGCCAAGCAAAACAAGAGAATCAATCTCAAAGTGCTAGACCCAGAGGCACAATAAGTTTTATAATTTATTTTGATTATGGTCACAGAACTTACCGCCGTCGGAGATGAAGTGAATTTTGTTCAAATTGCGAATATGTTTGTAGCATTGGCGATCATTGTCGCTGGAGCCCTTTCAGTCATTTACATTTTTATTGGCGGGATTTCTTTTATTCTTTCTGCGGGGCAAGAAGACAAGATCAAGAGCGCTGTACACACCATTCGATATGCAGTCATAGGACTCATTGTTACGATTTTTGCAATTGTTGCCGTACAAATTATCGGACGGCTGTTTGGATTTGACCTTATCCCATATTTGAGTTGGGATGGGATGAAAGACATGACGTCTGTGATTTTTGATCGACTCTTGGGACCTGGTGGAAATACTTCTGGTGGAGGATTTCAGTAATCAATTACGAATTACAAATTACAAGTTACGAATGAAATAAGTCGTCTTTTGTTGGACCTTTATGAAAAAAGCAGCACTGGTACTTTCTGGAGGAGGAAGTTTGGGAGCGGCACATATTGGAGCACTCAGGGTTCTGGAAAAACAATATGAGTTTGATTTTTTGGCTGGTGTTTCTGCTGGAGCGGTAGTGGCGGGTGCTATTGCTTGCGAGAAAACTGCGGATGAAATTTCTGACGTTCTTCGTAAACAAAAACTCTTCCAAATCGCATTCGATTTTGCCAAAGGAGACTACGGGCTCCTCAGAGGGGAGAAGATACTGAAGGTTTTGAAAGAATTTTTGAATAATAAGACCTTTGAAGATATTCAAGACAAAACACTTCAGCTCGGAGCCACGGATTTCTCTACTGGCGAAAGAGTAATTTTGGGATCTGGTCCTCTTGCAGAATCTATACGAGCTTCGCTCTCAGTTCCGCTTGTATTTGAACCCTATGAACTGGGTGGCAGATGGCTTGTAGACGGAGGATTGTCTCAAAACTTCCCCCTTGATCTTGCCATTGAAGAGTATACTGGAGACACTATTATTGCGATCGACGTGGGCACAAGCTTTGAGCACAATAAGAATTTTTCTGAGTCAGAGTTTTTTGGAAAGGCAAAAAAAGTGCGAAAGATGTTGGAACGCACCTTTCGAATTTTTTATCTCCATCAGCAAAAGTTTGATCCAGATCCTCGAGTGCAAATAATCCGCCCAGATCTTACCGAATTTACCACTCTTAATATCTATAAACTCTCTCAAATTGAAGCAGCTGGAGAGGAGGCGGCAAAACAATTTCTAAAATAATTTTTTCCATTTTCCAAAAATGAAAAATCGGAAAAAGTAAAAAAGAACGAGAAAACAGAGAAAAAATGGAAGAAGAATAAAAAGCTCAGATGCGACGACAAAATATCGCCAAGTGATTTCTAAAACTCCAAAAGGATGGATAAACATGTCCCATGAATTGAGTCGTTCAAAAAGACCAAGCATTACCCCAAGACTCGAAAGAAGTACCAAGATTGGAGGAGTTATGAAAAGCCAATTTTTATGAAAGACGCGTGCAAACAGTTCTGATATTTTTTGGATAACAATTACAAAAAACGGAATTGCCAAAGTAGCATACACAAAAAAGAGGGGAATGCTCCAGGGCGCTTCAGCACATCTTTTGTATCGGTCTGCACCCGAACAATGGTCGAGGACATGGCGTGCATCGGTAAAGACATACGCAATATTTGGGAGAAACAGAATGATAAGCAGGATTCCAAGAAGGAATACTATTTGTTTTCCAAATGAAAGTTTTTTCCAAGAATTTTTTCCGATTTTGTGTTCCAAAAGCACCACTCCAACGACAGGAAGAATCATTAAGAACACATTCCACAGAGCACCATCAATTCCAAGCATTGGATTTTTTTTAAAAATTGCCGAGGCATTGTGGCAGAAAAAAGAGCAATTTTGAAGAATACTTGTAAAATCTCCCCTATCCCCTCTTTGAAAAAGAGGGGAATATAATCTTATCCCTCCCTTTTTTAAAGGGAGGTTAGGAGGGATTTCTACTCAAATATCTTTTTGAGTACTTCTTGCAGGGTTTTACCACTGATTACCTGCATTTTTGTTTTCACTTTTTTCGCTTGAGACGCAGAAAGAACGGCTTCAGAAAATCCAAGTTTCTCCGCTTCTTTCACTCGCTTGTCTATATGAGAAGCAGCGCGTATTTCTCCCGAGAGTCCAAGTTCTCCTATAGCTACCAGTTTTTCCGGAAGCGGTTTTTTGAGTTTAGATGACGCGAGAGAGAGGGCAATAGCAAGATCTGCTGCTGGTTCTGACAGGCGAAAACCTCCCACCACATTCGCAAAAACATCAGCGTTATCGAGTTTGATCTTGGTGTGTTTTTGTAAGATAGCGAGCAAAAGGTTCAGCCTGTTTACATCTACTCCTGTGGCGGTGCGTTTGGGGTATCCAAATTTGGTAGTACTCGTAAGTGTCTGAATTTCCACAAGAAATGGACGAGTCCCTTCTATAGTAGGAAAAATAATTGATCCAATAGCATCTTTGAGCCTTCCAGAAAGAAATGCTTCACTGGGATTTTTGACTTCTTGTAATCCTTTTTCCGTCATTTCAAATACCCCCACTTCAAAAACAGATCCAAACCTGTTTTTCGTAGACCGCAGGAGCCTGAACTGATGAAACTGATCTCCTTCTAAATGAAGAAGAGTATCTACCAGATGTGCCAATGCCTGCGGCCCTGCCATTTCTCCAGATTTGGTGACATGTCCTACGAGGACAGTGGGAATCTTTTTTGCTTTTGCGATGTGCATTATCTTTTCGGTCACCATGCGGATCTGACTTACTGATCCGGCAGCGGAAGGGATTGCTCCACTGGCGATGGTTTGCACAGAATCGAGAATAAGAAATGCGGGTTTTTCTTTTTCCAGAGTGGCGATGATATTTTCTACCAGAAACTCAGAAAGGATCACTAAGTTCTCTGGCACATCTCCAAGTCGATGTGCACGTTCGGATATCTGACCAGCGGATTCTTCACCAGAGACAATCATTACGAGATCTTTTGTATTCTGCGCTGCTATTTGCAGTGCCCATTGGAGAGTAAGGGTGGATTTTCCAATACCGGGATTGCCGGTAATCAGCACGAGAGAGTCTTTGAGAAGTCCGCCTCCCAATACTCGATCAAGCTCTTCTATTCCGCTTGTAAGGCGAACATCTTTTAAGTCTTTTTTTTGAGTGATTTTAATAGGACTCGCAGCTTTGCCTTCCACTTTTTTCTTTGCTCCTGGGAGTATTTCCAAAGTTGCAGAGGACTCTACAAGCGTATTCCATGCGGCACACTCGTAGCACTGCCCAGCCCATTTTGGACTCTGCGCTCCGCACTTTGTACATTCATAGAGTGTTTTTACTTTTGCCATGTACCTTCAAAAATGCGAAAGACATTGTCTCGCATCCTCTTTCAATCTGCAATCAGTCTTCTGTGCTTTCTTCTGGTAATGATGCTACAAATTCACTCATATCATATTTAAGATCAGCTGCTGTCACTGGAATAGAAGCACCGGGGATTTCACCTTCTTGAAATTCGGCCCCAAGCCGAGCTATTACATATTCGGCACCAACCGAATCAGCTTCTGGACCTGTAATGCGTTGAACGCTTCTTGCTTCCATACCATTCCCATTAAGTATATTTGTATTTTAATTATAAATTATAAAATGTCAAGCTCTTCTTAAGAAGAAACTTCTTTCGTATTTTTGAAATCTAAAAATTAAGTGGGAATAACTCACCCTCGGGTGATCTCTGTAGATCTCGTTACCTGAATGCAGGTGATTGGCACCGAAAAATTGACAAAAAAATTTAAAAGGTGTAGAAACAAAAGGATCATCTCCTTTTGTATTTTTTCCTTTGCAAATGGCAAAAAAAGAATTGCCTTCTAGAGAAAGTGGAAGACATGCAGAGAGTACGAACCCTCTTGCCGTTCGAGAGTATTTTCCTAAAGGACCGTCACCAGAAAATGTTGGGCTCGATACTCATCAAGAGCTCCAAAATGTTCTTCCCGAATGGAGAGAGCATAACCCAGAGAATGTTGAACATACCACCTTGGCAGAGCAAGGAGGAGAAGAAGGAAGGACTACCACAAACTCGATGGAGACTGTCTCGAATGAGGCTATTGCCTATAACAACCTAGGCGATACTCTTCATAAACAAGGAAAATATAAGGAGGCAGAGGATGCTCACAGAAAGGCGATACAACTTTCCCCGGGACATGCTTTATTTTATTTCTACTTGGTAGGCACCCTTTTAAAGCAAGGCAAAAATAAAGAGGCAAGAGAGGCTATTAGAACCATGCAGGCTATCCCGAATACTGTCTATAAGAATCTTGTCTTTTATGACAACTTAGGAGATGCCATCTGCTCTTTCCCGGAAGGGAATGCAATCTCTTCCGATTCAGGCGCACACATATAAGAGGGAACAAAAAGAAATATCACCACATCAAGTACTTCTCTACAAATTGATTTCCCTGACGTGCGAAATATTTGCGTCCTTCACCCCAAGCAAAGATCAGCACGGCAAATGGAATACCCAGACTGAGTTCAAAGAGCGTAAGTGAATGAGTGCCAAACAGAGTGTTCATTGCTGGGAGATACACAATTGCAGCAAGGATGAGAAGCTCTGACACAATACCCAGAAGGATCAATTTGTTCCCAAAAAAACCAATAGTAAAGACAGACTGTCTCCTCGTGCGACAGATATAGACATCAGCAATTTGGCATACGATGATACTTGCAAAGAAGGCACTTACAGATTTTAGGTACAATGGGTCATTGATCGCAAGTTCGGCTCCCCAAGTCCATCCTCCTTGGAAGAGCACATAAAAATAGGCAAAAAACCCAGCAGCTGCCTGCATCATGCCCACAATACCATATGACATAAAGAGCAGATTGTTGGTCAGGAGCCGTTCACTGCGAGATCTCGGAGGTTTGTTCATTACGTCACTTTCAGATTTTTCGGTTCCGAGTCCCAGTGCCGGCACGATGTCTGTTCCCAAATCAATAGCGAGGATAAGCACCACCGTGAGCGGGAGAGGGATTCCCAAAAGTGCAAAAGCAATAAATGGCAAAATTTGCGGCACATTACTCGTCAGGATGTAAGCAATAAATTTTTTGATGTTTTCAAAAATGGTGCGCCCTTCCCGCACAGCATCTACAATGGTGGCAAAATTATCATCGAGAAGCACCATATTGCTCGCTTCTCGTGCAACCTCTGTACCGCCCACTCCCATAGAGACCCCCATATCCGCATTTTTGAGTGCCGGTGCATCATTGACTCCATCTCCTGTCATCGTTACCACTTCACCCATCGCTTGCAGTGCTTTCACCACTCTGAGCTTCTGGATAGGATTGATGCGAGCAAAGATAATATGTTTCCTTTCTAAAACTTTTTTGAGGTCTGTGTCACTGAGCTCTTTCATCTCCTTTCCCGTTTTGACCATCGCTTCTACTCCTTCAGGAATCATGCCAACCTTTCGGGCAATGGCCTCAGCAGTGACAGCAAAGTCTCCGGTCATCATAATGACCCGTATGCCGGCGGTTTGACACTTGGCAATCGCTTCAGGAATTTGTTTTCTCGGAGGATCCATCATGCCGATGAGACCGGTGAAGATAAAATCCTGCTCTTCGGTTTTTTCTGTTGTGGTCGCTTTGTGGGCGAATGCCAGCATGCGATGACCAGCGGCGGCAATGTCCTTATATTTCTGGATCATTTCCTTTTTGTATTCTTCTGAAAGTTCTTTGACCTCTCCGTGTTCTGAATATTTGTTACATTTACTCAGTACCACTTCTGGTGCTCCTTTCATATAAGCGGTCATACTTCCGTTTTCTTGATGAGTCGTGATCATTCGTTTGGTGGCGGAATCAAAGGGGGACTCGTGCACACGTGGTAATTGAGCATTTGTTTTCTCCAGATCAAGATGCTTCTGGGCAAATGCGAGCAGTGCGGTTTCGGTCGGATCTCCTACAAACTCCTTTTTTTGCTCGTCATATCGTGCATTGTTACACAGTGCCATTGTTTTCAGTATTTGCTGAAATTCAAATGATTCTGGATCACTCGCTTTCCTCACATCACAAGAGTTGCGGTTATAGCAAATGGCTTCTACGGTCATCCGATTTTCAGTAATCGTCCCGGTTTTATCAGTACAGATCACAGTAGTAGATCCGAGCGTTTCCACCGATTCCAGATTTTTAATCAGCGCGTTTTTCTTTGCCATGCGCTTGGCGGCAATACTCAGGCATAGTGTTACTGTCGGAAGCAGTCCTTCTGGCACATTGGCCACAATGATTCCAATAGCAAAGATGATACTCCCCATGAGTTGATGTCCCATGGCGAGGCTTACAAAGAAAAAGACGACTCCAAGTGAGATGGCAATAGCAGAAATAATGCGAATAAAACGATGCAGTTCTTTTTTTAACGGACTCACCACTCCTTTGGTTTGCTTGGTGAGCGAAACAATCTCTCCAATTTGCGTCTTCATTCCTGTAGCATAGACAATTGCAGTACCGTTGCCCGATTGCACCAATGTTCCAGAAAATAACATGTTTCGAGATTCCAAAATATTTTCATGAGTACATTCGTTTTTCCTCAGTTGCGGCTCACATTCTCCTGTGAGAGCTGAATGGTCCACTTTCATCGCATTTTGCTCGATGAGCCTCGCATCAGCTGGGACTTTATCTCCTTCGGCGAGAAAGATAATATCGCCTGGGACAAGATACTTCGCTTCCAGCTTCACCTTTTTTCCATTTCTCAGCACTTCCACATTGGTCGGAAGCATCTTACGAAATGAATCCATGATTTTTTCCGATTGATACTCCTGAAGGAATGTAAACACGGCGTTGAGCACGACGACTGTTGCCAGAGCAATGGCGATATAGAGGTGTCCTTGTCCCGGATCTAAATATTCTGCCAAAAAAGAAAGCCCTGCACCAAAAAGAAGAAGCATGGCAAAGAAATTTATAAATTGTTTCAAAAATTTCACGAGAGGTGACTCCTTGCCATTAGCACTCAGTTCATTAGGACCATGTGTAACCATTCGCTTCTGAGCTTCATTTGAGGATAGTCCTTTTTCAGAAGACCCAATTTTCGTGTACAGTTCAGAAATATCGATCTTATGTGCATTGCAAATATCTGGCATAACAAAGTTAAAATAATCTCGTCATTATACCAGTTTGTAAGCCAAACTTGAAGTATTTTGATTTGTAAAAATACACCTTTTATTGTGTAGATTGGTATCCCAATTGCCCACTGGAATTCGTCCGAGGTGACGTGGCAATCTCCCTTAAAATTAATTATTCAAAAGCTATCTCCTGATAAAAATAGAAAAATATTCACTTTCCCCATAATCTCCTATCACCTTCTCTCTTCATCCATCTTATCCAAAGCATTCTCAACATTTAGTTGAATTCCATCTCCTTCTTCAAAACGTTGGTCCACTGCATCTAGGCCACATTCACGGTCGTTCAAATCTTCGGGAGTATCTCCTATATCTGCTGTGGATCCTGGGTATCTGAATATGAGAGAAAAAAGCACAGCTTTTAATGGATCTCTTGTATCTTTAAATCCATAAAAGTCCGTGAGATCCTCCGTTTCTAATAGAGATATCATTTTTCTTGCATCGTATATTACGAGTTCCAAAGACTTATCATTTTCTGGCTGATATCGCATTGCATCATCTGCAAGAGATCCTGTTCCCAGAACCTCTACTGTCCCACAGAAAACTCCGGAGTGAGAATTCTTCGTAGAAATATAAATTTGACCCGATAGATTATTTCTACGGGCACCAATCATTCTGACTAACAAGTTTTTTTCATCAATTTTTAATGCTTTGATCCTTTGTCTAATTTCTAATTTTAGTCTTTCAGCGATGATTTGTGTATTTATAAGATCATCTTTTCTGAGATGTAATCTTACCCTTTCGAATGGAAGTTTATTTTTGGACATGTTTTTAATACCTCAATTCGAGTTTGAAGTGCACCACCTCGGAAGAATTTAATACTCTAGGTGCATGAACAACTATGAACACTTCAGTAAGAGCGAGAGACAAGAACTCTTAATACTCCACTCCAAAGGGTATTCGATGAGATCGATAGCCAAAGCGATGAACAGGAGTCACTCTACAATCAGCAGAGAGCTCAAGCGGAAGATGAAGAGAGGAGGATACGATGCGTGTAAGGCTCATCAAAAAGCACAGAACAAAAGAAGATTTAGTAAATACCAAGGAATGAAGGTACGTGAGGATGATGAGATAGAGAAGTATATGCGAGAAAAGATGTTGTTAAAATGGTCACCAGAGAAGATTGCAGGAGTACTGTACTTGGAGAAGAGAGTTCGTATTGGGAAAGATGCCATCTATACATATCTCTACAGTGCACACGGACAAGACCTATGTCCTCTTCTTTATCGCAAGAGATATAGGAAGCGTAAACGGAGAAAGAAGAAATCAAAGCATGAAATCATCAAAGATAGAGTGTTTATTGCCCAAAGACCTCAGCATATCAACCAGAAGAAAAGATTTGGACACTACGAAGGAGATACCATGGGCAGACCCAAGAAAGCTTCCCCACAAACTCTTGTCATCGTTAGAGAACGACTCTCTCGTAAAATATTCGTGAAGAAGGTGTCTCGGCTCAGAGAATCCATGCAGGGATTTGGAGACATTCTGCACCAACTCCCTGCATACTCACTTACCTTGGACAACGGTGTAGAAAACACCAGATATAAAGACTTAAGAATCCCTATTTATTTTTGTGACCCCTACTCTTCTTGGCAAAAAGGCTCTGTAGAAAACGCCATTGGAAAACTTAGAAAATTTGTCCCTAAGAAAGCTGACCTCAAGAATTTCTCTCAAAACCAGTTACAATCCTTTGTTGATACTCTTAACAACACTCCCATGAAAGTTCTCGGCTTTAGAACTCCCACCCATGTCTTTGACTTCTATAACAATCTCTAATATCTTTTTATCCCAAGTGGTGCACTTCACCACAGAATGCGGGATATACAGTTGAATACTATAATAACAGAGAAATAAAAAATATCAATACAGCAAGATAAACAAAAATCTTTCTTGTACTTACTCATAGCATTGTTTATCTCTATTCCTGAACAGCGTCTTTCATGGAAAGCCGTACGCGTCCTTCTCGGTCGATTTCGGTAAGCTTTACTTTTACAATCTGACCCATTTTGACGTATTTACTCACATCTTCCACACGCTCATTGGCAATGAGTGAGACATGAATGAGACCTTGCTTGTTGGGCATATACTCGGCAAAAGCTCCATAGGCTTCGATTCGTACTATTTTTGCTTCATAGGTTTTCCCCACTTCTGGCTTGGCCACAATGGCCATGACCATGGCTTTTGCTTTTGCCATCGCGTCCCCATCGTTTGAAGCGATAGTGATGGTGCCATCATCTTCAATATTCATTTCAACCCCTGTATCTCCAGTAATTTTCTGGATCGTTTCTCCTCCTTTTCCAATTACGAGACGAATATCTTCGGTCTCGACTTTGATCGTCTCAAGTCTTGGAGCATATGGTGATAGTTCCTTCCTTGGTTCACTGATCGCATCAGTCATTGCTTTTAAGATTTCAAGTCGCCCTTGATGAGCTTGCGCAAAAGCGTCTTTGAAGATCTCATCAGCAATTCCCAAAAGTTTGATGTCCATTTGGATAGCAGTGATTCCTTTTTCGGTTCCAGTCACTTTGAAATCCATATCTCCTCCAAAGTCTTCTTCGTCCTGAAGGTCGGTAAGGACCTTATATTCTCCTGTATCAGGGTCGGTCATCAGTCCCATGGCAATGCCTCCAACAGGGGCACTAATGGGAACGCCGGCGTCCATCAAAGCCAGAGTGCATCCACATGTAGCCGCCATAGAACTCGAACCATTGGATTCTAAGATTTCACTTACCACGCGGATAATATATGGGAAATCGGCTTGAGCAGGAAGTACGGGCTCGAGGGCGCGCTGAGCAAGTGCTCCGTGTCCGATTTCCCGATTTCCAGTAAAGAGCCGATTGGAGCACTCTCCTACAGAAAATGGTGGAAAGTTATAATGATGCATAAATCGTCGTTTGCTTTCTCCTTCAATTCCATCAACAATCAATTCATTTCCTGGCGCTGCCAGAGTTGCGACCGCAAGGTTTTGCGTTTCTCCACGGTTGAAGAGTCCGGATCCATGAGTTCTTTCCAGAATCCCAACTTCACAATTGAGCGGTCTGATCTCGGTCAATTTTCTTCCAGCGATTCGCTTTTCATCTTTCAAGATAGAATTGCGAACAATAGTCTTAAAAATTGTATCTGCTAAAGCTTTAAATTGAGAGAGATCACGCTCTTCTCCAAAGTGTTCTTCCGCTTTTTTTTGAGCATCTTCTATAATCTGCGCTTTTGTGCGGAATCGCTCTTTCTTTTCAGGGATAGTAAAAATGCAATCTCTCATTTTTTCCGAAACTTCTCCTTCAAGCCACTTCTTAAGCTCTTCATCTTCTTCAGGAACACTAAATTCCATCTTTGTTTTTCCAATTTTACTTTGAATATCAGAGATAAATCCGCAGATCTTTTGTCCCCATTTTTTTCCAAATGCGAGTGCTTCGAGCATTTTCTCTTCGGGGATTTCATTCGCACCTGCTTCAATCATAATAATATTTTGTGCGGAAGAAGAGACGATAAGATCAAGATCTGAAGTACTTCGAGCTTCTCGTGATGGATTTAAAACAAATTCTCCATTTATCATTCCGACCCGCACACTGGCACATGGTCCATTCCATGGGATGTCAGAAATACTCAGAGCGATCGAAGCTCCCACGGCCGCTACCATATCATGCTCATTCTCCCCATCATATGAGAGAGTGGTCAGCATGACCTGAACATCCTTTTTGAGTCCTTTTGGAAACAAAGGTCTGATGGTTCGATCGATCACACGTCCCATGAGTATCTTGTCATCAGCAGGTCGTCCTTCTCGTTTCATAAAACGGCTACTTTTGATGAGTCCAGCCGCGTACATTTTTTCCTGATAGTTGACCATAAGAGGAAAAAAACCAATGTCGCGTTCATTTACCGACATCGTTGCCGTTGCTAATAGAGTAGTTCCACCCATAGTAATAACGACAGAACCATTGGCCTGCTGAGCCAATTTTCCGATTTCCACTACAAGTTCTTTGTCCCCAAGGGAAAGAGTGTATGTTTTAAGCTTTGGATAATACGACATAATATAAAAAGAGAAAGAGATATAAAAAAGTCCTACAAAACAGGACCATCTTGATGCGATTTTGCATCAGCAGTACCTCTTGTCTCTTGAGAATCAAAAAGCGACACTCTTTTTGTCGTCCTTTAAGCAAGTGTCGCTAAAGCAAGAACAACAAAAAAATGTAGCTTTTTCTCCTGAAAAAAGAGGAAAATTTATATAAATAATAAGGTATCAAAGAACATTTATCCTCGAATACCGAGCTTTTTAACAAGCTCAGCATATTTATCTTTTGATTTCTTTTTGAGATATCCGAGGAGCTTTCGCCTTTTTCCTACCATCATAAGGAGTCCACGCCGAGAGTGATTATCCTTGGCATGCGCTTTGAGATGCTCTGTAAGAGAGGCAATTCGTTCGGTCAAAATAGCAACTTGAACATGAATAGATCCCGTGTCTTTTTCATGAGACTGGTGATCAGAAATAACAGATTTTTTTGATTTTCTTTTTGTGACCGCGCTTTTGGGAGAGTCTACAGCCTTCTTAGAAGCTGTTTTTTTCACTGTTTTCTTTTGAATATCTGTTTTTTTAGGAGCCGCTTTTTTAGGAGTCGCCTTCTTGGTATCTTCTTTTTTTGCTGGCATAAGTAAAGGGGGAAAAATATCGAGTCTTCTCGGTCCGCATGGCAGATCCAGAAGAGCGAAAATGCGACAGGGAATATATCGAAACTCTCGAAAAAAAGCAACAGTATTTGCACGAAAGAAGGGGAATTTTTCTTTTATTTCCATAATTTTCATGACCCTTTATACTCACAAGTGAATTTTGTAACGCATGAATCAACTCGAAAAAAAACTCACTGAACTTTCTGAGGCGCTCACGACAACGCTCGTGAAGCTAAAATTTCCCGAAAAAGAGATACATTTTGAGTATCCGAAAGAAGAGTCACATGGAGACTATGCGACCAATATTGCTTTTCAACTGAGTAAAGAACTGGGTTCTTCTCCTCTCGAAATTGCAGAAAAAATTGTGAAGATCTTCCCAAAAATACCAGGGATTGAGTATATACAAGTTGCTGCTCCAGGCTTTATTAATTTCTCCCTTTCCGAAGAATACATTACCGATGCACTCAAAAATTTTAATGCCCAAAAAAAGATCGATTCAGGGAAAGAGATTAAAATTTGTATTGATTCTTCACATCCCAACATTGCAAAACCACTGCATTTTGGACACCTCAGAAGTACAATTCTCGGAGAGTCTCTCGCACGTATTTTTCGTTATACCGGAGGTGAAGTACTCCAAGACAACTTTTTGGGAGATTGGGGAACGCAGTTTGGAAAACTCGTGGTGGCGATACATAAATGGGGAGATAGAGAATCTATTGATAAAAATCCAATCAAAGAACTTACTAAGCTGTATCAAAAATTTCATAAAGAGGTAGAAGATGATCCAGAATTGGAGAAACAAGGAGCAGAAGAATTTCGAAAGATGGAAATTGACAGAGATGAAGAAAATCTTACACTTTGGAAATGGATCGTGGATGAATCTATGAAAGAAGTGCAGGTGTTTTATGATCTTATGGATGCGCACTTTGACTGCATTCGTGGAGAGAGCTTCTGGGAACCAAGGCAGGCAGAAACCTTGAAATTGATGCAAGAGAAAAAGGTGTCCACAGAAGGAGAAGGTGGGGCACTCGTTGTGCATTTTCCAGAAAAGACAAAGCTCCCTACAATGATTTACAGAAGATCTGATGGAGCAACTCTCTACCAAACTCGAGACCTTACTCGTATTCTTTATTATGATAAAGAGGGGTATACCGTACTATCTCACATTGTGGCGAATGATCAGTTTATGCATTTTAAGCGTGTTTTTGAAACGGCAAAAATGCTCGGAGTCACAGCGAAGTGCGAGCATATTGATTTTGGACTCGTGCGGCTTCCAGAAGGAAAACTGAGTACGAGAAAAGGAGTTACGATTAATCTCATGGAAATATTTGATGAAGCCAAAAAAAGAGTTAGAACCTCTTTAGATGAACGCGGTACTGATTTTTCTGAAGAAGAAAAAAATGAACTCGTAAAGATGATTGCAATAGGAGCGATTAAGTTTAATGATCTCTCTCAAAATCGGACAACTGATATTACCTTTGATTGGGAACGGATGCTTTCTTTTGAGGGATTCTCTGCACCGTTTTTGCAATATGCATATGCTCGTGCTCGCAGTATTTTGCGTAAAAAGGAAGCCCAAGAACAGTCTTCCCAAAATTTTAAGATCACTCATCCAGCAGAGAGAAGGCTCGCAAAAACAATTCTTGATTTTCACCAGAATGTTCTTCTCGCCGCCGAAAAAAGAATGCCACATTTTATTGCAGAATATGTATATGAGCTGGCGTCTACTTTTAATAATTTTTATGGAGAGTGCCCCATCCTTCAAGCTGGTGAAGATGAAAGAAATTCACGACTCTTTCTCACCACTCAAATGTGTGAAACCTTACAACAAGGACTCTTCCTTTTGGGAATAGGGGTGCCAGAGAAGATGTAATATTTGATGTATATGGAACAAAGAATCAAAAATCTCAAAGTAGCAATTGTGGCTGATTGGCTGACAAATTTTGGAGGTGCAGAAAAAGTAGTTCAGAGTTTTTTGCATGTTTTTCCTAATGCTGATCTTTTTACTACTCTGGCGACAGAAGATATACTCAAAAAATTGGAAAGAAAAAACGTACACACCAGCTTTTTGCAAAAACTTCCGAAGTGGATAAGAAAAAAGCATCAACTTTTCCTTACTCTCCTTCCAAAGGCAATAGAGTGTCTTGATCTCTCTGAATATGACTTGGTGTTCTCTTCTTCCTCATTTGTAGGAAAGGGATGTCTCACCAGTCCGGAGACGTTACATATCTGTTATTGCCATACCCCTACCAGATATCTATGGGATACCTGGCAGGAATATGTCGCAGAATTCCCTCTCCCAAGAGGATGCAATTGGATCAAAATTTTTTTGCCGCGCATTCTTTCACGCCTCAGAATATGGGATACCTTTGCCTCAAAACGTCCTGACCATTATATTTCTAACTCTGATTTTATTGCGCGACGTATTAGCAAATACTACGGCAGAGGCTCAGAAGTTATTGAACCACCGGTGAACTTTACCTTTTTTAAAAAAGGCATCAAAACTTCTCAAAAAGATCACTACATTGCCATGGGAAGACTTACTCCCTACAAACGATTTGATCTTCTCATCAACACCTTTGCCTCACTTCCAGAAAAAAGACTCAAGATTTTAGGAAGTGGACCGGATGAGAGACGACTCAAAGATTTGGCAAAAAAAGCTCCCAACATCGAATTCCTTGGGTTTGTTCCATATACTGATCTTCCGAGACTCTTAGGAGAAGCAAAAGGATTCCTTTTTCCACAAATAGAAGATGCTGGCATTTCTCTTATGGAAGCACTGGCAACAGGCACTCCGGCCATTGCCTTTCAAAAAGGCGGATCGCTCAATGTCATTAAAGACGGAATAAATGGTATTTTCTTTGCAGAACAGAACGCATCATCACTCCAAGATGCGCTCAATCGATTTGAAAATATGAAATTTGATACACAAAAAGTTCAAAATTCAGTGAGTAGTTTTGCTCGTGATACGTTTGAAAGGCGAATCAAGGAATTTTGTGAAGAGAAGTGGAAGGAGTTTTAGAAACTATTCCTGTTCCATTCACCAAAACCCCCTCTACCCCTTTGCAAGGGGGAGCAAATTTATTTCTTCACGAATGATTTTTGACCTCCTATGTTTTTCCATGTCCAGAAAAAGATGGTAGCCGAAAGCGCTAACAGAATTAAAAAGATACGTAGTCCACCAATACTTATCTCACTTCCAAAAGCAAGGAGTGACATCAGGCATTCACGAAGTGTAATCGCCAAGGTAAAGAGCATGACAAAACCTGAGACAAAGAGAAGAACAAAATGAAAAATAGCACACGCTTCAGATTGTATCTTCGGCATAATTCTTTTTTGTCCATAATATGATGGCAACAAAAAGACTCCCAAAAGTGCTGTGGGGACTACGATACTGATAAAGTTCATCAAAAACTTGAGTCCTGATTCATGAGTTTCAAACTGATCTGCAAATCC
Organism: Candidatus Altimarinota bacterium; assembly: GCA_965250085.1. Lineage (GTDB taxonomy): Bacteria > Patescibacteriota > Gracilibacteria > CAIRYL01 > CAIRYL01. The sequence goes on from OZ252287.1 coordinate 1,139,232, forward strand.
AAATTTCAGAAGCCAATTGGTCAGATACACCAGAAGAAAAACATCAAGGAGAATCAAAATGCCAGTAGAGAGAAGATGAAATACATGAGATGTATACAATACGGGACTTTTCACTTCATTCTTCTCGGTATCAAAGAGACTTCTTGGGAGAAATTTTTTCCCAATAACGAGAAGATATCCCCCTACGAGAAGAAGTATGATTTCTAGTCGCAAATTACTCATGGTCCAAAGCCCTCCTGCATCACCCCCAAATCCGATTTGCTCCAATAGATCATTTGCAAACAATCCGACTGCCAAAAGTATGGCGAGTATTCCACCCCCCCAAACCTTAAATGAAAACAGAGAGGAAAGAATGCGATTGGGTGATTTGGCAAGGAGGTATATAGCTGGGAAGAAAACGCCCACGGAACTAATAAAAGCGACCCAAAACAGGAGGGCAAGTATTCCAAAAACGGCTGGGAAGAATGCGGAGATCATAGAGAAAAGAAAAAATTTATGAGTAAATTCTTTCGGGAGAGTAGCAGAAATGCTTCTTTGAGAGCAATACATGATTTCAGCATCCTCAATGTCTGAATTTTAGAACTGTAAAAAACTCTTGACTTTATATTCTTTCATATCTATATTTACTAGTGTTCTAGTAAGATAGTATATGAAGAGCTCTCCAGACTTTATAAATGAATTGGCAAAAGTCATTGCGCATATTCACAATACAAAACGGGCAGAAGAGTTTCTTCTGGGCATATTAACTCCATCAGAGCGGGAAGAAGTGGCTCGCAGATTGCAAATATTGAAACTGTTAAAGCAAGGACATTCCCAATGGGAAGTAGCAAAAAAATTGGGTGTAGGAATTGCCACAGTGAGCAGAGGAGCAAAGGAATTGAAATATGGGAATTCAAAATTTCTTAATACTCTTTAAAATGAAATCTTCAAACACAAAATTGCAGGCTTGGTGGATAACTTTTTTCGTACGGCATTGAGGTGCCCATTTTTCTGAAACTGTAAAAGTTTGTAAACACCTCATCGCCGAGGTGTTTTTTTATTTTTAAAATATAATGATTCAATATAGCAAAATACACACTGGCATATACGAAGGGTCTGAAGAGATTCCGTATGAGACCGCGCATGAAATATTTTCTCGGTTGTACAGAAATTATGAATTCAAGTTTTTACTAGAATCCAAGGACATTTCTCATATCTATGGAAGGCTCAGTCTCATCGGCGTTGATCCCATCTTGAAAATATCTGGAAAAGATGAAAATTTTGAGATTTCTGTATTACAGGAAAGAGGGAAATCGTATTTGGAACGCATATCGAAAGACGACTTGGCACTTTGTGATCATTGCGAGAGAGGGGAAAATGGTATTACAGGAAGAATTTCTAAAAAAACTCACGAATTTGACGAAGCAAAACGATCTCAACAAAAAAATATTGCCCAGGTCATCAGAATGGCTTTACAAGGATTAAAACTTAAAAGGAAGAGCTTTCTTGGCCTCTACGGAGCTCTGAGCTATGACTTTATTCGTCTTTTTGAAGAAATTCCTAATATTTTACCGGAGAACGATGTAAATGATTTTACTTTTTTTCTCTATGACACATTTGTCTTCTTTGATCATCTGAAGGAGAAAACAGAAATTATTGCCTTTCGAGGTGATATACAGAGTGCTCAGAAGGCTATCTCCAAGATCTGTAAACAAGTAAAAGTAAAAAAGAAGCCTTCTTCTTATGAAATCTCAAGAGTGAAATTTTCCCTGAAACAGGATGAATATGAAAAAATGGTTGAAATCGCAAAGGAGTACACCAAAAAAGGAGAATTGTTTGAAGTCGTCTTTTCAAATATTCTAAACGCTCATTTTAAAGGAGACCCATTTGCACTGTATCTTGCCTATCGTGAAACAAATCCGTCTCCGTATCTTTTTTATTTTGACTTTGGAAACGAACAACTTGTAGGAGCATCCCCAGAAATGATGGTGCGTGTGGAAAACAATATCGCCCATCTTCGTCCTATTTCAGGGACAGCTAGAAGGGGTGAAGACGCCATTGAGGATCATGAGAATATGCTTTCTCTTCTCAGCGATCCCAAAGAGAAGGCCGAACTCGATATGCTTATTGATTTGGGGCGAAACGATCTGAGCAGGATTTGTAAGCCAAATTTAAAAATTAGTGATTATCGATTTGTTGAAAAATATTCAAAAGTAATGCACACGGTGGCTCATTTGCAGGGTGAATTGAGATCTGGATATATCGCCCTTGACGCTCTCATTGCCTGTCTTAATGCTGGCACACTTACGGGGGCACCAAAAGTTGCTGCAATGAAGGTAATTGAAAAGCATGAGAAAGAGAGAAGAGGATATTATGGTGGTGCTCTTGGCTACTTTACCTTCTCAGGCGAAATGGACACTGGGATTATTATTCGTACGGCACACATTCGAAAAAATGCACTGAGATTTCAGGTAGGAGCGACTTTACTCCATGATTCTCAGCCAAAGAAAGAATATGAAGAGACGCTGCAGAAGGCACAGGCTTTTTTAAACACATTCGTTCATCAATCTTAATATGTCTCATTATAAAAACATTCTCGTTATTGATAACTTTGATTCATTTACCTTTAATTTGGTTGATTATCTTACGCAGCTAAATTGTAAGGTCACAACGCTTCGCAACACTATCAGTATATCCTCTGTAGCGAAAATTGACCCAGATTTAATTGTTCTTTCTCCTGGTCCATCGGTTCCAAAAAACGCAGGGAATCTTATGGGTATTATTGATAGATATCATGATATATATCCAATATTCGGAGTCTGCTTGGGACACGAAGCGCTCATTGAATATTTTGGTGGCACGCTTACATTTACTGAACCAGTTCATGGAAAAGCTTCTCCCATTCGTCATGATGGAAAGACTATTTTTACCGGACTTGAGCAGAATTTTATGGCAGGTCGATACCATTCTCTCATAGCCGACAAAGTGCCATCATGCTTCTGCACTTCAGCAAAATACAAAAATATTGTTATGGGAGTGCGTCATAGAAGCCTGCCAATAGAAGGCGTGCAGTTTCATCCAGAGTCAGTTCTGACCATGAAAGGTCAAAATGGATTTCATATTATTAAAAATCTTGTTTATGGATACGATAGAATTTCTTAAACGGAGTATCTCCGGTCGGCTTTCCTTGCATCAGCAAAAGGAATTTTTAGAATCAAAAAAATCACTTACTGCTGAGGAGTTCAGGGATATCGTTGTTTTTTTGCAAAAGGACCTTCCAGAGAAGCGGAGGTTTTCTGAAGCAATTGATGTTTGTGGCACCGGTGGGTCGGGTCTCCAGAGGATCAACACCTCTACCATTGCTGCTTTTATTTTGGCGTCACTAGGAGTCAAAGTGGCGAAACATGGGAATAAAGCTGCAAGTGGCCGTTTTGGCAGTTTTGATCTTGTGGAAACACTTGGTATTAATTCTCATAGTTCTGAAACGCTCTATCATAATCATCATCTTGCGCTTCTTTTTGCTTCGGAGTTTTACCCGGCCATGAAGCATTTCGCGCCAGTCAGGAAAAGTATCGGGAAGCCAACCTTCTTTAATCTCTTAGGACCACTCTTGAGTCCTGTGCGTGCACAGAAACAAATTATCGGTACTGCGTTTCGAGATAAAATGGAAATCATTGCTCAAACATGCAAACTTCTTGGAAAAAAGCATGTTTTTGTGGTTTGTGGGGAAGATGGACTGGATGAAGTGACTCTGACCGGAAAAACATATGTAGTGGAACTCCATAAGAACAAAATACAAAAATATATAATTTCTCCAAAAGATTTTGGACTCTCCTCATGTTCTTTCTCTGAAATCAAAGGAGGAACCCCAAAATATAATGTAAAAATGACTCAATCTATACTCCAGGGAAAATGTAAAACTAAACATTTGGATCTTGTGCTCATCAATGTTGCTCTTGCGCTTCAGCTCACTGGGAAAGCAGTAAATCTTAAAGATGGATATCGTTTGGCGAAACAGGCTGCTCAGGAAGGAAAAGCATTCGAGACGCTTCATATCTATCAAGAATATTCTAAAACTCCTCATATTCTTCAAAAAATCGTTCAACATAAATGTGAGGAATTGGAAAAAAGGAAACTGAAATACTCCTTAGAAAAACTAAAAAAAGAAGCTCCAATCTGCGATAGAAATTTTATAGCGCGTCTGCAAAGACCAAGATTATCTCTTATTGCCGAAATAAAAAAATATTCTCCCAGCTCGCCAAAAATAGCTTCTGGAAGCTTTTCACCAACAAGGATTGCACGACTCTATGAAAAAAATGGTGTTGATGCAATCTCTGTGCTTTGTGATCAAAAATATTTTGGTGGTAGCTTACAGCATCTTCAAAAAGCGTATGAACATACAAAACATACTCCGATTCTTTGCAAAGATTTTATTATTGATGAATATCAAATCTACGAAGCGAGAAAATATGGTGCTTCCGCAGTGCTTTTGATTGCAGCAATTTTAAATGAAGATCAGATAAAGAAGTTTCTGAAGGTAGTGGAAAGTCTGAAAATGACGGCTATATGTGAAGTGCATAATCGCGAAGAACTTGAAAAAGTACTCAAAACTTCAGCGAAAGCAATTGGCATCAACAATAGAGATTTAAATACTTTTACGACAAGCATGCGGGTAACGAAAAAACTTGCTCCGCATATACCTGCTGACAAAATTCTCATCTCTGAGAGTGGCATTACTTCAAAAAGTAATATCGATTTACTCCCAGAAAATATTGATGCAGTACTCATAGGAACATCTTTCATGTCCAGCGAGAATATTTCAGAAAAAATACACAGTCTTTTTCGTTCACAAAAACCACTTTTGAAGATATGTGGTATTCGCACAGAAGAGGAAGCATATTTTTGTGACGCACTCGGCATAGACCTTATTGGTCTTAATTTTGTCGAAAAAAGCCACAGATCTGTCTCTGTCAAAAAAGCAAATATAATTTGCGAAAATATTACTCATGCAAAAACAGTTGGAGTTTTTCAAAATCATAAACTGGAAGAAGTAAATAAAATAGCGACTGCGCTTAATCTCGACTACATACAGCTTTCCGGCAAAGAGACGCTGTCTTATGTTCAAAAGTGTTGTAAGCCGGTTCTCAAAACTATTCCTCTCAAAACATCAGCAGATATAAAAATAGCTGAAAAATATTTGCCACATGTGTCTTATGTCATTTTTGATGGCCCCGATCCTGGGAGTGGAAAAATGATGAATACTGATCTTTTGAGAGGTATTTCAGGAAAATTCTTTCTGTCGGGAGGAATAAATGCAAACAATATTGGAACAATGATACAAAAATTGCATCCATTGGGAGTTGATATTGCCAGCGGCGCAGAAACAGATTTAAAAATCGATTTACAAAAAATTTCTTTTCTCTTTCATCACCTTTCACCATGTTAATTGTCATGCAAAACACCGCTTCTCAGAAGCAAGTCGAAGATGTTGTGAATGCCATCGAAAAACTCAATCTCAAAGCAGAAAAGATTCCGGGTTCTCAGCGTACGGCCATTGGAGTCATTGGAAATAAAGACTATGTTAACGAAGGAGGTATTCTTAATTTTCCAGGGGTAAAAGAGATAATCCATGTGACCAAAAAATATAAGTTGGTGAGCAGGGAATATAAAAACGAGGATACTCTGGTAAAAGTGGGGAACACAGTTGTTTTTGGAGGTAAAAAACCCGTCGTTATTGCTGGTCCCTGTTCTATAGAATCTGAGGATCAATTTCTTACCATCGCCAAGACGGTAAAAAAACTTGGTGGCGATATGCTCAGGGGTGGTGCGTATAAACCAAGAACTTCTCCCTATTCCTTTCAGGGACTCGGAGAAAGTGGTTTACGAATTATGAAAAAAGTATCTCAGCAAGTGGGACTTCCGATAGTGAGCGAAATTATTTCTGCCGAGGATATACCACTGTTTCAAAAGTATGTTGATATGGTTCAAATTGGCTCTCGAAATATGCACAATTTTGACCTCATTCAAAAAGTTGCCCTTATGGGCAAACCTATTCTTCTCAAGAGAGGGATGTCGGCAATGATGGAGGAGTTTTTATTGGCTGCAGAATATATTTTGAATGCAGGGAATCCAAATGTTGTTCTTTGTGAAAGAGGAATACGGACTTTTGAAAATTCCACAAGGAATATACTTGATCTCAACACTCTCGCACTCATTAGAAAGGAGTCGCATTTGCCGATTATTGCTGATCCAAGTCATGCGGCTGGTCGTTTTGACCTTATCACACCGCTTGCAAAATCAGCACTTGCAGCCGGTGCACAAGGACTTATTGTTGAAGTCCATAATAACCCAAGAGAAGCTCTTTCTGATGGCGAACAGTCACTCAATTTGGACACTTTCCATTCCTTTATGAAACAACTATGAAATCGCTTAAAAAGTACATATTGAATAGATCTGGACACTTTGGGATATATGGGGGCAGATATATTCCTGAACTCCTCATGCCCATCATGGAGGAATTGGAGCAGGCTTTTTACGAAAGCATACGAGATCGCGATTTTCTTTCTGATCTCAAAGGTTTGTATACCACTTTTGTTGGCAGACCTACTCCTTTATATTTTTGTGAGAACCTAACGAAAAAGCTAGGAGGAGCTAAAATCTTTCTCAAAAATGAGGGGCTTGCTCACACCGGGGCACATAAAATCAATCACTGCACAGGACAGGCGCTCCTGGCAAAAAAACTTAAAAAGAAAAGGATTATTGCAGAAACAGGAGCAGGACAACACGGTTTAGCTACTGCGACCATTGCAGCAAAATTTGGATTTGATTGCACTATTTATATGGGTGCAAAGGACTATAAAAGGCAACGTCCAAATGTGTTCTGGATGGAAAGACTCGGAGCGACAGTAGTTCCAGTTACAATTGGCGGCCAAATACTGCGAGATGCAATCAACGAAGCATTGCGGGACTTGATTTCGAACCCGAAAGATACTCATTATTTACTGGGTACTGTGTGTGGACCTCATCCATATCCAGTGATGAATGCATATTTTCAAAGTATTGTCGGAAGGGAGATGAAAAAGCAACTTCAGAAAAAACCTAATTATCTCGTTGCCTGTGTTGGCGGTGGGAGCAATGCCATGGGCATTTTTCATGAGTTTTTGGATGATCAGGATGTCAAAATGATAGCTGTGGAAGCAGGGGGGAGGAGTTTAAAATCGACAAAGAAAGGATGTGAGCACGCTGCTCGTTTTGAAAAAGGAAAAGTAGGAGTAACTGAAGGGTTTAAATCGTATTTTCTCCAAGATAAGCACGGACAGATGCGAGAAACACACAGTATTGCCGCAGGATTGGATTATTCTGGAGTGGGACCTCAACTCGCATATCTCAAAGATATTGGTCGTATTAAAACTTCGTACGCATTCGATAGAGAAGTGCTCGAAGCATATACACTTTTAGCAAAAGAAGAGGGAGTTCTTGCTGCTCTAGAATCCTGCCATGCTGTTGCTGAGGTTATCAAGCTTGCTCCAAAGCTCAATAAAGAAGAAGTTATAGTTTTCAATTGCTCTGGAAGAGGGGATAAGGATTACTTCATTGTTCGGGATAAATTTTCATAATTCCAAATGAAACTCATGACTCACATCGTCGGCGGATATCCCACTATGAAAGAATGTGAAGCTATAGCACTTACTATGGTAGAAGCAGGAGTATCATATTTAGAAATTCAAATTCCTTTTTCCGATCCCATCGCTGATGGCAGAACAATCTTGAAAGCTAATACAAAAGCTTTGCAAAATGGAATTACTCCTGAGGATTGTTTTAGACTTATGAAGAAGTTAAAACGGCAGACAAATATACCTCTTCTGTTTATGACCTATTACAATATCCCCTTTCGTTATGGGCTTGAAAAGTTCTGCAAAAAAGCAAAAGAGATAGGGTGTTATGGACTTATAATCCCTGATATTCCTATAGATGAAGAAAAATATGAGAATTATCTTTCGATTTGTAAAAAACATAAACTGCACGCCATACAAGTGATTTCTCCTCTTACTCCTGAAGCGAGGTTAAAGAAAATAACAAAAGTCGCATCGGGGTTTGTGTATTGTGTCTCGTCTTCTGGTACCACAGGGGAAAGAAAGAATTTCTCTCCGAAGTTGGATGAATATCTCAAGAGAGTGCGAAAGCATATACATGTGCCAATAGCTTTAGGATTTGGAATTTCCAGGAAAAGCCATATTGGAGTCATTCAAGAAAAAGTGGATATTGCCATAATTGGGAGCAAATTGATCAATCTTTATAACACTTCAAAGGAGAATAAGTTACAAACAATAAAAAGCTTTCTCAAAAAACTAACCTCCTAAAAAGAAAAAATCTGAACTCAAAATCAGTACAATTTCTACGAGAATAGCCTTGACTCTCACTACCTTCATCAGTAAACTCCCTTGGCGTTTTGATCTTGCGCAATACATTCGGGTTCAAGTCCTTTTGTTTTCTAAAAGGGCGAAACAGGGTTTTTATCCTCTCAGAATCTGAATTTTATTTTCAAGCTCTCAAAGACCTTTATGATTGGAATACTTGGAAAAAAACTCGGTATGTCTCAGTTGATCACAGAAGAGGGACACATGGTTCCTGTGACGTATCTTGTGTGCGAACCCAATACTGTCCATCAAAAAAAAACAGAAGATAAAGATGGGTATAGTGCTGTTGTTTTAGGCGCTGGTCCACTCAAAAAGCCAACGAAGACAAAAAAGTTCAAGAAATTGAAAGAATTTAAATGCGACGAAGGAGAATATAAAGAAAAAGATAAGATAAAAGTTGATATCTTTGAACCAAGTGATCTTGTTCGTATCTGCGGAGTATCAAAAGGAAAAGGATTTCAGGGAAGAGTAAGAAGGCATAATGCTCGTGTTTCACGTCGAACACATGGAACAAAATACACTCGCCATGGATCAACTGGACAATGTGCTATGCCAGGACGAACAAAAAAGGGAACGAAGATGCCTGGTCGAATGGGGTGTGACACAGTCACTCTTAGAAACAGACCCATTATGATGGTGGATGTAAAACGAAATATCTTGGCGATCAAAGGATCAGTGCCAGGGGCTATTAATTCTCTTGTTGTTATTGAAAAGCAATGATAAAAGCAGCACTTTATTCACAGGCTGGAAAAAAGAAATCGGATGTTACTTTGAAAAAAGAGCTGTTTGAAGCTTCCATCAAAGAAGATCTCATGCACTTGGCTTATGTGCGACAGATATCTAATGCACGTACTGACACTGCATTCTCAAAAACCAGAGGAGAAGTTGTAGGAGGAGGACGAAAACCGTATCGACAAAAAGGGACAGGACGTGCTCGGCAAGGCTCAAAAAGTAGTCCTATTCTTCGAGGAGGAGGGGTAGTGTTCGGTCCTCGTGCGAATAGAAACTACACAAAAAATATGCCAAAAAAACAAAGACGTGCAGCACTTCTCTCTGCACTGTCTCTCAAGGCACAAGGAGAGGAAATCATGATTCTTGATGAGTTCAAAAATGACAAACCCAAAACAAAAATCTTTGCCAAGATGCTTTCAGATTTGAAAGTGCAGAGAAAAGTGCTGGTGGTCACCGCAGAATCAAACAGTGTACTTGAAAAAAGTGCAGAAAATCTGCCAAGTGTCCGTGTTTTGAGAGTAGAGTATCTCAATATTCGAGACTTACTCTGGGCTGACACGGTATTGTTTCTCGAACCAGCTCTCAAAAAAGCAGAAGAAATATTTACCAAAGCATAGCTTTGAAATTGTAAATTTTAGATTTTACATTATAAATTTTCTCCATGAACCTTCCCTTAACGTCCGTCACGGCCATGCCTACGGCAGACAGGCGGACAAGCTCCATTCATCATTCATAATTCAAAATTTTATCCATGCAATTGCATCAAATTCTCCTCGGCCCTGTGACAACAGAAAAGTCTGTACGACTGCAGGAAGACAACATGCACACATTTATGGTGCACATGGATGCTACAAAAATAGATGTTCTTAATGCAGTGAAGAGGTTTTATGGAGTGATGCCAACATCTGTTCGGATCATTCGGTTTCCAAAAAAGACTCGAATGATTGGGCGTAGTCAACTTATGACAAAACGCCAACAAGGAAAGAAAGCACTCGTCACACTCAAATCTGGAGACACCATAGAGCTTGTGAGTGTGGAGAAGAAAACCAAAAAGAAATCCTCAGAAAAAACTTCTCAACAATCTAAAAAATAATTTTATATATATGGGAATTAAAATCTATAAACCAACAACGCCGGGAAGAAGAAATATGAGCAGTGTAGACTACTCTGATCTCACCAAAAAAAAGCCAGAAAAAGCCCTTTTGTCTAAAAAGAAGTCAAAAGCAGGAAGAAACGCGCACGGTCGAATTACCGTACGCCATCGTGGAGGTGGGGTTAAAAAGCACTATCGTAATGTAGATTTTAAGCGAGTAGATAAGTCAGATATCCCTGCTCATGTAGCAGCACTTGAATATGATCCCAACAGAACAGCATTTATTGCGCTTTTGCACTATGTAGATGGAGAGAAAAGATACATCCTTGCTCCTGATAAAATGAAGGTGGGAGATGAAGTCATCACGTCAGAATCTGCAAAACCAAAGACAGGGAATCGTATGAAGATCAAAAATATCCCTGTGGGATATGCACTTCACGACGTTGAGCTTACTCTTGGAAAAGGAGGGCAGATTGTCAGAAGCGCCGGGAGCTCAGCAAAGCTTATGTCACTTGATGCCGACATGGCGCAGTTGCAACTTCCGTCTGGAGAGGTGCGATTCATTCATAAGGATTGTTATGCCACTGTTGGAACCGTTTCAAACGCGGATCACATGAATGTAGTCATTGGAAAAGCAGGAAGGGTGCGCAAGATGGGAAAACGACCTCAGGTGCTCGGAAAGTCCATGAATGCTGCTGATCATCCGCATGGCGGAGGGGAAGGGCACTCACCTATAGGACTCAAGCATCCAAAGACACCGTGGGGAGCGCCAGCACTCGGATACAAAACTCGAAAGCGTAAAAATCCTTCTTCTAAATTTATTATTCGCCGTCGTGGTGGGAAGAAGAGATAGTCAATTTTCAACTCTTTTAAACTTTTTACTTTTACTTTTATAATCTAGTTCCTATGCCACGAAGTTCAAAGAAAGGACCGTATGTAGATGAAAAACTCCTCAAGAAAGTGATGACTATGGAGTCAACAGGAGGAAAAAAAATTATAAAGACTTGGTCTCGAGCATCTTCTATTCATCCTGCTTTTGTGGGCCACACATTTGGAGTTCATAATGGGAAGCAACATGTCCCCGTGTTTGTGACGGAAGACATGGTAGGTCATAAACTTGGAGAATTTGCTCCTACTCGTAAGTTTCGAAGCCATGGTGGAAGGATGGCAAAAACAGAATAATATTTATTTATAACTCCTTATTAGTTGCATATGAAAGCAGTACTCAGACAAGTTCGGATCTCTCCAAAAAAGGCAAATATTGTAGCGACCATGGTACAAGGAAAAAGTGTATCGGAAGCAGATGAAATCCTGAAGTACCTTCCGAAGAAAGCAGCTAAGATCCTGAGAAGAGTAATTACTTCCGCAACAGCAAATGCACAAAATAATCTTGGACAAGACACTTCAAAGCTTATGATAAAACGCATTTTGGTAACCAAAGGGCCTCAAAATAAGAGATGGATTCCTGTATCTCGAGGCCGTGCCAATCCACTCTTGAAACGCACATCTCATATTACTGTAGAGCTGAGTGCATAGGAAAAATTACCAATAAGAATCTTTCTTTTTACTTTTTATTTCATAACTCGATAATATGGGGCAAAAAATGAATCCGGTCGGCATGAGAATAGGTATCACCAACACTTGGGAAAGCCGGTGGTTTGTGAGTGATAAAAGGCAATATGCGCAAATGGTAAATCGAGATGCAAAAATACGAGATTTTCTTTTTCAAAAACTAAAGGATGCGGGTATTGCAAAAATTGTGATAGAGCGATCGAACAAAGATACACATCTCTCTCTCTATACAGCAAAACCCGGAGTACTCATCGGAAGACAAGGAACACAAGTAGATGATCTGAAAGAAGATCTTTTCAGAAAATTTGGCACTCGATTTGAAATTGCAGTAAAAGAAGTAAAAAAGCCAGAATTGGAAGCACGTTTGGTAGCAGGGAACATTGCTCAGCAGCTGGAGAGACGTATTGCTTTTCGTCGTGCGGCAAAAATGGCTGTCCAAAAAACAATGGAAGCAGGCGCAAAAGGTATAAAAGTGCAAGTGTCCGGCAGACTTGGTGGTGTAGAAATTGCGCGTAGTGAATACTTTATTGATGGAAAAATCCCTTTGCATACTTTCCGAGCTGATATTTCATATGCGCATATCAATTCACATACAACATATGGTGCTATCGGAGTAAAAGTATGGATTTACAAAGGAGAGGTATTTAAAAAGGTGAATTCCGATGCTCAAGGCGCTTCATAAAAGGCTTGACGTCAACTTTTCTCCTCTCTACAATCTCCCAGCTTTTATTTTTTGATCACACTTTCTTTTTTCTTTCATAATGCTAAATCCAAAGAAGACAAAATACCGGAAGTGGCATCGCCTCAGGGGGCGCCTTAAAGGGAACGCTACCAGTGGTAGCCGGATTGCATTTGGTGAGTATGGTCTCAAGGCAATCACACGAGGAGAAATCAGTGCACGACAAGTAGAGTCCGCACGAAGAGCAATCAACAGATATATCAAAAGAGGTGGAAAGGTTTGGATTCGTGTATTTCCTCATAAACCCGTGACAGCAAAAGCTGCAGAGGTCCCTATGGGATCTGGGAAAGGCGCGCTTGATCGATACGTGACACCTATCAAACCGGGAACAATGATCTTTGAAATGAGCGGAGTGGATGAGGACAGTGCTCGAGAAGCACTTCGCCTCGCTTCTCATAAACTTTGTATCAAGTCTAAATTCGTTTCAAAAAGCTTTGTATAATTTCCATTTTTTCTGTGATGACATTTCAACAAATGATGGCAGCCAAAGAAGATGATCTCAGAAAAGAGATAGAAAAAACCGAAAGAGAACTCTTACAAGTACGCATGGGAATACGCCTTCAACAAGAGAAAAATACGGCAAAAAAAACTAAAAAGAGAAAGTATATTGCACAGCTCAAAACGGCACTGAATAATAAACAATCTTCCCCAGAAAAAACTCCTCTTACTTCTTAAATCATCCTATGAAAGCAAAAAAAGGAACTATTATATCGGCTAAAATGGACCAAACAGTAGTAGTTATAGTGCACACATATAAAGCTCATCCGAAGTATAAGAAGAGATATCGAATTTCTCGAAAGTTTCTCGCTCATAATCCAGACAATAAATATCAAGAAGGAGATGAGGTCACCATCATGGAAACCAAGCCACTTTCCAAGAGGAAGAGATGGATAGTCGCATCAGAGGCAGAGTAATTATTTCAGCCAATCATAATACACTTTTTATTTCAGAATGATTCAAACTCAAAGCAAACTCAGCGTAGCCGATAACACAGGTGCTAAAAGTGTTATGTGCATCAAGGTGCTTGGTGGATCAAAAAGGAGATATGCTCAAATTGGAGACACGATTGTCGTTGCAGTAAAAAAAGCGCTTCCTCGAGGAGTTGTAAAAAAAAAGAGCGTTCAAAGGGCAGTAATTGTAAGGCAAAAAAGAAATCTCAAGAGAAGGGATGGGTCGTATATACGGTTTGATGAGAATGCGGTTGTTATTGTTAACAAAGAAGGAATACCCAAAGGTACACGCGTCTTTGGACCCGTAGCCAGAGAGCTTAGGAGGAAGGGATTCCAAAAAATTATTTCCCAAGCGCCAGAAGTTTTATAACTTATTAGCCATTAGCACTTAGTTTTTAATTTTCAATTTCTAATTTTCCAATTTATGAGAATCAAAAAAGGAGACACTGTTCAGGTTTTAACTGGCAAGGATAAAGGGAAAAAAGGGAAAGTAATGAGTATCCTCTCAAAATCCCAAAAGATAGTCGTGGAAAAGGTCAACATTATTACCAAGCACATCAAAAAAACTCAGCAGAGAGCGGGAGAACGTATCCAGACGGAAGGACCTATTCATGCATCAAACGTTATGGTTCTCTGTCCAGAGACGAAAAAACCAACAAAAGTAAAGTATGAGGTGCCAAAATCTGGAAAAAAATATAGAATATCTGCCCGCAGCGGAAAAACGCTCGATACACCATTTGTAAAAAACTAACCATCCTATAATTTAAAATTTTTCAAGTGTCATTTGCAACCACATATCGGGAGACTCTACGAGACAAGCTTCAAAAGGATCTTACTTTGCACAACACCCATGAAGTACCTCGGATCACAAAAATTACTGTCAATGCGGGAATAGGAAAATACTTACAATCCGAAAAAAATCCTTCTAAAGTAGTCGAAGCCATCAAACTCATTACTGGACAGTCTCCAATAGTGAATAAAGCTCGTATGGCTATTTCAAACTTTAAACTCCGTGAAGGGATGCCAGTGGGATGCTCTGTTACCCTCAGAAAGCAAAGGATGTATGATTTTTTAGAGAGAGTGGTTACATATACCGCTCCACGAATTCGTGACTTTCAGGGATTTTCTCACAAATCATTTGACGGAAGAGGGAACTACTCTTTTGGGATTCGTGAGCACACTGTATTTCCAGAAATTCCTCAAGATGACGTAGTAAAACCATTTGGACTACAAATCACTATCACAACTACAGCCGAGACCGATGAGCAAGCAAAAGCACTTCTCAAAGAATTTAATTTCCCTTTTACTCGATAATTTTTTTTCCATGGCAAAAAAGTCAATGATCGTAAAAGCAAATAAGCGCAAAAAAAAGTATCTCCAGGCACTTGCAGATGGAAGAAAGCCAAAGCATCCTACAAGGATGTACAACAGATGCCAACGATGTGGCAGGCCACACGGATATATGCGAATATTTGATATGTGCCGTATATGTGTACGAGAACTTGCTCGAGAAGGGAAAATTGCAGGATTAAAAAAATCGAGTTGGTAAAAATATAATCTTTAACCTTTTCATTTAAAATGAATACTGATCCTATTGCCGATATGCTTACAAGAATACGAAACGCTTCACGAGCGGAAAGGGAGAGTGTATCTATCCCTCATTCTCGAATAAAAAAAGCGATAGCAGATATCATGCAAAAAAAGGGATTTATACAAAAAGTAGGCATTATGGAAGAACAAAGAAAAAAAAGCATTCATATTGAACTCATGCCCGAAAGAAAAGATATTATGCTTACTCGAAAAAGCAAGCCAGGCCGAAGGCATTATCTAGCCTCTCGAGAGATGAGGCCAGTGCACGATGGATACGGAGTAGGCATTGTTTCTACTTCCCAGGGAGTTATGACAACGGAGCAAGCGCAGGATAAGAAAGTAGGAGGAGAGTATATCTGTGAAGTATATTAATATAATTTTATTCCAAATCTTTAATTTTTATGTCCCGAATTGGAAAACAAATCATCGAAATCCCTTCAGGCGTAACAGTCGAAATTCAGAACCAACTGGTAATCGTCAAGGGAGGAAAGGGAGAACTTTCATACGAGATGCCCGTCGGCATTGCCCTTGAGCAGGAGGAAGGCACTTTACAGGTCAAAAGAGCTTCTGATGAAAAGCAAATGAGAGCATTCCATGGACTTGTAAGAGCACTTATTGCCAATATGGTTGAAGGTGTTTCGAAGGGGTTTGAAAAACGTTTAGAAATTCAAGGAGTGGGATATAGGGCGCAGGCAACTGGGAATAAAATCAATCTTCAACTCGGATTTTCACATCCTATAGAAATGAATGCTCCAAAGGGAGTTACTGTGCAAAATGATGAAGAAGAAAAAAATATCCTTATTGTTAGTGGCATTGATAAACAAGCAGTTGGTGAATTTGCCGCGAATATCCGAAAACTCAGAAAGCCAGAACCATACAAAGGAAAAGGAATCAGGTATGTAGGAGAGTATGTACCTCGCAAGGCAGGAAAAGCTGCAGCAAGTGCAGGAGAAGCTTAATCTTTACTATATATATTTATGCCAAGTATCAAATCACTCCAGCGACAGAGACGAAAAGCACGAAGTCGTGCCAAGATATCAGGAACTGCCAAAAGGCCAAGACTCACTGTATACAGATCTCTTCAATCATTTGAAGCACAACTGATTGATGACATAAGTGGTGTCACGCTTGTAAGCATCACTTCTCGAAAAGAAAAAAAAGATGGAACTTCTCTCAAAAATGTACAAGAACTTGGGAAAAAATTAGGAGAGCAAGCAAAAAAGAAAAAGATAACGACTTGTGTTTTTGATCGCAATGGATATGCATACCATGGAAAGGTAAAAACCTTTGCAGATGGAGCTCGGGAAGGTGGCCTTATGTTTTAAATCTCTTATTTTTCATATTTCTCCCACATGACAGAAGAAAAAGACACCACTTCAAAGCAGGAGGTTCAAAAAACAGAAGAATCTACGCCACAAGAAAACTCTGCCGAAGAGCAGGGTGTTGTTGCCAATGCAGAGAAAAATGTTTCTCAGGACGCAGCCACAGCTCAAGATCCGGCAAAGAAAGCAGAAAATACGTCTACAAAAGGTAAGAACCGATCACACTCTCAAAATCGAAGAGATAATCAGAAAGGAAAAGGATCCAAAAAGAGGTCTCGTCGCGGAAGACGCGGAAGAGGGGACACTGGAGAAAAAGAATTTGAAGAAGAAGTTCTCGAGATTGCACGAGTCACTCGTGTAGTAAAAGGAGGACGCCGGCTGCGATTCCGGGCAACGGTCATAGTAGGAGATCGAAAAGGCAGAGTAGGAATGAGTACTGGGAAATCAACAGAGGTCGCTGCTGCTGTACACAAAGCGGTTGCTGCTGCCAAGAAGAATCTTATAAAAATCCCTATTATCAGAGGAACAATTCCTCATGAAGTAAAATGGAAACACAAAGGAGCGCGCATTTTACTCATGCCTGCCAAAGAAGGGATCGGTATTATTGCCGGAGGAGCTCTTCGAAAAATAGCAGACCTGTCAGGTATTCAGAATATTTTGGGGAAGAGCTATGGAACGAATAATAAACTCGTAAATGCGCAGGCTATGATGGGCGCATTGCAGTCATTTAGGCAAAAGAAACAAGACGAAAGTGCAAAGAATCAATCTCCTCAAAAAAATGAGACTGATACCGAAAAAACGGTTCATAAAAAAATATCCACAAAAGAATAATACAATATATTCTTTTGTATTCTTGGTTTTCTCACAAAAAAACACTCCCTGCGCTATGACTTTGTAGCGAAGTTTCGTATGCTCTTTTCACTTCTAGACTCACATGACTAAAATAGTACAAAAAATAGGGATTTTGTTTTTCTCGCTGCTTTTTATTTTTCCTTCTGCAGGAGCATGTGCCGCAGAAGAATCTCTCGAATTTCTTCGCACACAGAACATTCTTGAAGCGGGTGAAGAACAAGAATACCCAAAGAGGTTTGTTTTTCGAAAAGACTGGGTACGATGGACCATGAGAAGTACTGATTTTATGGGAGATGAAACTGGACAGGAACCATTTCATGATGTGGAGAATAATCCTTACGTTGCAAAAGCATGGGAAATAGGAGCCATAAAAACGCAGCCATATTTTTCTCCAGATCGCCCAATACTCCTCTATGAAGCACTCAAGGTGCTCTCTATCGCTCATGATCTTGATACTTCCGAAAAAAGCGCATTCACTTGGCAGGATCTTCCAGAGGATACAGAACTCAGAGACATCATGCTTTCAGCGGTAAAACGCAAACTCATACAACCGGTTTCGGACACTCACCTCGGAACCTATAATAAACTCACCAGGAGACAGGCCGCAGAAATTCTGTATACGCTTGTTTTTTCTTCATCACAGCAACAAAAACAAACGATTACGATACGAACAAAAATACTTGATTCCAACAAACAAAAAATACTGGAAACAATTTGGGAAGAACTTCAAAAAAAATCACTCTATGCAGAAGATCTCGATGAACAAATACTCCTGGAAGGAGCAATAGAGGGCCTTTTGGAGGCACTCGAAGATCCACATGCACATTATTGGACGCAGGAAGAAACTGAGGAGAGAGATCAAATCTCTCAAGGAGGGAATATCAGTGGAATTGGAGCGCAAATTCAGACAAATGTTCACACAGGAGAAGTCTTTATCGTGAGTACTTTTCCCGGAACTCCAGCAGAGAACGCAGGTATTCTTCCCGGAGACATAATTGTTGGAGTCGATGGACAGGATGTTTCGGAAAAAGAAGCCGAGATCATTGCCAATCTCATCAGAGGAGAAGAAGGGACAGACGTGGTTATACAAATTCGAAGAAACAATATCAAAAAAACATTCACGCTTTCTCGAGCAACTATTCAAATCCCTTTGGTAGAAATATCCCGTGATAACGATATTGTAAACATTGAATACAGAAGATTTGAACGCAATGCGCTCAAACAGGTTCGTGCTTTCGTGACTGATGCTGAGCAAATGAAAGACGTAAAGGGAATAATTCTGGACCTCAGAAATAATCCTGGAGGTGATCTGGGTGTGACGCTTGAAATGATGGGATTTTTCTTGCCACAAGATGAAGACGGAAGAAATGCAACGGGGACATGGCTCGAAGAAAGAGACAGTATTACTCGTGAAAGAGTCGTAGGAGATCCTATTCTTCAAGATATGCCATTTGTAGTACTTGTTAACAGATATTCCGCTTCCGGCTCAGAGATGCTGGCGGCTGGTATGAAGGACCACAAAAGAGCACTGGTGATTGGAGAGCAAACCTATGGAAAAGGGACTGCACAGAGGAGACAATATTTTTATGACGGGTCTTCCTGGAGATATACTATTGCCAATTGGCTTTCTCCAGACAAACATGTTATTGAAGGTGTCGGTGTTATTCCTCATATTGAGATTGCAACCTTGGGAGGGGATGATCAGGCTTTAGAAATTGCAATGAATAAAATCAAAAGGGGGCAGACCTATCCAGCGGAGTAGGTGGAAAGTGAATTGGTGAGTAAGTTGTCAATGTTAGAGCTGGTTCACAATAAATTGATATAACGAATCCAAAAGAAAGATCAACACTGTTAACGGCAGAATTTATTCTGCCGCATCTGATGTAACTTGATACTCGGAATTATACTGGAGCAACCGTCTTTCGGTTGCTCCAGCTTAGGTCAATCATTTCTTTGCGGAAAATAACTTGTACATCCAATCAAAAGTTTTTGGAAGCGTAAGGAAGTGAAGGGAAAAAAGAAGAGGATTATATTCATCAGCGAACCAAGGTGGTGACCAAAAGGCTACTCCTAGAGAAGTTGCACCCACAATGAGGAATATATTTTCATTCTTCTTTATAAAACGATCTATCCTCAGCTTATTAGTGAAGGGCATCATATCCTCGTTTTTGTAAATATCGTTTCTAATTTTTTTCCGCGCCATGTACACCAAATATCCTATTGCACCAAGATCTTCTTCTTTTGCACTTTCAAGCATTGTTTCTACTGTACGAATTGCATCTTGCACCTCTTCCTCGGAGTATCGAGGTTTTTCGTCGAGAGGTTGAGAGTTTTCGGGAGTATCCATAACAGAAATAAAAAGTGTGGAGTATTCTTGCACTTCTTCTTCTTCTTGTCAACTAAGAATTAAGCATTTAAAACATAACCAATTATGAGAAGTACTTTTCTGAGATGACAGGCGTGCGGAGTATTGATACCATGTACGCACTTTATTTTTGCACATGATACGCAGAGCCCTTCTTTCGGTTTCCAACAAGTCAGGCATTGCTGAGTTTGCTCAGTTTTTGGTCTCCCACAATATAGAAATTCTTTCTACTGGGGGTACCGCCAAAATGCTTCGTGATAAAAAAATATCAGTGAAGGATGTATCTGAATACACAGGATTTCCTGAAGTGTTTGATGGGCGGGTGAAGACCTTGCACCCCAAGATTCATGGAGGACTCCTGTACCTTCGAAACAATGATGAACATCAAGAAACGGCAGAAAAGAATGAGATCTTTCCTATTGATCTGGTAGTGGCCAATCTCTATCCATTTGAAGAAACTCTGCAAAAAGAAGGAGTCTCTGAATCTGAAATTATTGAAAACATTGATATTGGAGGTCCCAGTATGCTCAGATCCGCAGCAAAGAATTTTGAAAGTGTCACCGTGGTGACAGATCCTCAGGATTACTCACTTATACAAAAAGAGATTGGAGAAAATGGAGATACCACCTTGAAGACGAGAAAACATCTGGCACAAAAAGTTTTTCGACGCACTGCTGAGTACGATTCTGCCATTGCTCAATTTTTTGATCCCAATCTTCTTGTTCTTTCTTCTCAAAAATCTCAAGAACTTCGCTATGGAGAAAATCCTCATCAAAAAGCATCCCTCTACAAATTTTTTCATGAAACCCAGCCATCAATTACAGGAGCAAAACAATTGCAGGGGAAAGAACTCTCATTTAATAATATTCTGGATGCCGACGCTGCTCTCAGTACTATTACAGAATTTGCAGATGAAGCACCAACTGTTTGTATTTTTAAGCATCTCAATCCTTGTGGATCTGCTATGGACAAAACTATTGAAGATGCTTTTCAGAAAGCATATGAGGCGGATAGCACCTCTGCATTTGGAGGTATTGTTGCCCTCAACAGAGAAGTTTCTGCTGAACTTGCAGAAAAATTAACTAAAATTTTTCTGGAAATCATTCTGGCGCCATCTTTTTCAGCAAAAGCTCTCAAAATTCTTCAAAAGAAAAAAAACCTGCGACTTCTCGAAGTGGGCGCACTACGGCTCTCCACAGATGAAGCAGATATTCGATCAGTTGCAGGAGGACTTTTGGTTCAGGATCAGGATTCAAAGACACTTTCTACAGAAGACCTCTCGGTTGTAACCAAGAAACAACCTTCAGATGAAGAGATGCAAGATCTCCTCTTTAGCTGGAAAATATGCAAGCATGTAAAATCGAATGCTATTGTGCTTGCCAAAGATATGCAGACGGTAGGAGTAGGAGCGGGACAAATGTCTCGCATAGACGCAACTCATATTGCTCTTCAAAAGGCAGGAAAAAAATCAAAGGATGCCATGTGCGGCTCGGATGCATTTTTTCCTTTTGCTGATGGCATAGAATCTCTTGCCCGAGCAGGAGTAAAAGCTATTATACAGCCGGGAGGATCGATACGTGACGAAGAAGTCATTACAAAATGTAATGAGTTTGAGATAGCAATGGTATTCACGGGGGCAAGAGCGTTTTGGCACTAAAGGCATGGATTATGAATTATGAAGCATGAATCATGGGGGGAATTTTTAAATTTTATAATTTTTAATTTTATAAATAATTTTTAAATCCTAATTTTTAAAATATTTCTCTTCTACAATATTAGAAATTATAAAATTATAATTTATTTAAAAATTGAGAATTAGAAATTCTACGACCATGCTTTCTTTACTCGGAAAAATCTGGCACTCCAGAGGAACGTTTGATCCTCATCAATCTCTTTTTGAGAATTTTTGTAGAATCCGAAATATTTCAGAGGATGATATTGCTCCAGCAAAGTTTGAAGAAATCGCCGATCCTTTTTTGTTTCGGGATATGCAAAAATCTGTGAATAGAATTCTTCATGCATTGGAAAAAAAACAAAAAATATGCATATTCGGAGATTATGATGCTGATGGAATTACAGGGACCGCTCTTCTCTTCCTGACACTTCGATATTTTGAAGCAGATGTTTCTTATATGCTTCCTTCCCGAGAGGATGGATATGGATTTTCACAGAAGTTTGCAGAACAGATTGCATCAGAAAAAACAGATCTCCTGATCACGACCGATTGCGGTATTACAAGTGCGGATTCTGTGAAGTATCTGCAAGAGGGAGATATAGATGTGATCATTACTGATCATCACGCTCCTCCAAAACAGCTTCCTCCAGCATATGCTGTGCTTCATCCGCTCCTTCCGAATGAGACATTTTCTGATACAGATCTTACAGGTGCAGGAGTTGCATTTTTTCTGAGTCTTGCACTTTTATATTCCAGATTAGGCAAGGAAAAATCCAAAACGATCGCCAATCAGCTTTTAGAACTTGCGGTAATAGGGACAATTGCAGACTGCGGTATAATGAAAGGACAGAATAGGATTCTTACTGTACTCGGAATTGAAGCACTCCAGACAACAAAGAATAAAGGCCTGCTGCAATTAATGGAACTTGCGAACATTGACACAAAACATATTACTCATGAAAGTATTGCTTACTACCTTGCTCCCAGGATTAATGTGGCGGGCAGACTGGACCATCCTCACAAAGCATTAGAAGTTCTTTTGGGAAATCCTCAAAATGCAGAATATTTGGAGTCCCTCAATTCCGAGCGTCAGGAAATAGTCATAGAATTTATAACTCAAGCAGAGCAAATGTTGGAGAAAGACGCTCAAAATATTTCTATTATCCTTAAAAGTTCTAAGTGGCCATCAGGAGTCATTGGTTTGATAGCAGGAAAATTGCAAGAAAAATACAATCGACCAACAATCGTCATAGAGGAAAAAGCAGACAAACTTGTGGCGTCTTGTCGAGGTCCAGAAAACTTTCATTTTATAGAAGCACTTACAAGTATTACTCACACTGAAACTGATATGTTCCTTGGTTTTGGCGGACATAGCGTAGCAGCAGGATTTTCCCTTTTGCCGGAAAAATTTGATGTATTTGTAGAATTGTTTAATGTTGAAGTACAAAAAAAACTTGGAAATACAATGGAGTCACCTCAGGTTTGCTTTGATGGACATGTAGAAACCGAGATCACCACAAAAGATATCTCTGAGCTTTCTCGTGCACGGCCATTTGGCAATGGGAATGCATCACCATTATTTTGTTTCCCGAAAGCGGAAGTGCAGAATATTCGCCATGTGGGAAGCGATAAAAAACATCTTTCACTCTGGATACGATCTCCATCAGGACAGTTTTTTTCAGGAATATTTTTTGCACAAGGATCTCATTACAACACTCTTATGGAAAAGAAAATATGGGATATTCTTGCCACTCCAGAGATCAATATATGGAAAGGAGAAGAACGTCTTCAGCTCAAGATTGTTGATATGTCTTCTGAAACCAGTTCCTCAGACACTGAGTAAAAGGTTTTCAATGGCAAAGCGCCTATTCACGTTTGCTTGGAGTCTTTTTTTCGTGATCTCTGTTTTTTCGATCAGAGCAATAATCTCTTTGGCAGTATATTGTTTTCCCAAGAGGAGACTTCTTTCAAAAATTTTTTCTCTGAGAAGTGTTCTCAAAAAGTGCAAAAAACTTTCTAAAAATTCTAAGAGATCTTTCTCATTTTCTGGCTTCGCAAGAAAAGTCGCTTCCGCAAAGAGATCTTTCATATTTTTTTGTTGTAAAATACGTGCAAACTTTTCAAAAAGTGTATCTTGAGAGTGTACGAATTCTGTATCATGTACGAGTTTTAGAGCTCTTAAAGGTCTTCCTTGAGCGAGAGTGATGATTTTTTGCTGAGCTTCTTCAGAAATATCTGATTTTTCTTCCGCAAGAGTCTTTCTCAGAACAGAATTTGGAACAAGACTCATTTCTATAACACGAGTACGAGACACAATTGTGGGGAGCAAGCTTTCCTTATGAGTTGCCGTTAGTAGAAATATAGTGTTCCCTGGTGGTTCTTCCAATATTTTAAGCATGGTGTTCATCGCTCCTTCCGTCATCCGTTCTGCATCGCGAATAATACAGATTTTGTAGGAGCTTTCTGTTTTTTGCCACAGAGATTTTGTAAATTCAATCGCATCTTCAACGCCAATCTGATTTGTTCTTTTTCCGGTTTTTTTACGATGACTCTGATCAAAATTTGAATATTCTGCTATCACCTCCAGGTTTTCTTCTTTCTCTTTTATCCAAAGCTTGTCGACAAGAGTGGTATCCGAATGTCTGGCATTTTTTATTCTCTGACACGCGTCACAGTTCCGGCAGAAATTTTTATGCTCACATTGCAGGAGCATGGCGAATCGTTTGGCGATTTCAAATTTACCAATTTCTTTGGGACCACAAAAAAGATACACCTGAGAAATAGCATTTTTTTCAAATTCTTCTTCAAGTCTTTCGAGTATTCTCTCATGACCGATAATACGCCAAGGGAACTTCATAGACACAAATTATAGATTATAAAGTGAAAAAACCAACTATAAAATACATATCGCAAGCGTACACTAATAATAATCAGCGAAATAATAAATATATAGGATATTTTCTACTGATTTCCTGCCCTTACCTTTTCCAAAAATTCATAGTAGGAAGATTCTACATCATTTTTCTCTTTCCATGTGCCATCCCTATTATAAGAGTACGGTTTGACTTCTTCTTTATTTATCAAATACCCAAAAAAATGTTCCTGATCTTTAACGCCTTCATAATATGCAAAAACGCTAATTTGATCTACTATTCCTTCCATAGATGGATGACCAGATGCATCACGTTTAATAGCAATCATAGCGTGCCTGTTTCCTTTACTATCAAAAAAAGTATATTGGTAATCACAGGGAATCCCACGCTCTGATACGACAAATCCTCTTTCTTCAATGTAATCGACTAGTTCTTCAAAGTTCTCCACGCCAACCTCTATTGATCGAAGAGGAGGAACTTGCTCTTCCAAATTTACAGTATCACCTAAGACATCAGAAGCTGCTTTCTTAGTAGTTTCTATCTGTCTTCCTGTAGATTCCGCGTTTTCTAAGTCGAGGTCACCACATCCAGTAACTGCTATACATCCAGCAACTACAAGTGATTTTAAGGATTCTTTCATACTAAAGTTCTAAAATAGATAGCCATTGTATGAATATTTCTAGAATATTGTCAAGAGCAAGTGCCAGTCACCCGCCCACGGATGACGTGCGATCACTTCAAGGGAGGCAATTCCCACTCAACGAAAGATTGTTATAAAATAATAAGACTTATTCTTCCAATTTCAATTTCGGAGTTTTTTTGGGAGCAGGTTCCCCAAGTTTCTTCTTCGATTCTTTTCCTTCAGTTTTTTCTGTTTCTTCAGAATCTTCTTTTGCTGGAGCAGGAAGAAGTGAAACATTAGAAACAAAATCTTCTTTAGCAAGTCTCATAAGGATAACGCCCTGCGTTGCACGTCCTTGAGAGGGTATCGCCTGTACTCCCAGGCGAATTGCTTGTCCTGATTTGGCGACCAAAATCATATCACCTCCAAAATCAGAAGGGATGATTTTGGCACTTACAATACGCCCTGTTTTTTTGGTGATATTCGCTGTTTTGACCCCCGTTCCCCCACGTCCTTGTGCGCGATATTTGCTGACCTTAGTCATTTTTCCGAGGCCATTTTCCATGACGACCAAAAGCTCCATATGAGTATCTTCTTCTTGTACAATATTCATCCCCACGACTTCATCACTGTCTTTCAGGCGTATTCCACGTACTCCTGCAGCGCCACGCCCCATGGATCTCACATCTTCTTCTTTAAATCGTATACCCTTTCCATTTTTAGACACGATCATCACTTCATCATGTCCATGAGAGACGCGCACCCATTTGAGGAGTTCGTCTCTTTTTAGTTTTATAGCGATAATTCCATTTTTTCGAACATTTTGAAAGAGCTTCAGGGCTGTTTTTTTGACCGTTCCTCCAGTGGTGCACATAAACAAATCAGAGCCTTCTGCATCAGTAAAATTGAGAACTTCAGTAACGACTTCTTCTTCTCCAAGTTGCAAAAAGTTCACAACGGCTTGCCCTTTAGCCACGCGAGAGGCTTGAGGAATTTCGTATGCAGGAAGTTTGAACACACGCCCCTTGCTGGTAAAAAATAGAAGATCATTATGATTTTTGGTAAAGAGAACAATTTTCATTTCATCTTCACTTTTCTTGGTCGATCCCATGAGTCCTTTTCCTCCTCGGCCTTGAGCTTTGTATGCGCTTGTAGGCATTCGTTTGATATATCCATTTTCAGTAATAGCGATCAACACACGCTCATTAGGGATAGTATCTTTGGCGCTAAATTTTCCAAGAGCATAAGGGATGATTTCTGTCTTACGAGGATTTGCATATTTCTCTTTTACTGCCTTCAGCTCGTCAGTAATGATGAACACAACACGTTCTGGTTTTTTCAAAATATCTTTGCACTCTTTTATAAAATCTAACTTTTCTTTGAGTTCATCCAAGATCTTTTGCTGTTCGAGTCCAGCAAGTGTCTGAAGTCTCATAGCGAGGATGGCACTTGCTTGAGGATCAGTAAATTTAAATTTTTTAATAAGATTTTCTTTCGCAATTTCTTTTGTTTTACTCGCTCGAATGAGCTTAATAATTTCATCAATATTTTCAATCGCTTTTTTGAGACCTTCCAAAATATGAGCTCTCGCTTCTGCAATACGAAGATCATATTCTGTGCGCCTTTTAATGACCTCTTTTCTGTGACCAATAAATTCCTCAAGCATGCTCTTGAGGTCAAAAAGTCGAGGTTGCGTGCCACGATCTCCAAGCGCAATAAAATTGCATCCAAATGATGTTTGCAGTTGCGTGAGTTTAAAAATTTGATTGAGTACTTTGTTTGGGAATGCATCTCTTCTGAGTTCAATAACAACTCTGATGCCATCTTTGTTCGATTCATCAGTAATATTGGTGATTCCTTGGAGGGTCTTATTTCGTACCAGATCTGCAATTTTTTCTACCAAATTTGCCTTATTGACCTGATATGGGAGTTCATAAATAACAATTCTGTGTTTTCCTTTGACTTCCTCTATTTCTGCTTTTCCTCTCATCACAATACTTCCGCGGCCGGAAGCATATGCCTGACGAATAGCAGAAATGTCATAAATAACTCCTGCAGTTGGAAAATCAGGTCCTTTGATATGCTCCATAATAGAGTCAATTTCTGCATCAGGATTGCTCAAAATATGCAATGTGCCGTCAATAAGCTCTCCGAGATTATGAGGAGGAATATTGGTGGCCATTCCAACAGCGATTCCCATGCCACCATTCAGGAGCAGGTTTGGAACTTTTGTTGGAAGAGTAGTTGGCTCTTGAAACGCTCCATCGTAATTATCTCTAAAATCTACTGTTTCTTTTTCCAAATCAGCGAGCATTTCATCGGATAGGGTTTCCATTTTGGCTTCTGTATATCGCATTGCAGCTGGTCGGTCTCCGTCAATAGATCCAAAGTTTCCCTGACCACGAACAAGACGATGACGCATAGAAAAATCCTGTGCCATACGCACCATGGCTTCATACACAGCAGTATCTCCATGGGGATGGTATTTTCCTATGACTTCTCCTACCACACGTGCCGACTTTACGGATTTTGCCCGAGCCGTAATACCCATTTTATGCATGGCATACAAAATCCTTCTATGCACTGGCTTGAGCCCATCTCGTACGTCAGGAAGAGCCCTGGAAACAATGACGCTCATTGCGTAGTCCAAATAACTCTCTTCCATTTCTACCACTATTTCACGAGAGATAGATGAAGTAAGAAGACTTGCACTCGACTCGTTTTTTTCCTCGTTTGAAGCAGGTGAAACAGTATCACTCATAAAGTCCTGGAGGGGCAAAAGATCGCAAGGATTTTAGCAGAAACAAGAGCAAAAAACCAAGAGTTTTTAGTGAGAAATAAACATTTTTCAAAACCACAAAAATCTAAGGAGTAGGTGTTTGGAAAAAAGGATCTCCACTACCGCTACCGTTTGCTTCAGGAGGGATAGAACACTCTACGGGTTTACAGACTTCAGATATATTTGTAAAGCCTAGGACTGAGCTTTCAGAGCCAGAAAATGTTACCGGTCCTGCAGAGCAAGTGACGCTGAATGACTGCGGAGCACATTCCGAAACAGAAAGACTCTGAGCACATCCATTTCCCTGAATATCGAAAGCGAAAGGACTTCTCCAGACATGACTATCATTCTGTATAAATCCTTCAAATTGACAGGTTTGTCCATCAGGAACAGAAAAAGTAAGAGTTGAGCCACCACAATTTTCAGTACCAAAGTTGCAGGACATATCACTACAGACACCATCTCTTTTTCCATCATCACTTGGACCCATTTCAAATCCTTCTATACGAGGACTCGCTCCTCCTGCAAGCACCGCGCACACTCCGCCTCCTCCACCACAGTCACTTCCTACGCCCCCTGTCCACTCTGGAGGACAAGAAGCAGTCGTGTCTTTAAGGCAGGCGGGGATAGGACCCCCCTGAAAAGGCCCCCCGGCCTCCATTTGTACAGTCATGTTTGTAAATACCCAACCCTCTGGAGAGCATCCCACGTTATTTCCCGGACCATAGCACTTGGTATTTCCAAGCTCCAAAAAGAGTCCAGATCCTGTATCAATAACATCTGGAGCAGGACTCAATGTGTGAGAATTTGAAAAAACTTCGCTTGTCTGAGTATTGGTTATTTCAAAAGAAAGAACACCACTTTCAGCGCTATAAGTAGTATTAATGTGATATTTGGTATTAGAGTTCCAAGTTGTAGGAAAATCATATTCTCCTGGAACAACAGGATTTACCTTTGTATTTCCAGCCATTTTTGCTTTCACACTCGTAATGTAGCCACCCCAAATCTTTGGTGGCCAATTTTCTCCGGGAATTAATTTAAAAATCATATAGGAATCCAGACTCTGGTTTATATTGCCGGTTGTCATATCAAAATCGACTATAATATTTTTATAGTATTTTTGAGGTTCAACACTCTCTATACGCACCCTCTTTTCTTGGCCACCTGTCCAAGAGCTCTCCCAAGACCAATTGACATTTGTTGTCGCAGGAAGACCTCCAAATGGAATATCCCCACCTGCACATTCAGAGAGATCTTCCCTTTGGCAATATTGACCATTCCATGAGTATCCATCAGCACAATTTCCATCGCCACCTCCGAGAGTGCAACTTTCTCCATCAAAGCCATACCCAGCACCGGTATCACATGACACGCAGTATGTAAGGGCACCAGTACATCCAAAGGCACCCTGATCTCCGAGAGGTGTTTCCCCTTCATCAAGTTTAAAAGTACAACCCTCTCCTCCGGCATCGCGACATGCAGTAGGACTGGTACAATTGCCAGAAGTGATATCGCCTTCCCATGAATATCCTTCACTACACCGAACACATTGACTCTCTGCTGAACATGAAGCATTGGCAAGAGTGTCACTTATAAGTATTTCTCCAGAAGCAATATCAGAGCTGCATCCATTTCCTCCTGCAGCAATGCATTCAAGGCCATCTTCACTCGCAGTATCAGCTCGCAGGGTATTTGAATCTTCTTCCCCGATACCAAAATATTTATTATTCAGAAAGATACCACCAGCAAAAAGGAATACGATCAGAACAAGTATAAGAGCAGTACGATGAGAAGAATGCATATCTTAAAAAAAAGATACTCCAGAAATATTATAGACCTTTTTATAAAGTGCACAATCACTAATGACTCATCCTCCTCCTGTCTGTTGAATTCCATTTTGATTCCACACAAAATGATAAATCAGGCTTCCTCCGGGAAGGAGACGACAAGTGCCATTAAACGACGCGACATCATACTCACCATCGAGACCACTTGTTTTGACACAAATTTCATTTCCAACTCTTCTTACTTGTACAGCAGTTGGATAATTCTCTGTTACTGTTCTGCTCAAAAAATGAAGCTTTCTGTCGGATTTCGTATAAAATGCAGCAACGGTTGCTCCTCCTTTGGGGCTTGTAACTTTTGTCCAGGTATCATCATCCCCAAGCCACACAGCAATTCCTTCAGAGGTTCTATAAAATGTCCAACTGCCAAATGGCTTAAAATCACTTATCCATGAAATAATTTCATCCCGATGTGATGATCCATTAGAGGCAATAAAATCCTTTAATTTTTGACGCTCACTGCTGGTAAGCCCAACTTTTTCTGGAGGGATAGCTTTAGGCTGAGCACTACCATTTGTTATAGAAACGCCATATGAACGTATAGAAGCTCTGAGTCCTCCATAAAATCCAAGATTTACATCAAGAGGACTCACCGTTCCTACTGAATTTCCAAGCGCGATTGCCAACATTTTTGATTGCAAACCACTTCCTCTTCCACAGCTGCTGTTGACGTAATTTCTCCTTCCAGGGATGGCCACAGCTGGACTTGATCGCGATGACTCACTGGAATCTTTGATATTATTGGGATCAGAATCCCCGTTCTGACGATGCGTGCAATCAATACCAGATGCGCCAGAGCCATGAGTCCCTAATGATAAAAAAGCCCAATAAGCCCTCAAGACCTTTGACATATCTTTCGCAAGATTTGAATGTCCTTGATCTTGAGCATGATTGAGGACAGTAATCTGACTTCCGGTATTGAGTGACTGATATGTATTTGACCCCATTTCTTTCCCCTCAAATCCATATTTATTTCCAAGCCAGACATCTGTGTATTGCTCAAACCAACTCGGATCATTGTCGAGTAAGTATCGGACTGTACTCCAGGTCACGGTATGGTTTTCAGATCCACCACCCTGAAACATATTGAGCGGTGAACCTCTTGCATTTTTCTTGTGATCATCTACCCAAGCTTTTACTGCTGGATCATTCTCGTAATGACCATCTTGTATAAGAGCAAGAGTTCTAAATCCGCAATCATTCAGTTCACTACAGTTTGTTGGAATACCACCATCATAGCTCCCACCGCCACTTACTCCCCCACTAAGCTCACCACCGCTTCCATCGTTGGAACATGATGTCGGCTTACAAGCCTCAGAGATATTCGTCATATTTAGCACTGAGCTTTCAGAACCGGAAAATGTTACAGGACCAGAAGAGCAGGTAACGCTGAATGACTGTGGACCACATTCCGAAACAGAAAGACTCTGAGTACATCCATTTCCATGGATATCAAAGGTGAGAGGATTTCTCCAGACACGGGTGTCACTTTGAATAAATCCTTCAAATTGACAGGTTTGTCCATTTGGAACAGAAAGAGTGATCGTTGAGCCACCGCAGCTTTCAGTGCCAAAGTTGCAGACCATATCACTACAAAGCCCGTCACCCCCTGAGTCACCAGAACTCATAGGAGATCCATCTGGACGAGGAGGGTGTCCGCTTTGAAATACTCCACAAAGTCCACCTCCGGACAGAGAATTACTCAACCTATCTTCCCTTTGGCAATATTGGCCATTCCATGAGTAGCCATCAGCACAATTTCCATCGCCACCTCCGAGAGTGCAACTTTCTCCATCAAAGCCATACCCAGCACCGGTATCACATGACACGCAGTATGTAAGGGCACCAGTACATCCAAAGGCACCCTGATCTCCGAGAGGTGTTTCCCCCTCATCAAGTTTAAAAGTACAACCCTCTCCTCCGGCATCGCGACATGCAGTAGGACTGGTACAATTGCCAGAAGTGATGTCACCTTCCCATGAATATCCTTCACTACACCGAACACATTGACTCTCTGCTGAACATGAAGCATTGGCAAGAGTGTCACTTATAAGTATTTCTCCAGAAGCAATATCAGAGCTGCATCCATTTCCTCCTGCAGCAATGCATTCAAGGCCATCTTCACTCGCAGTATCAGCTCGCAGGGTATTTGAATCTTCTTCCCCGATACCAAAATATTTATTATTCAGAAAGATACCACCGGCAAAAAAGAATACGATCAGAACAAGTATAAGAGCAGTACGATGAGAAGAGTTCATACAAAAGAGGGATCAGGAGTGGTCAAATTGTATCATAGCTTTTTCTCAAAATTTTGCAATCTATGGATTGTAAATTGAAACGGTCCCTTTATTTATTCCGGAGTGACGACACGAAGAGTATTATATGCAAGATCAACGCTTGGTTCCTTTCCAAATTGAGTAAGGATGCTTTCTGTTACACGAGTGATGGCACCTCTCCGACCTCGTACAGGAGCATCAAAACGCAAAATGAATTCAAGGCCGCTGTCGGCAATGTTCATGTAGACCAGACATCCTTTTGATTCAGAAGCAGTATAAAACTGTGAAGTTCGCCTTCTATACTGATGTCTCTCTCTTTGAGAATATTCTCCCGTTTCCTCTTCCAAAATATTTTCCAAAATCTCTTTTGCCTTTTTCCAATCGCTTTCAAAAGTAATTTGTAATTTTACTTCCGTTTTCAAGTAATCAGAGGTGCGATTATAATTTGTGACGGGATAGAGCAGGAACGAGGAATTGGGCATAAACAGGACTTTCCCAGTATGTCCCGCTTCTGAAGATCCGAGGCGTTGTCCATCTGTACTCCCTCCAGGTTTTCCCACTTCCAGGAGAGTAGTTCTCAATACTCCCACATCTACGACATCACCAGTGACACCGTTGATAAAGATGCGATCTCCTACAGAAAAGCGCCCCTGGAGTACCATCAACCATCCCACAATATCTTTGACGACGTCCTGTAAAGCAACGACCAATCCCGCACCAACGATTGCAAATGAAGCTATAAAATTTGGATTTTCTGCAAAGACCTGTGTCAGAATCCACAGGATAAAAATAGTGTAGAGAAAAGTGTTAAATATCTTGCTGACTGCGTACCGTTGGTGAAGGTGTGAAATGCGAGAAATAATAAATTTCCCAACCAATTTTTGAATTCCGAGAAGAAGAAGAAAGATTACTATGTATTTTCCAAAAACCAAAAAATTCTTCAATTGTTTCTCAAATTGCTGACCCCTCAGTGCATCCAATTTGTCTTGTTGTACAGAGATAAGTGACTTCATTACATCAATACGCTCTTCAAGAATTGCTTTTTTCCCCAGGATGTCAGCATAGCGAGTACGAATACCCTCATCATCTTTGACTCCAGGAATCAATCGGCCTTCAAAAAAATATGTATCTTGTTCTTCTTGTAAAAGAAGTTCTAAGTCTGCGGTTTGGTCTTCAAGGCGTTTTTCGAGTGCTTCAATAATATCGCGCTGTTTTTCAATGGAATCCGCATCTTCTCTCAAGTTTTCTTCCACAGACGCGTTGATGGATTCCCAAATATCAGTTTCTATGAGGTCTCTGAGTGCACCTCGTTCTTCTTCAATGAGAGCCTCTATTCTGGGATCCTTTGGCTCACTCGCCAAAAAATCTTCATACAATTCTACCAATTCCGACCGATCAATCTGGACTTCTTCTTCCAGTGAAGAAGTCTGAGCAAATCCTAGTGGCACAACAAAAATACTCAGAGCGATCACTCCAAATATGATTTTTGCCGCATATTTTTTCAGGAATTCAGAATTCATAAATTTAAAATTGTTACATACATCCTCGTATCTCTTCTAAACTCTTTACACCATTTTTTTTCATCCATGTAGTCATTTCGTCAGTCATTTTTGCAAACCCATTTACATCCCGATAATACACCATTGTCCCCACTCCTACCAAGGTGGCACCCGCCATGATCATTTCAATAGCGTCTTCGCCAGAAGTGACTCCTCCAGTGCCGATAATAGGAATCTTTACTGCTTTGGCAATGTCATAAACAGCCTTCAGTGCTATTGGAAACAATCCCGGACCAGAAACACCTCCTGTTTTGTTGGAAAGTACTGGAGTCTTCATTTGTACATTGATTCTCATACCGGGCATGGTATTGATAGCAGTAATGCCATCTGCGCCGGCATTTTCACACGCTTTGGCGATTTCTGCGATATTGGGCACATTTGGTGAAAGTTTGATCACAATAGGAACATTGTTTGCTTTTGTTTTTACATATCTGGTGACTTCTGCTGCATCACTAATGTCACAAGCAAATGGTCTTCCCAATTCATCTTCTACATTGGGACATGAAATATTAATTTCCAGAAGATCAGGCTCCAGTTTGGCGATTTCTTCCGCTACTTCTCCAAAATCTGATTTTTTCGCCGCCACAATATTGGCAATAAGTGGCGCTTTTCTTTCGGGAAGATATGCTCCTAGTTCTTCTTTTGCTTTCTGGACGCCGGCATCAGAAAGCCCCACAGCATTTAAAAAATACTCTGGATATCCCACCATGGTGGGACTTGGATGACCTGGGTGAGGCTCGAGCCAGAGGCTTTTGGTGGTAATACCTCCTGCTCCTGCTCGCACCGTATGATGGAACGAGTCTCCGGTAACTCCCAAAATGCCACTAGCGAGCACCAGTGGGTTTTTGAATTTTATGCCGCAAAAATGAGTCTCTAGAGTCAAAAGATTGAGTGTCAAAAGTTTTGCAGAACAATTTTAATGCTTTCTGAAATGAATAGAAAGAAATTCAGAATATTTGCAGAGAATTACACCCTACAAACGCAAAAGATCGAGCATTTTTACCCGAACTGGAGACATGTGTGGAATCAAATATCTCGTATGAACCATCCGATCATGATCGGATAGATCTGGAGTGTCAGGAATCCTAACAAGCTCCCTTTCCAGTGCTCCTGTACGGACAAGATCTTCCAGAACCGGCACCAATTCTTCTGCGCGCATTGGATTCGGAAGACGGTTCGCTGTCAGCATCGCATCACCTATGCACCCCAGGCTCCAAATTGTCTGCAATACGGTATCACGAAACGCCTGATCTGCGATGAGTGCATTACTCTCTTCGATTCCTGAACAATCAGCGGGGTCAGATTCCAAAGTCGATGGCGATTCTTTTGCGTCTAACATCGTGGTTTATGGCTAATCTAACAATTCTTCCATGGCACCCTTCTGAAGATTATACCACAGCTGCATACCGGCAGGATCTTTGAGAAACTCTCGAGTTTCTTCATCTAGGGGTCGTACAACACGATAACAAAGATTGCCTACCTTCTCTAGCGGGGAAGCACTATTAGAGTTTGACATGCTATCCAGAAGCTCCCCCCATGTGCAAGGAGTATCTTCAATTGTTGCAAAGACAAGTGTATGTATGCTTTCTTGAAATTCAAGAATATCTCCTCCTTCGCGTGTCAAATATGGAAGCAACTTCCACTTAAATCTGAGCCTTAACTTCGCAGAAATAGCATTGCAAATTTTGTTGGCAATATTTGCATGCATATCATCAGGATCTTGAATTTGATGAGAGTGATCATCAGTGCGTCTTTGACCATGTTCTGCATTGGTCATACAATTTTAAGAGAAAAAGTAAGTATATTTGATTGTACGATAAATTTCTATATCGCGCAAATTTATCTTGTAGTAATCTTTCCTTCTCTCACTTCAAACACTTCTCCTTCAAATTTTTCTGGCAAATGCGTACATGAGATAAAAACCTGCTGATTTTCAAAATTTTTAAGAAGCGCTCCTCTCCTTTTTTCATCGAGCTCCGACAGCACATCGTCAAGAATCAAAACAGGAGAGAAAGAAGTAACTTCTGCAATAAAATCTCGTTCACAGAGCTTGAGCGCCACGAGTGCACTGCGAAGTTCTCCCCGGGAGGCTGTTTCTTCCAGTGGTTGATTTCTGAGTAATATTTGAAAATCATCTCTGTGAGGTCCTTTTTGAGTAGAGCCATATCGCACATCATGAGCAAAGCTTTTCTCCAGTGTCTTAAAAAAACTTTCTCCAGATTTTATAGAGGGAGTATAGAGAAATTTGACTTCCTCGTTTGTTTCGGAAACCGATTGATATTTTCGTGTTATGTGCTGATGGGTAAAATCGGCAAATTCTTGCCGATATTTCTGGATGATTTCTCCCCATTTCACCAGTTCTGCATCCCAAAAGTCAAATTCTTGTTTTTGTATCTTTCCCTTTGGAAATTCACTCAGGAGTTTGTTGCGATGTTTCAAAACTTTTTCATACTTCAGCAGTGCTTCTAGATACTCTGGAAAGAGAGGTGAGAGAATTCGCGAGAGGAACCTTCTTCTTTTTTGCGGTGCGTTACTCATCAGTTCCATATCTTCCGGTGCAAAAAGCACAGCGAAGAAATGTTTCTGTTTGAGGAATTCTGTAGGACTGAGTTGTACATCATTTTTTTTGCAAATAGTTTGGGATTTTTTTGTCCCAGTGTCTCCCCAAAATATTTGCAAATTTTCCACATCTTGACCCACATGCACTTTTGCTGTGATGCGGGAAAAATCTTTTCCCTGCATCGTAAATACTTCTTTTGTATTACTGCGAAAAGGCCTGGAAAGAGAAAATGTATAAATAGCTTCCAGAATATTTGTTTTTCCCTGAGCATTTTGCCCAACAAAAATAGTGATTCCCGGAGCAAATTTTAGCTCTTTGCTTTGTAAATTTCGAAAATTTTCTGTAGTGATATGGGTGAGATGCATTATTTTTAGTAAAAACAATTGTCATTCCCGATTATTTTCAAAATGTACTTTCTTCTTTTTTGGCAGGAGGAGCAAGGAAGATTTTTTGACACTAGAAATCTCCCCTCATTCGAGTTTGAGTGATGAGACCAAAGTCTCAGAGTCGAAGACTAACCCCTCTTTGCTAAAAGAGAGGAAGAAATTTTAAGACAGCATTTTCTGCAATTCACCATTTTCATATATCTCAAGAATGATGTCACATCCACCGATAAATTCTCCTTTCACATATACTTGAGGAAAGGTGGGCCAATCAGAAAATTTTGTCATTACTTGTCGCCATGCAGAGAGGTCTTCCAACACATCTATTGCTACATAATTTGGAGCGAGTTCATCAAATATATTTTGCACGCGAGCGGTAAAACCGCATCTTGGACTTCCTTTTGCTCCCTTTCCAAAAATAACGACTGGATTGGAATCAATTATATTTTGTATTTCACTTTCTGTCATACGAGAGAGGCATAAAGAGTAGAAATGATTACTTTACTGTATGTGTTTGTACTCTATCAATTCAAACTCCTCTTTTTTTTCTTTCCACTCAGAAGGAGTAAACCCTTTGACCGAGTACGCATGGATTTTTTGTTTCATATCCCCAAGGGTATCAAATATCAAGCGGCTTCGATCCACAAGCCCTTTTCCTTCAAAAACTTCATCAACTGCTATCATTTGAAGAAAATGTCCATCACCTCGTTCATCGTACACAAAAACCTCTGCGAAGCTTTGCTTTAAGATTTCATCAAATTGATCAACAAACTTCATTTTTACTACAAAAATTCAACGGAAATCTTTCCATGTTTCTCACGGCTTTACAATGGCTTTATTACAAACATCTGAGTACTTTTTTACCATTATACACCAAAAAGATGTATTCATATTGTGTACAGGAAATTTGTAAAAAAAAGCTTCCTTATGAGAAGATTGATCCTCTTTTCTGTTTCTTTAGTGAGGGCACTATGAAAAAGTCATTTTACGATCAACTCGAGGACGAAAAAATACATTTTGTTTTCGGACAACATTGGCTCTTGGCACTCTTGAGAATATTAATTTTCGGAGTCCTTATAGTAGCAACAGCTGTACTTCCATTCTTTTTCGTAAAATATTTCTTTTCTGAAGTCTCGGGAGAATTTATTGCCCATTTTGTTCTTCTGGCGAGTTTTTTCCTTGGCACACTCCTTATTCATCGACTTTTTCTTTGGTTCCTCTCATATCGGGGAACTTTTGCTATTGTGACCAATTTTCGAATCATCATTGTAAAAAAATCAATGTTTTTTACCAGCGAAAAAGAGGTTCTCGACCTGACACAGATACGAGATATTCAAATGCGGAAAAACGGAATTTTTAACAACATATGCAACTGTGGAGATATCAACCTTATCCTCTCCACACAAGAAAAGGATGCTACGGTTATTCGAAAAGTATTCGACCCAATGAAGATCCAATCACAGTGCAATGCAATACGTCATCAGAAAATACAAGAAACAAATATACAGAGAAATGGCGGGCCATACATTCCTGTCGCTCCAAACAAAGGTGTTATTCACCATGATGTATTTGTAGAACGAAAAAACACAGTATATGGTCAGGAGTTCTAACCATTCTTCTTGTGTTTTTGATATCGAGAAGAAACAATATTCATGTCTTTTTTCTATAGCAAATGATCACAGAGTGGATAGTATATTCTGTTTTCATCATCGTTTCTTTTTCCATTTTTTGGATTGTAGTTCGACGAGTAAAAGAACATTTTAATAGGTATCCACTCGAGGATAATGATAAAAAAATAAGTAAAATCTGGGGTGGACCACAAAAAAAGCTTCTTATCGTCTATTTTCTCTGTCTGGTTATCTTCTCAATCTTTTTTGCTGTTCTTATCTATATTCTCAGATGAATAGGTCTATTGTAGTTTTGGATTTTGGCGGGCAATATGCGCACCTGATTGCCAATCGTATACGTCGTCTGGGTGCATATTCAGAAATTTACTCTCATGATGTATCGGCTGAAGAGCTCAAAAAAAATGAAGTGGCTGGCATTATCCTCTCAGGAGGCCCCAAGAGTGTTTACGCGGAGGACGGCCTTCACGCCAATGTGGATATATTTGACTTAGACATCCCAGTATTGGGTATTTGCTATGGTCATCAGCTTCTGGTACACGCACTGGGCGGAGAGGTAGAAATGGGGTCAGTTCATGAATTTGGGAAGAGTGACTTTGTTCTCAAAAAAAAGGATGGAGTATGGAAGGATTTTCCTAACACCTCTACTGCATGGATGAGTCATGTAGACAAAGTGATCGCGCTTCCCAGGGGATTTGAAATCACGGGAACCACATCTGATTGCAGTGCGGCAGCAATAGCATGTTTTGATCGTAATATCTTTGGAGTGCAGTTTCATCCAGAAGTAACCCATACTCAGCAGGGGATGCTTTTGCTTCAGAATTTTGTAGAAATTTGTGGAGTCCAAAACACATGGAAGATAGATGATTTTGTCGCACAAGAAATCCAAAATATTCAGAAGCAAGCTGCAGGAAAAAATGTATTTCTTTTGGTTTCTGGAGGGGTGGATTCGAGTGTGACATTTGCCCTTCTGGAAAAAGCACTTGGAAAAGAGCGAATATATGGACTCTTTGTAGACCATGGACTCATGAGGAAAGATGAAGTGAATCAAGTGCCGGCAATGATAGCCGAAGCGGGATTTGATAATCTGCATGTTGCAAAAGAAGAGAATCGATTTTTAAAAAACCTAGAAGGCATCACTGATCCGGAAGAAAAACGAATGATCATTGGAAACACATTTTTGGATGTTCAGGAACAAGTCACAACAGACCTCGATTTACATCCGGATGAATGGCTTCTGGGACAGGGAACCATTTACCCCGACACTATTGAAAGTGGTGGAACCAAGCACGCGGCAAAAATAAAAACTCATCACAATAGAGTAGAGAGAGTTCAAAAGCTTATAGATGCCGGAAAGATTATTGAACCACTCAAAGATCTCTACAAAGATGAGGTGCGTGAAGTAGGACTCAAACTAGGGCTTCCCAAAAAAATGATTGAGCGACATCCATTTCCGGGTCCCGGATTAGGAGTCAGGATTCTCTGTTCTCAAAATGCCGACAGTCTCCCCAACACCCCAGAGATAGAGTCTGGTATTCAAAAAAAATTTGCAGACATAGAAGCACGAGTGCTCCCTCTTAAGTCCGTCGGAGTGCAGGGAGATTTTCGCAGTTATCGACATCCAGTCGTTCTGTTTTCTAAAAATGAATACTCCTGGGACACGCTTGATGAAATAGCAACCAATATCCCGAATTCATTTCCAGAGATCAATCGAGTATTGCTCAGTCTTTCGCATTTTTCTAAACTGTCTGTACCAAAGGTGACTCCATCATTTATGACCAAAGATCGGATAGCTTTACTCCAAGAGGCAGATGCCATCATTCGCATGATACTGGAAAAAGAAGACTTCAAAGGAAGAGAAAATATCTGGCAATTCCCCGTGGTGCTCTGTCCATTAGAGTTTGGAGAGGGGAGTGGAGAGAAGGGAGAAGAGAAATCAATTACGAATTACGAATCATCCACCTTTGCTAAGGCTACGGCGGACAGGCGAATTACGGAAAAAAACAGAGAACACACTTCGAAATCTCGCGAGACAATTATTTTACGTCCCGTTGAAAGCCAAGAGGCCATGACGGCATCATTTGCTCGTATTCCAGGTAACATATTACTCAAAATGAGTAAGAGCATCATGAATGAACTTGAAGGAAAAGTTTCAGCGGTCTTTTTTGATATCACCAATAAACCGCCGGGAACGATTGAGTGGGAATAGATTTTTTAGAAGCAATTGCATTCCAAAAAGAATCCTCTATTTCACAATCTTATATTTTCAGAAAAGATCAGCAATCATGTACTTGTTTTTAGCAATTGCAACCTGCTCCTGATCGCGTTGTATCAAATTCATCAGGAAGCCCCCATCCCTTTCGAACTCTCCCGATAGCATCTGATAATAGTCGAAGGAGATCTCCTTTTTTGTTTCCACCAAATTTAGACTCGGCATCGCGATCAATTGCATATTGTACTGCAAGGAGATCATTGCCTACTTCTCCTGTTTTTGGTTGAAGATTCTGAATACTTGCATTCTCACCAATTACTCCGGCTTTCTGCAGTCGGTCAAATACCCCAAGAGAAGGAAGATCGGTTGTTTGTGACAGCATGTTTTGTACGTCTGGGTTGTTTAAAAATTCAAAAATAGTGTTGATGTCAGTAATATCAACTGATCCTTCTACAACAGCAGCTGCTCGGGATCCAACATCTTCAGTTCCAGCTACTTCTGTAATAAGTGGAGCAGCAGCAGATGCTGCTTCTGGGTCAGAACCGACGTGAAGAGGAAGGTTTTCATTAGAATTACTCATAAGAAATGGGAAAAAAGACAATACAAATCTATACTAAACCTTATATTATTATTTGTCAACACTTTTTCGCCCAAAGAATATGAATCATAAAAAATAATAGTTAATCTATAGTTCGTATAGAACTTAACATAGTTATTATGTGTCGAATCTTCGCATATGCTTCAAAAACACCGCTTAATTTGGAAGTATATTTCCACTCCGCACCCAATAGTTTAGAAAAACAGTCAGTAAAACATGCGGATGGATGGGGTATTGGATATTATGATTCAAGCCAATTATTGCGCGTCCTCAAAGAACCCTTTAGTGCAAAAGAAGATCAAACATTTGATGAGCTTTCACATGTCATCCATTCAAATTTACTTATTACTCATATAAGAAAAGCAACTCTTGGAAGCAAAAAACGTGAAAATTGTCATCCATTTTCATACAAGCACTTCGCAATGGCTCATAATGGTAAGATTCGAGAATTTAAAAAATTGAAACCATATTTTTTGAAGAAAATAGACACTGATCTTCAAAGATCAATAAAAGGCACTACTGATTCTGAAGTACTCTTCTATCTTTTTCTCAGCTTATTGCGAAAAGAGTGTAAGCAGAAGTCATTGGAACACACTCTACCAAAGCATATTAAGGGAGCTCTTTTTGGTACGATTCAAGAGGTATGTACACTTCATAAAACACATGCTCCACAAACTCAAAAACCAATTTTAAACATAGCTGTTCTTGATAGCAAAAACATATATGCTACCACCATGAATAGAAAATTCTTTGTACTTGAACTCGATGAAAAAAGTCACCCAGAACATATTCATGCTTTGCACTGGCATATGCGCTTTGGAGAAGACACCAAAAAACACAGCAGTGTTTTACTGGCATCTGAAGTCATAACAGATCACGATAAATGGGGAGAAGTGCCCAATAATAGTTTTCTATGGATTCGAGAAAATGGAACTGTTCATGTCGAGCCACTTCCAGATTTCTCAGAAAGTACTTTTTTATACGATTGAGTGGGAATAGAATATTTTGAATGATTTGTACCGTATGTTCATGCTGAAGAATCACTCATTACAGATGCGGCTCGAGATATTTTTTCACTGCCATTTGCTATCAATGCTTGGACCCACTGCCGTGCAGCATCATCCAGAGTATCATCGTGATTTTTTTTGAAGATATCTAAAAAATTCATGTCAGCGATAGATTCTGGGAGTGATGCCATAAGAGACTCTGCTTTTTTAGATACAACATCCAAAGCTTTTAAAGCGTCTAAGGAAACCGGCTTTTTTACAAGTGGTCCGAGGAAGCTTTGAAAATCCTTCTGCATTCTCAATTCTTCTTCCTTAGACAATGGACCAAAGTCCGCTTCTACAAATGGAGAACGAAGAACTTCTACTATTTCCTGAAAGGAGTTTGAATCAGTATCAATTGGTGTTCCTATTCGGTCATCCGACGGAGTTTCAGGAGAGAATGACATTATTGTTAGAATAAAAGAGGCACTACTTATAGCATAAAATATTTTATCCTGTCAATGTTTATCTATAAAAACGCACAGTCAATGAGTCATTAAATGAGAGCCTCAATTTTTTTAAATAGAGGAACAGAGACTTATTGTAGCTGATTTCCCACGACCATTTTGGCAATGTTCAGTTCAGAGGTTAAGCCGAATCGTACCATCATTTGACACACGCTATCTTGAGCTTCTTCAGGAATATCGGCAGATAAAATTGCTTCGACTTGCGCTACTAATGCATCTTTTTCTGCTTCTCCTAATTCTAAAGGCTCATCTCTGTCGCCAGTCAATGATGCCAGAGCTTGATCAATGAGATGAA
This sequence comes from Candidatus Altimarinota bacterium, assembly GCA_965250085.1. Lineage (GTDB taxonomy): Bacteria > Patescibacteriota > Gracilibacteria > CAIRYL01 > CAIRYL01. The sequence goes on from OZ252287.1 coordinate 1,181,657, forward strand.
TAGAAGAATCAGACGGTGTTGGAAGGGACTCTTTTTGCATAAACAAAAATAAAAGATGTCCCTATTTTAATCTAAAATTAATATTTATCAATCTTTTAGGAAAACATGAGTTTTGCTTCTACTGTTCTTCATATTTTTTTTTGAGGTCATGCAACTTTTGAAGAGCTTCTATCGGTGTTATTTCGTTCACATTAAGGTTTTGCAACTCTTTTTCTATTGCAGAGTCGGTTCTTTCTTTTTGCGGAAGAGCAAAGAGATCAGGCTGATCAGAACTCCCATTCTTTCCCCCTCGATTCCCTTCGTCTTTTTCCAGTCTCAGGAGCACTTCTTTTGCTCGTTTTGTCACTGATTGAGGAACCCCTGCCAATTCCGCAACCTCAATACCAAAACTTTTGGACGCACCTCCGGCAGTAATGCGGTGCAAAAATGTAACCCCCTGATCATTTTCGAGCACGGCAACAGAAAGATTATTCCCTTTTTTTAGATTTTCTATGAGATCAATGAGTTCGTGATAGTGGGTGGCAAAAAGTGTTTTGATTCCTTTCTCTTCCAAATACTCAGTAAGAGCCCATGCGAGGGAAAGACCGTCAAAGGTAGAGGTTCCTCTGCCGATTTCATCGAGGATAATGAAGGAGTTTTCTGTGGCATTTCTCAAAATATGTGAAGCCTCCTGCATTTCCACTAAAAAGGTAGATTGACCCTTGGTGAGAATGTCTCCGGAGCCAATACGGGTAAAAATGCCATCGATGAGTGGAATTTCTGCTTCGGTGGCAGGAACAAAGCTTCCGATGTGTGCCAAGAGAATAATAAGGGCATTTTGTCTCAAATATGTCGATTTCCCTGCCATATTCGGACCGGTTACCAGAGAAAATGTTTTTTCCTGATCCATATTCAGATCATTGGGAACAAATCGATCACCGCCAAATCGTTCTCCCAAATCTTCCACAACAGGGTGCCGACCTTGAGCGATATGCAGATTGTTCTTTTTGGTAAATCGCGGACAGATATATCGTTTTTTTTGAGCCGTTTCTGCAAATGATTGCATCATGTCGAGTTCAGCCAGTGCAGAGGCAATTTCCTGAATTTGCACTGTATGTTTGAGCACTTCTGATGTGACCTCATCAAAAAGCTCTTGTTCTCTGCGAATCAACTTTTCCTCAGCAGCAAATACTTTTTCCTCATATTTTTTAAGTTCTGGAGTGATGTATCTTTCTGCATTGGTAAGTGTCTGTTTCCGCACAAAGTATTCGGGTACTTTCTGTACTTGTCCTTTGGGAACTTCAAAAAAATATCCAAAGACTTTGTTGGATTTTATCTTCAATGATTCAATACCTGTTTTTTTGCGTTCATCATTTTGGAGTTTTTCGAGATACTCTTTTCCATGCTGAGTCAGACCTCGGTATTCATCGACCTGAGCATCAAATCCACTGCGAATATATCCACCGTCAGTCAGCACTGCTGGGGAATTGGGATCAATTGCCTGATCCAAAAATTTTGCCAGTTGTTGCAAGGGTTCTGACATTCGGAAATCCAAAAAAAGCGAGCCGAGTATAGCAGGTCTTTTTTATGAAACAGAAATAAAATTCTTTAGAGATTTCGAAGTTCTTCCTCAGCTTGAAGTCTTTTTTCAGAAGAAGAATTATCATTGACAATTCTTTCGAGTAAAGCTTTTCTGTTTTGAGCTTGAAGTTCTTCGGGTGATGGAGGTGGTTTAGGAAAATGCTCCAATTGCATCAAAGGATCTACTGACTCATTTCCAGTTCCGTGCCAAGGACGGATTTTCGCATTATTTCCTGGAGCCATTTGACTGAGCCATCGCTCGAGGGTCATATCTCTCACCATTGTAGTTTTTGCTAAATCTACTTCTCTTCCTGGTGTTTCTGCAGCACCTCTTAAAATTTGATTTGTATATGAAATTAACGGATCTACACTATCTACATATCTGATTTTATCGGCAGGCATAAGACACATATCTTCAAGAGCTTTTCTTCCAAAGCGCTGAAGTGCAACGATTTCAGAAACAGGATGTAAAATAAGTGCCGGAACGTTCAATGTTTTGCCTTGATAACGAATATTCTCCATTCCCACTGGAACCAAGACATATGGTGATTCGCGAACATCAAATTTACTAGTGAGTTCTGTGACATCTCTCAAAGTTTTTGGCATCATTACGGCTGTTATTGCACTACTCTCTGCTCCATTATATTGCACCGATGCTACAGATCTTTCTTGAAACGTTTCAATACCGGTCGTTGAAAAACTCAAGCCTTCACCAAGCTGTTGTGTTCTCCAGCAATTTGGGGCGCTGTCGAGCCTGCGTTCCCACTTGCAAATTTCTACAAAATCTTGAGGAACATCGCCAATACTTGCCCTTCCTCCACCACCGATCAAACTTCCATATCCTATAATTGCCACGGGAGCATCGAGGCCCAATTGCTCAAATCTAAGATTTATTTCATCTTCAAATTCTCTATACAGAGCTTCCGCAGGATATTGTTGAGATATTTTAGCAGAATCATGATCAAAGGATAGAAATCCCACATTTTTTCTAATACGCTCAAGAAAATCCTCCTTTTGCGCTTCTTCCGGAGTGAGAATTAGCCGTTCCTGAATAGATTCATTTTTCATGATTTTGTATTATAACATAAAAAATTAAATTTAGAAAGGAACTTCCCCACTTTTTTCTCTTATGCTAGGATATCTGCCGTGAATTTTTCCAAGTCATTTTCGGATCGGGTCACCAGTATAAATGAGCTGGTGCAGTTTTATGTCACTTCTGCAATAGGTCAAGAGGACCTTCTAATGGGAGTGGAATGGGAGCGATTTGGTGTATACAAAGATTCACATGAAGGAGTGCCATATCTTGGAGAAAAGGGATATCTGAAAGTTCTCAAATATCTTCACCAAGAAAAAGGATGGGAAATAGAAGATGCTGACGGAGAGTATATTTTTACCCTCAAGAGAGGGGATTCACGGACTACTGTGGAAGGTGATGGGAAGCCAGAAATAAGTGCATCACCACATCATTCACTTCATGATGTCGCGGATGAAATTATGCAGCATTCGGGCGAAATAGAAGAGATTTCACAAAAACTCGATATTGAATGGATAGCAGTGGGGCTCCAGCCCTTTTTGCGTCATGACCAGATTCCACTCGTGCCCAAAAAGAGATATGAGATGTGGGATCGCATTTTTCCAGATCATCAGGACTGGATGCATACCTATATGAAGGCTCTTTCAGGCATACACTTGAATTTTGACTATGTCAGTGAGAAAGATTTGATCTGTAAGGCTCAGGCTCTCTTTCGCCTTGCTCCTATCCTCGCTGCCATGTTTGCCAATAGCCCATTTGTGGAAGGAAAACCAGGAAAATGCTTAGGAATGCGACGTGGAAAAATGTTTCAGGGTGGTTTTGGGCAGGAGAAGATGATGAATGGAATCCTTGATAAAGATTTTTCTTTGAAAAAATGGATAGACTGGTATGTGGACCTTCCGGTTGTCATCTTTCCCTTTGATCAAGAGAGAGCCGTCCCTAAAAATTTTACTTTTCGAAAATGGATGACAGAGGGATATGAAGGAAAATTCCCCACTTTTTTTGATTTTGATCAGCATCTCAAGACCCGTTGGACAGATATTAGATTTCGGCCTTCGTATATGGAACTCAGAGTCATTGACACCCTCCCCTTCCCACTCTTGATGTCAGCAACGGCTTTTATAAAAGGACTGCTTTTTGTCCCAGATGGATGTAAGGAGATTGCTGACATAACACAAGGCTGGACAGAGCAGACCATTACAAAGCTCCATAGAGAAGGGTGTGACAAAGGCATGAAAGCTGAGACACATGGCGTAAGTATTTTGGAGATAGCAAGGCACCTCTTTGAAATTTCTCAAAAAAATCTTGAGAGATTTCATATCATGAATACGAAAGGACAGGCAGAAGATATCTACTTAGAACCATTACAAAGACTCCTCCAGAAAGGAATTTCTCCAGCAGAAGATCTTCTGGAGTTTTCGAAGGGTGATCCTCATAAAACTGTAGAGTGGATGAAGAAAGAATTCTAAAAAGTGGTAAGCAGAACAAGGAAATTACAAATGACAAATTACGAATTACGAAATGAAGAACTTTTGACTTTCTGTCACAAAATTGTCCCTTCGTGGTTCCATAATTTCTGTTTCTTGAAAGAAAGTAGGCAGTAGGCATTAAATGCATTGAAATACCCCCTCCAGCTCCCCCTGCAAGGGGGAGGGTTTTTTAAGTAAAAAACACAAAAAGCTCTACAAATGTCGCTAGGTAATTTGCCATGGGGACCAATATTTTTTCAAAAATTCTGATACCAAATATAAACTGAACCCCCAACAATCCAAAAAGAAGAAGAGGACCATACGGGTAAAACTCATTGTAGGTTCTCCGAAATTTTTGCGGAATAAAAAGCCTCAAAATCTTTTCTCCGTCCAGAGGAAAGATGGGGAGAAGATTAAAGACCGCTAAAAAAATATTGATCAGAAACATGACACTCATGAGCTCATTTACCCACAGTGACATATCGACCGTAAAATGCCATATATACCGCGTGAGAATTGCGAGCAGTATATTAGAAAGTGGTCCTGCTGCTGCTACCAATGCCATATCCAGTCGAGGATGAGAAAAGTTTTTTGGATTTATTGGCACTGGCTTTGCCCAGCCAAAATGTACGATGAGGAGAAAGAGAAGACCGGATATGTCTAAGTGCTTCAGGGGATTCAGGCTAATGCGGCCTTCATATTTTGCCGTGGGATCTCCCAAGAGATACGCACTCAGGGCATGAGAGGCTTCATGCACCGAAACAGAAAGGGCAAAGGTAAGAATCCAGAAGAATGTAAGCGTAATTTCCATTGACCAGGCACATAGAATATGAAAGAATCCTCCGGCATTATTTCACTCAAATTTGTAGATGGCAAAAATATGTCACATATCGGGCACAAAACCATCATCCGGACACAATGTATCGCATTCTGTGCGTCGTACAAAGCGAAGATTCCTTCCCAATCTCCAATGGAAGAAGATCTGGGATCCGGTAAAGAAACAATTTGTTCGCGTACGCATTTCTGCCAAAGCCCTGAGAACCATCAATAAACCACTTACAAAAAGAGAACAAGCACGAATGGAACGGAAACTCGAAAGTAAAGCTCAATAATTTCCATCATAGAAAAAGCAATTGTCATCCCGGACTTGATCCGGGATCTCTATTTACCTGATAAACTAATTTGGGAGACAGAATCTATCCTTTTGTGTATTTCAGAATCTCGAGATTCTGAAACAAATTCAGCATAACAAAATACGTTTTTGTATTTTCCTTAAAGCGATGATCATATATCATTTCTTGGCGCGGAGAGGTGGCAGAGTGGTCGATCGCGCACGCTTGGAAAGCGTGTAAGGTAGCAATATCTTCACGGGTTCGAATCCCGTCCTCTCCGCCAGTACGTGCACTAATGGCATGTTTGCATCCGTGATATCGCATATTCATGCGGCTTTTTCGTATTCTTAGGAAGTCTTTTTGGGACCTGCTCAATGCGTATTTTACAAATTCTTTGAATCCTTAGATGGTGAAGAAGGGAGAAGGTGCATTGAATGAAATTGAAAATAAAGATACAAAAATCGGTATTTTAAAAATGCAACTCGGAGATGCAAAAAGCAATCTTGAGGCAGTTTTGCAATATCAAGATAATAGTGTTCAAGTATCACAAAAAGAGTTAAAAATACAAAAGCCATTTAATCTTTGCGTTTTGGGCGAAGTCGTAGATGAAAACTCAATTAAACAAGAATTGAATAATTATTTTTTGAAATATGGAGTTAATGCAACAGATTGGAATATTGATTTTTTCAATAATGTAAAACTTCGCAATAGTGATATTGTGAGTAAGTTAAAAAAGGGGCAAAGTAAATACAGTTTAGTAATTACAGCTCAAATCCATCATCATTCTGGAAAAGGAAATACAAGTGCAAATCTTTTGACAGAATTAAAGAATGAAAAATATGTTGACCATATTGTTGGCTGTTCGCCAAAAAGTAAATTGACAGTTGATAATATTTTAACTGAACTTGATAAGTATTTATCTAAAGATAGTAATTAAAGGGAGTTTCGTTTGCGCGCGCATTGGGTGGGTTGGGGTAAGCGCAATATGATTTGCTTATGCCAAGCGTTAGTTTGGCATGATCCGCTTTTATAGAGTTGCTACAAACTCGAACGAAGTCACTGAGCGAACACACGAAAGCGCCGTAGTAGCCACAGGAACGAGGTAGCTCGTGAATGAGCAATACGCAGGCCATATACCATTACGAAGCTTCTGGCGAATACCCCTCCTTATATTTTCCGAAAGATTATCAACATAGTATTTCGATTGTCCAAAAGTGATATTGAGCATGAACTTTCCTTGTGGAGTGGAATCAAACCAAAAAGTTGGGAATTTTATGGTTTTGTTTTCGTCGCTTCCTTTGAAAAATTCAAAAAATTCGGTATGATTAAGATACAAAGTTTTCATACTTTATATTATAATCTATGTATCAAATTATACAATACCACTATGAGCATTGCGAATAATTTAAAAAAGATCCGTGCCGAAAAGGGCTATCCTCTTGAAAAGATCGCCCGTCTTGCTGATTTATCGCTTAGTACGGTTGTAAAAGTAGCAGACGGCACGAACCAAAATCCAACGATTGATACCCTAACTAAAATCGCCAAAGCTCTTGAGATTGGTGTTGATGATTTAATACAGAAATAAATATTAAAACTATGACAATACAAATTCAACAAAAAGACGGCAAAATTTACAGTCCAATTCGCGACAAGTGGCTTGTGGAAACGCCAGAAGAAAAAGTGCGACAAGAATTTGTCGTGGTATTGATGAGTCAATATGGATATGACACAGCGCAACTTGGTGAGGAAGAAAAAACGGAGCGAGGAAGAGGAAGTTCGCGCGCCGACATTACTATTTATAAATCAAAAGAATCCAAAGACAAGAAAGAACCTCCGTTTATCGTGATTGAGTGCAAATCGGACAATGTCAAAGTTTCCGAAAGAGATTATGCACAAGGCGAATCTTACGCACGAGCCATGCAAGCGCCGTTTTTTGTAACTCACAACAGCCACGAAACAAAGTATTGGAAAGTTTTGACCGACAAAATCCCTGGACATTTGCAAGAGATTGAGGATATTCCCAAAGCAAACGCCACCGAAAAGCAAATTCAAGAAATTCTCAAAAAACTGAAAGTTTTTAAAGAAAACGAATTTGCCGACCTCTTACATAGTTGCCACAACATCATCCGTGACCGCGAGGCAGCGAGTGCAGATCTAGCGTTCGATGAAATTGCCAAAATTCTTTTTATGAAAGTGTATGCAGAAAGAAGTTTAAAGGCAGAAATGAAAGAAAATATTTTTACTCTTAAATGGGTTGAACAAGCGGAACAATTTACATCAAACTTTTTAGATAAAACATTTGAAGATACTAAAAAAGATTTTGGCAAAGACAAAATTTTTCTACCTGATGAAAAATTAAAGCTAAAACCAGCAACAATAAAAGCAATCATTCAAAAACTTGAAGTTTATAATCTTTCTGCAACATCGGAAGACATCAAAGGAATTGCTTTTGAGCGATTTTTAGGCAAAACATTTCGCGGTGATCTTGGTGGTTTTTTCACACCACGAAGCATTGTAGAATTTATGGTGCACATGGTTGAGCCAAAAGAGGGCGAAAAAGTTTGCGACCCTGCCAGTGGTTCGGGCGGTTTCTTGATTCGCTTTTTTGAAATGGTACGCGAGCAGATTCACGAAGATGAAAACAAAAAATATAAAAAAGAAGTAGCAAAAATTGAGAAACAAAACATTTCAGAAGAAGAAAAAGCAAAGCTCCAAACAGAAGCGTTTGAAAAAATGCAAAACGCGCTTGATAAAGAAACGGAAGACTCTCGCATTTGGAAATTGTCGCACGATTATATTTTTGGCACGGACAAAAACGAGCGAATGGCACGCACTAGCAAAATGAATATGATTATGCACGGAGACGGACATGGTGGCATACATCATCACGACGGCTTCAAAAATGTGAATGGAATTCAAAATGGCGAGTTTGATATTATTCTTGCTAATCCGCCGTTTGGTGCAACAGTGCGGGAAAAAGATGTTTTGGAATTGTATGACTTGCCAAAATCAAAATCTATCAAAACAGAAACGCTTTTCGTGGAGCGGTGTTTGAATTTACTCAAAGACGTCGGACGAATGGGAATTGTTTTGCCCGAGGGTATTTTTAACAATCCAAACGCACTTTTTGTTCGTCAATTTGCCGAAGACAGGGCATTTTTGCAAGCAGTTATTTCACTTCCACCAGAAACTTTTAATTCTGCGGGAGCAAGTGTAAAAACTAGTTTGCTTTTCTTGCAGAAATTTACTGAAAAAGAAAGTCAACAGTGGCAAGAACTATTGCAAACACGGAAAGATGAAGTTTTAACGGAGCAAGAAAAAGAGCGAGGGAAATTGGATAAAGTTATAAAAGATAAGAAGGCGGACAAGGATGAAAAGAAAGAAGCACGAACAAAACTCAAAGAACTGGACAAACAAGTAGATGAAAAAAGTCGCAAGCGAGCACGGGTGGATTTTGATTATCCAATTTTTATGGCGGAAGCGGAAAAAGTCGGCATTACCGCCGCGGGAGAGACTGGCGACAACGTGCCAAACGAACTACCAAAAATTTTGGAGCAATTTAAAACATACAAAAAAGATCCGCAAAAGTTTTCAGAAAATTTAAAAAATGAGAAATGAAAACAGTAATTGCTAAGTACAAAGACCTTACACGCTGGGATGTTAAGAGCTTCCTTGCGAGTAGTTTTATATCGAGCAAAGAGGCTTTGCTTCCGATTTCTAGCTTTTTAGAACAAAGAAAGAAGGTATTTGATGATAATGAGCTTCCAATAATGCTTTCTGTACATTTTGGTGGCACTATTTCGGAGAGAAAGCGAAAAGCAATTAGAGGTCGATTATTTGTTGCTCATGCAGAAGATTTTGTTTTTTCAAAAATTGACGCCCGTAATGGAGCTTTGTGCATGATCCCAGAACAATATGAACAGGTAGCATTTACCTCCGAATTTCCGATATATAAACTCAAGAGTGAGTGGAGAACCAAGGTATCACTACAATATTTGAAATTAGTCTTACTTTCTCCTTTATTTTTAGAGATTTTAAATTCTCTTGTCAGCGGAGCAAGTGGTAGAAAAAGAATTACACCAGATCAGTTTGAGAATATAAAAATCCCGATTCCTGACATTAAAACTCAGCAAAAAATTGTTGCTGATTTCCACAAAGCCAAAACGCAAGCTGAAAGATTACAAGTAAGGGCAGAGAAAAAAGAAAAGCAAATTGACGAATTTTTAATGCGCGAGCTTGGTATAGGAAAAATCGAACATAAAAAGAAAGAGGGTGCGTTTGTGGTGAATTTCAAAGATTTGGAGAGGTGGGGAGTAGGATTTGCTTCATGGGATTGGACATTAGATAATTTGTTATTTTCCAAAAAATTTGAACTTAAAAAGATTTCTCAAGTTGCTGTTGTTAATCCTGAATTTGTTTTTACTGCTGATGAAAAAAAACAAGATATATCATTTATTCCAATGGAATCTGTATCAAATAAGCATGGACAAATTGTAAAAACTGAAATTAAGAAATTTGAAAGTGTTTTTAGTGGATATACGAAATTTAGAGAAGGAAATATAATTTTTGCAAAGATTACTCCTTGTATGCAAAATGGAAAATGTGCAGTAGCAAAAAATCTTAAAAACAATATAGGCGTTGGCTCAACAGAATTTCATGTTATAAAGTTAAATGAAAACATTATTATTGCAGAATTTTTATGGAATATTTTAAGAAGTAATACTCTTAAGGAATCTGCACAAAGATTTTTTATTGGTTCTGCTGGACAGCAGCGTGTACCAGATTCTTTTTTGAAGGAATTAAAAATTCCTCTCCCTCCGCTATCCAAGCAAAAACAAATCGTCGAAAAGGTGGAAAAAATGCGTGAAGAAGTACAAAAACTCCGTACAGAATCTGCTGATATTTTGCAATCGGCAAAAAGCAGTCTACAAAGCGTAATTGTTGGAAAATAACTTTTAAAAAAGATGCTCTCAGATGAATTTATAAAAAATGAGATAAAATTATTTACTGACCTTGGAGATAGACTGGGCGGTGAAGTCTCATCTTGTAAAAAGTTCATCAAAGAGAGCAATCACTCACAAATAGAGAAAGAATGGATGTCTGGTGTTATGAAATCATGTAATTACGGAGCCTTCCTTATTAAATTACTACTTGCATCTATTGACGAATACAAACACCTCCCTGAAGAACAATTTGGGTTATATACAGGTAAAATTGCCATTCAACCTTTTTTGGAAATCATCAATTCCTTTGAACAAATACTTAATAAACATACTGATGGAAATGATAGCCTAAAGAGTTTGTTGGAAGATCGAATAAACAAGAAAGTGGAAATACTAAATAAACAATTTACTGGAACAAGTGGAGAAACGAAAAAATTCAAGGATAATCTCATTAAACAGCTCAAGATGAAAATTCATGAAATGGCTTTTGTTCGGGATACATTGCATAAGCATGAGATTATTGATGCGACTGATCGTGATATTTTAAATTTTGCATGGAACATTAGAAATTCAATGCACAATAATTTCTGTGCAATTAGAGATATTGATTTTACTTATCCAGACATCAAAACAAGGAGGGAATATCATTGGAAATTTTCTAAAGGCGAGGAATTATCTCATCCGACAGGTGATTTGATCGGATTTTATATTATTATAGAACAGATCATTTTTATTCTACTGAAAGTTCTCCAAGGAGAGGATACTGAGACAGAATAGTGATGGAGCTTCGTTTGCACGCACATTAGGTGGGTGGGGCAAACGCAATATGATGTGTTTGTGCCATCCGTTAGTTTGGCACAATCCGTTTTTCTTTCCGCACAATTACCACAAAACTCTCATTGAAGCCGATAAGCGAGTCACGAGAACGCTGACGAGGCATACGAGCGATAGCGAGTGCCAATCGGAAGCGTTTCTCGTGAACGAGCGGACTATAAAGTTACCACAGAGTGTCGGGGGAGGCGCGCAGAGTTCTCATTACCATGAAAACCCGAATGCGTACGCAGAAGTACAAAGCCACCACGCGCTCGGCGCGTGCGAAGTTAATCAAAATCCTGCGGATTTTGTTCATACAATGTTCGAACTTCGTCCAGAAAACACCGCCAGTACGTGCACTACTGGGGCTTTTTCGATTTGAGCGTAGGTGACATCGACTATGTTTGGCATATGTTTTTAAAAGTATTAGAGAAAGTAGTTATGAACCGCAAAAGCGTATTGGTCGATAAATATTTTTTTAAAATACGAAAGACTATTTTGCTCATAAAAAAGCAAGCTTGCTTTTTTATATTCCACTTCATCCACCGCACGATACGACATAGGAATGCTCTGAAAAGCGAACAAAATAGCATTTGAAGTCATTCGTGCGGTTCTTTTGTTGCCATCTTCAAACGCTTGAATATAGGAAATAAGAAGCAACAGTAAAAAGGATTTTTCAAAAAACGATTCTCGACTCTTTACCAGTGCGATCATTTTTTCAAAGGCTTCTTCAATTTGGTGCACATTATCCAGCGGACGATAATTGGTCCCCGTTATTCCCACTGGGTGTGATCGAAAATTTGGAGATATCGAAAGCTCTTTCGTGAGCACTCGATGAACATGCTCTATTTTCCTTTTGGAAAGAGTGAGGAATTCTTCTCTGTTTTGGAGAATCTCATTAAACGCATCTTTATGATTCAAAATCATTTGGGTTTCTTCCTTGGTTTTTCCTGCTTCAGGGATATTTTCTTTGATCAGTCTTTCGGTACTCAAAAGGGAATAGGTATTCCCTTCTATTTGTGATGACTTCCAAGAAAATTCAATCAAGATGCGCTCAAACTCTTTGTTGATGATGGTTTGGCTGTCGTATTTAGAAAAATTGTTTACAAAGTTTTGGTGTAAATTTTCAAGTTCTTTTTTTTCGGCAGAGGTAAATATGTCTGTTTTGAGGAGATCAAATACTTCAAAATTAAAGTGGTGTTGTACAATTCGATCATCATAGGGAGCAGCAAAATAAGGCTCTACATCTATTTCTTTAAAGATTTTATTGGCTTCGGAAATAAAATACACCGTATTTCGTCCCTTCCCTTTTTGAGAGATTTTTTGTTCCGCCAGCAAATAGCTCAGGTCTCTTTGGAGTGTCTTTTGTGAAACTTCAATTTTATATTTTTTAAGATCTGATAAAAGCTCAGATGTGGCAATCTGTTTTTTTGAGGAAAGGATTTCCAGTACCAATTTTTTTCTCTCAGAGTTTTTATTCATATTTGGAGAAGTTTTTGTGCGAGCAGTGTATCATTAATCGCGACATTTTGAATAGAGAATCGCGACATTTTTTGATAAAAAATTATAAAAAGCTTTTTATACAGTCATTTAATCGCGACATTTTGAACAGGGGATCGCGACAGCAATTTTTTTGAATTGGTGCTTTTTCCGATTTGGGAGTAGGTGACATCCACTATGTTTGGCATGAATTATTGGCTATTGTTCCTCAATACAGATCTATAGAGTAAGAATACTTTTTTAATCTCCAATAAACCCACCTGCTTGCATTTCATAGAGTTTTTTATAATGACCATTTGGTTTTTTTACAAGTTCTTCATGGCTGCCCTGTTCAATGATCTTTCCCTGATCAAAGACCAAAATTCGATCTGCGTGTTTGATAGTAGAAAGTCGATGTGCAATCACAATAGTTGTCTTGCTCTTCATGAGCACTTTGAGGGCATCCTGAATATAGCTTTCTGATTCAGAATCGAGAGAACTCGTCGCTTCATCCAGTACCAATATAGGCGTATCTGCCAAAATAGCCCTGGCAATAGCCACTCGCTGTCTTTCTCCTCCGCTGAGTTTTACGCCTCGTTCTCCTACCAGAGTCTCATATCCTTCTGGTAATTTTTTTATAAATTCATGAGCATGTGCTTTTTTAGAAGCATCGATGATGTCTGCACTGCTTTTTTCAAGAGAAGCATATGCAATGTTATCTGCCAGACTTCGATGAAAAAGAATAGGATCCTGAGGGACCAGAGAAATAGACTCCCGCAAACTCTTCTGAGTTACCTCTGTAATATTTTGCCCATCTATGTTGATGCGTCCGCCTTGGATTTCATAAAACCTTTGAATGAGCTTTATAAGCGTAGACTTTCCACTTCCACTATGACCCACAAGTGCTACTTTCTCTCCTGGTGCAATGCAAAGGGAAAAATTCTCGAATACTGAATTTCCTTGATTGGGGTATTCAAAGGTAAGATTATTGCATTGTATACGCCCCTCAGTTATTTGAAGACTTTTGGCATTTGGTGTGTCCTGAATTTGTATGGGGGTCAGGCTATACTCTACCATTTCCTCCATATCATTCGCCGCTCGTTGCACCTCCCGAATCTGGTCGCCAATGTGTCTCAAATATCCAGACAGAAGTGCATATATTCCTATAACAAACACAAAATCTCCCACACTTGCTCTTCCTTTTGACCAGAGCCAGACTACCAGGCTGAACAAACTGATTTTGATAATCGTCATAAGCAGATTTTGCAATGTCCCAGTGATATTAAATCGGACATACAAACGAAACAGCCTCTCTATCCAAATCTGAATTGCATGTGAGAAATTTTTATCTTCATATTTTTCTTTGGCAAAAGATTTTACCGTCATATTTCCCGTTATTGCGTCAGCCAATTGAGCCCCCACATGTGTATCGGATTCAGCAAGGCTTCGGGCATTCGGAACAATAAAACGATTGGCAACCCAAATACTAAAGCTGATATATAATGCACTTCCAAATGTAAACAGAAGCCCCATTTCCGGCCACTTGATAAAAAGAAAGATGATAATAGCTATCATCAGAATTGAAGTCCTCACAAAGTGATTATAAAAACTATCACTAAATCGTTCCAAAGAACTTACTCCTCGTTTTATTTTGGTAACGATGGCTCCTGCAAAGCTATTACTGTGCCAGTCCATGCTAAAACGCTGGACAGTTGCAAACACATCAATAGCACTATCCCGCAGAGAAGGACATTTGAGATACCAGTCATAAAAACTATGAGTAGCTTTGTTCGTAACATGAAAACATATACCTACGGAGGCTATGATGATCAAATATCGCCCCACAATCCAAAAAGCCTGAGGATCGCTCACAGGAGTCTGAGCAATTGTGTCTGTCATCCTCCCCATAAAATAGGGGAAAGACAGCTCGAGCATGGCTTGCACAATAAGCAATACAATTACTCCGAGTACGGCCCAGGGATGTCGGCGATAATATTTCCAGACAAAAGCTCCGATGGTAGAAAATGTGATGCGAGATTTCATGATAATTCCGGTCTATAAGCAATTTTGACGGAGTCTGCATGATACACTCTTTTGACATATTTCCCACCATCTTTTCCTTTGGTATACTTACAGCATGCCCTACGAACTCAAAACACAGAAAAGCGATGCGAGCGCTACCAAATTCATTGATTCCCTTGAAGATGAGCAGAGGCGTACAGATTGTCATACGCTGCTCAAGCTGATGCAAAAGATCACAAAGGATGAGGGCAAGAGGTGGGGAGCGAATATTGTAGGATTTGGGAGTTATGACTACACGTATGCCAGTGGTCATTCCGGCACCTGGTTTCAGTGCGGGTTTTCTCCACGAAAGCAAGCCATCTCACTTCATATCTCATGCTGTGATGTGAAGGCGCATGGAGATCTGCTCAAAAAACTTGGAAAAATTAAGCACGGAAAATCGTGCATCTATGTCAAAAAACTGGAAGATATTGATCTTAAGGTGCTGGAAAAAATAATTCGGAAGTCAATCATGAAAAAATCGCATAAAAACCAGTGAAACCGCCTTTTCTTTGTAATCTATCTCTCTTATTTTTAAGTGTGCGCATTCGACCACTCTACCACTTCTCCGCATAAAAAATAGCCGTCCAATCATGAATATTTAGAACAAGAGATATGAGATAAGTATTTTTTTGGTATACTCTTTCACACAATCAGGCACCAAAACTGTTGAAAAATATCTCAAAAAGCTTCTATTAGATTAGTATGGCTATCTATAATTATTACTTTTATTTATGAAACATAACGTGACAATAAAACCTCGGCAATTAGAATTATCAATACAGGACAGGAAAAAAGTGGCTGAGGGTACCACCGAAGTTATTTTTGATATAGAGAGTAAAAACTTTACATTCAAACCAGGACAATATTTCCGTTTCACTATTCCTTCATTATCATTAGATGTGCCAAAAGGAAATACAAGAGATTTTACAATTGCTTCTTCTCCAAACACAAAAAAAACTCTATCCATAGCATTCCGTAATTCTGATAGTGCATTTAAGAAATATATTTTAGACGCGCCTGTTGGTGCAAAAGTAAAAGCTCAAGGGCCGCTTGGAGTTTTTACGCTTCCAGAAGACTCTACTATTCCCATTGTTTTTATAGCGGGTGGTATTGGAGCCACGCCAGTATTGAGTATGATGCGTTTTGTTTCTGAGAATAACACAGGACACAACATTCATGTTATCTACGCGAATTCGGGTGAAGAGCGTGTAGCATATATAGATGAAATAAAAGCTCTGGCAGAAAAGAATTCTAATATTCGTCTCACAGAGAAAATTGGCAGGATTGATGCTGAATTTATTAAAAAAAATATAGAATATACCGACAAAACACTATGGTATCTCTGCGGGGCACCAGAGATGGTGAGTACAATAAATCAAGAACTCCCTGATGTTCTCAACATTTCTGATCTTAATATTCGTATAGAAGAATATGTTGGGTATTATAATAAAAACAGAGTTGATTATAAAGTTTTTTCATCGACCAGTGATGAGATTGTGGAACGTACAAAAGATGAAATATATTCCGATACAAGTCTTATTGAACCATTGCTTGCTGCGATTGGAGAAAGCTCTCTTTTCTCTATAACCAACTTACAAGGAACGATAGAATATGCTAATGAAAAGTTTATACAAGTTGCGAAATACTCCAAAGACGAACTCATTGGACAAAATCACCGAATTCTTAAATCAGGATTTCATCCGCCGGAGTACTATATAAAACTCTGGAAGGCGGTTTCTTCGGGGAAGCTGTGGAGAGGAGAAATTAAAAATCGAGCGAAAGATGGATCCTTTTATTGGGTTGACACAAGTATTAGCCCAATAAAAGGAAGTGATGGGAAAATAGAGGGATATCTTGCGGTTCGTTTTTTAATCAACGACAAGAAAAAACTAGAAAAAGCTCTTAGAGAACTAGAAAAAGCGAAAACTGAAGCTGATAAAATAAATAAATTCGTGGTGAATAGAGAGTTAAAGATGATTGAGTTGAAAAAAGAAATTGAAGAGCTCAAAAAGGAAAATTTGCCCAAATCATGAAATTCGAGAGCAGTGCTTACCAATTCATAATAAGAAACTTACGTATAAGTGGGGAAGGAAGTAGCAAGTAGTCAGTACTCAGTTCCTCATTTGCAGTTCGCAATTTGTAATTGATCACATTGGACGTTACAAGTTTAATCTTTTTTTTAACGTTTTCGTAACATTTTTATCGCGAAATGGTATCAGAGTGAAAATTATGAAAACGGTAATACTTGTGATGGAATCAATTTTTTAAGTATGTATTTCCCTCGTGTAAGGGATATATGCTATAATTTCTCAGATGATAACTCATAACTTATTATGAACAGGAGTATCGCCATCACATTTTTCTTGCTCTTTCCTCTTTCCTTTTTTCTTTATGACATCTTGTTCATTTACCCCTTCTGATACTCCAAAAGTTGACCCTGATACATATAATGGACCAAAAGAAGTATCCACATTTGCCGGAGGGTGCTTTTGGTGTGTGGAGTCTGCATTTGACGACGAAGAAGGAGTGATAACAGCCATTTCTGGATATATAGGAGGAAAAGAAAAAGATCCGACATACAAACAAGTCTCTGCTGGAAAGACTGGCCATGTCGAGTCAGTTCAGGTGACATATGATCCTACTATAATTCCATATTCAGATATCCTCAGTATTTTCTGGCGACAAATAGATCCTACTGACGATGGAGGACAATTTGCCGATAGAGGCGTTCAATATAAAACAGCTATTTTTTATCACAATGAAAATCAAAAACGCATTGCAGAAGGATCAAAACAAGATCTCGAAAACTCTGGCAGATATCAAAAATCTATTGTCACGCCAATTTTACCAGCTTCGGATTTCTATCCAGCAGAAGCTTATCATCAAGATTATCATGAAAAAAATCCAATCCGTTATAACTTTTATAGAAAAGGATCAGGACGTGATCAATATTTGGAAGAAATATGGGGGAGTCAGGAGAATGAAGAAAGTGTGTTTGATCCATCCTCCTCAATACAATCTGCATCACCTAAAGATTTTTCTGGGGAAGAGAAAGAATATTTCCGACCTACAGATGAAGAAATAGAAGCAATGCTCACTCCTTTGCAATATGACGTAACACAAGAAGAGGGTACGGAGTCCGCTTTTAAGAATGAGTATAATAACAATAAAAAAGAGGGGATATATGTAGATATTATTTCTGGAGAACCGCTTTTTAGCTCTTTAGATAAATTTGATTCTGGAACTGGCTGGCCCAGTTTTACCAAGCCACTTGCAAAAAACTATGTTGTTGAAAAATCTGACTATCGCCTTTTTATGAAGCGTACAGAAGTGCGAAGTAAATATGCAGACTCACATTTGGGCCATGTATTCCCTGATGGACCTGATTCTACAGGCCTCAGATATTGTGTTAACTCTGCAGCAATGAGGTTTATCCCCAAAGAAAATATGGAACAAGAAGGATATGGGGAGTATGCGATTTTGTTTGAAGAATCTTAAAAGAAGTTGACATTTATTGTTAAAATATTAAAGTGTGGGATACATGATATCTATCAGGATGAAAATTGACTTACGAATCATAGGAGCTAATAATATATCTGTGGTGGTCTCTGTCACGTAGTCTGGCGGAATCACTTTTCTTAATTTTAAAATTTAAAAGCTCCGCCAGGTTCTGGCGGAGCTTTTTTATATTAAAACTTTTCTTTTTTATTCTTTTACTATTTTTTACATGATGGACACACCAAAAAGTTCAACAACCACTCCTTTGCAGAGAAGGGGAAAAAGAATGGGGGAACTTTTAGAAAATGTTTCCCCAAGACCGGATATACATATCCAACATGTTCGCGCACTTTCACGAGATGCAATACGACTTACTGGAGCTATTGATTGCAGGCCTGACCCATGGCTTTCTTTAAGGTTATTGGTTGATGAACTAGGCTCGGTTCAAACGGCTTTACTAGAAATAGATCGTTGCAAAACAAGTGAATTTCCACCATTTCTACTTATAAAAAATGGGAAAATCTCAGAGTCAAATAATGACACTCCCATTCCTAGAGATTGTCCGGATGAAACATTCATTCCAAGAGCACTTTTTAAGGCTGTATTACAAAAGGCTACTTAAAAAATCAAAATTCTTTTTGACGACGGAAGTCCTAAGGAGTCATAATAAATTTGCTCGACTTTGTGCGATACCTCCTCGATGTATCAATTTCTCTAAGTTTCTAAGGGGATCATAGGTTTTGTGACGTGCGTGAGAGCTGTCCTGACCTTTCCCACCTGTACTATATCAGGGAAACGATCATGAGGGCATGCACGGCAGATGTGGAGCGTACAAGTAAAAAGAAGTTTCTCGTCAGGAGTCATATCCTTCGTCAATCAGACTCGACATTTTGGGCTCTTTTGGGGAGAATAGGGGCTGGATTTTCAAGCAGTTTTATGTCTACAGAGGTTTTTGTTGTTCTCTTTCTGATTTCACTCTGCGCAATAGCAGGAATGTTTTGGTGGAAAAATGATGAACTCAGAAGAGACACCCAGCAGCGGATAAAAAAAGCTCTTACGAAAGAAAAAGAATCCTCAGAGGAAAAAAATGCTCTGCGGAGCACAGAGCAAAAAAAAGAGCCATTAGATGTTGAAGATGAAGAACAGACTGAAACATCAGAAAAAACACTCAGCGCAGCGGAGAAAAA
Organism: Candidatus Altimarinota bacterium; assembly: GCA_965250085.1. Classification (GTDB taxonomy): domain Bacteria; phylum Patescibacteriota; class Gracilibacteria; order CAIRYL01; family CAIRYL01. The sequence continues at coordinate 1,200,815 of OZ252287.1, forward strand.
ACAGATACTCCGAAGAGCAGAAGTTCTTCTTGCACGAGAGCGCAATAAAGATGCAGAAAAGCTCTTTATTCGAATCCTTTCTTTTGAACCTGAGCATCAAGTTGCTCTCCAGCGCCTTGCATATCTTTATTTACAAACAGGTTCTCATGCCAAGTCAGAGAGTTTGTACCGCCAACTGATAGATATCGCTTCCAAAAACCCAGCAGTACACACTAATTTAGGACTCACCCTTTTTCACCAGAAAAAATTTGATGAATCCCTTGAGGCCTATACAAGAGCTATAGAATTAGAACCTCACCGAGGAGCACGATATGCAAACTTGGGACAGGTATATTTTGTCACTCAAGACCTTGAGTCTGCTATCAAGTGTTTTCGCAGTGCAGTACAGAAAGAGCCACGCAAGATCGAATTTCTCTATCTGCTCGCTGATGCCTGTCTGGAGGGTAAAAAATTTACAGAAGCACGTAAATGGTATGAACGGATATTGGACCTCTCTCCTTATGATGATGAAGCCAAAGAAGAAATCAGAAGACTCAAAAAACTGGGATTTTAGAAAAATCACTCCTTGAAATTCATCGAACGAACTTCATTCATGAAAACTCTTTTTAAAAAAATCATTATTGCTTTGCTTTTAAGCAGAGCTCAAAAAGTTTTGGCATCCAAACCAAAGGTGATTGCCATTACTGGCTCTATGGGGAAGACCACATGCAAAAAAGCAGTGCAACACGTCGTCAGTCAAAAATATGTAACGCTTTCTTCTGCGGAAGGATTCAATACAGAAATTGGGACTCTTCTTACTCTTTTGGGAGAGAAAGAGTCAGGTTTTACCTCTCCCTTTAAATGGGGACATATCATTTGGCGGTGCTTTACGAAAAAATTGCCTGCCCCTCGCGTTATCGTTCTCGAATTTGGAGTAGACGCACCAGGAGACATGAAGGCACTCCTAAAAATCGTAACCCCTGACATCGCTGTAATCACAAACGTTGCACCAGTACACTTGTCTGAAGATCAGTTTACAACAATTGATGATATTGCTGATGAAAAGATGAAGCTTCTTCAGAATATTTCATCCTCTTCTGTCGCTATATATAATAGCGACAATCCCTTCATTGCCCAGAGAACAAAATTAATCCATGCAAAAAAAATCTCCTATGGATCTGATATCGCCAGTGCCTATTATGTTCATGAAATGCACACCTCTCAAAAAGGAATTTCGTTTGAAGTTACCAATAAACAAAATTCTCAAAATTATACGATACCGCTTTTTGGAACATACCATTGGACAGCTCTGGTGCCAGCCATCATCATTGGAAGACTGCTGGGCATTAGTCTCAGTGAAAGCGTCCAGTCTCTTCAGAATTTTTCTCCTCCCTCAGGACGTGGAAGAATCTTGGAAGGAAAGAAAGGAAGTATTCTCTGGGATCACTCCTATAACTCAGCACCGGAAGCAACTACTGCAGCACTCAAAGAACTCAGGCATCTGCCAGGAAAGAGAAAAATAGCACTTCTGGGAAACATGAATGAACTCGGTAAAAAATCACCCGGATATCATCGAGATCTTGGAAAAATTGCCGCTGAATATGCTGATGAAATCTTTTTTGTCGGGAAAGAGGCAAAGAGTTTTTTACAAGGGGTGCAAAAAAAAAGGCCTGTTACGGTGTTCCCTTCTGCTCAAGAAGCAGGAAAAGCACTTAAAAAAGTTCTTCAAAAGGGAGATTTTGTGCTGATAAAAGGTTCTCAAAATGGAGTCTTTCTTGAACGCGCAGTACGCCAGCTCCTTCTGCATTCCAAAGATCAGGTACTGCTCTGTCGGCAGGGAGAATATTGGAAAAGCAAAATTTGACAAAAAAATATTGGTCTTCTATATTCAGTCTCTCTCTTATTGTTTTCTATGAATCCTGCAGAAGCTATGCAAGAATCGCCACAAGACCAAGATCAGAAGATTAAAAATAATCTTATTCGGAGCGTAGTACAATCCTTCTTGGAACAAGAGGGTTCAAGCGATCAAAAAAATATCATAGGGAAAGTTCTCAGTGAAAAACTATCTGATACAGATACGAGGAGCCCATTAAGACTTGCATTTCATGCAGCTCTCTCAGCGGCAAAAATATTTCAACACGTGCAAGAGGGGGAAGAAGATGCAATTCCGCTTGAAAGAGGTGATGGAAGCCATCAAGGAGCTGAAGCACGTATTACAAAAGTGCGGTTTCAAGACGAAGCACTGAGGGTGCTAGAAGAGTACTTCACTACTTTGTCTCTGCAAACCGAAATTCACGATCAAATAGAAAATGAGATAGAGGCATCGTAAAAATCTCAAGCTTTTCAGGAAAAAATCATATTTTGTTACAAAACGTATGTTTTTCGAGCTGTTTTGCTGTTTCTCACAAGGTGGCGTGATATACTGGGCGCACTTTTCTTCATTTTTATTATGCAAATCTATTTGGACACCGCAAATCTTGAAGATATCAAAAAATATGCTTCATGGGGTATTGTAGATGGTGTTACCACCAATCCTTCACTCGTCGCTAAAGAGGAAGGGGTTGATTTTGAAACTCGAGTCAAAGAAATTGCCAAAGTAATTTCCGGGCCAGTAAGCGCAGAGGTGATTTCTGTTGATGCCGAAGGCATGGTAGAAGAAGGGCGACGAAATGCCAGTTGGGCAAAAAATGTATTTGTAAAACTTCCCATGACAACAGAAGGACTGAAGGCCTGTAAAGTTTTAAGCAGTGAAGACGTCAAAATAAATATGACTCTTATTTTTAGCGCATCTCAGGCGCTTCTCGCCGCTAAGGCAGGAGCCACTCTTGTAAGCCCATTTGTCGGAAGGATTGATGATATCAATCACGACGGTATGGAAGTCATCTATGATATTGTGGATATTTTTGCCACTTATGGGATCGAAACAAAAGTTCTCGCGGCGAGTATTCGACATCAACAACATGTTTTGGAATCTATGAAGGCAGGAGCTGATATTGCCACCATGCCTCCTTCTATTCTTGAAAAAATGGCTGCGCATCCACTCACAGATAGTGGACTTGCCGCATTTTTATCTGACTGGGAAAAGCGAAAAAAATAGGAAAAATTGATTTTAAATTCTAAATTTTGAGTTTTGAACAAAGATATTATGAAATTTATAATTTAACACTTACTCTGTATGTCAAAAAGCAATATTTCATATATCTTGTTTTTAGCAGGTATCGGTGTTGTATTACTTGTCGGATTCTTTCTTAGGGATACTTCTTACACAGATAGACAACAGATCTCCTCTAAAAAAACTCCGAATGATATATTTGAACTACCGGTTTCTGATAATTATTATGGACCTCAAATAGTGGTAAGTCCTGAGGAATTTAATGATAAAGAATTGCTCAAATTTATTTCAGATCAGCATAAACAAGTTCATTATACAAGAGATGAAGAAAATGTTTACTTTCAAGGTAATAAAATTGAAGGAGCTGATGCGGACACTTTTCAAATTCTTGGAGAATACGAGGCAAAAGATGCCAACTCAATTTATCTTCGTGGAAAAAAAATATTCCCAGAGGTAGACGTAGATACATTTGAAGTGCTTCTCGGTGGATGTCTTTACAGAGACAAAAACGGTGTGTATTCAGAAACATTTGTGAAGCAAGATGTTGCCAACCTCCTATCATTTAGAATATATGAAAAACAATATGCAGTGGATGATCAGTTTTTATATGCAATTAAAAGAGGATTACAAAAAAACGGAACTTGCCATCTAGAAAAACAAGCATTACCACAATTTCTTTAGTAAGAGTTTTTATGATCACCCTCGATACCTCAGCACTTCTCCAAATCTCATCTCAGCATGGGCTCTCTGAGGATGAATTGAGTGGCCAGGACGATAAAATTGCTAACTTTCTCAAAAAAATAAAAGCACGTGGTCAAGGATTTTATACCGATGAAGTGTTGAACGATGAAAAACTTATAACCGACATCGAATCGTATACCAAAAGTGTAGAAGGGAAATATGATCATGTGATTGTCTTGGGTATTGGAGGGTCATCGCTGGGTATGATCTGCCTAAAAGAAGCGTTTGGAAATTTGTTTACGGGGACATCTCCACAAGTGCATGTTCTGGACAACATTGATCCTTCTTTTCTGAAAGAATGTGAAGATCATCTGGATGTCAAAAAAACTCTTTTTATTGTGATCAGTAAATCTGGAGGAACTCCGGAAATACTTTCTGAATATTTTTATTTTTCAGAAAAAGTGGCAAAAGCGGGTCTCAAAGTAAAAGATCATTTTGTCTGTATTACGGATCCAGAAAAAGGATTTTTGCGAGAAGAGGTCAACAAGAAGGACATAGAGTCTTTTTCCGTGCCAAACAATGTGGGAGGTCGATTCTCAGTCCTTACCGCTGTGGGCCTTGTGCCAGCAGCGCTTGCAGGCATTGATATTCGTGGGCTTTTACAAGGAGCACGAGCTATGCGTGATACATTTCTTTCGGAGAACGGCAGCAAAAATATCAGCTTCCAACTCGCAACGGTGCAATATCTTTTGGCACAGAAAGGAAAGACTATGAATGTCATGATGCCATATTCACAGAAGCTCTATCGAATGGCTGACTGGTATCGTCAGCTTTTGGCAGAGTCGATTGGAAAAAAACAAAGTGAAACCGGGAAGGAGGTTCATGTCGGACTTACTCCAGTGAATGCTCTCGGAGCAACAGATCAGCATTCACAATCACAGCTGTATATGGAAGGTCCTTTTGATAAATTTTTTATTTTTCTGGAGCTGGAGGATTTTGGAACAGATATGGAGATCCCTCTTCCACATCCAGATGATGAACGGGTCAATTTCTTAAAAAATACGAGTTTTCAAAAATTGATGCATACAGAAAAAGCTGGTACTGCTGGAGCCCTTACAGAAAACAATCGGCCGTATATTACGGTCAAAATTCCAAATATTTCAGAAGAACATATGGGACAACTTTTTCTGTTTTTTGAAGGAGCGATCGCTTTCTTGGGAGAATATTACTCGATTAACGCTTTTGACCAACCGGGAGTAGAGCTTTCCAAAAATTTGACGAAGAAGTTGCTTTTGAAATCGTGAAGTGCTTGATAAAATCCCCCTCAATCCCCCTTTTTCAAAGGGGGAAGTTCCCCTCTTTACAAAAGAGGGGTTCCCTAAAGGGATCACTTCGTAGCTAGGGGAGATTTTTATTGCACATTCAACTCTCAACATTGTACATTGAAGAACGATTTTCTTATTGACCTATGGATCGAGCAGAACGAATTCAACTCTGGATATCCTATTTTATTCGTATCAATCTTCTGATTGCGCTGGTCGTTGCTGTCGTGACAGGTCAATGGCTCAACCTTTTTCTCATCGTTATTATTTTTGCTCTTACCTTTCTCCCCGCACTCCTAGAGCGCAACTACAAGGTCTCCTTACCTATTGAGTTTGAATTTGCCATTATTGTTTTTGTGTATCTTTCCCTCTATCTGGGAGACTACCATTCGTTCTATTCTCGGTTCTGGTGGTGGGATATTTTTCTTCACGCTGGATCGGGGCTCATTCTTGGATTCATTGGGTTTCTTATTGTGTATATTCTCAATACTGAGCAAAAAATACGACTCCATATGGCACCAAAGTTTGCGGCGCTTTTTTCGTTCACGTTTTCCATCGCCCTAGGAGCGATGTGGGAGATGATAGAGTTTGTACTTGATGTTATATTGGGATCCAATATGCAGAAATCAGGACTTCAGGATACTATGCTTGATCTTATGCTCGATACAGCAGGAGCTCTTGTTGTTTCCATATTTGGATATCTGTACCTCAAAAGAGGAAAAGCATTCTTGTTTGATACAATCCTCAGAAATTTTATTGAAGAGAACCCCAAGCTTTTTGCAGGACATAAGTTTCTCCTCGGGAAAAAACTGAAGGAGAAGTGGAAGGAAAGAAAGAAGTTGTAAGAAGTTTAAAAAAATCGTTACTGATATGTGCTTATAAATCGCATCTCTCATAGTTCTACAATTTTTGCGCGAGTTGTAAACGCACACGAGTAAGAACATAGCGAAATATATTGACACTTCTTTATTATAAGCCTATATTCATACTAAATTTTTCGTTCAAAATGGACAAACTTATGTCTGAAACACCCGAAGTTGAATCAAATAGAGAAGAGATACCTCAATCATCTCCAGATATAACGCTCATAAAAAAAAAGATGACTTTCGCGGTGACAGCCTGCATTGGTTTATTCTTTGGCACTGGAGTTTTGTTGGAAAATGCTCGGAGAACACAAGAGCTCACTAAAGTTGTTACTGGTCTTTCTTTGTATGATCCCACCTTGTCAAAAACTCCAATTGCTATTCGTTGTACTCCTGATCCAACATCCACTCCTCAAGGATTTGTTGACTCAAATGGGATTTTAAAAGAAACAAATTGCCATCTTGATGCCGGACGCTTACGAGAATGGATGTTATCAGAAGAGCGAAAGGCCCAAGAATTTCGAGAATGGCTGAATGGTCAGGAATTTGTGACAGCAGAAGATGGATCCAAAGAAAAGGAAGTCACTTTGAGTGAATATATTGAAGCCGTGACAGCAGAGGAAGAATAAATGCTTACTCTCTCTCTCCGAGTTCCTTATCGAGTATATAGAGACTTGATCCCGAGGATCCGATCATCTTTATTTTTTCGATCACTGCTGAGACAGAAGATTCTTCTTCAACCTGTTCGTCTATAAACCACTGCAGGAATGACTGAAATGGATAGTCTTTTTCTTTCACTGCCAAGTCGTACAAGCTGTGTATCATTTTTGTTACGTTTTGTTCCTGCTTCAATGATGCTTCAAAGACATTGAGCAATGATGAATAGCTTGCTTTGGGAGCACTGAGGCTTTTGAGTTCAATATTTCCTCCGCGTTCGAGAAGAAAATTATAAAATTTCATGGCATGGGTCACTTCTTCCTGAGACTGTGCCTGCATCCAGGCGGCTGCACCAGAGAGATTTTGAGAACTGAGATATGCGGACATTGCCAGATATGTATATGCGGATACAAGCTCTGCATTGATCTGGGCATTGATAGCATCCACTATATTTTTTTTCATGTTTTCAAAAAAAAGGTGAAGAAATTGTACGGCTTTTTCTACAGAAAATCCAAGACAAACCGTGCTTATGATCACAAAAAATATCAATACCGATTTGTGATTTTTGACGGAGAGAACTAAGATCAAGCACACATGTTTTTATTCGAATAAACCTCAAACAACATCTTGCCGGCACCAAAGCTCCTACAGATGTACAAAAGGTTATTCTCGCTATTTCTCAAGCAGGAAAGAAGATCTATGAAGCTTTGAAAACACAAAAAATAGAGTATTCCACCACTCAAAACACTTCTGGAGAAGTGCAACTTTCACATGATCTTCTTGCTGACGAAATCCTCAAAGAAGCACTCGAAGAATCTGGTGTCGTCTCCTGCTTTGTTTCTGAAGAGAGAGCAACGGAACTGTGCTTTGTTGAGCATGCTCCGCAAAAACTTCTCATTGCCTTTGATCCTATTGATGGATCATCTGTTGCCAGTTCTGGACTGGCGGTAGGAACCTCTGTTGGTATTTACAGAGGGGTAAACAGTTTTCTTGAGGCAACGGGTAGAGATCAAGTCGCCTCGATGTTTCTGCTGTATGGTCCGCGTGTCATTTTGGTCTACACGGTGTGCGAAGGAGTAGATGTATTTGCCCTTGATGAAAAAACAGGAGAGTTTGAGCACGAACAGGAAGATGTGAAACTTGCAGAGAATATTAAAATTTGTGGACTGGGAGCGATGCAAAAACTTCATCAGGTATCAGGATATGACAAACTCATTGATTTTTGGCAAAAAGAACACTATTCCGTTCGATATTCTGGCAGTATGGCAGGAGATATGAATGCGCTGCTCAAGAAAGGAGGTGGAGTGTTTGCATATCCGGCGCCAAAACTTCGCCTCTTATACGAGTGTAATCCTTTTTCCCTCCTTGTAGAACAAGCGGGAGGCAAAGCTTGTAATTTAAAAGGAGAAGATATCTTGGATCAAAATATTACGGAAATCGAAAGTCCTTCCCCGATCATTATTGGAGCACAGAAAGAAGTGAATGATGCCTTGAGGTTTTTTATGAAAGGTGAAATATGAAAAAATACTCTCCTCCTTATTGAGGGGGAGCTACGAGAGGGTGGACATCGCACCAAAAGATTAGAAGAGGGATAGAAAACACTGTACAGTTGTACTGTTTTTACTTTTGGAATCATGAAACGAAACATAATTCTCATTATTTACTTACTTCTGTTTTTTGGATCAAACCATGAATTTGTTTCAGGACAATATTATTCTCCTCGTACCTTACGGTGTTCTGAAATTGAAGGAGCGGATTGTCGGTCATTTGTTCTTTTTGGATATGGATATTCAAAAGATAAAAACTTTGCGTATTTTGAAGACAAGATCGTAGAAGAAGCCGATGTTACTTCTTTTGATGTCGATGAAGATAGTGGAATTGCAAAAGACAAAAAATTTGTTTATTGAGCAGACAAATCCATTCCAGGTGCAGATGTTCTATCTTACCAGAAATTATATATGCCAAGTGGAGAAATTCATACATATCCCTATGCGAAAGATGATAACTTTGGCTACTACGATTGCATAAAAATAGAAAACAGCGATGGAGCTTCTCTCGAAGTAATCAATTATTACTACGCGAAAGATAAGGATTTTATGTATTACCAAGAAAAACCTATATCAAAAGCAGATATTGCATCTTTTGAAGTTCTCGGGTTTGGCTATGCGAAAGATAGGAATTTTGTGTATTACGAAGAAAATCTTATACCAGGAGCAGATGTATCATCTTTTGAGAATCTTGACAAAGATTATTATGCGAAAGACAAAAACTTTACATACTACCAGGGAGAAAAAGTGGAACTTCTCGAATTATCGTCCTTTATTGTACTTGATTCCGAGTATAAAAAACTTGAAAACTCAATATACTATGAAGATAGAAAAATAGAAGGAGTTGATATTACCTCTTTTGAAGTTCTCGAATCTGGCTATGCTAAAGATAAAAACGCGGCATATTTCAAAGGAAAAAAGATTCATAACAGTGATGTCGATTCTTTTGAATATGTTGGCTATTCTTTTAAGCATTTGAATGGCATTTCCTATCATTGCCACTATGCAAAAGATAAAAGCTTGGTGTATTGTAATGGTCTCATTGACATGCAGTATGACAGTGCTTCATTTGAGGTATTAACTTAGGCTCTTGAGTAGAATAATTACTTCAATTATTCTCTTAACATGCTTAAACATAGTAAAATATCGAATTATAAGATCAAAAAAATATTGAAGTGTTTTTGTGAAGATCTCAATGCATCAAAAACAGCAAATATTCTAGATCTCAATCGGAGAACGGTTGATCGATATTTTAATATTTTTAGAGAAAAGATTGCAAAGTTCTCTTTAGCACAGTCAAAGAGTTTTGGAGAATTTGAACTTGATGAAAGTTACTTTGGAGCAAAGAGAGTGAGAGGAAAGAGAGGAAGAGGAGCCGCAGGAAAGACTCCTGTCTTTGGAATCCTTCAAAGAGAAGGAAGGGTATTTGTTTCTATTGTAAAAGATTGCTCCAGAAAAGAGCTCCTACCTATTATTCAAGGAAAAATACTAGAAGGATCAACTATTCATACTGATGGATGGAGAGCTTATGATGGACTCATTCTCAATGGATATGATCACTATCGTATTCATCACTCAGAAAATGAATTTGCACGAGGAAAATGTCATGTAAATGGTATTGAATCCTTTTGGTCTTTTGCGAAAAGAAGACTCTCTAAGTTTAACGGAATTGCTTCTCACAAGTTTAACTTTCACCTCAAAGAATGTGAGTGGCGATGGAACTATAAAGATCAAGATATTTTTGTTATAATGTCCAAAATTATCAGAGATTTTTAAAATCTCCTACTCTAGAGCCTAACTTATTACTATACAAAGGATAAAGCATCAGGATATCTCCAGGGGAAAGAGATAGAAGGGAGTGATGGAACCTCTTTTGAAGGTTTGGACAGTAATTATGCGAGAGACAAAAATACTGTGTATTATTGGGATAAAAAAATAGAAGCAAGTGATCCTGCTTCGTTTGAAATCATTGACTCTATATATACGAAGGATAATAACTATAGGTATGCGTGGGGGGAAAAGTTTGTATGGAAAATTAAAGAGGATTCCCCATATTGGGAGGAAGTATATTTTTTGTCGCAACAGTATATATACAGCAACTATGCGGAAAGGGGATTCGATCTTAAGGAATTCGTGGATAGAGTACAGTTTATAGAATTCATTGTTGCAATTAATTATGATCAATCTCATGCTGAGGAATGTATCCAAAAACAGAGTGATGCTCTTTTTCCAGATGTTTCATCTGAAGAATGGTTTGCTCCGTATGTATGTGTTGCTCGGCAGGAAGAATTAGTGCAAGGCTATCAAGATGGACTTTTTTATCCCACAAAAAATATTACCTTTGCCGAAGCCGCCAAAATTATATCTCTTATAAAAAATAAGGAAATTAAACCTGGTACAAGTTTTGAGTGGCACATCCCATATGTTGAGTTTCTGAAGCAAAAAAATGTCGTACCGGACACGAATCCAAGTCCTTCTCAACAACTTACCTGGGGAGAAGCTGCTCAGATGCTTTATCGAATGTCTCAGCAAGAATAGAAATTATTTGTTACCTTCCTTCCAAAAATTTTCTGGAAAATTAGCCGTTCCTGAGTTCTTTCGCTATACTTGAGGCGATCTCTTGAGAAACGAAAAATGTCAGAAAAATATGATATTGGACTTATCGGACTCGCAGTTATGGGGGCAAATCTTGCTCGAAATCTTGCTAATAATGATCACAAAACCCTTGTTTTTAACCGTACCACTAAAAAAACTACTGAATTTGTAAAAGAATTTGGTGGAGAAAATTTGCAAGGAGCAGAGTCTCTCGAAGAGTTTGTTGCTTCGCTCTCTGCGCCACGAAAAATTATTATCATGATTAAAGCAGGGAATCCAGTAGACATGCAAATAGAAGCCCTCGTTCCGCTCTTAGAGAAAGGCGATATTGTGATTGACTGTGGCAATTCCCATTGGTCGGACACCGTGCGCCGAGAAGAACACTTGAAGAAAAAAGGGATTTTGTTTTTTGGAACCGGGGTCAGTGGCGGAGAAGAAGGAGCTCTCAATGGACCAAGTATTATGCCGGGCGGGAATAAAGCGGCGTATCAAAAATATCTGGCGCCAATATTTGAATCTATTGCGGCTAAAGATTTTTCTGAAGGGAAATGTGTTACTTGGATTGGGGAAAATGGAGCTGGGCATTATGTAAAAATGGTACATAATGGAATTGAGTATGCGGTTATGCAGATGCTCGCAGAAGTATATGACATGCTTCGAAAGTTGTATTCACTGAAGCCTCCTCAAATGGCGGAGATTTTTCAAAATCTTCATTCTGGAAAACTTCAATCATTTCTTACGGAAATTTCTATCGAAATTCTAAAAAAAGAAGACGATCTTAAAAAGGGATATCTCATCGATACAATACTTGATGCAGCAGGTCAAAAAGGGACTGGAAAGTGGACAGTATTTGATGCCGTAGAAAGAGGAGTTGCAGCATCGAGTATTTCTGAAGCCGTTAACGCTCGTGTTATTTCCAGTCAAAAGGATCTGAGGGTTCAACTGTCACAACAAATCTCCCCTAGCTACGAAGTGATCCCTTTAGGGAACCCCTCTTTGCAAAAGAGGGGGACTTCCCCCTTTGAAAAAGGGGGATTGAGGGGGATTTTATCTCAAAAAGATTTTATATCCCTCCTAGAAGATGCAATTTCTGCAGGAATGCTGAGTGCATATGCTCAGGGATATGCACTGATTTCTCAGGCAGCTCAAGAACAGAACTGGGATATAAATCTCGCGGAAATCTCACGTATTTGGCAGGGAGGATGCATTATTCGCGCCAGAATACTCGAATTCCTCAACGATACATTTCGAAAGTCAGGAAGTAAAACCTCTCAGCTCTTGAGTCTGCCGGAAATAGCTCAAGAAATCTCTGCTTCACTTCCATCAATGAGAATGGCGGTTTCTACTGGGATTATGGGAGGAGTGCCACTTCCGGCTCTTTCAAGTGCACTTTCCTATCTTGAAAACATAAGAAACCAAGAAGGAAGTGCTAATTTTATTCAGGCACTCAGGGATAATTTTGGTGCTCATACATTTGAGCGCAACGATCAGGAAGGAATATTTCATGCAGACTGGAATGATTCAGATAATTCCTAATATCTAATACCTAATTTCTAATCAAAATTAAATGTCTAATGATCTCAAATATGATTTAGAGGAGAGAACTGCTAAGTTTGGAGAAGGAATCATCGTGTTTTGTAAAAAAATACCAGAAAATACAATTATACGACCAATTATTTCTCAGTTGATAAGATCAGCTACTAGCGTTGGAGCAAATTACTCAGAAGCAGATAATGCGGAATCTAAAAGAGATTTTAAACACAAGATCGGCACTTGTAAGAAAGAATCAAAAGAAACAAAACATTGGCTTCGAATGCTTATATCAGCTATTCCTGAATTTACAGAGGAAGCAAAAAAATATATGCAAGAAGAGAAGGAATTAAACTTAATCTTCAATGCTATAATGTATTCTGCAAATAAGAAACAGTCATTTTGTCATTAGACATTCATTAGTTATTCGAGCAATTAGACATTAGAAATTTCCCCAACCTTCTTATGAAAACTCTTCAAAAGCCCTTCATTCTCACTATCTTCGGTGCTTCTGGAGATTTGGCAAAGCTCAAGATATTTCCATCAATTTTTTCTCTTGCTGAGAAAAAACTTCTCCCAAAAAATTTTTATATTGTGGGATACGCGAGGAGTAAAAAAGATCGTGAGAATTTTCAAAGAGAGTTTCTCTACAGTATTATCGAAGCCCATGGAAAGAAAAAAGGATTTTCTGCTGCACTCGTAGAACAGCTTATTTCCCATGTGTACTACTTTTCCGGACAATATGATCAGAAAGAGGATTTTGTAGCATACCGAAAGTATCTTTCGGATATTACCAAAGGGAAAGTGGGATCTATGCCTCATATTGCCTATTTTTCCGTTCCACCATTTGTATTTCATCCGATTATTGAAAATTTGGCATTGGCGCGAAAATCCAAATCAGAAGATATTCGAATTGTTTTGGAAAAACCGTTTGGAGATGACGAAGAATCTGCTCAAAAACTTTTTCATTTTATTTCTCAGTATTTTCAGGACAAACAAATCTACCTCCTGGATCACTATTTGGGGAAACCAGGAGTACAGAGTATCTTGTCTTTAAGACATGCTAACAGCATTCTCAATATGCTCCTGAAGGGGAGAGAGATCGCTACTATTCAGATGAGTGCACTCGAAGATTTTGGAGTCGAAGAGCGCATTGGATATTTTGATGAAGTGGGAATCATGAAAGATATGTTTCAGTCACACCTGACACAAATACTCGCCATGATTACGATGTCTATTCCACTGACAGAGACTGCAGAGAGTTTTCAACGGGAAAAATATGCCATTCTTTCGGCGCTCAAATTTTCTCCAAAAAAAGACCATATCTATTTAGGACAATACAAAGGATATCGCGATCTTGAAGGAGTCAAAAAAGGATCCAATACAGAAACATTTATGAGCGTAAAAATTAAAATAGATAGGGAGAGCTGGTATGGAGTCCCTATTTTTATTCGTACTGGGAAAAAGATTGATCGGAAAATAACGTATGTGGTCATAGAGTTTAAAAAGATGAAATTTCAGAAACACCTTGAGCCCAACAGGCTTATTATTGAATTACAGCCGGATCAAAAAATCCATTTCAAACTCCTCAACAAACATGGACACTCTATTGACCATCATGAAGTCAGTCCGTCGGAATCTATCGCATGTGGCGAGGACAAATGTCTCCCAGAACATGCCACACTTCTTCTGGATGTTCTCAATAAAGACAAACTTCATTTTCTGAGCTTCCTTGAAGTTCTTGCTGCATGGCGCATTACCGATTCAATTCTCGGTTTTATCAAAAGATCAAAAATGACACCTGAATCATATGAGCATGGCACTCCTTCTCCTCAAAAGAGTGAACAGATCTTTCATAAACAAGGAGAAGGATGGTTTGAAATATAAAATTCCTTTCTCAATTATGAAAATTCATACCTTTGAAGACAAAAACGAATGGATGAATGCTTCGATTCAGGAGATTATATCCGATCTTTCTGAGAATACTTTTTCTTTGGCATTAAGTGGAGGAAGCACACCATCTCCTGTCTATGAAAAACTGGCAAAACGAGATCTTCACTGGTCAAAGGCAGATATTTTTCAAGTAGATGAAAGATTTATTTCTCCGGAGAGAGATGAATCCAATCGAAGACTTATCGAGAAAAGCTTTATCGGACATCTTACATCACCGATTCGAAGCTTTCATTATTTTAAAACAGAAGAAGATATCACCTGGGAGACATCTGCCGAGAAATACGACAGCTTTTTGCGAAAATATGACAGAGGGTTTGATGTCTGTATTTTGGGGATTGGCCCCGACGGACATACGGCATCACTTTTTCCAGGAGAACCCGCAAGTTCTGAAACTGACAAACTCGCTATGACTTCTGAGACAAATCAATTTCCAGTATGGAAGCGCATGACGATCACCTTCCCACAAATTCTTAAAAGTAAAAAACTCATTGTTCTTCTGAGGGGAAAGGACAAAAAAGAAATCCTTGAAGAATTGCTTCACGGAAAAAAAACATGGGAAAAATTTCCAAGCAAAAAATTATTGGAGCATAACAATCTCCATATTCTTTTCCTAGAGGAGTAAACGACTATGGTTTTATTTCGAAATGAGATCAGGTCTTTTATCGATCATGGCATGTACATACATATTCCATTTCTCGATATGTCTTGTGAATCGTACCTGCCTCTTCCAAATATCTTTATTTCTTTTGCCAACAATAAGCATGTAGAAAAAATGAAAAAACGAGAGAAAGGCAATCCATATACCCCAAACCCATAAAACCCAACATTCTATAAAAAACCATAAGAATCGAAAAACAAAAAGACGTGATATTCTGGTCCTAAAGTCTACTTTTAAACTCATTTCTGAAGGCTTTTTTTTCATAGAGAGGACAGAAATGGCAAAAATACGGGAACATTATATCCAGAATCAAAGATTTATCTATGACTCTTTTATAGAGCCTTGTAATACACTAAAAATTTGTCATACTTGAGTTCGATATATTATTTGTCATGTCACAACCGTTTTATATCATTACCTCGATTGCCTATGTGAATGCCGCGCCTCATGTGGGGTTTGCCATGGAGGCGATTGAAGCCGATGTAATCGCCAGATGGATGCGACTTCAGGGTCGTGAAGCCTATTTTGTGACGGGGACTGATGAACACGGAGTCAAAATCGCGAAAACAGCTAAAGAACAAGGAATATCTGCAAAAGAACTCTGTGATCTCAATGCAGAAAAATTCCAGGAACTCACAGAAAAACTGAATCTCTCAAATAATGACTTTATCCGCACATCAGATCAACAAAGGCATTGGCCCGGTCCTCAAAAGATCTGGGAACTGATGAAGGAAAAAGGGGATATAGAAAAACGTAAATACACAGCGCTGTATTGCTCTGGATGTGAAGCATTTTATACGGAAAAAGATTTAAATGAAGAAGGAGAATGTCCTTATCATAAAAAAAAACCAGAGACGATTTCGGAAGAAAATTACTTTTTTTGTCTTTCTAAGTACTCAGATCAAATCGCAGAGTTTATAGAATCTGACACTCTCAAAATCACGCCTTCATTCCGCAAAAAAGAGATCCTGAATATGGTCAAAGAAGGGCTTCATGATGTTTCTTTCTCTCGTCCAGTGTCCAAACTGCCCTGGGGAGTTCCAGTGCCCGGAGATGATTCTCAGACAATGTACGTGTGGTGTGATGCTCTGACCAATTATATTTCCGTACTGGGCTTTGGGCGAGATAATGAGAGTTTATTTGAAAAATTCTGGAGTGGAGGAGAAGTGATGCACGTGATTGGGAAAGATATTGTGCGATTTCATGCAGGAATTTGGATTGGCATGCTGCTTTCTGCAGGCATCAAAATTCCAGAAAATATTTTGGTACATGGATTCCTCACCAGTGAAGGGCACAAAATGTCCAAAAGCCTGGGCAATGTGGTGGATCCCTTTCTGGAAATAGAAACGTACTCAGCAGACGCCCTGAGATATTTTCTTATTCGCGAAGTCCCTATAGGACGTGATGCTGATTTTTCTCGTGAACGATTTGAGACGAACTATCAGGCACATCTTGCCAATGGACTGGGAAATCTCTGTTCACGTGTGCATAAGCTCTGCGCAGATAATGATGTCCTCACTCCTTCTGAAGAAGAAATATATGCTGATTTTGCAGAAATCCTGCAACAAGGAGAGAAGAATTTACAAGAATCAATGGAAGAATTTGCTCTCCATGACGCCCTATCAGCTCTTTTTGATGTTGTGAGCGCTCTGGACAAGAAAATGAACGAACTGGCTCCTTGGGAGCTGATCAAGAATGACCCAGAAGAAGGGAAAAAAATTCTCTCTAGCTTTCTTCTTTCTGTGCTCTGGATAGCGCAATATATCGCTCCATTTCTTCCCGAAACATCAGAAAAAATGAAACAGATGTTTGGAGAAGGAAAAGGAACATTTGGCGAGAGAGTCATGCTGTTTCCTCGACTGGAAAAACTAAAAGAAGAGAATTAACTCTCCAAAACACCAAATCACTTTTTAATATCTTGTCAAGAATTGTTTCCATTATAATTTTTTGCTTGAAAAAGGTTCTATTTCCCAAATGGGTTTCTCTCTTCTATACTCTGCTTCGTCTTTAGTAACAAATGGTATGCACACGCCCCCTAAATCTCCGTTTTTTGGGTTTCTCGGTGTCGCTCGTATGAATTTTGAGCGCATACTCCGCATTTGGACGCAGACAATATTCCCCCCTATTATTACCACTCTTCTTTATATTTTGGTCTTTGGCTACTCCATTGGTCATGATATTTCTCAAATGCACGGAGTACCATACTTGAGTTTCATTCTCCCGGGTCTTATGATGATGTCGGTGATTACGAGTTCATATATGAATACGGCTTTTTCATTTTTTATTGCCCGTATTCAACAATGGATAGAAGAAATACTGGTGGCTCCGGTTTCGAATGCAGAGCTTATTCTTGGGTTTCTGGTAGGAGGAGTGTTTCGTGGATGTCTTGTGGGAATCTTGATTTTTGCAGTTGGATTTTTCATGGCAGATATTTCGGTTCAAAACTGGCCACTGGTGATTGCTCTTCTTGTCCTTACGTCTACCATGTTTGCTTTGGCAGGATTCCTCAATGCGCTTTTTGCCAAGACGTTTGATGGGGTCAATTTTGTGCCTACGTTTATTCTGACGCCTCTTACTTTTCTCGGAGGAGTGTTTTATTCCCTTGATCGATTACCCGAATTTTGGCAACAAGTTACTGTGCTCAATCCCATTTTCTGGATTATTTCCGGGTTTCGAGAAGGGTTTTACGGCATTTCTGAAATTCCAATCATTCTCCCTCTGGGGTTTTTGATAATCATGACCATCATTCTTTTTTGGGCATGTTTACATTTTGTGGGAAAGGGAAAGAATATCAGAAGTTAGCTAGTTTTTTCACCGAGAGCACAATTGCACCGATGGCAGTCGCAACACTTCCAGCAACAGCGGTGGAAATTGTGGCAACTACTGTGGAAGGTGCTGCCAGTTCTTTGGGAGGGAGATCATTGTAGAGGGAACTGGGATCAATAAAATCTGGAATATTAGGATATAAATTCATCTCAAAGATATTGTGCAGAACTCTTTGAAGAGCTTCTCCTTCTAATATTTCAGGGTGACGCGATAAGACTTCAGAAACTTGCTCGGCGATAGAGTGAGCCATCTTGCTGTTGTTGAGCAGACCATCTATAAATACAATCGAGCATGCGGTTATTCCTGTTATCACCAAAGGAATTACTATTTCTTTGCTTTTGTATGCCAATGAGTTTTCAAAACCTTCTGGAGCTTCAATCATTGTGAGGAGATTAATAGGAACTGATTATTGTCTTTTTATAGAAAAAGTCAAGTCGTGATCTTTGTGCTCAGAAGAGAGATTATGAGAAAATCTCCCGGCATTTATTTTTTAACCCCTCAAGCACATGAGTATGTTTGGACAAGCAAAGGATATGTACAAAATGCAGAAGCAGGCAAAGGAGATTAAGAAAAAACTCAAAAATATTCATATCGAAGCCGAATCAAATGGGATAACGGTTGTGATGAGTGCGGAACAAGAAATTGTTTCTGTTGATATTCCAGAAGAACTTCTTGCAGCGGAAAAAAAGTCTCTGGTGCAGTCGTCTCTCATAGAGGCTCTGAAAAAAGCGACCAAAAAGGCACAAGAGGTATCCGCCTTGGAAATGCGGTCTATTATGGGAGATATGGGGTTTCCCGGAGTGGGGCAATAGGCAATTACCCGTTCGACAAGCTCAGGGCAAGCGAATTACAAATTACGAATTACAAATGAAACTACTACAAATTCATAAGATTTTTATTGTATGTCTGTGCGTGGCACTCGTGTTATTTGGAGGTATGTGGTATCAGTTTCAAAACATAGTAAAAACACCCAATAGTGGAACAGAAGAGGCAGAATTGCTGAATATAGAAAAGGGAAGTACGGTGCGTGATATTGCTCATGCACTGCACAGGCAAGATTTTATTCCTTCTCAGTGGGCATTTCTCTGGCACGCAAAAAGAGAAGGTATTGAAGAGAAATTTCAAGCAGGTCGATTTTATCTTCCCAAAAATCTTACAATTCCAGAAGTAGCCAATAAACTCCTGAATGGCAAAGGAAGGGAAGAGTTTTTTACCATTCCTGAAGGGCTCACATTGCAAGAAATTGATGAACGCATTGCAAAAAAGGGATATGCAGAGAAGGGAAGTCTTTTGGAATGTATACAAGAGGTATGTGATTTTTCTGAATTTTTATTTCTCCCGAAAGAAAGAACAGCTTGGGAAGGATATTTTTTTCCCGAAACATATGCGGTGCAGCCAGTAAATTTTTCTGCGGAATTGCTGGCAAAAAAAATGCTGAGTGAATTTGAAAAACGTGCTCGAAAACTTAAAATTTTTGATGCAGAAAATCTGGAAGAAATCATCATTATGGCTTCTCTCATAGAGGAAGAAAGTCGTAAGGATGAAGAGCGACCCATTATTTCCGGTATTCTCTGGAAACGATTGGAAGAGGGGATACCTCTGGGAGTAGATGCGACGGTCAGATATTTTACTGGCAAAAAGACCGAACCTCTTACGATTCAAGATTTGGAAGCAGACAATCCCTACAATACCCGCAAAAATCTGGACCTCCCCCCCACGGCTATTGCTGGTCCTGGAGAAGCCTCCCTCGATGCTGCGGCGAATCCTGAAGAGTCGGAAAATTACTACTATCTTCATGATGAAGATGGGCAGATTCATTATGCTCGTACCAATGCAGAGCATAATAAAAATAAGCGGAAGTATTTATAGATACAGTATCCTAGTTACTCAACACGTGCTCAATCTTTGTAGTTGATTCGTCTGCTTCACCCAAATCAATCCATTGGATATTTACACCATCTTCTCCATCATCAGTGCCGGCATCGCGCCAAATAATGCCATCAACTCCTGGGAATGATCCATTAATATCAATACTGGTGACCACTTGGGCATCACCTCCAGTGAGAGCAATATCGGCACGGATAGAATAGGTTTCTGAAGGATTTTTGATGCCGTCATACAAATCTCCACTGCTGGTAGGAAGTTCTGCGAGAGAGCTGGTATTGAAGAGAAGACCATTGGCACCAGCTGATCCGGCATCGTTTGCACCGTCTCCATTGCTGTCTTCTATGCCCGCAGTCAAGATGTATGTATTACCAGATGTCGGCACTTTGCTGTAGGAGATGAGCTCATTACTGCTGTTATAGAGACCCACATTATCAATGGTAACACCTCCGGAAATAGAGACATCTGCCTCCACGGCATGTAAAAATGCATCGGAAGAATTTGCTTTGGTCAGGGTCAATCTCAAAAGATCATCTTGCGAAGCAGGAACGAGATTTGTTGAATCATCCACTTTTTCTGCTATGACGTTATTGGCAAATACATACATGGTGTTTCCTTTTGTATTTCCACTGAGAGTAGCAAGAGAGATTTCATTGCCAGAATCCACTCCGCGCACAGTACTTTCTCCAGTGGTATCTATTTCTAGAGCAAATGCCATGCCCGATCGAGCACTGGTATTGTCTGAAACTTCTTTGAGCTGTACCGCCACCATAAAGAGCAAGTCATCGTCTTCATCCGCAATAAGGTTCAAATCTTCAAAAAAAGCACTCCCGCTCGAAATACTGACAGTTCTTGCCGCTGATCCATTTTTGGTCAACACTGGCGCACCAGTAGATCCATCATAAAGAGCTACTTCTGCAATAGCATTGTGATCATTAGCAATATCAATTCCCAACTCACTAGTAGTGTCGGCATTTACAATTTTAAGAGTGATGTCTTCTATATGAGCCGATTCGTTCTGAGCTTCAAACTCAAATATGGCAACCGGCACATCTTCCTCGCCAGAAACAATGGCTTCATCAGGGGTATTGGACCCACTTACGGCTCCTCCCAAACTTCCCACTTCAGTGAGGGTAAACACCGGTCCTGTGCTTATGCCGGAGTTGGAAATAGTTACGGAATTTCCAATACTGTCTTCTATCTCAAGCTCGCTCATATCCAGTTCCATTTGAAGAGTTGCTCCATCTGCAGAAAGAGAAGAGGCAATATTCACCTGGAGAGATATGATGACTTCTGCACCACTGGGGATATGAATTCCTGAGGACCCATTGAGCAGAGTCAATGTGCCGCCTTGCAGAGTATCTGACGTATTTACCAGGAGGGTATTACTTCCGCTTTCCGCTGCTTTGAGATGAAACTGCAAAGTATCTCCGTCCAGTGCAGTGCCGATACTCTGAAATACCATTTTTCGAATGGTGATATCACGAACACTATTGGCTCGAAATATACTCGTCCAGACAGGAGCATTTTTGGTGCCAGCAACATAGGTATTGGATACCAAAGTGCTTGAAAGAGCTTCTCCACTGGTGTCATCGGTTTCTTTTTCTGAAGGACTTTCTTCATTTGGTTCTGGTGAAGTCTCATCAGATTGGGCGCCATTCTTTTCTTTAAGGAGCCTATAGAGAGCCACAGCTACTTCGTTTCTCGTGAGATCTTGATGAGGAAGCAAGAGATCAGATCTCTTTGGAAAGAGCGTATATTTTTCGGAAGCACCTGAATATGGTGCAAACCAGTCACTGGACGAGACATCTTCGTATAAGTAGCTCAAATTTTCTTCCAGTTCAAAGGTCTTCACAATCATTTTGAGAAATTGAGATGTTGTCACTGGATCGGCCGGACCAAAGGTGCCATCTCCGTACCCATTGACGATAAAAAGCTCCAATCCTTTGAGGACATATCGTTCATACCATGCTCCTGAAGGAACATCAGTAAAAAAATTACTACTTCGAAAATCAGTTATTTCTCCATATTTTGCAAGCAATATCATCTTGAGTGCTTCTGCACGATTCACCAGTCGCAATCCTTCAAAATTTCCGTTTTCTGCTCCATTTACCACACTCCGTCTCCAAAGTTCTGCAGCAGATCCCCCCTCCAGAGACTCCAAATTTGTGTCTGGAAAAGGATTTTGGTATGAAGAAAATATCACCAGCACTTCATCATCTAGTTCTGCCGTAGGAAGAGTTTGAGACTCTTGAGCCACTACGTCTATTGAAAAGAAAGACAGAGCGCTGATGAGAAAAAAAGTACAGAGTTTTAGAGATTGTATACGCCAAGAGGCAACAATAGATTTCATAAACATACAAAGTAAAATATATTGCAAGGGTCTGGAGTATATCACATGGCGTCAAGACCCCAGCAAAATATATCGACTTTTTGTGGTAGAATGCGCCAAAATGCCTGTGAAATTGATTTGGTATACATCATGAAAAAAAAGAAGGTTCTCTTTTGGGGCACTCCGGCGATTGCAGCGCATATTCTGCAAATGCTTGCTCAGAGCAACATTTTTGAAATTTCTGCGGTTGTTACAAATCCAGATGCACCCCAGGGAAGAGGGCAACAAATGATGCCGTCTCCCGTAAAAGAAACAGCAGGAAAAATCAATGTTCCAGTGCTCACTCCTCATAAACTCGATAATGATTTTTTTCAGGCACTTGATGAGATATCTGCAGATCTGTTTTTGGTCGTGGCATACGGGAAAATCCTTCCACAAAAATTTCTTGATCTCCCTTCGCTGGGAGCATATAACCTGCACTTTTCTCTGCTTCCGAAATACAGAGGAGCGTCTCCAGTGCAAAGTACACTTCTGACGGGTGAAAAGATGTCGGGATTTAGTATATTTCGCCTGACAAAAGAAATGGATGCAGGAGATATTTTTGTTCAAGAGGAGATGAATATTTTTCACAAAAATTCACAAGAGGTTTTTGATAATATGGTGCAGAAGGGAGGAAAAGCACTTGTACAATTTACGGAGAATATGTGTGAAGGAAAGCAAGGATTCTCATTCACTCAAGATGACAGGAATGCCACATATTGCCAAAAACTTAAGAAATCTGATGGGCAAATTTTTCCAGAAAAAGAAACCACCGAAGAAATTCTGAGAAAATATAGAGCGTTTTACCTCTGGCCTGGAACGTATTATGTTGATCCAAAGACAAATACGCGTATCAAACTTCTAAAAATAGCCCCTTTCAAAAGGGAGAACACTCTTCATACAGATTCTCGATTTAGTGAAGTGGCTGGAGAATGTGTTTTTAAAACTGTGGACGGGGTTTTAGCTATTCTCAATGTTCAAGTGGAAGGAAAAAAACCAATGAGCGGCATGGAGTTTTGGAACTTCTGGAAACAGGACTAAAACATTTGACAAAAATACATAAAAGTACGTAATATACTACTATAAGTAGCATAAACAATATGGCAGAATCACCTTCTCAAAAATCATTCGTAGTGCATAGGCCGAATCCTACGGAACAGATTTGTAAAACACTCACCTCCGCTCCTGATATAGATACTGTACAGAGAGAGCTCATTCATATTTTCAGAGGATTGGGAATTGTAGAAGAAGACATTGGAAATATGGTAGAAAATTCCATAGGAAATAAAAACTTGAAAGAAATTCAGGCAGCAATTCATGCAAAAGTAGTAGATCAAGATTTACGAAATGCTTCCATAGTCTCCAGAATAAGACTCGCTCCCCTTCGAAGGCATTATGAATCTCTCACTGAGTTAGATCGCAAGTATAACGAAAAATTTCGGAAATGGAATGAAGTGGAAAGAGCAATTCCTCATATGTCTGATTTCTTGTCAGGAATAGATTCCTTAGAGCAAGCTCAAGTGTATTATATTGATGATAATGGTCACCTTATAGTAGGTGATGGATGGCCAGAAGTCGAAACAGAAACTTTAGGACTTGATTATTATACATCCCGACTGCAAGCAACAAGACTGTCATATGTGAATGGTGATGGAGAAATTGAAGTCGTAAATGGCGAGGAAACAAAAACGCCTCCTGAAGCAAAAATTATCTCAAAAAAAGGCCTCATAACTCTGAAAGAATATAAACATGTGAATAGATCCAGATTTGAGGCACAAGCGACAACAACATGGATTGAAAGTGGCGAAAATCCTGAGTTTGCCAGGATTGCTTTTTGGGATATAAATAATCGAGTTACTTCGTATGAATGTGACTCCAATACTACAAAAAAAATGCGCGGGTCGCGTCGTGTGTTGAGGGTCAAATTGGATCTTTAATCTTAAGTTTTTCTCCTTGGAATATGTCGTATGTCAGCTTGGTGTTATATATATCAAAATGAGACAAAGATATAAATCTTGATCTTGACGAATAGTCAATGATGGGTGACAACAGAAAAAATCACGAGTGTAAAAACCTTTCTCCCACTTCATGTACCGGTCCAGCTCCAATAGTGAGGACAACATCTCCAGATTTTGTTTCGTTTCGTAAAATCTGCACTGCGCCTTCAAAATTTTCTGTATATCGTACCTGCTGAGAAGCAGAAATATTTTTTTGTATTTCTTCCACAAGTTTCTGAGGAGACACTTTTTGTACATCTTCATCAGAGTCTCGTACGCGATAGATATTAGGGATGAGTACTTCATCAGCATTCGCAAAGCTTTTCCCAAATGCTTCCAAAAATTCATATGTGCGCGAATATTGATGGGGCTGAAACACGACCCATTTCTTTCGATCGGGATATGTTTGACTCAGTGCCTCAAGTGTCACCTTGAGCTCTGTGGGATGATGACCATAGTCATCAATGACGGTGACGCTATTTTTTTCTCCTTTGTACTCAAAGCGACGCCATGAACCCTTGAAATCTTTTAAAGCACCTTTGGCGGTTTCTATATCTAATTTTCCCTGAAAGGGTGCGAGGTTCTCAGCTCCTATAAAGAACCCCAGGACTTTAGCTGCATTTTGACGATGATACTCACCCTTGAGTTGAAGCTGCGGAACTTCAGAGACAAGATCATGAGTAAATATCTCTTTGCCCGTAAACTTGTGTGCAACACGCTGAACAATTTCATCTGTAAAGTCTGCAACCAGCATTCCTTTGGCAATACCAAGTTTTCCAATAAATTTTTCAAATCCTCGAAAATACTTTTCAGCAGAGCCATAGTAATCCAAGTGTTCCGGTTCTACATTGGTCAGAAGAATACTGTCTGGATCAAGATACAAAAACGATTCTCGATATTCACAGGCTTCTATCACCAGTACGTCACTCTTGCCATCTCTAAAATTTTTGTTTCCCCACTCAAAAACCTTGGTGCCCACCAAAACGGTAGGATCTATTCCAGCTTTTTCTAAAGCAAGCGCAATCATAACAGTAGTACTGCTTTTTCCGTGTGTACCAGCAATAGCAATTGTATATGTATTTCGTGAAATATC
This sequence comes from Candidatus Altimarinota bacterium, assembly GCA_965250085.1. GTDB lineage: Bacteria > Patescibacteriota > Gracilibacteria > CAIRYL01 > CAIRYL01. Next base: position 1,225,883 of record OZ252287.1, read on the forward strand.
TCCTAAAGCCTCAAAATAACTTGCCTCAGGTATGCCATTTTTACGCGCAAAGAGTCTTTCTGAATGGTTCTCCGGGATGGCTTCGCTGTATATAAATCTCTCAATATATTGGGGAATATTTTGCGCACTCTGTTTACGAAACACAGTGATTCCTTCATTCTCAAGTTCAGAAAGAAGATCAGAATCAGTGTTATCGCTCCCAAAGACAGTGTATTCATGTGCCTTGTAATATCGTGCGAGTGCACTCATTCCAATACCGCCAATACCGCAAAGAAAAACTGTATTCATAGACTACAGGATTTTCTCATGCAATATGCTATCAGGTAAAGATATATCATGTTGTAAACCTGCTTTTATTGCCTTCTCCGGTTAAATTTTTTTACAATGATGTTACCAAAATCTTATTCTTTTAAAACATAACTCATGCTAACACTTTCATTTTCTCCAAAAGTAGATCCAAAGAAACAAAATATTTTGATTCCTCTTTTTTTTGATACTGCAAAAAAACTGGATCCAAAAGTGCTCAAGCGACTTTCTAATTCCCAAAAAGAGATAATTTTAGAAATTCTCAAAGCGGGTAACTTCCCTGAGAAAGGGATCTTTCCAGTGATGTGTGAGGAAAGTACTGTATACTTTTATTTTTTGGGAACAAAAAAAGACTATTCTTCACATGAAGCGCGTGAAGCTGGAGAAAATGTATTTTCCTTGGCGAATACGTATCGACTTAAGGAGCTTGCAATATTTCCCGGAGAATTGGAAAAAGAGTGTGTGAGTGCATTTCAAGAGGGAGTGGTACTGGGGGCGTATGAATTTGAAGAATGGAAAGGGGTCAAGTATCAGGAAAAAACAAAAAAGAAAACAAAATTATCTCATGTACAGTTTGTCCAATCGGAAAATGCGGAATATAAAAAGCGCTTGGAAATTATTTTTGAAGCAGTAAAATATGCGAAAGATATTATAAATACTCCTTCTCAGGAAGCGACGCCTGGTTATTTGGCAAAACTGGCAGAAAAATTTGCGAAGAGTTTAAAAAAGGTTTCGGTGAAGATATTTGGTGAGAAAGATTTGAAGAAACTTGGATGCGAGGGAATTCTGAGTGTTGGAAAGGGGAGTGAAGAAGAATCAAAGCTTATCATTCTTGCATATTCTGCAGGAGGGAAAGAAGCTCCTATTGCTCTTGTGGGCAAAGGAGTTACATTTGATACTGGTGGACTCAGTATCAAGCCGGCTCGATATATGGCAACGATGAAGCAAGATCTGGGAGGAGCCGCAACAGTGTTAGGAGCGTTTTATGCTATTGCCTCTTCTGGTGTGAAGAAAAATGTACTTGCCGTCATTCCAACAGTGGAAAATGCCGTGAGTGCATGCTCTTACAAGCCAGATGATGTTCTAAAAATGTACAATGGAGTCACCGTTGAAGTGACCAATACAGACGCAGAAGGGAGGCTTATCCTCGCAGATGCACTCGCGTATACAGAAAAGAAGCTCAGTCCACGCGCAATGATTGATCTGGCAACACTTACAGGGGCATGTGCGTATGCAGTGGGAAATGACTTTACTGCAGCACTCACCAATAATCGCAAACTTATAACAGCTCTTAAAAAAGCTGCTGATGAAACAGACGAGCTTGTATGGGAACTTCCGCTTCATAAAAGATATATCAAACAAATGAAATCTCCAGTAGCGGATATTGTAAATTCTGCTGACAAACTCAAACCCGGCACAATTGAAGGGGCTCTTTTTTTGAGTCATTTTGTGGCAGAAAAAACGCCATGGTGCCATCTGGATATTGCTTCCGTTGCCTTTGATGATGCAAAAGGAATGGCGACTGGACAAAATGTCCGACTTTTATTGGAATTAGTAAAAAATTTATAAGCAAAAGAATTGTGAATAAGAAATTCCTTTGCTTTCTTGCGTTTTCTTTTGTTTTTGGTGAAAATAAGGACATATGGATCTAGGGAATATCCTTGCTTCCGGCGTACAAATAGACCTTTTGTCACAGGTCAGTTTGATTCCTGGGGCTGAAATCCCTGGATTTGGTGATGTGGGGAGAGCATTTGTTGATGGAAAATTTACATGGAATCATATTCTTCTCTATGGACTCTATCTGATCAAATTTATTCTTGGTGCCGCCGGAATCACTGCCATCATAGGCATTATGGAGGGAGGATATGCGTATATATTTGGTACCTTTACTGAATCCAAGGAAAAAGGAAAGGATAGGATCAAACACACACTTATAGGGTTTGTTCTTGTTATTCTTGCATGGGCTATTGTGGATATTGTGGTAGTGCTGGTAACATCTGGATAGGTTTTTGAAGTCGGATTCTTCACCATTTATAATTTTAAATTTTCTCATGCCCATAAAACATGTTTCTCAGGCCTTTTCTCGACTCCAAAAGAAAATAAGAAATCTCCAAAATCGTCTACAGGAAGATGAGAAAAATATAATTCCACAAGCAGAGCTTCCGAAAGCAGAAGATTCTCAGCGAATGGTAGTAGAAGTGTCACTGTGGGGAGTTACAAAGACACTTTTCCTTGTAGCAGCGTTTTATCTTGCCTTCTCTTTTTTGGGACGTATTACGAGTATTCTAGTCCTTCTGTTTATATCCTTGTTTTTTGCAATGACGCTCAGTCCAGGAGTGAATACGTTAGAAAAGAGATTCAAGATGCCGAGAGGCGTTGCCACCATTATATTAATGGTATTTGTTCTTTCAGCATTTCTCTTGATACTGGGTGGAGTTATTCCTATTTTTGCTGTGGAATTTGCCAAGATATGGGCAGCACTTACTGAATTTGTTACCAAGCTTAGTCAGGAAGATTTTTCATCACTTCCGATATGGATGAGAGAGATTATAGAAGAAGCAGTGCCAGTGATTCAGGATTATTTTCGCCGCATTAGCCCTGAAGAGCTCCAGTCAACCATTGCAAATTTTGCCAAAGATAATCTAGGGGAATACCTGAGCCAAGTTGGCAATATTGTAGGAGGTGGTATTTCACTTCTTTTCACACTTTTTGGAGGAGTGTTTCAGGCGATATTAGTACTCGTGCTCACTTTCTTTCTGGTACTTGAAAAAGGGCAAATGTCAAAATTTTTTGTGGGATTATTTCCTAAAAAATACCACACATATCTCATTCATAAAGGCAATGAAGTAGAAACAAAAATCACCGAATGGGTTCATGGACAGGTCATGCTCTTTCTTATTGTTGGAGGAATTGCATATGTAGGTCTCACTATTTTAGGAATAGAGTATGCCCTTACACTTGCACTTATTGCAGGACTCGCAGAGTTTATTCCATATGTAGGACCTGCTATTGCATTCGCTTCTGCGGCGCCAGTAGCATTTAATGTCTCATTTTCTATTGGAGTTGCGACCATGATATTCTATGCATTTCTACAGGCCCTTGAAGGGAATATAATCATTCCTCTGGTAATGAAAAAAGCAGTAGGAATTCCTCCTGTGGTGACTATCATTGCGATGCTTATTGGATGGGAATTTTTGGGGATCATCGGAATGATCCTGGCGATACCAATTGCTTCTGTGCTTTCGCTTTTTGTGGATGATTATTCGGTATATGTAGAGGGCAATAGAAAAAAGAAAACAAAGAAGTAGTAAGTAGTAAGTAGTAAGTAGTAAGTAGTAAGTAGTAAGTAGTAAGTAGTAAGGCATTTTCTTTTTTGATAACGTGTTAACACGTTGATACATAATTGTTTGATGCAAACCTTCTTTTTCTAAAGTCCGTATTGAGATTCAAACCTGAAAAAATTTCATTAAGGACTCTCATTGCAATCGTCAGGAATTTGGTTTTCAGTACTGCTTCAACTCAAAAGTTTTGAGATACTAAAACATTTCGATGAAGATTTTTTAAAAAGGATTCAAAATTTTGAATCCCTACGGGACACAGAACACACCAATCCAGGGGGAGAGGAAAAAGTAAAGCGGTCACTATTTATACTTCACACTTTTATCGTGTGCTCTGTGATGTACTAGTGGCTTCAATAGGAATCAAAAATCCAATAGGGAGATCATCCAGGAGTCCGGGATCATATTCAAGGATTACTGCTGAGAGGAATTGAGTTTCTGCCAGATCATTATTTCCAGAGAAACTTCCGTTGTCGTCATATGAGGCAACACTACTCCAGTCCTGACCATCAAATCTTCGGGCTTCTTTCGAAGCGGTGTCTGCTGTCATCCAAATTTTCGGACCATTTGGATTGGGCACACAATTTACCAGTTCACAATCTTCACTCTCCATACCGTCAATAATGCCATCACCATTGATGTCATCTTCAAGTACCAGAAGGCGTTCAAACTTTCTTATTTTTTGAAGATCAAACCGAGTTGCTACCTTGAGAGCGGTTTCATCTCCGCTTGCGATATAATTGCTGATATATGTTGAATATTGATCAAATGAGGTAGTTGATGGCATAAGGAGATGTTCATAGTTCGGAAGACCTACGAGAGTCGAAGGTGCTGAAGCTAAGTTTTTGACTTGAGTAACTCCACCAGCGGTGTTTTGACTTGAGAACGCACCTAAAAAGTACAACTGATGGATCAGGGCATTATCCCATGCCACTTGGTTCTGAATACCATCATAGATACCCAACGTATCATCCATAGTAAGAAGGGATCCTTCTACAAACGCAGCGGCTTTTATATTGGTTGGATTGGGTGAGATGAGCAGGTTCCCATATTGCTGGAATATACTTGTACCAACTCCAGAAGATCTATTTTTGAGAATAATAATTCCCAAGTTTCCTGCACCAGTAATATTGTTTTTGAGATACACATTTCCTCCTTCTACAATAAGAGTACGAGGAGATTCTTCAGAATTGGAGCTCAAAACAGAATCACCATCGATTATGAGAGTAAATCCTTTATTCTGAGTGCCAGAAGTGATCCAAAGGACTTTGTTTTCTTCAAGAAGTCGACCAACACCCTTGGCGTTCGTTTGAGGATTACCAGAACTAGGAGTAAAGAGCTCGTCGATATTGGCAAAAATCATGTCAGAATCAATCCCACTGATAAGATGTGTCGTAGTATCAACGGATTCATCAGCGGTTATTTTGCCGCTGATGAATGGATTTTGTGGCTCATTTGCATCAGCGTCATATGCACGAGTAATTTCAGCAACGCTGCGGCGGATACCTTCTTGCATGGCGCTGTAGGGAAGATATCCAGAATCAAAGCTAACAGCTTCTGTGTTATCAATCGCGTCTGGTTCAACGCCTTCTCCATGAGTAGCTCCAGAGACAGAGAAGTACAAAATACCAACTCCTCCCGGATCTACGCACAATTCTGGATATCCCAAATCACAGCATTGCTGATTGGTCAGTCCATCACATTCATGAGGAGGAAGAGGGCATCCAGGAGCATTCAATGGAGGAGCCGCGCAAAAGTCGGGATCTTTGGAGGCCATTTCATACTTAGCGGTTATCCCATTAATTTCGTAAGTAATGTACGCTAGATATTTGAGTTTATGACTCGGTTCCCAGCTTCCAATTACTTCGGGCACAAACTGCATGGTAAATGTTTCATTTGCGTCCAAGAGAGTAGAAAGAGCATCGTGTATGGAGCCGCTCCGCATACTGCCAAAGAGAGTAGTTCCTGCCACCTTTGCGAGTTCAAAGAGATTAAGAGGAGTCGCTGAAAATGGAGGGGTGAGACTCGTTGGATAAAAATTTTCAAAATTGATAAGCCGAGTTGGGTGTTGATTTCCATCTACGTCCTGAGTGTTCAGTTCCTGTAGCCAGGAGACATTCGTGACCTCTGTGGTGCTAGCTTTCTCAAGCGTGATATCAAAAAATCCGGTTTCTTCCTCTGGATAAGAAGTCGCAAACGTAGGGGTAGCCCGTATCATAGGAGCAAATTGAAGTGAATTTTCTGATCCGAAGAGATTTGCTGTTCCAGAAAAAATCGGTTTTCCAGAGGCAGGAAGAGCTGTATCATCAAATCTCTGTGTTACATTCATAGCAGTTTTGATAGCGGCAGGGGAGAGAGCTCTGTCATAGATTTTTACATCGTCTAGCGTGCCATCAAAGTACGAGGCATTTTGATATGAAGTTCCAAGGCGAACATTCGCAAGATTGATATTAAGCGTATCGGTTTCATCCGAATCTTTGAGTTCTCCATTAAGATATAATTTGCTTCCTCCAGTATCGCTGGTTGTCACGGCGACATGATACCAAGTATCGTTTTGGAGTTCAGAAGGAAGGATTCTGAGAGTACTTCGGAAGCAAAGATTTCCATCGGCATTACTCGCATCTCCACCACTGGCGATATCAGTGCTGCACACACCAGTAGCTGGAGAGTGGTCCTGTATAAGCCACCAAGCGGCACCACTGGTGACTCCATCGCGACCATCTACTAAGAACTGGGTCCCTGAGTTTGTGTTTAGTTTTTTAAACCACATCATAAGGGTTGCCTCATTTGGATCCCCAAGAGAGCCAATATTTATCCAGTCATTATTGCCATCAAAGGATAGACCATTACTATGTTTGGCTTCTCCCCAGACAGCACCACCGTCTCCTCCGTCATTCACCGTTCCATCATTGGCATTGGCACTTTCATCATTTGCAACAGAACCACTCGTTTCATCAAGTGGAAGAGACATGAGAAGATCTGTATGAACAGGAGAGAGTCTTCTGGAGAAAGAAAAGTCATCGACCCATAAGCGATTGTCTTCTGTGTTGCCTCCGTCACCATAGTTGGTCGGAGCCATGGAAAAAATACGGAAACCCATCTGATTAGAGGGGACATCAAGAGTGCTTACTGTTTTGAGACTTGTTCCAGAAGCAGGGTTTACAATGAGGGATGTTGGAATATCTGTATTTGTTACGTCTTGGTATCTGGTGGCATCACCAAGTGTTCCGGCTCCAGGTTCTCCCAAGATTTGGACGAGTGAAATGCGATCATCAAATTGTAGAGAAATCTCGCCATCAAAAGCATTATTCTCCAAAAGAGTCACATCGTCCCAATACACATCGGTATTCAGAATATTAGAATAGGTCGCCAGTCGTATTTGGATCGTATCATCTGCTCCAGATACTGGTGTGAGCACAGGTGTCTCAAGGTACATCCATTCCCCAGTGCCGGTGACGACGTTACTGATGGCATGAGCATTGCCCCATGGATTCGAGTGGGCAGAGAGTCGCACATCAATCCCTACAGGAGCTTTGACCCAAGCAGATGCAAAGAAGTCTCTTCCAAGAGCGCTGTTTGTCAGAGTTATGGTTTGTCTCAGTCCGTGACAATGCGGATGATTTTCACTGGCATAACAATCTCCGGGGGTTGTGCCAGTAACAGTGGATTTGACCGAATATGTTCCAGAATGTGCTTCTGCAGAGGTCCATTCTTCAGAGAGGGACGCGCTGTCTATTACAGCCCAATCAGAAGCATCAGTTCCACTTCCAGCTTCCATACCGGCATTTTGAACGTGAGAGCTAAACCACAGTGGCTCTGAGAAAGAAGTAGCATTTCCATATTGATCGTACAGTTCCACATTAAAGTCATAGCTATCGGTCAGGTCAGCCACTGGATAGGCATTAGCGGTAACAGCAGATACCTCCCTTTGGACACTTGCATTATCCACATAGAATCGAGCTTCTACTGTCCCATAGTGACCATATATATAAAACCGAGCAAAGCTGTCCATATCTACGTTGCTGTTGAGGGTAAAGACATGCTCAATCGTCTGCCACTGGTCAGCGATGGAAACATATTTTTCTATTAATCCCATTCCTTCAGACTCTGTGCCCCATGAAGGCGTTCCTCCTTCTTCATGATGAATGCCAAATTTCACGGGCTTATTAACATCTGTTACTTTGACATCCAGAGAAACTTTGAGCTTTTCTCCCTGCACAAATCCACTCGCCCCCAAATCAGTAGCAATTGTTTGCCAGTCTCCCATCCATCGGTGAGTAAGGCCATAAGTGCCATTTTCATCAATGAATTCCAAGCATCCTCCACTTCCACCAGTACATTCAGTCCCCGTGGTGATATGTGAAAAATAACCAATACTTGGAGAAGCAGCGCCAGCATTATATCCACCATTCCATCCCCCTGATCCTCTTGTCGTTCCGTTGAGAGCGGTATCCCATCCGGGAGTATATGCTTCGGACGAAGAAAAATCTCCATTTGTGAGGACACTATCTCCCCAATCGGTTACATTGGCGTCTATTTCTGCTTTCGAGTTAGTGCCATCGCACCCGCTCCAGCACGGATCTCCAGAAGTAATCTGATACACAATCGGGTCACCCGCAATTATTCCCGGGAGACGAATATTATTGATCGTGCTCTGAATATCCTTGTCATAGAGCCTTCCCGTGAGCCAATACAGACCGGGTGTTTTGGAAATACTTCCCATCATATTGAGATGGATGGTTTTTCCATCTGCACTACAGCTCAGGGTATAATCAGACCCTTTGCTGAGAGGCACACTATCCAGATATCCAGACATCCCAGAGGTTAATGTACCATTTTGCATCACGGTTCCAATTTCTGAGGTCGTCAAAGCTCGATCATAGATACGAATATCGTCTATAACACCATTAAAATAAACACTGCTTGCTCCGTCTAGATTTCGCCCTATATTCAGGGCAGTATTGTCAGATATAGGAGCCCCTCCAGCAGAGCCATTGGCCTGTTCTATTCCATTGATATATGTCTTTGCTGTAGTGCCATCATTTGTGATTACCACATGGTTCCACTGATCTCCAGTGATTGAGCCGATAGGTGTGTTAGGAGCTCCATCGTTAGTGGAGGTACTGTTATGAAATCGATGGTGGATAAATCCATCCGAGTGGAGCCATATATTAAAATTTCTTCCTGGCTTTCCCACAATCCCTGCCCATTCTGTTGGAGCGCCATTTCCGTTTGGCTTAATCCATACTGCAACTGTGTAATTCGTTATATTCAGGTCTGGATTTGCTGATACGGTTGCATAATCACCAGTTCCATCAAAATCAAGTCCATTGCCATATCGTCCGCTTGTCCAACCCGCGCCAGAAATGCTTCCTTGCAAAAGATTGGGTCCAGAATCAGAGGCAGTAATTCCTGTTCCATCATCCAGACGATAATGAGCTATTGGTTGTACCTCAGTATAGGTAGTACCAAAATCGGTATACACGGTGCCATCAACAATGCGATGAATTTCTGCATCCAGAAGAGAACAGTTCCCCAAACTCATATTTGAAGTTCCGAGCTCTATACCGTCAATACTATCATCTGCTGTAAAAATATCGCTGCTCGCGGTGAGGGTAATGGATATATTGGGGATCCAAAATGTTGTTGTCTGATAGGTCGCATTGGAGTCAATGTTGGTGTCATCAAAAACCGGAGAATTGCCGATAGTTCCTAAGAGCACAATATTATCAGAAAAAGAGAGCCATCCATATGTACTGCTCCACGCATATCCATACATAAATCCGGATCCGCGCTCGATACACACTCCATAATTACTCGCACTCGGAGGATCAAAGCTTGTTTTATAAGACTCACACGGAGGAGTCCCATTTGAAAGAGTAAGCGTGCTTCCAGTAGAAAGGAAACTCGCGTCACCGTTCAAAATACCCCAGTCTCCATCTAAGGTACCATATGTCCCGCTAAAATCGAGAAGTCCCAGAGAAGAACTATAGGCATTTCCAGAGAGGGGATAGTGGTTATTTTCATCCGCAATGGTTGCAATAGAAACGCCTTGATATACACCGGCATATGATGTGCCATCCGGATCTCCAAACATCACCCATCCCATATCCTGTCCGTAAGCACTGTTGTGAATATTTCCAAACCATGGTGTTCCCGAAACCTGGATATCTACCCCAGCACCGCCAGGACACATCTCGCCAAACCATTCGACCCCTTCTTCCACCATCTGCCACTGCATCGTGTAATTACCGGGAATAGCAGGAGCGGTGACATTAAAACTAAAGACTTTATTATTTGGCTTCGTGATATTATCCCCTCCACTGAGATTTACTCGATTGAGTCCCCAAGTAGTGTTGTCTGCGGGATTTTGAGATCCCAGCTTATAATTCGCTGCCGCTGTCCAGTTATTAGAACCATCATTTTGCATGGTTACGGTGACCGGATAACTCTGCCCTACCAACATCGTTGTGGGAATACTAGTACTAGTGTCCACACAAATCGCTTCGTTTGCTCCGGCGACGGTAGCGGTACAGGATGCATCTGTTGCGCTAGCACCAATACCAGCACACGTCCAGTTGACGGAATTTCCCTGGGAGGGAAATGTGGGATCCGGTGAAGGAGCTGTCCCCTTATCACAAAAAGAGCCACCACCCCATCCCGTTGCACCCGATGGATAATCAGTTGCACGACTCCCACACGCTCCATTTTCCACAATATTGATATTGACACTTGGAGTCAGTGGCGCGGTTTTGGTAGTGCCATACCATGAGACCCTGAGCCGTGGAGTTTTGGACCCCAGAGCACTATAGGAATGCTGATTGGTAAAGCTATTATTCGTGGTACTAATAGGACCCAAATCATATGACGCTCCATTATTTTCCCAGTCCCATTCATATGTTTTGCTCCCGACACAGTTGGCGGCATTGGTCACATTTCCGGAAAAGGCGATATTTTCATTAATTTGCGCAGTTGAGGGATCTGCAATGGCGGTGAGCGTAAATGTACACGCCGGCTCATGATCTGCCTGACAGCTCGCATTGGTTCCACTATTGAGACCGAGACAGGTCCAGGTGACATCAGTGCCATTCGCCGGAAAAGCTGGACTTGTTGGACTCGCCGTTCCCGCAGAACAGAACACATCTCCTGGCGCCCAGTCGGTTTCTGGCGCGATAATCGTTCTGTGAGCAGATCCACATGCTCCATCTACCGGAAAAGGAGGAATAGCTACTGATGCTGTACAATTACCGGACTGTGATCCCCCGTTGAGACCATTACACTTCCAAGATACACTCTGACCTTGATTGGGAAATGTCGCGTTCCAAGTAGGATTTCCCGCGCTACAATAGGTAGATCCACCATCCCACGTGCTCTGATTGTACGGATGGCTTTTGGCGCGGGTAGAGCTACACTGGCCACTAATAATCTCTACACAACTACTTCCGTTCCACGTGTATGCACTGGCACATTTATATCGGCACTGAGTAGTACTTCCAGTGACAAAATATGATGTAGTGGTGTCGTTATCTGGATTCCAGTTTGTACACTGACTCCCATTAGAAGCAGCACATGTTTGTGAAAAAGAACTCACGGTATTCCAGACAGTCGAGCTCCCTCCGGGCTTTGCCGGACATGTATTTGTTTTGTTTTCCCACTGGCACGTAGAGCTACACCCATCCCCATTTTGAGTATCTCCATCATCACATTCTTCACTGGGCTGGTTGTTTGATCCATCACCACAGGCTGCTGGAAGGACACAGGCTCCTCCACTACGCACATATCCAGATGCACATTTGTATCGGCATGAAGTAGAACTGCCATTGGTATTATAATCCGTAGTATTATCATCTGCAGGACTCCAGCTCGTACAAGTAGGACCATTAAATGCAGTACACGTTTGCGTAAAAGAAGACACCGAATTCCAGACCGTGGTATTCCCTCCCGATTTAGCAGGACACGTATTGGTCTTAGAGGTAGGGCGGTTGTCGATGGTGAAAGAACCGGTTTTTGTGTCAGAAGGACCATAATTGCCAACAGCTTTAAAAGTTACATTATACGTACCATTGTCAAGACCGCTGATATCAAAATCATGAATATCGGTCTCTAGTGATGGAACGGATCCACCAGAGTATGTAGATCCGAAATAATTTCCAACGGGACTAACAAGCGAAGAGTTTCCTTCAGAGTATTGAGGGGCCCCTATGGCATCACAAGATGCTTCTGGATAAAAACTTATTGTCATCCTAAGGGTAGTTTGTTGACTAGTTAACAACTCAGCATAGTTAACAAAAATGGAAGTATTTTGCATTGATCCTATGCTAAAACATTGTACGGCAAATGCTGTATTTCCACCCAAAAAAATATCATATCCAAAGAGCAATACGCAGCAAATCCCCAAAAGGCAGACGCGCCGAAGTGTTGGTATCAAGGAAGTCATGGAATCAATGACGAATTATAAATCTGCTGGCTCCATAGTTCCACCTTTGGTGGACTGTGGAGCCCTTCTTCGTATATAGCAGCGGCAGTTCTTAGTTGGTTCAAGTTTGCAACTTGAACCATGTGTTTCCTTGATATTTCATATTGCTTTCTCCAAAGATACCATTCTCTTCTCCACAGAGGGAGAATGTTTCCAAGTGAGGAGAGAAGGGCTTTGAGTGGGGAGACTGGCATAATGTCAGAGCTGTCTAATATTTTTATTATTCCAAGTATACGTGAGAGGAATTAAAAAACAACGGTATTCCGTCTGTCTTCCTGATCCCGAGCTCGTCGAGGGAATGGAGCGACGAAGGATCTCTCTCGGATATTCGTGAAGATTTTTACAGATTCTTCGGCTTATGTTTCTTGGAGAGATCTAAACTTTGGAATACTCATCGTGAAGTATCTGAAGCCTCAGAATGACCAGGGTAGATAACTGCTATGACTTTTTTGGTCCCCCCGTTGGTTTTAGTCTTTTCCTCTCGCAGGAGTCTCTTGCAAAAGGACTCCAGCGTATTTTCCTCAATAGATCGTCGGAGTCCCAGAGTGGAGACTCCGCTGGGAAGAAGGTTGCGGGGAAACCATTTCTGACTTCCTGAGAAGTCCCAGCTGGCTCCATAGTTCCACCTTTGGTGGACTGTGGAGCCCTTTGTTGGTTCAAGTTTCCTCCTTCGGCGGACAAGTGCAACTTGAACCGCATGTTTCTATACTCTCCAATACATTTACAATAGAGTAATGCCCTCTATACGCATCAAAAAAGATATGAATAAGGGAATATACTTCCTTACATTCACGGTACTCAGGTGGTACTACCTGTTTGATCGGCATAACAGGTGGGATATCCTGTTAGAATCTCTGCGATATTGCCAAAAACAGAAAGGTCTGAAGGTATATGGATGGGTATTTATGCTCAATCATCTTCATCTCATTGCGCGGAGTGATGATGTAATTGGATTTGTACGAGATTTTAAGAAATTTACCTCCAAAGAACTCAAAAAGAACATACAGGCAACAGAGCCAACTGTTTTGGATCTTTTCGAAGAAGGAGAGAAGTATGAATTTTGGCAGAAAACCAATATGCCGGAGATGATAGAGAGTGAAGCTTTCTTTCTGCAAAAATTGCAATATATTGAAAATAATCCTGTGAAGAAGAAATATGTAAAAAAACCAGAGGATTGGATATATTCATCTGCCAATCCTGATTGTCTTCTTGAGTTAGAAGTGATGGAAACCTAAGGGTTCAGGTTACAAACCTGAACCAACGGAGGGATATCCCCATTGTTCCTGCTGAAGACGCATGAGAGGGTCACCCGAAGGCGGATGACTCCCACTTAACGCGGGGGGATGCTTTAGAAACCTGCCGAAATTGCTGAGGCAACAGTTTGAGCAGAGTTTAATACAAATGTATTAGGGGAACTACCTGGCGCATCCCTATTCACAGATCCAGTTCTTACTGCTCCGCTAGAATTTGTGATAGTTATATCGTACTGATCGTTGTTTGAATCGTACGTCAGGCTATTTACTGTGTAGCCATCGTTTTCGAGAATATCTCTTATTGCGGGTAATAGATTGGTCGCATAGACATCAGATTGACTTTCGGTGCATCCGCTTTGATTCACTGTGCTCATAGCAGGGGTTCCATCACAAAGATCGTTTGCATTACTCACGCCATCACCGTCAACATCATCGGGGTTACCACCGCCTCCGGGTGCTGTGGGACTGTCGCTGCTACATCCTTCCGTAACAGCTCCCAAAGCCATGATGGCTGTGAGGGGGAGTGCCAGTCGATGCTTACGAAGATACTGCTGCAAGCGGGCAAGGGCTCCATTCGGAGTAGCAGGTGCCTCACTGGCAAGAGGAAGAGAATCAATTTGAGTATTATTATTCATGGTTTATGAAGAGTTATAAAATAAAAGAGTAACGCACTATAATACTAAAAAAAATCTTGTCAATACTTTTTTTATCTTTTCTTTTTTCCTCTTTTCTTTTTTCCTCTTTAATACGGGACTGATTGCAGACAATTATTTTTTGAAATTACATATGATCGCGTAACGTTGTACTCCCTCCTTCTCTTCTTGTCAAATATTTTCCATCAATTTTTTAAGAGAACAATAATACTGACAACCCCTTCCGCCATGGCGGACAGGCTTTTGTCTCTGTTAGTTCGAGTCCCCCCGTTGGTTTTAGTCTCCCTGCTGGTTCAATCGTCCTTCGATTGAACCTCTGGTTTGAAAACACTGATTTTTGCAGGAACCGTACTCATTGACGACCGTCATCATGGAGCATTTCGCATCCAAACATTTTGGAGCAATAAGCATAATTGCTCCAGCGAGGGAAAGCGGGACCCTCACTTAATTTTAATACACATCTGCGCAGCATCGAACATACACTCCAGTAGCGGCTGACGCCAGTGTACATTCTGGCGGCCAGGTTTCTAAAAATTGATAATTCGGCAAGAGTTCGCTTCCACTACGAGTCCAATAGCTGTTGGTGCCACAAGAAGTTGATGACCATATCCTTGTATTATCATACCCGCACCCGGTTCCGGCAGGATCCATATCCGCAATCTCGGCGATAGTACACAGTCTGGCACCAGCGTTTTCACAGAATGCTTTTGCGGCACTGTAGGTCATTTCTCCGGAACATCCAGTCAGTGGTGCTGCATCAGATTCTCCACACACATTGGGGTTCCCGGTCGCGGCATTTGTCCAGCCCAAAGTGGCGCACGATGATTCGCTGACGCAGGCGTTCAAACTCAGAGGCGGAGTATCCAGACTATAATCTTGAGAAAGCTGAGAAACATCATAGCTGTGTTCTGTTAAAGAGCAGAGATCATTCTCTACCTGGTTCTTAAATTGTGATATGAGAGATCCCTCTGGATCGAGAGCATCATCGGAAAGCCCCAATTGATTTGGCAAAGAAAATGAACTATAGATCGCATCTATATCATCTGCCTGTATTGCTGTGAGCGTGCTATTGCTTGTTACCTCTCCTGTCCCCAAAAGAAAATTGGCAAAATCTACTCCACAAGTAGTAAGCCACTCGACGAGTTGCCCTCCCTGCAAAGTACTGACTCCATTATAGGTAAAACTGCAGGGCGTAGCTGCTGTTATGGACTGACTGGTAAAATTAAAATCAGTATTACCCCATGGTGCCGAATTGTTCAGAACTTGGTCAAAAGAGAGTGCGGAAATATCATTGAGCTTCTCAAAGCTCCCAAAAGTAGTTTCTGGACGAACCGTAAATCGTATCATTCGCTGATTGCCATTTACGTACATTTCACATCCCACCAGAGTGGTGTGTTCTTTTCCGTATCCGGAGGGAGTGCCAGCAGTTCCATTATATTTATTGGCATACCCACCGCCTGCACAGGCAACATTGTCAGTACCGTTAGAACCTCCCCAAATATACGCATCTTCATCCCAGCCGAAATAAC
Organism: Candidatus Altimarinota bacterium; assembly: GCA_965250085.1. GTDB lineage: Bacteria > Patescibacteriota > Gracilibacteria > CAIRYL01 > CAIRYL01. The sequence goes on from OZ252287.1 coordinate 1,241,438, forward strand.
CAAATTTATTGGCATTATTGGTCCCTTGCAAATTAATTATTGTCAGTATACGATCTATACTTGTGGTTGCATCAGAAGCTTTGACGGTAAAGCTATATGTATTACTGCCATTTACTACCCAGTCTGGATTTTGAAGCGTTACCGCATCAAGCACAGGCGGGGTGCCATCGCTCGTAAAATTGAGGTCATAGTTCGTCCAGCCATTGAGCTGAAAAAATGCATCTCGTGTCCACAGAGAAATGTCATTCAATTGGAAAAAATCTCCAAATGTTGCTCCTGGTTGAACGGTCCAGGTGACCGTACGCTGTTTTCCAGAAAGAGAGGTCGTACATCCCGTCAAAGTAATATGATCATATCCATAGTTTGTATTATGTTTACTCGCGTATCCCCCACCAGTACAGGCAATCTGGTCTGTACCAGCCCCTGACCACGTATAGGTATTATTGCGCCAGCTAAAATATCCACGCTTATTGGCATTATTGGATCCTTGATAGTTGATAAGACTTCGTATATCAGTTGCTCCCTCACTCATTCCAACTCCATTATCTGTCACCACTGCTATAATATTATATGATGTGGTGCCATTCGTTTTCCACCCCTCTGTACCATATTGAGTAATGGTGAGACTGTTCTTTACAGGTGCACTGGTATCCATGCGCACATATACTCCTGACGAAGGAGAGCTTTGCAAGCCGGCGTTATCAACGGCATACCAATAGTAGTATCGATATGTTCCATCAGATGGAAGATGTGTCCCACTTACTGTGTGAGTGGTACTCAGACCATTATTTGTGGTGACCCATGCCGTGCATCCCGAAGCATTGTTGGCGCTTCTGCAAAGCTTATAATACGCAACACCAGATCCATTGTCTGTCGATCCAGTTGTAGCGGCTACAAAATCCGTATTCACATAGTGATCTCCTTTCCATGTGGTAGTCATGGCTCCCGGCTGAGTGGGTGTATCTTCCATCTTCGCAATGGAGCTGGAGAGATACCACGATGACCACAATCCATCACCATTTTGAGCTCTATATTGAAATTGATATGCGGTATTTACTACACCGGTAAATGTGTAATTGGTACAATTATTCTGGACGGTTGACCATCCGCCAAAGGATCCAGTAGATCCATTGGTTATAGTGGCTTGTCTTCGCTGGAGCTGACAGGTACTGACTCCTGATTGAGGATCAGACTCCGTAGTAGTAACGGTCAGTGAAAGATTTGTCACCCATCCATTTGTATACGAAATGGAACGAGTGGGAGCGGTATCATCACTAATAGTAACACTCACGGTGTCATAGCCATTGATACCACCATTGGCAGAATTTCTCAGACGACACCGAGCTGTAGTACTCCCTCCTGATGGATACGTTGTCCAGGCATGATTTATTGTTCGACTGGTGACATTATTAGCATTACTCTGATAATCCCAACTCCCATCATTTGTCCAGTCCCAATAGTGTATCCATGAACTGGTACAGTCTCCAGAAGCGTTTAATGCTTTCGACTGCATCGCAACATTTTCTCCTACATCTGCTGGATTGGGACCGTTATTAAAACACTGAGTATCAAAAGTACAAGCGGCAGAAGCACTCTGCGTGTCTAGAAACAGGAACAGCCCCATTCCCAAAAAGGCGAGAAAGATGAGTTTGATATGACGAAAGGAAAAAGGGAAAGAGGACATAAGGAAAGGGAATATAAAAGGATAGGCTTTTGTCTATGAAACACTCTTGCAATATTCTTGCCCAGCTTCTGAAGAAAGATTATCACAATATTCTTTTTTCTGCTCCTCCTGAGCTTTGGAGAGCCAGTATTCATCATTTTGAGCCGTGAGATCGTTCACACACCGGACTTGAAATGTTTCACTTTGTATTTTAGTGCAATAGGCAGTATCACGATGAATCTTAGCCGCATAATAATTCGCTTCATTTTCACACTGTACCCGAAGTTCTCCATCCAAAAAGTCAGCACAGTGCGCACTCTCCCCCTCCAGAAGACTAACAGAATCTTCTTCTCTTTTGATCAAAACCTTCATAGATTCTTCACATTCTTGCTGTGACCCTCTATCGGAAATGTTCAAACAAATGGTGGGATCTTTTTGTTCTGTGGCCTCTCTACTCCAAAAGTAATCATGACATGTCTCGATTGCACCTTGAGTCTTTAAACTACTACAAAAATCACGCGAATCAGCCAAAAGCAACCCTCTGAGCTGCAACGTATCAAAACAGGTTCTCTGATGAGAAGCGCTGGTGATCTCTTGGCAATCCTGCTCAGTATCCGCGATCGATACCAGTGCATTCCCAGAAGATTGCAGACATTTCTCTTTCAGAGAAGCTCTAGTGATTTGAAGACATAAATCTGGCTTCTTTTGAGAGACAGCCGTTTCGTACAGGACCTGATCATTACAAAAAGCCTTGATTTGTAAATTTGCAATCTCTTTACAAAGCTCAAGATCCCTGTTTTTGAGGGCTGTATCCATGCGAATGCGATCAAAACATTCGCTTCTGAGATTCTTGTTTTCTATGTCATGACACTGAGATTCATCATTCGCCGCAATAGCTTTTTGAAATATTTGAATATCTGCTTGTTTTTCGAGTAATTCTGTACGCGACAATGACTCATCACTCTCAGATGGTTGTTGTGGCACTTCTGCAATTTCCGATTCTGTAGAATCAAAATCATCATCTTGCATAGGAATTGCCAGTTTTTTAAGAGCAAATACCCCCCCTCCTATCAGGAGAATAATTCCGCAAACAGAGAGGAATATTTTGAAAGAAGAAGACATTCTATGAGTGATGCGACAATCTTTTCGTGAATTGTACGACAAAAATATTACAAAAACAACGGAGCTATGAAACAGAAGCCATCTGCCAGCAAGAGAAAAGTCAATAATCACTGACGAATAAAGAATTCAAACCTAAGGATATAATTCCTCATTATTTTTTCGAAATATACATCCTCATTAAGGATTCAAAATTCTTTGTTCCTGTTTTCTAAATCATTTCTTAAAAATTTACGCAATTTTCTTGCTTTACAAGAGAGGGTTTCATTCATAATTGATTCCCATTTTATATGTTTGGAGAATCATGCGTCATATATTTTTTCTAATGGTCACCAGCTTGTTCCTCACTTTGCCTTTTTCAAATTCGATTGCAGAAACAGAAAATACACAAGTGGTGATTCAAGATTTTTCGGCGATCCTTCTCAATGAAGTAGATCTCACTGCAGAGTTTTTGGAAATCCGGAACTCCGGAGAAGAAGCAATTGATGTAAACACTTTTCAGTTTTCAGAACTTTCTGCTGGCAACGAAAAGCGCCACAATTTTTCAGATTCTACAGATGAGCTTATTCTCGAACCTGAAGAGTTTTTGCTTCTGAATATGTCACGTCTTCTTAACAATACCGGAGAGACTATTCGTATATACTCCAGTGTGGAGAATGATAACCCGCTTCAGGAAGTCGAAGTTTTAGATCCAGAAACTGGAAAAAGTTTTTCTCGAGATACAAATGGTATTTTTCACTGGGGGGTCCCAACTCCAGGAGCAGAAAACATTTTTGACATGCCGGAATTGCCACCTGATCCAGAAGAACCGCCTAATCCTGCAAATGAAGAGTATATTCACATTCTTCTGAATGAAGTGGATTTACATGCAGAGTTCCTTGAAATTTTTAACTCTGGAGAAACAGCAATCGATCTTAGTGCCTTTGAATTCTCAGAACTTTCCGGTACTACTGAAAAAAGGCACTTGTTTCAAAACTTTGCCAGTGATCTTGTCCTGAATCCAGGAGAGTTTTTGCTTCTGGAAATGAGCTCCAAGCTCAACAACACTGGAGAAGAAGTCCAAATATATACCCACTCCAATAGTACGATACCTCTTCAGACTGTGTTGGTGCCCAAACTTGATGAAGGCACTTCGTACGCACGTAATACTGCTGGTGAGTTTCAAAGCACTCTGGGTCCAACACCTGGAGATAAAAATAGTATTCAAGTGCCTCCCACCAGTTCAGGAGGATCAAAAAAACCTTCCTCCAGGGGCAAGACAGCTCAGGATTTTTTTAAAATTGTATCAGAGGCAAAATCCCTTTCCCATGAGAGAGTTGTTCTTCAGATTTCAGAGGTGGCATTCAAAGATTCCCGACATGACACTATAGAGATTTTTTGTGCTGGATGTGGAAAAAATGAAGAAACTATCGATCTCAAGGGATTTCGAATATTTGATGACAAAGTTTTTTTTGAGTTCCCTCCAGAGACGTTTGTGACGACTGGAGATTATTTGATTCTGGAACTGAAAGCAGGAGAAGAACGTGTGCAAAAGATGCCATATGGATGGAAATTTTTTCTCACCAAAAGCGGACTCACTGGCACAGATGAAAATTTGATGATCATAGATTCCGCCGGATTTGTAGAAGATGGACTTTGCTGGACAGATCACAATGGAAAATTTTCTCCCGGCGAGAAAGAAGATATCGGATATATGCGTGCACGACGAGAATGGCTGCAAGGTCAGCAGAATCGTGAGAATGAATGTTTCCCTTCTCAGAGTATAGCGAGTGGAATTTCTGTTGCGCGAAGAAACGCTCAAGATACCAATACCTCTCATGACTTCTTTCCTACAAATACTTCAACATTTGGAGAGCCGAATTCAGATCCACTTCCGAACTCTGAGGAGACAGACATAGTGTTTTCTTCTGTTCTTTTTCTCCCAGAGCACAATATGACCTTGCTCAAAATTCAAAACAGAGGCGATCAGGAAACTTCCCTGGAGGGGTTCTACCTGTATAGAACTGGGAAGAAAAAAGAAAGTTTTTCAGATATATCCTTGAATCCACACCAGGAAACAACAGTGATGCTCAAAAATATTTCAGCATCTCTTTTGCTTGAACTTCAAGATGCTTGGGGAAATACAGAAGATTTTGTTTGTTTCCATTCACTAAAAACTCCTTTTGACATAGAAGAAATAGATATTTTGCGGACGCAGTATATCAAAGAGCAGTGGTCATCCCTCAAAACAGAGGATTGTATTTTATCAGACTTTGCCGATGGAATTCTCAAAAGAGGTCAACAGGATACAAACAGTGCAGCAGATTTTCTATTTTCACCTTTTACAAAACTGGAGATGAAAAACTTTTCCCCAATACAAATCACTGGAGTAGAGCCCAATCCTAAAGGAGAAGATAGCCAGAATGAATGGCTGGAAATTACAACTATTGAAGATATTTTGCAGTTGAATGATTGGATCCTTCTGATAGGAGATGATACCTTTTTTCTCCCCGATATGTCTCTTGCATCAGGTCAGACGCTTCGCTTCACTGCTGAGGACGGCTTGCCGGTATTGCGCAATACAGATGGGCAGATTCATCTCCTTTCACCAGAGGGCGTATTACATGAGATACACTGGAAATCAGCCAAGGAAGGAGCGGTGCTCAGAGCAAATGCGGGAGAGCTTTTTTGGGATGAAGTCACCTCTCAAGACACGGTCTGGAAAGCTCCGATTTTTGAAATCACTTCTACGCCGATTACGGAACTCGAGATTGTCTCTGTCTTGCCCAATCCGAAAGGAAAGGATGTCGGCAATGAAACCATTAGTATCAAAAATATCTCAGGAGAGTCCGGAATAATAGAAAATCTTCAATTTTCGAATGGAAAGACCTCAAAAGAGATCCTTCGTATATTTTTGGAGAAAGATGAAATCAGAACTTTTGTAGGGAAAAAAATGGTTCCAACTCTCAAAAACACCGCAGGAGAAATTTTCCTCACAGATGTTTCTCAAAATGTGATGGACTCTCTTTCTTGGGTCAAAGCTCGCGACGGAGAGATATTTGGAAAAAGTGGATCTCTTCGACCACCCACCATTAAAAAGAAAAAAACATCTCTCAAAAAATCTTCCTCCAAGAGATCTTCATCACCCAAAGAAGATATTATTATTACTGGAATATTAAAATCTTTTTCAGAGACATCACTCTTTATCACACCCTCAGATGGGAGTATTCAAGAATTTTTCTTTGATGCAAAAAATCCTCAGCATATTTTTCTACTTTCTCAAGTGCTGCAAATAGGAGAACCGATAGAACTTTGGCTTTCAGATACATATACCATATTGGATGTAAACACTACGTGGCAGACTCCATTCTTATTGGCCTCTTTATCACCCGCTCTATCGAGATCGCCAAAACTTCTGAATAATTCTCTGTTTTTATTCCTCATGCTTTGCAGTGGTATAGGAGCGACTCTCAGCATGATTTTTATTTTTCTCAGGCGTCAGGAAAGCATAGAGGGGAAGTGACACTATTTTTATTCGGTATGTTATACTCATCCTACTTTTTTGCTGGATATGAAAGTTATTTCGTGGAATGTAAATGGACTTAGAGCAGTAGAACGGAAGGAAGAACTGGAAAAATTTTTGCATAAATACGATCCAGATATTTTTCTCCTTCAGGAGACGAAATCAAAAGAGGAACAGGTGGAACCCATTACAAAAAAATATTCTGCATATCAGCAATTTTATCACTCTGCGGAAAAACCTGGCTACTCAGGAACAGGTATTTGGATAAAAAAAGAGAGTATTTCCGGTGCTACATTCTCCTCTGGGATGCCCCATTTTGAAGACACAGAGGGACGGATTGTTCGTGTGGATTTTGAGAACACGACCATCTTTGGTGTATATTTTCCCAATGGTGGCAAGTCTCCAGAAGCATGGCAGGAGAAGCTCGTGTTCTATGATACTTTCCTCGCGTATGCAAATGCTCTTCGCGCAGAAGGGAGACAAGTTATTTGGGCGGGGGATGTTAACTGTGCGCATGAAGAAATAGATTTAGCGAGACCCAAAGAAAATATGAATTCCATTGGGTTTCTCCCGGAAGAACGCACATGGGTCAGTCGGGTTATTCATGAAGGATGGGAAGATGTTTTCCGTGCCAAATATCCGGAAAAGGTGATGTATTCTTGGTGGCATCTGATTTCCCGAGCTCGAGATAGAAATGTGGGATGGAGAATCGACTACTTCTTTGTAGACGAAGCACTCTATTCAAATGTTCAAAAAATTGAATATCTCAATGATCAGATGGGATCGGATCATTGCCCTGTCACTCTTGAAATTGACCTTTAGAATTATCCCCCCCTAAAGAAGAGGGTTTACCCTTAATTATGAATAAATCAATTGATACCATAGCGCTCCTCACTCTTCCTTTTCTGTCCGGAGCATTGTGCCTCTTTTTCGACGCCAATCTTCTTGTACTCACACTCTTCTTTTTTGGACTCCCTGCACTTTTGTTGAGCGTACGACAACCCACACATATCAAAAAGGTACTCTTCTTTTCACTTGTTACCGCAATACCTGTTGCCATCATTATAGATTACCTCTGTGTTGCCGACCAATCATGGTATGTATTTGAGAGTGTCTTTCCCAGACTCTTTGGAAAAGTAGTGGTCGAAGACATACTATGGCTTGTACTTATGACCTATGACATTTGTTTCTTGAGTGAATATTTTAAACAAAGCCATTCTCAAATTCATAAGCACATTACTCGTATCGCCGCAATTTTTGGGATACTTCTCTTCCTTTTCCTCGCATTCGTATTTATGAGCCCCGAAACATTGCAAATACCATATGCATATCTTTGGATAGGTCTTTTGTTTGTAGTGCTTCCAATTATTCTTTTTCTTCCTCAATTCCCTCAGTTTCTAAAAATATTTATTACTATATCTTTTCTTTTTATTCCCACATTACTTCTTGCTGAGCTCACAGGACTCAAATTAAATTTGTGGGAGTTCTCTGGGGGGCACCTTTTGGGACATGTATCACTTTTTGGACTCTCTTTCCCCTTTGAAGAACTCATATTTTTTATTATTCTCTCTATCTCAGCAACACTCTCATACTATGAATTTTTTGCAAATAATCCTCATAAAGATTGAAAAATATCACCCCTTTTACTGGCTTTCCTCCAGAACTTCTCAAGTATTATCGAGATATTGAAAAGAATAATAATCGTACTTGGTTTCATTCACATAAGGATGAATTCAAACAATTTGTTATGGATCCAGCACGAGCGTTTGTTTCTGAAATGGGTGTCAGACTTTCAAGTATTTCCCCATATATTTACGCTGAACCAAAAGTAAATAGATCTATTTTTCGGATTGCTCGTGATGTTCGCAGAAATAAAAATAAACCTCCATATAAAACACAACTTTCTCTGATCTTTTGGGAAGGAGGATTTGGAAGGCTTGAATGCCCTGGATTTTACGTCGCTATTGATCCCAAAGAAATTCACATTGGGGCTGGAAGTTATTGGTTTCCCAAAGAAGGTCTGCACGAATTTAGAGATTCACTGGTACATAAAAAATATGGGAAAGAAATTACACATATCAAAAAAAACTTAGGAAAAAAAGGATATGAACTCAAAGGAAAGCACTACAAAAGATATCCTCGAGGTTTTTCTGAAGACGACATGAATGCCGATCTCCCGCTTCACAAAAGTCTCTACATCTACCACACCCAAAAACATACAAAAATACTTCATACCCCCGATTTTGTAGATTTTATTTTTGAAAAATTTGCTGATGGAGCAGAGCTCCATCATTGGCTCGCAAAAATGATTGCGAGAGCGAGAGAACAAAAACAGAAAAGAATTTGAACTCAGTTTTTATATATGGTAAAACCTACGATGATTTCACCTGTACTGTATGCGGTTTCAAAACTCTGAAGAACTCGTACTCGATCTTCCTGAAGGAATCTCAGTAGAGCATTTAGCTGAATTGTTACAAAAATCACTCGAAGATGGAATTTTATCTCTGCACACAACTGAAGGAAAATCTGTAGCGCTCGAGTTTTCCGCAGAACACAAAGAAGACGTCAAAGACGCACTGAAGGAGCTTGAAAATTTAGATCAGCTTTCATTACCACTGTAAAATCAATTTTTCAATGTACAATGTACAATTTGCAATGATTCTTTCGCGCGCATATCATTGCACATTGTTAATTATTAACTGAGTATTTGTTCTATTTACTTCCTGCTGGAGTCCCTCGCCAAGTGGGGGACAGCGACCAACAAAGAAAGATACAGCATGTGCTCATTTTGTGCGTTATTTACTGGTAGGGGTTCAAAATTTTGAACCCCTACGTCTGCAAACTGACTCATATTTAAACTTCACAACTCTATAAAATCAATTTTTCAATGTACAATGTACAATTTGCAATGATTCCTTCACACGCATATCATTGCACATTGTGAATTGTTAATTGAGTATTTGTTCTATTGCCCATTCGGCATGTTCTTTGAGTATGCTGTCTTTTTCTCTTTGAAAAACTTCTTTGAGCAATGGGAGAAACTTTTTATTCCCCGAGTTTCCAGCTACCACGCAAGCATTACGGATCATGCCGTTTCGTTTTGCACGCATAAGAGGTGAGCCAGCAAAACGTTTTACAAATTCTTCCTGAGTTTTTATTTGTAGAATCTCAGGAATCAAGACTTCTGTTCCCGCAATTTCTCTTTCCAAAAGAGGACTCTGTACTCCTTTTTGACGGGGAATATTGTATGGGCACACTTCTTGACAGATATCACATCCAAAAATTCGATTGCCTATCTTTTTTCGCAACTTTTTTGGAATCGATCCCTTATTTTCAATTGTCAGATATGAAATACATTTGCGAGCATCTATCTGCTTAGGAGCAACTATCGCTCCGGTAGGACAGGCATCTATACATCGAGTGCAACTGCCACAAGAGAGTTTGGAAAAATCCAATTCCTTTTCATTGACTACTTTTGCATTTTTATTTTTTGGTTTGCACGGAATCAATTGCGTCGTAAACACACACCCTATGAGAACCCATGAACCTGCTTTTTTTGTAATCAAACATGTGTTTTTTCCCACGAATCCAAGTCCAGATTTTTGAGCCCACATGCGCTCAAGCACAGGGTGTGCATCAAGTGAAATACGAAAATCATTTTTTTCTGCATCTGGAAAAAATTCGGCGTGCACAAACTCTGCAAGTTGCAATAGCATTTTCTTAATGACTCTATGATAGTCTGGACCAGCAGCATATCGAGCAATTTTTCCAACCTCTTTTTTACTTTTGTACGCACGAAAGTAAGGGACAACCCCCACTATGACAGACTTTACGCCAGGGAGAAACTTCTGAGGATCTTTACGGATCTGTTGTGTGTCTTTCATATATTTCATATCAGCGCTATAGCCCTTATCTATCCATTGATTCAAGAGCATTCCTTCTTCTGGAATATCTTGTACCGAGCATACGCCGATTTCTGAAAATCCAATTTTCTTTGCTTGATTTTCTAATGCTGGCCAAAATGCCTCCATTTCTTTCATTCGTAATTGGTAATTCGTAATTGGTAACTTATAATTCAATTGTATTCTGTCCAAAAACGAAAGAATGAACAAATCAAAAGACAAACTTCGTATCGCTGTTCTGGCATCAACTTCAGGAACAGATCTTCCAGCAATTTTTTCGATGGATCCACATAACTATAAATTTGTTTTTCTCCTCACCAATAAAAAACATGCCACCTGTCGCCAAAAAGCTCAGAAATTTAAAATCCCTGATATTTTCTTGAGTGCCAAAAACAAGGAGCGAGAAGAATACGACTCTGAAATCCTCAACCTTCTTCAAGAGAAAAAGATCGATCTTGTGATTCTGGTAGGATGGATGAGATTGCTTTCCAAAAAATTTGTAGACGCATATCAAAATAAAATAATGAATGTGCACCCATCACTCCTCCCCGCATTTGCTGGAGGAATGGATACAAATGTACACAAAGAAGTTCTGAAATCGGGAGTTACTACAACCGGCGCCACTATTCATTTTGTGACTGAAGAGCCAGATGCAGGTCCTATCATTCTTCAAAAAGAATGCAAAGTACTCCCAGATGACACTCCAGAATCACTCAAAGAGCGTGTCCAAAAGCTCGAGCAAGAAATGTTTCCTGAAGCAATTGAGATGTTTCGACTCGGAAAAATTATGAATCAGGAAAAGAAGGAGCGCGAAGAGCTCTCAACTGAGTAATAAGTTCTGATTTCTTTTTTTCTAAGCGCTCAATCTCGTTCGTAAGTTCGGGGATTCTTTCTTCTAGACTTTGCTTTCTCTCTGAATATTCAATTATTTTTTCCGCGAGAGATTCAAATGAAGTTCCCATATTTTTGAAAATATACTCGAAAGGATCTTTTTCTTCTGAGATATGGAGAGAGAGCCTTATTGATGTGATATCGCGGCAAACAAATCCTAATATTTGTAGTTGACCCCAAAGAAATTCAAATTTTTTCATATTCAGTAATGCATCCCGTTTTAACTCTTCCATTCCATCCGCCGTATCATAGCTTATTGCTGTGGAGCGACTTACTATAGTTCCATCAGCAATAGTGGTATTGTAATCAATACGTCCATGTTGAGAGAGCGTCTGAAGACATCCATACACGGAGCTTAGTGCTGCTCCCAAAAGAGACATGTTACTTGCATGTTTTAACTCAGTTTTTGGTTCGATTTTTTTAAAAAACCCATATACAGCCCTCAATTTTTTTTGTACTTGAGATAATTCTTTTTTTGCTGATTGTAAGGAGGAAGATACCTTTGCAAGATCAGATCGAATTTGAATATCTTGCTTCGCGAGTTCTTGTGCACGAATGCTTTCCTCACTCACACATGTCTCAGGTTGACGAGATGATCTCTTGTCATTTGCCCCAGGAGATATATCGGGCGGTGGTGCTTTTGCTTTTTGGTCTTGCAAAAGAACTCGTATAGGACTGATATCAATATCCCTGATAGTACTGCTACCATTTCCTTCATAAAAACTCAGTCCATCCGGAAGATGAGAGAAGGGATCCGTGATATCTTGTACATAAGAATCCAGTTTTGTTTCTAGTTCCAAACTATATCCGACAACTTCCTTTTTTCGCTGCTCCCAAAGATCCAGAATAATTGTTGACACGTCTTTTTTAAATTGAGAAAAACTTTCTGGATGGTCCATTTCTGAGTATTGTAAATACAGAGCTCCACCGACTTTTGAAATAAGATGAGAGAGCAATTCAGCAAAGGTGAGGACAAGCTGTTTGTTTGCTTTTAGCACATGTTCTCGTACATTTTTTCTTGCATCTTCTGGTGCAAATTTTGCAAATGGGTCAGATTCTTTTAGGATGTGATGAAGTTTTTGTAGTTTTTGGTGTACTGTTTGACTGAGGACAGAAACAAGAATGTTTTGCAGTCTTTGCGGAGACTCAAACCATCCAATATCAACATATTCGCTCCCATTTGGATTTTTTTGCATATCTTCATCCAGGCGCTGTCTCGTTTTCTTGATAGCACCAGCAACAATCCCCAACTCAGAAAGAAGAGTATCTGCGAAAGGAAGTCTTGGGAGATGAAGAACTGATCGTAATTTGTCTAGATCGCTAAGTTCAAGCTCTAAAAGACGCAATTCATCACGACCTACAGTTTCTCCTCCGATTCCTAATTCACTGAAGAGGTTTGTAACAAGTGCATCATATTCCTCTATCACTTGGGGTACTATATGCTGCGCACCACATGTTTCAGGTGTACAGACCTTTTTCAAAGCTTGAGTAAGGTCACTTGGGCTTGTAAGATCATAAGATTTTTGGGGTGCGAGAGGTTCACTCATGAATTAGATACAAATAACGTAGGGTGTATTGTAATAAAAAATGGCTCTTGAGTAGAATAATTACTTCAATTATTCTCTTAACATGCTTAAACACAGTAAAATATCGAATTATAAGATCAAAAAAATATTGAAGTGTTTTTGTGAAGATCTCAATGCATCAAAAACAGCAAATATTCTAGATCTCAATCGGAGAACGGTTGATCGATATTTTAATATTTTTAGAGAAAAGATTGCAAAGTTCTCTTTAGCACAGTCAAAGAGTTTTGGAGAATTTGAACTTGATGAAAGTTACTTTGGAGCAAAGAGAGTGAGAGGAAAGAGAGGAAGAGGAGCCGCAGGAAAGACTCCTGTCTTTGGAATCCTTCAAAGAGAAGGAAGGGTATTTGTTTCTATTGTAAAAGATTGCTCCAGAAAAGAGCTCCTACCTATTATTCAAGGAAAAATACTAGAAGGATCAACTATTCATACTGATGGATGGAGAGCTTATGATGGACTCATTCTCAATGGATATGATCACTATCGTATTCATCACTCAGAAAATGAATTTGCACGAGGAAAATGTCATGTAAATGGTATTGAATCCTTTTGGTCTTTTGCGAAAAGAAGACTCTCTAAGTTTAACGGAATTGCTTCTCACAAGTTTAACTTTCACCTCAAAGAATGTGAGTGGCGATGGAACTATAAAGATCAAGATATTTTTGTTATAATGTCCAAAATTATCAGAGATTTTTAAAATCTCCTACTCTAGAGCCTAAAAAATTAATGTTTGTCAAATATAAATTATATGTCTTAATAGAAATATGCAATTTGTACAGTAGCGAGTTTTATTAGTTCTTGAAATAGACTACTTCAAAATATACAATTCCTCTGCTCTCAATATCCGTGGAGGGATGGCAGAGTGGTCGAATGCGACGGTCTTGAAAACCGTTAGGGCGGCAACGTCTTCCAGGGTTCGAATCCCTGTCCCTCCGCCACAGTTGAATTCGAGCTGAAAACGAGCTCGAAGAGCGAAGTTTGAAGCCGAAAATACTGTGTGCTGATGAGTTCGCTCCCGCGAACGAACCAGTGCGTTGAATTCGAGACGAACGAAGTGAATCCGAAGATACTGCGTCCCGAGCTTTGCGAGGGACTTTGAAAAAAGATTAATTATCTTAGGATACTAGACCCGAATACCCTGCCAAAAAAATGCTAGTAATCCGGTGGAATGTCGTAGTAATCGAGCAAAAATTCGGTTACTTCCTTGAATATCGGTGCAGCGGTAGTTGATCCCCATGTGTTGTCTGTTGATTCCAGTCTCGGACGATCAAATTTTACGAGAACAACAAATTTAGGATGCTCCGCAGGAGCATATCCGACAAAGCTGGTGATCACACTTCCCAATTTACTGGTGTTTTCATATCCAGGGCCATCTGTGCGAGCAATTTGTGAAGTTCCGGTTTTTCCTGCTACTCGATATCCCTCTATTCTTGCAGGACGTGCCACTCCTTCTTCTACCGCAGAAATGAGCATAGCAGTGATCGTTTGAGCAGTGTCAGCTTTAAGGACATTTGTACTTTCGGGTTCGATTATTTCCAAAGTCCCATCAGCGTGATAAATCTCTTCAATAATGTGTGGTTCTGGCAAAAGGCCTCCATTGGCCATTGCAGACCACGCGGTAACAACCTGCAAAGGAGTTGCAGAAATTCCTTGTCCAAATGCATGATTAAAGAGAGCTGCTGTCGACCACTGAGTATAGTAACTCAGAGTGCCAGATTGTTCTTCATCGAGTTCTACGTACGTTTCTTTTCCAAAGCCATACTCTTCCAAATATTGGTGCATCAGACTTTTTCCCAATTTGCGAGCCACAAAGACCATTCCAAGATTTGATGATCTTTGAAGAGCTTCTTTCATGGTTTGCCATCCCAAATATTGGGAATCTGCATTTCGAATGGGGACGAGTCTTCCTCCCACATCTACCTCTACCGGCTTTTCTTCTAAATACTTTGTATTCGGGATTACTTCATTTTCATTAAGAGCAATCGCCATCACCAATGGTTTGAATACCGACCCTGGTTCATAGATCTCCTGAACGGCCCTGTTGAGATATGCGCCAGGACCAGCAAAATTTTCATATACATAAAATTCTGGATCAAATCCAAGCTTCCAAGCTTCTTCATATTCTTCAAATGAAGAAGAGATGAGACCTTCGTCTGGGTCATTTGGATCCTTTTTAAAAAGGGGAGTGGTTTCAAATATTCTGTCGGTGTCCTCTGGAGTCGTTCTGCGAGTCAAATACACATTTCCAAATTCATTCGGATCAAAGGAGGGGGCATTTGCCAGAGCAAGAATTTTCCCGTTCTTTGGATTCATAACGATCACTTGTCCGGAATCAGCACGAAAGCGTTTTACTGCGGATTCCAAAACTTCTTCTACTTTTTTTTGTATAACACGATCAAGAGTGAGGACGATATTACTTCCATCAATTGCTTTCTGAAAATCTTCTACAGTGAGTTCTATAACACGCCCACGTGTATCTGTTTTTCGAGCATGCTTTCCTTTTTTTCCAAGGAGCACATTATTCATTTTCCCCTCTATGCCATATTGACCCACACCATCATGATTTAAAAATCCAATTATTTGCGACGCCAACTTTCCTTCCGGATAAAACCTCAACTGCTTTGACTCCAAAATTACGCCTTTGAAATAATCAGGGAGTGCCAAGGAAGTATCTTTTTTTTGAGCATACAGTTTTTCTCTGTCTTGTTGATGTTCTCTTGCATATTTCCTCTTCAGTTCTGTAATGTGCTCAGACATTTCAGGAGTGAGTTGTCTTTTGATGAGTACATATCTATTGTCGGTATTAACCTTACGAAAAATCTCTTCTTCTTTTTTTTGCAGTGCTTCTGAAAAGGTGGGAAGAAGAGGATTGAGGGCAAAGTTTAATTCAGATTTTTTTTCACTCTCCCCCTCCTTATTTCCATCGTCTTCCTGGACGGCGAGCTCGGGAAAAATAACACTGTTTTCAGGACAGTATTCAATGTTTTCTTTACATTTTTCATATTCATCTTCGGTAAAGATAATGGGAGTAAGGAGCTCAGAAACTAGTTTTTTATCAGGGATTTCCTGAGCATCTATTCTCAGTTCATCAAGAGAAGTATTGAGTGCTAGTTTTACAATGTTTCCAGTCGCATATTCTTTCACAATGATGTCTCCTCTTCGCGGAGTAAACTCTGTTTCTGAAGATGTTTGTGTTTGAATCTTCGCTACGTATTTATTTCCCTGTAGGATTTGGAGATAAAACAGACGTGAAATAATGATGGCAAAGAGAACACCAATGAAGACTGTGAGTATCTTGATACGATCGGGAAAGAGAACTTTCCCGGGAGCAGTGTATCGAGTCGACCATTTTTTTCTTCGTCTTTTAATCACAGAAATGAGTTACAAGTTTCTAAAGTTATAAAGTTTATAAAGGGTAAGCAAAGGACATTATATATGACTTTTTACTTTCTACTTTATGAACTTGGAGTATCAGTACTTCCAAAACCTCCTCTCGTCTCATGTGATACATCATCGATGTCGACCTCTTGCCAGTCGGCTCTGTCTACACGTACAAACATGCCCTGTGCTATTTTTTCTCCTCTCTGAACAGTAACAGTTGCATCGGAGAAATTTCTGACTTGAATAAGTAGTTCGTCTTTTGGTCCGCAATAATCCTGATCAATCACGCCAATGGAATGCGGCATATCAAGACCTTTTTTTCGAGGAGTAGATGATCTGGGGGCAATAATCAGCGCATGACTTTCTGTTGTTTTGATGATAAGTCCTGTGGGGATCAGTTCAATTTTTCCTGGCTCAATTATCATTTCTTTTGCCGCAGAGAGATCAAATCCTACTGCTCCGGCAGTTTCAAATTTTGGGAGCTCGAGCCCTTTGGCATGCTCAAGCTGTGTGATTTGTACATTCATTTCATTTTTAAAACAAGCACAGCGTATTGTACGTTTTTTGGAGTTTTCTGAAATAGAAATTTTATCAATGTCTTATACTCAAGAACGATCTTTGATCTCCCAAGGTTTTTCCAGAAGAATCAAGGACCTTTTGCAATACGGCTAGATTGACGAACTTACCCAATTCCATACTTTGAAAACTCCTCGACAAAAGCACATTTTATGGGCTCTTGGACTGTTAAAAGGAGGGTATTTCTGCTATAATTATGGGAATATTCTGAATTCTTATTTCTATGGACCTCTTCAGACTTATTTCAGCGCTTTTACTCAGTTTTCTCCCTGTCTTCTTTTGGATGATTGTGCTTAATCGCAAACATCGCAACGGAATGCATTTTTTCTTTGGGATCAATTTTGTACTGGCAGCTTTGTTTTCTGCAGTTTTTCATCATTTTTTAGAGTTTAGAATAGAAAATATTATTCAGGGGGATCTCTCTTTTGGATTTCGCGTTTTTGCCAGCTATCTCCTCATGGGGATCTGCATTGAATACGGAAAAAACTTTATTGTGCGCTTAACAGGACATAGATATTTTAGAAGTATTGACGATGTTCTGGATCTCTCTTTTGCCACTGCTCTTGGATTTACGTTTTACCAAAATTTCTTTCACTTTCACCAAGTGTTTGCCGGTGACTTTCCAGACATTGCAGGTCCTGTCAAAATCCTCAAAGAAGTGATTCAGAGCACCTTCTATATTCTTCCTATTCATTTGTTTTGTTCCGGATTCTTTGGATATTTTTATGGACTCGCACTTTTTGCTACCGACAAGCTCAAGGACCAAGATGCTGCTCATTCACGAGTGCGTCTCTTGGGACACAAGACCGCAAAAATCATAGAAGGGACATTTGTCTCCGTGCTGTTTTATGGTGTGTTTTTTACCATCCTCAAACTCGATCCCAGCATAGGAGATATGATGGAAATACTTGGATTTAATCGTCCGATTTTGTTTGGAACTGAAATAGATGAAAAGCTCATGCCACTATTCTCTTTTTTCTTTTTTGGACTGGGAACGATAATTCTTTTCCAACTCCTCGACAAAAAACGAGAATTTTCTCAAAAAAAACTTCTTCTCGAAAAAAATAAAACCTCTTAGATGCAATATGAAATTTAAAACACTCTTCAAATTTCGGTTTTTCTTTCTCTCACTTCTGGTGGTCACCATCAGTTTGCTCAAGTGGGCAGGAGCGAATGCAGATTATGAATCCATCTGGCAGTTTCTTTCTGAGAATCCCATAGAACTCCTGGTTGATATATTTTGGATATATTACGCGCTCAAAGGGGGTATCTATATGATGCGATGGTGGTACCACGAACGCAAAGTAGAAGATCTGGTGTTTCTGGAAGTGAGTGTCAATCGGTCGGACTCCAAGGTGGATTATGAAAAAAAAGTCGAAAAAGACTTTAAAGAAAAAATTGCTGTGATGTCACAGCTCTACCGTGCTCTGACGGAACTCACAGATCTCAATTTCTGGCATTCGGTCAAATCATGGCTCTGGGATTATGAGCGAATTTCTTTTGAGCTCGTGATGAAAAACAAACAACTTCACTTCTACGTAGTATGTGATGAATACTTTCAAAGTATTTTGGAAAAACAAATCACCACATTTTATCCCAGTGCCGATATTCAGGTGTCTGATGACTACGAATTCAAAAGATCAAAGTACAAATACAATGGATTTTATATGCACGCCGTCAAAGAAGAGCAATATCCTATCTTCATGTTTCGCGAAGCAGAAGAGGATCCGCTCAATGATCTCTCCAATGTATTTTCTAAAATGGAAGATGACGAGACCGCTGTAATCCAAATGGTAATCAATCCGGTCAGAGGAGACAAATGGCGCGATGAGGCAGAGAAAGATGCTATGGCAATGTTTCAAAAGAAGAAGCGATGGAAAATACCAATCATTTCCAGCATTCCGCTGGTGGGATCAGTTCTGAATTTTATTTTCTCTCTCTTTATGCCGGGAGGAGCCGCCAGTATTACCAATGCACCTGGAGCCAGTGGTGGAGATAGTTATATCCGTATGATTCAGCCAAAAGAAGAAGCCATCAAGCGTATGGGAATCAAAGCCGGACAACCTGGTTTTGAAACCGCTATTCGAGTAATGGCATGTGCCAAGTCACACGCCAGAGTAGAAGATATTCTGAACAATCTGGTGGTTGCGTTTTCTATTTTTAAAGACTCCTATAATAACTGGTTTCAAAATAGACGAATCTTTCCGCTCAATGCGATCAATGCACCGCTTATTTTTCATGGATTTAAAAGACGACTCTGTAAATTCTATATGGGGAAAAATTTTCTCATGGTACCAGATGAACTCGCCACCATATTTCACTTTCCTGATGCCAAGTACAATACTGCGGCGATTATCAAATGGCTCAAGTACAAAGTCCTTCCTCCTCCTCCAGATATGCCAAAAGAAGGTCTACTTCTCGGGAATAATAACTATCGAGGGCAAGAATCACCGGTGTATATTGCTGAGCAGGACAGATCCCGCCATATGTATATCATTGGAAAATCTGGATCTGGTAAATCCGCAATGCTCTCGTTCCTCGCCCGGCAAGATGCAGCAAATGGCAATGGATTCTGTCTTATCGATCCTCATGGAGATCTCGTAGAAGATCTACTGGGATTTATTCCGAAAGAGAGAGCCAAAGACGTCATTGTCTTCAATCCGGCAGATATAGAGCGCCCCATGGGACTCAACCTCCTGGAAGCCAATACTCCGGAAGAAAAAGATCGTGCCTCCCTCGATGCGATGGAAATTTTTATCAAACTCTTTGGAAATGAAATATTTGGACCGCGTATTCAGCATTACTTTCGTAATGGATGTCTGACGCTTATGGATGATGAAGATGAAGGCGCAACACTTATTGATATTCCGAGACTTTTTGTGGATGAAGAGTTCCAAAAATACAAAGTCTCAAAATGTAAAAATACGGTGGTGAAACAATTTTGGGAAAACGAAATGGCAAAGACCGGAGCGCGAGAAAAAGAAGAAATGATTCCCTATTTTTCTTCCAAGTTTGGACCGTTTGTGACCAACACCACGATGCGCAATATCATCGGACAATCAAAATCAGCATTTAATATTCGGGAAATCATGGACTCGGGCAAAATCCTGCTGGTCAATCTGTCCAAGGGACGCATTGGGGATATGAATGCTCAGCTCTTGGGTCTTATATTTGTGAATAAAATCGCCATGGCGGCTATGAGCCGTGCCGATATGCCGGAAAGTGAACGAAAGCCATTTTTCTTGTATGTGGATGAGTTTCAAAATTTCGCGACCGATGCCTTTGCTGACATCCTCTCTGAGGCACGAAAGTACAAATTGCATCTGCTGATGGCACACCAATACATTGCTCAGCTCCAAGAAGTCCATAACTATGAGAAGCAATCCAAGGTCAAAGATGCCGTGTTTGGTAATGTGGGGACTATGGTGACGTTTAAAGTGGGAGCCGAAGATGCGGAATACTTTTCCAAAGAGTACGCACCACTGCTTTCAGAGCAGGATATTCTGGGACTGGCGAATTATAAAGCCTATGTGAAACTCAATATCAACAATGCCCCTTCGCGACCGTTCTCTATGGGAACCATATGGGATCCCAGTGGACGCAATCAAAAGATTGCTGATATCGTCAAAGAATATTCACGCATGAAATACGGACGCAAGCGAGAGTTTGTGGACAAAGAGATTGAGGCAAGACTCGGAATGATTGAGTAAATGAACACATTAGGCGATAGAACCTTATATAAATATTGATATTCCATACAAATAGTGTTTTAATAAAACATCACTTATATTTATGATGGATGTTCCTCCTATTTCAAGACAAGAGAGAAAAGAACCATCAGCAGAAGAAGTACTTGGCTTTCTTCACGAGTTCGCAATGCAAATGGAAAAATGCATTTATAGGCGTCTGGAAACTTGGTTTGAACTTTCTCGGCGGATCCATATACCGCCGGACGAACTTGTTAGAGACGCCTGTGCGGGCGATGTGCTCTCTTCGATCAAGCCCGGCAAGTTCCCAGCCGAAGCTACAATTCTAAATATTCGAAAACGACTCCGAGAGCTGATTCCTTCCGTATCTGAGCTATTGAAAGAGCTATCACAGCGCGAAGATAAGAAGCTTCTGTTATTTCAGCTCCGAGCAGGGATTGCAGAAGTTGAAGCTTCCATTTCTATCGCTGTTTGGAATCTTTTCAGGGATGAAAGGGCGACCATCTCGAGAGCCACTTGGGACGCACTGTGGAGTGGATCCGATCAACCCGAAGCTGAAGAGTCAGGAATAATCGGACCTGATTTCTACAGAGCTTGTCTTGCCCTCCAAAAAGGAGCAACTGAGAAGCAGCAAGGAGCCAAAAATCACAAGCGGAGTGAAGCGGCCCGCACTGCGTGGAAACGAATACCGGCCGAGCAGAGAAGTGCGGCGGCGTCACACGCAGCACGCGCTCGGCAGCAAAGACTGCGCCAAGGCATTGATGCCAAGGCACTCAGCAAAAGTATCGGGAGCTTCCGATTGCAGCTTGGTTTTACACAAGCGCAATTCTCCGAGGCACTTGCTAAGTACATGTCTAATGATGGAAAACCATCTCAGCCTCTAGTTGCTCGCTGGGAATCGGGCAAAGTACTGCCTAGTCCAAAGTATCGACAGGCATTGCTTAAACTCGCCGTCAAATCTGGATATGATCTGAGATTTCAGTAATAATGTAATTATTCACTTTTGTTGCCCAAAGCTTCAAAGTACTGAGCCAACTGATCTTTACTTAGATGTCCTACGAAGCAATAGCGAGTCAAGAGAGGGTTGTTCGTGGAGTTCGGCTCCATTGTAAGAAGTCCATAATGAACCATAACTGAGAGCGCTGCCTTCAACTCGTCTGGATGAAATCCACGAAACTGATTAGTGAGGTCGCTGATACAAGCTTTTCCACCAATGTCGTGAAGCTTCTCACGTATATTTTGATGAAATTCACGATTATAAGCGACTTCCAATGGGTCTTGAATTGTAGCTAGTAATTCTTTGCATTGCTCCGGTGTAGCTTCGGCTATCTCAGCTATTTCTCGAGAAACAGCTGCAATAGGGCACTCTCTTTCGACTATTGGCATATCGGAAGAATGTGGAGAGCTATCGGGAGCGACACTGTGTGACATCTTACAAGGATTAGATCACTCAATCTTGTTTTGTAAAACAGCAGTTGGAGACGAATTAGATTTGACAGAAATCATTAAAAATACTTACGATGCGAATCCATATAATAAAACATTAATATTTTCTTATGAAAGTAGTTCACAATGTCCCTGCATTAACGCCTCAAAATGTTCAAGTGAAGGGGGATGATAGCCAGCAAGGAAGGCGTTTTCAAAGATGGCTAAAAAGACAGAGTGACAATAAAATTCCAGAAAGCGATGCAAATCAAGAAATGGCTTCAAATATGGTCGGGGAGACAGGACTTGAACCTGCGACAACGCGACCCCCAGCCGCGGACTCTACCAACTGAGCTACTCCCCGAAGCAGAAGGATTGTAAAAAAAATCTCTTAATATCGAAAGAGAAGATATGGATTTGGGAACAAATTCTCTATTTCTGAAAGGTCACTTGCAGCAATGTACCCCTGAAACATTCTTCCCGCATCTGCTGCTTTTTTGGTAATGATCTGCAGATGTGTATGAGTAAACCACCCTCCACTGTCAGATCGTTCTCCAACATGAGCAAAAGATTCACCAGTATCAAGAATTTGCCCTTCTTGCACTATGTGATTTGAATCTAAATGTCCATAGAGAGAGTAAAAAATATCGCCTTGAACTTCATGTTTTAGCACCACGTATCCTCCATAGCTCCCAAGTTCTTCCTCTTTCCCTACCCTATATACTGTTGCGGACAGCGGGGCAAAAAGCACATATCCTTTGGGAACGATAATATCAAGTCCCAGGTGATAGATTCTTCCTTCACGAATCATTTGGGGGAAGTTTTTCAAAATATTTTTCCTTTCTTCCAGATATCGTCCAATTCCCCAACTTGCTCCTGAACGAGCAAGCTCATCAAATATAATGCTCTGAAAAGCATCAAAATCATTGGTATCCATTTTAAGTGTTTTTGGATTATCAGAAGAGAAATCAAACATATAGGGATTTCCCTGAAGCTTTTTTCCAAACAGAGGAAAGATGTCAGGAGACTGCTCTGAGAGGAGTGTGAGAGGATACATGATTCGGATTTAAAAGTTCAGGAAAGGATATGGATTCTATTTCATCAGCTGCAGGCTGAGATGATCGCGTGAGATCAATGTTCCTCCTTTGATGAAATAAGTTGTGATAATAGTGTAAGAGTCCAAAAATTGTTGTAGGGATTTTTGATTTTCGATAATTTCGTTCTCGAAGTCCCATCGGAGTATCATGAGGCGATACTTCAGTAGGTCTTGTAAACGCAATTGGAGCCCCTTTGTCCACACCTTCTGTTAAAAAATGGAGAGTAGAGCCTGTCCAAGTGCCTCCATCTTGATATGCGCGCTCAAGAGTATCTGCTGTAGGAGTAGCACCTCTTGCTTGATACGGATCACCTTTGACTGTTACCGCTGGGTGGATATTGAGCATTCTGCCCAAGAGGCCGCGTTGCTCTTCTATAAGAGTTTGCAAAATAACCATTAAATGATCAGAAAGAATAACGTCTGCTCGTGCTTCTTTTGCAATGGTTGCCAAATGTTCCTCCCATTCGCGTTTTGCAGCCGCTCTTTCCGGCGTGCCTATCCGAGTAGTATGACGCCATTCTGATGGCAGATGATATGTGTTTTGTGTGACAAGATTCCCGCTATGAGGATCACGAAGATCAAGGGGATGTATCCATGAATACTCCAATGTTGGCTCCAGAGGATTATTCAAAAGATGACCACGAGATCTATCTGTCTCGGTATCATCAGTGATGACTGTCACCAATTGAAGTTGCTCACATTCTTCTCTTGTTTTTCCAATTCCCCGTACTATCGCTTCTGGAACTCCTTGTATGTATTCTCTCCTTCCTGGGGATATTTCTACTTCTTGTCCATTCTGATCCTCACCAACAACATCTCTCTGAGAGGTGACTACTGCAATGCGAAGTGGAGACTCAGGAAGAGGAGATATTCTTTCAGCACTTCCAGAATAATGAAAGAAGTGCAAGCTTTCCTGCGGAGACAAAAGTTCATTTCTCATTTTATGGGGTATAAAAAAATGCAGCTTGATATATACAAAAATACTCCAAGGTATGTATAGTTTTTATAAAAAAATTTATATTTTTATATTTTTTTGTTATATTTATAACAAATGAAAAAAATATCCGACACTCTTCGGGAAATTATTCAAAAAAATTCACTTCTTCAGTTTGGATTTTCTCACCACCTTTTTAACCTCTCTGAATTAGCGAGGTTTTTACAGCCACATATCGAAGCACGTTCTCAGAAAGAGGTTCGAGTAAGCGCTATCACCATGAATCTTTCTCGTCTTCAGAAGAAAGTAAAAAAAATAACACCTGATATACAAAAATTTGAGATAGAAAATCTCATGGTGTATTCAGATCTTTCGATTATGACATTCCAGAAAACATCAAAGATTCACACAGAAATTCAAAAGCTGTATACAATTGTACAAGAAAAGAAAGGATTTATGACTCTTACCGAAGGAGGACACGAAATTACTATTATTCTTGAAAATGAGTTTTGTAAAATCGCTCAAAACATGATCTCAGAATCACCAAAACAAAAAAATCATTCCATTGCTTCTATAGGAATTAAATTTTCAGAAAAATATTCTTCCGTTCCAGGGTTTGTATATTCAGTATTGCAACAAACAACCTTGCAGGGAATCAATATTGTTGAATTGTCTTCTACGTATACAGAACTCATTTTGTATATTGACACAAAGGACGTGAAACTCGCATTTGATACCATTTTTGAATGTTTTTCTCGATAAATGCGACAGAAAAAAAAATTGCCTTCGGCATTTTTGGAAAAATATAAAAAAGTTCTTTCGAATACAGAATTTAAAAAATTTCAGGAAGCCTGTACCCAGCCACTCAAGAAAAGTATTCGTATCAATACGCTTAAAATCTCAGTTGCAGATTTCAAAAAAAGAGCAAAAAGAAAAAAATGGAAGCTCACTCCTGTTCCTTGGTGCAAAGAGGGGTTTTGGATTGATCGACCAGAGGAAGAGCAAAAAAGTATTCCGCTGGGAAAAACAGGGGAGCATATACTGGGACTTTTTTATATTCAAGAAGCCAGTTCTATGATTCCGGTAGCTGCCTTGTTTCATAATCAGCCCTTCGACTTCGCTCAGGGTGAGGAGAATCACCAAGTGATTCTTGACCTCACAGCAGCGCCAGGATCAAAAACAACACAATTGGCGGCGATAATGAAGAACACAGGATGTTTGATCGCAAATGAATTTTCTGCCAGTCGTATTAAAAAACTTTTTTCAAATGTACAAAGATGTGGCATACGAAACACCGTTCTCACTCATTTTGATGGAAATTATTTTGGAAGGCATACGCCAGAAACTTTTGACGCTATCCTTCTTGATGCGCCTTGTACAGGTGAAGGGACGGTACGCAAAGATAGGGATGCGCTCAAAAACTGGAGCGAAAAAAGGATTCATTCAGCGGCAAAGATCCAAAGAAGGCTTCTTGCTTCCGCTTTCACGGCTCTCAAGCCAGGAGGAGTGCTGGTCTATTCCACGTGCACTTTGGGGCGGGAGGAAAATGAAGAGGTGTGTGGATTTTTGAAAGAAAAATTTGGTGATGTAGTGCAATTTGAATCTTTGAAAAATTTGTTTCCTGGAGCAGAAAAGTGTGTGACTCCAGAGGGATTTCTCCGTATCTGGCCACAGAGTTTTGATACGGAAGGATTTTTTGTGGCACGAATTCGGAAAGCAGTACGAACGTTGCAATGCAACGTTCGTACGATACAAAATAGGAATTTTCCATTCTTACCTATCCCAAAATCTAAATTCCAAGAAATCCAAAAATATTATGCAGATCATTTTGGATTTTCTTTTTCACAGGTAGGGATTGATTGCAATCAATCCCTGTATATACGCGGCAGAGAAATATGGCTTTTCCCAAAAGGCGTTCAAGATTTTATCGGAAAAATCCACCTAGATCGCATTGGCATTAAACTTTGCGAAATCCATGCCAAGGGCATCAAAACATCACATGAAATGGCGGTAAATTTTGGTGGGGAATTTATGAAAAATACTCTAGAACTTTCTGCAAGTGAAGCTCAGGAATTTTATGCAGGGAAAGATATTAAACCCACCCAACCTCCCTTGTTAAGGGAGGAGCTTTTTTCTTCCCCCTTTGAAAAAGGGGGATTGAGGGGGATTTCTTCTGGTGAACTTCTCCTTACTTTCAACAAATTTCCTCTCGGGATAGGAAAAACACAAGGACAGAAGATAAAAAATCAATTGCCAAGGGATGTGGTGAGAGAAGGGGTCACGTTTTAAAACTTCACAATCTCTCCAAATTCATCATAGATCTTTACTTCGGGTTCCAGCGGTACTCCAAACCCGTCTTTTACTTTCTGAGCGACTTTTTGTGCCAATGCAATCATATCTTTTTGCGTCGCACTGCCGATGTTTTGCAAAAAATTGGCATGCATTTCTGAGACCATAGCATCTCCTATGCGCTCACCTTTGACTCCTGCAGTATCCAAGAGCCAGCCGGCTGCATTTTTTGGACTTGGAAAAGCATCTGACTCCGGAGGGTTTTTAAAAAATGATCCAGAAGAAAGACCAGCGGGTTGTTTTGTTTTTCGCATTTCTATGACTTCATTACATCGCTTCTGTATTTCCTCTGGATCTCCACTAGGTGCGGTCTGTTCTGCGCTCCAGACGATCCATTTTTTTGGTTTCGTTGTATGAAGCTTAGAATTCCGATATTCATACTCAAACCACTCGTTTGTGACGATTTCAAATTTTCCTGTTTCAACATTAAGAATTTCTGCTTCCACCAAAGTATCTCGAGCTTCCCATCCAGGAATCCCAGCGTTCCCAGTGACAGCTCCGCCCCAAGTGCCGGGAAGGGCCAGAAAGCCGGACAGGTCTTTTTTGTTTTTCTTTGCAAATTGAACCAGTTCTGAAATGAGCACTCCGCTTTCTGCCCATATGTTTTCATTTCGCATTTCCAAAGCTTTATTCTTCATTTTGAGTACCAATCCGCGCAATCCTTTATCAGAAAACAAGATGTTGGAACCTCCTCCGAAGAAAAATATTTTGAGATTGTTTTCTTTGGCAAAAAGCACTGCTTTTTCCAAACTCTCTTTGTTGGTAATTTCAGAAAAATAATCTGCTGCTCCACCAATTCGCATGGTGGTGTGTGGCGCCAGAAAGATATTTTTCTCAATTTTCATTCTTCACAAGTATATCGTTTTCCCGCAGAGAAAAAAACTTGCTCCTTGTGTTTTTTTCTCATACAATCTCTTGGCTTTTTAAAAGCATGGAGCGGTAGTTCAGTTGGTTAGAACGCCACACTGTCACTGTGGAGGTCGCGGGTTCGAGTCCCGTCCGTTCCGCCAGCACGTGCACTAATGCCGTGCTTGTACCCGAGATTCCGCATATTCATGCGGTTTTTCTATGTTCTCAAGAAGTCCCTCAGAGACTTGCCTAAGGTTGATTTTACAAGTCTCTTAAATTGTTAGCTGATGAAGGAGGGTGAAGGTGCACTATGCGTTTTTCGAAATCATCTAATTTAAAGATGTTTTTGGAAGTTTTTGAGATGAGAAAATTTGGCTCACTTTAGGGTTCGAATCTCAAGTTATTTTTCAGAAAAAGACTTATTTGTAGATAGACAAAAAAGTCTTTAAGAATCGATTTCTAAACAATTACTCAATAATCTGTGCATTTCTCACAGAAGTAGCCAATACAGCTGACCAGGAAGCTAGTTGTCCAGAGAAATTCACGCTATCACCTTTCTGAAATCCTAATAATTTCTCTTTTGCAGAATCCGGAAAAGTAGCAATCGCATCAGATACAAATGTACTTTTGAGACATTTGACCTGTAATTGCAGTTTTCCAAATGTTTCATCAACACTGGACACTTCTCCCTCCCATTTTACCCATTTGTTTTTGTATTCTTTGAATTTCTCATCTTTTTGAAGATCAGAAAGATTACTATTCAGTCCAAATATTTCATGAAATTCAACGCAAGATATACCTACCCACTCTTTTTCTACAGGAGAAGAGGGTGTTTCTTCTGATTGACCATTAACTCCAATAATAATGGCTATAACCAGTATGGTGGTAATAATATAGTGGCGTAAAAACCAGTTTTTCTTTTTGTTTGTAGAAGTATTTGCTTCACTCATGTGGAAAAAATGAAAGAATAAAAAAAGTTTGTACAAATAGGGACGACCCATTTGGACAAACTGCCATCAGCCCTTACGAGCTTCCGAAAGTTTATGAGCCGCCCCCTCTTGCACCTTTCGGGTACGAGGAAGCGAGCTCGATAAGGAATGCCGATAGCAATTTGTCCACCTCCAATATTACGAAACACTCCTTCTGTTATCAAGGCAAAAGAAAAACTTAGAAACCATCTGGTTTGTGGGTAAAAGTTCTCAGCATCTTTTGTTTTCGAAATTTTTTACTAAGTTCGCCCAAACATAAAGAAAAAGCATCTGCGAGATCGTCATGAGATTCTTTTCCAAGGTTCACAAGTTGATTAACAAGTTCTTTAGCACCGTGTTCAGGAAAGAAGACTTTTCCACTCTGGGGGAGATGAGAAACAGCAGCTAAACGAGAATGTTTATCTCCATGTACTCTTATGGGTTTCGCAAGTAGATCGCGTTCTTTCAAATGCTCCACTACAGCAGATTGATATCCCACATCTTCGACATAAATTTGAGCTTTATGCCAACCAGAAAAACTATTCAAAAGATTACTAAGGGCATCAAGGGTTGCCAGATGAGTCATTCTTGCATTGAGAATTTGAGGCAATACATAAAATTTATAGTTGTTTCGGTTTCCTACTACAGCAATTGGCACAGCAGCTGTGTAATCTGCTGTTTGTTTTTGAGAAATAGCTAAATCCACGCCTATGCCTACAAACTCATAATCAAAAGTAATGCTACTATCGTAATATTGAATCCACTCAGGCCAGATGGGTCTTGCTGTAGTATTTATGATTCGCAAAAGATATTCTCTGTACCAAGATTCATCACTGCCTACGTTTCTCCTCAGACGCAGAAGCCCTTGCTCGGAAAAACGTTCTGGCCATAAACAATCTTCAGATTTATTAATTAATGGATATTCTCGTACCTCTGCATCAATTTCATTATTTTGTGCTTTGTGAATAAATCTCATCATTACTGAATCGTCATGGAGTAGATTTCCCACCATTATAAGTCGAGTTCCTTCGTTCCCGGCAGGTATGACTTCTCCAGTCAGAAATAAAAAAGTTTTGTCTCTGCTTTCTTTTGTTTTTACAGAAGAGATATCTTCAATATCATCACAAATAATTAAATCGGGCCGATGTTCTTTGTGTCGAACTCCTCGCAAACTCTGTTCAGTAGAAGCTGCCAATATTTTTGCTTCATATTTGGCGAGAACAAGTGAGTTTTGACTCCACTCAGCATTGCGAGTAAACAAAGGTCCAAAATCTCTTCGTAAAAGTTCATTCTGTTCTAATTCTTCACGAATATTCTTGAGCAGCAACTGTGCCTGTTGTTGAGTCTGAGAAAGCAACACTATAAAATTTTTTTGTTGTTTTCCCAAAATACTCCAGAGCAAATATGAAAGAGTAATGATAGTTGATTTTGCAGATCCTCGAAATGCCATGAGGAGAAATGTCTGCACACTCTCATCTTCAATTATTCTAAAAATCTCGTGATGGAATTCTGCCAGTGGATACTTGATATAATGAGAAAAATAAGTAGAAAAAAAGAGCAGAAAGCTTTCGTAAACTGCAGCCTTGCGAGTGCGAGGATGCTGAAGAGTTTGGAGTAATTCGCCTTGAGATATTTGTGAGTTATTCATCATCTGAAGGTATGTTTAAGGACTGGTTTGATTCATTCGTTTCTTGCTTCTGGGGAAGCACGAGAGAAATGGCTGCGGCAACCTTTTGCTGCTGTTCTTCCGTGAGTGGAGCTGGTTTTTCTAAAGATGCACTTACTTCTACTCGTTGGCGATATGCATGGTGACGGTTCTTAAGCCAAAAAATTATAGAAGTAATATTTCCTTCTTGAATAGCACTCAGAAGTTTAGATTCCGTCATATCATTCATCATCGCCACTCCATCTTGAAGCGCTATATCAGAGGTATCCATGAAAGAAGCATCTTCTTCTCTCCAGCGATAATAGGTGGCACGAGAAATACCTGCTTTTTCACAAGCAACTTGTACAATCGGAATCTTTCTGAGATATCCAAGAAGAATTTCTTGTTTCTGCTCGGTTTTAGCGACGACTGATTTCGTTTTTTTTGGCATATTGTATAAAAGAAAGAACAAAAAATTATTGAACGAGTACCGCTTTCTGTTGAGTGAGTTTTTCCCAACGCTGAATAATTACCTCACAATAATGGGCATCAAGTTCCATCATCAAACACTTTCTCTGCGTTTGTTCGCAAGCCAGTAAAGTAGACCCTGAACCTCCAAATGGGTCACAAACAACTCCTCCTATTTGAGAGCTATTCAAAATTAATCTGCGAAGGAGCGAGATTGGTTTCATGGTAGGATGAAGCGTGCTCTTTTGTGGGCGTGGACAAAATAATACACTTCTGTCTGAACTCTTTTGGAAAGCATGTTTTCCTTTCCATCCATAGAGTATGAGTTCATGTTGGGGGTTATAATCAAGTCTACTCATAACCGCATTATTTTTTACCCAGAGAAGCAATTGAGAAATATGCATCCCCAGTTCTGTCACAGCATCTCGTAATGAGAAAACCATGCGGTCGGTATTGAAAATATAGAAACTGTTTGTCTTCGATAAATATGGAGACAGATTATTGAGCCACTGCCGTGAGAAGTGCTTATATTCGCCTGTACTCTGCAAGTGGTCGTTGGCAATAATCTTATGTTTTTTCTGGTTCATAAAATCTTGTTTTGCTTCCACAACAGCTACTCCATAGGGCGGGTCAGTAAGCAACAAATCAATCTTGTGTTTCTCACAAAGTAGCCTCATGTGTTCGGTATTTGTCGCATCTCCGCAGAAAAGGTGATGTTCACCGAGTTGCCAGATTTGTCCCATCTGAGTTTTGGATTTAGTTGATTTTTCTTGGCGTGTTGCCAGTGAGTTCTTCATAGCGAGAAAGGATAAGAGAACAAAAGCGGGGATCGATTTCCATCAGATATGCAGTGCGTTGTAACTGTTCACAGGCAATTAAAGTTGAACCAGATCCTCCAAAAAGATCCAAAACAAGATTACCAACCTTACTACATCTCAAGAGAGGCTTTTGCAGAAGTTGTGGTGGCTTTTGAGTAGGATGTTGGTACTCATTAGCTGGTAAACGTTTTACCAGCCAGATATTCAGCAAATCGAGAATATCTTCAGCAGTACGATTGCCAGTTTCTATCTCTGGATTCATGACTTCGTGTAAGTTGTTGTGTTTGGTGTTCAAATAAGGCTTGCCTCTAATGCTATACACACATGGCTCATAGATTTTATTGAACGCTATTTTAGGGGTCGCATTTTGATTATTCTTGATCCAAAGACAGACACGTTTATTCGTGAGTCCTGATTTCTCAGCTAACGATTGAAGAAGTCCAATATACTGCTCATCACACCACCAAAAACTATGACAATCTTGGTGGCAATATTTCAGTCCAACTTCCAGTGCTGTGTATAAGAAATCAGAGTATTCAGCTTTTGATTTCCCATCGTTCACTTCACTCTTGCTGTATTGTCTCTTGCCACCTATGCCAGCACTATAGTCCAGTCCGATGTTATACGGCGGATCACAAAAAAGAACATCTGATTTCTTCTTCTGCATAAGCTTTGAGACATCTTCTGCGCTTGTGGAATCTCCGCACATCAGACGGTGCCTTCCAAGGGTATAAATATCGCCAAGCTTTACCGTTACTTCCCCGAGTTCTTCAAATTTTTCTTCCATATCGAATTTATCATCTTCAATGGATAACAGATCTGACCAAATAGTTCCAAGGTCACTCTCATCAAAACCAATATCCAGAAGAAGGTTCATGTCAAATTTCTTCAAGAGTTCAAAATCCCATTTGCCTGTATTTCTATTAAGACGAAGATTGAGTTCTTTTTCTTTCTCAATATTTGAGATATTCAGAAAAACAACAGGGACATCTTCCATGCCCAGTCTTTTGGCGACTTCCAAACGAAAATGTCCGCCAATGACAACATTCTTTCGTTGCTTGGCTTTGTTTACAAGAATTGGATCAACAAATCCAAACTTCTTGATACTTTCTATCAGATACTTCATATCTCCTGCTCCCCATTTACGTGGATTATAGGGAGCGGGATTGAGGTCAGAGATGCTGACTTGATGGATAGTCGGTTTATTTTTGAAATAGTTCATAAAAAATCTATGGTGAAAGACGTTTCTGCACCATAAATTAGCAGCCCCTTAGAGAACTTCCTAAAATTGTTACATGTAACAATTTTTGCATTTTTCTGAATATTATTTCCCTATATATCTTAAGGGAAATTTTGTTTTATAGTTTTCACGATAGTTTTCTGGTTCAAAAGCAGATTTTTGAATTCCAAAAAAATATTGGAGTTTCTTATCAAGACGGTGCTTTCTTTGACGCTTAGCAATATCTTTCTTGTTAGTCTTTTTGTAAGAAATTTCTGTCTGAGAAACTTGTTCTAGTAATTTCCATTCAGTGTTTGCTTTACCATTTCTAAAATCACATAAGCCTATATCTGTATGATTAATAATTGTGAATGTATCTGCAATAATTACGCAAGTTAGATCTTCATTAATTATAGCAATACTAATATCTCTCCAATCTTGTATATTCCAACCTTCTTCTTTTCTTGAAGAAAGAGAGATATGGCGATGGTCAGTGATAAGATCTTTTGAAAACTTTTGTACTACAAAGCGAGGGAACTCACTTTGAAGAGTTGTAATTATTTCTCTGGCGATCTTTGTAAATTCTATTATTGCTGGCATCCAACCATCAATTTGTTTTTTTAAAGTAATCATGCCCTGTACAGCTATCGTTGCAAATTGTTGCATGCCATGAACAAAATCGGAAAATGTTGGTGATTGTGAAGTTTGATCCATAATGGAAATATATCACTTACTTTAAGAAAAATATATCTTAAAGCATGCCTCTCAAAATATTGCTTAAAATCCTTGCTTAAGGTATTATTATATGATAAATTTCATATTCTGTCCATCCATCTCAATTCAACATGCCTCTTGCTATTGAAACTGCATCGGAATCTCCTTCTCAAAAGTTGGAACAAGTGAGTGCAACTCTGAGAAGATTGTATGGAAGAGGATTTGAAATTAAAACATTTTCTGATCCTGGAAAAGGGGTTATGAAGATAGAATCAGGAGGAGACTTCCATTTGAATGAGGCGAAACTGGCTGGACTGACTCTTGAAAGCTGTATTGCTCAGACGATTAGTGTGGCTGAGGCTTGGCAGATGCAAATAGGCATACGACAAGACCCTCAATTTGCAACAGAAGTAGCAACGTATGAAGCACATAAAGATCGGCCATCCTACAAACTCTTGTATGGAGTATTGTTTGAAAGTGTTGCTTTACGTGACAAGGCTTTGACAGATAGTTCATTACAACAAGTCGCAATGCATACTGCCCGGCAGAGATTGCAAAAATTAAAACGAAGATTTCCTCATGTACTGCCTCCCCAAGTCCAATACTTGATAGGACTGATTGATCCTGACTCTCGGGAAATTCAAGACACTGAAGTACAGAAAGCAATCGGAGATCTTCAGTCTTCAGGTATATTACGCAAACTTTTTGACCACCGCGTGAATGCTGGAACGAAGCTGAGGACGATTCATGGGCAGATCTTTCAGGACTACAGATATTTTTTACGACAGGCTCAGCATCCAGATGCAAAATGGGCAAAACAAAAAAAGGAACCAAAGAAAATCCGGCAGAGGTCAAGAGAAGAAATAGAGCAGATTATGAATCCGCCAGGACGCATTCCCCCTTCTCACCAACTCCCTCCAGCTCCACCGGAAGTTTTGGAGGAAATGTCTCAAGAATCATCCTCTGAGCCCGAAACACCAGATCCATCATCTGGACCTGAGCCAGAAGAATCAGAAGAAGTACCAGAGCTTCCGGATATGCCTTCTCTGCCAATTCCAGAACAAAATGACGCCTCAGATAAGTCTTCGTCTACTCCTCCAGACAGTCCTCAGGGTACACCTGATTATCAAGATGAATACTCCACACCCGAAGGTGGAGAATTTGAAAAAGATCCTTCGGGGAAAGGCTATAAATTAGAAATATCGCCACCCCTTCTCGGGTACTATTCAACTGACAGAAAGAGCTATTGGAATGCACAGCGTAAGAAATGGGCCAACAAAAGCAGCCTTACTCGATATAAAAATATCGCCAGGTTTACAGGAAAAAAATACAATCTCTCTGGGGAAATTAGTGGACAGAATTTAAAACCATTTCCCTTGCCAGTTGGATATGTTCCTGATCTTGATTCTTTGCAATACACAGGAGACAAGCCAACTGTGTATCGTGATCAAAATGGTTGTTTTCAGATAAAACTTTCTGGGCAAGGCAAATGCCAATTGAGCATTGATTTTTATAAAGAAGATGACCAAAAATCGCCACATCCCATTTCTGAGGATAGTGAGCAAATGTACGCAGGATCACTCTCGGGGAATGCGCAGCAGGCATTTGTGAAAGCAGAAAAAGAAGTGGATTCAAAGAAAAAAGCAGCAATAGTTCGTGATTACGTGAGGAAGAATCATTTTTATCCACCAGGTAAAAATGATATGGAAACAATGAATGCTGCAAAAAAGATACAAGCAGAGTTACAAAACATTTCTGATGCCCAAAATTATATTCATAATTTAGACAATTCTCCGCATTTGGAATGTTATTCGGCAAATAATCTGATGGTAGCAATGGTAAGAGCTCTTAGAATTCCTGCACGGATTGTTACTGGGCATCACGTGCAACATACAAACACAAAAGGAAATGCCGAAATTAATTCAGCCAATGGCCATGGATGGTGTGAAATTTGGGATGGCAATAGCTGGGTTGGGTTTGATGCCACTCCTCCACCTGATCTAAATGACCCAAAAAATAAATCAGATCCAGCTGATCAGGATGAGAATGAAGAGCAAGAACCACAAGATCAATCGCCGGCAGAAAATGCTGATGATGGTGCAGAACGAACGGATACAAGTGAAGATGATGGAGAAGGAGAAGAAGGTGGAGAGCCACAGGATGGAGCAGATGATGGGCAGCAAAGTGATGAAGAAGGGGATGGTGAAACAAGTGAAAAACCGCCAGGAGAAAAAGGAGAAGGAGATGCTGATGCGGAAATTGCTAATGAGGAAGATGGAAAAGGTAGTGAACAAGACGGCGATGGTGGAGAACAAACTGATGAAGTAGATGATGACTTTGATCCCAAAGAAGAATTAGAGAGGATGTATGAAGAATTAATAGAAGAAACTGCAGGTATGCCAGATGAAGAGGAAATAAAAAGGACATTACGAGAGATTGAACGTGAGGCAGCAGCACAACAGGCACTTGATCCGGAAGAAAGGTATGTACAAGATAAACATCCTGGATTAACACCAGAACTCAGAAGGCAAATAGCTGAATTTATTAGGGAATTTCGGAGAGATATGCAAATTATTGAACAAATTCCAAATCCTGATCCCGAATCTCCACATACTACGTTTATGGAAGCGTTTAAAGCAATGATTGATCGTATTGTTTCCCGTCGTTATGTAGAGCGAAGGGTACGCAAATATCCGACAACAACGGGAAGACTGGTGAGACCCGTAACTCGACATACTGATAAGTTGGCTGGAAAAAGGCAGTCATACGCTTTCAAGACACGAGAACGAAAATTATTTGAAGAAAAAAAGATTACAAAGGTACGGTGGCGTACGATTATTGATCGTAGTGGCAGCATGGATAGTCAGAAACTACGGACACAACAACAAATTGAAGTACTTAAAAATGCCGTTGTTGCCGAAAAACAAATTGAACTGAATGAACTTTCTGCTCGTCTCAAGCAAGATTTACGGCTAGAAACAGAAACGTGGCAATTTGGTGGTCCTGACCCAGAGACCGGTCAGCAATTTTCTTGTATCAAGCCACTTTCCAGTACTTTTGATGAACTTGAACA
The DNA here is from genome assembly GCA_965250085.1 of Candidatus Altimarinota bacterium. GTDB lineage: Bacteria > Patescibacteriota > Gracilibacteria > CAIRYL01 > CAIRYL01. The sequence goes on from OZ252287.1 coordinate 1,277,320, forward strand.
AGCTGCCATATGGCATGCAGCAGCAAGTGCTCCTGGAGGAACCAATGACTTTGATCCATTGGAAGCTATTTTCCGTTCTTTGGCTGCAGAAGAAGCCGAGGCACGAAGTAATGATGAACTATCAATCTTAGAACGGATTCGTGCTGGTTTTCTTATTCGTGAAATTAATGCTGTCCAGGAACTTGGGAGGAAAGGAGAAGATGAACTGGATGAAGATGAAGAAGTATATTTTGAAAATCTCACGAAAGAAAGCCCAGAGAGTATATTTCGACGTCTGCAGGATTTACTCCCCCGGACTTCAGGAGATCCAGCAGAGATACAACAAGAACAAGCCTTTTTACGACAACGTATCGATGGCACTAATGCAGTTCAAATGTTTCAAGAGTGGACACGACAGTTTATTGGCAATAAGTATCTTTCTGATGAAGAAAAAGATTTTTTCCGAGAACTTGATATTTCTGATGCAAATTTAGCTGCGATTTATAAAGACTGGCTTCAGGTTCTGAAGAGAAAGCAAGGAAAAAACATTGAACCAATCTTGGAAATTATTGAAGTGAGCTCTGACGGAGGATCAAATGATCCAGCACGGTTACAAAATATTGTTCGCTCTCTGCGTGACCTAGGGATTATCGTACTGTGCTATGGACTCGGAAATGACGCTGATGCCGCCGTTCGCAACTATTACAATGACTATAATCCTTCAGAAGGAGGAATGCTCTGTCACAATTTGTTGGATTACCCTGAAAAAAAGGCTCGAGCCTGGCAGAATATGCTTGACAGAGTGTAGTTTTTCCATTATAATATACAGATAACTTATGACTCCCTTTCGAAATTTACCGGCTCACAAATTTCAATTTTTTTCTCTCGAGAGAACACAAGATTATTTCATGGGAGAAAATAGAATTCTTTTTCGAAACTCGCTTGCAGAAAAGATACTTCAGAATGCTGAAGAATCGGATGAAAGTGAAAAATCCAAACTTTCTACGGAAGAAGTACAAGCTCAAGTTATGGAGGTACGAGCTCTGGTAGGAAGACTATCCGCTTTAAAAAAATTAAATACCTATGAAGGAAACGTGCCCGAAGCTACAGAAATAGAAATGGAACTCCCTCAGCTCCAATCTACAGAGGGCACTGAAACAGCAGATTGGAGTGATTTATTTGATCCTGATTTGTCAGAGATTATGGTGCTCGAAGAAAATCCCGATTTAGTCAATAGAGATGAAGTACAACAGATTCGCCAACGTCTTGAAACACTGCTGAAGAATCCTCAAGTGGCTCAACAATATGAAGAAATGTTTGGCACCGTGGTACGCGATTTTACTGTCGCAAAGAGGCTTCTCCGAGCTTATAAGCAAGGATATAGGGTAATGAAGAAAGGTGATGGATATGAAAAATATTCTTTGACCAGTAGTGACAAAATACGTGCTGCCAGACAGCTATTACGAATCTTAGATAACTTCGAAAAACAATGTCGCGAAGAAGAACAGAACATTCATACTCAAGTGAAAAGATCAGGTCGTGATTATTCTGAAAGCGATCGGAAAAATTTAGAAAGAGTACAAAAACGAAGGCTAGAATGTCGGACTGAAATTAATACCCTCTTACTAGATGCTGAAGTATGGATTGCAAAACATATCGATGATTTGGCTCATGATCGAGCTGTTTTACAACGTCGTCCAAAAGGGGAACATTTTCCGCCACGAAATCAATTAGTTTCTATAGGACGTCACAGCGCTTATATTGAAGTAGAATCACGCACCGAACAAATGTATGGGAATGAAAGTGCTGGACACTCCATCCTGCCTGCTTTGCGAGCCGGACACAATGTTGAACTCCTTGGTCCAACCGGGACGGGAAAAACAAAGTTGGGTATCGCTTCTGCGCAAGTGTTTTCAAATAAAAATCCAGTCGTCGTTTCCGGTGGACCGGAGCTTTCTCGTGACACTTTTTTTGGTTTTGCATCGGATGTCGGAGTACGTGAACAGGGTGCCTGTATTCAGTGTATGAGAGAAGGAATGGTAATGATTCTCGATGAAGATAACCGTACCCCTCCAGAGATCTTGGGACAGATTAAATTTATTTTAGGGCTTAAAGCTGGGGATGTCTTCATGCATCCGGATACCGGTGAGGAAATTGTTGTTCAGCCGGGATTTGGTGTCATGGTGACCAGAAATGAAAAGGATGAACACCACGAAGATCGGTTTGATCTTCCTCCGGATTATCGTCGTGAATTTACACACGGAAGTTTTGAAATTGATTATTATACCCCGGCAGAGATGTACCATCGTTTCTTTTCACCAAAACTCAGCCATGGAGATAATTCGATTCCGCTTTCAGATGAAGAAATTGGAGGGACTATAGTACATGATACTGCTGATTTAGATAGTGTTGATCTCTCCAGAAGTGATATTTCTCCACTGTTGGCACTCTGCTTATCAGCGAAGCAAGTTCAAACACTTTATAAAACAAAAGGAAGTAAAGGGCTTGAGAATGCTGTCTTTGAATCTGGATTTTTGATTGATCTTTTTGATGAATGGGCAGAAATGAGCATGAGACAAAAGAGTGATGGGAGTGAAGTTGCTTTTTTAGAATTTTTAGAAACAAAACTGATTGAATTTCTCAAACGTCCAATTGGTAGTCCGGATCGAAAAAAAATTATCCCTATCCTTGTCAATCATGGATTTTTTCGGCGAAAAAATGCCGCTGATTTTGCCACTCCAAATGAAGGTGAACCACTGGACGATATGGCATTCCAAAGTCTTCTGAGGAGTGCCGATGTTCGTTTTCAAGACCCTACTGGAAATACTCTTAATGATCGAGAAGTGGCAACGCTCAATCCTTTTGGTTTTTATGAAATTCCAGAGATTCCAGATCACCCACTCAAGCCTATAATTGAAGCCTTTGCAGAACAATATCGCGAATTATGCAGCACTCATGGCATGAGAGCAGTAAGTTGTCCCACAGATACCTCATTTAATGCTTTGTTACCGCGTATTATACAAAGTGTACGGGCTGTTTTGCGTACAGCTGATGCGAGCAGTGCTGAGGGCTATGTTATTGCGCTTGATAAAGCATTGAACGAAGGTGGGCAACAAGGATTTTTAGAAAAAACACAAGAAATTTTTGACCTCCTGTAGTATATTTCCTCCCTATGACTCAATTCGAACACGAATGGCAAGACCTGGCAACCGGCTTAGAGCAGTTACAAACTGTTTATCTAGGTTATGAAGAAGACCTGGAAGATCTGGCATTTGATATGCGAAACAGGGCATTGGGAAAAGAGAGCCCTCTGCGTTTGAATATTGATGGCGCCAGATTGCGCATTAATCAGCGGGAAGAAGAAGTAACAATGATTGAGCAGGTTGCGCAGTTTATTCATATTCTTTATGAGAAGCTGGGAGATGCAGATAAGGCTTCTGTCAATGGCGAGCTCATGGAGCGTGTAGCTGCTATTGCTAGCAACATTCGCACCGGTATTCGTGATCGCATTGAACCATTGGTACCAGAGATAGGAAAACTCCGTTGGCGTGATGTAAATGTGGAGATCGTGAGGATCAAGCATGCTTTTCGTGGTGAACAACTTGGAGCAGGTATGACCAAATTGCGCCAAATTATCCATCGGAGGGAATTGGGGCAGGAGGATTACACTTTGGAGCACGAAGATATTCATTTGGATATTAAAAAAGAAGACTCAGATGAAGTTATGTTACAAAAACTCGCAACATTTAGCCGCGCAATTCAGCGAAAGTGTGATGAAAAATTTCCAGAACCAATGGAGCGTGAGGTGGAACAATTTCCAAGTAGCGCAGTATATTGGACAGAGGTGGCAACCGGTTTCATGCAACTCAAGGAACAGTTTCGTGGCTCCGATCTTGGAGCAGAATTTTCTAGTCTCAAAAACCTTATTGACTCTGAAAGAATTAAAGAAGCCGGTTACCACATTGAAACCGAGTGGGCTACGCTGCAGATAGAACCAGACACGCCATACTACCAAATGGCTGACCAAATAGCTGAATTTGTTGAAATAGTCCAAAAAGGGAATCCTGACAAATTCCCTGAACCGTTTACTGTTGCTGAGGCAAAAAAAGCACTTGATGCTCAAAAATTCCATTGGCGTGATGCTATTGCGGCAATAGATCATCTCCAAAGCTCTGCTTACCCAGCAAATGAGTATCCGGCTCTTCAGGAACTCAAGGCAAGAATGGAAGCCGGGACACTCGGAGTTGATTCAGATATGGCGATTTATATCGGTCCCATTCGTTTGAATATCAAAAAAACAAATAGCGACACTGATATTCAACATAAAGTAGCCGTGTTTATTGGTGAGCTCAAACAAGTCGTACCAGATGAAAAGACGTCGACTACAGAACCACTTGATCCAAAATTGGATCAGACTTTCTGGCGAGATATTGAAGCGGCTTTGATCAGCTTAGAAGATGTATATGGCACGAATAAAACATTTCGAAAGCTGGTTTTCTTTATAAAGGAAGGTATCTTGGGGGCGAATGATTTTACTGCCAACGTAGGTGGACACACTTTAGAGATAAAAAGTACTGATAGTGATTTGGAAATGCGCGATAAGCTCAATACATTCATTCGTGAACTCAATGAAGGCAGAATTGTAGAACTTGATCGTAAGGCAATGGAGCGAATACAAGAACTTGAGAGAAATCAAATAGAGCTCGAAGAAGAATATCGTAGACAAACACAACGAGCACGATTAGAGTTTGAAGAGCAAAGACAAACTGCCAGACGTGTTACTGAACAGAAGGAACAAAGCATAGAGCAACTCGAAAATGAACTCAGAAGAGTGCGGATGAGGCCGACCCCAGCACCAAGACCGGCTCCGGTTCGTCCGGTTCGTTCTTATAGCGGGTAGCAGTGAGTGGTAAACAATAACGAAAATCTTGGTACCTCATAATCATTGAGGATCATATTAAGATTCACCATTCGCCTTATGTAACAAGTTATCTCTAAATTCGGAAATTCCCCGCCGCCCCTTTGTGAGAGTTTTTACAAGATCAAGATCACCCACTGGTTTTCCCATAAGTAGCAATTGACCATACTCATCAGGCGCTGGCTTATCTCTTTTACCGGCATATGGCGTTGGTTTTAAATGTACAGGGATGCTTTGTATCGTGTCACTATCGGTGTCCAAAGCATGGAGAACGCCGGCACTAATTCCATTTTGTGCAGTGATGTCTTGAGGGTCAATTTCCCCATCTGCCCATTGATAGTGCCTATGGTAAAAAGCGTCTGCAAAACGAACCTTTACTCCACCATTTTCATCTGTAGTGAGCAAGAGATTCATAGTATGATCCTCCACCTCTTCTGGACCTTCAGAGTTCATCAGATATTCACCCTCTTCCGAACGGCGAGCATCGTATTTCCCATTCATTTGAATTGGTGCATTAACCACAAAATCAAAGGTTCTCAGCTCATATCTCTGAATCTCCTCAACCTGTGAAAGTAAATATTGATACTGCTCAAAATCACCACTCGCAATCTCGTCATATGCCTGTCGTAATAGTTTATTCACATGGACCTTTTGCCACATGTCAAACAGCAACTGTTTCGCCTGAGCATGATGACGACAATCCCCTAATCCAAGAGCCAGACTCGTAGAAATATTTGTACGAGAATCTACTCCCTTTTTTGCACCATCAGCTACACCTCCTGTTTGTACCAGGCCTCTCAGTGTTTTGTCATAAACTTTATGTCCATCACTTTGAAGATTTTCTAAGTCAAGTTTCTCTGTTTCAAAAGTAGATCGGAGGAATATATCCACAATCTTCAAAAATTGGTCAATATCAGCAACATCCATCAAAGATGCTGGAGCTCCAGAAAGTATTTGTCTTGCCTCCTCTTGAGAATACTTCAAACAACTCAAATCTATCATTTCGGCAATTGGGGTTGAAAGTAGAGTTTCGATTTGGCCACGATCAGTACGATTGATAGCGTGATCGCTAAGATCTCCTCCAAAATCAAAATTCCCACCCACAAAGTTAGAGCTCAGTCCTCTGTAGCTAAAAGAATTTGCGCGCCACATTTCTGGAAGAAAATTCTTTTCTATTGTTGTTGTTGCAAAATCTTTTCCAAGACGACTTTGTTTTTCTTGCAATTGCTCTTGTGAGAAATTCTTAATGTCATCTAGATGTTGTCGCAAGGCATCAATAGCCTCTCGGTTCGCACTATTTGGAGGGGCAAGTTTTTCCAAATTAGATAATGTCGACTCAATCTCCCATGTTGCCGTGGCAACGGATAAGACTTTTGTTGTGATATCTTTAATTGCTGTAGCGTCTTTTTCAGCGATACAAGCCAACTCTAACATTGTAACAACACACCAGTAGTCTTCTGACTCAACACCACCATCACGTTCGCAGGAGAGGTAGACCATTTGTGCCACTCTCTTTGCACGTTCCACTTGTCCCAATTCCAGGAGACGATATACCACATTAACGCCAGGATAGTAGTCAAAATCCATAAGATATCCATTTTCATAAGCCTCAAGAGACTTCTCGGTTTCTCTTTTTACTAAATGTGCCTTTCCCATCGCTCCATAAACTTCTCCATTTACTTGTCCTTCTTTCACAAGATCATTGCAGAGTTCAAGGGTTCTGTCAGGCTGATTCGTTTTATTACAAGCCACCGCACAAAATTCACAAACAATGCTTGAAGAACGAAATTCATCATTCTCACATTGTTCATACACTCGAAGCATATTTTCAAATGATCCAAGAGCCTTAAAATGATTAAAAATCATCATAAGGGTGGAAGGTGGAAAATCGATCAGATCATTTTCATCAAAAGCATAGTGCTCCAAGCGACTGATTTTTTTGTCTTTTTCTTCTGTCTCACTCCGATGAGAAAGACATTCTGCCATAGCTCCATGTTGTTTTCTCTGCAGGTCAATTATGCCTCTATTTTGGGTTGTTGCTAGATCAAGGTCTATCTCTGCCGGATTAGTGCTAAATTTTTGAAATTCGAGGACGGGTACGGATGTATTAGAAGATGACATGCTCTATTAAGATAAAATTTGATAACTTAGGGGAGCGTACCAATTTGGGGGCCTGTGATTTAAGAATAACGGCTTGAGGTAAAGCTCTGGAGAAAGTTATCGAGATAAAGTAGAATATTTCTTCTTTTTTTCTTTAATTTATTTATGACAAATACAAAAAAAACTTCGATGTCCTGTATGTGAAGGACTCAACACTATAAGAAAAGGGCGTCACCGGAACCATCTTCGTATTTACTGCCATGATTGCGGCAAGAAAATAACTCTCAACGACAAAAACAAAAAAGCAGAAGAAATCCTGAAGGCTCATCTCAACAGAAACTCATGCCGTATTCTCGCCGTAGAAAATGAGATGGATAAAAAGACGATTTGCAAAATCATAAACAAGACAACGCCAAAACTAATTGATTCCAATGAGCTGACTCGTTTGATGTGTCCTCAGAATTATTGTGGGATTGTTTTGGTTGATGGTAAGTGTATTGGAGTAAAGGATTCCAAGCAGACTGTCACCGGAAGAAAAGCGAAGACAAAGAAGGGGCTTGTAGACATATCCTTCATGGATTATGAATCTCACGATATTCCTGTTCATATTTTGGCAGCTTCAGAGAATATGCATGATATTGAGCAAGGATTTTTAATGCTCAGGGAGATTGGCTATCCGCTGAAGGTGGTTGTTTGTGATGAGAGCATGGGAGAGACGATGAGTGTGGCGAAGAGAATCTTTCCCGATGTTATTGTTCAGCTCTGCCTTACTCACTATAGTGCTGCATTAGATAGGAATATGAAGGTGAACAGTGCCAAAAGAAAAATATCTTCCTTGGAGAAAAAACTAGCTCATCTCGGTAAGAGCATTCTCATATCTTCTCACAAGTATAATAAGAATAAGGCTGTGGAATTGAGCAATCAATTAGCAGATATTGAACATGAATACCACTACCTGATTACTGTTCAGCATATTTTACAGAAAATATTTTGGTCGGCAATGACGACAGAAGACCTCAATAAATTAGAAGACGAGCTCAATATCGCTATTGCTGGAATGGATTTAAAGAAATATCCACATGCTCAAAAAATACGAGATGCTTATGATAACTACTACAAGAAAAGAGATTTGATTATTGCCTCTATCAACCATCCTGAGCTTGATATTCCAAGAACTACAAATCTCATTGAAGGCTATCACAGCACCTCTGTGGAGATTAGGCTCAGTGGTATTCGTGGGTTTGAGCATGAAGAAACTGCTGCCAATTATATAAATGCTCTTATTCTCAGGAGAAGATTCTGGAAATTCACCGACTGTAAAACAAAATTCAAGCACTTGAATGGTCAATCTCCTCTTCAAGCTGCTCATCCAAAAAACCTATTTGGCTTCGACTTCCATTCTCATGATTGGATTCCTTTTTGTATCAATCTCAACCGCAAAAAATGACAGAACAGGTCCCCAAATTGGTACGCTCCCATAACTTAGTGTATTATTGTACACCTTTATATGTAAAAAGCAAATCTAAATGACATCGTTATAAAACAGTGATACCCTGCAGGATGGCTTTTTTTAGTGTCTTTTAGAAGTATTATGAGAAAATTAGAAGTTCTCCTTATTCATCTCCCGCGTAAATCTAAAATTATTCCGCGTATCACTCTGATGCCCATGGGTATCTTTGCTATAGCTGATTATCTGGACTCAAATGGCACACCTGTACAAATTATCCACGAAGGGCTTGAAAAACAGATCAATCCAAAATTCTCATTATTACGATATGTTCGTAAAAACAACATACACATCTGCGCATTTGCTTTACATTGGCATCAGCAAGCTCGCAGGGTCATACAGATGGCTCGAAAATTGAAGGCAAAAATACCTCAAATGACCATTATTATTGGCGGTGTGACTGCTTCTATTTTTGCTGATGAAATTCTCGAAAAGCATCCAGAAATTGATTTTGTGATCAAAGGAGACTCAGAAATACCAATGCATCAACTCTGCACGGCATTACAAGCAGATAAACTAGATATTTTACCAACTATTCCCAATTTGATGTGGAGAAGTGCAAAAGGTGAAATTCAAAAAAATGACGACTATCAATTAGACAATACACAGGTACGGGAGATTTCTTTCACAAATTTTAAACTTCTGAAAAATTATAGAAGATACCTTTCTTTTCGCCATAACCAGCCTCTTATCTGTGGTCAAAAAGCGTTTTCTTTTAGTGCCGGAAGAGGTTGTAATGCCGGGTGTCCCTACTGTGCTGGTTCACGCCGAGCAGAGCAAAAATACTACAATCGAACTAAAGTACAACTTTTCCCGCATGGCTACGTAATTAGGCAACTGGAAGGAATGATACAAAACGGCGTTCATACTTGGAACTCATGTTTTGATCCCGATCCGAAATCGGACTATTATATTAAGTTATTTCGGGAAATCAGAAAAAAAGACCTTACAATAACTCATTTTTTTGACTGTTTTGGCTTGCCAACAAAACAATTTTTAGATGAATTTCGAAAAACATTTACAAAAAAATCGGCTATCAATATTTCTCCCGAAACCGGATCGGATGAGCTCCGCAAAAAAATTCGCACCTTTTACTATACCAATAAGGAACTTTTGGAGATCTTAGCATATATTATAAGACAGCGAATGAATTGCTCAGTGTATTTTTCCACAGGGCTCCCATTTGAAAAAAAAGAAGACTTGTTGCAATCTTTTAAACTCATAGATACTATTCGCAACAAATTTCCAAAAGTGAGAATTTATTCAGGTGTTATCGATTTGGAACCCGGATCAGCACTATTTGACTATCAATCCAGACTAGGGGTGCGGAGTAAGATTCGTAACTTCGAAACTTTATTGGAAGTGCAAAAGAAAACTTTAGAGGTAAATTATTCAACGAGAGAATTTTCACGAAGACAAATTGAGAAGCACTGTGATCTTTTGAAGATTGAAGCACAATGCCGTAAAAAGAAATCATTTTTTTTTACAAGATTTTTGTAAAAGAAAAAAACTCCCAGTGCACTTATACAGTGTGGCGAAGAAAGCGTGCCAGCAGTGTAGGTATTTCAAAGAATGCTATCAGTCGAAATAAGCATGGTAAGGAGCAATTTTGTTTAATGGAATTTCTTATCCAAATGTTGCCAGTTTTGCTTCCTTAAGCGTCTCTAGCGCTTGTCCGCAAGCGGCCTTGTGTCTTATTTCTTCATCAATTGCAGGCGCATATGCATATGAGAATCCAGTTTCATCGAGATTCTCCAATATCCCTTGCAAGCTCTGACTAGAGAGTGCTTCTTTATAAAGCACATCTTCTTCTCGAAGCAAGCCGCGAAATCCTTGCTGCTCAGCATTTTCTGTCATGTTGAGCGGTGAAAGGCGAATATAAATATCTTCCATGCCAAAATAATCTTTAAGTTTTCTAAAATCATATTGCCTTCCCTCAAATAAAATTACATTCAAAGAAACTTTCCTCGGATTAAGCTTGCGAAATTCTTTTACCCATTTACCCATTTCTGGAAGACTCATAATGGCTCCGATATTTTTCATGTCGAAGAGCGCGGCTCTTGTTTCTTCGTCAGTGCCATGAGCACTGAACTGCATCATGATGTGCTTTGCAATCTCAGGATGATCAAGAAATTTCTCTACCCCCTGCCGCCAACCAATAGTACTCATGCCAATTTTGACATGAGGATAGCGATCGGCAAGTTCATAAATCGATCCGAGCACATTCTCAATATTGAGACATGGCTCACCCATACGTGTATAGAGCACATGAAACTCTTTGCTTTCGAGAGGATCCGTAGAACGCCCATACGCTTTTCCCTGTTCCAAAAGGTAGTCTATTTGTCCAACAAGTTCTCCAGCGGTGAGATTGCGCTTGAAGCTCCTTCGTACCGCACAAAATTTGCACCCCATAGAGCATCCGAGCATCGAACAGATAGTAAGAACCCGTTTGTGCATATCGCTCACATTTCCGAAATCTCGAAATCGATATGGTCTGGTGCCTGCTTCGTTTTCATTTGGCAAAAAGACGTCACCCATTTCTAAAAACTCACCTTTGCCAAGCTCGGCAACATACGCTTGCCCGCATTCCATCTCAATAGCCTTTATCGTTTTCATATGCATCTTCCATTTGGAAAAACGTTATTGCTACTATACGCTATTTATACTCACAGTTTCAATTTCTCAATGACCAAAAATACCTCTCCATTAGAGTTTTTAGAAAATGTTTTACAGAGCCGAAAATATTCCGAGTTAGAGAAAAAAAGGGTACTCAAGGATTTAGAAGTTTTCTGTACGAGGCTTAAAAAGGGTGAATATAAGAAGACCGATTTTGCTGGAAACAAATTTAACATCCCCGAGCGAACACAGGAATTTTTAATCTATCTTGAGCTATACTGTTACAATGCTCAGACATGGGCAAAAATACTAAAACCACTCAAGATTCATAGGTACAAGCGCATTGTTGATCTCTGTCCGGGCTGGACACCAAAGATCGAATTGGCATTATTTTATCTTTCCTATACAGGCGAGGTTTTGATTCTCGACAAGGAAGCGGACTCAAGTGAGCGGGTCATAAAATTTATGGAACTTTTTCATCCGCAATACACAATCCAAAAGAAAGAGCAGGATCTTTTTGAGCCGATCAAAGAAAGTTACGAAGTTGTTATCGCAAACCATATTGTTGACGATTTGGTGCTGCATTACTTTGCAAAAAAAATGGACATCAAACCGAAAGATATTTATGAGAAAGAAGGAATATTTGAAGATCTTTGGAAAAAAATATTGAGAAAAAAGGAAAATCATATGCAAGAAATATTACCTATACTTATTGAAATATTCTCAAAAATTGTATGCAAAGGAGGTATTGTATTGCTTTCGCAGTATAAGAGTTATATTGAGAATCTCCTCGATTTAGACGAAGCAGTAGAATTTACGGTCGTACTGCTCAGGAAAGTAACGACGAAACTTTGTGAAGAAGGTTTTGAACATTTGGATGATATTACCAAAAAAGCCCTGAAGGGTTTTAAGGGGCATTTTGAAGCAGAACAGTGTTTTGTATTGAAGAAACGATAATTCTCATTACTGATACGACACTCTCGTTGCATCCGTAGAGTACAGTTGTTCGGGAAAATTACAGAGACGAATATGAATTCTCGGATGGCCAAGGGGAGTCTTTTCACGCTTCACTGCTTCAGTTTTCACTTCTAATACCTTTTCGAGCGAACTGATAATTTCTTGCTCTTTTGTCTGTAAATCATTTTTCTTAAGACGCAGAATGCTGGAGAGGACATGAGCTGCCCCCTTCTGAATCTCATTTCTAATGTCCACTTCTCCAGCAGGAAATGTGATACGTACTGAAGCAATTGCTCCACGTTTCCATCCCCCCACTGGCGGGGGGAAAGACGGCGGACCAGTGAGAATGCGGTAGGGAATGTTTTTTTCTTTCAGACGAAGGCATACTTGTGCAAGAAGTGGAGAAAGAGTTGGAAATTTTTTAAGAAATCCACGAAGAAACTCCTTTTTTTGTTCTGGAGTTGTTTTTTGAGAATCTTTTTTTGAGGACTTTTTGTTTTTTTTGATAGTAATATTTCTTTTTTTGAGAGCCTTTTGGAGATATGAGTAAACTTTATCTTCAGTGGTACATGCTTCCAGATACACTATTTTCGGCGTTATTTTGATACGTATAAGTGGCTCAATTTCATCAATGAGTTCTCCTTCTAGCTCAAAGAGTTGACGGGTATTCAAATCAACTTTTCCGGAGATTTGAAATTCTTTTACAAGCATATGATTTGGCCAAAGGTTGAAATTTCGAAGCGAATAAAGGTATAAATAAATTCTCGATTTTGTAAACTTATTATATCTCAATATTGGTTTTGGACAGTATCTTTATTGTGTGACATGTTTTTATGAGTGTATCACTAAAAAGCGGAGGAAATCTTCCTCCACTTTTTTAACTTGTTAGATAAATTCTAATTATTCTCCCAGAACATCAGCAGTTTTTCCTTTATTGCTTCCACATCTTCTTCTAAATCCGCCTTTTCAATCACCTCGTATGTTTTATCAAATTCGCCTTGCTCAAGCCCATATCCGGCATCTGCAAGATATCCACCCTTGTAGACTTCCTGTCCATCAAGACTCCAGTCGACTGCAATGGTTGCACTTGATGCATCGGAATCGCCACAAAGAATTTTCATGACCCTGCCATCAATCTTGAGAACCTGATTAGTTGCAGTTTTTTTGTAAGGAGCAAATTCAGCACTGGGTTCTACGCCATAATTCTCCAGCCAAGTATCTCTGGGCTGTGTCCAGTCATTATAAAATTCTTTGCCGTCTACATTACCAAGAGGAGTTGGATTGCGTGAAATAACACGATCATCAGTAATCGTACTTCTAGATTCTACGACAATAAAACCATCTTCTACTTCATAGACCTCATCGTCATATCCTTCGGTACGCATTTTTTCAAAATCAGGTTTTGATTTCTTAACATAGGAAATTACTTCTTGTCCAAGTTCGTCAGATGACGGCGTTCGAGCAAGGGTTTTGGCACTCTTGCGAACCGTAATGCCTTCAGATCGTAGAAGCTCCTGCAATTGTGAATTTTGCTTCACATCAACGAGTTCGTGTTGGGAAGCGCTTTGTTGTACGTCGACCATAATAAATAGTATAAAATAATAAAAATAATCCAAATTCTTCATTATTATAACTTTAAATAACTTAAGTGTCAATAATTCTGTGTCAGAATTATAAAACAATAAATAAGGCTATATCTTAGCGAAGAATAGAGAGTATTGTATAACATATTTGATCATACATTTATTATACGATCTTCTTGTTTTCCTAATTTTGTAAAGAAAAAGTGAACTTTAAAAATCTGTATTTTGTATTGTAAAGTGTACTAAAATTTTTACATCTTCCCCCCTGATGTTTCCGGAAAAATCAAATCAATAAGCGCTTTTGGGAAATCACGAGACTGTCCTTCTCCTGGATGGGTATGCAAGGAAATACCTGGAGCAGGATTCAGTTCACAAATATAATAATCTCCTTCCGCAGGTTTTTGGTGAATATCTGGTGCAATAAGGTCAATTCCCACATAAGGAAGCTCAGGAATATTTTTGAGTATCTGAAATGCAAAGTTTTTATATTCCGGATGTACGAGTTTAGTAACATCCATACAATCAGCTCCGGTTGAAACATTTGTGTTTGAGCGGAGAAAAACCTGTTCTTTTTTTTGTGGAATATACTCCATGTCTATTCCTTTTTTCGACAAAAAGCGTTTTGCTTCATTATCTACGTAAATTCGACACAAGCAGTTTTTTTCTTTTTGAGAAAGTAATTTTTTATTCTTTTTATCTACTAATTTTTGCAAAGAAAATTTGCCATCTCCTATTACACTGGGTGGTATCCTGTAAACAGCCGCAAAAAATTCATTTTTTGTAACAGTAAGTCGAAATTCTCCACCGGAGATCTGTTTTTCTACCAAAATATCCTGCTGGTTATGAATTTGCATACAGAGGTGTGAAAATTCATCTATAAACTCCTTTGGGGTTTCAATGTTCATTCTGACCTCATAGCCATGGGTGCCACTCACTGGTTTTATGACTACGGGAAATCCGATCTTTTGAGCATATTTACAGGCTTTCGCTCGATCTTTTGGATGAAATTTCTTGCCAGGAATCACGGGAAAATTGAGGCTTTGTAGGAGTTGTTTTGTCTGCCATTTGTCATCGAGTATATATCTGAGCGAGGCGGGCATTACACTCAGATCAGTGTCATCAATGATTTCAATATGGCTATTGTATGTAGCTTTAATAATTTTTGTTTCGAGTATGAGTTCGACCTGAATACCTCGCTTTTCGAGTTCTTGCACCAGTAGGAGGCTGTTAAAGTGAAGTTGAGAGGAGTGGATATTCATAGGATTGAAAATATATTCTTGATTATACTTCGGATGAGTCTGAATCTAGGGGATTTAGCATTTTCTCGATCTTTTTTTCTGGTATATTATAAACAATTTTATAAAATTTTACATGAGTCCTATTGAAATCATCGCCACTATAGTAGGTCTCGTGAGTGTTTACCTTACTGTAAAACAGAATATTTGGTGTTGGCCAACTGGAATTGTAATGGTTACCTTGTATATATTCATTTTTTATAACGCGAGGCTCTACTCTGATATGGGGTTGCAGGTAGTTTATATTTTTATGCAGATATATGGTTGGCATCACTGGCTATATGGTGGCAAAAAAAGGGATGATCTTCCAGTTACATTGCTTTCCAAAATGAGCAGGATGTTTTGGTTTGGAATTGTTATTCTGGGAACATTTACATTAGGATTTATTATGAGTACGTATACAAATGCCGATTTTGCCTATCAAGATGCTTTTACCACGGCAATGAGTCTTGTAGCTCAATTTCTCATGGCTCAAAAAATATTAGAGTCCTGGATATTGTGGGTCACTGTAGATATAGTGAGCATCGGTATTTATGGACTCAAGGGTTTATATGCAACCACAATACTCTACGCTGTATTTTTAGGACTTGCTACTTTTGGCTTTTTTGAATGGAAAAAATCACTCGCAAAACAAAAGGCCTAATCATTGGCAAGTTTCTTCCTCCTCATCGAGGACATCAATACTTGATAGACTTTGCTCGTCATTATGTTGATGAGCTCACAGTTTTAGTGTGCTCTCTGAGAGCAGAACCAATTCCCGGAAAATTGAGATATGAATGGATATGTGAAATGTTTCCAGATGTTCATGTCGTTCATCACACTGTGGAAAATCCGCAAGAACCTCATGAACATGATGATTTTTGGAACATTTGGAAAAAAAGTATTTCTGAACTCGTCCCGGAAGGGGGTGACTATCTCTTTGCCTCTGAAGAATATGGATTTAAATTAGGAGAAGTATTAGGAATGCAATATATCCCCGTGGATCATCCTCGGCACTTAGTGCCAATCGCGGGCTCTAAAATTCGTGAGAATCCAATGAAATATTGGGAGTATATCCCTCCAGTAGTGCGACCTTATTATGTAAAAAAAGTATGTATTTTTGGTCCTGAATCTACTGGAAAATCAACATTAACAAAGAACCTTGCTGAGCACTTTGATACCGTTTATGTGAGTGAATACGCCCGTGGTCTTTTGGATTTTAAAGATGGAAAAGTTGAATACAATGATATTCCATTTATTGCCAAAGGACATATTGCATCTGAAGAGGCGCTCGCAAAACAAGCCAATAAAATTATTTTTAGTGATACAGACTTGATTACCACAACTGTTTGGAGTGATGTACTTTTTGGAAAATGTCCTGAGTGGATTACTGCTGAAGCAAACAAGCGAGAATATGATCTCTATCTTCTGACTGACATCGATGTCCCATGGGTAAAAGATAATCAACGATATCTTCCGAATGATCGTAAGGAATTTTTAGAGCGTTGCATTCAGGAGCTAAAATCAAGAGGAAGAAAATATGTGATTGTTAATGGCCCTTGGGATGAGCGTTTTCGCAAAGCCTGTGTAGAGGTCGAAAAATTACTCAATGCCTCTGGTGTTGATTGAAAATCTTTTCCATCCCTAATAACACATTGCTCAATAACTCAGAACAATCTATACCAGTTGCTCTCTGGTATTCGGTAAATTCTTGTATTACCGCTATTCTTAATTCTAGATAGAGTTCATGAAGTTTACTGTCCGCATATTCATCATTCATAGAAATTAGAAAAAGAATCATTGAAGAAACACCTCTCCGCCTTTCATTACAAGATTTCCCTTGAGACACCTGAGCATATTGCTTTTTTCCTTCGCGTTGCCATGCTGAAGGATAAAACAAATATACTCATGAGCAGTCGTGAGCTTCGCCTTTTCTCCATGTCTCATTTGCTCCAGTCTATTTATCTTCTCTACTTCATGTTCAATCTTGCTATGAATATGGAATGAATCTTCTTTAATAGTCTCCACAACACTTGCCACCTCATCAATGAGTTTCTCTTCTCTAATGTATTTCTCCTTACATGTTCCGTATCCAGCATACCTGTTACAGCGATAATATGAATATGCCTTTCCGTGTCTGTTTATATGTGTTTCTCCAGAAACTCCTGATCCACAATTCCCACACTTGAAAATTTCATTGAAGTAGAACTGTTTTCTGCCCCATTTTCCTTTTAATGATGTCTTCAGTCGTTCTTGTGCTTCGCTGAAGAGCTTTTTTGTAATAATTGGTTTATATGAACCCTTGTACCAATTCCCTGATCCTGTGGGGTATTCAAATTCTCCATAGTAGTATGGATTCTTCAAAAGACGATACATCATACTGAAAGTCAGTTTTTTTCCTTTCGAAGTTCTGAATCCTTCATCAGTAAGAAATTCTAAGACTTGCCTTCCACTGTATTTTTCATTCACCAGATACTCAAATGCTTTCTTCACAAATGGTGCACGTTCTTCGTCTTGAATAACCGTACTCGGATCTTCAAATCGCTTTCCACGAAGAAGTTTGTATCCTATCGGTGGTGGTCCGGGACGAACTCCTGTTGCACACTTTGCTCGCATTCCTCTTTTGACATTCTTTGATCTATTATCATTCTCCAGTTTTGCTTGAGAACAGAGAATCATCAGAAGAAATTTCTCATCAGGAGTATTGGTAAATGTTTGTCCGCTTGTTTGAATTTTTATCAATACTTGCTGATCCATCAAATCGACGAGTGAACCAAGATCACCAGCATTTCTACTGAGTCTATCTGGTGCCCATGTGAGAATGGCATTGAATCTTCTCTCCCTTAATCCTTGGATAAGCTTCTCATAGCCCTTTCTGACTCCCGAGTCCTTAGCTGACTTACTTTCTTGAATTGTTTCTACAATAGAAATTCCTTCCTTTTCTGCCAACTGACTCATTTCTTTGATTTGGGAATCTATCGAGAGAGCTTGTCTTTCATCTGCTTCAGATGATTTGCGGGCATAGAGACAATACTTTAGTTCTATTTCTGCCGTTTCTGTGTGTTTTACATCATTCATCATCTCTATTGATGACGCAGTAAAACCTTCCAGTCTAGGCTTTTTTTTAGATTACTAACTGCAATATTGTATAAATTATTTATACACATATGAATCAAAATAAGACACCCTTTTTTATAGTGTCTCATTTGTCTCATTTTGAAACTTCATATATCCTCAAAAGGGTACTAGACCCGAGTGTCCCGCCACAATTGAATTCGAGACGAACAAAGTGAGTCCGAAGATATTATGTCCCGAGTTTACGAGGGGCTTTGAAAAAAATAGATTATTCTCAAAAGGGTACTATGCCCGAGCGCTTCGCCAGTTTTTATTTCGGATTGTGGGACGATAAAAACCATATTCTTTTTTAAAGAAAGAGAGTCGCATTATCCGAATGTGAAAGCATATATCTCAATTCCTGAATCCAAAAATTCCAGAGTGAGAGAATGTTGTTCTGGAGCAGAAAGCTGAATAAGCCGATACAAACGATCTTCATCGAGGGTAACAATACCATCCTGCACATCTTCCCCAGCGTATTCGCTTTTTACAACCTCATCATCAAGAAACACTTGCACGCGAGCCCCTTTTTCCTGAGGACTCATAACCAGATAGACTTCCTGTGCTTCAAAATGAAGTTTCAGGTGGGAATTTGGAGATGGCATAGCTCGCTCTTCTCCAATAGTCCATTCTCCGCTGTAAGCAAGATTATTGAGAGGAATATTCTCTGGGAAAGAATACAGCGATGATTGATCTTGGAGAATATTTTCTGGCGACACAAAACGCTTGAGGCGATCATATCCCAAATATGATTCAGGAGTGCGCTGGTGCTTTGGAGTGGTATCTGGCGAACTGGAGATTTCTTCAGTGATATCAGCTCCAGTTTCTTTGAGAAGCATACGGATAAATTCTTCTGATTCCTGATATTTTCCTTCTCCAAAATGAGTGCGACGCACTTTTCCATTCTTATCGATAAAATATTTTGCCGGCCAGTAACGATTTTGATAACTGCGCCAGATCTTATAGTCATTATCTTGTACGACAGGATAAACAATATCGTAGTCCTTCATTGCCTTTTGTACATTTTTAGTACTTCTCTCAAATTCAAATTCAGGCGTATGAACACCAATAATAACAAGTCCTTCATCTTTATATTTTTCATGCCAAGAGGTTATATATGGCAATGTGCGAATACAATTGATACAGCTGTATGTCCAAAAATCAATCAGCACAACCTTTCCACGCAACTCTTGGAGCGTCAATGGTTCGGAGTTGAGCCACTGGATTGCTCCTTGAAACTCTGGATTGGGAGCGAAAGAAAAACTGTCACCAGATATCTCTTTTTGCATATCTTTTTTGAGCGCTTCCGTATCTTTTCCACTCGTTTCTGGCATATCGGAACTGTCTTCATAGAATTTATCTAGCTGCTTACGAACCACTTCATTTTCTTCCAATTTGGTGAGTCCAACTCCGTATTGTGGGAATGTATCGAGAATAAAAGTTTGAAATTGGCGGTCCAAATTTAAATATAAAGCGACTGCTAAAAGTACCATAAGGACACCAAATATTTTTTGAATCTTTGCGACATTGCGGGTCACCCAAGGAATTTTGTACAAGGCTTTTCTTCCGCTATAAATAATAAAAAACATCGGAAGAGCAGTTCCAATAGCATATGAAAGTGTTATCAGAATTGCTTCCAGAGTAACGGCACTGGTAGCCGCTAAAGTAATCACTGAAGCCAGAATAGGGCCAACACAAGGTGTCCAGAAAAGACCAAGACTGAGTCCAACGATGACTCCACCACCAAATCCCTCCTTTTGTGTTTGTTTTGGTCCTTTGCTCGCAATCTTGGACATGAGCTGTTCCATCCACTCTTGAAAATGTGGAAGAAAGAGGCTAGCCCCAAAGAGTCCGAGTACCACTACTGCAACCAGTCGTAATACTTCAGAAGAAATACCAAAGGCTTTAAAAAGAGCAAAAGAAAAAACTGTAAAGAAAGTAAAGCTGAGGATAAAGCCCAGCATAATACCAAATGGACGTTTTTTCCCTCCCGTGAGTGAGCCAGAAAGCACGATTGGCAATACCGGAAGAATACAAGGAGAAAGGACAGTTACTATCCCCGCCAAAAAAGCAAAAAGGAGAAGAACGAGCATGTGAAAAAATAAAAAAGCCTCGAGTGTAAATATACACTCAAAGCTTTTTTTTGAACAGTTTTCACAAGAAGACCTGTTATCCTCATTACAAATGAATGAGAACTATATATTCTTCAGAATATCGTCAAGAGTGGGGCTTCCATTCCATTTATTGAGCTGATTTCCATTAGCATCTACGGTTACAAAAGTATGTTGATAGGTCACGCCATGTTTTTCCTTCAAGTCTTTTGAGTTATCGTAGTCGACTTTCAGAATGGAAATACCATCTGGAATATTTCCGGCATTTTTCTGAATATTAGAATCTGCAGATCGACAAGCAGGGCACCAGTCTGCATGAAAGAAGAGGACGACTGAACCATCACTGGCCTGAGAGACCAGAGCTGGATCATAATTCGTGTATATTCCAGCAGATGCATCATCCTTCACTACATCATCTTCTTCCTCCTCTTCCTCCATCATAGTGTCATCTTTCACTCCATCATTATCATCTTCTTCTTCCATCATAGCGTCATCCTCAATTGTGGGTTCGTTGTCTTTTTTTGTTTCTTCGGGAGCGCCGAATTGACACTTTGTTGCTCCCATGAGAGTAAGCATTATCAGTGCTGTGAATAAGATATATTTAGAATGTTTCATAGTGAATAGAAAAAAAAACTGAGAAAAATCTAAGTAATTGTATCCCTCTCTCTTTTTCCGTCAACGGGAAGTGAATGAAGATTGTAGTACGGATTACATTTTCTCTATCTAATTTGCATGAAGCACATTACAAAAACCCCTGTCTTCTACTTTTACAACATGACGGGGGTTGAAGTATAGTTCTGATAGTTTTCTTTTTCGTATTGTCACACGTAGTACTTCTTCAAGGCAGTCTCTCTCCATCTTCTCGAACATCTCTTGTAATAAACCGAGTGATAGAGCATCTGCAAAAGAAAAATATATCATATACACTTATTGATCTTCGGGAAATTGACATGCCATTTTGTGATGGTCGAAAACTTGAGGAATATAAAAATCAGGCACTTGAAACAGCCTTCAAAACACTTTCTGCAGCTGATGGGTATATTATCGGAATGCCAGTGTACAATTATTCTATTTCCGGACCACTCAAAAATTTTCTTGATCTTACAGATAAAGCGATGGTCAAAAAGCCCGTTGGAATTGTGTGTAACTCTGGAGGAGTGAGATCATACCTTGCTTCTGCAGATCTTATGAAGTGTCTTTCTTTTGAAGTAGAATCTGTTTGCATCCAGCCCACGGTACACACATGGGCAGGAGATTTTGAAAAAAACGTAATCACAAATGAGCGCATTCCCCAAAAGATTGAGGATATGATAGAGAAGCTACTAGCTATTTGCCACTAGTCTTTCGCCATTGATTTTAATACTGCACAATGAAGTCGAGCTATTTCTTTTCCGAAAACAGAGGTCTTTAGGATCACGTCTCAAATGAGGCGTTCTGCCATCTCTATCCCTAGTAATATCGCAGAGGGAAAAGGAAGAGACTCCGATAAGGATTTCTGCCGATTTTTAAGAATAGCAAAAGGATCATGCAATGAATTAGAAACTCAGATTTTAGTTGCTGAAAAACTTGAGTATATTACGAAAAATAATTCTCAAAAACTACAATCAAGATGCGAAGAAATTCTCAAAATGCTCAGTGGCTTTATAAAAAAGCTAATTGCTAAAAGCTAAGGGCTAAAAGCGAATTGCTACTTCGCTGTTTCAATATTTCTCGTTTCTCTCATTACCATTACTTTGATCTCTCCGGGAAACTGAATATCTGCTTCAAGTTTTCGGGCGATATCCCATGAAAGTTGCTTCGCCTGAAGATCGTCCATATCTTCTGGATTTACAAAGACGCGGACTTCGCGTCCAGCTTGTATCGCGTAGCATTTTTCTACTCCACCAAATGAGGTAGCAGTGTTTTCAATCGCTTGCATGCGCTGAATAAATTTTTCAGCAGTCTCACGGCGTGACCCTGGACGCGAAGCGGAAATGGCATCTGCGAGTTGAATAATGACCTTTTCTGTTGTATCAACTGGAAAATCTTCGTGATGGGCTTCTGCAGTAGTACATACAGCTTCATCTACACTAAATTTTCTCAAGATCTCTCCAGTTAATACGGCATGTTTTCCACCTATCTCTTGACTTACTGTTTTTCCGATGTCGTGCACGAGCCCTGCTGCTTTACAAACTGCAGCATCCGCTCCCAGCATATTGGCAAGTGATTCAGCAAGAAAGGCTACTTCTATGGAATGCTTCAAAACATTTTGTCCATATGAAGTTCTAAATTTGAGCCTTCCCAATATTTTTACAACTTCTGGGGGGAGCATAACTCCGGTTTCTGTCACCGCTTGTTCTCCAAATTCTTTCACCATTTTGTCCACATCGGCGGTTACTTTTTCCACTGTCTCTTCAATGCGCGGAGGATTGATACGCCCATCTTCTACAAGTCGTTCCAATGAACGCTTGGCAATATATCGACGCATGAGATCATATCCAGCAAGAATCACAGTATTGGGTGTGTCATCAATAATAATGTCACAGCCGGTCATGCGTTCGAGCATTTGAATATTGCGCCCCTCTTTCCCGATTACTCGCCCCTTGAGATCATCGCTGGGCAGTGCAACGGGCGTCACCGTGGCATCATTGGTAACATCTGTCACCATTCGCTGAATAGCACGAATAATAATTTCCTTTCCTCGTACATCTGCTTCTTCTTTGATGCGATCTTCTGACCGCTTCATTCGATTTATCATATCCTGTCCAGCTGTTTTTTCTATCTTCTCAAAGAGCATTTCTTTTGCTTCTTCTTTTTTCATGCCTGCAATTTTTTCAAGTTCTTTCTGCTCAGATTCTAATGTCTTCTGAAGATTTTCCTTCATCTTTACGAGTTCCTCCTTGTCTTTCTCCATTTGCTTCTGGTCTTTTGCTACTTCTTCGAGTTTTTTTGTAAATTCACCTTCTTTTTGTTCTGCACGAGCAGATTGTTTTTCTACTTCTTGTATTTTTTTTGCTGCCTCATCTTTTGCCTCAAGGACAATGGAATGAGCTTTTTCCTTTGCCTGAAGGGCTATATCTTGAGACTTTTTTTCTATTTCGTGAATTTTCTGTTCCGCTTTGCGGATTTTCCGTTCATTTTCAGCTTCTATCTTGAGTGACTTTGCGCGAACATCCTCACTTTTAAAGAAGTATCCACTCCCGACTCCAACCCCAAGGGCGAGAAGAACGTAAAGAATAACGTCGAGTCCCATGATAATAAAAATAAAATAAAGAAAAGTCTGCAATGGAGACAATTTCTTTAAAGGATGATTTTCTTCCCTGAGACGCAAGCACTACCTCTTTTTCCTTATTGTAAGGCAAAAGCAAGGTTTATTGCCAAGTTTTGATGAGAGTATACTGTAAGATTTTGACTTTATATAACAGTGAATCCCTGGAAGAAAAGTGTGGAGAGAACTCAAAAATATATTCTGTATTCGATTTTAATATGCTTTCGTTCTTGAATAGTCTTTTGCGAGTATCTCCAGAAAAATCCTTTTCAGAATGCAAGAAAGAATATTCAAAATAGAAAAAAACTTCTTGCACACATCGCTCCGACCAAAAGAATACAGAAAAACAAAAATTCCTGCAAGTTCGAGCACATAAAAGCCTTAAAGCCATGGAGAGAATTGGTTTTTTTATATTTTTCTTCTTTCAGAACTTTGGTACAATTCTCCCCGATTTTTTGCAAGTAAATGCTTAAATTTTTAAACAAAATATTGGGAGATCAAAATGAAAAAGAAGTTCAACGAATTCAAGAAAAAGTGGAACAAATCAACACAGCAGAAACAAAATTGCAAAGCTTTTCAGATGGTGAGCTCAAAGTAAAAACAGATGAATTTAAAAAACGAATCGAAAAAGGAGAGTCTCCTGACGATCTTCTGGTCGAAGCATTTGCCGTGGTCAAAAATGCCTGCCGACGTCTCATAGGACAAAAGTTCACTCTTGGAAAAGAGGAAGTGGAGTGGAACATGGTGCCATATGATGTGCAGCTCACAGGAGGAATTGTGCTCCATGAAGGGAAGATAGCAGAGATGAAAACCGGTGAAGGAAAAACACTCGTAGCGGTTCTTGCGGTATATCTTAATGCTCTCAGCTCAAAAGGAGTACATGTTATTACTGTCAATGACTATCTCGCTAGCCGTGATGCTGAGTGGATGGGAAATGTCTACAACTTTCTGGGCCTTACTGTCGGCACTATTGTGCATGGACTTTCGAACGAAGAACGAAAGACCGCCTATGAATCAGATATTACCTACGGGACAAACAATGAATTTGGATTTGATTATCTGAGGAGTAATATGGCCACCAAAAAAGAGGACATTGTCCAAAGAGATCTGCACTATGCCATTGTGGATGAAGTGGATTCTATCCTGATTGATGAATCTCGTACTCCCTTGATTATTTCAGCTCCTGCGGAAGAGAGTACTGCCAAATATCAACAATATTCTCTGATGGTTGAGAATCTCAAAGAGGATAAACATTATAATATTGATGAAAAACGAAAGACCGCCATTCTTACGGAGGAAGGAGTCCATAAGATGGAACAACTTTTAAAGATTGACAACATCTACACCGAAAAGGGATTTTTGGAGGTCCATCACATAGAGCAGGCGCTCAGAGCTCAGACTGTTTATAAAAAAGATGTGGACTATATGGTCAAAGATGGAGAAGTGATTATTGTGGATGAATTCACTGGACGTCTGATGCCAGGACGACGATATTCTGAAGGACTCCATCAGGCAATTGAAGCCAAAGAAAGCGTAGAAGTCAAACGTCAGTCCAGAACACTGGCAACAGTAACGTTTCAAAATTATTTTCGTCTTTACGACAAACTCTCTGGCATGACAGGTACCGCTCTGACGGAAGCAGAAGAATTTGCAAAAACATATGAACTGGATGTAATTGCTATCCCCACCAACCAACCAGTGGTCAGAGAAGATAAGCCAGATTTTGTGTATAAAAATGAAAGAGGAAAATATGAAGCGATTGCCAAAGGAGTACAAGAAAAATACCAGAAAGGACAACCAGTCCTTCTGGGTACTATTTCGATTGAAAAATCAGAAGTACTTTCTCAGATTCTCAAAAGAAATAAAATACCCCATGAAGTCCTCAACGCCAAGCATCATGAAAAAGAAGCTGCGATTATTTCTGCAGCAGGTCAAAAAGGAGCTGTAACCATTGCGACCAACATGGCCGGTCGTGGTACGGATATTAAATTGGGAGAAGGAGTGAAGAATCTGGGCGGACTTGCCATTATCGGCTCTGAACGTCACGAATCCAGACGGATTGATAATCAACTTCGGGGGAGAGCTGGACGACAAGGAGATCCTGGAGAAACCCAGTTTTTTGTTTCCCTTGAAGATTCTCTCATGCGGCTGTTTGGAAGTGAAAAACTGCAAAAAATGATGGAATGGGCCAAAATTCCTGATGATATGCCCATTGAAAATCGTATGATTTCCGGAGCGATTGAAAGTGCTCAAAAAAAGGTAGAAGGGCACCATTTTGATATTCGAAAGCATCTGCTGGAGTACGATGACGTAATGAATAAACATCGAGAGATTATTTATGCACGTAGGAGAAACGTACTCTTTCACGAAGATTTGAGTGAAGAGATACAGAGCATGCTGGAAGAAGAAGTGCAAATAACAGTGTTGAACAATACCCTGGGCAAACCACATGAATGGAATTTACAAGAGATAGAAGAAACTATTTTTGCTGTCTATCATGATGAGAGTGCCCAACTCAAAGTTGCTGACCTGGAAAAATTTGGAGATCCAGAAGAAGTAGTAGCAGCAGTGCTCACCTTTCTCAAAACATCATATACAAAGAGAGAAAAATCGCTCCCAGATCCGAAAATGATGCGAGAACTGGAAAAAGCAGTATATCTTCGCACAATTGATACTCTTTGGATGGAGCACATTGATGCCATGACATACCTGCGGCAAAACGTATCTTTACGTGCATATGGACAGCGTGACCCGCTCATGGAGTACAAAGATGAATCGTATCGCATGTTGGAAACGCTCCTGGCAAAGATTCGATCAGGAACGATCCAGACACTTTTTAAGGTGCAGCTTGAAGTCCAGGAGCAGCCAAAAGTAGTTCAGGTTATGCCAAAGGTGATCACAACAAATGAAGAAGAAATCGAAGAGAATATTACTGAAGAATTTGGAACTGAGAGCCAAGAGAAAGAGAGCAAGCCCGAACCCGTTTCCGTAGAAACATCAAAAGAACCACGGAAGAAGGAATCTGTAGAAAAAACTGATTCTTCAGACGCGAAAATCACAGTTATTAAATCAGATGCTTCACTCCCACAAGAAAATCTGCAATATTCAGGAGGAGGAGAAACTCAAACGATAAAAGCCGGAGGTACTATACGAAATATAGGCAAAGTCGGTCGCAATGAGCCATGTTCATGCGGAAGCGGAAAGAAGTATAAAAAGTGTCACGGAAAATCAGTATAATCATTCCACTAGCTCTTGCCCTGAGCTTTCCGAAGGGTGGAATAAACTAAATCTCTTTTTTTATAACAATATGAAAAAACGATCTATTGCAAAAACACTTGGACGGGGACTGGCGTATTTTCAAGACACGGCTGATCGAATTGTGACTTTTGGGTTTAAAAAGCTCAAAAGTGCTGGAAATAAGAAGACAAAAAAGAACGCTCATCCAGTACAAAAAGGAGCAAAAAAAACAGTTTCATTTATTGGAGAAGTAGGAACTGAGTTTTATGAGACGTATGAAGAGATTAAGAAAGAGCGTGGGGCGAAGAGAAAGGAAAAGAAGAAATAATAAATTTTGGCTCTAGAGTAGGAGATTTTAAAAATCTCTGATAATTTTGGACATTATAACAAAAATATCTTGATCTTTATAGTTCCATCGCCACTCACATTCTTTGAGGTGAAAGTTAAACTTGTGAGAAGCAATTCCGTTAAACTTAGAGAGTCTTCTTTTCGCAAAAGACCAAAAGGATTCAATACCATTTACATGACATTTTCCTCGTGCAAATTCATTTTCTGAGTGATGAATACGATAGTGATCATATCCATTGAGAATGAGTCCATCATAAGCTCTCCATCCATCAGTATGAATAGTTGATCCTTCTAGTATTTTTCCTTGAATAATAGGTAGGAGCTCTTTTCTGGAGCAATCTTTTACAATAGAAACAAATACCCTTCCTTCTCTTTGAAGGATTCCAAAGACAGGAGTCTTTCCTGCGGCTCCTCTTCCTCTCTTTCCTCTCATTCTCTTTGCTCCAAAGTAACTTTCATCAAGTTCAAATTCTCCAAAACTCTTTGACTGTGCTAAAGAGAACTTTGCAATCTTTTCTCTAAAAATATTAAAATATCGATCAACCGTTCTCCGATTGAGATCTAGAATATTTGCTGTTTTTGATGCATTGAGATCTTCACAAAAACACTTCAATATTTTTTTGATCTTATAATTCGATATTTTACTGTGTTTAAGCATGTTAAGAGAATAATTGAAGTAATTATTCTACTCAAGAGCCTAAATTTTTTTAACAAAGAAATAGTAGGAACAACCCTACTGTCAGGGTTGACAAAAAATAATATATTTTGTAGTATGATACCCCGTTGGTTAGTCTTCTGGACTGAAACCCTTGTAATTCAGAACGTCCAAGTCAAAAAAACTTGGACAAATGGAATATCGTCAAACGTATAACAACCAGCTTCGAAGGAGACTTTTTGTTTTGAAAACACTGGTTTCCGCATGGAATCTCCCCTAACCCCTCTTTATCAAAGAGGAGAAGAAGAAATTATTTTTCCTCCCTTTCTAAAAGGGAGGCTAGGAGGGATTTTTTAATATCCCTTATTCTCAATCAGTTTCTCCAATACTTCTCTTGGGAACATTGGTTTCTTTTCTGCAAGTCCTTGGTGAAAGAGGACCGTCGACGGAGTGAGTGCGGGGAGCGTATTGGCTTCGATCACAATAATATTTCCAGTATCTATTTGAAGAAAAGCATCAATACGGGCGTAGCCACGAATACCCAGTTTTTTAGCGACGAGTTCAATAGATTGTTTTGCTCTTTTTAGAACCTTTGGTTTCACGATTTCCGGAGGTGGGGGAGTAATATTGATTCCAGTGCCACCTTGGAATTTTTCTTCAACACTGAGCACCTCACCTTCGGCGACGGTAACACTGGGATTCAGTGCGCGCATCTTTTCTTTTTCTTCGAGAACTCCTGTAGTGATCTCTATCCATCCTGTTTTTTTACGAAAACTGATCCTTTTGCCCCACATACGGAGTGAATCCGTAACGACAAATGCTTCAAACATCAGATTTTTAATTTCCCCCAAGGGCATCTCAATGGGAGTTGCTTGATGCAAAAATGTTTCCGGAGGGATACTGGGCATATTTTTTTTTGCAATGAATATATATTTCTCAAGATCATCTGGTGAAAAAAGTCGCACAATGCCAGATGAACATCCTTCATCTTGAGGCTTCACAATAACCGTCTTCGTCTCAAAATCTGTTGTCATATGATCCCAGAACCTCCGTATTGCATCCTTTTTCATCCTTCCTAATAGTTGCAACTTCATTACCTGTTTCGGAGCGGTGAAAATGCCTTGTTTTTTGAGGCCACTCAATTTCTTCCCTGTTGCAAATTTGTCCATACAAAGTTTAGATGCTTTTGCATCAGATCCGTTGTATTTTATTTTTTTCTGAGAAAGCATTTTTTGCAATGTCCCATTTTCCCCAATACCACCATGAAGCCCCAAAAAGAGGAACTTTGGTTTTCTATTCAAAAACTTCCGAAGAGATATTTTTTGCGGAACAAAAAATGGTTCTGACGATTGCCCTTCTTCAAGGGCAAGACGGAGCCGCACTTTTTCTACCAGAAAATGAAGCCGGCTTTCATTCTCTCGTGCAGTGTGACAATTCTCTTCTATTTCTTCCACTGTGTGATTGAGCGTAAAAGCATAGGGGAGATGCCATACGTTATGGTTCAGATCAAGAAGATATGGCTCGGGATGATATGCACTTGATTCTCGAAGCTTGAGCCATACATTTGTTCCGCTCATAAGAGAAACTTGTCGCTCTGAAGTCTTTCCGCCAAAGAGGACGGGAATTGGCTTTTTATTCTTTTTTACCCCCTCTAACTCCCCCTGAAAGGGGGAGGATATGTTGTATCTCCGACATGCATTTCTGACGACAAACTTCAGGAGATCTCGATGACTCATGCCAATACGTGCCGATTGCTGAAAGAGAAAGCTGTTTTGTTCCATACCACTGACGGGATTGAAATCCGGAAACCAAATATTTCCATCCTTCATGAGCCATCCGTCGAAACGTGCAAAGTCCCGCATTCCCAAAATTGTAAAAAGTTGCTCAGCCTGTACTTGAATCCGTTCTACTATTTCATTTGAAAATCGTGGAGGGCAATGATATTTCACATGATTTGTCGGCAGATATTTCTTCCGATAGTCAAGGATATGATGTTTTTCTTTGAGTTCTTTTTGTTTTTGAAACATTTCTATTTCCGTGGGCAATATAGCCACTGGCATTCCAAATCTGTTTTGCAGGATGATCACTGTAAATTCTGTTCCTTCACAGAAAGGCTCTATTACAACTCTGGTATCAATGCGCTTGGAAAATAAATAATCTACTTTCTCAAGTGCTTCTTGTACACTTGTTACGGCAAACACTCCTATACTTGAGCCACCGGAAGCAGGCTTAATAATTGCTTTTTTTAGATGATGATTTTTAAAAAACTTCGTAAGTATTTTTTTATGATCTTTATGATATATTTTCAAAACCTCTGAAGGAAGTGTGTAGAATCCCTGATCTCGAATATATTCATTAGCAATGTATTTATCAAAAGCACGCTTACATGATGCAGCATTGGATCCGATGTATGGAATACGATGGCGTTCCAAAAATCTTTGGAGTTCTCCATCTTCTCCAAATGGTCCATGAATAACGGGAAAGGTAATGTCCGTAGACCTTAGGAGTTCCACAAGTTGTCTCTGAGACAACGGCTTCGCTGTCTGGCTGAGTTTAAAGTCAAAATCAGAGGGTGTATTGGAATACAGTGCAGAAGGAGAGATATGATATGACCTTTTTTTCTGATCAAAATACACGGGAATAATTTCAACTCCATCTCCTTTGAGGTGATCAAGTACTGATCGTGCAGAATTGAGAGAGATGCCACGCTCGAGGGATGGGCCACCAGAGAGGAGTGCTATGCGCATAAAAATTAAGTAATAAGTGGCAAGTAAACAAGTAGGAATTACGAATGAAGCCTGTCCGCCTTTTTTCGGCATGGTCTGTGGCGGAAATTACGGATAAAAAAATAAAATGGATTTTAAATTGCTAACGGCTACAGGCTAAGAGCTAACAGCTCTTAAATCAATATTTTTGCAAAGAGTTTGTATGCTCAAAATATCGTTTCTATTAAACTATAGAAGGATATCCTTCGCAAGAAAAATGTACGTTTTTTAGATTTTTTGCAAAAATTTATTTTTTATAAAAAAATACACAACTCTGTCTTTTTCTCAAAATCCCCCTCAATCCCCCTTTTGCAAAGGGGGAGGAAAACTCTACAAATTTCCCTTCTTGCAAAGGAAGAAGAAATCTCTATGAGAATCCCCCTCTTTTAAAAAGAGGGGACAGGGGAGATTTGTTATATAGACAAATTACTTCATCCAATCTGGCAGATCTTCTTCAGAAGATTCTGTATTATGACGGGGAGGGTCTTCTGTGTTAGATTGTTCACTTGCGATATCGGCAGGTTTGTCTTGAGAGGATTCAGAAACAAATTCTGACTCTGATGCTTCCTGCGCTGAAGCGTGAATATCTTCTTTTAGCCAGTCGGGCATATCATCTTCTGCGATAGGATAACTTTCAGTTGTGATATTTTGAGGCTCAATTTCTGTTTTTGCTTCTCCTTCTCCCGCAGATTCTGACAAAGCCTGTCCTGAAGATTTTTTAGAGACAGAAGCTTCTACTCGCGTTTCTTGCAGCCAGTCTGGAACAGGTGTCGATTCATCCTGCAGAGCAATCTGAGCACTTTGAACTCCTTTTTTAGAAGAGGTGGAAGAATCTTTTTCAAGTTCCTGTCCTTCGGTCTTGAGCCATGTTGGAGATGGAGATTCATCTTGAACCGTTGAGGCAGTATTCTGGGTACTTTCTTTTTTCGGAGTAGAAGGGACGTCTTCTGTTACTATTTCTGCGGTAGCAACTTGCGCTGAAGAAGATTCTGGAACAGGTGCAGCAGATGTTTCAATTTGAGTCACCTGTGCTATCTCGGCATGTTTTTTGTGACGAATACGATCGAAATCTTCTAAGACAATTTCTTCAAAAGAAAGATCTGGGTACCGAATTTTTCGAAAGATAAGATAGAAAGCCAGAAGAAGAAGAGGAATACCCAGCAGAAGTATGAGGGTCCACCAGAGCCAACCAAGTTTTTTCTTCTCTTTTGCTTCTCCACTTACTTGATCGGAATCTTGTGCAGAATCTTTATCACTTGCGACTTTCTCTTTGCCACTCTCTTCAGAAGAAGTATCTCCATCGCTACTTTTTGCATCATCAGGCACACTTCCAGGAGCAACAGACGAGATGGCGATATTTTCTGCGGTGGTAGTACTTCGTCCCACAGCATCTGTCACGGTGAGGATAGTTGTGTACGTTTGAGCTTGGGCATATATGTGCTCAGGATTGACTTCAGAACTCGTTTTCCCATCCCCAAAATCCCAAGAGTATGAGAGATCGGTATTCAGCAGTCGATTATCAGCAAATGATTCATCTCCAAATGAAACGGTATTGGTGTTTACAGAGGAAGAAAACTGCGCTGTAGGAGGAGAGGTCATAATCTCTCGTTCTCTACTAGAGAGCACCGTGATTATTTTTTCTACTTCTGCAATCACTTCCCCGTCTTTGTGAGCAGTTATTTTGACGGGAAAGATACCGTCATTATTATATTGATACGTATTTCGTGTGCGAATACCTTCATATTCGGACACTCCATCACCATCAAAATCCCAAGTAATCTGAGCACCTTCAGGGAGTCCAAGAGCCATAAAATCTACACTTTCTCCGGCAAATATTTCCTGCTGACTTATCACCAATTTTTGAGGAAGAGCAGGAAAAATAGCACCTGATTCTTCATTTTCTTTTGCCAAAACAGTGTCAAAGATTATTTTTCTCTGTACTTTACTTCCTTTGTTTTGATCATTCACCACCAGAAGTTCTATGACGACCTCTCCCCACTCTTTTTTAAAATTGGTCGTCCATGATGAGCCGGTACGGAACGAATTGTGTTCTCGATTATCAATGTCGTTGTCTGGAGTGCCATCTGCATTGGTGTCAAAAAGTGCATTTTTGTCTATGCGGTATTCCACAATATTTCCTTCTGAATTTCCGGCAAAAAATGTGACATTCCCTTCTTTTCCGGGAAGATAGATGAGTCCATCTTCATTGGCACGGGGAAGCGAGTTCAGTACAGCTTTGAGAGGAAGTGATTTTTGAGCGGTGACACCTGTTTGGTCAAAAGAGATATCAAGTGTTTTGGATTCTGTCTCTCCAGTAGGATATTTGACGGTAATTTGTGCAGTGCGATTTGGCTTGGATGGATCGTAGGTATGACTCCAAGCACTTCCGGTAAAAAACGAGGAATGGGAAGCATTTTCTTTGTCGTTATCAGCAATACCATCTCCATCAGCATCTTCAGTAATATCTGTATCAATCCAGTATTCCGAAGGATTTCCACTAGCGTTACCTGGAAAAAATGTGACTTCTGGAGAAGCGGGATCAACGACAAGCACTCCCTCACTATTAAGAGGTGGAAGAGTCGTAAAAGAAACCTGCTTATCTTCAAAATTTGGATTTAAAATATCTGCTTTTACAAGAGTTATGGTTGTTTGAGTAGCGCCTGATTCGGGATCGGTCATGAGGAGGCGCACTTCATACTCTCCCGGTTCCGTAAAGACATGTTCAAATGTTTTTGCACTGGAATTGGTAACACCACTTTCTCCCTGAGGAATAATTTCTTCTCCTTTTTTAAGGATCCAGGAATAGTCTACTTTCCCACTCACATTTGATGGCTGAAGATTCAGAGTTTCTCCTATTTTGACATGAACGACTCCACTGGCGAGTGTAGTTGAAAGGAGAAAACAAAAAAGAGAAAGAACAACTACAGAGAGAGCTATAAAACTTTGCCAAAGATTTTTAATAAATACAATCATGATGTGGGGTTCAGTATTCGATTTAAATCAGTACGAATTTCTCTAGCTCCTTCAGTCACAGTCGAATCATCCATTTCCTCAATTATTTGTAGGAGTCTCTCCATTTCTTTTCTTTGTAAGAAAGAGCCTGAAGACCAAAATTTTGCAACAAGACTTCTTGCTTCTTCATTATTTGGAAATGCTAAAGTGGCTTCAAATTCAGTCGTTTTCGAGATATTTCTGAAGTTAGCTCCTCGGTCACCATGGAGCTTGTGACCATTTAACCTTTTCCGTGATCGAGTTCTTATTCGTGACATATTACTCTATAAAAAGTGAAATAATTTCAGATATATCTCCGGAGACAGTATCTTTAGCAGTTGCTTCTATGACGACTCTTCCTTTTCCGAGTCCGGTAATTTCAGTAAAGGCTTCTCCCAGAAGAGACTCACTCATCTTTTTGCTGAGCTGAGCATTTCCGGAAATAATTTTGAATTCTACAGTTCCTTGAAACAGAGTATTATTCGCGTTTTTCACAAAAGCGAGCAGTCGTGTACTTTCTCCAGCAGGAATGACGCCTCGTGCACAAACAAGATCCAAGGTGGTCATTGGATGGCTCGATTTCATACGAACAGACTCTACAATACCGGCAAAGAGGCCAGCATTTCCAGAAGATGATACTCCTGTAGCAGATCCAATGCCTGAATTTCCTCCACCAAATCCAAATCGGCTTCCGCTTCCGGAAAGGAGCTTCCCACTTTCGAGTACTGGCACATCGCGAGTGACTGTGTCTTGTACTCCCAAACGATCAGTAATAGTAAGCTTAATTGATCGTTTCCCAAGTTCTTCATAAAAGTGAGAAAAACTTTCACTGGTTTCATCTGTGTCATTTTTACTATCACCATCACCATCAGAATCTATCTGGAGATCTAAGTCCCATTCATATGACACTGTGTTATTGGGAACAGAATCGTCTACTTCTGAAGTACTGGCATCAAACTGCACATTGTGTCCCTGGAGTTGATACAGAAATGCCGCCTTGGGGAGTTCGTGTTTTCTCGCAACAAATACGCTCTTACTCTTACTAGAAGCCAGTCCTCTGTATACGACTTTGAGCCGTGGGTTATATTCACCAGGTTCGTCATATCGAAAAATTGCCTGAGGTCCAGTACCGATCGCATCAAAGACATTATCGCCATCAAAATCCCACATATAGGCTGAATCAGGAATCGTATCTCCAAATGGATCTTCTGCGGTCGCAAAAAAAGTAATAGTGTCTCCTTCGTCCACTGTGGCTTTTTCCATCTCAAAATCTACAAGAGGACTCCTGTTTTCTCCGTTTTTGGCTTCTACAAAGTTACTGACTCCAAACACTTCTTCAGAGTTTAGAGTTGCCCCAAAGTTATCCATGATTTCAACCACAAAGAAATACTTGTGTGTTTCATCAGGGAATCCATGGACTGGAAGAATAAGACTCGTAGAAGGAATTGTTGTGGTATGAAGCCCAACTTTTTCTGTTTCATTTTCCCGATACGCCCACCATTTATACTCTACAATATTGCCGTCAGGATCTCTGGCATTTTGCACCTTGAGCGGCACAATAACGGGCGCAGAAGTATTTTTGGGAAGCGAAACCTGCAATACATCCATTTCGGGTTCCTTGTTTATGATCTTTATCCACAGTGTTTCTGCCGTATCTTTCCGTCCAGTTCTGTCGTCAGTAATCGTGAGTTCTACTGGATAACATGCTTCTTCGGAGGGGACTTCATCAAATCGTTTGGTCACCATTTTTTTACGGGAAAAAGTTCCGTCGTGAAATACCCACTCATACTCCAGTCCACTCCTTCCAGCAACACTTTGGAGTGTTTCTTTTGCCTCTGTTGCATCAATAGAAGCAGAGGCGTCAAGGGTGATTTTGTCAGCACGAGAGATTTCAATTCCATGTTTTCCACTCCCACATATATCATCCTGAATGATATAGAGAATATTGCCCTGTCGCACATCATATGCAGCCACTGGCATGTCTCTTTCTCCAATATACACGGTACGTGATGTCATGTTCTCTTCGTCATCCACATCAAATGCTGTGAGTTTGACTTTGTATCTTCCTTTTTCCAAGAAAGAATGACTCACACTTTCTTCAGTACCCTGTTCATTTGCTCCATCTCCAAAATCCCAGAAAAATGTGATAGCATTCTCTGCCGTAGCATCAAATATGATTTCTTCATCGGGGTGAGCCACAAATGTGCTGGCAGTAAAATCAACATTAAGGACAGAGTCAATCTCTACCTGCCGTACCGTTTCATCACTTTCTCCGTTTGTATCAGTCACTTTGAGACGTACATCAAATGCACCAGTCTCGCTATATTCAAACTCTGCTTGAGTAGAAGTGTCATTCTGAATTTCGAATGATCCATCATTCTGAAAGTCCCATGAATACGCAAGAGCATCACCATCTTTATCCTGGCTCCTGGAGGCATCAAATTTGATGACGGAAGGTTGAGAGGCCTCTTTTGAAGCAAAGGTAAAATTTGCTTCTGGAGGATTTGATGCAATAACAATTGTTTCAGCAGCAGTAGCTGTTTTGCCCGCTGTATCGGAAACAGTAAGAGATATCTGAACGTTGCCACTCTTAGAAAATGTGCGAGCAAATCGTTCTTCTTTGATTTCTTCTTTTTCTCCTTCTGCATCAATAAGGATCCATTCGTGAGAAATGATATCGCCAAAGCTACTCTCAGAATCTGAACCATCAAAAGTAATTTTTTTCTCCACAAATCGTTCACTGGGACTCACATCAAAACGAGCCACCGTATCCTGTATACCAAGAGTTACCTGTTTTTTATAACTCTTTCCCAAATTATCAGTTACCGTTAGCGAAACTTTATATTCTCCAGCGTCTGGATAGATATGCTGCACTACTTCATCACTTTCAGTTTTCATGCCTGGAGATCCATCACCAAAGTTCCATAAGAATTCTTCTATTTGTTTTTGACCTGTGTTCTGGATATTCGGTTTGAATGTGATACCTGTCAGAGCGTTACTGAGTGCAAACTGTTGAAAAAACTTAGCGCGCTCACCATTGATCAAAAACTCTACATCCGGATTTGCCGGAAAGATTTCCACTGCAAATGTTGCTTCTCCCGCAGAGGTCTCTACTCCATCACTCCGAGGATCAATACGAAGTTTGAAGACAAATCTTCCACTTTCACTGAGCTCTTCTACAACAGTATTTCCGGTGCCGAGGTTGATAGTATTCCCCGATGCGTTTACATAACTCCAGTGGTACGAACTATCTGGAATCGTCTGATCATCCTCTGGATATCGAGATCCGAGTCCGGAAAGCTCTACTGTAAGAGGAGCGACACCGGAAGTGTTGCTGCCTGTAATTTTGACAAATATTTCATTTTCACCAGCATTATTGGTGCGAACAGTGGTTATGGAGGACCCTCCACTTTGATCGATACTGCTTCCACCTGTTCCGGATCCTCCGGATCCATTGATCGGGGTTCCATCAGGATTCAGCCCGCTTCCTTCTACGGGGGTCAGATTTTCTTGATCCAGATTGAGATCACCTCTGCCGGCATTCACAAAAAATCGAACGATTGCAAAAGAAAGTAAAATAAGAATAATCCCCGCTCCTGCCCAAATTACAATTTTTCGCCCCTTCGTAATATTTTCTTCCTCTCCTCCAGAAAAAATCCAGAGGAATCCTCCATAGATTACTGCAATCACTGCAGCGAGTCCTGCAAATCCAAGAAAATAATTAATGATGATCAGGAGTCTCTGTCGAAACGTCTGATTTGTATCGTTACACAATGTGGGATCCACTTCGTCACACGGAGGGGGGACAAAACACCCTTCTGGGGGACATGGATCATCTCGAAAATCAATTCCTGCCAGGAGATCAATATTTTTGATGCCTTCCATACCTCCTGCTCCAAAAAAAAGAAGGAGTCCTATTGCAAAAGCGCCAAGGAAAAAGAAGAGTCTTTTCATCTTAGACAGAAGCATTTATAAAGAGATTGGTAAGTGCGTATGACATGAGGATCACGATGATTCCAATGGCTGCATACACCATTACTTTTTTTGCCTTTTCATTGTTTTCCTCACTGGCAAAAGTAGTGATATACAAAAATCCTGCCCAAACAAAGGCAACAAAAGCAAAAATACCTGATAAGATCAAAAGAATCTTGATCCAGAACAGAATAGCCACCACCAGGCTGGCATCACTGGGGATCCCTGTGCCAGGCAGAAGACCTTTCAATATCTCCAGCCCCCTTTCCAGTCCTCCTCCTTCAAAAACTGTTTCATGACCACCACTACCTTGCGCAAATGCCCTTGAGTACGGAAGACTTGCAAGCATTGTGAGAGAGAAGGCGAAAAATTTTTGGATTTTCTTCATGTATTTGTTTTATTAATCCCTTCATTCTCTCATAAAATGGATTTTTTTTCAAGCAGAAAAATCTTATTCGAAAGGGTGGCTTCTACCGTTTTTGATCCATATATCGGAGACATGTTGCGTCTTTTAAGAAAAAATGATTAAATACCCTCCTGTTATAAAAATACTATGTCAAAATCTGTAGCCGAACAATATCCCCATGATACTTCTCGGGAGGTAATAAAAGTATTTGAAACCTTTTGCGAAATCCCCAGAGCTTCAGGACAAGAGGGTGCAATTGCTCAAAAAGTAAAAGAAATGTTTCCTAGTCATGAGATACGAGAAGATAGTTTTGGTAACTTTGCTATTGATATACCAGCCTCTGAAGAGTGTGAAAAGGCACCAAGAGTAATGATTCAGGGACATTTAGATATGGTTTGCAAGGGAGGAAATGATGAAAACCCCACTCATCCATATCTTGATGAAGATGGTTGGATCAAGGCACAGGGAGACACAACACTTGGGGCCGATAATGGAATCGGTGTTGCTATGGGAATCGCGGCAGCGAAAGATAACAAGTTACGACATGGTCCCCTCACTCTCCTTTTTACCCTTTATGAAGAAGAAGGGCTCAAAGGAGCAAAGGAATTGGATCCAGTTCTCATACCCGATGACACTGAGATAGGTATTAATTTGGATAGTGAAGATAATGAGATTTTTTATGGATGTGCCGGAGCATCACGTATTACGGCAGAACTAGACATATCAAACAAAGACCAACTGCCTCCTGATTATCAGTTGTGGGAGATAAAACTTGCAGGGTTATCAGGTGGTCACTCAGGATTGGAAATCCATACAAATCCTCTCAATGCTATTAAGCTTTTGAGCGAACTTCTGCAAAAAATATTTCAAGACAATAATGGAGTTCAGCTTATTTCCTTTTCTGGGGGCACTGCGACCAATAGTGTTCCAAAGGAAGCTATTTCAGTGATTGCAGTGCCAGAGCGTGATGACTTAAAATCAGAAGATTCTCAAGTCCTTGAAACAATAAGACGATTCCATGGGCAAAAACGAAAAGAAATCCCGGAATACGAAGGACTCCGCATTGATCCAAAAGAAATAAAGAATCAAGCAGTTTGGTCAATACGCGGAGTGCAAAGAGATAGATTATTAAACGCAATTTCAGAAATACCTTCAGGACCGCTTGAATGGCTTGATGATAAAGAATCAGTTTCTGTTTCGAATAATATTGCTGTTCTTGAGACTTTAGAAAATATCTTCAGACTGCTCTCTATGGTAAGAGCTATGAAGCCTCAGGATTTAGATCGCACAGAGACAGAAATCATAGAAATTCTTAATCAGAATAAAATGCAATTCTACGAGCCCAATAAATACTATGGATGGCTTGCAGACAGATCGGAACTGGCTGTAGGACTAGCTGCAGATGCGTATGAAGAGATCAATGGTCAAGCTGCAGAACCAAAAGTAGTACATGCTGGGCTTGAATGCGGTGTTATATCAGGTCTCTTGGAAAAGATGGGAAGGAAAATATCAATGGTTTCATTTGGACCAATAATAAAAGGGGCGCATGAGCCTGAGGAGAGAGTGCATGCTGGAACTATTGATAGTAACTACAGGATGCTGCGACGCATGTTGGAACGAATTACAAATCTTCAGTAAATGAAGAAAACGAAGCGAGGATACTGGAGATTAAGAAGGGTATTATTTTTTTGACACATCGCCATGGCAAACTACCAAGAACACCTCAAGCTTCTAGATCCTCTGCAAGAAATATCATATTTTTCTGATGTTGGACATTTTTTGGAAGCCCAACATAACATTCATCAATTTGTGGAATTTTTCGCAAGTTTTTTGCTGGTAACTGCGGATCGAAATATTGAGTCTTCTGAAAATAAAGAAAAAATAGTTTCGGATATGCAAGATGTGCACGCGGTGGTTTCAGAAGGAAGAAAAATTATTAGAAAAGTAATATATTCAGAACTTTCGGGGGAGAAGTACCAAAAGCAAAGGCAAGAGCTAGAACTTTATGAGGCGGAATTGATCTTTATAGAAAAAATAATAATTATCCGAAAAGCATATCGGCAAACTGTATCTCCTGATATTTTTGCAGATGATTTTAATATCGGAAATGATTACATTCGTTCAGACAGCGATGAGGAATTTCAACGTATAACTTCTCATCTGAGAAAGAAAATGGAGCAAAAATATGAGCCATACATTTACCCTTCTGTAAGAAAAGAAGACATACATACAATAGGAGAGGAAATGGAAAGAAAAATACAATGGTGTCTTGAGAATGCACCAATAGTATCTGCAATGAAAATGGCTCATACAGTCGACAGAGAAGATGTTGACTCCTTTTATAAGACTGCACAAGAATTAATAAGAGCAAAAACAGGAAAAGATGCAGATTGGTCGATGCGGAGAGAGAAGGATCGCGAAATATTTAAAAGCACATTTGGATTTTCATTTCAACCAATAGGACATGTTATTCAAGGGATATGTGAGTCAACAGATGGCAAAAAGGCTCTTGAGCTTTTAAAAAAATTAAAAGAGATTTCAGAACAAATGAATGCAATAGATATGTCGAAAAAACTCATTCAAGGAAGTCGGGCAAAAGAGATACAAATGTTTCTCGCTGAGGTAGCTGACTTTTTAAACGCCAAACAAGATGAGTATGTAACAGCTGATACAACCAAACTTGTAAAACTTTTTCACCCCTTGTGGTATCGATTTTGTCCTGGCATGAAATCTGGAGTAATCACCGGAAGAGAAGAATTTTGACAACAGCTTAGAAAAAAAGATCGAACGCACCTCAGGAAGAATGAGAACACATTTATACAAATGTCTCCAAAAGCTTGCTCACATCAACATGTTCCACTTCTTCCGTAAGAGCTGTTTTTACCCCTTGTCTCTGCGGTAATCGCTCCAAGAAATGCGGTGAATCGGTTTCATAGAGTACTCCCATCGCAATTTCATTCTCCAAATCTTCAGCTACGCGTCGTGCTGTCCAAATATCAGTTTTATCATAGTCTTTCATCTCTTCCACATGCTTGATGCGCTCCCAAAACCATTCTTGAGAGGTTGCTTTGTTATACGTGGGGCAGACCTGCATGATCTCTACAAATGAAAATCCGGGATGATTGATTCCTTTCTGAATCATCTTGGTTATATGCTCTACGTCTCCAGAGAAACTGCGGGCCACAAATGTGGGGTTGAGCGAGAGCACAAACCGTGCGGCATTCATAGGTTCGAGTGGAGCCCCATCTGGAGCAGAATTCATGGGGTGTCCTTGTCTGGTCATTGAGGATGGCTGTCCAGTAGTGAGGGCATAGTTTTCATTATTGTGGAGGATAAACGTAATGGGATAATTATTCCGCACGGCATGCACCAAATGATTCACTCCCTCGCTAAAGGTGGCACCATCTCCCGCCATGGCAATGACTTTCATCTTCTCATTGGCAATCTTCGCACCGGCGGCCAGTGGCAGGACACGTCCATGGAGTCCATGAATTGTATACCCGCCTATTTTATCCGATCCATTGCCATTACACCCAATATCAAAACAGAGCAGGACATCTGTATGCCTGAGTTTTTCCAGTGTCAGAGCTCTGATAAGTGCTTTTTGAATTCCATAGTTTCCACATCCACTACACCACCAGGTGACATTGTCTCCACAGTTTTCGTAGTGTGTGTAGATATCCTCATTTTTTGTGAGGTTTTTGAGGAGACTCGAATCATGGTGACGGTGACAGTTGCTCATATAATTTTTTAAAAAGAAAATTTCGCTTACTCTTTTTTTACTTTTTGTAAAAAGCGTATGACTTCTTCGAGGAAAAAAGGTCTTCCATCGTATTTTAAAAATCGTTCGTAAAATATACACCGCGTTTCTGCTTCCAGTATGTTTCCAAATTGCCCCATATAGTTTCCTTCCAGAAGACAGACTTTTTTATTTTCTGCAAAAAACTTCTGAGCTGCTTTTTCCTGCACCGGCCAGAGGTAGTCATAATGCAAATAATTTACTTTGATTCCCAATTCTGCACTTTCATCTATCGCGTCCAGCATTATACTTTTCGTACTTCCCCAGCCGATGACGGAGACATCAG
Source organism: Candidatus Altimarinota bacterium (assembly GCA_965250085.1). GTDB lineage: Bacteria > Patescibacteriota > Gracilibacteria > CAIRYL01 > CAIRYL01. The sequence goes on from OZ252287.1 coordinate 1,319,185, forward strand.
CATCTTTTTTGACTCCGTATATCTTTGGCTCGGGAATTGCTTCTGTTTTCACTGTCTCGAGTTTTCGCATACGCTTTTCCATCATTGCTTTTGAGGGTCTAGCATCTTCGGTCAGGCTTCCGTCTTCGAGGTGTTCATCGCTATTGGCATAATAAAAGGCCTCACTTGCCCCCGGGAGCCATCTTTTGGAAACACCAGATTTAGTGATTTTATATCGATCGGTATTTTGTAGTCTTTTCAGTCGTTTTGCGTCAGTCACAATGCCGCGTTCGATAGGAATCTTCTTCTGTTCAAAAGGAGGAATGGTCGTTTTGGTTTCACAGATCACTTTTTCAGTCAGAACAAGCACGATCATCTGATATTTTTCGGCCATATTGAGCGCATGTTGAGTAAGTTCAAAGCAAGATTTTTGATCACTGCATCCAATCACTACTCGTGGAAATTCTCCATGAGCACTGCCGATCGCAAGATTCAAATCTCCCTGACATGTCCAGGTGGGAAGTCCTGTGCCAGGTCCAGGGCGCTGGCAGATGACACAGACAAATGGACATTCGATGATTCCGGCAAGTGATACGGTCTCGGTCATCAGATCAAATCCGCCGCCGGATGTGGCACACAGTGCACGCGTGCCCATATGCATGGATCCCACGACCATTTGGGCAACAGTGATCTCGTCTTCTCCTTGCTTGACTGCGATCCCTGTTTTATGAGCAGTATTGGCAAAATAGGTAAGAATAGAACTGGAGGGACTCATGGGATACGCATAATATGCACGTACTCCTCCGTGAATACCTCCCAGTGCAATGGCATCATTTCCATTGATCACCATGGTTTCTTCTTTTTTCTTTTTCGGTTCGGGCATATCAAATTCTGGGATGTGATCGATTCCTTCAGCTTCGAATCCGGCTTTGAGACATTTCAAATCTATTTCCAGCAACTTGGGCTTGGACGCAAAACGGATTTTTACTTCTTCTTCCAAAACATCATACGAAAGATTGAGCACCCTCCAGGCAAGTCCCAGAAGCACCATGTTTGCCATCAATGCATTCCCTCCGAGTGATTCTGCAATTTTTCTGGCGGGAAGATAGACCAGTTGTACATTTCGTGCCTTCGCTCGTTTTTCAATACTGGGAAAAATGAGCTTATGTCGCTCGTCTCCATGAATCAAAATGCCCCCTTCTTTGACGCGATCGATATAATCTTTGAGTCCTATTCTGTCCACCGCCAGAATGAGGTCTATAGTTTCCGAAAGAGCACGAATCGGCTTCACGTCAAAATCAATCTGATAGTTGCCATGACCTCCTTTGATGAGTGATGGGTATTCCCGATCGGCATTGAAGTAATATCCTTTTCTCTTGAGTGCTTTCATGATGATTTCTCCCACACTTAGGAGTCCAGATCCACTTTGACCGGCAACTTTTATTGAAGTTCTGTTCACTCGCAAGTTAAAAGTAAAAAGTTATAAAGTTTGTAAAGTAGGTAGTCAGTAGTTAGCAAATTTCCCCATTTGAAAAAGGGGGTTAGGGGGATTTATTTTTTAGAATCTTTCAATATCTGGGAAAGTTCTTCCGCCCATTCCTGCACTTTGGTGTTCAGTTGAGAGAGAGGGGATTTGCTAATTTTCAGAGACGGACACACGCGTTCTCCGCCAGATGCCTTCACGATTTTTTCGAGTATTCGCGCGGATTCAATGTGATACTCCGCATCATATTTATTATCTCCCAATCCGATGATTGCAAATCGTTTCCCGCTCAAATCCATTTTTTTGAGTTCCTTCGCAAACGGGATAAAATGATCCTGTATAAGCCCATGTCCATATGTAGAGGCGCCTAAAATACACAGATCATTATTTTTTAAATCATCCAGAGAGCTGTTCTCCACTCTTTGGACTGTTACCGTGTGATTTTTAGACTTCAAAACTTCCGCTACTTTGGTCACTACCAATTCGGTATTTCCACCGGTAGAACCAAAGATGCAGAGAATAGAGCTCATGAAGAAAAGGAAACTTTCGAGCGTATTGTATCAAATAGCTCTCTGATGTCACGATGAGAATTTTGACAACGACAGAATAAGATTTTTAAAATATTCTTTTAAAAACAACAAGGTAAACTCGATAAAAAAGTATTGATTCTGGGCGCTAAAAGTTGTACAAATAATTTGTACCCTCTCTTCACACAACTATGGCAACACCATTAGAAATACCAAACGTCGGTTATACGGAAGTTCCAGAACTACAATTAGTGGAAAAAGCAGAAGCGGATCCAGAGATGAGAGCACAGATACGGCAAACACTAAAATCGTCTTTGCATCCTGGCTTCGCAAGATCATTTCAAATATTGTCAGGACATCCGATAGGACCAGAAGACATGCAGAACTCATCACACTGCGCCCTGAATGTTCCAAAAGATGAGCTCGAAAGACAGAGACAACTACTCAACTCTCTTTTTCTCACGGTGTCTCAATATGGAGCCAAAGCTAAAGGACCATCCTGGGAAGAAATCCCAACAACAAATGGACACAAAACCTATCATATACGTGTTCCTTTTGTGAGGTAGATATTCTTACTTTGATAAACCCACCGAACCTCCCTCCTGTCTGCCGCCAGGCATGGTTCCAAGGGAGGAAGCATATTATTTCTTCCCAAATAGTTTTTTGACGAAGTATCCAAATCCCATTTTGGCAACATCATCTTTGTAGCTTCCATCACCATCTCTATCGAGCAATTTTCCCAGGAATCCCATTTCTTTGCTACCAGATGATCCGGCAACAGCTCCTTGCAGTATACTGGCAAGACCTCCAGCGTTGAGGTTATTTTGTTTGCGCTGTTTCCCAAGCGCACCCATCACCATTGGAGCCAATGCCTCCATAAGTCCAGAAGCCTGCTTTTTGTCTGTACCACATTCTTGACTGACATAGTCTTCAACAGCGTCTCTTTTGTTGCCAAAAATATGTTTCAAAATCCCCTTCCCTTCTCCTGATGAAGAATTTTGCAGGAGGGCAGAAAGATTGTCCAAAGCGCTTCCGTCATGATCTTTTTCTAACGCTTGAAACAAAGAGTCACGACCTTTGTCATTGGATGCATTTTTTGCAAGTGCTCCCAACAGAAGCGGTAGTGCGCTCTTGGTGGCAGATGAAACTTTTTCTTTGCCCATCCCAAGAGAACTTCCCAACTGGTCCATTGCATTGCCTCCCATTTGTTGCATGAGCATGTTCATCAAGTCATTCATAGTTTTTTGTAAAAAAAAAGGAAACAAAGTGGAGTCATTGTACCCCGAAATTTTTGAGAAAGAAAGAAAGCCCTTCGCAAGTGAGTAAGTGAACAATTAGCAATGGGCAATGGGCAATGGGCAATGAAGAAGTAAGAAGTAAGGTATCGTCATTCTGAGGCTTCAAGTGATGTGAAATGGAAGAAGAAATTCATATAGTTGTGAAAGGTAACAGCCGAAGAATCTGAAGGAAAATTTTAAATTTTGAATGACTAATGGCCAGGAAAGTAGAGAAGGAAGTTTGAGGTAAGAGGTTGGAAATTGGGTATTGGATATTGAAAACTGGATATTCTCTTCCTTTTTCCCATAACTCGCCTATCCGCCGCCGTGCCTGCCGGCAGGCACGGTAGCCTTAGGCGAAGGTGCAAAATAGATTTCTTGAACTCTTCTTCCTTTCTCGGGTACTATACGGATCGATTTTTTCAAAAGTTCTATGGGAAATTTTACTATTGATTTTACTGCAATTGGGAAAGACGTTGGAGGCGCTCTCTGGCAATATGGACCGAAGATTCTCTTGGCGCTTCTGGTGCTTATTTTAGGATTTAAAATGATAAAAGTACTCGTCAATAGCATGGAAAAATCACTCAAAAAACATCATATAGAGATCTCTCTTCGAAAATTTTTAGAAAGTCTCATTGCCATTGCTCTGAAAATATTGGTATTGCTGACAGTGGCTTCTTTGCTGGGAGTAAAACTCACAGCGTTCGTTGCCCTCCTCGGAGCGGCAGGACTGGCGATTGCTCTTTCATTGAAGGAGAGTCTGGCGAACTTTGTAGGAGGAGTCCTGATCCTGGTATTTAAACCGTTTAAAGTAGGTGATGTCATTGAAGCCCAAGGGCATTATGGAGAGGTGGAAGCTATTAGAGTATTTAACACCATCCTCCAGACGCCTGATGACAAAACAATTTTTATTCCCAATGGAGATTTGGCAAATAATCCTATCTCGAACTATACCAAGACTCCTCTCTATCGATTGGGCACCAAGATTGGAATCGGGTATTCAGATGATATTCAAAAAGCTCGTGAGATTTTGCTTTCTATTGCCACAAAACACAAAGACGTCAAAAAAGATCCAGCTCCACAAGTAGTGGTCAAAGAACTGGGAGACAGTTCTGTAAATCTGGAACTCAGAACATGGTGTGAAAGCCCCATCTACCTAGGTCTTGAATTTGATATTCTCGAACAGACCAAATTGGCATTTGATAAAGAGGGCGTTTCTATTCCGTTTCCACAGAGAGATGTGCATTTGTATCCAGTGAACAAGTGAGGACAGCGAATAAGTAGGGGCGTATTGCATACGCCCATGAGTGCACAGTTCCCAGTGCACAGAATTAAGCAATAAGCAGTAAGCCCTTCCCCCTTATAGGGAGAGCTTAGAAGGTATTCTTCAAAAATACTTTATGAAAAGTGCCCGATCCCGAGAAGACTTTTGAATATTCCAGACGCCCTACTCCAAGCTCCCAACTCTAATCAACTTTATACTTCTTAAAATTGAGGCAAAAATCCTCTCCTTCTTTTTCGTAAATTTCATGAAGTTGCAGAATTTTTTTCATCACATGTTCATGATTTTTAGCGACGAGGACATTGTCCATATCGTGAGGGCTGACGTATCCCTGTTTTAAAGGATAGTTCTTAACCCACTGGATAAGCTCAGCCCACATGTCTCCATAGACAATGATAGGGATATTACAAATATGTTTTACCTGTGTCAGTTGCCAAGAATAGAAGAGCTCCAAACAGGTTCCAATTCCTCCCGGAGCCACCACAACTGCTTGTGAAAGAGCCATAAAGGTGTCGAGTCGGTTTGAGAATTTATCAAAATGCTTTTTAACATCCAGATGCTTGTTGCCTTCATTCTCAAATGGCAGGCGAATAGTAAGACCAATAGAATGTGATCCATTCCCATTTGTTTTTTGTCCGGCTTCATGTCCAGCATTGGCTGCTTCCATGATACCGGGTCCACCACCGGTTACAATATCAAAGCCATGAAACCCTATCTCTTTGGCAAGAGCAAAAACATCCTGGTACGCCTGATCTTCCGGTTTGATACGTGCAGAACCAAAAATGCTCACTCGAAAATGATTTTCGGCAAGCTCCTGATCTACATTTATTGTATCTTTGTTGTTTTGTGTATCGTCTGTACTCATATTTGTATTTTGTAGAGGGAATAGGAAATGGGCAAGTGCGAGAATTGGAAAAAAAGGATATTTTTCACAAAATTGTACATCATTATGAGGAAAATATCAATTTCTCTGTTGCTTAAAGTTGCTTACCACATCTTTCCAGTTTTGATTTGAGCAATTAGTAAAGCTTTCACCTGAGTCATTCCACAGAGCGTCAAAAAGAGAACGCTCATGATTTGCAATGTTTTGATCCCTGAGTATGGTAACTTTGTTCTCACGGGAAGAATAAAAGCTCAAATTGTCATTCCACACCACCTTGTAGCCATGCATGATATTGGGATCATCGGGAATAAATTTGCAGAGGAGAGGAGCAGCTGTAGTTTCTTTTACATAGACATCTTCCACATACTTGCGTGCGTATGGAGTATCGACAAAAAGAAATCGTGTGGGGAGTCCAATTTCTGCTTTTTTTGGAAAATATATATTTTTGAGATATTTGTTTATCTTTGGCACAAGTTCTTCAATCTTCACTATTTCAAGCATCTCTGTTTGAGCCGTTTCTAAAATCAAGTCACACCACGTTTCGATCCCCTTGTGTCCGTCAAGTATATTGACTCTATACTCGAGTGATTCGTGTCGGTGCATCCGCCTGAGCTCTGGAAGATATTCTTCAAACTTGAGCTCTTTTTTTCTCAATTCTCGCTGAGCTCGCTTCAAATTTTCACGCAAATGATCAGGGCTTCGAGCTGAAATAACACGTTTTACTCCTTTTATACCCTCAATGAGAAAGCCACTCTTCACAAGTTTTTCTGTTACCACGTGTATGATACTTCTGTTTAATCGAGCTCTCTTTGCAGCCTGCAAAATAGATCCCTCTCCAAGCTCCAAAAATGCAAAATACACTTTTGCCTCGTTTTTCGTGAACCCAATTTTTTGAAGTATTTCAATCATTGTTATAAATACTATAACGTTTTCTTATTTATAAATAAACAAATAACAAAAAATGTTGTTATAGATATAACACTTTTTAGAGCATGTATTTTGCTCCATAAAAAGCCGTATTCATGGAAATAAAAGTGATTTTTTTATAGAAATGTGACAAAAGATTATGTTCCGAGAAAATAAAAACACTTTTTACCTTCTTGTGAATATTTGCCTCAATTGCTCCAACAGTTTCTCAATTACTGATACAGATCGAGCATTTTATCAAAAAATAGATGTTTCTGAGCCGACACTTTGTCCAGACTGCCGTCAACAGAGAAGACTTGCCTGGAGAAATGAAAGACAAATGTATCGTCGCAGGTGTGATGCAACCGGAAAGGAAATTATTTCCATGTATCCATCGGATTCTCCATTCAAGGTATACGAGCAAGATGTCTGGTGGTCAGACACATGGAATGCACTCGAGTACGGAAGAGAGTTTGATTTTTCCCGTCTATTTTTTGAGCAATTTCGAGAGTTGCAGTTGGAAGTCCCAAGATTAGCACTGGTGAACAAACAGAGCGAAAATGCCCACTATACCAATCACGCGGCAAAGAATAAAAATTGCTATCTCTCTGGCTGTGTCTTTAACTCCGAAGATCTCTACTATTCAGACTGGGTAATGGGATGCCGCGACCTTGTGGACTGCTCATACATGCTTGAAGGATCTGAACTGTGTTATGAGGTGTATTACGCTTGGAACAGCTATGAATGTGCGTTCTGTGATTTTATCAAGCAGTGTCAAAACCTCTGGTTCTGCTATGACTGCGTGGGTTCAAGTGATTGTTTTCTCTGTTCGAATCTCAGGAATAAAAAATACTGCATTCGAAACAAGCAGTACACCAAAGAAGAATATGAAAAAGAGATGAAAAAAATACTGCCATTTTCATATTCCACTCTTCAGAAATATAGAAAAGAATATATTAAAATGAAAGATACCCAGGCAATTCGCCCAGCTATGTATTACATGCAAGTAGAGAACTCGAGTGGAGATCTGCTGTTTTCTACCAAAAACTGTCATGCCTCATATGATTCCATCAATGGAGAAGACTCTAGGTATTGCTATGACGCTATAGACGTAAAAGACGTGATGGATGTCTATCATATAGGATGGGCAGAGCTCATGTATGAATGCCATGCCATTAGCAATGGATATAATTGCAGATTTTGCCATTTTACATATGATTGTTCTCATGCCACTTACTCAGATGGTGCTCAAAATTGTAAAAATATATTTGGATGTGTGGGGCTTCATAACGAGGAGTATTGTATTTTGAATAAAAAGTATTCTAAAAAGGAATATGAAGAATTGATGCCGAGAATAATTGAACATATGCGGAAAATCTCCCCTACCCCCTCTTTACAAAAGAGGGGAACTTCCCCCTTAGAAAAAGGGGGACTCAGGGGGATTTCTGAATACGGTGAATTCTTTCCAATACAATTTGCTCCATTTGCCTATAATCAGTCTAGGGCTCAGGAATACTATCCGCTCACAAAAAAAGAAGCAGAAGATCAGGGAATTCCATGGTCAGACTACACAGCGCCGTTGCTGGAAGCATCTAAAATCATTCCTGCTCAAAAACTTCCAGAATATACGGCGGATATTCCAGATGATGTTCTGGATTGGGGAATAGAATGCGAAGTGACCGGAAAACCATTTAAGCTTGTACAACGAGAGCTTGAGTTTTACCGAAAAACAGGTCTTCCGATCCCCAGAAGGCATCCAGACCAGAGGTATTCAGATCGTATGGACCAAAGAAATCCTCGTAAAATTTTGGAATCACATTGCACGAAATGTAACAAAGAGATAGAGACCAGTTTTTCTCCTCAGCAGAAGGCAAAAGTGTATTGCGAGGCATGTTATCTTAATGCCGTATACTAAGTATTGCCGAAGCCCTGAGCTTTATCGAAGGGTGAATCGTGTTATCTCTCAGAGGTGTACTAATTTTCTGAAGCGATATATTTCTTATGAATTCTGACTCCAAAATATCCCACCGCCATCATGGCAAACCCAACGAGCACAAGGGCAAGGGGCCAGCCAAAACTAGAGGCAAAATATTCATCGGTAATGTAGAGCAGATACCCCATGAGAAAAAGCACTCCAAATGTGAGAAATGATTTGCTCTTGAGTTTTGTGCTGAGAAAGATAGTTCCAAAGGTTAAACCGGGATAAAGTATTTCCCAAAAAGCAGAGTCATCTATAAAACTGAAACAAGCTCCCAGTATTCCCAAGATACCAAAACCGTACAAAAATCCAGTCAAAGCCTTTCTTTCGGGATGGTCTGCAAAGTGATATCCGAGCAACACATAACTGATACCAGCGGCAAGGGTCTGGTACTCCCAGATCTCTCTTATGTGAAAAGCTGAGTTCTCCAAGAGTAATCCTGTAAAGGCAAAAAAGAGCCATGTAGCGAATATGATTCCAAAAAAGAGAAAGGTGTTATTTTTGTACAGCATATAAGAACTCAAGAACGTGGCGGTTAATATTCCAGATATTGTGCTTTGTGTCTCTCGTGATCCAATGTCCATGCCCGCAATATCAAAAGCGACATGAAGCCCGAGGGGTAAGAGGAGTGCAGACATGAGGAAAAAAACATATGCCAAACGTTTTGATCTGCCCTCATGAAAAAAGAGAAGCCCAGAAGTATAGGCGGCTATTCCAGAGCCAAGAGTAATCAGTATCTTGGTGAGATCGTTCAAAAGATCCCAGTTTTGAGCGACCAGTATGCAAATACCCAAAATCACAATTCCTCCACCAATATAAGAGAGAATATCTGACATATGCAGATGCCTTCCTCCTTTTGCACCAGATCGATAGGCATCCAAGATTTCATTCTTTGTCAGAGATTTGTCCTGTACTGCATTTTGAATTTGCTGGAGGAGTTCTTGTTTGTTCATAGGAAGAGAAAAAATTTTTAATGTTCAATTTCTAATTTTCAAATAAATCCCAATTTCTAATTTTAAAAAATTGGTATTTAGAAATTATTTATAAAATTCAAAAATTAAAAATTATAAAATTGGAAGTTTATTCTTCAATCCATCCCAAAAATTTAAATCCATAGTAATACGATCCATTTCGAGTATTGACATCAATTTTTTTTCCCGCTCCGGATCCATCTTTTTTTCGAATCACATACCCAGAACCTCTATAACCACCTCCAAAGACTTCACTGAAGAGGCTGTAGTTTCTTCTCGAATTGGTCACTTCAAACCCATCAGGAGAGACGCTGTTGGGATTGAGTTTGAAATTCTGAGCATCTTCAAAAGAAATAACGGTGCTGGTATTGGTCTCTGCATCATATGTATAGAGTACTGATTCATCGTATCGATATCTATACTGTTCTTTTTCTTTTTCCGTGGGCTCTCTTTTAACGACTGCACCATCTTCTACCACATATTTGGGAAAGCTATATGAATAGTTGTCTCCAGAGACATAGAGAAAATCATACTGAGGATCCAGAAACAACTGCGGCAAATAAATGCTCAGTGCTATAAATAGAGTCATCAATATTGGGATCAGGATCCCGATGAGAAGAGGAATATTCTTTTTCTTCATGGTGTCATGATATGAAATATGTCATTGAGAAGCAAGTACCTCTTTACCAGTTGTCAGTAGATCAGTTGTTCATTTTATTGCCATGATTTTTGCTGACAACTGACAACTTATTTATTTACAACTTTTTTGAGTCTTTTTTTCACAAATTCTGCATCAAGGACTGAAAGCAAAAATCCGGCTTTTGGTCCCGAGTCACGTCCAAAGAATGCCTGATAGATGGGAACAAATATTTCCTTGGGAGAAATATTGAGTTTTTCTTTGAGCGTATGTAAAAATCCATGAATGGCTTCTCCGTCTGGATTTGAGTTTCCTTCAAAAAACTGCAGTATTTCAGCACAAACTTTTTTGTCTCCTTCAGAAAAGGCTCTTGTTATTTCTGGCAGCTCATCAGAAATTTGAAAGACAAATTGCTCTGGAGCCCAGAGGTCAAGCCATTTTTTGGCATATTCAGACCTTCGTTTTGCTTCAATGATTTCTCTTTCTGTCAGTTCAGCCCCCTTCATCTCTGTCACTTTTTCCAAAAAATCCATATGCGGCATCTGTACTAAAAATGATACTTCCCGAAATCGAGGAACAAACATCGGACTTATTTTTTTTCTGTTTTTTTCCAAATTTGAAACTTCAAAAATACGAGCAAAATCTTCTTTTCCTTCATGAGGCTTAAAATAAAGATCCGCCATTCGATCAAATGTATCAAAGAGATTTGGGATCGTGTCTCCTTCAGGGTCAAAGTCAACTGGCTGTCGTGCTTGCTTCCTTAGGAGCAATAAGCGTGTTATTTCTGGAGGGAGAAGGTCAGAAACCTCTTTGGCACTGGCTCCTTTGCCCTTAGAGCTCGACATTTTTTTGCCGCCAATGACAAAGAATTCATACGGAATATCAAATGGATTGGGATAATCAAGTATTTCTTCACAAATGCGCTTACTGATATCTCGAGAGCCGCCTTTTGTGTAGTGATCTTTGCCAGCCCCCTCGATGTCTACTCCCATAACTTTAAATTTTGCCGCCCATTCCACTTTCCACGGCAATTTCCCATTGCCATCAAAAGGGGAGATGCGGCCTTTTGTCTCGCATCCTTCTGCCCAGGATACGAGATTCTTTTTGCACTCAAAGCCAACGGTCTCTCCATCAAAATCAAAAACCATGGTCGTACCAATCTTGCCGCACTTGGGACACGCCACTTGGAGTGGCATCCAGTCATTTGGTTTTTCACTCTCAGCAACTTCTTTATAAATTTTGCGAATATCATTCGCATGTTCCAAGCATGTCCGAATGGCTTCATTGAATTTTCCAGACTTGTACTCATCGTGCAACCGATAAAACTGAGCATTGAATCCAATATGCTCTACGACTCCTATGAATTCTTCTGCATACATCTCTGCAAAGTTTTTTGCCTTTCCATCAGGAGAGGGGACAGAATAGAGAGGCTGCCCCAAATACTGAGTAAACTCCTTCTCGTGCTCAGGCGGCACATCATCCATGGGGTCAAAATCATTGATTTCAAAGAGAAATTTTGCGTCTCTTCCTCGCTCTATGAGTATTTGCTCCATAATGCCGTGTACCGCAATTCCCCTCAAAGAACCTACATGAACTCGACCGGAGCATGTTTTTTCATCACGAATAATCAGCGACTGACCACTTTTTATTTTTTCCGCATAGAGTTGCTCTATTTCATCACAGATTTGGTCTACCCAATACATGGTGCTCTCAGAAAAATCAGACAAATTGTAGCAGATTTTAAGGTGTCAAAAAGCGCCATTTGTGACGGGAAAAGATATTTTACTTGACAAAAATAAATAAACAATGGTGTACTGTGCTAGTATTTTTTAAATTCCCTCATCATGACACACACAGGAAGCCCTTCAGATTCAGGTAGTTTTTTGGATGGATATACTGAAACAGTAGAAAAAGAGCATGCTACTGGGGACGAACAGACAGAGCAAAAAACTCTGGAAAATGGGTTCACGGAAACGATGATTAAGATTCCTTTTGAGATGGAAGCATTGCCTGACCATAAAAAGACTAAGGCACTAAAAGAGCTCCTTATGGAAAACGGACTTAGACAAGGATTTGATTTTCAGGTTCTTACTCTTTTCAGTAAGGAACCATCGGTGCGGTTATATGTACACCCAGAGTCATTCGAGAGAGTACAGCGCGCTTTGGACAATTATCGAATACCATCAGAAAATGCACAGCCCCTCCCTACTAGTGTGGAGGATCTCCAAAAACTTATTGACTGGCTTAATCGCCGAAAGATAAGAAAATCCCGAAAAGATAAATTTGTATTGATTGAGGGCATTCGCTATTCACCCATGGAGCTCATTGAAGCATTAAGAACAAGAATAAATATCACCCTTGCTGATAAACTTATAAAAGAGATAGAGGAGCAAGGATGTGAAAATATCGTTATGGCATTTGATAAGATGATTGAGAGACAAGAAAAAGATTTGCATAGAGAAGAACAAGAAGCAGCATACCAAAATATGGTAGTTACTTCTGGTGGAGGTCTATAGTTGATTCGCCTTTTGTTGGTTCAAGTTTTCTCCTCTGGCGACGAACAAGTGCAACCTGAATCTTTCAGTTTCAATTATTTCTTTATTTTATGTCTCCATCTCATCAACAATCGAATTGTTTAGAACAGCTCACGGCATTTGAGACGGAGATAACAGTGAGTAAAGAGGACTGTAATGATATGGAAAGGCAACTCCAGCACTTTCCAGTATTTAATTCAGAATTACAGGATCGCATCCGTAATGTTCGCAAAGAACTAGAGCGCTTAGGTCTTTTGGTAGAAAAACTCAAAAAATTCCAAGACATTAGAAGTAATAACCTGTGGAATGATCTTGAAGAGGAATTGTTGGAATTGACACCTGTCATGGAAGATTCACAAGCAGAAAGTGACTTTTCTCAAACAAAAAAAGTCCTTGTGTTGTCAAAGAACAGCAGAGAACAATCTCAAGCGCTAAGGAGTGCGATTCAAGCATTGATACAGTCAGGATTAAAAACTTGTGGAAGAGATTTTTCTCAGGTACAGATCGATCTCGCTGGCATAAGGAGATCTATACAGCAAGTGCAAAATAGAGATGAAAGAGGTAGCACTGGAAGAAAACCCACTTTAGAATCGTAGCAAGAGGAGGAAAGCTCGTTTAAACAGAAGAGAGTCTTGGAGCTTTGTGAATGAAAGACACGTTTTGACTTCGGCGTGTGTTTCGCTACACTGTTTCTGTTTTTAGAAAGAGAAGACATGAAACGCATTCTTACCGGATTACAACCTAGCGGAGAGTTGCATATCGGCAATTATTTTGGCTCTATGAAGCCAAATCTAGAGCTAGCCGAGACACATGAGGCATTTATGACGATTGTAGATCTGCACGCACTGACGACGGTGCATGATGCTGCAAAACTTAGGAAATACAGCATTGATACAGCACTAGATTTGTTGGCATGTGGACTGGATCCCCAAAAGACGATCTTATTCTGCCAGAGCGATGTTCATGAGCATGCAGAGTTGACATGGATTTTTTCAACGATTACGCCATTAGGGCTTCTCGAAAGATCACATGCTTTTAAGGATAAAAAGGCAAGAGGACTAGAAGTAAATACCGGACTCTTTACCTATCCCATACTTATGGCGAGTGATATTTTGCTCTATGATCCACATTACGTACCAGTAGGAAAAGACCAGAAACAGCATGTGGAAATGGTGCGTGATATTGCACAAAAATTTAACAATACTTTTGGGGAAGCGTTTCCATTGCTTCCGGAGCCTATGATTTCTGAAGAGACCGGTGTTGTGCCGGGAATAGATGGACAAAAGATGTCCAAAAGTTATGGCAATACGATTGAAATATTTGATGATGAAGACGTTATGGAAAAAAAGATTATGAGCATTGTGACCGACTCGAAAGGAGTAGATGAACCCAAAGACCCGGAAACATGTAATGTGTTCCAACTGGCAAAACTCTTCTTTAGCGAAAATGAACTGAGTGATTTGGACCAAAAGTACAGAAATGGAGGATTTGGCTATGGTGATGCCAAAAAGTGGCTCTTTGAAAGAACACATGCATACTTCACCCCTTTTCGCACCAAAAGAGAAGATTTTGAGAAAGAGATAGATGCAGTCCATCGCATTCTGGATGCCGGTGCGCAAAAAGCACGAGATATTGCTGGGGCAAAAATGAAAGTGGTGAAAGAAATGGTGGGATTACAATGAATTACGAATTATGAATGAAGCACAATATGTATTTTTTTTGAGACATAGTTTTTGAGAAAGATAGAAACCTTGGATTACTTCGATTTTACTCAGTACGGGCAAGTCCGTGATGACCATAGGAAAATTCTTTTTGACATTGCTGTATAACTTCCAGTAGCCTTCGCTGCGAAAATTTGGAAAATGAATATGGCAAAAAACCTAGTTATTGTAGAGTCACCGACCAAGGCAAAGATGCTGACAAAGTTTCTGGGTGATGATTATGTAGTGGAAAGTTCTTTTGGGCATATCCGTGATTTGCCACAAAAAAAATCAGATCTCACTTCATCTCAAAAAGCACTTCCATATGCGAGTTTGGGAATTGATGTAGACAACAACTTCAAACCCCTCTATGTAGTGCCACAAAAATCAAAAAAATATGCCACCAAACTACGGCAAAAATTTGGAAGTGAGACGGTGCTCTGGCTTGCAACTGATGAAGATCGCGAAGGAGAAGCCATTGCATGGCATCTTTTAGAAATTTTAAAACCCAAAAAAGGAAATACTATTCAGAGAATTGTATTTCACGAAATTACAAAGGACGCGATTCTTGAAGCGATAAAAAATCCTCGAGAAATAGATATGAATTTGGTAAATGCCCAGCAAGCACGTCGTATTCTCGATAGGCTGGTGGGGTACCGTTTGTCCCCATTGCTTTGGAAAAAAATAAAGTATGGGCTTTCAGCAGGGAGAGTACAGTCTGTGGCAGTGAGACTTCTGGTAGATCGAGAGCGTGAGATAAAAGCTTTTGACCCAGAGGAGAGCTGGTCACTCACCGCTCATTTTCAAAAAGATGAAAAAAATTTTACCGCACTCTTTCAAAAAATAGAGGGCAAAAAGGTCACGCTCAGAGCAGAAGAAGAAGCAAGAGCAGTTCTGGGAGCTCTCAAAGATCAGAAATTTCTCATCAACAGTGTTTCTGAAAAACAAGTCAAGCGAAGACCGGCACCACCATTTACAACTTCTACGCTCCAGCAGGAAGCTGCTCGAAAACTCGGATTTTCTGTGCGTAAGACCATGCAATTGGCTCAAAAACTGTATGAAGGAATTGATATGGAAGGAGGAGAAGCCGGGGGGCTCATCACGTATATGCGTACCGATTCGGTCAATCTTTCTGAAAAAGCGCTTGCAGATGCTCAAAGGGTTATTGCTGAAAAATATGGCGCCAAATTTTCTGAAACCAGAGTGTATAAAACAAAATCAAAAGGTGCACAGGAAGCACATGAAGCGGTACGTCCAACAGAAATTTCCCGTACACCAGATCAGGTGAATCAGTGGAAAAGCACACTCGATTCTGATGCACGAAAGCTCTATGACTTAATTTGGAAACGTACTATGGCGAGTCAAATGACAGACGCCGAGTTACTCCAGACCGGTATTGATCTAGATGTGAAAGCACGTGTGGGAGATCAAAAAGTGCATACATTTCGCGCCACCGGTCAGCGTATTGTGTTTGATGGATTTCTCAAAGTATACGCCGAAGGAAGGGATGATGAAAAAGATGAAAACAAGGAGGACATTCTTCCAAAGCTCACACAAAATGAAGAGTTAGGTGCAGAAAAAATTGAAAAGAAGCAACATTTTACAAAACCTCCGCCACGGTATACAGAAGCAAGTTTGGTAAAAAAACTGGAAGCTGAGGGTATCGGGCGTCCTTCGACATATGCACCCACCATTACCACTATTATGAGAAGAGAGTATGCAGAACGTGAAGGGAAACAGCTTGTTCCAACGGATATTGCCTTTGTAGTGATCAAACTGCTCGAAAAACATTTTGAACGCATTGTAAGCCTCAAATTTACGGCGGGAATGGAAGAACATTTGGATGAAATTGCAGAAGGAAAGCTGGAATGGCATGCGATGCTCGAAGATTTTTATGAGGACTTTGACAAGCAAGTAGAAGAAAAAGAAGAAAATATTTCTGTAGAAGAAGCGAGAGCCGAAAGAATACTGGGCACTGATCCCAAGAGTGGGAAGCCACTCAAAGTACGCATGGGGAGATATGGTCCACACGCTCAAATCGGCAGTCGAGACGATGCGGAAAAACCAAAATTTGCGGGACTCAGAAAAGGCCAAAGCCTCGATACCATTACCCTAGAAGAGGCGCTTGAACTCTTCAAACTTCCACGAACGCTTGGCGCGGACTCAGAAGGAAATGAGATAAAAGCAAATATCGGGCGTTTTGGACCATATGTACAGGTGGAAAAACTTTTTGTTTCACTCAAAGAAGACGATCCCATGGATGTTACTTTAGAACGAGCACTTGAGCTCATTGCTCAAAAAAAGGAGGAAATTGCGAATCGCATTATCAAAGAATTTAAAGACACTGATATTCAAATTCTCAATGGTCGCTATGGACCCTATATTACTGATGGAAAAAAGAACGCTAAAATTCCAAAAGAACACAAAGACGATCCTGCAAAATTGACTCGAACGGAATGTGAAAAACTTATCTCCGAAGCTCCAGAAAAAGGGAGGAGATGGAAAAAGAAAAAGTAAAACATAGATTTTATGCTGCAATTTTTGAAGATTGAGTACCAACTTGAGAAAACTGTAGGAGTTCTTGTGAGCATTCTTGAATATAGCGGGGATACTGACACATAATATAAACCGTGGGGACATGCATCGTATGGTTTTTTGTAGGGGATCTTCCTTTGCCAGAAGTATTTGTCTTGGGAAAGACGATGTATGTATTCCCTTCTGAGTTTGCTGATTCAGCTTTTTGTAACCAATATTCAGAAAAGTTTTTCCAGTGAAATGATTTTGATTTTCCATGTACATCAAAATATCCCTCCAAAAGTCCCATCATATGCCCTGCTCCTCTGTTGTAAGTAGCAAAAATAAGCGCCTCAAAATCATCAGGTGAAATATTTTTCCCCGTTTCATATCCTCTATGAGAAAGGAATTTCCCCATTTCTCTATGTTTCAAGAGATAATATTTGAGCGCTACAAAGAGATTATCTTCAAAATCCATAAGATCATAACTCCTTTTTTCCTCGCTCAGGGATCTGACGACATCTCCAAAAGCACCATCACCTACTTGGAATGTACCTTTTTCTCCAGCAGCGCCTGTAATTTTTTCTCGCAGAGAACTTTCTTTGAGTGCCCAAGACAGAATGGTTTCTAGGGAAGGAATGTGATCTCTTTCCTGTGGAGTGAATCGAGTTTCTATTACTTCAGTTGCTTGAGCAGCGTACTTTGCCAATGTATCGACTGAAAAAGACTGGGTTTCTTGTTCGATTCTAAGACCGCCTTTTTTTCGAAGAACCGGCACTTCTACTTCCACATTTTTCTGAGAAGCAGCTTGCAAGCTTTGCGTAAAATTTACTGGAGTGATGTCATGTGATGCAATTGTAGATACCTGATCTCTGAGACTTGAAGCAATACTCCTCGCCTCTTGAGGAAATGAACGGATTGACTCCTGGGCAAGAGTAATTTGAGCAACTACTTCTTTGTGCAATCCTGACACAGAATGCTGATGAACATATCCAGCGTGAAGAGCAATAGCCAAAACAGTAGCCGTAAGGACCGATCTCTTATGTGTCCAGAGTTTTTCGCACATCGAGAGTAGCAACGAGCCTATTACTTCTTTCTGTATTCCAGTTGATGAAGTAATATTTTCAAGTTTCTGTTCTATTTTTTCTTGAACGGCTGGATCAATATCTTGAGCAGAGTTTATTGTCAGGCTCTCGAGTTGATTGCCAAAAGTATTGAGCTCTTTTTGCATATATTCATATTGCTTCTTTGTAATTCGTTGAAAAGTAGATTCCGCTTTTTCTCCCTGTATTTTGAGTATGACAATTCCTCCAATTTCAAATCCACCAATGACTTCTCGAGCAACTTCTCTCTTTCGAATTGCTGGGGAAGAGCCCAGTTGGTCAAGCGCTTTCAGGTATTCAGATTCGTCAACTCTTCGCAGAACCATTTGTCCGCTATCACTCTCGGCCGTGTAGCTCAAAAAATATTCTCCCAAGTCACTGGTGATAGCGTTCGTAAGTACTCTTTCCGACGGTACTTCGGCAAAATTCATGCAATAAAATAAAGTCTCTCATCATTATAACACAAAAAATAATATTGACAAACATAATACAGATAGGCTCTAGAGTAGGAGATTTTAAAAATCTCTGATAATTTTGGACATTATAACAAAAATATCTTGATCTTTATAGTTCCATCGCCACTCACATTCTTTGAGGTGAAAGTTAAACTTGTGAGAAGCAATTCCGTTAAACTTAGAGAGTCTTCTTTTCGCAAAAGACCAAAAGGATTCAATACCATTTACATGACATTTTCCTCGTGCAAATTCATTTTCTGAGTGATGAATACGATAGTGATCATATCCATTGAGAATGAGTCCATCATAAGCTCTCCATCCATCAGTATGAATAGTTGATCCTTCTAGTATTTTTCCTTGAATAATAGGTAGGAGCTCTTTTCTGGAGCAATCTTTTACAATAGAAACAAATACCCTTCCTTCTCTTTGAAGGATTCCAAAGACAGGAGTCTTTCCTGCGGCTCCTCTTCCTCTCTTTCCTCTCACTCTCTTTGCTCCAAAGTAACTTTCATCAAGTTCAAATTCTCCAAAACTCTTTGACTGTGCTAAAGAGAACTTTGCAATCTTTTCTCTAAAAATATTAAAATATCGATCAACCGTTCTCCGATTGAGATCTAGAATATTTGCTGTTTTTGATGCATTGAGATCTTCACAAAAACACTTCAATATTTTTTTGATCTTATAATTCGATATTTTACTGTGTTTAAGCATGTTAAGAGAATAATTGAAGTAATTATTCTACTCAAGAGCCTACAGATATTACAATACGGTAGATTTCACCATAAAGGAATGAACAGACAAGAATGGGAAGCTAGGTTTTCAGGTGTTGATTCTCCTCGAGAAGAAATATTCCGTGGGAGAGGACTCGTCCAGCTAGCTTCTCCACTGAAGGATGAGTTGAGAGAGATGTTTGAAGAACGAGATCCATCTCCACGAACCTGGGATACAACGTTTGTACCCGTTGATGAGATTCCCGATCCAAAAAGCTTTCAATTATCTCACCCGGGAACGACGAGAGGCTTCTGGCCGGTAGAACAGAAATTAGCGACCAAAATGGATGAAGAAGCAAAAGAAAGAAAAGAAAGGGAAAGACGAATTGCTGAAGAGCAACTCTTTGCACGAAGAGAGATCAGGTCTCTTCGTTTCGACTAAGAAAAACACTGCTCCAAATGCCAGGCGAAATTCAGAATTGTATCCTCTCCCAGTTGAGGGCCGATTAGCTGCACGCCTGTTGTGATATTACCAATTTTTTCTGTAGGCACGGCAATACCACATACCCCCGCAATACTCGGACAGACGGTCAAAGCATCCGCTAAGTACATTTGGAGCGGATCATTTGATTTTTCTCCAAATTTA
Organism: Candidatus Altimarinota bacterium; assembly: GCA_965250085.1. Lineage (GTDB taxonomy): Bacteria > Patescibacteriota > Gracilibacteria > CAIRYL01 > CAIRYL01. The sequence goes on from OZ252287.1 coordinate 1,338,770, forward strand.
AATGGCAAAGAAGGGGATACGGGAGTGAGGAGCACATCTACCTCCTGAAAGATATCCTCATATTCTTTTTTCATAAGTGTACGAACTTTGGCAGCTTTGAGGTAATAGGCATCATAATATCCGGACGAAAGGACATATGTCCCCATCATAATGCATCGTTTTATTTCATCTCCAAATCCTTCAGATCGAGTTTTTTTGTAGATCTCTCTCAAATCTTTCCCCTTTTTGGACAGATGCCCATAACGGATACCATCATATCGGGCGTAATTGGTTGATCCTTCTGCTTTTACGAGCAAGTAGTAGGTAGAGACTCCATATTTTGTAAGTGGTAATGAGACTTCCACAACCTGAACTCCTTTTTTTCTGAGAGCCTCTGCGGCATTTTCCACTACTTTCTTTATTTTTGGATCAAGACCTTCTGCCTCCATATATTCTTTCACAATTCCCACTTTTTTCCCTGTGATATCTTGGTCCAGGTTTTCAGAGTATTTGGGAACGGGAGCATCAAGGGTCGTGGAGTCCTTTTTGTCTTTTCCTGCAATGACCTCAAGCACGATGGCCACATCTTCCACTGTTTTTGCAAATGGCCCGATAGTATCAAAACTTGATGCATATGCTAAAGCTCCGTATCGTGACACACGTCCATAACTGGGCTTGAGGCCCACCACCCCACAAAAGTTAGACGGGAGACGAATAGACCCTCCGGTGTCAGTCCCCAGGGAAAACGCGCATTCGCTTGCAGCAACAGCTGCCGCAGATCCACCTGATGATCCTCCGGGAACAAGAGAAGTATCCTGAGGATTTTTTACTGGTTTATATGCAGAGTATTCATTAGAGACTCCATTCGCAAATTCGTCACAATTCGTTTTTCCGAGATTTACAAATCCCGCCTTTTTTAGTTTTTTCACCACGGTTGCGTCATAGGGTGGCACAAAATTCTCTAATATCTTAGACCCACCAGTGGTGCGAACCCCTTTGGTACAAATCACATCTTTAATACTTCCTGGAATACCAGAGAGGGGCGCAGAAAAATCTTTTTTCGTATCTATTTCTTTTGCCTTTTTTAAAGCTTCATTTTTTGTCACGGTCAAAAAAGCACCAAGTTCCCCATCTTTTTTTTCAATGAGTGAGAGATATTTTTTCGTTTCATTTGTACAAGTAGTTTGGCCTGATTGGTATGCCGATAGAAGTGATGGTATGGACATAGATTCAATTACGAATGAACAATTACCAAATTACGAATTAAAAAATGACAAGTAGTAAGAATGAAGCGATAAGTAGTAAGTAACAAGGAGGCAAGAGCCCAGTACGTATTCATCTCGGAATTCTAAATTTTTGCTTGAGACTGGACTACTTGTATATTTAAAGAACTTCGTTCACTTCAATTTGATGATCCTTGACTTTATGTGGAGATGCTTTCAGAAGTTCGTCAGAATACCCACACTTATCGACGTGATCTTCTCTGGTGACATTTTTGAGTCCTGTCACTTGAGCAGTTGGCTCTACGCCATCTGTATCCACTTCTTGGAGTGCATCAAAAAAATCAAGAATATCAGAGAGTTCTCTAGAAAACTTCTGCATCTCCTCATCATTGAGTTCAAGATGAGCAAGGGTGGCAACGCGCCTAATCTCTTCTTCTGAGATCATGTTGGTCTCCTATAAAAATCGAGCAAAATTGTACCTCAAGGTCAGGCACGTGTCCAAGCTTGCCAGTACACTACTTTTTTTGAAACAATACCTCATGATACATATCTTCAAAAAATGAAATGAAATTCCTCCGAGATCTTCATGCTGTCAGCGAGTTTTTCTTCTATGTTTTTGGTTTTATATTTCTCTTTGCACTCCTTTGCTGGAGGAATGAGTTTTATCCACATATTGCCGAAATGACCCTGAGATACGGAGACTTGCCATTTGCTTTTATTGCGCTGCTTTTTGCAGGGACGAGTCTCAGGCTTTCACTTACCTATGAAAATATGAAAACAAAAGAGTCAGAAGAAGATACAGAAAATCCTATTATAGACACAGGATTCCTTGTGGTAGGGACCTTTCTATTCCTTATAGTCGTTTTCGTAGATCTTGTGTTGCCAGATGTTATATAGATTGAAAGGAGAAGCTCTCATAGTATAAAAAAAAATGTTTAGAAAACTTCTCAAGAAAAATCAGCCAATAATTATGGGAGTACTCAACGTAACCCCCGACTCATTTTCTGATGGCGGTGATTTTTTAGATCCGCAAAAGGCTCTTCAAAAAGCCCAAGAGATGCTGGAGCATGGTGCAGATATTATTGATATTGGAGCTGAGAGCTCTGCTCCAAATTCCAAAGAAGTCTCTGAACAAGAAGAGTGGAAAAGGCTTGAGAATATCCTTCCGACTTTACAAGAAGCGAATATTCCGTTTTCGATCGACACCTATAAAAGCTCTATTGCTCGCAAAGCGCTCAAATTTGGAGCTACAATGGTTAATGATGTTACTGCATTAAGAAGGGACTCTCAGATGGCGGAAGTCCTTTCAGAATTTCCGAAAAGTTTCATATGTCTTATGTACAGTAAAGATGCATCAACCCGTACAACATTTGAAAATTCTAAAAAAACAAATATTATCCAAACGATAAGTGATTTCTTTGTTGAGAGAATTTATTTTGCGAAAAAGAAAAGGATTTCAGAGAATCGTATTGTCCTTGATCCTGGTATGGGAGCATTCCTCTCTTCCGATCCTTCAAAAAGTTTTGAGGTTCTCAGAAATCTTGATAAGTTTCAAAAATTTGATTGTCCTCTTCTGGTCGGAACATCACGAAAAAGCTTCCTTCGTGAAATTTCTGACACAAACAATCCCCAAAACCGCACCATTGCTTCAATCACATCATCTCTTGTGGCTCTCCAAAATGGTGCCCAAATAGTGCGAGTACACGATGTGCAACAAATGAAAGAAGCCATAGAAACATGGCAAGCAATAATCTAAATTTGCCTACACCACTGCCAAAGTTCCAATTCCTGCAATAACAGCGCCACTCCATTTCTGCATAGTGGCTCTATTTTCTCCAATACTTCTTTGTAAACCTGAGGGAGCTATCGCTTCTGCTAAAGCAACCGGTACAGCGCCGATCATTCGAACTCCTGTTTCAAGTGCACCTTGTATAATTCCCGAAGATGGACGATTTTCTAGCGTCATACATTGAGAAGAAAGTTTTAAAGAGTATTACAAACAGGAGATTGAAGTGCTTCTAGCATTCTATGTCGACTATTTGCGTACTGAAGAGGACTGAGTTCTCCTTGTTCAAATCTTTGCAAAAGATCATCCATGGCTTCATCATTATAAACAAAGCCCCGCGAAACAGAGGGAAGTAAACGTTCGAAGGCATCTCTGACACCTTCTGTGACGCGTGCGAATACTTGCGAAACACTTCTCAGCAATTTTTCTTTTGGAACGGCAGATTTTTGTAGATTTTCACTCATTATCATATAAATTAAAACCAAGGATATAATACTCCCTTTTTTAAAATCTGCAACTTACTGAAGGGCTCTTTTATGCTATCGCCCCAAACAATCCTCCGTAGTACCCGAGGATGAGTCCAAGTGCAAGAACAATAAGTGCCATAACCCTGAGTGATCCTTCGGTTTTATACATACCCATAGCCCAATTTAAAAATGCTTTTGGAAACAGGAGGAGTCCAAGTCCCTTGAGAAGGGCCAGCCATCCTACGATGGTAATGATCACCATCCAGCTCTGTTCCCAGACATTATGATAAGTGACCAAGAGGAATCCAACGACTAGGGCCAAAACACCTCCAAAATAGATTACGAGAGAGTCACCCTTGAAGGCTTTGATCATGCCCATGTAGTGCTTAGTGTTCATGAGCATTCCCAGACCAACAACGATCCAGACGACAGCAAACAGCTGTGCAATAAGGAGAGTATCCATAAAAAAAGGGGGTAAAAGGAAAAAGATGTTTCTACTGTACTATTTTTGTATACAAAAACACAAGTTATTTTCCTTTTGAATTTTGTGAATGCAATACTTCCACCATCACGAAGCTAATGATCATGAGCAAAAACCATGATCCAAGTTTTGCAAGTGAGACGAGGTGCCACTCGTTTTCTTGACTCGGGTACAGCCATGCTTTGGAAAATGTCCCAATGTTTTCGGCAAGATAAATAAAAAATGAGATGAGAAAAAACCCCAAAAGCAGTGGCATGCTTCGTTCTTTTGTCGTCACCGTAAATAGGACTTTTGTTTTCCAAAAGAGCCAAAATGTCCCCAAAAATAAGAGAATGCGAATATCAGGGATATAGTGATGTGTAAAAAAATTGGCATAAATGAGACCAATAAGAATGATTGCGAACATTTGCCTTGGATATCCTGGATACTGGAGTTTCATTACTCGCCTGGACCGAGCAATATAGCTTCCCACGGCTGAATACATGAATCCGGAAAAAAGAGGCACATTGCCAATATGAAAAATAGAAGCTTCTGGATAACTCCACGAACCAATGCCTGATGACGTTTTGAATATTTCCATCACTGTTCCAACAATATGGAACAAAAAAATTACTTTTGCTTCTGAAAGTGTTTCGAATTTGAAAATAATGAGGAGCGCTTGAACGACAATGGCGTAGAGAAACAAAAAATCATACCGATAAAATGCAGTCCACTGGAAATATGAAGAAGCAATAATCGCTACTAGCATCAGCCCGCCAAAGAGACATGCCCAGGCTTGTTTTATGCCGAAAGTAAGGAATTCATGGAAGAAAGATTCAAGGTTCATATGTGAATATTTTATCTGAGTCTTCTTCCAATTTCCCGCTCTATAAAATCACGATCTCGGGCAAATTTGAGCCTCGACAGCTGACGATATGCCTCAGCAGCTTCTTCGTCTTTTCCGGTAGGATCGTAAATAGTTTTCATCACAAATCCACGAGAAGTGGTGTTGTCGATATTGAGTTTGATATAGGCGTAATATTTCTCAATATTGATCAAATCTTGCTCAGTAAAGACCGGCTGAAATTCTTTTGCCATGGTTTCAGCGTCCTGCGCCCCGATCTTGAAGCACATCATAGTTCCCACATTTCCAAATACAGCATCACGGATACTGGTATCTTCGTGTGTTCCTTTTCCTCCACCATCCATCTTGGTGATCTGTGAAATATACTGATGGGCGACAATCAGCCCCAGTCGATACTTTCTCGCCTCAGACAAAATAGAAGTAAATGAATCGGTCACAAAGTTTTGAAACTCATCCACATAGAGGTAAAAATCTTTTCTCTCTTCTTCAGGAATATCCACACGACTCATGGCCGCCATTTGTATTTTGGACACCATGATCATTCCCAGGAGTTTTGCATTCAGATCGCCCAATTTCCCCTTCGAGAGATTGACCAGCAGGATTTTGCCCTCATCCATCACTTTGCGAAAATCAAATCCAGATTTTTGCTGGGCGATAATATTTCTGATCTGACGATTGGTAATAAATGGTCCAAACTTGGAGGAGAAATACGGAATCATCTCTTCTTTTTCCCGTTGACCAGTTTTTGCCATTTCTTTCTCCCAAAATGCCCGGACGGTTGGATTGGTCACCTTCTCCACTTTCATTTTTTCATATGCGGCATCGGTAAAGAGCCGTGGCAAGTCAATAAGCGTCGCACCATCGTCAGGATCAGCCATGAGGGTCAGCACGCCATTTCGGAAATAGTGCTGCAGTCGAGGCCCCATGATTTCTTCTCCAAAAAGTTTGATAAATATCGCGAGCGTTTCCTGTGCCACAAATTCTTTTTGATCATCGGTTTCTGCTTCTAGCAGATTGAGCCCCATAGGTCGCTCCAGATCTCCGGGGTCAAAGAGAATGACATCATCTGCTCTTTCTCTGGGGATATGTGGAAGTATCGCCTCGACGAGATCTCCATGAGGGTCCACAAGACACATACCACTTCCATTTTTCAGATCCTGGCGAATCATATAATCCAAAATCGTAGATTTTCCCGTTCCGGATTTTCCAATGACATACATGTGTCTCATACGATCATCTGTTTTTATTCGTACTTTTGTTTCTACGTTCTGGTAATTATTTGTCCCTAAAATCAAACCTTCTTTGGGCATATTGTGAGGAGAAGGGGTGATTTTAAAGTCCTGCCATTTAATAATAGGGGACTGATTATATCGAATATTAGGAAAGTGAAATAAGCTCCCCAATTCTTCGGTAGAGAGTACCTGCCTCCAGCATTTAGATTTCCACCATTTTCCGAGGGTCACCCAAAATGGGCGAGAAAACTCCCGAGTGATGTAGTCCCTCGTCAATTTTCGCAAACTTACATGATATGTTTTGCGAAACCCATTGAGATCAGGAGAAGTAAACTGATCAAAAGCAGCGGCAATCGCCTGCCAGTTATTTTCAGCATTCTGGGAATTTTCTGCTGAAGTAACAACACGAATGAGGGTATCAAAGCCATATTTTTGAGATTTTTCTTCTATGGCTTTTACCCGTTCTTGCATCACAGGAGTGCTATATTGTGCCCTGCGTTCTTCGTCATTTCCAAATTGATCATCCTGCGGTCCATGTACTGCCAGATGAAATATACTTCCGAGCCAGTTTTTAGGGTTGAGCATAGCGAAAAAACCTTTTTTTTCAGATCCGCTATACATATCTTGTGCCAGAGCTTGCCCTTTTTTTTGCCATGAATTCGCAATAGGCCTCACCATAATTTGTATCGCAGCTCCTTCTTCAGACTTCATTTTGGAAAACCCATTCACCATGTTATTGAGAGAATCACTCTCAAGTCTTTGTATGGTACGGATGGGATAGAGATAACTTTTTGCCAGATACATGTATCCTCCAGCAATTTTTTGTTTCGGTCGAAAAATGTTGGGAGCTTCTACTTGGTCTACAACCGCATCTGGATAGTATGCAGTGATCTGCTTTTCTGCGATCCGTACGAAATAGCTGGGGACGGCGATATAAAACCTGATCTGTCCATCAATAAAAGCATATTCGCAGGTGAAGTAATCCTGTCCAATAAATTTGTATTTCCACTTGGAGCTGTGCAGTGCATTCATCGCTGCAAAAAACTGCGTCATGACTCCTGCAATCTTGGTATAGTCTTTCGCTGATCCAAACTCTTCTCCGACGATCTCTCTATCTTCTTTGGAATCCTTTTTTGGAATCAAAACTTGAAGGAAGACAAGATCCAATGGGCGTCTCCATTCTGTCCTGAGATATACAATCACCCAAAGTAGAAGGAAGAAGCCAATGACTCCAAGTGCCGTCAGAAGGGGGAAAAGCAAACTCTCCATTTCAGTTTCAATATTCGCACAATTGAAACAAAAAATGAATGGGTTTTATACTCAGGATTACCCGAAAAAATTTGACATATTTTATTTATTAGCTAAGATATACATCTCTAATTAATTATTAATGAGAATAGAAAGATCCGATTCGCTCATTATACCAAAAATTCAGACGAGAAAAACTTCTCTCGGAAAGCATATTTTTCGTTTAGAAGTGGATGATGATCAAACAGAAATTCGTTTTGACAAATTCGTATTCCAATTTCTTCATGGGGAAGAATCTTCTGATAATTTATCAAAATCTGGCACGGATCAGCTTTTACAAAAAGTAAGCAATGAATTAAGCAAATGTGTACACGAGCATTTCGAATCTCAACAATATTTTTTTCAGATGATGATTTTTTATGAAAAAAGAGCAGAATTTTGCCCTGAGTGGTTTCAAAAAAGCATGTTTGCTATTACTACTCGAATTCATGCTGTAGTAGGCTTCTTTATAAAGCCCATGAGGTTCCAGTATTATATTGAGAAAGCGAAACGAGATATGCAAACACTTGAACTGATAAGCACCGAATTGCAAAAATGGGGAGAAAGTTTAAATGAATCAGAAAAGGAGATTCTTGGACAAATAGTCAAGAACCTCTCATTCCTTATTCGAATTTTGAAAAATGATGAGAGAGAATATCAAAGAATAAAAGATCGTTACGGAGTATCTTAGTTTCTAGTTCCAAAACACAGAAAACAAATCATCTTCTGGTGGAAAAGAAGCCATATTTGGATTTTGCAGTGTATCAGTAAATTCAACCGGAGCATTATTGCAGATTACAAAAGGAGTACTTTCATTTGCATTTCCCATAATGAGTTCTGAAGCAGATGCCAGGTTGTCTGCAACGGCATTTTGAGTGATTTCGAGTTTCTGTCCGTAAAGATCTTCTTTTCCTTTTTCATTGAGTACTCCTTCAAAACCGCTCCATGCAAGGGCGATACCGGTAACTCCAGTTCTGAGAGGCGTACATCGGGAGTCAGTAATGATCACCCCCGCTTCATTGAGTGTATATTTCTCTTTCAGTTTCTCGCAAAAATTATCGGATTCTTCCTGCACATTTTCTGGCCAAAGGATAAGTGTGCCTTTTTTAGCATTGGAAGCGTCAATACCGGCATTAGCAATAAGAATATTGTTGGTGAGACTTAAGAAGATGCCAGGATAATTCGTTTTCCAGTATTGTTCTGATTCCTGCTTCACGTATTTTTCTATTTCCTTTTTGGTGCCCTGCACTACGCGCCCTTGAGAAAGTGCTACTATTTTGGATGAAACAATGACAACAGATTTTTCAGAAAGTTGTACATCTTGTTTCCGGAGAGCGTCACAAAAAAACTTAAAGAGATCATCTCCTTTACAAAAGAGTGGTGTTTTGAGGGAAAAAAAGTGCATATCAATTACGAATTACAAATTACGAATTACAAATGAGCAAAAAATTCGTAATTGCACATTCGTAATTTGTCATTGTCCTAGTGTTGCATTCTTACTTTATATTTTCGTACTTGTCTGGCGAGCTTTTCTTCACATTCATCTACAGCTGATTCCACACTGTGCGTATAGCTTTCAGCATAGAGTTTGTCTTGAGGGATAGAGGCATGAATTTTGCAATGGATATGATTTTTTTTGTCTTTGGTCTCTTCATGGTTTACCTCTACGGTAATAAAACTGGATGCATCATCTGCACGTCCAGAATAATGAAGAATTTTTTCACATTTTTTTTGAATGTACTCTTTTTGTTCATCAGTGAGAGAAAACGTTTTTGAATGGATTTGTATGGACATGAATTTTCGTAAAAAAGACATCTTCATTGTGTCGTTGTTTTCCGAGAGTTTCAAGTGAGTCCAAAGAAGAAATTATTGACACTACATAAAAAACAATGCTTAATGTTGTTAACATATCTTTAATGGGAACAGAAGCATTGAAACATTGGCTGAAATCGAGAGCTCTTGACGATTCTTCTGCAGACGAATACAAGACTCTATTGAGAGCACTTCGTGCACTACGAGGCACTTTCGCAATGCCATTTTCTACTATGAAAAGCGATTATAGTATTTTTGAGCAATATGTTGACACTCTTAATCAAGATTCCGTCGATGGAGATATATGTGAAATAGGATCATTTAATGGGGTTGGAACAAGGAAGCTGGCAATGATGTGTCAGGATACAAGGAGAAGAATTGTGTGCATTGAAGCCTTTGAATCACAAAATGATGAAACCGCGATAAGCGAAGGTTTCCTAAGAGATCTCTACAGACAAAATTTAGGAATATGGAATCAACGTTTTTTATTTTCTCTCAATACCACTCTTGTGAGAAATAAAATTTTCCTTATCGATAAAGATTCTAAAACAGTACAGTTTGATCCAAATCAAAAACTTGCCTTCAGTTTTATTGATGGAAATCATTCACCCGAATATGTACAGTCCGACTTTGATCTTATTTTTTCACATACTTCTCCAGGAGGGTTCGTAGCATTTCATGACTATGGAAAAAAAATCCCACACATGATTGACCTTATAGACAACATTATCAATACTCAGGAGGGGATACAAATGGAAGCAATATATCCAGAAGCTCTCACGGCTATTGCGAGAAAAGAAGTTTAATACTACTACTTCACTTCAATTCTTGATTTTGGAGAGATCTGTGTGCCACCGGAGGAGAGTTTGGCCTTTGCCCAGATTTCAAAATTTCCGGCACTTGATTCCCATACAAGTGAAAAAGTACGTGTTGCGGGCACTGGTCCGGGGAAGGTTTTGAGGATTTTTGGGCGACCATCTGAGTACTTTTGCCAGATTTCCAGAGAAGAAAAATTCTGGGCGATGTCATCAGTAATTCCAGCGGTAATATAGACTGGAGAAACAACTGAAGTATTGTTCTGAGGCAAAAGGACACCAAAGGTATTTACTCCAGATCCTTTTCTCGTAGAAAAATCTATACTTTGCTCAGATACATTGCCAGCAGTATCAAATGCTTTTGCGGTCAGGGTGTAGTTTATTGCTGTATTTGGGGCAAGCCATTCGGTCTCAAAGGGACTATTTTGGGCGACACTAATTTGTTTTCCATTGAGAGAAAAAATAACTTTATCTACTGAAGATCTGGCATCTACAGCACTTACACGAAGAGTGTGAGTTGTGCCTCCAGGAATTTCTTCTCCATTCTTCGGAAATAAAAAGCTGATACTCGGGGGAGAATCATCAGTCCCGATTTTGATTTCAATATCTGCTTCATCTGTATAATACAACTGGTCAATAGCAACGACTTTGAGAGAATGGACGGATCCTTTTTCCGGAGCACCAATATTGATAACTCCCTGCCAGGGAGATGATTTGATAGTGGTTTTGAGTTCTGAGTCCCAGTAAATCTCCAAATATTTCATTCCATTGGGGGCTTTGATTTCTGGAAAAATATTTACAAACGGGGGAGACACAACACCAAAATTTATGGGGGTCAAAAGGGACATTTCCGGTTTTTGAGCGCTGGTTGCTTCGGTATGAACATCATCATAATCTTCTGGAATCTTGGTGATGAAATTGTGAGCTCCGAGTTTTGCAAGAAATTCACTACTATTTCCAGTAAGCCATTTTTGTACCGGCTCTTCCCAGGTAGGATCATTAGGGCGATAGGAATGAAAACTGAGCATAGCTCTCTTTTCTTTCGCGCTATCTGGAGTAAATTCTGTTGGAAGTTTTTCTGAAACGGTATCAATTTCTATAAAAGTAAGGGATTTTCCTACTTCTGTGGGAGTATTTTCTGATCGAAAAATTTCAGTCACAATAAATTCATCAGCAAGATCTTCTGCTGGCAGTTTTCCAGAAAATCTATCAACAGCAACCACTTTGATGCCTTCGGGGCGCACAAAGTCTTTGACGGGCAGATTTGTATGGGCGTATTCCATAAACTCCTTCCATGTAAGCGCTGCATTTTGCCATCCACTCGCTTTATGGCTTTTGATAAGACCTCGATTGTTTCCAGCCCAGACAGTGGTAACCAAATCAGGCGTGTACCCAATCGTCCAGGTGTCATTGGGGTATTTGACTCCAGTTTTAGCATCAACACCGTTGGAAGTTCCTGTTTTTATAGCATTTTTCCTTCCAGACAATTGCAGGCGACTATTCCAACCAGCCCCTCGAGCTTTCGAATCAGAAAGAACGTGAGTGATCAAATACGCTGTTTGTTCGTCCAGGATTTCTTCTGGCTCTGCTTTGACTTCTCTGTTGTCAAGGACGATATTTCCATGGCGATCTTCCACCCAAAGAATAGGAGTCATAGGTACTTTTTTGCCTCCCATAGCAAATATAGAATATGCCTGTAGCATATCAAGAGGACGAGTTTCTCCTGTTCCCAGAGCAATAGATGATCCATAAAAATCAGCATCACGCAGGAGGCCTAATCCCATTTTTTGAGCAAGATCATATACTCCGGTACCTGCAATAATTCCTACTTTGAGAGCAGGAATATTTAGAGAATTTCCAAGAGCCTTTCTGAGTGATACCGGTCCGCGAAACCTGCCATCAAAATTTTGAGGGATTGTTCTTCCAAATCGTGTTTTCACATCAAAAAGAACTGTTGCCGGGGAAAGTCCTTTCAAAAATCCGGCAGCATAGGCAATGGGCTTGAATGAAGATCCGGGTTGTCTTTTTTGCAAAATCACATTTACTTTTCCATCAATTTCTTCACTCCAGTAGTCCCGGGACCCCACCATTGCTTTTATGTAGCCCGTGCTGGGTTCTGCAGAAACAAGAGCAATATTGGAAATATCATACGCTTGGTTGCTTTCAGCATTTTTTTCTATCAGTTCTTCTGCCTTTTGTTGTAGATCAAAATCAAGAGTGGTATAGATCCTGAGTCCTGACTGTTCAAGGACTTCTTTGCCGAGTTCCTCTTCCAAAAGCTCTCGTACGTAAAACACAAAGTGTGGAGCTTTAATCTCAGCGCGATAAGTTTTGAATTCTATATTTTGAAGTTGAGATTGTGTATTTGTATACTCGAGACCAGAAATAAATCTTTTTTCCTTCATTTGTCCGAGGACATAATCCGCACGTCCTTCTGCATAAATAGAAGTTTCTTCTGCAATAGATATATTTTTCCCCAAAAGTCCTTGTGATATAGGTGAAAAATCATCTGTCTTGAGTTTCCAAAATTCTTCTTCTGTGTTGATTTTCTGCTCTTTCAAAGCTTCGAGAGTAATATCAAGTTCTGACGTTTTACGCGGTCCATATGGGGACCATCTACTGGGCGCTTGTGGAAGAGATGCAAGCACGGCACTTTCGGCAAGAGTGAGATCTTTTGCTTTTTTCCCAAAATATGTTTTTGAAGCTTGCTCGATCCCAAAAGAATTGTTTCCAAAAGAAATTTTATTCAAATACAGTTCCAAAATCTCATCCTTTGAAAAGTTTTTCTCTATGCGAAAGGAGAGATAAATCTCTTTGAGTTTTCGAACATATTTTTCAAAGATATTTCGCTCTTTCTTGAGGAGAGTATTTTTGGCAACTTGTTGGGTCAAAGTGGATCCTCCTCCTCTTATTTCTCCAGTTTTGATAAGAAGGTATACAGACCTGAGCATGCCCATGAGATCTACTCCTTTGTGTGTATAAAAATCGGCATCTTCAGCGGCCAAAATAGCATTTCCCATATGTGAGGAAATATCTCCAATAGAAACATACTTTCGGTTTTCTTCTCCATAAATATTATAGAGCACCTCATTTCCTTCATCATCATAGATGATACTGCTCTCAGCAAGGTTCAGGTTTCGAAGATCTTCTGCATTAGGAATATCAGAAAGGATCCACAAAATAAAAACCCCTCCCAGTAAAAAAAGAAGACACGCCATGACCACGCAAAACTGAAAGAATGCTTTCTTCCAATTTTTTTGTTTCCAAAACATCACAAACTCCCTCATTTTTTGCATCTTTGTCTGCCCATGTTTTTTCTCTTGAGTGTGTTCCTGAAAAACGTTCATATAGAGATCAAAAAAAACGGATCTTATTTTTCTTCAGGACTGACATATGCTTCTGCAAGTTCTTTAACTGCAGTAGAGCTGTGCTCACGAAGTTTTTCCACAACGGACGCGGGGATTACAATGTCTTCTCTTTTTAACAATATCTGCAGAGCGTTGGCATTGCTTACATTTGCCATGTGGAGCATGACATCTTCGGTAAGACTGATATTTCGCGCTAAAAATTCCTGTACATTTGATTTTTCATCTTCTGCGAGGAGTTTCATATTTTCTTCAGAGTTGGAAGGATTTTTTGCAGCTGCTTGACGGACAATATGATTAGAATCTTGCGAAAGAGTGCCAAATAGTCCTTGAGGCAAGTTTTTATTTGCAGCGGTGTAACTTCTCAAAATATAGTTCTCATCTTTTGCAAATTTTCTCAAAACAGATGATGGAGTGTTGGAATGTCTAGCGACTTCTGCCTGAACATTTACACTTTCTGTGTCAGCTAAGAGTTCTAATATTTTAGAATGAGCAGTATCGGATCGAGCAATATCAAGGAGAGCCTTTTGTCGAGCACTTTGCCCCCAATCTTCATCAGAAACATCTGCTGGACGTTCATATGAAGAGACGAGAGATGTTATTTGATCCTCAAGAGCTTCTTCATATTTTGCTTGGGTGCATCCGGTCAAAGCTAAGAGGAGTGCGAATGCAAGGAGGTATATTCGTTTCATACTATTTTTTTAAAGAATAAGAAATCAGAGCGGGAAGAGGGTACCATTTTCTGTATAGATGGCAAAGAGGAAGAAACAAGTAATAAGCAGTAAGAATGAAGCAATAAGCGACAAGTAGCAGACAGCAAATATGGAGGATTTTTTCTGTCTCTCTAAAAAAGAGAATGCAGGTTTTTCCCCCAAGTTTCATGATTCATGTTTCACTCTTCCAAAGAGTAAGATACATTGCAAAGCAAGGTGTTTCCATTTTGCTGAAAAAAGGTGCAGATCGTATACTGCCTTATGATTTTTGTACCTGCATGAAAAAATATATAAAATATGCCATTCTTTTTGTTGCGGGCATTATCATATTTTTGGGATACAAATATGAACTGCACGCCTATCTTACTGAAGAGAATATAACCGCTTGGATAGAATCTTTTGGCCATTGGGGCCCACTGGTGTATATGGTGCTGTACTATGTGGCGATCCTTTTCTTTCTTCCGGCGACCGTTTTTACTATTCTTGCTGGACTTCTGTTTGGGAAATTCTGGGGATCTGTTTATGTGGTTATTGCGGCTACTCTTTCTGCCCAAACGGCCTTTTATATTACTCGATATTTGGGGTCAGATGCAGCACAGAAGTTCTCGAAGGATAAGAGAGGGATGAGTGCTTTAATAGAAAAAATAAGAAATCAGTGTGAGAAGAAGTGTAAACTCTATGGATTTCGAACTTTTTTTATTATGCGCTGCCTCTTTCTTCCGTATATTCCACTGAGCTATGCTGCAGGTCTTATAAAAACTGCCAAAGCGAGCGATTTTTTCTTTGCCACACTGGTGACCAATATGATTTTTAGTCCGGCATTTGTATACTTTGGAGACCAATTATCCGAGGGGCCCAAAGCGCTGATACTTCCCGTGATATTAATTGGCCTCGTGCTTTCTATGCCAAGGATTGTGAAGAAGCTTCGAAAAGAATAATTTATTATTTCGAAAATGAAAAAATATATCATTGAATATAAAATCCCAACATTAGCGGAAAACGCTGTAATGGAAAATACTGATAGTCCCGCAACATTTTCCATAGATGGAATCGAATTTTCTCAATGGGATTTTAACCATAGAGACGGATGGCTTGGGGACTCTTGGATTGGAAAATTAACAATTGAAGCAGGAGACAAGTTGGAAGCCATAAATATCTTTGTATCCAAATTAAAGAAAATTATCCCCAGATTGTCACTTATCTCTCAGTGCTATATTGAATTTCTAGATCAACCTTTCTTGATAACAAAAAATAATGGAACAACTGGCTTTTTTCGCTATATAAAAAAGAGGAAGGGTGTTGGCTTAAGTTTCAGAGAAGAAGAAAAAAATGCCTTAGCGCACCTTTTGAAAAATGATTTTATCTCAGAAGAGTTCTATTATTACTGGAACGATGCAGTAAACACTATCGGCTATTCAGCAAAGTTACTTTTAATATTTGCAGCCATAGAATCGTTGGTGAAAAACAAGAAGGGGGGAAAAGATTTTAATCTAATGGAAAAAATTTTAGGAAAGGAGCTTTGTGATGAACTTTTCAGTCCAAATACAGGACTAAGACATAGGCTTACTCATGGTGAATATTTTGAATTAGGAGATTCTAAGATAGACTATTTGGATAGAATACATAAAAAAGTTATGGGTTATTTTAATAAGTCTGTATTGAATCAGAGTCTATTAAGTGAAAATGTAAAACACCCACAAAGACATTTTTTTGGAAATAAGGAAGAAGCCAGATTTTTTATAGAACGCATAGATGGAAAAAAGTTAAACTTCAGAGAAGTATTAATAGACTTTAGTGAAAATGATTTCCATGAACTCAAGCAACACAAACATGTTTCCGAAGAAGAACCAGAATCCACTTTTTAGAAATTGAAACAGTATATCACCAACTTCCACCTCCACCTCCGCCAAAGCCTCCACCAGAAAATCCACCACCTGAGCTCCCACTTCCTCCAGGGGTAGAAGCAATAGCGGTGGAAAGTGACTTGGAAAAAGTGCCGATGTCATTGCCGAATCGGCCGGCATCAAATGGGCGAGTACCGGAATACCAATGAGGGGCGACTTCTGCGGCTTTGACGCCCATTTGCTTCATGGCAGTTGCCAGTTTTTTGGTCGCACCAAAGACGATGGCATAGGGAAGCACTTGCATAAAGGTGTTTTCATTTTCAAAAAATCTTTGGCGGTGTTTCTCCGCATTACTGATAAACACTTCATATCCTCGTGCTTTGCGATATAGCTCACGGCCAAGTGCGGTCTTTCGTGGCATAGCAAAAGAAACGACGATGAAGCAGATAGCACAGAGTCCGAGAGCTCCTCCCAGACCAATCACAATGCCAGTGATGGTAAATATTCCAACAGCGAGAAAAATAATGCTGATGACCAAGAGTCCAATGGCCCATCCCAGATATTTACCGCGAATAGACTCAGGATTGTCGAAAAAGAGATTTTTATTGGTAACCTCTGTGTAAAGATCCTTTTTTATCTTCCTCAAGTCGTCATAAAATGAGTTTTTGAGATCAGAAAGGCTGACGGTATCCACGATTTTGAAGAGGGAGGATAGCAGTTTTGTTTCATAGTTCAGCAGTCCTTTTCCAGATTTTTCTGTTCTTTTGAGTTTATAGTCGATCTTTCCAAATTTCCATGTCTTGGGAATCTCTGTAATAGTGAGATATCCACGTACTCCCAAATCCACAATAGTTGCAGAAATATCTAGTGTATCTGCTCTTTCATCCATGAGGACCCCAATTTCTGCCGGACGCAAATCTTCAGGAGATTCATATTCCACCACGATGTTTTCATGAGCGCCCAGTGGCATGACTTCAGCACTTTGGTCTTCATCATGCAGGCTTGTTCGTTTGAGATAGTGATCACGCCCTTTTTGCCACCAAAGCCTGAGGATCAAAAAGAGCCCTGCTATCAAGGTTCCCAAAAAGGTAAGAATGGTCGTAGAGTTGCCAATAGTATTCGCAATAATCTTGGGAGGATCGGCTGTAAGTATGGGCACCATGTCGGATGTATAGCCAATGGCAATAGTGAGCCCTTGGTATGCGTTTAAGGGTGATGGAGATGCGAAAGTTATTGTTTTTGTATTCACTTGTTCAGTGTCACAAGGTATGCCAGATCCATATGATCCGAGAAAGCAGTCACTTTGAACGACTCCCTCTTCAGGCAAGTGGAGAGTGGCTGAACTTTTTTGTATTCGCACTGGCCATTCATTTCCGGTCACGTTCCAATAGAGCTCATCAAAGCCTTCAAATGATCTCAGGACTCCAGTTGCCAGATATTCGATTTCATAGTTCTGAACGCCAGAAATAAGTTGATCTGGATCACCAATTTTGATGCGAACAGTTGCTTTATTTCGATTCACTTCATGGGGAATATTCTCTCCATTTGCTGCCACTGATATTGCATCAATCTCGGTATACGTCTTCTGTCCAGTGGCTTCGTATGCAAATGGAATATCACGAAAAATGCCATGCCTTTGCTCAGCACCAAAGTCAGCGACAATGGTTTCCACTATTCGCACTTTGCCATCAGTTTGAATAGTTATATCGCTCTCAAAGTTTGCAATTTCCCAATTTTCCTGAGCAGAGACAAAAGAATTTCCAAAAACAAAAAAGAGGCCAACAAGAAAGAGGATACATTTTTTCATCGAGAATTATAATATCACAATGCTTTTACTATTGGAGAAGTGTTCGACAAATCTCCCCTAACCCCTCTTTACTAAAGAGGGGGAGAAACCAACGCACCTCCCCCTTTGTAAAAGGGGGACTAAAGGGGATTTTTTCACACATGTTAGTACGAGGTGAGTTATTCTCCCCTCAGTCTCAAAAGTTTTTTTAAAAACTTCTTTTTCCCTGGAGTGAATGATTCTTTGAGTGACTGCCCAGCGACTTGTTTGGAGATCTCCCCCAGAGTGGGATAGGGGAATATGGTGTTATACACATCTCCAATCTTGAGTCCCTGATTCAAAGCGATGATCCATGTGCCGAGGAGTTCTCCTGCACTTCGTCCGACTATTGTCGTCCCGAGAATTTTTCCTTTTGGACTGCAAATCACTTTGATAAATCCGCCGGTGGATCCCTCTGCCTTTGCACGATCATTGCCACTGAAATCAAATTTGTAGACTTTGTGGGGAATCCCCTCCTTTTTTGCTCTTGGTTCATTCAGTCCTATCTGTGCGAGTTCAGGATCGGTATAGGTCACCCATGGTACATAATCATGATTTGCTTTTGCCAGTGCAATTGGTGAAAGAATATTCCTCAATACTATACCGGCTTGGTATCCGGCAATATGGGTAAACTGCAAGCGACTGCTGGCGTCTCCGCAGGAATATATTTTTGAATTACTGGTTTGAAGCTTTTCATTTACTACTATTCTTCTGTCGTATTGTACTCCTGCATTCTCAAGTCCCAGATGTTCTACATTGGGCTGTCTGCCGGTGGCAATGAGGAGTGTGTCTCCAGAGTATTTTTTTATTTCTTTTGACCCATCCGTTTTTTTCACCATGAGCTCCATCATTCCATCATCAGTTTTTTTCACCGATTTCGCTGATGCCTCAGTGACAAATTGCACGCCTTCATCTGTCATCTGTTTCATCACTACTGCCGAAGCTTCTGGATCGTCTTTAGAAAGGATAGTTGTGTCCGGTCCTACAATCACCGTGACTTCAGCTCCCAGGCGCTGAAAAGCATGCGCCATTTCTGAACCAATGGGGCCACCGCCAACAATGAGCATTTTTTTTGGTGTTTCCTTGAGCGAAAAAAGAGTTTCATTTGTAAGATAGGGGACATCTTCTATTCCTTTGATGTTCGGAATATACGCTCTGGATCCCGTTGCGAGTACAAAGTTCTTTGCGGTTATTTTCTTTCCTTTGTGAGTGCCAGTTTTTATTTCGAATGTTTCTCGATCAATAAATTCACCAGTAGAACTGACCAGTACTTCACATCCCAGCTCTTCAAATCTTTCGACCGAATCGTGTGGCTGAATACTCTGAATCACTGACTGCACCCGATCGGTGACATGTTTCATATCAAATTTTGGAGTATGGGACTCGATACCGAACTGCTGAGCATTTTTTATGGTATGGGCGATATATGCAGAATGAATCAGTGTCTTGCTTGGCACACATCCATAGTGCAAGCAGTCACCTCCCATCTGCTTTTCTTTTTCCACAATAACAACCTTGGCACCAAGAGTGGCACCTCCAGCCGCTACACTGAGCCCACCACCGCCGGCTCCGATCACAGCAATGTCATATTCAGGCATGGAGCAAGTAAAAAATTGGAAATACGAAATTTATAAAAAAAGTGATCGAAAGAGAATGTAGAATAAAAACCTCAAAATTCAAAACACGTTCTCCCGATGTTTGTGAACAATTTTACGAAAGCACTTTTTCTTTTGCATAGAGCGCTGCACCAAGTGATCCGGCATTTTCGAGCTCAGAAGTATGAAGCTGCACGGTAAACGAAAAATCTTTTTCTTTGAGTCTTGCAACAATTTTCTTCTGAATCGTTGGTAACAATGGAGGCAGAATGTCGGTTCCAATCCCTCCGCCAAAGACTACTATACTGGGGTTAAAGGTAAGTATTCCATTCATAATCCAGACAGAAAGCTTTTGAATCCAAAGTTCAAAAAAATCAAATCCCTCTCCCGATCCAGACTCCCATTCTGCCACATATTGTTCCAATGAATTTCCTGAAAGTGCTTTGGTCAGAGCACTCCCAGAAAATATTTCTTCAGCTTCTTTCTCACCACTAAGGTCTATCGCTCCGTGACCGAATTCTCCAGCAAATCCATTATGACCAGAGAAAATATCTCCATTGATCACAATTCCATTTCCAATTCCAGTTCCCAGCGTGATTCCCCACAAGACCTTTGCCCCCTTTCCACACCCAACTTGGCTCTCAGCATAAGCAAAAAGCCTGCAATCGTTTTCTATGTATACCGAAACTTCAAATTTATTTTGAAGAAACTCAGCGAGAGGAAAATCTATAAATCCAGAAATATGAGGAGCTTTGGCGATGACTCCAGTATCAGGATTTATGAGACCTGCCCAAGCGATACCAATTGCCTGTACATCATTTGTGATAACCTCGGCAATTGCTTTCTGCAGGTTTTTTAGTACCACATCTTTTCCTCGCTCAGCTTCAGTAGCGACACGAACTTTGGCTTCAATATTCAGAGCTTCATCAAAGCGTGCGGCAAAAATCTTCGTTCCTCCAATATCGACTCCAATAAAACTCATATACTTTTTGTAATTCGCATATATCGTACCGAATCAGTGTAAGAAGAAGCAATGAGTAGTCAGTAGTGAATTATCAGTAGTAAGTTGTCAGTAGTCGGGTATTTCATTTCTGGTTTTTCAAAAAACTTTCTGCCACAATAGACTCAACTTTTATATCTCCTTTCTTTATGTCACAAATTACGATTTATACCAAAGCGACTTGTCCGTACTGCATTGCTGCTAAAAAATTTTTTAAAGGTATGGAGAAAGACTATACAGAAATTGATGTCCTTGATGAATCGCAGAGAGATGAGTACCAAGAATTTGTCCAAAAGCACAATCACCGTACGGTGCCCATGATTTTTATTGGTGAAGAGTTTGTGGGGGGATATGATAATTTGATGGAACTCAATGATTCGGGGAAACTCCAAGAAATGCTCACATAGAATTCTCAACTTTTTATTTGTCGCTCACCCGTAAAATCCTCGGCAATACGTTTTGGCAAATTTTTGGACGCATTGCCACGGCTTTTATTGCATTCGTCACTGTCGGCATTCTTACCAATTATTGGGGAGCGGGAAATATAAAGCTTGGACAAGCGCAATATGGGACATATGCCACCATTTACGAATTTTTAGCGATGTTTGGATCGCTCGCAGATTTGGGCATCTTTACGATCGCCGTGCGCGAAATGTCCAAGTACAAAAAGCAACAGCAGCAAATTTTTTCAGCAACATTTTCCTTGCGATGTATTTCACTTGTTGTAGCTCTTGGGCTTGCCGTTATTGTGGCCATTCTGATTCCCAAATATCAGGGAACAGTAATCCCAAAAGGAGTCGCTATTGCGGCGCTTGGAACTACGCTTTTTATCCTCAGTGGCACACTCTCTACTATTTTGCTGGTGCACCTGAAGATGAAATTCCATGCTATTGCTCTTGTACTGGGAAAACTCCTTACCTTTGGGTCTATTCTGACAGTTGTATTTCTCCTGTCGCCTGATCCATCAGAGGCGAGTTTTTATAATCTGATTTGGGCCGGAGTATGGGGAAGCATGCTGACATTGCTGTCCACATATGTCTTTGCGAAAAATTTTATTTCTCTTCGCCCCTCATGGAACGCTCCTCTCATGAAAGAACTCTTTTATATGGCATTTCCATTTGGATGTGCAATCTTTCTCAATACTATTTATTTCCGACTTGATATTACCATGATGGGAATTTTACTTCCGCGCTCTGAAGTGGACGGCACCTGTCTTGCAGCGCTTTGTGGAGATCAACAGGCAGGGATTTACGCTGTTGCAGTACGCATTATGGAAGTGCTTATTATCTTACCATTGTATTTTATGAACTCGGTTTTGCCCTCACTTTCAAGTGCGGTGCAAGAAAAAGATACAAAAAAAATTGAGAGGCGACTCTCCCTTCCGTTTCTCTTTCTTCTGATCCTTTCTCTTCCGGCAGTGACAGGGCTCTTCCTTCTTGCCAAGCCAATTGTGGAGCTGATCACTCCTGAAAATTTTGGCTCTCATGGAGCACTTAAAATACTTATGGCACCCCTCCTCTTTACTTTTTTTACAACATTTATAAATTTTGTACTGATTGCTTTTGGCGAACAAAAAAAGATTCTCTGGATCAATTTTGGCGCGGTAATACTCAATCTCATCCTCAATATCTACGCCATTCCGATTTATGGGTACATGGGCGCAGCCGTTACATCTCTTCTTTCTGAAGGATTTATCTTGGTTTTAGGACTGTATTGTGTGCTTCGTATTACTCGATTTTCTCTTCAATGGAAGCGAGTATCTGGGACTGTGCTTTCCACCATTGTTATGGGCGTATTTACTTTTTTTGTTTGGAGATATTGGGGGGCAGAGGTAGGAAAAAAAGCCCTGGCAATAGTCATTCCTTCTGCGGCAGTACTCTATGCAGTAGGACTTCTTATTACCAAGGCAGTGGACAAAGAAATGCTGAATATGATGGGGAAAGAAGCGGAGGCGGCAGAGTTATAAGCATTGATTAAATTTCGAATAAAAAATAAGTAAAAAATACATCTTAAGTCGGTTAAATTACCGGGATTTATAGTATTTGACATTTTACCGGGATTCCCGGTAAAATGGAGACGATGAAGATACATTTGCCAAATAGCGCATTTTTAGGAAACATAGACCCCTTTTTAAGGGATATTGATACATCTTGTCCCGATAGATTAGAAATTACGGCAAATAAAAAATGGGTGTGGATCCATCCCATAGTTCTCTCTATGGTTGCAGCTATTGGACTAACAATAACTCCTTCAAATATTAAATGTGAGAAATTTGAAGCCACTTCAAAGCACTATTTAGAACGAATGGGGTTATTCAAATTTCTGAGGATGAAATCTGGAATGAAGATAACAAAACATGAATCATCTGGACGCTTTATTCCCTTGACTCAAATAAAAGATTCTGGAGAACTAACACAATTCATTACTGACGTGATTCCGCTACTTCATCTGGAACCGAAACAAGCAGAACCAATCAAATATATTATTAGTGAATTAGTGAGAAATGTCTTAGAACACTCTCATTCACATTATGGTGCAATTGTTTCGGCACAATACTATAAAAAAAGTAATTCGATTAGAATTGGAATTGTTGACACTGGAATAGGCATTAAAAAAACAATTGACCATTCTTATACTACTAAAGATGATTTAGAAGCTATCCAATTAGCATTAATTCCAGGAGTAACGGGGACAACTAAGAAGGAAGGTGGAACAGAATTTAACGCTGGAGCAGGTTTGTTTTTTATTAAATCAATTGCAAACGTTAATCGCGATTTCTTTATGATCTATAGTGGTAATGCAATGTATAAATTATTAAAAGCAAAGCTTAGCTCTAGATCAAAACTCCATATAGACCCCTTTGACGATCGACACTCCAAGGATAATAATTTCCCCTATTGGAAAGGAACTGTCGTTGGCATTGATATTTCTTTAGATACTACAAAAGAATTTTCAATTCTTTTAGATCTCATTCGAGATACTTATGCAACGGCCGTAAGACAGAGAAAGAAGGAAAGACAAAGAAAGCCCCAATTCATATGATCCAAATCAACTTACAAGAAATAGTCGGCAGCTTCGCTGAAAATAAAGACCTAGCAAGAGACATTAGAAAAGAGAAGATAATACCCGCCCTAGAAAAAAATCAGGAAGTAATTCTGAATTTCAAGAACATCGATTCGGCAACACAGTCATTCATACACGCATTAATAAGTGATCTAATAAGAAATTATGGGATTGAAATACTTGATAATATAAGTTTTAAATCATGTAATGACACAGTGAGGAAGATAATCAGTATCGTAATAGATTACATGCAAGAGGGAGTATAGTTTTTTATTCTTAGAATCTTACCGGTACTTCCAGTGCATCATCATTCTCCTCCAGGTCTGATGGATTGCTTTTTCTTAAAATCAAAGTCCCCATCTTTCCATATTCTGGCATTTCAAACTCAAGTGTTGCGGAGAAGGGAACAAACTCTTCGGTCATCCATTCGTCTTTTGCAGTGGCAAATCCTTCCGCAATAATACGACCATCCCAGTCCGTAAGAATCACGGGAAAATTTCCTTCAAAAAACCAATACCCACGTGCTCGACCAGATAATTGAAGTGGACTTTGGATGATTTGATTTGGCGATGGAGTATGAAGCTCAATTAAATCTTGTTTTTCAAGAATATTACCAATATTTTCAACAAAAGTTTTTTCATGAGCTCTACACTGGCGCGGATAACTTTCCATAACGGCATTTCCAGCCTCTACACATTCTTCAAAGCTTGTGATAGGGAGATCACTTTTTTTGTTTGGCAGATTATTTTCTAACTCCTGAGAACTCATAATATTTATAACCCCCATCAGGAGTAAGATCCCAGAAAAAAAGGCTAATATCATTCTTGACTGTGGGGAAAGTTTTTTGAGGAAATGCATCATAGGAAGGGGAAAGTATTATTTTTTCTTTTTACTTTTTACCGCAATTTTATGTGATTGTATCACCCACTGGGTGAGCAGCTCTTGATCATCCGCTATTTCTTCTGGCAAAAGATAGTAGGACATGGCAATGGGTTTACTTCCACCTTTTGAATACACAAAAGGGGCAGAGCCATAGCTTTCAAAATCTTTTTGGTTTTCTTCACTGACCTTAAAATACAGCTGATCATCAGAAATAAGGGCAAACATAACTCCGTCTTTATAAATGCCATATCCGCCAAACATGGCTCGGGCCATCATTCCATCCATATGACCGAGGAGATCATGGACAACATATTCGGAGAAGGTGCTCTTTTTCATATGTTGCAGTATACAATAGGGGAATAAAAAATATTAGACATTGTTTCTAAATTTCGACACAATGTTTCGGTCACGTTTTGGAGAGGTTGTCGAAAGTGGTAATCCTACGAGGTCATTTTATTTGTAAAGATTTATGAAATTAAACAAAACAATTTTTGTGGCGCTTATATGTGTTATAACTGTTGGAGTCGGTTTTTATTTTCTCACCATGCATAGTGAGAAAATATTTCCATCATCACTTGTTTCTGAGAATGATAAGATCCCTGAGGAATTAATCGTTGCTGACCTCGAGGACTCCTCAAACTCCTTTCGTAATAACATTCCCACAAATGTTATGGATGAAAATGATGATGAAATTGTTCAACAAGAAATCGAAGACTCAAATGGGCCTTCCGTCAATTCTCCTAATAATATAGTTGCAAACAAAATAGATAACAGGCTTTATTCTTTGATAGATTATCCGTTGAAACAATCTCCTGTTTACAATCAACTTGATGAAGAATTTCGTACTGATTCTTATTGGGCGAATGCTCAAGATACCCGTCTTGTAAGAAATGATACCGAAGTTATTATCCCAAGTCTGATTCAAGTCATTTCTGCTGTTCAAAATAAAGAACCCAATGGCTCAATGGTCGTTGATATTTTTTCTATACCCGCTGTCAAAGAACATTTGTATTTAAAAACTCGCCATATTTTTGGTAGTGACATGCCATATTCTGGAATAGAGGAAATATACCGCTTAGATTTGTTAGACCTTTCAATTCATGAATTAGCTATTTCTGATTTTGTGAGGACTGTCGACTTGTATAGAGGTGCTGCTGGTGCAAGTTATGAAATTTTAGCGAATGGGAAAAATTTGATCAAATGGAATATGAATGGGGTATATATGATCAATCTGGAAACAGACTCGAAAAATGATTTTTTCATTGCTCCAGAAAATCAATGGCTAATTTCGAGTATAGTGTTTGGAATGGGTCAATCTGCACAATACGATATAGAAGTAAATGAAGACCAAGTTGTGGTTGGGATATATGACAAAACTCAAACCCAAGAAGGTCATCCCATCAACATAGATCAATATGGAAATGTTAAGATAGAATCAGATACTTGGAATCGGGAATTTGATACAATTAGCCCTAAATTTGTTGATCGGATAACAATTTCCATTCCTTAATAAGCATCATCTCGAATTCAACATACTGCTCTCTCCCTTCGAGAGTTCCCAGTGCACAGTGTCTTCGGATTCATGCTTCTCCCGCTTTGCGGGATCGCATTCATCTCGAATTCAACTGTGGCGGAGAGGGGGGGATTCGAACCCCCGAACCGAGTTGCCCCGGTTAACACCTTAGCAGGGTGCCGCTTTCAACCACTCAGCCACCTCTCCATAGTTTCTGAGCGCTCGCTATTTTGTCGAAATTTAACAAAGCTGTCTAATCTTTTTCTCAGAAAAGATGTAATTTAATTATAAATAAGAAAGATTACACATTTGCAACGGAGTCAATTGCAATAATTCTTTGATCATTTATACTGCTGAGTGTTGTGTTTTTCAGAGCATTGTCTATGGATATTCCGATTCACAAAACTGATGTCCTGATTATTGGATCTGGTGGGGCGGGACTCAGGGCGGCAATTGAGCTTCACGATAACAATGTAGATGTATTAGTGGTCGGGAAATGTAAAAAACGAGAGGCTCATACAAAAGAGGCTCAAGGTGGCATTAATGCTGCACTTGGTACTATGGATGAAAAGGACAGTTGGGAAGTCCATGCGGCAGATACTATTCGCGATGGAGGGGGAATTAATGATGCCATAGCAGTAGAAACTCTTTGCAAGCACGCGCCTGAAATGATTCATGAACTGGATGCATGGGGATGTCCATTTGCGAAAGATGAGAATGGAAAAATTATTCAACGATTTTTTGGAGCGGCAACATATCGTCGTGCCTGTTTCGTGGGATCTTCCACAGGTCTTGCTATTTTAAATACACTTGTTGACCAAGTTGAGAAGAGAAAAATACCATTCCAAAGTGACATCTATATTTTTTCCCTTCTTCATAAGAATGGAAATGTAAATGGAGCTCTTGGGCTCAATATGAAAACAGGAGAAGTAATTGCTTTTCATGCAAAGGCAGTCATTCTGGCAACTGGTGGTCATTCGCGAATGTTCAAACGAAGCAGTTCTCGTTTCTGGGAAAACAACGGTGATGGAATCGCCCTTGCATATGATTTGGGTGCTTCATTTCAGGATATGGAAATGTTTCAGTTTCATCCCACAGGGATGGTATTTCCCGAAGAAGCTGAAGGACTCCTTATTACTGAAGCGACACGTGGAGAAGGAGGTATTCTCACGAATGCAAACGGTGAAAGATTTATGAAGAATTATGCTCCTGAAAGCATGGAGCTTTCCGCTCGTGATGTGGTGTCCCGTGCTAACTATTTCGAGATTGAAGCTGGGAGGGGAACAGAAAATGGGGGAGTGTACTTAGATATTAGCCATAAAGGAAAAGACTATATTCTTGAGCGTCTTCCGGAAATATATGAAAAATACTTGGAATATACGGGCATTGATATTTCTGAGGGGAAGATGGAGGTAGCGCCTACAGCTCACTACTCTATGGGAGGACTGCAGATCGATCATATGACCGGCAAGGTGTTGCAGAATACGTCAAAATGCATTCCACGCCTCTATGCCATTGGTGAGATAGCGGGCGGAGTACACGGCGGCAACAGATTGGGAGGCAACAGCTTGGCAGAGATCTTGGTCTTTGGGCGCCTCACATCTCAACAAATTCTCAAAGAACTTGATGGATATGAAAATCTGGAGATCGATATGGATCTAATAAAGCAAAAATATTCTGAATTTGAGTCTCTGCAGAGTGAGAAAGGAGAAGATCCGGTGCAGATAAAAAAAGATATTCAAGAGGTAATGTCTCGATTGGTGGGAGTGGTGCGAGATGAAGAGGGGATGAAACAAGCTCAAAAAGAGCTCGCAGGTTTCCATGATATGAAACTGAAAACCGGTTCGAGCACTAAAGACAATGAAGCTCTGATCGCGGCACTGGATGTACAGAATATGATTCCTACTTGTGAAATGATTATTGCCAGTGCACTTGAACGTACCGAAAGCAGAGCAGCTCATTATAGACGCGATTTTCCTGAAACTGATGAGACTTGGCAGAAGAATATTATCTGTACTCCCGCCTCTGAAAGCGTAGAGATCAGCCTTAAATCCGTAGAGCCTGCCTCTGAATCGGTACAGAGGCTATTGATTCAAAAAAAGAAGGTGAGCACGGAGCTTTTGGAATAGTTTTACCTCGACTCCACGGTGACCTTAGACACTTCTGCGCGGGTAGCGGAATTGCTCGGTCCAAAGGTGCCATCGGCATATCCACTCACTATACCGTTTTCGACAGCATAGTTTACAAAAGGCATGTACCAAGCACTAGAATCAGTGTCAGGAAAGTTTGCGTCTGCCGCTTCACTGGGATTTCCACCAAAAGTATTTACCATCATCTTTACCACTTCTGCGCGATTAATTTCTTGATTCGGTCGATACATACCATCAGGGTATCCACTGACAATGTTATACACCTTCGCAGTACAGATATACTTGGAGTACCATTCATTGATCCCTACGTCAGGAAAAAAGACATAAGTCCAACCAGACTCAGTATTTTCTGAAAGGCAATTATTAATAATACTTTCACCAAAAGCGGCACCAATGATCATTTTTGTGAGTTCTGCTCTGGTGATTAGAGCATCAGGATCAAAAACAGTACCAGATTTTCCATTGATAATATTTTGCTGATAGAGCTCAAAGATATAGGACTCTGCCCAGTGTCCAAAGGTGTCGAGAAACGGATTAGTGCTACTCCCGATGTCACCATCTCCATCTCCGTCTCCGTCACCATCACCATCACCATCTCCGTCTCCATCGCCATCTCCATCTCCGTCTCCATCTCCGTCTCCGTCACCATCACCATCTCCGTCTCCGTCACCATCACCATCTCCGTCACCATCTCCGTCTCCATCACCATCACCATCTCCGTCTCCGTCTCCATCTCCATCTCCATCACCGTCACCGTCACCATCTCCTCCGGTAATTTCCAGAATAAATGTTTGCGTGTCCTGTTCCCCAGGATCGCTAAAATCATCATCATCATTTTTATCTACACAGGAAGAATAATCATATGATCCGGAAACAGTAGGATAGCCAAACTCACACGTACATCCATCGCCAAGAGGGTCAAACTCACACTGACATACCTCTACTCCAAAGCAAGATGCCTCTCGTATTGAAGTAATAATACCTTCACATTCTTCCATGCCATGAGTTTCAGCAGCAACCTTAGAGGTCGCGTCATCGCCACTTAAATCCATATAGATATTTCCCTGACACCCTTCCACTACTGTAAACCCAGAAAATATACAGTTTTCTGCAATATCATTCATGGCATTTCCATCGGTATCAATAGCGATGTCATATGACCCCAGTTCCAATTGATCCCAAACGAGCGTCAGCGGAATAGTGCCATCAGCTCCCACATCAATAAGTCCTATAGGGCCTACTCCGATATCCACGAGAGATTCTCCTCCAGTCCATGTATCCTTATGATCAACGACATAGATCTCTACACTTTTGTGTTGGGCTGCATCACATGTGCCAGTGACATATGCATTTTCAATTACTGAAAACACACTCTTGAAAATACCAGAAGAGTTTGCAGTAGTAATAGTGTTTTCTGCGTATCCAGTAAATACCGAAAAACCTAACAGCAAAAGAGAAAATACGCTTCCCAGAAAGAATATTTTTTTCATATCAAAAAGGAAGAGAAATGGATATACTGGGATTATACGGCTTTTCTTTTTTTGCACAATATGAAGCACTCGTTCCAAAATGCATTTACTCTTACCAATCTTCAACAACTCCTGATTTCTATTCCTTCAGGAAAAATAACAACCTATGCGGAACTGGCAAAAAAAATGGGAACCCCCAAAGCATATCGAGCGGTGGGAACTCTTTGTGGAAAAAATCCGGAAGCAGATAGATATCCGTGTTTCAAAGTGGTCAAAAGTGATGGAAGTATTGGAGAATTTGCACGAGGACAGAAAGACAAAATTCGAAGACTTAAAAAAGAGGGGATTCAAGTACACAACGGAAAAGTTGTAGATTTTGAAGAAAGAAAATACAAATTTTCAACTCTTTAATTCTTCATTCTTAAAAATGGAAGACGAAACATCTCCAGAAAAATATCTTCGGCAAATACGAGACATTGAAATGCAAAACAGAAAGCTCTTGGAAGAACTGGTCGAGTATAAAAAAAAAGAAAAGAAAAAAACAAAGTGGATACTATTAGGAAGAATACTTACCATTTTGCTTCCTTACATTCTTGTTGTTCTTTTGGGATTATTTTTTTATATCAAAATAATGGGAGCACTGAGTTCTTTTGAAAGTTCTATAAAGGGACTTGTTCCAGATGTGCCAAGTAT